>NZ_VYWO01000009.1 GCF_008726925.1 Aerococcus sanguinicola | reverse complement strand
TCCCTCTTTATATAGATGGATATAGTTAGCCAATTCTGCTGGTGAATGTTTTCTATTTGAACGCATAAAAACTCCCCCTAAAGTAGTTTACTTTTTTTAGTGTCTACTTTAGGGGGAGCATACCATTGACAGGGTCGCTTTTTACTTATGCATTTAAATCAATTAAGAGCTCTTGGACCAGGATGTCCCCCATAAAGCTGGTGAAGTGTTGGATGCCCTGGGCTTGGCTCAGCCGCTGGACATTGACCAAGCCATAGCCCCGGTCTTGTCCGGCCTTAGCCTTGGTCGACTGGCCCGCCTTCTGGAGAACCGCCCGCACTTGGTCGGGATCCTGGCAGCGGTTGGCCACGCTAATAGAGAGATAGCCTTCCACCGCCTCCACCGCAAAGGTCAGCTCTGCCTGGTCAAAGCCCTCCGACTCTTCAATGGCATTGTCGAGGAGGATGCCAACGATCCGAACCAGGCCCGCCACCCCTTCCTGGATCTGGGGCAGGTCCTCAGCCACTTCGACATGGACTGGGATATCATAGGTCAAGGCCAGGCTCAACTTGGTTTGGACCAGTTCCCGCAAGGCATCATTCGGCAAGTCGGCCAAGTCAAAGATAGGATGGTCTTCCGCTAGGTCCAAGCTGGTCCCGCTGGCCTTCAGCGCCTGGTAATAGCTGGCTAAACCCTCCCAATTCTGGGACTCAATATAGCCCCCGAAGCCCACTAAGAGATTGCGCAAGTCATGGCGAAAGCGCCGCATCTCCTTATATTGTTGACGGATTAAGCGGCCATATTCCGCATCTAGGCGTTGCTCAGCTTGTTGGCGCTCCGCCTGGCGGATTCTTTCTGTCCCCTGGTAGAAAAGAGCTGCCGCAAAAATCAGGAAGACCAATAAGAGCACATTGGTCAGGGCCAAATAAATCCAGGTCGCCGAATTAATGTCCGAGACCTCTTGGAAGTCGCGGACAAAGGCAGGAAAATAAATCAGGAAGGCCAGGCCCACCGTCAGGAGCAGGAAGGTCAGATGGCGGCGGATTGAACCCGAGAAATATGTCCGCCAAAGCCAATCTTCCAAGCGACTGAGCCCCCAGATCAAGGGAATAGAGCCCAAGAGCCAAAGCACAAAATGCCCCAGCCTGCCATAGGGAAGACTTTCAAAGACCAGGTTAAAATAATAGAAATCCTGGCAGGAAATATTAATAAAGACCAGGGCCGTCATGGTCATCACCTGGGTCAGGTCGCGCCACTGCCAGTAGAGCCAGGCCGCCACCAAGAGGAAGTTAAAGGTCATATAGAAATTCAAGGACACAATCAAAGGATTGAGGGCCGTTGACAATAAAAGCCCGTACAAGACCAGGTAGCTGCTTAAAGACCGCTTACCCTTAGCCCAGAACTGGCAGCTGTAGACCACCAAGGCCTGAAAAACAAAATCATAGAGGGTCAAGTGGCTCATTAGATAAGCAAACATGGCCCACCTCCTTAGTTCAAACTAGTTAAAAAATTAATAAAATGTTATATTTATATCACTAAGATATTACTATTATAAGGAGAAACCCTATGCAAAGACAATTAAAACAAGACATTCTTAAAATCCTTGCCTGCAGCGCCAGCCTCTGCTTCTTCCTTAGCCAAGAGGTCCAAGCTGCTCCCGTCGAAACGCCTACCGACGTAGAGGCCAAGGAAAGCCAGCCAGAAGCCCCTGGTCTAGCTGAACCGTCAACCGAGCGCGCCGCAACAGTAGAAAGCCCAGCTGCTGAAAAAACAAGTGAAAAGATAGCCGAAAGCCCAGCGGCCACTAGCGCCCCAAGGAGCAGCCTAGAAAAGAAAGCTGAAAGTGAATCTAAAGCTCAAGAGGCAAGTCCGCGTGCAGAAGCTGGCCAGACCCGTCTGGCCCAGGACACGCCTAAAGCAAGTGGGGAAAGCAAGGCAAGTGCGCCTAAGACAAGTAAGGAAAGTTCGTCAAGCACTTCTCAAAAAGACAAGGCAGCGTCAAGCTCAGCGCCTAAGCCCGCTTCAAAGCTCCGTCAAGCCTACAAACCAGTCATCAGCCGGTCTCACTACTCCCCGCTAATCGACCCCTCCTCAACACCAACCGACCAGCTCCCCTTGCCCTTCCAAGCCCTGATCAAAAAAGGCTTGCCTAATGATAAACTCATCAACTACCCTTATGGTTGGACCACATACAATAAAGGGAAAAACCATACCTTCCCCGCAAACCTAGCCAGCGAGCAGCGGCTCGCCAACCTCACACCACCCAGCGAATGGTTGCGCAAAATCGAACTCTCAGCTGACCAAAAGCAGCTCCTGGTCAGCTACAGCAATCCCAATTTCCAACAAGACCACAAGTGGATTGTCTCTTACGAAGTCAATGACCAGCCCCAAGATCCTGAAAAAGCGTCTAGCCTCATCTTCCACTATCATTTGGACCGCCAGCTCGAGCGGATCGTTGACCACAGCCAAGACCAGGGCCAGGCTGACCTGCCTCCCTACCAAAAATTTAGCCAGGAGGGGTTAAGCGGCCAAGAGGCGGAGAAGCAAGTCGTTACTTACTGGGATCTCATGGGCCTACCTAGAGAGTCCTGGGACCGCTACTTTAGCTTCCCTCTGCGCACGCTCTCTAAATCACCCAAAGGCCAGCACCAGATCATCCCCGAAAAGAGCAACTCTGATAACCACTACCGCTTCACTATCTTGGGGCCCCTCCCCAGTGCCAATGACCGCGACCTCCTCTACGGAATCCAAAACTGGACCCCCAATCCCCAGGACTTCGGTAAGTTACGGGTCTGGCGGCGGATCGACAAGGAGACCGTTCAAGAGCCCCTCTCGCCTCGTCCTGGCATCTTAGAAGATGACCGCTACTACTTCATCGTTGAAGACAAGGAGAATCCCTTCTCTGAATTCATCTACCAAGACCTGCCCCATAGTCCTGAAGGGGCCTCAGATGAGGAACTGCTCAGCTTCGATCCCTACTGGCTTGGCGTCAATTGGAAGCAAATTGAAAATAGCTGGGACCCGATTCTCAACCTCCCTTTTAAAAAACTAACCTATCATAAGATAGATAACCAAGGCAGACTCACCAATCAAATTAGCTGGTCGAAGTTTGTCATCCCCCGAGAGGACAAGAACCAAGTCGACCTCATCTACCAATATTCGGACCGGCCCATGTTGGATACAAAAACCTTCAAAGCCCACTGGCGGGTCTCCAAAGAGGCCCTCGCTGACCAGAAGATGCGCTACCACTACCGCCAGCTCCTCCATTTCACAGAGGAATGGGCACAGAAGAAGCCCCAGCTAGCCTTACAGCCTAAAGTCTTAAGTGATCTCGACCTCATCCTGACCAAGGACACGGACGACCCAGCCCACTACTATGCTAAGGAGACCCAGCGGGAAAAGATCGATGACAAGACAGAACTCATCCACCTCACCCACTACAGGTATGGCGATAAGTTGGTCGGTAAGCTCTACGTGCCTCGAGTGACCTTCCGGAAAGAAGTTTGGCGCAAGGAGATCCTCAGCGAAGACGAGACCTCCTACCAGGTCAAATTCAGCCTGGTCAGCTCAGACCCAGAGAGCAACAGCGAAGGCCTGGAAAAAGTCTTTAGCCTGCCCAAGTCCGACCAGGCAAGCGAAGCCCGGCCCTTCTTCACCCAGGCAGAAAAAATACGTAGCCAGGAGGAAGGCGAGGGCCCTGTCGATATCCCCAATCTCTTCAATATCCTGCCAACTTCCACCGTATTTGAAGGTCCTTATGTTTATCCTGTTCTTTTTGCGGATAATTTCTACGTGTTTAAGTCCCCTAGCCGACCATCCGGCTTCGAGGCCTTCTACTACCAGACTGAGCCTGTCGAAGGGACTTCCGACTATATCCTAACCTTGACCAATATCAGTGGGGCAGACAACCCCTATAATAGGAGCCAACGCCGCTACCGAGTCCAACAATACGGCCTCGAAAGCCCTGTCCCTTTCTTTAGCTATACCATGAAATTCTATACCGATTTAGACCATCCAGACCGGGTATACCGCTATATCGGGGATGACTTTGGCCAGGGGGGTCAGGGAACAGGCGGCCGCCAAGTCCTCACCAAGGAAAAACCTTATGAAGGCAAGCAGGTCAAGCTGCCCGATAAAGACCAGACGCCGGACCCATTAAAAGAAGCAGGGGCTGAAGCCGGTATGGGAACAGACGGCCGCGATGGCATCACTGAGGACAAGCCTTATGAAGAAGGCCTGGTCAACTTGCCGGATCAAGCGCCCACTTCCCAAGCTCCGAATGGAAGGGGTCCTGGTCAAGGAAGCGGGCAGAAGGAAACAAAGGATCCAGAAAAAACGGACCAAGCTTCCCGCCCTGACCAGCCGAACAGCGCCGCTCAGCTCGGTCAGGGAGTGACTTCTCAGGGCAAGCAACCAAGCAAGCCAGACACCCAAAGCGAATCTTGGCTTGACCGGCTCAGCCAAAGCCTTAAAGACTGGATCAACCAACCTAGCCAACGTATCGTTAGACGGCAGACCCAGCTGGCTAAGCAAGACGACCGGCCTGAAGCTGGCGGCTTAGCCCAGCTCATCCAAAACTTCCAGGACCGCTTCCTCCGTCCAAATCCTAGCCAGGAGGCAGATACCGCCCAGGCCCTAGCGCCAGAAGATCGTCCCTTGCGCACCAGACAGGGCCTCAACTTCAAGGAAGCCATCGCCCAAATCTTCCAAACCCCTGTCCAAGCAGCCGAAGAGGAAGGCAGGATTGAAGCTAACCGCCAAGGGGACCAAGGTCAAAAAGGCCTAGCGAAAGCACCGTCCGCTGAAACTAAGCAAGCATCAGAAACTATTCAGTCAAGCAAAGAAAATGAAGAGAAGAAAACGAGCAAGTGGCCATTCGCCGGCCTCCTCGCCCTCTTACTCCTCCCCCTCGCCTATTGGTTGAAGAAGCGCCAATAAGCGATCTAAATAGCTAAAAAAACGACCAGCCTCACTTAGCCAGTCCGACTAAGTAGGGCGGTCGTTTTTAAGTTTTAACGCGGGCACTTGTTGGAATAATTGGCCATGGCCTCCACTAGCTGGTCATAACGTTCCCTAGAGAAGGGAATCGCACTGCCATCGACAAAGGTCAGCTGGCGCGCCTTAGTATCTAACTCCTGAATATTCTCAACATTAGCCAGATAGGACCGGTGACAGCGGACGAATTGCGGATAGTCCGCTTCAATATTCTTGAGGGAATCATAGAATTCAACCAGAGCATCTGGGCCGACAAGGCGGATACGGTGGGCAGGCAGGGTCTCAAAGAAATTAATGGCTGCACTACGGATCACCTGGGTCTGGGCTCCTTTGCGGATGACGAAAGGCGGAAAGCTCTGCGCTTGAACCAGGCTCCGATCATAAGCCGTCTTGATACAGGCAATCATTTTGTCCCGCATCTTGTGCGGGTTATCCTTCAAGATATAATCCAAGGCCTCCAGATGATAGGTCATCGTGAAGGGCAAGTATTCTTCAAAAGCCGTGACAAAGACCAGCTTAGCCTGGGGTTGGTAGCGGCGAACCCTACGCGCCAGGTTGAGACCATCCATCTGGTCGCCCAGGCGGACATCAATAAAATAAAGACTATCTTGTCTAGTCGCTGCCTGCTTGGCATAGCTAACCACCTCAGCCGCCTTCGGAGTCGCGAGAGCCAGACGAATGGGAAGACCTTCTTCCATCACCAGATAGTTCTTCACATAAGCCGTCATTGCTTCCAAATGCGCCGGATTATCTTCACAAATAATAATTTCAAACATTCGCAAGCCTCCTAACCTCTCTATTATAGCATGTTGGTATTCCCCCAGTCTTAGGCGTTTAGGAGTGATTTTAAGCGCTTGGGGAGTGATTATGAGAAGGAATCGAACTTTACCTCTTCTTGCAACTTTCATTGGACAGCTTCCTTTGAAAATAAAAGGCGGTCAACTAGCGCTCAGAGCCCTTGGTTGAAAGTTGGCGGACTGCTACTTGCTTTCAGAAGCTCTTATTGAAAGCTGGCGGACTGCTACTTGCTTTCAGAAGCTCTTATTGAAAGTTGGCGGACTGCTACTTGCTTTCAGAAGCTCTGATAGAAAGTTGGCGGACTGCTACTTGCTTTCAGAAGCTCTGATAGAAAGTTCGAGACTTGCTACTTGCATTTGAACCCCTCCTTCGCAAATTGCCTCCCCTATTTTCTAAAACATTATTATAAATAAAATCTTCTTGATAATGAAAAAAGCTAGCAAGTTACCCCGTACCGTCTTGCTAGCTTGATGATTGATTATTTTATTGATTAGGGGCAGAGCGCTCTCGGTCGCAGACTCTGTCTATCCACACTTGCTGGCTCTGTCTGTGGGTTGAACAGCATCAACCCACACTCGATAGCTCTGTGTGAATGTTAGAAACTTGTTTGGCTCTAACCGTGCGCCCTCACACCCTAGTTGGGTTCGCAAAGGCAGAAAGGGAGTGACTTCAGCAAAAGGGAACGGTCGGCTAAAGCCGTCCTTATCCCTTTTGCCTCCAGTCATCCCTTTCTAAACGCCTTTGCTCTCACCCTGTTTAGTTGGGTTCAGGCTAGCAGAAATAGCTCCTCTTCACCAAAAGCCGCCGAGGACTTTTAGTCTTCTCTGGCTTTTGGCTCCAGAGGTCTATTTCTCCCGCTAGCCTTCACACCCTATTTAGTTGGGTTCGCAAGAGCAGCTTTGGAGTGCTTTCGCAAGTCGGAAACGTGCAAGCGGGGCTTGCCCTTATTCCGACTCACTCCAAGCATCCAAAGCTAACCGCTCTTGCTCTCACCCTTATTTTAATACCAACCGTTGTTGTTCCAGAAGGCTAGGGCGTTGTCCCATGAGCCGTAGCGGCTGGCAACGTATTGGTCAGCCACGCGTTCTTGGTTGGCTGGGGAGTGGTCGCCGCCTAGGTAGCTGGCTGATAATTGGTAACGTCCGATGTATTGGCCGTTAGTTGCTGTGTAGGAGCCGCCTGATTCGCGTTGGGCGATGATTTCTTTAGCAGATGAAGATGAGCCGGTGTAGTTTGAAGCGGCTGGTGCTGCTTGAGCAGGGGCTTCATAGCTGTAAGCTTGTTGTGAAGGTTGGGCAGCTGGTGCGTTGGCATATGAAGTGGCTTGAGCTTGTGGTTGAGCTGTAGCTTGGTCTGTGCTTGCAGCCTCTTGACCTTCAGCCTTGATATTGTGGGCTTTACCGTCTTTATCAACTTCGAAGCTTAATTTTTGGCCAGGTTCGATAAGGTTGGCGTTTTCGATGTCGTTGAGGTCAGCGATTGCGTCAACATCAGCGTTCACTGCTGCTGCGATTACGTTTAAGGTGTCACCCCATTGAACAGTGTATTCTTTAGCATCGCCGTCAACAGTCTTAACGTCTGATTGAACTTGTTCAACTGTACGAGCTACCCATTCAGCTGCTTGAACATCTTGACCTTGAACCGCTTGGAAAGCGAAACCTGCGATTGCAACACTTGCTCCGAAAAGTACCTTGTTAAATTTCATTTGAATAAATTCTCCTTTTTCATCTCTTTTTATCTATATTCTTTCACTTCAGGCTAAGGCACCGTGGCCTTGTCTCGTCGACAAGAAATATCTTAGCACGGCCCCCAAAACAAAAAAAGCCCTCCGACCGACTTGTTAATCAGCCTTAACGACTCTGTTAATAAGTCTGGAGCTTTTGCAATTTCTCTGAAAAAATGTAAAAATCCTGTAATAAAAAGTGGCAGATATTGTCTTTTGTCAGAAATAACATACTGCATTGTGACAAAAATTCCTAAGAAATGATAAAAGAAAAGCCAAGTCCGAAGTAAATCCCCATCAGAAGGGGCTTTGTCGCACTTGGCTGCTTGTAAGAATTGTTATATTGCCTCCTTAAAGGGCCTTGCTGAAGCAATAAACCGGCCGGTCCATGAAGTCGACCAGGTCTTCTTTGAACTGATAACCCACCTTACTATAAAGGTTTTTGTGTTGGGAGATCACATAGAGCTGGCTCTGACCTTGGCTCTTGGCTTCGAGTTCGACCAAGGAGACGAGATGGTAGAAGATCCCTTGGCCGCGGTAGGCCGGGTCAACATAGACGGCCGCTAGGAAGGGGCCATAGTCGAGGTCAGGGACAATGTCTTCCGCTAAGAGGGAGGCAAAGGCCATGAGTCCTCCCTCTGCATCCGTCACGACTAAGACCATTTCATCCGCCTGGAGCTCCTGGTCCGCCAACTTCTCAGCCAGATAACCCCCTCCAGGAAAGTCCGCCTCCTGCAAAAGTTCAATTATATGGGTTGGCGCCTGGTCGCCTGAGCGATAAATTGATAACATAGTTCAAAACTCCTCTCTTCATGCTCATGCCTGTAGCTTAACACGCAGGAGGGCAAAAAGAAAAGCCTGCCCGCTCGGACAAGCAAGTCTTCCGAACGACCAGGCTATAGGCCGAGGAGCTAAACTGCCCCCTGGTCTGCCAACTTCTTATAGGTATAGAAACAAATCCCGAAAAGAATCAGGTTCAAGACAATCACAATGGCAGCGCCAATCCAACCAGCCATAGCGGAGAAAGCACCGAGACCTGCCAGATGCGTTAAGAGCGCATTAACCAAGGGAATAGCCAAGCTGATGGCACAGGCAATAGTGAAGTTGGTCTTGGTCTGGGGATCGATCTGGAAGTCCCGCAACTTCTGCCACTCCTTATAGAAGAGATAAACCAAAACCACATATAATAGAAGATAGACCACATTCATGAGCCGGACAGGCATAGAATGGGAATAAGCGAAGGTCTGCCGCATCTGTTCCACCATCTCAGGGCCCAACATTTCAAATTGGCTAGCATCGAAAGCCTTAGATTGGAAGGATGAAATCGTAGTAATCAATTGAGAAATCACATTAAAAATACTAATGACTAAGAAAAAGATAGCAAAACGTTTTAAGCGCCGGATAAGCACTTGATCTTGGGATAATTCCATAAGGGACCACTCCTTTCTCGAGCTAAGTTAAGTATAACAATTCTGTTGAATAGCTACAATATTCATTCGCACAAAAGCTTCATTTGTACACCGTATCGGTGAGCATCCGTTCCGCTTTTGAATTTGATCGTTAAAAGCCATGGCACCGGCTCGAGCCAAGGTCTCTCGCCTAGCAAATCTCAAACGCTGCGTACGACTAACGTCTACGCACCGTAATTCGCTTTACTTGCTTGTTCATGGCTAACGATCAACTTCAAAGCTCCACTCCTGCTCAAAATTAAAAAATTAGATGACCTAATAATTCTTGAACCACTAATCACTAACAAAAATAAAGAAACAAAAAAGACCAGCTCAGAGCTGGTCATCTCAACTGGGGTAGCTGGATTCGAACCAACGCATAACAGAGTCAAAGTCTGTTGCCTTACCACTTGGCGATACCCCAATAATAATTGAAATGGTGGGAATAGGATTCGAACCTATGAACCCGAAGGAGCGGATTTACAGTCCGCCGCGTTTAGCCACTTCGCTATCCCACCCGACGAATCAATTTGATTTATCGTACTCAATTATAATAACATCTCAGCCTAAGCTTGGCAAGAGCTTTTTGATATTTTTTCGGATTAATTCCTCTCTTGCCTTCTAAAATAGAAGATATTGGCTAGGACGATCATGATAATGAAGGCTAGGGTCAGCAGACCCACCAACTTAAAATCAGTCCAAGTAATGGTCTCCATTTCAGTAAAAGGATTAAAAACTATTAGTGGAAATGAGAGGAGAGGAATACCAATAAGGTACTGATAAAACTTCTTTTTCCCCAATTCTTGACGTTTGTCAAAAACCTGATCAATGACTAATAATGATAATAAGAAGGTTATTCTCGCCAGCCATTGAAACCACCAGCTGACTTCTGCTTGGCTAATCAAAAAGTAAAAATAAAGCAGCCAGGTGAGCCCCGCCAGCCCTTTCCATAATGGCCAAAGCTGTTCTTTTCGCATCAAAGATCTCACACTCCCAAACATATGTTAAATTTATAATGGTAATTATAGTTTAACATATGTTTGTTTTTTTGCCATTGTATAAATAAAAAGCTTCTTATCTCCGATTGGTCGGTTTCCCCCACTTGGCCTGGTATTTAGCTTTCTGATAGGCTTTAATCCGAGGAACAACAATAGCTATTACAGTAAGAACCAGTCCCCAAAACAGATCCGTCTGAGTAAAAGGCCAACCCGTCTCATTAAAAGTTCGGATGAAATAGGCCCCGACGATCATCGTCAGAGTAAGTTTTAAAAGATCTCTTATTTGAATTTTCATTCTTTCTGTCTCTACTTTCTATAAATAGTTTGTTATTTAATTTTAACAAAACATTAAATAACAAACTATTCCCAAATCCCTTCTTTAATATATTTAACCCTTATAATTAATGATGGTAATTTACCAGTCACTTTAAGCTTTTCCTAAGCTTTGGCCCAGGCCTTAGCGCTCGTTTGTGGTCCTGGATATGCTATACTTAATAAGTAAGAATGCTTGTGTCATTCTCTAATTAGCTGATAAGGAGGCCCCGCCATGTCCTTTGACTGGTCATCTATTTTTACCCTGCAACACCTCTTCAATCTGATTGATATCCTGATTGTCTGGTTCCTCTTCTACCAATTATTGAAGGTGATCCGACATACCAAGGCGATCAATATTTTGAATGGGATTTTTGTCTTTATTGTGATTAAGATTCTTAGCTCCGTCTTTCGCTTGGAGACCATCGACTGGATTATGAACAGTATTATCCAGTGGTCGGTTGTTGGGGTCCTCATTATCTTCCAACCGGAGATCCGGCGTGGGCTGGAGCACCTAGGCCAGCGTCTCTTCGCCGCTAAGAGGCAGCAGATGTACACCAACCCCATGGAAGAGATGGTAGAAGAGATTATCGATGCGTCCAAGTACATGGCCAAGCGGCGGATTGGCGCCCTGATCTCAATTGAGCAAGAACAGTCCTTGACTGAATTTGCCAAGACGGGGATTAGCTTGAATGCAGCTGTCAGCTCCCAACTCCTGATCAATATCTTCATCCCCAATACCCCCCTCCACGATGGGGCGGTCATTATCCAAGATGGTGAGATCAGCTCTGCCGCTAGTTTCCTTCCCCTGTCAGAGAATCCTGATATTCCTAAGGAGCTGGGGACCCGGCACCGGGCGGCAGTGGGGCTGAGCGAGCAGACCGATGCCATCACCGTCGTGGTCTCTGAGGAAACCGGTGGCATCTCCCTCACCTACCGCGGACGGATTATCCGCGACCTCTCCGAGGATGAACTCCGTCAGAGTCTGAAAGACCACTTCATTGTGGCCGAAGAACAGTCCGAAAGCAATATCCTAAGCCGTCTTTTCGCTAAAGAAGAGAAGGAAAGCGAGGCGCATGACGATGAATAAAATCTATGACAACAAGTGGCTGACCCTCCTTGTCGCCCTCTTCCTCGCCTTGACCATGTTCGTCTTCGTTAAGGCAGAGCGTTACAACGACAACCCCATTTCTTTCTTCCAGAATGTGAGTGAGAATTCCACCGAAACCATCTCCAATGTCCCTGTCCATATCAAGGGCAATGTCCAAAACTACTATATTACAGGCCTACCTGAAACCGTCGATGTGGAACTGTCAGGGCCAGCTAATCTCATCCAGCAGACCCTTGAGGCTGAGAACTTCAAGGTAGTGACGGAAGACTTGGAACAGCTGGGGCCCGGCCAACACTATATCAAGCTCCGATTGGATGGGATTTCTAAGGAGTTGCACTATAAGCTCTCCCCTTCCAGCGTCAATATCACTATCGCGGAGCTCCAGACCCAGACCTATCCTATCGAGGTTAGGGTCAATTCGGACCAGCTCGCTCCTGACTATGCGGTAGGGAATGTGAGCGTCAACCCTCAATCCGTCACCCTGTCAGGTTCTGGCGACAAGCTCCAAGAGATCAGCCAGGTCTATGTCAATGTCGATATTCCAAGCGATGCCAGCGACTCCTATACAACCAGTGCAACTGTTCTGATTGCCGATAGCCAAGGGCAAATGTTGGATATCAGTGCCGATCCCAAGCAGGTCGAAGTCCAGGTTGATATCCAGTCCAACACCAATACCGTGCCCATCCAGTTCGAGCCGGTCAATGGCCGGGCCGATACCGATTATGAAATTGAACCGCTGACCACCCACAACACGGTCCTATCGGGCGACCCTGCCAGCATCCACCAGCTCAACCGCGTCACAGGCTATGTCGACGTTAGCCAAGTCACTAAGGAAGAAGAGACCCAAGTAGACCTGGAATTGCCCCAGGGCGTCACTTCTATGGAGCCAGCCCAAGTCCGGGTCAAAGTAATCCCCCACCGGCAAAGTCAGGCCAGCAATCCAACGGCTGCCTCTAATTCGCCTTCGACTTCTGCTGGTCGCCAGCGGTCCCAGGAGGCCCGGTCAAGCGCTGGCCGTCAGACTGCCCCCAGCCAGGAACAAGACCCTTCCACTTAAGCCCCAGTTAAAGCTTCACAGGCTGGAACTTTCGTGTTAAGATGACTTGTACAAAAGAAAAAATCCTCGAATAAACCAATATTAAGGAGATTATTCATTATGCGTAAATATTTTGGAACGGATGGTGTGCGTGGTGAAGCCAACCGCGAATTAACACCAGAGCTCGCCTTCAAATTAGGCCGTTGCGGGGGCTATGTCCTCCTCCAACATGCCGGCGAACAGAGTGAGAATCCACGTGTGCTTGTGGCACGCGACCCAAGAATTTCAGGCCAGTTACTCGAACACGCCCTGATTTCTGGACTTCTATCCGTTGGTATCGAAGTCTTCCAATTAGGCGTCATTTCAACTCCTGGGGTCGCCTACTTAACCCGTACCACCGGAGCTACTGCTGGGGTTATGATCTCAGCCAGCCACAACCCCGCAGCGGATAACGGCATTAAGTTCTTCGGGAGTGACGGTTTCAAGCTTTCTGACGACCAAGAATTAGAAATCGAAGCCCTCCTCGACCAGGAAGAAGATACACTCCCTCGACCAAGCAGTGAGGGTCTGGGGACGGTGAGTGAATACTTAGAAGGAGCCTCCAAGTACTTGGAATTCCTCGAATCAACCATCACCTCCTCGCTAGAAGGTATCAATGTCTGCATCGATGCCGCGAATGGCGCGACCTCACCCCTGGTCAACCGCTTATTCGCTGACCTGGAAACCAACTTCCAAACCATGGCCTCATCCCCTGACGGCTTGAACATTAACGATGGGGTAGGGTCTACCCACCCTGAAGCCTTGGCGCAAATGGTTTGCGATAACCAAGCGGACGTCGGCATTGCCTTCGATGGCGACGGAGACCGCTGCCTGGCAGTGGATGAGAAGGGCCGCTTGATTGATGGGGACCACATCATGTTCATCTGCGGCAAGTACTTGAATGAACGCGGGCGTCTGAAGGACAACACCATTGTCGCTACCGTCATGTCCAATCTCGGCTTCCACAAGGCTACCGAAGCCGCTGGTATTCACGTGGAAACCACTAAGGTCGGTGACCGTTACGTGGTCGAAGCCATGCGTGAGAAGGGCTATACCCTCGGTGGGGAGCAATCCGGCCATATTATCTTTATGGAACATAACACCACGGGTGACGGCTTACTCACCGCTATCCAACTCCTCTTCGTGATGAAACAAACCGGCAAGAAACTCTCTGAATTAGCCGATGAAATGCAAACTTATCCTCAAATCTTAGTCAATGTCCGAGTGACCCGCCAAGGTCGCGAGGATGCCATGAAATCTGAGACGGTCCAAGAGGTTATCCAAGCGGTTGAAGCCGAGATGGGCGGCGATGGACGGATCCTCGTTCGGCCTAGCGGAACGGAAAACCTTCTCCGGGTCATGGTTGAAGCCAAGACTGATGACCTGGCCGCTGACTATGCCAACCGCATCGCTGACCAAGTTCGCCAAGAATTTGAAGTTGAATAAGGGCCCCACCCTCTCCTAGACAGGCCAGTCAATAACTATAACAACTTTCCCCTTGCTTGCTTTTTCTCATGGATGAAGCGAGAAAGGGGATTTTTTTGTCAAAAAGTCTTGACAAGCTTTTAATAGAGGGCTATAATACTTGACAATTTGAGCAAAATTTTACTCGCATCCTTTTTGCTTGGCGCCAAGCAGAGGGTCGGCACTTTGATGGTCATCAATGTGCTTTTTTTTGGGAAAAAATAGTTATTTTTGGAGGCTAAAAATGCAAAAAGATAAACCGATTATTGCCCTAGACTTCGATACTGTCGATAAGATGGAGGCTTTTATCCAAAAATTCGAAGGCCAAAGACTCAATGTCAAGATTGGGATGGAGATGTACTATGCCAATGGCCCTGCCCTGGTGAAAGCACTCAAGGCAGCGGGCCACCATATCTTCCTTGACTTGAAGCTGCACGATATTCCAAATACGGTCCACCGCAGCATCCGCGCCCTGACCGAACTAGGAGTGGATATGTTGAATGTCCACGCAGCAGGTGGGGAAGAGATGATGCGCTGGGCCAAGGAAGCCATTAGCCAAGCCCAGCCTGATCCAAGCAAGCGGCCCCTCCTCATCGCCGTCACCCAATTGACATCGACTAGCCAAGCCGCTATGCAGGCCGAACAGTTAACCCAAGCGACCATCGAAGAGAGTGTCGTCCACTATGCCAAGCTCAGCCAAAAGGCCGGACTCGACGGCGTGGTCTGCTCCCCCCTCGAATCCCGGCTGATCAAGGACCAAGTCGGAGCGGACTTCCTCACGGTGACCCCGGGTATCCGCCCCAGCAACTACCAGAGCCAACGCGAAGACCAAGAGCGGATCACAACCCCAGCTAAGGCCAAGGCCCTTGGCAGCGACTACATCGTTGTCGGTCGGCCCATCACCCAAGCTGACGATCCCGTCCAAGCCTACCAAGCCATCACTGCCGAATGGCAAGCCTAAAGCCGCATTGCAATAGAAAAGGAGAATTCACCATGTCACAAGCCGAACAAATTGCCCAAGCCCTCCTCGATATCCATGCTATCTCGCTTCGTCCGAACCAGCCCTTCACCTGGACGAGCGGGCTCAAGTCACCCATTTATTGTGATAACCGTCTGACCATCTCCCATCCTGAAGTCCGTCAGCTCCTCATCGACGGCTTCCTATCAACGATCAAAACTCAGTGCCCAGATATTGAGGTCGTCGCTGGCACCGCAACCGCTGGGATCCCCCACGCCGCCTTCATCGCCCAGGCCCTGGACCTGCCCATGATCTATGTACGCGATAAAGCGAAAGGCCACGGCAAACAAAATGCCATCGAGGGTGAATTCGACAAAGGCGCCAAGGTCCTCATGGTAGAAGACTTGATTTCAACCGGTGGCTCTGTTATCCAAGCTGCCCACCAAGTCCAAGAAGCAGGGGGCCAAGTGGTAGCTGCCCTCGCCATCTTCAACTACCTCCTCCCTGCTAGCCGCCAAGCTTTCGCCAAGGAAGACTTCCCCCTCTACACCCTGTCCGACTTCAAGACCCTGATCCCTATTGCGGCAAAAGAAGATCCTGAAGTAGAAGCCGCCCGGGATGTGCTGGAACAATGGTACCAAGATCCCCAAGCTTGGACCGCCAGCCACAGCGACTAGTCAGTCTTTTCTTTAAGGAGGTCAAACTTGTGAAACGTTCGAACACCAACAGTCAACGCGCCCTTATCGCAGCCATTCTGGCTTCTGGAACGGATGATCTCAATGTCATGTTCCTCGCCTTCTCCATGTCTGCGATTATCGGCCAGCTCGGGATCAACGGCGCCCAGGCCGGCCTCATTGCCACCATCACCAATCTGGGCATGCTGGCCGGTGGCCTGATCTTCGGCATCCTGGCCGACCGCTATAACCGCTTCAAGGTCTTCAAGTGGACCATCCTCCTCTTCTCCTTGGCAACTGGGCTCATCTTCTTCACCCCTAACCTGTCCTACCTCTACCTCATGCGCTTCCTCGCTGGCATGGGGGTCGGCGGTGAATACGGGGTGGCTATCGCCATCATGGCCAGCATCGTGCCTGCCCAGAAGATGGGGCGGGTCAGCTCCCTCAATGGGATTGCCGGACAGATTGGTTCGATCCTTTCGGCTGTCCTGGCCGGTTTCATTGCGCCGCTCTTTGGCTGGCGCGGCCTCTTCCTCTTCGGCCTCCTGCCCCTAATCTTAGTGCTATGGATGGTCTTCGCCATCGATGACCAGCAAGTCTTTGCGGACACCCAAGCCGACCAACAAAGGCAGGCCGCTACTCACAAGCCCTCCATCAAGGAACTCTTCCAGACCGCTGAACTCAGCCGGCAGACCTTGGGCCTCATGCTGATGACAACTGTCCAAATTGCCGGCTACTTCGGGATGATGAACTGGCTGCCTACCATTATGCAGGAAGCCACTGGCCTGAGCGTGAAGGACTCTTCCACTTGGATGATTGCGACCATTGTTGGCATGTGCCTGGGTATGTTCACCTTTGGCCGCCTGCTCGACGCCCGGGGACCCCGATTGGCTTATGCCAGCTTCCTCAGCCTCTCCGCCCTGTCCGTCTATCTCTTCACCTTTGCCCGGACGCCCCTGACCATGGTCCTCGGTGGGGCCATCGTGGGCTTCTTCGTCAACGGCATGTTCGCAGGCTACGGGGCCATGATTACCCGGCTCTACCCCGCCCACATCGCCTCCATTGCCAACAATGTCATCCTCAATGTGGGCCGGGCCGTGGGAGGCTTCTCCTCAGTCGTTATCGGTTGGCTGCTCGACGTCTCCTCTGTTCCCATGGTGATGCTCTTCCTGGCTAGCCTCTACTTAATCAGCCTAGCCACCATGCTCAGCCTGCCCAATCTCAAGGCCGAGAATTACAAGCACCAGCTCCAAGTCTTGGCCCACAACCATTAAGTTAGGACCAGCTCCTATCCCTGCCCTGAGTCACTCCCTTTCGAGTGGCCAGGGCTTTTTCTTACTTTCCTACTATTCCTAATGCCCACTATCGAAAGCGAAAGGGAGGCTATCCAGCACAATTTTTATAGCGATTCCTATTCCTCCTTGCTTATCTAACTAAGATTTCCTCAACTTTTACCGAAAGGTCTAGACATTTATTGCTTTAGAACTTACAATGTAAAGATGTGTACTATAATGAAGAAAGAGGGAATGAAACGAATGATTAAATTGATTGCGACAGCTGAATCCCTGAGCCAAGGCCAGGCCCTGTTGGAAGCAGGCGTCGACTACTTGGTTATTGGCGAAAGCAGCTATGGCCTCCGCTTGCCGGGATATTTTGACCGCGATGAAATGGCCGAAATGATCCGCATCACCCACCAGGCAGGCAAAGAGGTGATTGTCGCAGCCAATGCCATCCTCCACAATGATAAGATCGACCGGGCACGCGACTATTTGAGCCAAGTCAAAGCCATGGGGGCGGATTTACTGATGGTTGGAGATACCGGCTTGATCCAAATTCTCAAGGAAGAAGCCTATCGGATGCCCTATATCTACGATGCCTCGGTCCTCGTAACGAGCCCTGGACAGGTTAACTTCTGGGCCCAGTACGGGGCAGTAGGCGCCTTAGTGGCCCGCGAAGTTCCCTATGTTGAATTAAGAGAGATGGCCCAGGACGCCAAGATCCCCCTCATGGTGCAAACTTACGGGGCCTCCTGTATCCACCAGAGCGGGCGGCTACTCCTGGACAACTATTTTAATTTTGTCGGCAAGGATAAGACAGAAGTTGCCGAGCACGAGCTCTTCCTCTCTGAACCCAAGAAGGACGAAACCCATTATTCCATCTATGAAGATGACCATGGCACCCATATCTTCGCCAACAACGATTTGGACCTTATGATGTACCTGGATGACCTCCAAGAAGCGGGCATCCAACGCTGGTACGCCGACGGGATCTACTGCCCCAGCCAAGCCTTCGTTGAGATTAACCGACTCTTCGCCCAGGCTAGAGATGCCATTGAGGCAGGCCAATGGAATGATGCCCTCGCCCTCCAACTCGACCAAAAAGTTCGCGACCTCCATCCTGACAACCGTGAACTCTCTACCGGTTTCTTCCTCTTCGATAAGGATACCGTCCAATAAGCGCTCAATTAGAAAGGAAATCAGTGTGACACAAAGTGAATTAAAACGTCCCGAGCTCTTAGCACCAGCTGGGACCCTTGAGAAATTAAAGATTGCTATCCACTATGGAGCCGATGCCTGCTATATCGGCGGCGAAGCTTACGGCTTAAGAAGCCGGGCAGGCAATTTCGACTTCGATGAGATGCAGGAAGCTGTGGACTATGCCCACAAGCACAATGCCAAGGTTTACGTAGCTTCGAACATGGTCACCCATGTCGGTGATGAAGAAGGTGCCGGAGACTTCTTCCGCACCATCCGTGATATCGGGATCGATGCAGTCATTATCTCCGACCCTGCCCTCATGCAGATCTGCGCTAGCGACGCGCCCGGGCTCGAAATGCACCTCTCCACCCAACAATCAGCCGTCAACTATGAGACCCTGAACTTCTGGGAAGATGCTGGACTCACCCGCTGTGTGCTCGGCCGGGAAGTCTCCATGGCAGAAGTTGCTGAAATCCGCCAAAAAACCAATGTAGAAATTGAAGCCTTCGTCCATGGGGCCATGTGTATCTCCTACTCTGGCCGCTGTACCCTCTCCAACCATATGGCCCACCGCGACGCCAACCGGGGCGGCTGCTGCCAGTCCTGTCGTTGGCAGTACGGCCTCTACGACATGCCCAAACTAGGCCAACGCTACATGGTCGGCAAGGGAGAAGAAGGCACAGATATCGACGAACCCTTTGCCATGTCAGCCGTTGACCTCTCCATGATCAACCACATCCCTGACATCATCCAGAACGGGATCGACTCCTTGAAGGTTGAAGGCCGGATGAAGTCCATCCACTATGTCTCAACCGTCATCAACGTCTACCGCAAGGCCATCGACGCCTACCTCGAAGATCCCGATAACTACCAAGTCCAACAAGAATGGATTGACGAACTCTGGAAGTCCGCCCAACGCGAATTGGCCACCGGCTTCTACTACGGGCGCCCAACTGAGAACGAGCAACTCTTCGGCAAGCGCCGCCGGATCCCCCGCTACCAATTCGTAGGTGAAGTCCTAGACTATGATCCAGCCAGCCAAATTGCCACCATCCAACAGCGGAACAACTTCGGCGTCGGCGACCTCATCGAATTCTACGGCCCCGGCATGCGCCACTTCCAACAAGAACTCACCGCCATGCGCGACGAAGACGGCCAAGCCATCGACCGCGCCCCCCACGCCATGCAAATCGTCAGCATGAAAGTCAACCAACCCGTCAAGGCTCATGATATGATCCGGAAAGAAAGATAAAGAACAGGGTGTGAGCAAAGGCGGTTAGAAAGGGATGACTGGAGACAAAAGGAATAAGAGCGGCTCTTAGCCGATCGTTTCCTTTTGCTGAAGTCACTGCCTTTCTGCCTTTGCGAACCCGACTGAGGGTGTGAGGGCGCACGGCTAGCTTCCTTTCACTGGAGCAAGTCACCAGAGCAGTCTCATAGACTGCGGCGGAGACTTGTGAAGTGACAAGGAAGCTGCGCGGCCGAACCCGATTAAAGGACCAACAAGCTAGCAAGACCCTTGCTAGCTTGTTTTCATTATGGGGGGAGCCCAGTCAGCTTGCCTAGCAGAGCTTCAACTTGCTAATTGGAGCCCTGTTAGCTAGTTGCTAGCATCCTACTCGCTAACGGAAGCTTTGTTCGCTAGTTGCTAACAACCTACTTGCTAATAGAGCCCCTCTCCGCTAATTGACCCCAGCCTACTTGCTAATAGAAGCTCCCTTCGCTAGTTGTTCCCAGCCTACTTGCTAATAGAACCTCCCTTCGCTAGTTGACCCCAGCCTACTAAGCTAATAGAGGACGCATTCACAACTTTAGCATACATATAGACTCTGCAGTGCCCAAGACCCAAACCATCCCCCTAAGTACAAACCGGCAAACCGACTGCAACAGCGAAACAGCAGTCACTAAAACCACTTATCAAAGAAGCCAAACTAAAAAGCTCCGAATCCAAGCCAAGCAAAGCTTTGAATTCGGAGCTTTTTTCATTTCGAGCCAACTTTTTATCACATGTTAATACCCCATATGAATCTCCGTCGCGGTCTCTTCATTGAACTGACTGTTATAAAGGTCCGCATAGAAGCCACCCTGGGCAAGGAGTTCATCATGGGTGCCGTGTTCGATAATATCCCCCTGCTGCATGACCAGGATCATGTCGGCATTGCGGATGGTGGACAAGCGGTGGGCGATCACGAAGGAGGTCCGCCCCTGCATGATCTTATCCATAGCTTCTTGGATCAATTGTTCCAAGCGGGTATCGACGGAAGATGTGGCCTCATCGAGGATCAGGATATTAGGATCCGCAATCACCGCTCGGGCGATGGTCATCAGCTGCTTCTGGCCGAGCGAGACGTTCGAGGCTTCTTCGTTAATTTCCATCTGATAGCCACCTGGTAGGGTCTGGATGAAGTGGTCCACATTGGCTACCTTGGCCGCTTCAATGACTTCATAGTCGCCGGCGTCCAAGTTACCGAAGCGGATATTCTCCATCACGGTATCATTGAAGAGCCAGGCATCTTGGAGGACCATACCGAAGTTTTGCCGCAGGTCTTCACGGGAAACATCCTGGATGTTGACCCCGTCTAGTTCGATGCTGCCGCTGTCAATATCGTAGAAGCGCATCAAGAGGTTGATCAGGGTCGTCTTGCCTGCCCCGGTCGGTCCCACGACCGCCACCATTTGCCCTGGCTTGACCTCGAAGTTCACGTCCTTCATCAATGGACGGTCGGGATCGTAACCGAAGCGGACGTGGTTGAAGCGGACATGGCCTTTGACCGGTTGAGGGAGGGCCTGGTCTTCACCCGCTGAGCTAATCTCCTCCTCATCCAGGAAGCTAAAGATCCGTCCTCCCGCTGCGAAGGCGCTCTGGATCAAGCCAGACAATTCGGTAATCTGGTTGATCGGTTGGTTAATCTGCCAAACATAGTTGAGGAAGGCTTGGAGGTTACCCACGGTCAGCGCCCCCTGGAAGCTCTTTAGCGAACCGAAGAAGGTAATCACAATATAAGAAAGATTAGAGATAAAGCTGAGTAAAGGTTGGAGAATGGTCGACAAGAAACTCGACTTAAAGCCGATATCGCGCAATTGTTGATTGCGGTTTTTGAATTCTTCAATCGATTCCGCCTGGCGGTTGTAGACCTTAATCTCGGTAAAGCCGGATAAGTTCTCCTGGGTATAGCCAAAGAGATGGCCCAGGGCATCGGCTTGTTGCTTAAAGATGGGCTGGGAATAGTGGATCACCCGCCGTGCGACCAGATAGCTTACCGGCAGCATCACCAAGCTAATCAAGGCCAATTGCCAATCAAGGAGCAGCATGGAAATCACGGCTAAAGAAATTTGCAAGACCCCAATAAAGAGCTGCATGGCGGACTGCTGCATGGCATTGGAAATAGCATCCACGTCATTGGTCATCCGGCTCAGAATATCCCCAGTTTGGTTCTGGTCGAAATAAGCCACTGGCAGGCGGTTGGCCTTACGCGAGATATCCTGGCGCAGGTCATACATGGCATCCTGGGTAGCATTGGTTAGGAAATAAATGCCCAGGTATTGGCCCGCTTGGAAGAAGAGCCCCCGTACCAGGTAAATGGCTAGGATCCGAATCAAGTAAGGGAAGTTAATCCCTGCGCCAGGGACCCCCTTGACCATATCCATGACATTGTTGGCCACTTCTGTAATCGCCAAGCCGAGGACAAAGGGTTCTAAAGCATTGGCGACAGACATCACGACAGTGGCGAGAATGGCCAGCCAGAATTGCAAGCGGTAGGGCCGCAGATAGGTCCAAATCCGCTTCATGAGTTCACTAGATTTCATCGCGCTAATTCCTCCTCACTAAGTTGGGATGAGGCAATATCGTAGTAGAGTGGGGATGTTTTGAGGAGTTCCTGGTGGGTTCCCCTTGCGGCAATCTCCCCATGGTCGAGCACAATAATTTGGTCCGCATGCATGATCGTTCCCACACGCTGGGCCACAATAATGGTCGTCGCCCCCTTGGTCTCTTCCTGGAGGGCTTGGCGGACAGCCGCATCGGTCTTATAGTCCAAGGCGGAGAAGGAATCATCGAAGATATAGATCTCCCGCCCCCCAATAATGGACCGGGCAATGGACAAGCGCTGCTTCTGTCCCCCCGATAGGTTGCTGCCGCCCTCAGCCAGGTGGGTATGGTAGCGGGTCTCTAAGCGCTCGATAAATTCACGGGCCTGGGCAATGGACGTGGCTTCATCCATATCATATTCCGTCGCATCGGCCTTGCCGTAGCGTAAGTTATCGGCAATTTCCCCGGTAAATAAGTTCGCCTTCTGCGGGGTAAAGCCGATCTTGTCCCTTAAGACAGCCAGGTCCAAGTCCCTTACGTCCACCCCATCAACTAGGATAGCGCCCTTGGTCACATCGTAGAAACGTGGAATCAACTTCACGATGGTTGACTTCCCTGAGCCGGTTGACCCGATGAAGGCCACCGTTTCGCCTGCCTTGGAGCTAAAGGAAATATCTCTCAAGACCGGCTCTCTGGCATCCGGATAAGCAAAGTCCACATGGCGGAATTCTAAACGCCCGCTGCCATCGGTTTCCATGACGGGTTGGTCAGGGTTTTCAACCGTAATGGGCGTATCCAAGACTTCCTGGAGGCGGCCAGCCGACACCACCGCCCGGGGATACATCATATAAATATTGGCAAAGAGCATGAGGGAGATCAGGATATGGAAGGCATACTCGATGAAAGCAAAGAGATTACCCACCTGGAGCTGGCCCTGCTCAATATAGCGTGAGCCCACTAGCATAATCATAATAATCGTAATATTAATGAGGAAACTGAAGACAGAAGGGGTCACTGCCACCAACTTGAAGAGCTTCTTGGTCAGCCCTTTGTAGAGGCTGGCTACCTTGGCGAAACGCTTCTCAAAATAAGCTTGGCGGTTGAAAGCCCGCACAACCCGGGTCCCCGTAATGTTCTCCCGCAAGCTCTGGTTGATCCGGTCCAAACTTGCCTGCTGGTCTTCCGAGATGGGCAGGGTCAACTTGGACATAAAGAGGACCAAGAGTAGGATAATCGGCACAATGGGGATAATATAAGCCCCTAATGCCGGCGAAATGGTCGTAATCATAAAGATCGACGCCGCAATCATCAAGGGCGAGGTCATACCTGTCCGCAACATAATTTGCGTAAACTGCAAGAGAATAAAAGCATCCGTGGTAATCCGTGTCGTCAACGATGGCACCCCGAGTTCTTGGAATTCATGGTGCGACAAGGTCTGCATCTTCGCATAGACATCATTGCGGATCTTCATGGTCATATCGTTAACAATCTTACTGATAAAGTAAGAGGCCATCAGCTGACCCACCACCCCAACTAGGGCAAAGACGAGCATATAAGCCATATAACGGTAGAAAACCGACAGATTACCTGCGACAATGGCATGGTCAATAATAAAAGCGACCATAGTGGGTAGGCCTAGAGTCACCGCCACAAAAGCGGACATCCCTAGAAACAACATCAATAAGTCGCCAGGATATTTCTTCAAATACTGCCAAATAAACTTCAAAACGTAACACCCCTCCATTAAATATAATCGCGGAGCTCTCGACTTTAGCTCGCCTAGTCATTATAGGGGCTCAGCAGCAAAAGTTCAAGCATGCCCTCCGAAAACTTTAAGCAAAAAGAAAAAGGCTGGCCTTTCCACAGCTCAGCCTCTTTCGACTATCTTTCAATTGGAGGAGAAAGATATGAAGAAAAGTTTATTTGGGTTTGTTGGGTATGCTTATACTATAAGGGTCCCCTGTGAATTAAGTGTGAATTTTTTCTTAGCCCTTTTTGAAAAAAATACTAGGATTTTCTAAAGGGCTTGGTCTTCCATCTCCTGGGCCTTGGCTTGGATTAGGAGGGCTCGCTCAGCCTCTGACAGGTCCTCCCGGTTACGGCGGAGGGTGAAGTGGTCAGGCACTGGGTCAAAGCCCCCCTTAATGAAGGGATGGCAGCGGCAGATCCGCCCCAGCCCCATCAGACTCCCCTTCAAGGCCCCGTGCTTGTCCAAGGCTCGGAGCATATAGGCCGAGCAAGAGGGATAGTAGCGACAAGTCGCCGGGAAGAGAGGCGAGATATAGGACCGGTAGAAACGGACCGGGGCTTGGAAAAGGGCCTTAAGCATGGTCGGCTAGACTCGCTTCTACCCGGTCGAGGAGTAGGGCTTGCTTCAAGTCATGGGCCGCTTCTTCACCGGCAAAACGTTCTACAAGGTAGAGGGCAAAGTAAGTCGCCGTCGCAGGCCCTCTCGAGGTCACCAGTTTGGCCGCTTCATCAACAACTACGATGTCTTCCTTATGTTCCTTGAAGTGAACTTCTTCTTCAATGCCGGGATAGCAAGTCCCGACAGCTTCTCCTGCAATGCCCGCAGCTTCTAAAATCAGCGGCGACGCACAGATAGAAGCTAGCCATTTGCCAGCTTGGTGGTGGCTTTGAACCAGGTCAAGGACCGCCGAATCAGCAGCTAACTGTTTCGAAGCAGGCATCCCGCCTGGCGTCACAATGAGGTCATAGTCACCGGCATCAATATCCGCCAGACGCTTGTCCGCCTGGATATGGATCTGATGGTCCCCCACTGTCTCTAAATTATCTGAAACAGAAACCATATCAATCGTCAGCCCTGCCCGGCGGAACCAATCCACCACCGTCAGAGCTTCCACTTCTTCATATCCACTTCCGAGTAAAATCATTGCACGCATCATAGATTCCTCCTTTACTTAACTTTATTATAGGCCTTCCCTGACGCTTTGTGAAGAAAAGCTACTCTTGATTTTTAAGCGCAAAAAAGAAGCCAGGCGACTTGTCCTAGCTTCTCTTCTCGACATCTCTTGATGTCTAGTCATTCAAATCTTATTGAACGCGTGAAGAACCGGAGTAGTCGCTAGCTTCTTTGCGGCGACGTGCTTCTTGTTCACGTTCTTTATCGCTCTTGTTCTTTTCATAGTCGCTCTTGGTGTAGACTTCGTTAACGTGCATGTTAACTTCAACCACCTTCAAGCCCGTCATGTGTTCAACGTTTTCGCTGACAACTTTAATGGTGTCTTGGAAGGCTTTTTGTAAGTCTTTACCGAACTCCCCAACCACTTCAAGGTCGAGAGCTACTTCTTTCTTACCAACTTCAGCACTTACGCCACGGGTTTCATCTTCGCCGTTATCTGAGAAGAAGCCTTTGATACCTGAAGTCATGCCACCTTTTAATTCTAAGATACCATCAATGTTTTGTACGGCATAGTTGGCAATTTTTTGGATGACTTTATCTTCATAGGTTAATTCATTTTCATGTTGAACTTGTTCAGACATTAATAACTCTCCTTTACTTATTACTATTACTCTAACACTATCTCCACTCTAACAAATATTTCTGCGGAATGAAACCAATATCACTTGATATTGAAGAATTTCAACCAAGAATTGAGGTCTAACTCCCCATCGAAGTAAGCGCCCACACAGTAGGCAGCCCCCATCACGACAAAGATCAGCAAGCTTTCAGCGAAGCCAATGCTCATCCATAAGAGGGCGAAAATAAAGCCGAGTACTGCGCCAATAATCCGACCACTGTATTGGTCCCAAACTTTCTTGACTTGTTCATTATCCATAATTTGACTCCTCCTGACTATCTAACACGTGGTGCCTCTGGCCGGGCCAAGTGTTTGGCTTGACGACTCTCTGCAGGGCTCACTTGGTTAATCTTAACATCAATTCGGTGGACATCGAGGTGCAAGGTCCGTTGAACAGCTGCCCGAACTCGGTCTTGGATCAATTGACCAAGCATAGGCACATTATCCATCTCGCCGACACTCACTTGGATATCAATCTCTGTATCCTCGGGCTTATCGTAGATGGTCACCTTAGCATCCGGATAATAGATATTCCCCACATGCTTGACCGCACTCAAAGCCGTTGCCTCGATGGCTTGTTTAGACACATTCATATCCCCGCGTGACGCATCCATGATCATTCGCCGGTGCTTGCTGGCAACAAATAAAGCTCTGAAGAACAGGAAAAGGCAATATAAGGCTAGCAGCCCTAAGATAACAGCCAGCACCAAACGCAGGGTCCAATTGCCTACAAGATAACTAATCGCAAAGGCGGATAGGTAAGGAATTGGATAGAACAAGGAAATGGCGACGACTAAGGCCAAAATAAAAATTAATGTGACGACTATCTGGATAAAACGACGAAAGCCTCCCATTGAGATCCCTCCACTCTGAAACAAAATATTGCTTTCTTAATACCTTCATTTTAACGGATACAAGCCACAAGAACAAATTATACGCTTGCAAAAAGGGTATTTTTTGGGATTTAAAGCAGCTATTCGCCAAAAGCCGGAAAATGCCTGATAAAAAGAGACTGGAACTTTTGTCCCAGCCTCCTATCGGCAGCTTAAAGTCAGAGTAATTATTTACCCTTATGGTACTTAATAAATTGATAAACATAAGTTAGAACAGCCAAAGAGCAAAACCAAGTGAAGGGAGATAGTAGAGTCCTTTTAATGTAAAACCTAAATAGTTTTGTAAGATAAACCAAGCAACCAATAAGCCAATATCAAAGACTAAGGCAAAAGGTGAATATATGGTTTCTTTTTTTATTTGACCACTCCTCTTATCCTCATCCTAACAGCTCTTTGAACCGCTTTCAAAAAATTCGAATCGATTGCCTATAAGTTGCCAGACAATTTCACCCTTTATTAAACTTCGAAGGAATCATTTCCTTTTGTGATACCTGATAAAGCTAGAAACATATGCTAAAACGGCTAGAAATAACAACCAAGTTGATCCGGAAAATATAGCCTCTTTCCAGGAGTATCCTAGGTAAACCTGCAAAACAATCCAGAAAACAAGTATACCAATATCAAGGATTAAAACAAAGGGTGAAAATATAGCTTTCTTTTTCATTTGACCACTCCTCATATCCTCATCCTAACAGGTCTTTGAACCGCTTTCAAAGGATTTGAATCGATTGCCTATAAGTTGCCAGCCATTGAAATAGCCCCCAAAACTCCGTCCAAGTCTTGGGGGCATCACTTGATATATACAATTAATCCACCATAGCTGTCAGGAGTTCAATATAGCGCTTGGCGAGTTCAGACTGCTTGCGGTAGCTGGCATGGATATAGCCGATATGGTTGGGTTCCTGGTCGCGCACCGGAATCGTCCGCATCATGCTTTTGAAGGGGGAGCTCAGGATCCCTGACCCGATCAAGTAGGCCTCGGTATTGACCAAGACATTGATGGAGCTGCCGCGGTCAGAGACCATAATTTGCTGCTGGTCCTTGTTATCCCCTTCGATGACCTCTTCCGAGAATTGCAGGGTATTGCTCTCCTTCTGCTCAAAGCCGAGGGAAGGATAAGGCTCTAAGTCTGCCAGAGACACACTGTCTCGGTCGGCTAGAGGGTGCTTGTGGCCCACGAAGATATGGACTGAGAATTCCCCCAATTCCACAAAGTCCAGCTCATGCCGGTTGAGGTACTGCTGGATGACTTTTTGGTTATTGGAATTCATGTAGAGGATCCCTAATTCACTATAGGCGGACCGCACATCATGGAGGACTTCCTTGGTCGAGGTTTCCAACAAGCGGAAGTCCGTCTGCGATGTGTCCGCTTCCGCAATCAACTGGGAGAAAGCCTCAGAAGCAAAGTCATAGTGCTGGCCCGACACGGAGAAAATCTGCTTGCCAGAAGGTTCCAGGTAGCGCTTCTCTAAGACATCTACCTGGGAGAGGATATCCCGGGCATAGGAAAGAAACTCGCTGCCTTCCGGTGTAATGTAGATCCCCCGCTTGGTCCGCTCAAAAATTTGGATTTGGTATTCTTCTTCGAGTTCTTTGATGGCTGTCGATAAGCTAGACTGGGCCATATACAGGCGGCGAGCAGCCTCCCGGAAGGACCCACTATCTGCTGCCACGACCACATACTTTAATTTATGAAAATTCATTTGTCGCACCCCTTGCCTCTCTTCTTATCACCACTTACTATACAAAAATAAGCGCCTTTGCGCAAGAAAAAAATAGGGACCCCTCAAGAGGAATCCCTATGCTTATCCGATTTTGCTTGCCTTTCAGCCGCTTATCGAAAGCAAGAAAAGGCTGCAAAAGCTTGTTACTATCGTCTTTTGGCCCGCGTTGGCCTGGGCACATCCCAAGCACTGACACCTAGAAGCGAACACGACTTATCGAAATTCCAAATGTCCGACTTTAGCGAACAACGAGGACATCGCAGTGGGCATGGCGGACGATGTAGGAAGAAACAGAACCTAAGAGGGCCCGGCGAATACTGCCCTTACCAGTCGATCCGACAACAATTAAGTCGATAGCATGCGCTTCGGCATAAGAAACAATCTCATCCTTGGCCTCTCCCCGGAGCAACTCGATCTCTGCCCGGTCAAAGCCCAGGGACTTCACATAAGCTTCGTCTTCTTCTAATTTGACCCGGTTCTTATCGTATAAGATATCGCTCAGCTTGGTATAATCGCTAGCGTCTGTATAAGCGCCGAAGTCATCAATCACATTTAATATGACCAAGTCCGCACCATGGTGCTCTGCCAAGTCAACTGCTGCTTCTAAGGCCGCCTTGGCGGGTGTCGACCCATCCACAGGGGCTAGAATACGTTTGATTGCTTTCATCATAATCCCCTCCATGAGCTATTTATTTTTCTACTAAATTTATTATAGCCCAAAAGCGGTTAAATGCAAGCGCTTTCTATACTGCCGGATTAATCTTTCTTATCAAAGTTAATGGCATCGTATTTTTCAGGATTTTCTTGGAACTTACGGACCACATAGGGGCAGAGGGCCTTAATTTGCTTGCCTTCCTTGGACATCTCAGCTACCAAGTGGTCCAGCAGCTTACCTGCAATCCCTTGCCCGCGCAAGCTCTCATCCACGAAGGTGTGGTCAGCAATCACAAAGTCCTCAGAAGCTGGGGAATACGTAATCTCAGCAATTTTTTCGCCTTCTTCTGAACGAATTACATAAGCGTTGTTTTCTTTGACAATTTCATTAGCCATTCGACATCGCTCCTTTCTAGGTCCTATTCTAACATCTTTTAGCCCAATTGCCTCGTCAGAGCTTTGCCCCCTTTGCTTTTGCCTTGGGAGAGCTTATACTAGAATAAAGGAGGCAATCAAATGGGATTTAAATTCGATATTACACAAATCAAAGGCTTCGGCGACCGCTTTGACCTGGCTCAAAAGAAGGGCAAAGCTAAGCCCCAAGCGGCCAAGTCTGACCTGGCCCAGCTCTTCAGCAATGACTTTCTCCAAGGGCATTCCAGTTTGGTTTCCAAGGGCGACCTCCTGGCTCAAGTCGGAGTGGACAGCCTGGAAGCTATGGAAGCCTTACCCAGCGACCAGCTAGACCCTGTCATTGCTAGTCACAGCCCCTACGACAGCTATGAAGCCTTCAAGCTAGCCGCCATCCGTTACCACCAAGCATAAGAAGATTCTCCAGCTCCCTTCCCAGCTGGAGTTTTTCTTTTCTAGGGCTTTACTTGTTTTCTCTAAATTAAAGTGATATCATAATGATATCATAAAGAAACGGAGGACTTATCAATGAAGAAGAACCAGAACCAAATTGACCAACTCGGCCAGCAGTTGGACCACAGCGATAAGATTGAAGAGAAGGTGCTCGTCGGCAAGCAGAAGGGCATGCTTGTCTTGACCGCTTATTTTGTCTTCTTAGTCATCGCTGTCCTCGCCTTTATTTGGGGCGTCAACCATCATGTGAGCTTTGTGATTGCCCTAGCCGCCATCTATATTGCATTTGCCTGGATCTTACTCTTTGGCCTCAAGGTCCTCAAACCCCAGGAAGCCCTGGCTCTGACCCTTTTTGGCCATTACTACGGGACGCTCAAAGGCGCGGGTTTCTACTATGTCAACCCCTTCGCCCAGGCCTTTAACCCCGCAGCCCAGACCAAACTAGGCCAGAGTGGGGATGTCAGTGAGCAAGCAAGCGGGACGAGTCAAGATAAGGAAGCCATTAGCTTTAACCTCAACCGCCAAGATAAGAAGATCTCGATGAAGGTCATGACCCTCAATAATTCCAAGCAAAAGATTAATGATTACCTGGGCAATCCGGTTGAGATTGGGGTAGCTGTCATCTGGAAGGTCAACGACACCGCCAAGGCGGTCTTCAATGTCGATAACTTCAAGGAATACCTCTCCCTGCAAACAGATACCGCCCTGCGCAATATCATCCGCCAGTACCCCTACGACGTTAACCCGCGTGTTCCTATCGACACCAGTGGGGACGGAGAACCTGACGATGGCTCTTTGCGCGGGTCTTCGGAGATTGTTGCCCAACGGATTAAGAATGAGATCCAAGAACGGGTAGAATTTGCTGGCTTAGAAATCCTCGAAGCCCGGATCACCCACCTCTCCTACGCCCCAGAAATCGCAGCTGCCATGCTCCAGCGCCAACAAGCTTCTGCCCTGATTGATGCCCGGGCTATGATTGTGGACGGTGCAGTCGGCATGGTCGATATGGCCCTGGCCAAGCTAGAAGAAGAGTCTGTCGTCGAACTCGATGAAGAACGCAAGGCCGCCATGGTCTCCAACCTTCTCGTCGTCTTATGCGGAAATAACGACGTCTCACCCATTGTCAATTCCGGGAGCCTCTATTAGACTTGGCGAAGAAGAAACAAGTCCCCCTCCGGATTTCCGACAAGCTCTACCAAGAGCTCGCAGCCTGGGCAGAAGATGATTTCCGCTCGATCAATGGCCAGATCGAATATCTTCTCACCGCCTGCGTCAAACAGCACAAGAAGAATGGCAAGTACGTGTCCGAGAGCCAAGACGACCACTTTGAACCTGAATTGGACTAGGCAATATGCCTTTGATCCTTACAAATCCTATCAACATATGCAAAAAGCCAGCAGAACAGGCAAAGTTTCTGCTGGCTTTTCAGTTGACTTCTCTAATCTATTCAACTATACTGTATATACCGTATATATACGTTTTTAAGTGGGAGATTTTATGCACATTCTATTGTCGTCATCCAGTGGCCAACCAATCTATCAGCAGATTGTCCAAGAAATCCAAGGGCAAATCCTCAAGGGCAGCCTGGCGCCGGGCCAGCAACTGCCCTCCTTAAGGCAGCTTGCCCGCGACCTCAAAGTATCGATTATTACTACCAAGCGAGCTTATGAAGAGCTGGAAGAAGCAGGTTTCGTCCAGTCCATACCGGGCAAAGGAACCTTTGTCGCCCGCTTGAATGTGGACTTCTTACAGGAGCAAGAACGCTTGAAGTTAGACCATTACTTGCAGGAAGCGACCCGTAGCGCGCGCAAGTTAGGCCTCAACGCCAAGGACCTTTATCCAATATTGCAGTCGCTTTTTGAAGAGGAGGAATCGTCATCATGACCGACCAAGCTATTCATTTAGAAGGAGTGACCAAGGCCTATCCATCTTTCCAGCTGGGTAAGCTTGATTTAGCTATTCCTAAGGGTTATATTACAGGTTTCATTGGCCCCAATGGTTCAGGGAAAACCACCACCATGAAGCTCATCATGGGACTCATCCATGCCGACCAGGGGCGCATCCAGCTTCTCGGCCAGTCCATGGACCAGGATGCGGTTGCTATTAAGGACCAGATTGGCTTTGTTTATGCAGAGAACCCAATCCCTGAATACTTTAAGATCAAAAATTTAGAAAACATCGTCAAAAGGGCTTACAGTCAATGGGACTCAGCCCTTTTTGCGCGTTATTGTGACCAATTCGATCTCCCTGTCGACCAGAAGATTAAAGATTTTTCCACGGGGATGAAGTTCAAGCTAGCCCTAGCCATTGCCCTGTCCCACCAGGCTCATTTAATTATCTTGGATGAGCCAAGTTCGGGCCTAGACCCGGTTGTCCGCCGGGAGATCCTAAATATTTTGCAAGAGGAAATGTTGGATGGGGAGACCACCATTCTGATCTCTAGTCACAATACCCAGGAACTTGAACAAATTGCGGATTATATTGTCTTTATCAACCAGGGACAGGTCGTCTTTAACGCCTCCGCTTTGGACATCAGCCAGCGTTACCGGCTCGTCAAGGGGCCGCTTGAGCTCTTGCAAGAGCCTGATAGCCAAAGCCTCCTAGAAGGCGTCCAAGTGACCCCCTATCACTTTACAGCGCTCAGCCAAGAAGCCCAGGCCCTAAAAGAATTATATGGCCAGCAAGTTATGATTGAAGAAGCCAGCCTAGAGGATATTATGTACCACACCGTGAAAGGAGATTCTCATGAAAGCCTTGATCTATAAGGATTGGCTCCAATCCTGGAAATTTTTACTTATCTTACTTGTCATCGCTACTTTCTTCAGTTTCACCCTAAGCGGGGACCGGTCCCGCTCTTTCTTCCCCTTTATCAGCCTCTACGGCGCGATCATGTGCCTATCCACGGAGAATGCGACGGACCAGGTCTTCTATAACTCTCTGCCGCTCAGCCGGAGCCAATACATCCTCGCCCACTACCTCTTCGCTATGGCAGCGACGACGAGCCTGCTCCTCTTCGGTTATGCCCTCAACCTCCTAACCCCTACTTATCCCTTCAGCCAGGTCATCTTCTATTTCTTCTTGAGTTTGCTGGTAGTCGCCCTCTTCTTCCCCCTCCATCTCTTCTTGGGAAGGCGGGTCTCCTTGCTAATTTTTATGGTGATCTGGTTTGCTAGCTTCACCATCGGCCCCTGGCTCATGAAATCATTAGGGGGCGGCAGACAGGTCATCATCTGGCTCCAGTCCCTCTCCGAATCCAGCTTGCTCATTGCCTTTTACCTGGTCTGCGCTTGCCTCTGGGGGCTCTCCCTCTTCTTATCCATCAACTACTACCGGCAAAAAGATCTTTAGCGCACAAAAAAGGAAGCCCAAAGTTTTCGCTTTGGCTTCCTTTTTTCTTCTATAGGGCTTAACGTACAGCGTCAAAAGCCTGTTTCAAATCAGCCACCAAGTCCTCATCAGATTCAATCCCCGTGGAAATCCGTAAAATTTCATCTGTCAGGCCATAGGAGAGCCGGATATCTTCCGGAATATCCGCATGGGTCTGGGTCTTAGGATAGGTGATCAAGCTCTCCACCCCACCCAGGCTCTCAGCGAATGTTACAATCTTGAGGGCCTGGAGGAAATCACTGATCAAGGCCGTATCCTTAATGGCAAAGGACAGCATCCCGCCACGACCAGGATAATTCACGGCCGTCACCAGGGGCTCCTCCTTGAGATAGTCCACAACGGCACGGGCATTCTTCTCATGCTGCTTGAAGCGAAGGGCCAAGGTCTTCAAACCCCGGATGACCAACCAGGAATCAAAGACACTCAGCGTTGCCCCTGTCGTATTCAACTGGAAGTCTAGCTTTTCGCCCAAGTCATCGCGCGAACAGGCCACGAGACCTGCTAAGACGTCATTATGCCCTGCTAAGTATTTCGTGGCAGAGTGCACCACAACATCTGCCCCCAGCTTCAGCGGTTGCTGGATAAGCGGGGTGTAGAAGGTATTATCCACCACCAGGAGGGCCCCTGCCGCGTGAGCGCGTTCAGCAATCAGCTCAATATCAAATTCCACCATCAAAGGATTGGTTGGCGTCTCAATAAAGACCATCGCAGCTTCTTCCTTTAAGGCCTCATCCAAAGCGTCCTGGTCCAAACAGTATTCAAATTGATAGATCCCTAATTCTTCCATATGGTGGAAGTAGCGGTAAGACCCCCCATAGAGGTCTTGAAGCGTCACAATGCGGTCTCCAGCCTGCAAGAGCCCTTCCAAGACTAATTGGATAGCTGCCATACCTGAAGCCGTTGCAAAGCCATATTGGCCCCCTTCAAGCTCTGCAATCCCTGCCTGTAAGACATCTCGAGTTGGATTAGCCGTCCGCACATAGTCATAACCAGTGGATTCCCCCAAATGCGGGTGGGCATAAGCCGTACTCAGATAGATGGGCGTATTAATCGCTCCCGTCCGTGGATCGCTGTGGTTACCTAACTGCGCCAAAATCGTTTCAATATGTCTCATAATCATCTGCCCCTGTTCTCTATATTTATCATTTATCATAGCATGTAATTCCTAGCTAAAAGCGATCAATAAGTGAACACCACTGTTCGCTGTAAACGATCAATACCTATTAGGCCTAGCATAAAAAGACCACCCTAGCTGATCCATAATAAGCTAGGGTGGTCTTGATTCACAGGGCAGTAAGGAGTCCTGTCATCCTAAATTTTAATAGAAGAAGAAAGTGATCACTAACATTGTCAGCAAGCCAACGAAATGGCAGCCTCCGACAATCGCGAAAGAATCACGATAGGTCGACTTCTGAGGCAGGTGGGTCAATGAGCTGAAGGTAATATAGGCCCCAGCATGCGGTAAGAGAGCAAAGATCGAAGAAGCGACCCCTGAAATCCGGTGGACTACTACAGGGTCGACCCCCTCCGCAATAATCTCTGGTGCCATGGTGTTCACTAAGATCCCCACCGTTCCCGAAGAAGATCCTGTAATGGCACCCAAGGCAATAGAAACAATCGTTAAGCGTAAAACTGGATTAGCCAAGACACTATTTAGGAAGGTCACAATAAAGTTAAAGCCTGTCGACTCAATTAAAACTGTCCCGAAGGCCACCGTACTCCCCATAGCAAGGGTAGGCATTACCGCATCTGCTGCCCCCTCATTCAAGAGTTCCTTATCCGAAGTATTCAGGTACTTTCTGAAGACAAGGGCACAGAGTAAGACCGCCACTAAGAGAGCAATCACAACAATATTGGTCACTTCACTGAACATGAAAATAATAACAATTAAGACCAGCATCGGCAAGACACTCAAGAAGAAGGGAGGAATATCCGCATCATCGACTTCCTCTTCATCGAGGTCAGATTCATCAGGGTCTGGCAAGTCCTGGTCCGTATCTTCTAAGTAGGAATAGAAACTTTCACCATTGGCCAAACTCTTGTCCAGACGATACTTCATATAGGCTACCCCGTATATAAAGGCTGTAATTGAAGCGCCAAAACCGAGTAATTTCCCAGCTGTCATTGACGTCCCAAGGGCCTCAGCTGGAATAACATTGGTTGGTGAAGGGGTCCCTGGCAACATGGTCATAGTAATCGAAGCCACCCCTAAGAAAACAGGAATACAGATCAAGCGCCAGTTAATGTCCAATTCCTTAAAGACCGAGTGGGCGATTGGGATAATTGCGAAATAAACAATTACTGAATTGATCCCCCCATAGGAAATCAAGAGCCCAATTAAAGCCAAGGCAAAGAGCGCATTAAAGGGCTTATCGCGTCCTACAATCTTTAGGACCGTCCGAGCAATCGACGTTGTCGCATGAGAATCTTGCATGTACTGGGATAAAATCGTTCCCAAAATAAAAAGCGCGAACATACTAACAAAGAAATCACCCACTGAAGCAAGATAGGATGTTTCAGGACTCAACATCCACTCCAGAACATTCATGCGATTCGTAATTAAGACTACCATTGTCGCTAGGGGCGCTCCAATTAATATATTGAGCCCCTTAGCAGAAAAGAGGATAATCAAACAGATGGCGGCTAAAACGCCAATAAATCCAATAATTTCCATAAAAATCTCCTTATATTAAGTTATCCATTCTAACTTAGTCTATCAAATAAAAAAACAAATTGCGAACATGACCGCTTTACTCGCCATAAATTTATTCGAATAAAAAAGACCTAGCTTTCACTAGGTCCATTAAATCAAGCTACAGATGGGATTTGAACCCACGACCTCCGCCTTACCAAGGCGACGCTCTACCGACTGAGCTACTGCAGCAAACTATAAAACAAAAACTCCGCAAGTAGGACTCGAACCTACGACATCTTGATTAACAGTCAAGCGCTACTACCAACTGAGCTATTGCGGAATAATAAACTGCACGGCAGCGTCCTAGTCTCACAGGGGGCAACCCCCAACTACATTCGGCGCTAAGAAGCTTAACTGCTGTGTTCGGCATGGGAACAGGTGTGACCTTCTTGCCATTACCACCGCACAATTTTTTA
>NZ_VYWO01000008.1 GCF_008726925.1 Aerococcus sanguinicola | reverse complement strand
TTCCCTCTTTATATAGATGGATATAGTTAGCCAATTCTGCTGGTGAATGTTTTCTATTTGAACGCATAAAAACTCCCCCTAAAGTAGTTTACTTTTTTTAGTGTCTACTTTAGGGGGAGCATACCAGATGCGGCTTCGTTTTTTCTTAAACTTATAGGAGCCCAGCCAATTCTGGTAACCAGAGTGAGATGGCGGGGACATAGGTGACGAGGAGGAGGCCAGCGAGAATGGCCCCATAGTAGCTGAGCATGTAAGGCATAACATCTGCCAGGGTCGACTTGCCGACGCGGATGGCGACGAAGAGGGTGTTGCCAACGGGTGGGGTGATATTCCCGATACAGAGGTTATAGACCATGATAATCCCGAAATGAACCGGAGACATGCCAAAGGAAGTGGCAATCGGTAAGAAGATGGGCGTGAAGATCAGGATAGCTGGGGTCACGTCCATAAAGGTCCCTGAGATCAAGAGGATGATGTTAATGATCAGCATGATGGCTAGAGGGTTCTCGGTGATGCTGAGGAGGGCACCGGCAATGGCTTGGGGAATGCCAGTGAAGGCCATTACCCAGCTGAGAATGTTCGATACCCCGATCAGGAAGACCACCATCCCGCTAGTTTCAGCACTGTCGACTAGGATCTTGTAGAGGTCTTTTAAGCCGATGGACCGGTAAACCACTACAGAAATAAAGAGGGCATAGATCACGGCAATGGCAGAGCCTTCTGTGGCGGTGAAGACGCCGGCAATGATCCCACCGATAACCACGATAATGAGGGAGAGGGGGAGGAGGGCATCTAAAGTTGCCTTGCCGAGCCGTTTCCAGTCAAAGGGGCGTTGGTCGCCAAGATAGCCTTTTTTGCGGGCCATGATGAAGGCAACGACCATACAGGCCAGGGTCCAGATCAAACCAGGCAGGTAGCCGGCCATGAAGAGGGCAGCAACTGAGGTTCCCCCAGAAACGAGGGAGTAGGTGATCAGGGCATTGGATGGGGGAATCAAGAGGCCGCTAGGAGCAGAAGCCCCGTTAGTCGCTGCAGCAAGGTTCATGTCGTAGCCTTGCTCGCGTTCGCCGTCCTGGACCATCCCGCCAACTGCCGCTGCTGCTGCTGCCGCTGAACCGGAGATAGCACCGAAGAGGGCATTGGCCCCGACATTGGTCAGGAGCAGGGAGCCTGGGATCTTACCCACGATGGCTTCCACGAAGTTTACCAGACGTTTGGCAATCCCGCCTTGGTTCATAATATTCCCTGCTAGAACGAAGAATGGAATCGCGACCAGGGTGAAGGTTGAGGTCCCCGAGAAGATCCGCTGGGCCGCTGTAATAACGGTGGTTTCTAGGGACATGGTAGGTAGGATTGCGCCAATCGCCGAAATCCCAATAGCGATGGCGATAGGGATCCCCAAGACCAAGAGGATGGCCAAGAGGGCGATCATAATAAGTAATGATTGAATAGCCATTAGTTGTCTTCCTCCTTCTTAGCAGAATCAAAAGCAGCGAGGGGCTTTTGGTAGATGTCATACATGTTAAGCACACTGTAGAGGGCAATGAAGATGCCACTCAAAGGGATCACCGCATAGAAATACCCCATCGGCAAGGGGAGGGAAGATGACATCTGCCCCATGGTGAGGGAAGTAATTTCAATTCCGCCATAGATTAAGACCACGATAGCGAAGACAAAGATCAAGGCTTCGCTGAAGAGGTTGAGGGCTTTTTGGGTCTTGGCTGAGAAACGTTCTAAGATAACCGGGATATTCATGTGTTCCCGCTTGCCGAAGACATAAGCAGCCCCGAACATGGTCACCCAGGCGAACATATAAGAGGCGAGCTCTTCGGACCAGGTCGAAGGGGCATGGAGGAGGTAGCGGGTGAAGACCTGCCAGACGGTTAAGAGGGTCATTAAACCCAAAGTTAGGGCATTGAAGACCCGCATGATCTGGTCGAGGGTGTGTCTAATTTGTTGCATCAGCTTCTGCCTCCTTATCTTCTGCTTTAACCGCCTTGGCCTTGTCTTCGATTTGTTTGTAGATTTTCTCTAGGGAAGGATTGGCCTTGAGGACTTCGTCGTGGAGGGGCATGACCGCTTCACGGAAGGGGGCAGTGTCTGGATAATTGAACTTAACGCCCATGTCTTTTTCGGCTTTTTCCTTGGCTTCTTTCACCTTTTCTTGCCAGGCCTTGTGCTGGGTATCCTGCATAATTTGGAAGCCTTGGTCGAAGATTTGCTTGTCTTCAGCTGGTAGTTCGTCAAGGAAGCGGCTGTTCACAATCACTTCATCTGGGATCATTTGGTGGAGGGTATAGGAATAATTCTTCACAATGTCGCCGTGACCGTTCTCAGTCAAAGCGAGCTCGTTATTCTCTGCTCCGTCAATAACCCCCGACTGGATCGCGGTATAGACATCCCCAAAGCCCATCGGCGTTGCCGACCCACCGAGGAGTTCCATCATGCGCACATTGGTAGGGGACTGTTGAACCCGGATCTTGAGCCCTGAGAGGTCAGACGGCTTCTCGATCGGTCCCTTGGTCACATAGAAGTTCCGTGTCCCTGCGTCTAACCAGGCCTTGGTGATGAAGCCGGATTCTTCAGTCCCATTGAAGATCGGCCCCACAATTTCGGGATCGTTCATCACGGCATGGTAGATCTCTGGGGTTTCGAAGAGATAGGGCAGGTTGAAGATCTGGAACTGTTGGTTGAAGGTCTCCAAGATCGAGTTGGAAGCCACTGTAATCTCAATAGCCCCGGTTTGGGTGAGCTGGACCATATTGGTTTGGGTACCCAGGAGCTCACTAGGGTAGATCTGGACATCATACTTGTCGCCCAACTCCTGCTCAATATATTTCTCAAAAGCTTCCATCCCAATATGGGTGGGGTGGTTGGATGACTGGTTATGGGCAATGCGGATAATCCGCTGTTTCTGTTCAGCCTGTACGTGTTCAGGCAAAACAACCATGACAAGGACGCTTAAAATACTCACAATAATAGCAAATTGGCTCAGTAAACGTCGCTTTCTCATGTCTAATCACACTCCTTCATAATAAATAGAGTCACCAGACTAGAAGCTGGTGACGCTTACAAGTTATTATACAATAAATCCCTGGTCAGGTGTTAATCGTTTTCATTAATTATTTCTAAGATTATGAGAGTTGGGGGTGATATCAACTATAAGGGGTCTTGGCTGAAATGGAAGGGGGGAGTATGGGCTTCCACTCAAAAGTAGCTGGCAATCGAAAGCTTCTTTAATGACTAGTTACCAACAGGAAAGTATGGAGGAATCTAAAAATCGAGAGGCTAGAACAAAATATCCTGCCTCTCGATGAAAACACCTATTAAAAAATAATTTTAGGACCTATCGTCTGTGCGTCCTCATACTAGTTGGGTTCGGTCTGGCAGCTTTCCTGTCACTTCACAAGTCTCCGCCGCAGTCTTGCAGACTGCTTTGGTGGCTTGCTCCAGTGAAGGAAAGCTGAGCGCCAGCCCTCACACCCTTAAGTCTTGGCAGAGGGCTTGGCAGAAGTCGGTGGTGCTGGCTTGGCCGCCTAGGTCGGGGGTGAAGTTTTCGGTGTGGCTGAGGACTCGGTCTAGGCTCTGGCGGATGTTTTGCGCGCAGTCGTCTTGGCCGATGTAGTCGAGGAGGAGGCAGGCGCTGAGGATCATGGCCGTGGGGTTGGCCCGTCCCTGGCCTGCGATGTCTGGGGCTGAGCCATGGACAGCTTCAAAGATGGCCAGGTCTTTTCCAATATTAGCCCCGGGAACCAAGCCTAGGCCTCCAATCAAGCCGGCCATGAGATCAGATAGGATGTCGCCATAGAGGTTTTCCGTGACAATGACATCGAATTGTTTAGGGTTGATGACTAATTGCATGGCCATATTGTCTACTAGGACTTCTTTGAGCGGAATGTCAGGATAGTCTTTGGCAACTTGACGGGCGGTGTCTAGGAAGAGGCCATCGCTGAGCTTCATGATATTGGCCTTGGTAACCACCGTGACATGTTGGCGCTGGTGGTTTTGGGCATAGTCGAAGGCCTGGCGGATGATTCGTTCCGAGGCTTGGCGGGTGATGATCTTAATGCTGTGCATGACATCATCGGACACCTTCTCTTCGACCCCGGCATAGAGGTCTTCGGTATTTTCCCGGAATAGGACTAAGTCGAGGTCGGGGAAGAGGGCGGGAACCTGACCCAGTGACCGAATCGGACGCAGGTTAGCATAGAGGTCATATTTCTTTCTTAAGGCCACATTAGCACTGCGGAAGCCTGTCCCGATGGGGGTGGTCATGGGGCCTTTCAGGGCGAGACCGTTCTTCTCGATACTCTGGTAGACCGCCTCTGGGATAAGCTCACCGCTTGCTTCATAAACCGCTTGGCCAGCACGTTGGACTTCCCAGTCAATGTCTGCACCAGCGGCCTCTAGGACTTGGACCGTAGCATCCGCAATCTCGGGTCCGATGCCATCGCCAGGAATTAAGCTTACGCGTGTCATATGGAATCGCTCCTTTGCTTTATTTTTAACTTTATTATGCCAGAAGCAAGAAGTGATTGCGAGCGCTTTCTTAACTTGCCCGACTGCTGGGGAGGTGATAAAATGAAGGCAATGCAATTGTTTATAAAGGGTGAGAGGATGCGCGGTTAGCTTCCTTTCACTGGAACAAGTCACCAGAGCAGTCTCACAGACTGCGGCGGAGACTTGTGAAGTGACAAGGAAGCTGCGCAACCGAACCCGACTAAAGGGTGAGAGGCTTGGCGGTTAGAAAGGGTTGACTGGAAGAAAAGCGGATAAGAACGGCTTTAGCCGGTCGTTCCACTTTTCTGAAGTCACACCCTTTCTGCCAAGCCGAACCCGACTAAAAAGGGTGAGAAAGCTAGCGGTAGAAGTAGACCTCTGGAGCAAAAGAACAGAGAAGGCTGCAAGCCTTCGACGGGCTTTTGTGAAGAGGAGCGATTTCTACTAGCTTGAACCCGACTAATTTGGAGGATATCAAATGAAAATCAAAGCAATCGAGCGGATGGTTCTCAAATTTTTACTCTTGACGGCCTTGCTCGTTTTAATTATTGTCAATTGGCAGAGTACCCTATCCATCTTTGCTACCTTGCGTGGGGTCGCCTACCCGCTAATCTTGGGTTGTGCCATCGCCTATGTGGTTAACATCCTGATGACTAAATATGAGCAATGGCTCTTCCCTAATACCGAGAAGGCTTGGTTGGATGGCTTGCGCCGGGGGCTAGCGATGGTCTTAGCCTTCTTAACCATCATCTTAGTGGTGATCTCTGTCCTGATGTTGGTGGTGCCCCAAGCGGTGAATGCAGTGACGACCTTCATCTATGCCGTTCCGTCCTTGATCCGTGATGTGGAGCGTTTCTTCTTCGACTTAGCCGACCGCTTCCCGCAAGTCCTCACCATGATCAACCGGATTGATTTCGATATTCAAAACATTACCCAGCGCGTCGGCCAGGCAGCGACGAGCTTCGCCCAATCGACCCTCCAGTCCCTGCTCGCAATGGCAGCTACTTCAGCTTCAGCAGTCATGAACTGGGTCCTCGGTCTGATGTTCTCGGTCTACTTGCTCTCGTCTAAGGAGAAGCTGGGCCGGCAGTTCCGCCACCTGGTGACGAATTATTGTACGCCCCGCCACAGTAACTTTATCTTGAATGTGGTCGGCTTGGCTCACCATAGTTTCTCCAACTTTATTGCGGGGGAAACCGTTGAAGCAGCCATTCTTGGGAGCCTGGTAGCCGCTGGTATGTGGGTGCTTCAACTGCCCTATGCAGGAATGATTGGGGCCCTAACAGCTGTCCTCGCCTTCATCCCTATCTTGGGGGCCTATGTGTCAGCTGGGATTGGCGCCTTGCTCCTCCTCACTAATTCTTTCTCCCAGATGGTGATTTTCTTAATCTTTATCGTGGTGATCCAACAGTTGGAAGGAAACCTGATCTATCCCTTCGTGGTTGGGAATTCCATCGGTTTACCGGGCCTCTGGGTCCTAGTTGCCGTGACCATCGGTGGGGGCGTAGCCGGCGTTCTCGGCATGATTCTGGGGGTTCCCCTGGCTTCCATGTTCTACCTCATGGTCCAAAAAGATATGCGCTATCGCGACCGCTTGCAGGGAACAGGAGCCAGCCAAGACAAGGCCAAGATTCCTTTCCTCGAATCACTCTATCAACCTGACTACCTGGACCAATTAGAGGATTAGTAAGTTGCTTAGCAAGTTTAACCGCTCTACTCGGAGAGCGGTTTTTATTTAAAGATAAAACTTTCTCTCAAGTGCTGGTTCTACTATTCTATCGCCTAGACTTGAAGTCAAAACAAAAGTAAATCTCCCCTCGGACCAACTTGGCTCGAGGGGAGATTCTTTTTAAGCTCTTCTTTTTTACTATTGGTGCTTAGCCAGAGACCCCATTGGATCCCATGGGGCGAGGTGGATAGGCTCTTGGTCATACTTGCCTTGCCAGTCGCTTGGTAGGTAGCGGCTAGGCAGGGTGATTTGATAGTTGTATTCATCGAACCACTTGTCGGACATGCTGAAGATGCCGTCGTCACCGACTTTCTTACCCCAGCTGTTCTCTACCTTCCAGTTGAGGGCTTGGCCGTCTGCATCCAGGTCCACGCCGACGAGGACCATGGCGTGGGTGAGGACGCTGACCCCGTAGTCTAGGCGGTCTTCCTTGCTGAGCTGGAGGCTTTCGCCGAGGGTCGCTTCATAATCGTAGAGTTCCGTGTCCATGATTCCCCACTTGTTGTAGCTGGCCTTGCCGACATCGCAACCGAACCAGACAGGGACGCCATCCTTAATCGCTGCGATGGCTGCTTCTTTGAGGACCTCGATAGGGGCATTGAGGTACTTGATCGGTTTTTCTTCGGCAATGGTTCCCAGATAGTCGACGGTGAAGGTCTTGCCGTAGGGTTTGTCCTGGGTAGGGGCATTGATCAGACTGACCATATCTTCGGTTTCGATGCCGCCATATTCTTGGAAGAAGTCTTGAGGAGTGAGGCCTTGGAGCTTATGGTAGTTGCCGTCCTTGTCGCGGTAGCTATAGTCGAAGACTTCAGGTACAGCCCCTAAGGCCTTGACGAGTAATTGGTAGACGAAGTAGAGCTGTTCATCCCGTTTAGCAGATAGGTCGTCTTGGCTTTGGCCAGCTTTAGCGGCTTGACGGAGCTCATAGGCGAATTCCCGAAGCTTATTATTGAGGCTTTCGTTGAGTTGGCGGGTGTTGGAGGAGTGGAAGGTTTCGGGCATAATTTCTTTGGGCACACTGCCGTATTTATTGAGGATGCCTGCAAACATTTCCCATTGGCCACCATCTTCTTGTGGGGCTTGGAGGAGGTGCCAGATCAAGCGGTCATTGAGCTCGCGGTCAGCGGTTTCGATGATGCTGTTGAGGAAGTAATTCGCCTTCTCTAGCTTGTCCCAGAAGAGGGTATAGTTTTGGGAGAATTCGAAGCTTTCCAGGTTGAGTTTCTCCATGACATGGACCCGGGCTGTGTTGAGGGCAGAGAACATCCAGCAGCGGCCGCTAGCTTTTTGGTCGGTAATTTTCCCCCGTTTGGTTTCGTCGGAGAAGGCGAAGGGGTGCTGGCGGCGAACTACCGCATTCAGGCTGGCTTCTTGGATGCCGACCTGGCGGATCGCATGTTGGCTGGCCCGATTGCTTGGGTCTTTGGCATATTTTTCTTTAAAAACTTGTCTCAGTTCTTGGTTAATCATTCGAATCGCTCCTTTAATTAAGATAGATCACATCTTTTATTCTAACAAAGACAGGGGCACTTGACAATTAGGCTTCCCTAAAACAAAGGAAAGCTTAACAAAATAGCGAATGCAAGTTCGCCTCATTTTTGCTAGAATAGAAGCAGACTTTTTTGCGGATGGGGGAAGTGGGATGCAAGTTATTTTTTCCTTGATATTATTACTGAGCCTAGGCTTCATGTTCTATTATTGGCAGCGGAGCCTGACTAAGCGGCGGATTACGGCCTTCACGGCACTGAATGGGGTCTTGGGACTGATTGCGACCAATGATCTCAAGGCTGCTCTAGCGACTTTTGCCGTGCTAAGTGCTATTTTCTCGGCTTTGAATATTCGACGAAACAAGCGTTGGCGGAATTTGGCGGTCATGTTGGCAGTGGTGTCGACGGTTATGCTCTTGGTCGTCTCTGCGGCTCCGACTAGTCAAAGTCTGCCAGATCGAGAGGCCCCAACTGCCTCTTCTAGGGTCCAAAGCTCGGGCCAATCAGGGGCTACAAACAAGGGGGCTTCTCGGTCAGAGTCTGGGGACGACCGCCTCCACTATCCCGAACTGCCTGCCCAAACAGAGGGAGAAAGTGGTGACCTGCCAGGCAAAGACCGGACAGCACCACCGGCTCCCCATGATCCGGAAGCTGAAGCAGGGGGTGTGGTGCCCCAGGTTCCGGCAGACCAGGCCTATGTGGCAGTCAACAGCAACATTCCTCACTTCAGCAACGAAGACATCTCTTCCACCCAGGCCTATGAGGACTATGGGCAACTGGATACTTACGGCCGGGTTACAGCGGCCAATGCCGTCCTCGGCCAGGAACTGATGCCAGATGAGGACCGGGGCGATATTTCTGCCATCCGGCCCACAGGTTGGAAGCAGGCCAAGTATCCGACCGTTGATGGGGGCTGGCTCTACAACCGCAGCCACCTGATTGGCTACCAGTTAACCGGCGAGAATGCCAATATTCGCAACCTCATGACGGGGACGCGCTATTTCAATGTGGAAGGCATGCTGCCCTTCGAGAACTATGTGGCTAATTATATTGAAGAGACGGGCAACCATGTCCGCTATCGGGTGACCCCGGTCTTCGAGGGCGAGAACATGCTGGCCTCAGGCGTTTATATGGAAGCCTTCTCGATTGAAGATAATGGGGCGGGTATTAAGTTTAATGTTTTCGTGCCCAACCGCCAACCCCAAGTCGCTATTGATTATCGTACCGGGGCCAGCCGCGGCCAGGAAGGGCCCTTAGAGACGGATGACTTGCCCTCACTTCCTAAAGAATAAAAGATTTATCAGCCATTTAAAAATCCAGATGCCATACAGAAGGGCATCTGGATTTTTTGTTAGGCGGGCTGATGAGTAGGCCTTGCTTCCTGGCTATCACCCGGATTCAGATTAGATTTTTTATGAGCCTTGCTATTTGCGCGCAATGCTTTTGAATTCAAAGTCTCACCGTCTATCTGCAGACAGGGCTTTTGAGTACAAATAAGTAACTTAAAAGCATCTAATAGCTAGCCTTCACACCCTAGTTGGGTTCGGTCTGGCAGCTTTCCTGTCACTTCACAAGTCTCCGCCGCAGTCTGGGAGACTGCTCTGGTGACTTGCTCCAGTGAAGGAAAGCTAACCGCCAGCCCTCACACCCTTATAGTCGGGTTCGCAAAGGCAGAAGCTTCTCCACTTCACACGAACGAAACGAGCAAGCAGAGCTTGCCCTTTTTCGTTCGTGCTCCAGTGGTAAGCTTCTAACCGCCAAGTCTCACACCCTTAGTTATTAATCGTTGGCTTTTGGCTATCGATTGGGATTTCTTGCTGGGTTCCTTCTTGACTAGCTCCTTCTGTTGGACTAGAGGATGCTCCAGAGGCGGATTCTGAGCTTGAAGCCCCATCGGCATTGTCTTCGACGATGGGTTGGGTTTGGCCTGATTTGACTTCTTGGCTTTCTTGGCTAGCTGCTGGCTCTTCTTCACGGCTTACCTTATTGCAGGCAACTAGGCTGACGAGGGAGAGGAGGCAGAGCCCTAATTTCAATCGATTCTTCATATCTTTAACTCCTAATTTCTTCTTTGTTTGACAGCTTCAAGCTTAGTCTATCACAGTTTTTTTCTTAAGGGGAGGGGGGAGCATATGATTTTCGGTTTTTCATACAATGATTTGTAAATCTTCAGTAAAAGAAATATCCATAAAAGAATTATTTTGCTTGTTATTTTCACTCTACTGCGGCTAATTGGGGCTGGACTTTCCTTAAACTGGTCGAAGCTAAGTTTGTTAACTTTTTTTCTTATCTCTAACTAGCGATAAGATTTACATACCGTTAGGAAAGTTAAAATAGACGCCTTAGCGGGGTTTGGCGGGCTTGGATAAAGGATGAGCTGTCCAGATGAGGCAAGCTAGCCAAGCTTAAGCGGGGGAAGTTTACACAGGGCCTTTCTGGGCATTTGAAGACTTGAAAAAGATTTCTTATACTGGAGGCGCAATGAGCTCTTGGAGGCGTGCTAGCTTGAGATCCGCTGGACAGACTGATTGTAGCCTTTCTTACAAGAAGTAAGATGTTTGCTTTTGAACTTGTCATAAAGATGATAGAATAAGAGTTAAGAACATTGAATGACATCTTGTAATCTAGAGAAGGGTGGTAAGTGCATGTTGAAGATTTACAACACCTTAACCAATCAAAAAGAAGAATTTAAAGCCATTGAAGACGGCAAAATTTCCATGTATGTCTGTGGACCAACTGTCTATAACTACATTCATATTGGCAATGCCCGCAGTGTCGTTGCCTTTGATACCATTCGTCGCTATTTCTTATACCGCGGCTATGAGGTTAACTTTGTATCCAATTTTACCGACGTTGACGATAAGATCATCAACCGGGCCAATGAAGAAGGAATCAGCGCTAAAGAGGTGGCGGATAAGTATATTGAGGCTTATTATGCCGATACCGATGCCCTAAATGTGATGCGGGCCAGCCGGAATACCCGGGTGGTAGAGACCATGGATGATATTGTTGCCTTCGTGGAGGACCTGATCGCTAAGGGCTTCGCCTATGAATTAGATGGCGACGTCTATTACCGGGCCCGACGCTTTGATCATTATGGCCGTCTCTCCGACCAGTCCATCGATGACTTGCGTGAAGGCGCCAGCGAGCGGGTGGGCATCGACTCCCAGGCCAAGAAGGAAGATAGTGTCGACTTTGCCTTGTGGAAGGCAGCTAAGCCAGGGGAACCTTCCTGGGAATCGCCTTGGGGACAGGGCCGGCCAGGCTGGCACATTGAATGCTCAGTGATGGCAACCAAGTACTTGGCAGATACCATTGATATCCACGGCGGGGGCCATGATTTGATCTTCCCCCACCATGAGAATGAGATTGCCCAGTCGGAAGCTAAGACTGGCCAGCCTTTTGCCCATTATTGGATGCACAATGGCTTTGTGACGATTGGTGATGATGGTGAGAAGATGAGTAAATCCCTAGGGAACTTCGTCTTGGCGCATGATTTAATTCAAGAAGTTGATCCTCAAGTGATCCGCTTCTTCTTATCGAGCGCCCATTACCGCAGTCCCCTTAAATTCAGCGAGTCAAGCCTTGACGATGCACGGAAGAATTTAGAACGTCTCCGGATTGCTTATCAGAATATAAACTACCGCCTCGAGGATGCGGTTGACCAGCTAGCCGATGATGATGCAGCCTTGGCCAAGCGCGACCAGTTCCAGGCGGACTTTATCCAAGCCATGGACGATGATATCAACGCCCCTAATGGCTTGACGGTGATCTATCAGTTGATGCGGGAGATCAACCTTTACTTAGAAGAGGACCAAGTTTCTAAAGTAGTTCTCGAAGCTTACCGTGACCTCTACCTTGAACTCTTGAGTATCTTCGGAGTGACTTTTGCGGAGGAGAAGGAACTCTTAGATGATGACATCCAAGCCTTGATTGAGGAACGCGACCAGGCCCGGGCCAACAAGGACTATGCCCGCAGTGATGCCATCCGTGACCAATTGAAGGCAGAAGGCATTATCTTGGACGATACGCCTCAAGGCACTCGTTGGAGAAGAAGTGAGTAGATGAAAGACCAAGCGATTAAACAACTGAGCGGCCTGCCCCTGGCCTATATGGGAGATGCGGCTTGGGAGATCTGTGTCCGCCAGATGCTTCTAGAGACCGGCTTGACCCGGCCCAAAGACCTCCACCAAGCAGCCACCCATTATGTGAGTGCGCGCGGCCAGGCTCTGGCTATGGAGGTCCTGCTAGCAGACGACCGCCTAAGCGAAGAAGAAGTCAGCATCTACAAGCGGGGGCGGAATGCTTCACCCCATACTTCTGCCAAGAATGCCAGCAAGCAGGACTACCGGGTGGCGACAGGCTTTGAAGCCTTGATGGGCTACCTGTATCTCAGCCAGTCCCAAGGCCGTTTTGAAGATTTGAGCCAGCAGTGCCTGGCCATTATAGAGGAGCGAATTGACCATGAAAGCAAGTAAAAGCCCCGACCAAGATTTTGTCATCGGCTTCCACAGCGGCATGGAGGTCCTGGAACATTCGGACCGGGATGTCAACAAGGTCTTTATCCAAAAAGGCCTCCAAGACAAGCGCCGCCAACAGATTGTCCGAGCCTGCAAGAAAGGCAAGTTGACCTTCCAAGAGGTGCCCAAGGCCAAGCTCGACCAACTGAGTGCGGGGGGCAACCACCAAGGCCTCGTTGTCGCCGTAGCGGCCTACCAATATGCCAGCTTGGATGAGCTCTTCCAGCGGGCCCAGGACTGTGGGGAGGATCCTTTCTTCCTCTTATTGGACGGGATTGAAGACCCCCATAATCTAGGCTCCATCTTGCGAACAGCGGATGCGGTCGGCTGCCACGGCGTCATTATTCCCGAACGCCGGGCAGTGGGCTTGACCCAGACCGTGGCCAAAACCTCGACGGGGGCAATCGAACACGTCCCCGTTGCTCGAGTGACCAACCTGTCCCAGTGCATCCGCCAGTTGAAGGAAGCGGGCGTCTGGGTCTTTGGGACCGATATGAAGGGCCAGAATTACTGGCAGATGGATGCCACCCTGCCCCTGGCCCTGGTCATTGGCAATGAGGGCAAGGGGATCTCACCCGGCCTGAAGAAGCACCTAGACGGGACCCTGACCATTCCTATGCGGGGCCATGTCCAGAGCCTCAATGCCAGTGTGGCTGCCGCTCTTCTCATGTACCAAGTCTACGCCAAACGTTCTTAGCCGGATAAGGAGGTCAGTGATGAAACGCAACCGATTAATTGTCGATGGCTATAATATGATTGGTTCCTGGCCTCCGCTCAAACGGCTCAAGGACCAAGACCAGATTGAGGAGGCGCGGGACCTCTTGCTCGAGCTCCTGTCGAATTATGCTGCCTACCATAATTTTGAAACTTGGGTTGTCTTCGATGCCATGTTCGTCCCTGGTCTCTCCCAGACCTATGACCAGTACAAGCTCCATGTGGTCTACACGGCTGAGAAGGAGACTGCAGATGCTTATATTGAAGCTATGATGGATGAAATGGTTGGGGTCTTGCGCAATGTGACCGTTGCGACCAGTGACTTAGCAGAACAGCGCATGGTCTTCCAGAAGGGTGCCCTGCGCAAGTCCGCTAATGAGCTCTGGCGCGACATCCAGAAGACCCAGCTGGATATTAGCCAGGGAGATGAGAACTATGACCCCAATGCCTACCAGCGGATGGTCCCCTGGTCCTACCAGCAGATGCGTGACCTGAAGTCTCTTCTAGAGGATCTCTCTAAATAACTTCTTCTGATAAGTAATCCTGCCTAAACTAGGGAGGATACGATGACTATTTGGAAGAACCGTGCCACTACCGACCATAAACTTTGCCAAGCCGCTAGCCAGGGCCAGGAGGAAGCCTTCAGCGAACTCTACTGGCACTACCGCCCCTTGATGGGTCACTTTTACCCCAAGGTGCGGGGCTATATGGATTATGATGACTTTCTCCAGGAGGCAGGGAGCCAGCTCTATGAGTGTGTCAACCGCTACCAGGCGGGTGAAGCCGGCCAAGCCAGCTTCTATACTTTTTACGCCAATTGCCTCAAGTATTTGATCTGTAATATTTACCGCCACTACCAAAGTGAGAAGCGGACCCTGCCTAAGCGCTCGGTGTCGCTGAACTGCCCCGTCTCCCACTTGGAAGACCAGCTGGCGGCCTATGCCCACATTGACCATGACCCCCAGGCCTTTTGTCTCTTTAAGGATTATCTCCAGAGCTACCAAGACTGCTTATCCCCCATGGAGCAGGCGGTTATGGGCGCTTATCTGGAAGGCTTGGACTGGGCGGCCACGAGTGACCGGCTAGGCGTCAGTGCCAAGACCTGTCGCAATGCCTTCTACCGGGCCAAGTCCAAGTTGGTCCAACTGGTCCAGGAGGGCAAAGAGCGATAGCTGACTAATCAGGTTTGACAAAAGCTGTAAAAATCGTTACTATAACCAGGTATATGAATTTAGATAGAAATGGGGCAGCAGCATGGCAACCAAAAAAATTATTCTCGCATGCTCAAAGTGTGGCGCCCGTAATTATACAGTGAAGAGCAATCCCGCCAACCGGACAGAACGACTCGAAGTCAAAAAATTCTGCCGCCACTGCAAGGGCCATACTTTGCACCAACAAACCAAGTAAGATAAGAGAGGAAGCAGAAGATGAGTTTTATCAAAGGAGTCTTTCATGAAATGCGCATGGTTGAATGGCCATCCGGCAAGCAACTCATGCGCGACACAGGAATTGTCTTAATCACCATCCTCATCGCCGCCATCTACCTCGGCGTCGTGGACGAACTAGTCACCATGCTCTTTGGCTGGTTCATTCAATTGTAATAAGGGTGAGAATAAGACCGCTATTCATAATGACGTTTCCAATAGACGTCGACCACCAGCACACCGTCAACCGGTAGGCTGGTGTTTTTATTTAGAATAAATTTTAATAGCCAAACCTAAAAGCAGAATGAAGGCTTATCGAGACGGTATGTTCAGGGCTTAGTTAAAGTGGAATAATTTGGTAAAGAAAAGAGCACATTATACTGCTTACCAATATAATGTGCTCTTAAGCATTCGAAATTTTCTAAGCGAAATGACTTTAAGTCTGATCAGAATTGTTGGATGCTTGTTCTTTAGCTTCTTGGATATCTTTTGCCCAAGCTTTATGTGAAATAAAACCTAAAAATCCACCTAAAAGCGTTGAGCCTAAAACACCTAGCGTGTCTTTAAAGCCTAAAGTAACTAATAAAATCATTGGCATAACAATGCCCATGGTTCTAGAAATTTGTTTCTTTTTCATAATTATACCTTTTAAACTGGCGATATATCTACAGGTGCATAGTGGAATTCTGTAACTCCTGGACCATGCTGGATTTTTTGAAAAGTAATATTATAATCAGAATTTACATCTAAACCACCTAGCATACTTTCTAGGGCGCCAAGAGTCGCACCTAAAGCAGCATGACCACCAGGAATTTTAGTGCTTAGGAAACCTCCTAACGCACCAATACCAATATTTTTTGCAGTATTGATTAAATTCTTATTTACTCTAACGGTGAATGTTTCTGCGGCACTTCTAAATCCACTGGCTGTATCATAAATTATATCCAGCGAATTGATAGCGTTAGGATTATAATCCTGTTGATTAGTTATATTTGAAGTGTCATATCCATTTTGGTTTAAGTAATTTACATACTCTTCTGTAGTAAATTCTATTTTTTGGGAATTGTTATTCGTCGTCATTATTTCGTCAGCATACGCTTGATTATTAAAAAGTGTAAAGGAAGCTACTGATGTCGATGTTAGCGCTAAAACTGAAGTGGCGATAATTAGTTTTTTCTTGAAATCCATATTATTCCCTCCTAATTTTAATACGACATTCCTATTTACAAATTTATGTTAACATACAGGTAAAGCGATTTCAAATAATAACCGGTAGCTATTATATCTTAAGCATATTTTGATGAAATAATTTTAGAATAGGGGAAATATGGATGGCTATTTACGGGCTGCTTGCCTTTTATTTATTGGAAGCTTTTGTCCTATATAATCAGTTTAGAACCATCAAACGGATTAGAATCAAAGAAAAATATAGCCGACCTGTAAAGCTGACTTACTATATAATCGGCCTTTGCTTTTTATTTTTCGGCCTATCGATCAGTCAATCTCTTAGTCACTTGGGCCTATTTCTTGGACTTGGACTTATCTTCTTCCTGGCGCCGCAAACGACAGGGCTGGGGGACTATGCTTATTACTATCGAGTAAAACTTGGGGGCTTTGCGGGGCTAACGGCAAAAAAGCAGTCTTATGCAGAAGTGCTGAACTATCGACTGACAAGGAAAGAGGGCTCCCTGGTGTTAGTCCTTAGCCACAAGTTCCATCGTAATGAATTGACCTTCTCGTTAGAAGACCAGGAAGCTGTTGAGAGATTGCTATTGTAACCTATAGTAAGCAAATAAAAACCATGTGCATTAAAAACTACACATGGTAGAAAATAATTGTTTAGCTAACTGAACTAGTTATAATTTTCTATAGAGGTGTGATTGTTTCTTATTTTAAACATTAAATAAACTTCTTAGCAATAAGCCTATAATTAAGCCTACGATAAAAATTAAAATGTATTGAACCATTTTATTATCTTTCATCTCATTTCACCCCATCTCAATTTTTTCACTACTAACTACAGGTTTATCTTTAACTTACCAAAAAAACAATATCTTTCAAGAGATATAGCTTTACACCTCGATAAAAAAGTTACTTTTGTTACGGTAATTTTTCAAAAATCAGAACTCAAGTCTTATATATTAAATTGTTTGCCCTAATTTGACAATTCCGAGATTATGATGTAAATATATATGTCCGTGATAACTTATGATCGGAATGTAGGTTAATTAAAGGGGGCATTTATAGAATGATAGATATTTACATTTGTATGAGTGATTCACCCGAGCTCAAACAATTCAAACATTGCATATTAGATTATATAATGATCAATAATTATGACATGCAAGTCAGTTTAGCAACAGATAACTATTCTAGACTCTTATGCCATCAAGAAGAAAATAAAAATAAGCTAACTTTATTTTTCCTAGATATTCACTCTTGCAGTCAGCATAATGGAATTGAAGTTGCTGCAAAAATAAAAGAGACCAATCCATTAGCCTCAGTAGTATTTATTAGTAGACGTAGCGACATGATGTCTATGACTTTCTTATACTCAATAGAAGCCCTAGATTTCATAGTGTATGGATCAAATTTAAATGTAGAAGAGCGAATCAGAAATGCTTTAGATTCAGTGCATAAAAAGTATAGCAATTTGAATGATAGAGTAGGGACGTATTCAATTTCTATAGACAATAAGGTTAAAGTATTTGATATTAATGAAATTATATATTTTGAAAGTTCCTCAAAAGTACATCGAATTATTTTGCACTATCAAGGTGGAAGTGTTGAATATTATGATCAATTAAAAAATATTGAACATGTAAACACCTTATTTTTTAGGTGCCATCAATCATTTATCGTGAATATCAATCAAATTAAGGAAATTGATAAGAAAAGAAAAATTATCGTATTAAATAATGGAGAAACATGTCCTGTGTCTAGTCGAAAGTTAAATGATTTATTAGCTTTATTTAAATAGTTTTACCTAATATCGAACGGAAATTACTTTTATATTATTTTTGAGCTACGATTATTACCTCTAAAACAATGAATTGTACTAGCCTCCACTATAAACTATATTTTTATTATAGAATTGTAGTTGTGATGAAACGATTTTTTGGAGGAGGACACATAATGAAAAAAAGCTTAGTAAAAAAAGCGACAGTTGGTTTATCTTTAGCTTCTATCCTACTGGCTGGTAATCTGTTGTTAGACCATACCGTTAAAGCTCAAGAAATGACAACAAATTATATTAATTATGAATTACAACAAGGGGACTATCTTTATAAAATTGGTAAGAAGTTCGGTGTCTCTGTAGATGAATTAATGCAATGGAATAACTTAAAAGCCGGTTATATGCTCCACCCTGGAGATGTTTTACGAGTTGAAACTTCTAGCGTCAGTCAACCAAATTCAACTTATACCGTCCAACAAGGAGACTATCTTTATAAGATAGCCAAAAAATTTGGGGTGACTGTTAATGATTTAAAACAATGGAATAATCTAGGGCGTATCTATATGCTCCATCCTGGGGACCAATTGCTGATCAAAGCGACACAAAGTAATAACACTTCGTCAAATTCAACATCAGGATCTTATATTCCTGAACCTCAGATGATTCCAACACATATGTCAGCCTACAGTGTGAGACCAGGTGATTCGCTTTGGGGGATTTCGAGACGCTTCGGGGTGACGCTGAATAATTTGATGCAATGGAACAATTTGTCGTCTGGTGTGATGCTTCATCCAAATGATACCCTGATGGTCAAAGTCGATGAATTGTCTTGGACGACAAATAGTGACAATACGGAAGAACTCATCTCCGTTGCCTTCAATAAGATTCAGGCGCAAAACGGCGGAAAATTTACAGCACCTAATTATACCTACACAGGGGACCGCATTGATGACAATACAGTAGAAGTTAAGATTTATGACAACCATGCGGAACGAATGACTCTAAATTCGGTCTACCAGTATAATAAGGCCACTAATCGTGTGGAGAAACAAATGCCTTAAAGCCAATAATCTTAGAGATAGATCATCTAAGCTATCCTTGTCAGGGACTTGTCGAGTAGTAGGGATAAAGTCTGATTCAGCCAGCAAAACTCTTTCACTAGATGTTTGCTGGCTTTTTTGCTATAAAATTTCACCCAATTCCTCCCCTAACTATTGTGCATTACAAGCTAGCGTGCTATACTTTACTTGTAAGCTAGTGTGCTATGCAAGATAGTGAGGTGGGATGATGAACAGCCAATTAAAGAAGGGGGTTTTGGAGATGATGGTCCTCCACCAATTGGCCCAACGCGACTGTTATGGCTATGAATTGGTCCAGGAGATTTCCAAGCATATTCAGATGAGTGAAGGGACGGTCTATCCCTTGCTTCGACGTCTGAAGAAGGAGGGGCTCTTGACGACTTATATGCAGGCGTCGGAGTCTGGTCCGGCCCGTAAGTATTATGAACTGACTGAGGCGGGAGCCCAGGCCCTCCAAGCCCAGCGTTTGGAATGGGAGACCTTTGCGGCAGAGGTTACTGCCTTTTTAGGAGGGGAGTTAAGATGAGACAAGATGAATTTTTGGACCTATTGACCTATTATTTGAGGCGGCTACCGGATTCGGTGATTGCTGACATCCGCCAAGACTATTTGGAACACTATGAGATGGGCCTGGCCCAGGGGAAGTCGGAAGAAGAAATCAGCCAAGAACTGGGTTCACCCCGGGAGATTGCTGAGGATTATCTGGATAATGAGCGGGTCTTTATTGATGAGGAAGGGGCCTTGGCCCTTCATGAGGAGAAGCAGCCGCGAAAGCTGCACTGGTTCTGGAAACTTGTCTTATTCCTCGTTGCCCTCCCCTTTATCCTGGCCTTCCTATCTGTTGTTTTCTCTCTGTTTGTGAGTGTGGTCAGTGTCTGGTTAGGGCTTATCTTGACGGCCGCTGTCTTTGGCGCTTCGGTCCTGGTCAGCGTCTTTCGTCCGGATCTCTTCAACAACGGTCCTGTCAATATTGGCTTAGTTAACGACCTGAGCCTTGTGACCAAGCTCTGTTTAGCCATTGTCTTAATCTGTCTGACCCTGCTGTTGATTTATTCCTTGTATGCAGCCATTCGTTGGGGTATCCGGGGGCTGATGAACGCCTGGTATGCCTTCCAATGGCGCCGTAAGAGAGGTGCTTACTAATGAAGAAGAGAATCTTATGGGGGATCGCCTTAACGGGTCTTATCGCCTTAGTGATTGGCACGCTGTCTTTCTTTATCAGTGACTATGACCATGTAGCTGCTGAGCTCACGCGCTTCTACCAGGAGGAGCTGACCGATAACCGCCAGACCATCTACGATGAGGACTTAAGAGAAAGCGTCAAAAGCTTGGCCGTAGAGAGCCAATCGGAAGTTAGTATCCATATCCAGCCGGCAGAAGACTACCGGGTCCAAGTTCAAGACCTGCCAGGTGCTGATGCGGCCAAGGTCAACTACGAAGGGGGTCAGTTAATCGTCCAATCCCCTACTAAGGACCGTAACTATCCGCTAGAGATTACCCTTTATGGGCCGGACTTTGCCCAGACTAAGTTGGATCTCAAGGCAGCCTATCTTGACTTAGATAGCCAGGCTAGCCTCGAGCAGTTAGCCCTGGAAGCGGACCATGCCGAAGTCGACTTGAAGGGTGACCATTCCTACCCCATGCAATTACAAGCGGGATATATTTATGGGAACTTCGATTTTGACCAGACGGATCTGGCTTTCGCTGTCCTGGAGGGTCAATTAGGGCTCAGTCTAAATGCTGGTGAGATGCACTATCTCCCAGCAGGCCAACAAGGGGAAATCCTCTATAAGTTGGGCAAGGGCGACCAGGAAGTCCAGCTTAAGGTGGATTACTCGGCTATTGATGTGACTACGGAAGATTAAGGAGGGGATCCCCCATGAAGAAGAGCATTCGACTTGCTATTTTAGGGGTGCTGACACTGGCTTTAGGCCTCTACGCTTGCCAGACTATCCAGCTCCTCCCGGTACGGCCTAGTCCTAGTCGGTCTTCTTATATTAAGATCGAGCGCGGGCCAGCAGGGCAATGGGGCCCCCGCTTCCAGATCCAGGTCTACCTGTCTAGCTTGTCAAATTCTTTTGAATTGGCGCCTTAGCTATGCTACAATAAAGGCGTTGAAAAGTTCGTCAAAAAACCTTCTCCTAGGGGGAGGTTTTTTATTCAGGTAAAATTTAGAAAAAGGAGCGCGAAATAATGGTAGAAACAGTTGAAAGTGCCAAGCAATGGTATGTCCTCCATACCTATTCAGGCTATGAGAACAAGGTAAGAGAAGACTTGGAAATGCGGATTACCTCCATGGGGATGGAAGACTATATCTTCCGCGCTGTGGTGCCAGAAACTGAGCATGTGGAAGAGACCAAGACCGGCAAGCAGAAGGTCGTTAAGGACAAGATCTTCCCAGGCTATGTCTTTGTCGAAATGATCATGTCAGATGAGGCCTGGTTCGTGGTTCGGAACACGCCGAATGTAACGGGCTTCCTGGGTTCGCACGGCCAAGGGTCTAAACCAACCCCTCTCTTAGATGACGAAGTCCACCGCCTGCTCCGTTCCCAAGGCGAAGTGGTTAAGCGGGACATCCACTTTGAAGTGGGCGAGATGGTCCGTGTGATCGACGGGGCCTTCGATGGTTTAGAAGGTCGGATTGAATCGATTGCAGAAGACCAAGAGAAGCTCAAGGTAGTGGTTGAAATGTTTGGCCGCGAAACCGTAGCTGAAGTTGAATTCGACCAAGTGGATAAATTGTAAAATGATAACAACAAAAATTGCTAGACGCTAATCAGCTATAGCGAGTAATATGCTCCCTTAGAGTAAATATATAAGCCATGTTCAATTTGTTCATGGCTTTTTCTTTTAAGCTAAATTGCATCTATGAGCATCCGTTACGCTTTGATTGTGGTCGTTAAATGTTTAGGGGATCAACACGGCTGAAGCCGTCTTGTACTTTATCCGTAAGTCGCTAAAGCTCCAACGGCTAAAGCATAGCACCGGCTCGAGCCAAGGTCTCTCGCCTAGCGAGCTTCAAAGGGCTAGTACGGCTAGCGGCCTACTATCCCTAATTCACATCGCTTGCTTGTTCATGGCTAACGACCACAATCAAAGCTTCACTCCTGCTCATATTCATGAATAGCACTTAGCTATAGAACTTGAATTAATAATAAAGAAACTATTAAATTACTTGGAAAACTTTGATCCTGTATCGACTTTATAACCTTTGATATTATCATTTTCAATATTTGCTTGAAACATCAATCTCTTAAGTGAAATCTCAAAAACACTGATATAAGTACACCTTTCTTCCTAAAAGTAGACATAATGTGCAATATTAGAAGACATAAAAATACCCCCTCAAAGTAAATTTTTCTATTTACTCTAAGGGAGCATCAAGATAGACGCTAGGAATGATTTTTGTTACACTCCCCTTCCTTGCTTAAGTGTGGAGAGGGCCTTTCTTTGCTTTTGGCAAGGGAAAATGCTATAAAGAAGAGAAAAAGGAGGTGCTATCGTGGCCCAAATGGAGCGGAAATCTTATGAGATGGAGCCACAAACTGAAGAGGACATTGTCGTCAAGCTTGGCCCACTTCGTCTTTACTTCCAGAATGTCTATACAATCATTTCACTACTCAATGATATTTTTACCGGGAGCTTGTATTTCATTGGGAGTATCTGTAATTTTTTCGGAGCGCCGGCGATTTATGGGAACACGCTTTTCTTAATTGGGGGCTTCTCCTTTGTCATGCGTCCGATTATTAAGCTCATTCATAATATCCATATCTACAACCAAGATCCCAGCAAGCGGCGGCGTGATGAAGCCAATCTCGATAAGAAGAAATTATTCCAAGTTAAGTACAGTCAAAAAGGCGACCAACAAGATGGGGACTACCTGGGGGACGCCTACAACCATGAATATTACGAAGCGGACGACCGTTAGCAGGACTAAGGTCGCTTCGTCGCTTTTAAGCAGTCAGTCACTTTTATGTGGCTGGCTGCTTTTTTATCCGGAGGTTAAATCGAAATATTTACGATTTATCTTGACAAGGGATATTTTTGCCGGTATATTTTATATCGTAATCGTTACGATTTGTATAAAAACTACGACAAAAATGACAGAGGAGGAGTTCGTGCATGTATCGAAAACGATGGGCAAGCCGTGTCTGGCTTGGCCTCTTAGCGCTTATTTTACTATTTGTCAGCGGCTGTCAGAAGCCGGCAGAAACTAAGACAGGCCAGGGGCTGCAAGTGGTGACCAGCTTTTACCCCATTTATGCTTTGACCAAGGAAGTGAGTGGGGACCTCAATGATGTCCGCATGATCCAGTCTGGAGCAGGCATCCATTCTTTTGAACCATCGGCCAATGACCTGGCAGCCATTGAAAGATCGGACCTATTTATCTACCATTCCTCGACTTTGGAGGGCTGGGCTAAGAATATCCAGGGCAAGGATGTGGTTGAGGCTTCAGCTGGCCTGGACTTACAGAAGGTGCCCGGCTTAGAAGATATGCCGACAGGTGACGGGGTGGATGAGGCCAAGCTCTACGATCCCCATTCCTGGCTCGATCCCATTCTGGCGGGCCAGGAAGCCCAAAATATTGCCAAGGCCCTGTCTGAAAGGGACCCAGCCAATCAGGCGACCTACCAGGCCAATGCCGACAAGTTCCAGGCGGAGGCGGAAGACCTAGTCAAGGCATACCAACCCAAGTTTAAGGCGGCTAAGCAGAAAACTTTTGTCACCCAGCACACGGCTTTTTCCTATTTGGCCCAACGTTTTGGCCTCAAGCAATTAGGGATTGCGGGTATTTCACCCGATGCGGAGCCGAGTCCTCAACAATTGTCGGAAATTAAGGAATTCATCGACCGCTACCAGGTAAAAACGATTTTTACGGAGGAGAAGGCCTCGCCCAAGTTGGCCCAGGTCTTGGCAGAAGAGACGGGGGCTGAGATTAAGACCCTGCGTCCCTTAGAAGCTGACCCGGAGAATGACTTGAGCTTCTTGGAGAACTTAGAAGCTGACCTGAAGACACTCTTGGAAGAATTAGAATAAGGAGATTATGAATGGAGAAACGAACACTTAAACAAGTTATCCTCGGCGCTACGACCTCTGCCCTCCTCCTTGGGGGCGCCTATTACTGGGGCTACAGCCAGGGCAACCAGACTGAAGCCAAGGATTCCAACATTGCCTATATCGATGGCCAAGCTGCCAAGACGGCGGACCACCAGGAGAAGACCCCTGACCAGGTATCGGCGGAAGAAGGGATCGATGCCGAACAAATTGTTGTGAAGATTACCGATGACGGCTATGTGACCTCCCACGGTGACCATTACCACTACTACAATGGCAAGGTCCCCTTCGATGCCATCATTAGCGAAGACTTGGTCATGAAGGATCCCAACTACCGCTTAAACAAAAAGGACATCATTAACGAGGTCAAGGATGGCTATATTATCAAGGTCGACGGCAAGTACTACCTCTACCTCAAGGACCCTAAGAAGGCGGTCAACGTCCGGACTAAGGAAGAGATTGCGGAACAGAAGAAGCTTCACCATGTCAAAGAAGACGGGGCTCAGCCGATGAGCCAGTCCACCAAGCAAGCACTAGCCCAGGCCAAGGCCCAGGGGCGCTATACCACCGATGATGGTTATGTCTTTACTGTAGGGTCGATTGTGAGCGATACAGGGGATGCCTATATCTGTGCCCATGGCGACCACTTCCACTATGTTCCCAAGGCCGACCTCTCGCCGGCTGAGCGGGCAGCAGCTGCGGCTTATCTTTCAGGGCGGCCTGCAGGTGGGCCTAGCGGCAATCAGCAAACCCAGCCTCACTTCAATGGGACTGGACCAGTCCAAGTTCAAACCATCAAGCAGATCCAGCAAGGACCAGTGTCTAGCGGCCAAGGCAGCGGCCAAGCCGGGAGCTTACAAGCGATGCTCGACCAGCTCTATGCCCAGCCTAAGAGCCAGCGCCATGTGGAAGCGGATGGTTTGATTTTTGACCCAGCCAAGGTGACCAAGAAGAATAGTTTTGGCTATGTCATGCCCCATGGTGACCACTACCATATTATCCCAGCCGACCAGCTCTCTGACTTAGAGCGCCGGGCAGCGGATGCTTATTTGAAGGCGCCAGACTTTAAGTATCAGGCGGGATCCAAGCAGCCAGCCCAGCCAAAAGAAAGTGTGGCCAAGCCGGTAGCTCCTGGCCGGGCCCTGCTTCCTAAGAAAGCAGCGCCAAGTCCTAAGCCAGCTGACCAAGCCTATACCACCGATGACGGCTATGTCTTTAAGGCCAGTGATATTATTGCTGATGAGGGCGATGTCTATGTAGTGCCCCACGGTGATCACTTCCACGCCATTCCTAAGGCCGACTTATCAGCTAAAGAATTAGCTGCGGCTAAGCGTTATTGGCAGAGTCAAGGCCAGTCGCAGCCCGTCAGTCCGGTTAAACCAGCCGAGCGTCCGCAACAGAAGCCGGATCGTCGTCCCCAAGCTCCAGCTAAGGACTTGCCAGGTTTGACGGAAGCTAAGCGACCAAGCCTGCCCACAGTAGAATCCAAGCCCCAAGCTTCCCAAGACAAACTGGAAGATCTCAGTCTCAAGGAGCTTTTGGATAAGTTGTATGTCCAACCTCAGAGCCAACGCCATGTGGAAGCGGACGGCTTAGTCTTTGATCCCGCTAAGCTGACCAAGAAGAATAGCTTTGGCTATGTCATGCCCCACGGCGACCACTACCATATTATCCCAGCTGACCAACTCTCTGATCTCGAACGGCTAGCTGCTGACCGCTACCTAGCCGAGCAAAAGGGAGCTGCTAAAGAAGAGAGCCAGCAGATCGCTCCAGCTAAAAAAGATAATCAGGAAGATGCGGCTGAGAAAGAAAGCGAACATAAAGACCCTGTAAGGGGTAAGGAGTTACCGGATTGGTGCTTGCCGCTCAGCGAGTTCAAGGGCAACCTCCAGTATGCTGACAAGGAGATTGAACCGGGCCGCTTCCGGATTCCTCACCATGACCACTACCATTATGCCGACCGCGCCTTCTTGAATGTCTGGTTTGACAATGACCAGGACAAGGTGGACTTAGCCATTAAGACCGTTCGCTTCCTGATTGCCCACCCCGAATACCGTCCAGCTGAAAAAGATGGCTGGGGGGCAGATGTCGAAGGCCAACAAGCAGCAGCCAAAGCAGACCAAGAAAAGACGGTCCGCTTCAATGGCCAAGACTACCAGGCTTTTGGCAAGGGACTCGATGGCAAGCCTTACACCACAGATGACGGCTATACCTTCTCAGCAGCTTCCATTACAGAAGTAACCAAGGATAGTGTGATTGCTAAGCACGGTGACCACTTCCATGTCTTTGAATTCGGGGAACTGGAACAGGATGAACTCCGCCAGGTGGAAGCTTGGATGAAAGAACATGGCCTTAAAGTAGAAGAAACAGCAAAAGAAAGTCCTGGCAAGTCAGATGAGACAGCCAGTGATGAGGAATTGGAAGAAGACCCACTAGCGGGTTACCACTTCCATGCCGAAGATGTGAGCTCCCGCTTTGGCCAGGGCTATATCTTCACGATCCAAGGGCAGAATGTCTATATGACCAAATATAATCCAACATCCGGCCGGCCTAAGAAGTCTTCGGAGTTGACGGCGGACCAAGTGGCGGCGGTAGAAGCTGTCCTCAGCCAGCGTCAAGCAGAAAATCAAAAGGCCTCTGCAGATAAGCCAGCAGCAGAGACAGACCAGAGACCGGACGGCCAAGACGCGGTGGATCAACAAGCAAAAGCCGGTCAAGCACCTAAGCTAGATCTCGCTGCTTCAGCTGACCAAGGCCAAGCGGAAGTGTCTCCAGCAAGTGATGAAGGGGCTGGTGCTGTCCAAGCGAGCCCGGCAGACCAAGGCAAACCGGCGCTACAAGAAGAGGGCGCAGTGCCTGCCGGTCAAGAAAATTAAATTCGCCCTTGCTTTTTGAATCGAACTATGGTTTAATATGGTATTGTGTGCAAACACAATAAGTGGGAGGAGAAATCTAACTACAACTCCATTAAACCACTCGCGAACAGAACAAGGAGGAATGTTTCGTGGCTAAGAATGTAGAAACTGTTGTTAAATTACAAATTGAAGCTGGTCAAGCAAGTCCAGCTCCTCCAGTAGGTCCTGCTTTAGGGCAAGCTGGTATTAATATCATGGGCTTCTGTAAAGAGTTCAATGCACGTACTGCCGATCAAGCAGGCTATGTTATCCCTGTTGTGATCACTGTTTACGAAGATCGCTCATTTGACTTTATTACTAAGACCCCACCTGCAGCTGTCTTACTTAAGAAAGCCGCTGGCGTGGAAAAAGGTTCTGGTGAACCTAACAAGAATAAAGTAGCAAGTGTCACTCGCGATCAAGTACGTGAAATTGCAGAAACCAAGACACCAGACTTAAATGCTGCTGATGTTGAAGCTGCTATGCGTATGGTTGAGGGTACTGCACGTTCAATGGGGATCACTGTCGAAGACTAGTCGACCCGCTGGACGAACAGAATCAATAATCAAACGCCACAACATGAAGATGTTGTGCGTGGGAGGAATATCCGTTAAAACCACATAGGAGGAAAGATAATGGCTAAAAAATCAAAAAATCAAATCGCAGCTTACGAAAAAGTTGACAAGAACAAAAAATACACTGCTGAAGAAGCAATTGAATTATTAAAAGAAGTTGACTACACCAAATTCGACGGTTCAATCGAAGTGGCTTACCGTTTAGGTATCGACACTAAGAAGAATGACCAACAAATCCGTGGCGCTATGGTATTGCCTAAGGGAACTGGTCAAACACAAACCGTTTTAGTCTTTGCCCAAGGTGAAAATGCTCGTATCGCAGAAGAAGCCGGCGCAGACTATGTTGGTGACGATGAATACATCGAAAAAATCAACGATGGTTGGTTAGACTTTGACGTCGTTGTGGCAACCCCAGATATGATGGGTAAGATTGGCCGCTTGGGTCGTGTCTTAGGGCCTAAAGGTTTAATGCCTAACCCTAAAACAGGTACCGTGACACAAGATGTTGCCAAAGCTGTTAGCGACATCAAATCAGGTCAAATCGAATACCGTGCAGATAGCGCAGGTAACGTTCACGCCTTAATCGGTAAAGTTTCATTCAACACTGAAGACTTAATTGAAAACTTCCGTGCTATCCATGAAACCATCCTACGTGAAAAACCTGCAGCAGCTAAAGGGACTTATGTGAAGAACCTTGCTGTAACATCTACTATGGGACCTGGTATCAAAGTTGATCCATCATCATTATAATCAAACTAATGATTAATGGGAGCGCTAAGTAGGGATTAACTTGCTTAGCGCTTTTTTTGTGTATAATAGAGGAGAGCTAGGGAATGGAAGAAAGAAGCCAGATCTGGGGCCTGGGCCTGGATGGGCAGGGCCGCTGCCAGCACTACCATTTGTCAGAGGATATCCTGGCCCTATATTGTTCGACCTGCAAGGCTTACTATGCCTGCTACCGCTGTCACGATGCCTTGGCTAAGCATGCCTTCACGCCTATTCGAAGTGACCAGGAGGATAGCCTGCTCTGTGGGGCCTGCCGGACGAGCTTCGACCAGGCAACTTATGAGGCTTTAGGTCGGTGTCCCTATTGCCGGGCAGCTTTCAACCCTGCTTGCCAGCGTCATGCTGGGCTTTACTTTGCTTCAAAAAGAAAAAATAATAATGGAGGAGTTAGATTTAATGAACGATAAGATTACAGCGGCGATTAACAAAAAGGTTGCCCTGGCAAATACATCGGTTTGGCAATACGGTCTTCGGGCGATCTTTGCCGGTATTTATTTGGGAATTGGATGCGGCGTGGCCTTTATGACGGCGGAACAGATCAGTGCTGTTCATCCTGACCTCGGGCGCTTTGCTTATGCCTTGCTGTTCCCTTGGTGCTTGGTGATGATCATCTTCCTGAATGGGGAATTAACCACGTCCAATATGATGTACTTCGCCAATGGCTTATACCGCAAAGTCGTTAAACCAGCAGATGCCGCTAAAGTTTTGGCCTTATGTACCTTATTTAATTTAATCGGATGTGTGGCCATTGCCTGGGTGCTGAGCCAGACCCTAGGCTTCCATGAGATTGACGCCAGCCATTATTTAATTCATTCCGTTCAAACTAAGATGGATAAGTCTTACGGCCTCATCTTCTTGGACGGCATCGTGGCCAATATGTTAGTGAATATTACGGTGATTGGGATCATGTTTATGAAGGATAATAGCGCTAAGATTCCTTATATTTTAGGGATTATCTTTATCTTTGCCTTCTACGGTTTTGAACACGTGATCGCTAACTTTGTCACTTATTCCCTTGCAGCTTTCACCTTACCTTCTGCCATTGAAGGCTTTACCTTAGACCATGTGCTCCTGCAATGGCTAGTGGCCTGGATTGGTAACTTTGTCGGCGGGGGTGTTGTGATGGGGATCGGCTACGGCTTCCTCAATAAAGGGCAAGATATCTATACCGATTAATCTAAAGCAGAAAGTCTCCTTTAGTTGAGGAGGCTTTTTCGTTTGAGCAAAATGGGAGGAATGAGCATCTTTTGTGCTTTTGGATTTATTTGTTAGAGCTGTCCGTATTAGCGAGTAAGTGGGCGGTAACTTTCAAATATTGGCTCTGTTTGCGAGTAGGGGAGTGGCAAGTTTCAAATAGCAGCCTTATTTGCGACTAGGCCAGCTAGTTACTTTCGAATGTCAGGCTCGTTTGCAAGTTGCCAATCAGGAACTCTCAAATGAATCCTTTATTAAGAACTTGATCGTCTAAAAACTTTCTTCTTCAAATTTAAGAAAACAATGAGAATCAAGGCTTCGGGTTTACCTTCATCTGGAAACAGCGTAAAATAGATCTATTGAATACTTGGAGGTTATTATGTACAAAGGTGTAATTGTAGAGGCGGTCGTTCTCGTCATCTTTGCGGTGGTTGGGCACTTTATTGGCGAGCGCCTGCCGGAGCGGGTGCGGAAGGCCTGTATGCAGATGATTGGGGTTGTGGTGCTTTACTTAGGGATTTCAGGGGCCAGTGATTCGAAGAACTTAATTGTTCTGCTCCTGAGTCTTCTCTTAGGGACCATTATCGGAGAATTTATTAATATTGAAGATGCCTTAGACCGAGGGAGCAAGGCGATCCAAGATAAAGTAGCTAGCGGGGAAGAGGCCTCGCTCTTTGCAGAAGGTTTTGTGACCGCCAGCTTGGTAATCTGCGTGGGCGCGATGACCGTTCTTGGGGCCCTCCAGTCTGGTCTCAACGGCGACCATAGCTTACTCTATACCAAGTCGGTCATTGTGGCAGTGAGCTCGCTCATTTTTGGGTCGACTTATGGCATTGGGGCAGCCTTTGCCGCCCTTTCTGTTCTAATTTATGAAGGGGGGCTAGTGACCTTGGCTGCTTGGGTGGCCCCTTATCTGACACCCGATGTCGTTGCGGAGATGTCTGGGGCAGGGTCCATTATCCTGATTGGCCTGGGTCTCAATATCCTCGATATCACCAACATCCGGGTGACCAACCAGATTCCTGCCATCTTTATGCCCATCTTCCTCCTTCCCCTGATCAATCTTTTCTAAACTTAGGCAAAAAATCTCGAAATTTCCCTTGCTTTTTCAATTTAGACATGCTATCATGCAATAGTTGAAAATAATTCAATACTTACCGAAGACAGTTAGTGGCCTAGGCCTTAATTTCTAACCGAGGGAGATCGAGATTCACCGCATTAGGTGTTAGATAGTTCTCTGTGTCTTCAGTGACATGGAGTTTTTTTATTGCCCGGCAATAGAAACTCTGATTAATCTTATGGAGGTGAAATAATTGAGCGAACAAGCAATTGCTAAGAAACAAGAAGAAGTTAACGAATTGGTTGACCGCATTAAAAACGCTAAATCAATCGTCGTTGTTGACTACTTAGGTTTAACTGTTCAAGAAGCAACTGAATTGCGTAGCCAATTACGTGCAGAAAATGTATCATTCAAAGTTATTAAAAATACGATGATGCGTCGTGCCTTAGACACTATGGGTGTTGACTACCACGAAGAAGTCTTCCAAGGCCCTACTGCCGTAGCATTTGGTGAAGATGACGCAGTTGCACCTGCACGTATCTTGAAGAACTTCTCTAAAGAAGCTGAAGCTTTAGAATTAAAAGGCGGCGTTATCGAAGGCAAAACCTTATCTAAAGAAGAAATCAGCAAGATTGCTTCCCTACCAGGTCGCGAAGGTTTACTTTCAATGCTCTTATCTGTATTGCAAGCACCTGTCCGCAACGTGGCATATGCAGTCAAAGCTGTACAAGACCAAAAAGCAGAAGAAGAAGGCGCAGCTTAATTATTTGGCTGCCTAGACCCAAACAAATTACTTAAAAAACGGAGGAATAAAAAATGGCTTTAAACATTGAACAAATCATTGCTGATTTAAAAGAATCATCAATCTTAGAATTAGCAGACTTAGTATCTGCTATTGAAGAAGAATTCGGCGTTTCTGCTGCTGCTCCTGTAGCTGCTGCAGGTGCTGGTGCTGACGCTGGCGCTGCTGAAGAAAAAACTGACTTCGACGTTGAATTAACAGACGCTGGCGCTGCTAAGATTAAAGTAATCAAAGCAGTTCGTGAAGCAACTGGTCTTGGCTTGAAAGAAGCTAAAGAATTAGTTGACGGCGCTCCAGCTGTTATTAAAGAAGGTCTTCCTAAAGAAGAAGCAGAAGCTCTTAAAGCAGCTATCGAAGAAGCTGGCGGTTCAGCAGAACTTAAATAATCGACTTCGATTAGATGAAGAGACTAGGCGAAAGCCTAGTCTTTTTTTTACAGGGTGTGAGCAAGAGCGCTTAGACTTGAATGATTGGAGGCTCATCGAATAAGGCTGACGGCAGTCAGGTGTTTCGATGAGCTGAAATCACTTCAAGTCTGCTCTTGCGAACCCGACTTTACAGGGTGCGAGGGCGCGCGTTTAGCTTCCTTTCACTGGAGCAAGTCACCAGAGCAGTCTCACAGACTGCGGCGGAGACTTGTGAAGTGACAAGGAAGCTGCGCAACCGAACCCAACTAAGGGTGTGAAGGCTAGCGGGAGAAATAGACCTCTGGAGCAAAGAGCCAGAGAAGACGAAAAGTCTTCGGCGGAACTTTGCGAAGAGGAGCTATTTCTGCTAGCCCGAACCCGACTAAACAGGGTACGAGAGGATGCGGGAGAAAGGGAGCTCTGGAGCAAAAAAAGATAAGAGCGGCTTTAGCCGGTCCTTCCTTCGACTATCTCTGGTTTAAATAATAGCTCTTTAGCAGATGACATATAAAATTAACAACAAAAACACTGCCTAGCTGTGGGGTGCCTCTATGCACCTGCTTACGCTCAGCTTCTGGCAGTGTTTTTCTTTTATGCGGTTTTATTCTTGGATGGCTTGGACGATCTCCCGGGCATAGGCTTCGACGACAGGGGCGCTGTCTGTTCCATGTTTGGCGATCAATTTGACAATGGCAGAGCCGATGATCGCGCCATCTGAAGCCTGGGACATTTCCCGGGCCTGGTCAGGGGTGGCGATCCCGAAGCCGACTGCTACGGGGATATCTGTGGCCTGGCGGATACTCTGGACAATGCTCGGGATGTCAGTTTGGATATTTTGGCGGACGCCGGTCACCCCTAGGCTGGAGACGAGGTAGAGGAAGCCTTCAGCGTCGCCGGCGATGCTTTGGATTCGCTCTTGGCTGGAAGGGGCGACCATAGAGATGAGGGTAATCCCATGTTGGTCGCAGGCTGTTTGGAAGAGGCCCTTTTCTTCATAGGGGGCATCGGGAATGATGATCCCATCGATACCCGCATCAGCAGCTTGCGCCATGAAGCGGTCGGTACCGTAAGCGAAGATGGGGTTGGCATAGGTCATAAAGACGAGCGGCGTCTCATGCTTTTGGCGGATACGACGGACAAGCTCGAAAATTTGATCGAGTTTGATGGCCTTAGATAGGGCCCTTTCGTCAGCAGCTTGGATGGTTTCCCCCTCAGCTACTGGGTCAGAGAAGGGAATTCCGAGTTCAACCAGGCTGGCCCCGGCGGCAATGAGTCCGTCGACCACTTGCTCGGTGGTAGCCAGGTCAGGGTCGCCACAGGTGATGAAGGGGATGAAGGCCTTGTTTTGGAAGGCGGCTTGGATGCGTTGGGTACTTGGCTTAGTCGTCATAGATTTCTACTCCTTTATAGCGGGCGATGGCGGCCACGTCTTTATCACCGCGGCCGGATAGGGTGATCATGACACTCTGGTCTTTGTTGAGTGTGGGGATAACTTTGAGGGCATAAGCAATCGCATGGGCACTCTCGATGGCAGGGATAATCCCTTCGAGGCGGGAGAGGTATTCGAAGGCAGCAACTGCTTCGTCATCAGTGGCAGGGACATAGTTGACCCGACCGGTGTCGTGGAAGTGGGCGTGTTCCGGCCCGATACCTGGGTAGTCGAGGCCAGCTGAGATGGAATAGACGGGAGCGATCTGTCCGTCGTCATCCTGGCAGAAGTAGGACTTCATGCCATGGAAGATGCCTTCCTTACCAGTAGCGATGGTCGCTGCAGTCCGCTCAGTATGGATGCCCTTGCCGGCTGCTTCCACACCATAGAGTTGGACGTCCTCGTCGTTGAGGAATTCGTAGAAGGAGCCGATAGCATTGGATCCACCACCGACACAGGCGAAGACCATGTCTGGCAACTTACCGGTTTGGTTGAGGAATTGTTGGCGGGCTTCCCGGCTAATCACGCGTTGGAATTCGCGGACAATGGTTGGGAAGGGATGGGGTCCCATGGTTGAACCGATACAATAATGGGAATCTTCGAAGTTGGCGCTCCAATCCTTGAGTGCCTCGTTGACCGCATCCTTCAGGGTCTGGGTCCCGCTTTCGACAGCGATGACTTGACTGCCTAATAGTTCCATCCGGTAGACGTTGAGGGCCTGGCGTTCTGTATCCTCCTTGCCCATATAGACCACGCAGTCCATATCGAGGAGGGCGGCTGCGGTGGCTGTCGCAACCCCATGTTGGCCGGCGCCTGTTTCAGCGATCAAGCGGGTCTTTCCCATAGACTTAGCCAGTAGGGCTTGGCCGAGGGCATTATTGATCTTATGGGCACCGGTATGGTTGAGGTCTTCACGTTTGAGATAGACCTTGGCGCCCCCTAAGTCTTTCGTTAAGCGGTCAGCATAGTAGAGAAGGGAGGGGCGGCCAGCATATTCTCTTAGCAGGCGCTGGTAATTATCGAGGAAGTCCTGGTCGTGGATGAAGTGGTCGAAGGCTTCTTCGAGTTCTAGGCAGGCGTTCATGAGGGTCTCTGGGACAAAGTAGCCCCCGTGTTTACCGAAATAACTTGCTTTTGTCATAGTATAGATCCTTTCATTAGTGCTTGGTTTTATTGGGCGGAGCGGACGATTTGGCAGATTTCTTTGGCCTTGTTGTAGTCTTTGTGTCCGTCTGCTCCTTCGATGCCTGAGGAGATATCGACACCATCCGCCTGGGTCGTCCGGATGGCTTCGTCCAAGTTGCTGGCCTTGAGTCCGCCAGCTAGGAAGAAGGGTTTTGTGCGGTGTTTGGCTGGGCGGCTGCTGATCAAGTCCCAGTTGAAGGATTGACCGCTGCCTCCTCGAACCTGCTTGTTGTAGGCATCGTAGAGGTAGGCATCACAGGGCAGGTCCACTTGGAAAGAAGCTTGGTCCTTAATAGCTAGGGCCTTGATGATCGGCGCTTGGCAAAGTTCTCGCAGCTTCTTGATATAGGCCCTGTCCTCGTCACCGTGGAGTTGGATGACTTGGATAATCCCTGCTTCCACATAGTCGCGAATAATTTCTGGCTCTTCGTTGACGAAGACGCCGACACAAGGAAGACTTGGATCCAGAGCTTGGCGGAGTTTTTGAGCGGTCTCTTGGTCAATCCGACGCTTGCTTTTGGCTAGGATGAAACCGACATAGTCCGGTTTGACTTCATTGCAGATAGCAACATCGTCTAGGTTTTTCAGGCCGCAAAATTTAACTTTAGTCATGGGAATCACCTCGTAATTCAGCGAGCACTTGGCCCTTGTCTTCAGCCCGCATCAAGCTCTCGCCGATGAGTAGGGCATTAACCTTGCCGGCTTCGAGCTGGGCGACTTGGTTTCGCTGGGAGACACCACTTTCGGCGATAAAAACAATCTCTTCGGGGACATGTTGGCGGAGACGTTGGGTATTGTCGAGGTCCACGGTGAAGGTCTTTAAGTCACGGTTATTGACCCCGATAATTCGTGCTCCGACGGCCTTGGCCCGTTCAATTTCTTCTAGGTCATGGCATTCCACTAAGGCATCTAGGTTGAGGCTGTGGGCGAGTTTTTGGAAGGCATCCAGGTCCTGGTCGCTGAGGATAGATACGATCAGGAGGACGGCATTGGCTCCTAGCAGTTTGGCTTCATAGATCTGATAAGCTGTGAAAATAAAATCTTTGCGTAAGATAGCTAGGCTGCTGGCTTGGCGAACGGCTTGGAGGTCTTGGTCACTGCCTTGGAAGAAGTCCGGCTCAGTCAGGACAGAGATAGCCGAGGCGCCAGCTTCCTGGTAAGACCGGGCAATGTCAGCGGGATGGTAGTCGCCTGCTATCAAACCTTTAGAAGGACTAGCCTTCTTGCACTCACAGATAAAGTGGAAGTGGTCCTTCTGGCTGAGGGTCTCATAGAAGGGGAAGGGCGCTTCCTGGCTGAGCTCGATAGCCTGGCAGGCAGCTTCTAATTCAGCTAGAGGCTTTTGGGCCATTCTACTTTGGTAACGTTCTTTGCGCTTTTGGACAATGTCATCGAGTATCATAAGCTCCTCCTTAAACTTGTTGGCTGGCTTGGATAACTTCTTCTAATTTCTTGGCGGCTTGGCCGGTTTGAATCAGTTGGCGGGCTTCTTCAATGCCATTTGCTAGGCTATAGCCATCCTTCACTAGGGCGATGGCCAGTCCAGCGTTAAGGAGGACGGTGTCAGACTTAGCGTCTTGCCGGCTTCCTTGGAGGATTTCACGGGTGATCTGGGCATTCTCTGCGGGTTCGCCACCGACCAAGTCTTCTAACTGGCAATAGTCAAAGCCATAGTCCTTGGGGTCGAAGACGAAGGAATTGATTTCCCCATCACGCAGGGTAGCGATCCGGCTAGTGGTTGCCAGTGTGATTTCGTCTAAACCGTCATCACCAGAGAAGACCATGGCCCGTTTGAGGCCGAGTTTCTTGAGGACTTGGATGAGGGGGTCGATTAAGGCGGTATCGTAGACCCCTAGCATTTGGTAATTACAGTTGGCAGGATTAGCGAGCGGGCCGAGGATATTGAAGACGGTCCGGATCCCCATCTGCCGGCGAGGGCCTGCCACATAACGCATGGCGGGGTGGTATTTCTGGCTGAAGAGGAAGGTCATACCGGTCTTCTCGAGGACACTCTCAGCTTCCTGGGCGTCCAGGTCGAGCTGGATCCCCAATTGTTCCATACAGTCGGCGCTCCCTGACTTACTGGAAGCACTGCGGTTGCCATGCTTGGTGACGGGAATACCGGCAGCGGCTATGACGAAGGCTGAAGTAGTTGAAATATTGAAGGTGTTAGCCCCGTCGCCCCCGGTTCCTACGATGTCTAAGGAGTCCGTGGGATGGTTGACTTGGGTAGCGAAGGTCCGCATGACATCAGCAAAGGCTGAAATTTCATCAATCGATTCGCCCTTGAGGCGGAGAGCCGTTAGTAGGGTGGCGATTTCGACATCGCTCACCTGGCCGCCCATGATGGCCTTCATAATCTCTTCGGACAATTGATAATCCAAGTCCTTGCCTGAAATGACGGTTTTAATGGCTGTTTTCATATTTGTTGCTGTTGTCATGGTGATTTCCTCCTATTTTGTTAAAAAACTATGCATCCAATAATTTTAGGTAAACAAAAAGACTCCTGTCCCTCCTAAGGGACAAGAGTCTGATCGATCAGTTTCCTGCGGTACCACCCAATTTGATATTTTGCCCACGCAAAAATACCCACTTTACTCACGTACTAACATACGTGCTTGGAGGTAACGGTTCAAGCTTCCGTAACTTACTAATAGCCGAGGCGTTGTAAGTTCCCTGAATGAGTCCATTCCTTCTCTTAATGCCGCGTTCTCAATTAATTGCGACTCCCTGTCCGTTAAAAAGAAGTACTACTCTCATCTAAATTTAATCTTTATTAGGATTTGTTAATATAATAACGGGTCATTTGGGCAAAGTCAAGGGGAAAAGTTAAAAAATCAAGCTTGATCGAAAAGACAGACCAGCTCGGCTAGCAAGGACTGGTCTAACGAAAGACCAAGACAGGGATCGGGGCGTGCTTGACCAAGTAGGCCGCATGACTGCCAAAGTAATCGCTGATTTGGGCATCCCCGTGGCTGCCAATAATGAGAAGGTCAGCCTGGCTAGGGCCTAGGAGGTCTTTAATAATGACCTTGGCAGGGTCACCGCCCTCTGCGACCAAACATTGAACGTCTTGTAAGCCAGCAGCCTCTGCCTGGGCCTTGTAACTTGCCACTTGGTCTCGGAAGGCCTGGCGCTTGTCTTGGACTTCCTTGGGGTCGAGCGCCTCGTAGACATTGAGCTTGCTAGCTTCGAAGACCGAAGCGATGCGGAGGGGGCAGGCCTTGTCCAAGGCGACTTGGATGGCATAGTGGAAGGCTTTTTGCGCTTCTTTGGACCCATCTACGGCAACGAGAATGCGGTTAAATGTTGTTTGAGTCATGCTTGATCATCCTTTCATTGGCGCTCGCTTGTAAGCTTTGGTGTTTGGCTTGGAGGCGTTTCTCCCCTTGGTGGATACCGGTGATGGTCCAGGTCAGTAAAGCAAGGACCAGGATAATCACTAAGTAAGCCAGCTTGTGGGCCCAACTAATGGCTAGTGGGCTTGCTTGGTCACCGAGGAAGGCTTCGAACTGTTGGGGCAGGCCGATTAAGTTAAGATAGGTCAAGCTAATAACGGACAGCCAGCCCAGTCCACTGATGAGGTAGGAATTCTTAAAGCGGCCCTTCATCTCCAGGGCATTATTGGTCATCATGAGAAGGGGGACGATGGAGAAGGGGAGGGCAAAAGCCAAGAAGACTTGGGAATTGTTCATTAAATTATTCAAAGCCGTGTGCTCTTCAACCGTCGACTGGCCCTGGGTGACCCAAACACAGATAATTACAGGGATGACTGAGAGTAGGCGGGTGACCAAGCGCCGGGCCCAGATTGGCATCCGCATGTGGATAAAGCCTTCCATGATAACCTGACCCGTGAGCGTTCCGGTAATGGTAGAATTCTGACCTGAAGCGAGGAGGGCCAGGGCAAAGAGAGTAGAAAGCAGGCCGGTCCGGGCTACGGCGGCTAGGGGTCCTGTTGCCATGGCGTCTGGCTGCGACAGGGCTTGGTAGAGGCCGAAGAAGGAGGGATCGGTTACCGTCCCACTCTTAAAGACCGCCACTCCCATGATGAGGAGCAGGGCATTAACGAAGAAGGCTAGGGTTAATTGGATGTTGGAGTCCCAGGTGGTGAAGCGGAGAGCCGATTGGATGGCTTCAGGTTTTTGATGGTCGATCTGCCGGGTCTGGGAGACCGCCGAATGGAGGTAGAGGTTGTGGGGCATGACGGTAGCTCCGATGATTCCTAAAGCCCCGGTTAGAGGGGTTTGTCCGCCAATCTCCGGCTCTCTAGCGAAACTCTGCCTGTTGGGAACGAAGCCTTGCAGGAGGGCCGCCCAGTCAGGCTTGGAGAGGGCGACTTGGTAGATAAAGATAAATAAGATAACAAAGATCAAGCAGACCACCAAAGCTTCAATCTTACGGAAGCCTACCTTGCTGAGGAGTAGGAGCAAGAGCACGTCGAAGACGGTGATGAGAACGGCTAGGAACATGGGGATATGGAAGAGGAGGTAGAGGGCGATGGCGGCCCCGATAACTTCTGCCACGTCGGTTGCCATGATGGCGAATTCGGTAATGATCCAGAGTATGAAACCCAGGGGCCGGGAAGTCCGGGCGCGAATGGCTTGGGCCAGGTCCATCTGGGTGACAATACCTAGTTTAGCGGCCATGTATTGGAGCAACATGGCGATTAAGCTGGACATGAGGATGACCGACATCAGCAGGTAGCCGAAGTTTTGCCCACCGGTGATGGAGGTGGACCAGTTTCCGGGGTCCATATAGCCCACGGCAACCAGGGCACCAGGTCCAGAATAGGCAAGCAGGGTGCGCCAAAAGCCCTTGCCTTGGGGGACGGTAATACTGCCGTTGATCTCTTCCAGGGAGGGACCGTTGGCGTGTTCAAATAAATGATGGTTGGAACTTTCTTTCGACAAAAGGAACACCGCTTTCTAGGTTAAATGATTTAGTATTCATGTATATCATACGCTCATTATTAAGCAATGCAAGAAGTATTTTTAGGTTAACCGAATTAAATGCAATAAAATTACCCACTATGCCATTATGGTCATATGAATCAAATTTCTTTAATGGACTAAAGATAAAAGTTCACTTATTCACAATCATAAGTTATAATTAAGGTAAAGAATTAAAGGAGGACACATTCATGAAAGCAATTGTTGCAAGCAAAGACCATAAAGCTGAAGTTGTTGATAAAGAGCTCCGCCCCTTAGAGTATGGGGAAGCCTTATTGGATATGGAATGCTGCGGCGTTTGTCATACCGATTTACACGTTAAAAATGCTGATTTTGGCGATGTTTCTGGGGTGGTTTTAGGCCATGAAGGGATTGGTATTGTGAAGGAAGTCGGCCCTGGCGTAACTTCCTTGAAGGTTGGCGATCGGGCCAGCGTGGCCTGGTTCTTTGAAGGCTGTGGCCACTGTGAATACTGTATTTCAGGACGGGAAACGCTTTGCCGCCAGGTTAAGAATGCTGGTTATACCGCTGATGGGGGCATGGCTGAAGAATGTATTGTCAAGGCTGATTATGCAGTTAAGGTTCCTGAAGGCTTAGGCTCAGCTGAAGCTTCTTCTATCACTTGTGCTGGGGTAACAACCTATAAAGCCCTCAAGGAATCCCAAGTTCGCCCTGGGCAGTGGCTCGTTCTCTTTGGTTTAGGCGGACTCGGTAACCTAGCCCTCCAATATGCGAAGAATGTCTTCAATATGAAGGTTGTCGCCGTTGATATTAACCCAGGCCAATTAGATTTCGCTAAGGAATTCGGGGCTGATATCTGCTTAAACCCTCAAACAGATGATGTGGAAACAATTGTACAAGAAAAAACGGGTGGCGCTCACGGAGCTGTCGTTACTGCCGTTAATAAGGCAGCCTTTGACTCGGCAGTCAATGCGGTTCGTGCGGGTGCAAGAGTCGTAGCAGTTGGTCTGCCTGTAGATACCATGGATCTGTCGATTCCTCGCTTAGTATTGGATGGCATCCAAGTCATCGGCTCTCTAGTAGGTACGCGTGAAGATTTGGCTGAAGCCTTCCAATTCGGAGCAGAAGGTAAGGTAGTCCCACAAGTTCATATGCGCCCAATGGAAGATATCAATGATATCTTTGACGAAATGGAAAAGGGCCAAATTCGTGGCCGGATGGTCATTGATCTGAAGGCTTAGCGGATAGGATATAATGAATGGAGCGTGCTCGCTAGTTAGGGGGCACGCTCTTTATTTTATAAAGCTTTTACCACTTAATAAAATTTAAAGCAATTATTTATGAAAAAATATGAGATAAGGCTCGATTTTTGTTTCATTTTCCTTTATACTATTGGTAGTGAAAAAGTTCACAAAAAATGAAAAGGTGGTATAGATATGAGAAAGGCAGAAGTATTTAAGTTTCATTTCCGTAACGGTGGCGAATGGGAAGTTTCAGCAGAACACATCGGGGATTTATGGATTAAACGTATCTCGAATAGTTTAGGACGGATCAACGGTGGCGAAATTATTGAAATTAACCCAGCAGAAAGTCTAAAAGTGGAAATCTTACCAGATGCGGATACCTTCCAATCCGATTCCATTGACCAAGGCGGTCTTGAAACGGGCATGTTTGAAACTATCACCCGCAACCGTGGCATCGAATGGTTAACGCTATCTTGGTCAGACGGTCAAGAAAGCGAAATTTACTTCCCCTTCGAGCCAGTTGATGAAGACGGCTTAGAAAATAAATACATGTCGTCAAAAGTCGGCAAAGATGGCCACCTCTATATTGTGATCGATGAAAACAAGAAGGTTTCAGACATTTATTAATAGGATAAGGAGCTCGGGGCTTTTGTCCCGGCTTTTTTCTTAGTTTATTTGTTGTCGAGGGCCAGTTAGCTGGCTCTTTTTTCTTGCTATTTATACTTATTATTAGTAAGATAAAAATGAAAAAGTGAAGGAGTTGGCTTATGGCACACCAATATTTTGATGATAATCGTGACTTAGCTCATGATCTCAAGACCTATGAGACGGAGCTTTTGGGGGATAGCTTTCGTTTTACGACGGATAGCGGCGTCTTTTCGCGCGACCGCTTAGACTTTGGCTCCCGCTTACTTCTGGAAAGTACGGCCCACTTAGATTTTCCAGAGGGGCCCTTGCTCGACCTTGGTTGTGGCTATGGGCCAGTGGGGACAGTGCTCGGCCGCTTCCATCCTGAGCGGACTATCCGCATGGTGGATATTAGTGAGCGTGCTCTAGACTTGGCCAAGCAGAATACGGCGATGAATGGGGTTCATAATGTCGCCATTGACCGGTCGTCAGCTTATGATCAAATCACAGCTGAACGGTTTGCTGCTATCTTCACTAATCCTCCCATCCGAGCAGGCAAGCAGCTGGTCCACCAATTCTTGGCGGGGGCCTATGACCAGCTCTTACCAGGCGGGGCCTTGCTGGTGGTTATCCAGAAGAAGCAAGGGGCGCCTAGTGCGAAGAAGAAGATGGAGGAGGTTTTTGGTCAAGTTGAAGAAATTGAACGCAAGAAAGGCTATTGGATTCTGTTAAGTAGGAAGTAAGGAGTGATGGAAATGTGTGCAGCAAATGAATGGATAGATAAGCAGTTGAACCATCGGACGATTCGAGAGTTCAAAGATCAAGCGGTGCCAGAGGAGATTGTTGACCAATTGGCCGAAGTCGCTATGCGGACCGCAACGAGTGAAGGCATGCAGATGGCTTCAATTATTCGGGTGAAGGATCCGGCTAAACGTCAGGCCATTGCCGAAGTGGGCAAGCAAGAGTATATCGCGCGTGCCCCTGAACTGTGGATCTTCCTCGTAGATACCTACCGCAACCAACAGATTGCTGAACGTGAAGGTCGGGAAAGTCTAGCTGCTCATCAGTTAGAACGCTTTCTTCAAGGCTATAGTGATGCTGTTTTGATGGCACAGAATGTGAATAATGCGGTCGAATCCCTGGGCATGGGAGCTGTTTTCCTTGGCAGCATCCAGAATAATATGGGGGAAATGATTGATATCTTGGACTTGCCTCCTCTGACGGCCCCTGTGCTTGGCCTCGCTTTCGGTCAGCCCAACCAGATCCCTCAGTTGAAACCGCGTATGCCTAAGGCCTTGCGCTTCTTTGAAGATACTTACCACTTACCTGAGGATGCCGAGACCCTCTTGGCAGACTATGACCAGGAAATGACGACTTATTATGACCTCCGTGATGCCAATCGCCGGGTGGATAGCTTCTTTAAACAAGCTGGCGATAAGATGGCCAACCGCCGTCCTCGCCGCGAAGCTTTAATTGATGACCTCCGCCAACAAGGCTTCAACCTAAGACGAGACCGCGACGACTAAGTGACAATCCGATCAAAAAACACCCGACCATCTACTTGATGCAAGGACTGACAGGCAGTCCATGAGATGGTGGGGTGTTTTTGTGTTTTATTTCCAATCTGGAAAGAAGTCATGGCCGATGTCCTCGGCACACTGGCGCGTGTTGAGGTTAGTGTATTGTTTGGCCATGGCCTTAGCCTTATAGCTGTAACGAGGATCATAGTAAGACCGGCAGAGGCCTTCGATCACTTGGTCAATCTGCCCTTGGTCAAAGGCTTCGATAGCATCGTCAATGCGCTGGTCAGATAGACGGCCGCGCAGACAATTGAGGCAGTTCTTGATGCTTTGGGGATCAATGTCCTCCTTGAGGTAGTCTGCTTTCAGAATTTGAACTCTGCGGTCCATAGGGGCTTCGATAAGAATTTTGTCCCCCTTTTTCATTTGGTCTTGGAGTTTCTTAGGCAGGACACAGTGCCCAATATGGGCCGACTCGCCCTCGATAAATACAGGAAGGGTATTCTTTTGTGGACAGCGGGCTTGGGCTTCTTGTAATTGCAGGAGCAAGTGAGTCTCGAAGCCTTTTTGACTGCGCGCTTGGCCCTTCAAGTCACCGAAGAGGGAGCCTTTGTGCTGGGCACAGCCCTCTAGGTCGATGACAGGATAGCCCATCTGATGGAGCTGCTTAAGAATGGCCGTCTTCCCTGTTCCAGTGAAGCCATGGAGTGTGATCGCTTGGACTTGGTCTAGGAGTTGGTCAAGTTGGTCAATGACCGCATGCCGGTAAGCCTTATAACCGCCGTCCAATTTATAAATATGGAGGCCTAGACTATAGCACAAGGCGGCTAGCGAGGAGCTGCGGTAGCCGCCCCGGGAACAATAGAGAATAGTTTGAGAGAAATCTTGGTGGCAAGATTGCAGAAAAGCAAAGTATTGGGGCAGCTTCTGGCTCATGGCATTAATCCCTACTTGCTTGGCTTGGGCAATATCACCTGATTTATAGAGATAGCCAACTTTAGCCCGACTGGCGTTGTCTAAGACAGGCAGGGAGATCGCCCCAGGGAGATGGTCCTTGGCATATTCAGCTTCCGACCGAACATCGATAAAGAGCTGTGAAGAGCTCTTTAAGCTTTCTTGGTATGTAATTGTCTCGTACATTGGCATCCCGCTTTCTATGTATTGGGCTAGTTTAAGCCTGATTGCTAAACTTGTCAATCTTTCTCAAAAAAACTTTGACAAGGGATTAAAAAGCTGCTATACTGTATCTGATATAGTTATTGGAATCTGCAGGAGTCGAAATATTGTCCGATTTCCCGCGTATTTGGTCTGAAACAAAAGATAAGGCAAAAAAGTGTCGATTCTTTTGTTATTTTTTTGTCTAAAAAACGGGTTGACCGGGCCAATTTTTATGATTCTTAATAAAATCTTAAAACTTTTACTGGCTTATTTTATAGAGAGGTGGCAATACATGTCGGGACATGATGTCAAATTTGGGAAGCACAGCGTTCGCCGGAGCTATTCGCGCATCAACGAAGTGCTGGAACTACCAGATTTAATTGAAATTCAAACAGATTCTTATAAATGGTTCTTAGAAGATGGGATTATTTCCATGTTCAAGGATATCTCACCGATTGAAGACCATGCAGGGAAGTTGGCTTTGGAGTTCGTGGATTACAAATTCCAAGAGCCTAAGTACGATGTCTCAGAATCACGCGCCCAAGATGCCAACTATGCGGCGCCAATGTATGCAAAACTGCGTCTGATCAACAAGGAATCAGGGGAAATTAAAGACCAAGAAGTCTTCTTCGGAGACTTCCCATTGATGACTGAAGCAGGGACCTTCATTGTTAACGGGTCCGAACGGGTAATTGTTTCTCAATTAGTTCGTTCACCAGGGGTTTACTTCAATGAGAAGGTCGATAAGAACGGCCGCCACTCTTTCGGAACTACGGTAATCCCTAACCGCGGGGCCTGGTTAGAAATGGAAACAGACGCTAAGGGAATCTCTTATGTGCGGATTGACCGGACACGGAAGATCCAACTCTCTGTCCTCGTTCGTGCACTCGGTTTCTCCCAAGATGAACAAATCCGCGAAATCTTTGGCTCTAGCAAGACCCTGGAAGATACCATTGAAAAAGACCTCCACAAAAATGAATCCGATACCCGGACAGAAGAGGCCTTAAAGGATATCTACGAACGCCTGCGCCCAGGTGAACCAAAGACAGCTGAATCCTCAAGAAACTTGCTGGTATCACGCTTCTTTGATCCACATCGTTACGACCTCGCACCAGTTGGCCGTTACAAGATCAATAAGAAGTTAGACTTGAAGCACCGCTTGGCAGGTCAAGTCTTAGCTGAAAATATTGTTGACCCTGAAACAGGTGAAATCCTCCTAGCTAAGGATACGGAACTTAGTCGGGACTTGATGGAAGAACTCGCTGAGGCCCTCGACCAAGGTGCGAATACTGTTGAAATTTACCCTAATGACCAAGCTGTTGTGCCAGAACCCGTACGCCTACAAGTAGTGAAGGTTTATGCACCAAATGATCCAGACCGCATCATCAATGTGATCGGTAACGCGAATCCAGCTGATGACGTGAAGGCTCTAACGGTAGCGGATATCATGGCTTCGCTCAGCTACTTCCTGAACCTTTACGAAGGCTTGGGCAAGACAGATGATATCGACCACTTGGGTAACCGCCGGATCCGTTCAGTAGGTGAACTCTTACAGAACCAATTCCGGATTGGGCTCTCACGGATGGAGCGCGTGGTTCGGGAACGGATGTCCACCCAAGATGTGGATACGGTGACCCCTCAACAATTAGTGAATATCCGTCCAGTAGTTGCTGCAATCAAGGAATTCTTTGGTTCTTCCCAGCTGTCACAGTTCATGGACCAAAACAACCCCCTATCTGAGTTGACCCACAAACGCCGTCTCTCAGCCTTAGGGCCAGGTGGTTTGACCCGGGACCGGGCCGGTTACGAAGTTCGGGACGTTCACTATTCTCACTACGGCCGGATGTGTCCAATCGAAACGCCTGAAGGTCCAAACATTGGGCTGATCAACTCTCTGGCGACTTATGCCAAGATTAACGAATACGGTTTTATCGAAACCCCTTATCGTCGGGTGAGCTGGGATACCCACAAGGTCACTGACCGGATTGACTACCTGACTGCTGATGAAGAAGATAATTACATCATCGCCCAAGGGAACTCGGAATTAAACGAAGACGGTTCTTTTGCTGCAGATAAGGTAATGGCCCGTTACGTGGAAGAGAATATCGAAGTAAGTCCTGAACAAGTGGACTACATGGACGTGTCACCTAAGCAGGTTGTCGCCGTTGCAACAGCATGTATTCCTTTCTTGGAAAACGATGACTCCAACCGTGCCTTGATGGGGGCCAACATGCAGCGGCAAGCTGTGCCATTGCTCCAACCTAACTCCCCATTAATCGGGACAGGTATGGAATACAAGGCAGCCCACGACTCAGGGACCGCTGTGATTGCGAAGGCATCCGGGACCGTTGAGTTCGTTGATGCCCGCGAAGTGCGTGTACGTCGTGAGGATGGCGCCCTTGATAAGTACGGTTTAATCAAGTACCACCGGTCAAACGGTTCGACCTGCTACAACCAAAAACCGTTAGTTCGTACAGGTGAAGAAGTAGAAGTTGGAGACATCCTAGCTGATGGGCCATCCATGCAGAATGGGGAATTGGCACTCGGCCAAAACCCACTGATTGCCTTCATGACCTGGGATGGTTACAACTATGAAGATGCGGTTATCCTTTCTGAACGTTTGGTGAAGGATGACGTTTATACCTCTATCCATATTGATGAATTAGAATCTGAAGCCCGTGATACCAAACTCGGGCCAGAAGAAATTACTCGCGAAATCCCTAATGTTGGGGAAGACGCCTTGAAGAACCTTGACGACCGCGGCATTGTTTATATCGGGGCAGAAGTTAAAGATGGGGATATCTTAGTTGGTAAGGTAACGCCTAAAGGAGTAACCGAACTCTCCCCTGAAGAACACTTGCTCCACGCCATCTTCGGTGAAAAAGCGCGTGAAGTCCGTGACACCTCACTCCGCGTACCACACGGTGGCGGCGGTATCGTTAATGATGTCAAGATCTTCCTGCGCGAAAACGGCGATGAATTAAAACCAGGCGTCAGCATGTTAGTTCGTGTTTATATTGTCCAAAAACGGAAGATCCAAGTCGGCGATAAGATGGCTGGTCGTCACGGGAACAAGGGGGTTGTTTCCCTCGTCCTCCCAATGGAAGACATGCCATATATGCCAGATGGGACACCAGTAGATATCATGCTGAACCCACTGGGGGTACCTTCCCGGATGAATATCGGACAGGTATTGGAGCTCCACCTCGGAATGGCCGCCCGCAATATGGGCATTAAGATCGCCACCCCCGTATTCGATGGGGCCGTGGACGAAGACATTTGGTCAGCAGTAGAAGAAGCTGGTATGGCTTCAGATGCGAAGACCGTCCTCTATGATGGCCGGACTGGTGAACCTTTCGACAACCGTGTCTCTGTCGGCGTGATGTACTATCTGAAACTGTCTCACATGGTTGATGACAAGCTCCACGCGCGTTCAATTGGCCCTTACTCCTTAGTTACCCAACAACCATTGGGTGGTAAGGCACAGTTCGGGGGACAACGTTTCGGTGAAATGGAAGTTTGGGCACTCGAAGCTTATGGGGCAGCCTATACCCTCCAAGAAATCTTGACTTACAAGTCAGATGACGTCACCGGCCGGGTGCAAACCTACGAATCCATTGTGAAGGGTGAACCTATTCCTCGCCCAGGTGTTCCAGAATCCTTCCGCGTACTCGTCAAAGAACTACAGTCACTCGGCCTAGATATCCAAGTGCTCGACGCCGATGACAATGAAATTGACCTTCGCGACATGGATGAAGATACCAACAATTTCAACCGCAACGACGACAAAAAAGAGAACAAAGAAACAAACGAAGACGCTAGTGAAAATAAAGAAGACAAAACAAACAACGAAGAAATCACAGCCAAAGAAGCAGAATAATAGGGTGTGAGGGAGCGCGGTAGAAGTGGACCTCTTCACAAAGAGACAGAGAAGACTGAAAGTCTTCGGCGGCTCTTTGTGAAGAGGAGCTATTTCTGCTAGCCTGAGCCTAACTAAAGGGTGTGAGCAGGTGCATTTAGCTCTAGCACTCCAACTGTGAATTTCGTTCTTAATGACAAGGTAGGCCTGTTGGAAGCAAGTACAGCAGGCGAGAGGCAATTATAAAGGGAGGTTGGCCCCTTGGTCGATGTTAATAAATTTGAAAGTATGAAGATCGGTTTAGCATCTCCTGATAAAATTCGTTCCTGGTCTTACGGTGAAGTGAAGAAACCAGAAACGATCAATTATCGGACGCTGAAACCTGAAAAAGACGGTCTTTTCTGCGAACGTATCTTTGGCCCTTCTAAGGACTGGGAATGTTCATGTGGGAAGTACAAACGCATCCGCTATGCGGGTGTCGTTTGTGACCGTTGTGGGGTGGAAGTCACCCGCTCTAAAGTTCGCCGGGAACGGATGGGCCATATCGAATTGGCAACACCTGTTACCCATATTTGGTATTTCAAAGGCATCCCTAGCCGGATGGGTCTCCTGTTAGACATGAGCCCTCGCGCCCTTGAAGAAGTGATTTACTTTGCTTCTTATGTGGTGACAGATGCTGGCGATACAGCCTTGGAATACAAGCAACTTCTATCAGAAAAAGAATTCCGTGAATACAAGGCAGAATACGGCAATCGTTTCCAAGCTGGCATGGGAGCAGAAGCAATCAAGACACTTCTTGGCCAAGTTAACTTGGACAAGGAATGTGCTGAGTTGAAAGAAGTCCTAACGAGTGCACGGGGGCAAAAACGGACCCGGGCTATCCGTCGCTTGGATATCTTAGAAGCCTTCCGTAAGTCAGGCAATGATCCGGAATGGATGGTTATGGATGTTATTCCTGTTATTCCACCAGAACTCCGCCCCATGGTGCAACTGGATGGGGGACGTTTCGCGACCTCTGACTTAAACGACCTTTACCGCCGAGTAATTAACCGGAACAATCGTTTGAAACGCTTATTAGACTTGAATGCACCGAATATTATCGTTCAGAATGAAAAACGGATGCTCCAAGAAGCTGTGGATGCCTTGGTGGACAATGGTCGCCGTGGCCGTCCTGTAACGGGAGCTGGGAACCGTCCACTGAAGTCTCTTTCTCATATGTTAAAAGGGAAGCAAGGGCGTTTCCGTCAAAACTTGCTGGGTAAACGTGTCGACTACTCCGGCCGTTCCGTTATTGCTATCGGGCCATCGCTCAAGATGTACCAATGTGGTCTGCCTAAAGAAATGGCCTTGGAACTCTTCAAGCCTTTCTTAATGCGTGAACTCGTTGGCCGTGAAATTGCTGCCAACGTGAAGCATGCGAAACGGATGATCGAACACCAAGATGACAAAGTTTGGGATGTTCTAGAAGAAATCATCAAAGAACACCCTGTTCTCTTGAACCGGGCACCTACCCTCCACCGCCTAGGGATCCAGGCCTTTGAACCTGTCCTGGTCGAAGGTAAAGCCATTCGTCTCCACCCCTTAGCTTGTGAAGCTTATAATGCGGACTTTGATGGGGACCAAATGGCGGTCCACTTACCACTCGGTGAAGAAGCTCAAGCAGAAGCTCGGATCCTAATGTTAGCGGCTACCCATATCTTGAACCCTAAAGACGGGCAACCAGTGGTTACGCCATCCCAGGATATGGTGCTAGGGAACTACTACCTCACCATGGAATCAGCTGGTGCGATCGGCGAAGGCATGGCGATTTCTTCCGTAGAAGAAGCTATGACAGCTTACAAGAGTGGCGATGTGGAATTACATACCCGCGTGGTCATTGACACCAACTCCTTACCAGGCAAGAACTGGACGGAAGACCAACAAGGTAAGTTGATTCGGACAACCATCGGGAAGCTTTTCTTCAACCAAATTATTCCAGATGGCTTTAACTACTTGAACGAACCAACCCAAGAAAACTTGAATGACAGCTTGCCAGACAAGTACTTCTTGGAAGCTGGGGATGACGTTGAAGAAACCATCCAACGGGCTGAATTGGTGCCACCATTCAAGAAGGGTTACTTAGAAAGCATCATCGCGCGTGTCTTCAAACAATTCAAGGTTACTGAAACCCAAATGATGCTTGACCGCTTGAAGGATCTTGGTTTTGAATTCTCAACCAAGTCAGGGATTACAGTAGGTATCTCAGATATTACCGTCTTAGATACTAAGAACGACCTGGTAGAAGAAGGCCACAAGCGCGTGGATAACATCACCAAGCAATACCGTCGTGGTTTGATCACAGATGATGAACGTTATGAACAAGTTATTACAACTTGGAACAAGGTCAAAGATGAAATCGAAAACCGTCTGAAGAACTCCCTATCAGCCGAAAACCCATTCTTCATTATGATGGACTCTGGGGCCCGGGGTAATATCTCTAACTTTACCCAGTTAGCGGGGATGCGCGGTCTGATGGCTGGGCCTAACGGTAAGATTATCGAACTGCCTGTAACGTCTAACTTCCGGGAAGGCTTGTCCGTTCAAGAGATGTTTATCTCCACGCACGGTGCCCGTAAAGGGATGACTGATACGGCGCTGAAGACAGCCGACTCGGGTTACCTCACTCGTCGTCTGGTCGATGTGGCCCAAGATGTGATCATCAAAGAAAGCAACTGCCACACGGACCGCGGCCTGCGTGTATCTGCCATTCGTGAAGGTAATGAAATGATTGAAAGCTTGGAAGAACGCCTCACTGGTCGCTACCTTCAAAAAGAAGTGCGCCATCCAGAAACAGGCGAAGTCCTTGCCCACCATGACCAATTGATCTCAGAAGAAGTTGCTAAGAAGATTGTCGAAGCTGGGGTTGAAGAAGTGACTATCCGTTCCGTCTTCACCTGCAACACCCCATATGGTGTCTGCAAGCACTGCTACGGCTCTGACTTAGCAACGAATAGCGAAGTTGAAGTCGGCGAAGCTGTCGGTACGATCGCTGCCCAATCCATCGGTGAGCCTGGTACCCAGTTAACCATGCGGACCTTCCACACGGGCGGGGTTGCCGGTGACGACATCACCCAAGGTCTCCCTCGTGTTCAAGAAATCGTGGAAGCACGCCATCCGAAAGGGCGCGCTGTAATTACTGAAGTTACCGGTGTAGTAACGGACATCAACCAAAATGAAGCGACCCGTGAAAAGACGGTCAACGTCAAAGGGGTAACGGATGAACGGGAATACCTTGTTCCTTACACTGCCCGTATGCTCGTTGAAGTGGGTGACACCATCAAACGGGGCGACCGGCTCACAGAAGGGTCAATCGATCCGAAAGAACTGCTCCACATCACGGACTCCCTCACCGTTCAAACTTACATGTTAAGTGAGATCCAACGGGTTTACCGGATGCAAGGGGTAGACATCAACGACAAGCACGTGGAAGTGATGCTCCGTCAAATGCTCCGTAAAGTACGGGTCCTCGATCCAGGCGCAACAGACCTCTTGCCAGGTAAGCTGATGGATCTTGAAGACTTCAGCAAGGAAAATGCGGAAGCCATTAAGACAGGCTCTATTCCAGCCACTGCCCAACCTGTCCTACTCGGGATTACCAAGGCAGCCCTGGAAACGAACAGCTTCTTATCTGCAGCTTCCTTCCAGGAAACAACCAAGGTCCTTACCGATGCTTCAATTCGCGGCAAGCGGGATAACCTGCTCGGCCTGAAAGAGAATGTCATTATCGGTAAGATCATCCCAGCAGGTACCGGGATGGCACGCTACCGTTACATGGAACCTAAGAAATTGGGTGAAGTGCCAACAACGGAAGAATATGTGACCAATGAAGATGGTGAACAGGTGATTGTTGAACACCCTGTTGAACCTGAAAACTATGTCGGGAACCCATAAAAATTGTGGATGCACTTCCCTTAATTTAAAAGAGAGTGTGACAAAAGTCGGTTAGCCCTGAATCACTGGAGCGAACTATGAAAGAACCTTGTCAAAGGTTCTTCCATAGTTCGTGAAGTGGATGTCAGGGCTGACTTTTGGAGCACGTTTTTAAAGAATAGTTCGTATTCTATAAAGAGGCCGGGACTTTTGTCCCAGCCTTTTTCTTTTAGAGGAAGATGAGCTGGATGATGACTCCCAGGCTGATAAAGGGGACAAAGGGGAGGGCGCCTTGCTTGTCGTGCCTGCTAAGGAAGAAATATAGCAGGGCCAGGGCGGAACTGAGCAAGATAATCTCTAGGCTGGCCGAGAGACCATAAGCCAGGCAGAGCATGCTGAAGAGCTTGATATCTGCCCCACCAAGCCCCTCCTTGATGACTTGGTTGAGGGCATAGAGGGCGAGGCCAAGAATCAAAGCTTGAAGCCAGCGGTCAATTTGCCAGGTCTCCTCACGAAAGAGACAGATAAGGAAGAGCAGGACTTGGAAACGGTCAGGGACCATGCCTGCCGTGAGGTCTGTGGCTGTCATAAGGGTGAGGACAGCCAGAATGGCCAAGTCACTATAGGCCCCTTGGAAGACCAAATAGGAGGCGGCACAGGCGAATAGGACCTCAATGAGGGGGTAATAGAGGGGGACAGGGGCTTGGCAGGCCTGGCACCTCCCGCGACAGAGCAGGTAGCCTAGGACGGGGCAGAGGGCCCAATAAGGCAGCTTCCTCTGGCAATGGTCGCATTGGGACCGTCCCCAAATAATGGCGCCTGAGTGAATCGTACGGTAGGCCCAGAGCATCAAAAAGGATGCCAGGCAGGCGAGAGCAAAGAATAAATAGATGTGATAAAGTATGATCATGGTCATTAACCTCCTTACTTATATATAAACGAAAAAGCGCCAAATGGTATGCTCCCCCTAAAGTAGACACTAAAAAAAGTAAACTACTTTAGGGGGAGTTTTTATGCGTTCAAATAGAAAACATTCACCAGCAGAATTGGCTAACTATATCCATCTATATAAAGAGGGAAT
>NZ_VYWO01000007.1 GCF_008726925.1 Aerococcus sanguinicola | reverse complement strand
TAAATAAAAAATTGTGCGGTGGTAATGGCAAGAAGGTCACACCTGTTCCCATGCCGAACACAGCAGTTAAGCTTCTTAGCGCCGAATGTAGTTGGGGGTTGCCCCCTGTGAGACTAGGACGCTGCCGCGCAGTTTATTATTCCGCAATAGCTCAGTTGGTAGTAGCGCTTGACTGTTAATCAAGATGTCGTAGGTTCGAGTCCTACTTGCGGAGTTGGTGAGTGAGGATAATCCTGCAATCCAGCCTGGAGAGTTGTCCGAGAGGCCGAAGGAGCATGATTGGAAATCATGTAAACGGGAAACTGTTTCAAGGGTTCGAATCCCTTACTCTCCGTAACATTTAAATATTAAGTGTATTGGCCCGTTGGTCAAGCGGTTAAGACACCGCCCTTTCACGGCGGTAACACGGGTTCGAATCCCGTACGGGTCATTAAAAGTTGTCAATACACCGGAGAATTAGCTCAGCTGGGAGAGCGTCTGCCTTACAAGCAGGATGTCGGGGGTTCGAACCCCTCATTCTCCATAAGTAGTTTTTATTACTACTAAGGTCCCGTGGTGTAGGGGTTATCACGCCTGCCTGTCACGCAGGAGATCGCGGGTTCAATTCCCGTCGGGACCGTTCAACTTTTAAAAAAAGGTCCAATAGCTCAGTTGGTAGAGCACTTGATTGAAGCTCAAGGTGTCGGCAGTTCGACTCTGTCTTGGACCACTCTGGTGGGATAGCGAAGTGGCTAAACGCGGCGGACTGTAAATCCGCTCCTTCGGGTTCATAGGTTCGAATCCTATTCCCACCATTACAATCTTTTTAAAGGTTGTCAGGGATTTAATTGAATAGGGACATAGTTTAACGGTAGAACTACGGTCTCCAAAACCGTCAATGTGGGTTCGATTCCTACTGTCCCTGTTTTATCCATTTTAATATGGCGGATGTGGCGAAGTGGTTAACGCATCGGATTGTGGCTCCGACACTCGGGGGTTCGATTCCCCTCATTCGCCCTTATTATTGGGGTATCGCCAAGTGGTAAGGCAACAGACTTTGACTCTGTTATGCGTTGGTTCGAATCCAGCTACCCCAGTTTTATATTTTAAAGTATGGCGGTATAGCCAAGTGGTAAGGCATGGGTCTGCAAAACCTTGATCGCCGGTTCAAATCCGACTACCGCCTTTCTTTGCCTTCATACAATATGCCGACGTGGCGGAATTGGCAGACGCGTTGGACTCAAAATCCAATGTCCTTTACCGGACGTGTGGGTTCGACCCCCACCGTCGGCATTCTAAGCTCATATAAGAGCGTCAAAGAACTTTTTAGAAAGCCTGGGAATGTTGTTAAATCAATGTTCCTAGGTTTTTCTTTATGTTGAACTTAACGCCAACTGCTTAACCTCATATGGAGTTTAGGGTTTAGTATTTTTAAGTGGATAAAAAGAGGGGCTAAATCCTTTCAAATGGTTTTATTAAGCTTGAAAAGCTGATAAAATGTAGCTGTAAATAAAAAAAGGAGCCGTTTAAACGTGAAAACACCTAAAAAAACACCGAGTGTGAGCTCGGCTTTAAGAAAAGATACCCTTAAAGTTCCTGATGTGATTCGAGACGCTTCTGGGATCCGGATTTATGGTCGTCGCTTAAAGTCTTTCCTCTTTTCGACGGATGTTGCGACAATCTGCTATAGTAATGCAGATGCTATACTTGCGGTCTACCCGCAAACCCCTCATCCGGCCATTGTTTCAGCGATTTCAACAGTTAGTACAGCTCCCGTCTTTGCAGGTGTGGGGGGCGGCTTAACAAGCGGCAAGCGCAGTGCAGATATTGCTTTGTTTGCAGAGGCTGAAGGGGTAATGGGGGTTGTTGTCAATGCACCCATGCCGGTAGAAACAATTGAAATGATTGAAAGGACGATCGATTCACCGATCATTGCAACAATTGTGTCCGCTTATAACGATATAGACGCCCGCCTAAAAGCTGGGGTAGATATTTTGAATGTAGCCAGTGGTAAGGAGACGCCTGCTTTGGTTGCTAGGATTCGTGAACGCTATCCTGATATACCGATTATTGCAACAGGGGGTAAGAGTGATGACAGCATCCGCGAAGTGATAGCGGCAGGAGCCAATGCGATTTCTTGGACGCCACCAACTACTGGTGAGCTCTTCAAAAAGAAGATGGATGTTTACCGGATGGAAAGACGGGAGAAGTTCATTGAAAGCCATGATGGGATGACGCTCAATGAATATGAGCAGCACTTGGAAGACCAAGTTTAGGATTTATTGCGAAAAACAAAGTAATAAATGGAAAGCCCCGCACTGACGAAGATTAAAAGAAACATCAGATAAACAAGCAGGCGGACTAGTAAACTAGGGCCGAGGCTAAGGATATAGATCCCAGCAAAGGCTGCGATAACCATTAAAATTAAGCCAGAAAAAATGAGTAAAAACTCTTGAAATTTGGACTGTGGAGGCATAATGACACCCTTTCTTTACTTTTTCTCTTATGATGACCTCTACTGAGACAAAAGGCAAGTCTAAAGTTTAAAAATATATTCAGATGGTCTATTATGTTTTACAAAGCCTATTAAATCGTGTATTCTATTAGGTGTAGAAATAACTGAAAGTTTATTCATGAGGACATCCTTAAAAGGAGGTCCTTTATTTATCGAAGAAAATGGAGGGAAATATATGTCTAGGCAGAATGAGTCTTCGAAGGGACTAGTGTGGGGACTAGTTATCGCCTTTGTGGTTGTATTAGGACTATATGGGGGTGGCGTTTACTATTATAGTCAACATTTTCTTCCCCGTACTCAAGTCTCCGCCACAAGTGTGTCGAACTTAAACTTGGAAGAAGCTGATAAAAAAGTTTCGGAAAAAATAGCCGGCCAAACGATTGATGTCAAGGAAGGGGATAAGGAAATTGCTCAACTTCCAATCGATAGTTTAGGCTTGCCCATCGAAAGTCAGCCCGCCTTGGAGAAAATGCTGGCGAATCAAAATCAATGGGCTTGGCCGCTCGCCTTCTTTACCGATCGGCAACTCCAAGGTAAGTATGTGGCTGGTGACTTGGATGGCGCAACCATCGATAAGATTATGAACCAGTTGGGAATTGACAATTCTCAGCGTAAAGAATCCGAAAATGCTCGTCTAGAGAATTCTTCAGACCAAGGTTTTACGGTTGTTGATTCCGTTCAAGGGAATCAAATTTCGGCTGATGCCTTACAAAAACTCTTCAATAAGAATATAGATAACGGCAACTACCAAGTTAACTTAGCGGATGCCTATATTCAACCAACCCTTAAGGAAGACGATCCGAGTCTACAATCTAAGATCAAAAAGCTAGATGATATTAAAGGCTCTAAGCTCGTACTTAAGGTGGATGGCAAAGACCACCAGATTCCAGAAGAGGAAATTGCTAGCTGGTTATACATTGACGACCAAGGAGAACCAGCTGTCGATATGGAACAAGTCAACGTGTATCTCCAAGGCTTGAACCAAGAAATCTCGGGGCTCTTAACTTCTCATGATTTCCAATCCACAATGGCCGGCGTTGTTACTGTCCAACCAGGTACTTACGGTTGGTATATTGACCGCTCTAGGGCAGCGGATGAAGTTGCCCAAGCGGCCTTAAAGGGTGAAGATACGGTGATTGAACCGTCTATTGCTGGGTCAGGCTACGGCCAGGATAATTTCTTTGGTAAGGATTATGTAGAAGTCGATATGATCAACCAAAAAATGTTTATCTACCTCAATGGGGAATTGCAGTTGAGCACGGATATTGTATCTGGCCATGATATGACACCAACCAATCCAGGTGCCTTCGCGGTTAACAACATGCAGTCACCTTCTGTTCTCCGGGGCTTCGATCCTAAGACAGGTAACAAGTACGCTTCACCTGTTTCCTACTGGGTACCCTTTGACTATGTTGGCCAGGGGATTCACGATGCGAACTGGCAACCCGTCTTCGGCGGTGGCTGGTACCACCAAAACGGCTCCAACGGCTGTATCAACGTCCAACCATCCGTCATGCCAACCGTCTACTCCCTAGTCCACGTCGGCATGCCAGTCGTAGTCTTTAACTAAGGGTGTGAGCAAGAGCGCTTAGAAAGGAATGACTGGAGGCAAAGGGGAAAAGAGCGGCTGTAAGCCGTTCGTTCCACTTTGCTGAAGTCACTTCCTTTCTGCCTTTGTGAACCCGACTAAAAAGGGTGAGAGGGCGCGCGGTTAGCTTCCTTTCACTGGAGCAAGTCACCAGAGCAGTCTGAAGGACAGCGGCGGAGACTTGTGAAGTGACAAGGAAGCTGCGCGACCGAACCCGACTAGGAAGGGTGCGAGAGGATGCGGGAGGAAGGGACCTCTGGAGTAAAAGACCAGAGAAGGCTGAAGGCCTTCGACGGACTTTTACGAAGAGGAGCCCTTTCTGCATCCTCGAACCCGACTAAACAGGGTGTGAAGGCTAGCGGTAGAAATAGACCTCTGGAGGCAAAAGCCAGAGAAGACTAAAAGTCTTCGGCGGATTTTGTTGAAGAGGAGCTATTTCTGCTAGCCTGAACCCGACTAAACAACACAAGAAAAAGTCAATCCAAGGGGGTTGGCTTTTTTTGTTGGGCATTTTTGTTTATAATGAGGGAAGAAGAGACTCGTGCAGCAAAATTTATTGAAGGAGGCCTTTATGAAGATTAATTTACTCGAAAACCTAAGAGTTGAAGATAGCTATATCGAAGAACTCGCCCAAAAGCTTAAAGATGCTGGGCATGACTTTACTTACTATAAGGAGCGGACCACGGATCCAGATGAGCTCCTAGAACGCAGTCAGGATGCGGACATTGTGATTATTGGGAACACACCCTATCCTGCCGAGGTGATTGACCGTTTAGAGCAAACTCAATTAATTGATGTCGCCTTTACGGGGGTAGACCATGTGGACCAGGAGGCTGCAGCGGCTAAAGGCATCGCGATTTGTAATGCATCGGGCTATGCCAATCAAGCGGTTGCTGAGCTATCCCTAGGCCTTGCTTTATCTCTTTTCCGCCAGCTTCCTGCCAGTAACCAGGATGCTCGGAAGACAGCGGACTTTCCCGGCCCTATCCAAGGACGAGAAATCAGCCAAGCCAAGGTTGCTATTATTGGGACAGGGGCTATTGGGCTTGCAACCGCCAAGGCCTACCGAGCACTGGGCGCTGAACTCCTCGGCTATAATCGCTCTGAGAAGGATGAAGCCAAGGCGCTCGGCATGCGCTATGGGAGCTTAGAGGAAGTGATGGCGGAAGCGGATATCATTTCCATCCACCTTCCCGCTACAGCTGAGACAGAGGGGCTAATCTCCAAGGAAATGATTGCTAAGATGAAGTCCGATGCGATCCTCATTAACGTGGCTCGGGGCCCTATTGTTGACAGTCAAGCGCTAGCAGAGGCCTTGAACGAAGGCAGGATTGCGGGTGCAGGCATCGATGTCTTCAACCAAGAGCCCCCACTCAGTGAAGATGAACCTCTGCTTTCGGCTAAGAACACCATCCTAACCCCTCATATCGGCTACCTGACCGATGAGGCTATGGTTCTCCGGGCTAATACAGCCTTTGAGAATGCCTTGGCCTTTGCTGAGGGCGAACCGCAGAATATCATCAAATAAGTCAAAACAGCGACAAAAAACGAGGCTGGACTTCTTGTCCATGCCTCGTTTAATTTTTATGAGCTAAATTTATAGCTTAATGTCCGTCGTTAAAGCGAACTTGGTTGTTTTCAAGGGAAGCAATGCGGGCAGCTGAATAAACTTCATAACCATGGTCTAAGATACGTTGGCGGCCATTTTGGAAGGATTTTTCAATACAGATGGCAACGCCAGCGACATCTGCGCCTGCTTGTTCAGCGATAGAAATTAAGCCCATAGCTGCTTCGCCATTTGCGAGGAAGTCATCCACAACGAGGACTTTATCATCTGCATCGAGGAATTGTTTAGATACGACGATGTTGCTGTCTGTATTCTTAGTATAGCTGTGGACCAATTCGGTATAGACTTCTTGGTTTTGTAGGGTAGAAGGTTCTTTTTTCTTAGCAAAGAGCATCGGGACATCGAATTTCTGGGCCACGAAGATGGCTGGTGCAATACCAGAGGCTTCAATCGTTAGGATCTTAGTGATTCCTGCACTCTTGAAGTGTTGGTAGAAATCATTGGCGATGCTGTACATGATATGCGGGTCAATTTGGTGGTTTAAGAAGGAATCAACCTTCAAGACATTATTAGGAAAAACCTCGCCATCATCAATAATTCGTTGCTGTAAAATATTCACTTTCAGAACTCCCCTCATAGATAATATATTGAATCGATTGCCTGTATGGACATTAAGTGTTACTCTATCATAGCACAAAGCCCCATTAAAAGCTTAAAAAAATAAATCTTTTAGAAATTTCAGGCTAAATTTTATCAAATTCTCATGGAAATCAGACCTGGGTTAGATTGCAAATTATGGGGAATAGATTATAATTGAAAGGATCGTCAAGCTAAGACTGAGGGAAGGGAGGAATCGTAGTGACCATCGATTGGCAAGTTGAAACGGAAAAGATCCGCCAGCTAGCCCTAGAAGAAGTAGGGATGAATGTAGTAGGCTTTACCAGTGCGGATGATTTCACCCATATCCGTCAGTCGCTGGAAGAAGCGGAGGCTGAAGGCCGCACCACGGGCTTTGAACATCCTGTCATCGAGGAGCGCTTGTACCCCAAGGACTTGCTGGATGGGGCAGCTTCGATTATTGCCTTTGCTATGGCCTATCCCAATAAACCGCTCTATCCTAAAGAACGTAACCGGGGGGAGCGAAGGGGGCAATTCGCCCGAGCGAGTTGGGGGGAAGACTACCATAGTATTCTCCACCGAGCGGCTAGTGACCTGGTCCAAGCTTTGGAAGAACGTTATCCAGGAATTCAGACCAAGACCATGGTGGATACGGGCGAACTCCCTGATGTGGCTGTTGCGCAGCGGGCCGGCATTGGTTTTATTGGCCGAAATGGGCTAATTATCAATGAAGAGTTTGGCTCCTTTATCTATCTGGGGGAGATTATTACCAACCTGCCCCTGGTGCCTGATGCCCCCAAGGCTAATGCCTGTGGCGACTGCACCCGTTGTTTGGACTTTTGTCCGACGGGAGCCTTGCTAGGCGAGGGGAAGATGAATGCGAAAGTCTGCATCTCCTACCTGACCCAGACCAAGGGCTATATCCCCCAGGCCTTTCGCCGGCAAGTGGGGCACCAGATTTATGGCTGTGACATCTGCCAGCAGGTCTGCCCTTATAACCAACATGTAGACAGCCACTACCATGCCGCCATGGAGCCAGAGCGCGACCAGGTGGAACCCTTGCTAAAGCCTATGCTGACCCTATCTAACCGAGAGTTCAAGGAACAGTTCGGCCATCTGGCAGGGGCTTGGCGGGGGAAGAAGCCCTTGCAGCGCAATGCCATCTTAGCCTTGGCTAACTACCGGGACCGGTCGGCTATCCCCCTCTTGTTGGAGATGATCGAGAAGGATCCCCGGCCCATGATCCGCGGAACGGCTGCCTATGCGGTGAGTATCATCGAGCGCCAGTTCAATCCAGAGCTCCTAAGTTTTATGGAAGACCGGCTCCGTATTGAAGAAGCCGGTCCAGAAGCTGACCAAGAAACAGTGGTTGAATTCAGCCAAGCGGTTGAAAGAATCAAGAAAAAGCGAAATAAGAGACAAAGGAAGCGATAAAGATGACCAATCACATTGTATTATATGAACCCCTTATTCCACCCAATACAGGGAATATAGCCCGGACCTGTGCGGCGACCGACACCCACCTGCACCTGATTGAACCCCTGGGCTTCTCCTTGGATGATAAGCACCTCAAGCGGGCTGGTTTGGATTATTGGCACAGTGTGGATGTGACCTTGCATAAGGATTTACAAGCCTTTATGGAATATTTAGGGGACCGTCGACTCTACCTCATTACTAAATTCGCCCACCATACCTATACCGATGTCGACTATAATGAGACAGCTGGAGAAGATATCTTCTTAATGTTTGGTAAGGAAACAACGGGCTTGCCTGAGGACTTCATGCGGGCCCACGAAGCCCAATGCTTACGTCTGCCCATGGATGACACCCATGTCCGCGCCCTCAATCTCTCCAACTGTGCCGCCATCGTAATCTATGAGGTACTCCGCCAGCAAAACTTCAACCACTTGGAATTGAGCCACCACTACGCCCACGATAAGCTCGACTAGGAAGATAAGTTTCGCTTAAGTTCCCTAGCAAAAATTGCAATTCCCAGCCCAACATGGGAAAATAGGAGAGTGGTTTAATCCGCCTGAGATCAATAGAAGAGAGAGTAGGAGATTTTTTATGCGCGGTGACAAAAACCAAGCCAAGCCAAAGAAGGGGGAAGACAGCCAGGGTTTTAAGGGAAAGTTTAAAGCCTATTGGAAAAAATTCCGCCTAACTAAATGGCTCATTTTTATTGGCTTATTTTTTGCTTTGATTTTTGAAAGTTATTTATTAATTAGTGCCAAAATGACTGATGTTGACAACTTGGAGAAGCAGCTCCAGGTGACCACTGAAGTCTATGATAATTCAGGCAACCTAGCAGGGACCCTGTCTTCGGACCACGGGACCTATGTGACTATCGATCAAATTTCAGATAATATTAAGAATGCAGTCGTTTCGACTGAAGATAAACGTTTCTATAAGCACAGGGGCTTTGACCCCATTGGGATTGCTCGAGCGGCAGTCGGCTATGTCCTCCACGGCGGTTCAGTAGTCGGTGGGGGGTCGACTTTGACCCAGCAATTGGTTAAAAACTCTTTTCTGACCAATGAGCAGAGCCTGATGCGGAAGTTTAAAGAGCTCTTTATTGCCCTTGAAATTGAAAAGACCTACCCCAAGGATAAGATTTTGGAGATGTACTTGAACCACTCCTACTTTGGGAATGGGGTCTATGGGGTGGAGGATGCTAGCCAGAAGTATTTTGGTAGCTCAGCTGCTAACTTGGACTTAGCCAACGCGGCCGTTCTAGCGGGTGCTCTGAAGGGGCCAAGTATTTACAACCCGGTTGATAATTATGAAGAAACGATCAACCGGCGGAATACGGTCCTTCAATTGATGGCAGACAATGGGTTTATTGCCCAAGAGGATGCCCAAGTGGCCATGGCCTCTGATATGCCCCAGCAGAATAATGATGTCGGGAGCGACCAATACAAATACCCTTATTATTTCGATGCGGTGATTGAAGAAGCTATTAACAAGCATGGCTTGAGTGAGGATGACCTGATGAAGGGGGGCTACCGGATTTATACTAACTTGGACCCCAAGTACCAGGAAGGTCTGCAGGGGATTTATGACCAGTCCAGTCTCTTCCCTGTCTCACCAGCTGGAAATACCGCCCAATCAGCAACAGTTGTGATGGATCCCTACAGTGGGGGCGTCCTAGCGACAGTGGGAGGAACGGGGGGTCACTCCTTTAGGGGCTTTAACCGGGCCACTCAGATGAAGCGGCAACCGGGTTCAACCCTCAAGCCCTTGAATGTCTATAGTCCGGCCTTAGAGAATGGTTTTGAGGCGAATGATGTCATTCCGGATGAAGTGAAGGAATATGGAACGGATAAGTACAAGCCTGAGAACCATGACAAGCAGAGCCAGGGGGAAATCCTTCTCTGGCAAGCTCTAGCTAAGAGTAAGAATACATCAGCTGTTTGGTTGATGAATGAGATTGGTGTCAACACCGCCATGGCCAAGTTGGATGACTTTGGGATTCCTTATACGGATGGCGATAAGACCTTATCTTCTGCCCTAGGCGGCTTATCTAAGGGGGCTTCCCCTATGGAAATGGCCTCGGCCTACACTGCCTTCGTCAACAAGGGCAAGCGCTCAGAAGGCGTCTTCATTCAAAAGGTTGTCGACAGTTCGGGCAATGTCATCGTCGAGGAACAGAAGCCCAAACAGAACCAAGCCCTCAGTGAAGCGAATGCCAAGGAAATGACCCGGATGATGCTCGACGTCTATAATGAAGGCGGAACCGGGGCAGCCATGGAACCGGCAGGCTATGAATTAGCGGGTAAGACGGGGACGGTTGAACTCAGCCAAGCAGGCAATAGTGGAGCAGGTGACGGTGTGAATGATGAATGGTATGTCGCCTATACGCCCGACATGGTGGTTGCCAGTTGGTATGGCTTTGACCAGACCAGTGCGGAGAATTATCTCTGGAACAGTTCACCTGTCCAATCGGGGAATACCTTCCATAACATTATGGCGGAACTCTTGGCTAATAGTCCCAACACCCCGTTCAACCTGGAAGCAGCCTCGACCCGTTATTATAATGAAGTCAATGGGATTTCATCGTCCGATGGGGATGAGACGACTACCAACCAAGCGACCATTGAAGATAATGCCTCAAGCCTTCTAGACCGCTTAATGGAAGGGGCCCGGGACTTCTTCTCTTCTTTTTCTGGTCAAATTACTTTTCAAAACTGGCTCGGCATGATATATTAAGCAAATGAAGACAAATAAAGGAGGAAATGGAATGGCCAATATTTATGACACCATCAACCAATTAGAACGTGATGTGCGCGCCCATGAGGACTACCAGGGCTTAAAACATGCGATGGAGGCAGTCGTTCAAGACGAAGAAGCCTTCGCCCTATATAATAAATTCCGCCAACTCCAAGTGGATGTTCAAACGAAGATGCAATTAGGTAATGAAATTAGCCAAGAAGAAATCCAAGAAGCCCAAGACTTGGAGAAAGAAATGGCAGCTAATGAAACCATCAGTCAGCTCTTACAAGCTGAGAAACAATTGAACCAATTGGTGGAAGAGATTAACAAGGTGGTTACCCAACCGATTTATGAAGTCTACCAAAAAGCTAATGAGCAAAAAGAAAATTAGTACGAAGGCTAAGACCTGTGTCCCCACATCTCAATGGGAGGTGTGGGGACACTTTTTCTTACTGGAGGCGAAGCGGTGGATAGCCTTTGCTTGCTATATAAATCCTGTCACAGGCTAGCTCGTCCCAGAGGATAAAGGGCACGAAAGTTTGTTCGGAATGATTGTAAGCGAGCCTTTTGATATGGTAAACTTGTAAGGTAGGAGTAGTCTGCCAAGAAGGACATTTCCTCCATTTGGCAAGGCCTAAAGATGGCTAAGTAACTATTCCCAGTTCAAGCTATTAGGAGAATCAAATAAAATGATACGATTTATACATGCGGCTGACCTGCATTTAGACCAGCCATTTAAGAAAATCTCTAAAATGAATCCCAGCTTATACGAGAAACTCCGCCAGGCGACGACGGCTAGCTTCCACAACATTATTGAAACTGCTATTAATGAAGCAGTAGACTTCGTTGTGGTGAGCGGGGATATTTATCATAATGAACCAGCATCTCTCCAAGCTCAGTTTACCTTCCGGCAGGGGATGGAGCGTTTGGCCCAAGCGGGAATCCAGGCCATCGTTTGCCATGGTAACCATGACTATATTGAAGGGGATGCCCACCGTTTGGCCATGCCAGATAATGTGTATATCTTCCCCGACCATGTCGACTCTTACCATTTCCAGGCTAAGTCTGGGGAGCACGTGATGGTGACCGGCTTTTCCTATGGGCAAGCTTGGATCGAGCGAGACATGGTCCAGGACTTCCCCCAAAGGCAGCCAGGCATTGACTTTCAAATTGGAGTTATCCATGGGGAGAACCAGCGCCATGAAGGCAAGCACCACTATGCCCCCTTCAATGTTTCTGATTTAACGGCCCTGGGATATGATTACTGGGCACTCGGCCATATCCATAAGCGTCAACTTCTAGCCGACCACCCCCCTGTGGTCTATCCAGGCAATATTCAAGGGGCTAGCTTCAAGGAAGCTGGGCCTAAGGGGGTCTACTTGGTCAGCCTGAAGAAGTATCAAGAAGCAGAACTTGAATTCGTCGAAACAACCGATTGGCAGTTCAGTTCGCCTGTTAGAGACCTGCCAAAACTTGAGAACATTGAGGACTTACGCAATGTGGTCGAGCGAGCTCTCCACGAAGAAGTCATGTATGCCAAGAACGAAGGCGTGAACCTCCTTGTACGCTTGGCCTTCCGCTCAGATGGTAATGAAGAGAGCCTCTACTGGTGGGACCGCTACGCTGAGGAATTACGCGATCAATTGCAGTGGAGCTTGAGCAACCAAGACCAGTACCGCGACCAAGAGATCTATCTGACTGAGCTCAAACTTGTTATCGATGAAGAGAGCAGCTGGTCTTATTCCAAGGCTTTCCAAGATGCACTCCAACAGAGCTTCCACCACTTGCAGTCAGACGCCGAGTGGGAAAGCTTGACGGCGCCATTGATGCAAAACCAGCTCTGGCAACGCTATATGCTGCCCCAAATTGATTGGGAAAGCTTCAAGGCGGACGTGCTAAGCCGGGCCATTGAGAAGATCATTGTTCGTCAAGCGGTGGAACAAAAAGAAAAATAAGTGAGGGGAAAAAATGAAAATTCAAAAAATTGAAATTTTTGGTTACGGGAAGTGGGTCGACCAGACCTTCTACTTGGAGCCAAATTTGAATGTTTTTATTGGTGGAAATGGTTCGGGAAAATCAACCTTGATGAGCTTTATTCTTTCTATCATGTTCGGCTTTCCGAATATGCGACGCAAGCATAGTCGCAATTATGATGTGAATCCCAATGTGAATTATGGGGGCCGCCTCTATTTAACAGAAACGATTTACGGCCAGGTGATGATTGAGCGCATCAAACAGCAGGGGCGCCAGCAATTATTTATGACGGTTAATGAGAATCCCCGTGAAGAAGTCTCTTCCTTCGATGAACTCTTCGAAGGATTGACAAAGGACGATTACCTGACTTACTTTGGTTTTGACGAAGAAGACCTAATGGCTTTCGTTTGGGAGGATGAAGATCAATTTGCTAAAAGCTTGGTGAGCCTGGGCGTTAGCGGTCGTCAGGTGCTCAATGGCATTACCCCAGACCTAGAAGCTAAAGCCGCAGACCTTTACCTGCCTAATGGCCAAAAGCCCCAGCTGAACCAAGAACTTAACCAGCTGGCAGCTAGCAGCCAACGTTTGGACCAGGCTGCAGCCAATGAACAGAATTATTTTGCCTTAGAAGAAGAACTCCAGGCTAACCAGGCAGAGCTGGAAGACCTGCGTCAGCAAGAATCCGAGGCCCAAAGCGAGCAGGTGAAATTGCAGATTGCCTCCCAGGAAACTGGATCCGTTGAAGAAAAGAATGCCCTTGGTTTTGAATTAGCTGGTTATGACTTCCATAACTTCCCGGAAGGCGCAGCAGAGACCTGGCATGACTTAAACCAAGACCTAGCCCGCTATGAAGACCAGATAGACCAAACGGAGGGTTTCCTAGTTCTCGATGAAGAAGCCAATGAAGAGCCAGCGGATGCGGATAGCCTGCTCTCTATTGGTCAAGAATGGGTACTAAACCATGACCATGTGTCGGACCAGATGCTGGCTGAAGCCCGGGCCTACCGGGAGCAGTTAAACAGTGATGAAGCGCTCAAGGAACAACTTATCCAGAAACGCTATGAAGAACATCGCTTGTTAGCAGCTCTGGGTGCGGAATCGATTGATGAACTGCCAGAAGAATTAACGGCTAGTGAGCGCCAAGACTGGCAAAACCGCCGGCAAGAACTGGATAATCGGCGGATCTTCTATGAGAATACCAAGCATGACCTCCAGGACTTGATGGCAGAGAACCAAGACCTCCATGACGAATATGATGAAGTCCAGTCCGAATACAATAGCTTCAAGGGAACCATTAAAGAGCGGACCAGCTCCTGGCTCAAGACGTTTGGTTTGATCTTGATTGTCCTTGCCTTGATCCTTGCTATTCTCTACTTTGTTACCGATAAGCCATTCATGATGGGGTCGGGCTTGGCAGCCGGTGCCTTGGGGATTCTCTTCACAATTATTGGTTTCCTCCAAAGTGGCCTCGGCAAGCGCTCGGTGAAGAAGGAATCACAAGCCTTCGACCTGGACTTGCGCGATATTGAGAGCGAGCAGGCGGAAATCCAACGCCGCATCGATATTCAAAATGACCAATTAGCTGAATTGGAAAATGAATCACAAAACTTTATGGCTGAACTCCAAGCCCTCGTTCAAGAGAAGGGCGGTTCTGAATATATCCAGCCTTTAACCTGGTTGGACCATGATTATGTGGCCCAGGTCAATGCCTTAGAAGCGGAATGTAACCAGTTAATCCAGGCCACTGGAGCAGCCCAGTATGCCGCAGCCCACGACCAAGAATGGCGGGACTATGCCCAGGTTATTTCTAATAATCCACTGTCCCAAGATTCCGTTTTCCAAGCCTTTGAAGATGACTACCATAGCTTGCGTCAGCTGGAGATGGACCATGCCTTTACTGCGCAAAGCTACCAGGCTGAGAAGAACCAGAAGCAAGAACTCCACCAAAGCATCCAAAGCTTGCGCCGGGCCCGCCAAGACTTCTTAGACCGTTATGGCTTTGAGTCGGCAGATGAGGTTGAAGAGGCTTTGGCTAAGGAGGCAGAGATGTTGGCTAAGAAGGAACGCTTTGACCTCCTTGACCACTCGCTCAACCCCCAAGCTGCTCAACTGCACGACAAGGATGAAAGCATTGACCAACAATTGGAAGACAATGTGCACACTCTGGGCCAGTTGACTCAGCGCATCCAAGACTTAGTCCAACGTAATGCGCAATTGGAGATGCAGATTCGCGAGCTTGAAGCTAGCGGCTTAATGAGCAAGCTCCAAGCCGAACATGCGAGTGATGTGGACCAAGCTTATGATTCAGCTGTTGAATGGGCAGCGAATAAGCTAGCTGTTGCGACCTTCGAGCAGGCCAGTGTCGGCGAAGAAGGCGAAGCCCTGGAACGCGTGATGGGCCATGCCAACCGCTACCTCTATGACCTGTCAAATGGGGAACTCGAGAAACTACGCTATCAGAATGATACAGTAGAAGTCCTTAGTGAAGATGAGCTCTGGCTAGGTGTGGACCAACTGTCACGAGGGGAGAAGGCTTTACTTTTTGTCGCGATGCGCTTTGCCTTCCTGAATGCCCAACTCGGTCAGTTGAATATGCCAATCCTAATCGACGAAGCCTTTGCCCATATTGATGACTACTACCGACAAAACATTTACCGCTTCCTCGATGAACGCAGCCAGGACCAACAAATTATCCTGTTAACGATCGATGAAGGTGCCGCCCTCAACCGGTCGAGCAAGGAAGTTACACGTATTTAAGCTTGACGATTAAATATGAAAGGATGGGAGAATGGAAACAACAAGACTCTTTGATGCTGCTATGGATCAAAATTTTAAGACCTTTGCCCTGATTAAGAATGCCGATATTAGGCAGGACCGCAATGGCAAGGACTACCTGGCTTTGAACTTCCAGGACCGGTCGGGCATTTTAGATGGGAAACTCTGGGGCATGACAGACGCAGATGCTGAAAAATTCCAAGTTGGTCGGGTAGTCTACCTCTACGGCCGCCGAGAGCTCTTCAATGGCCAACCGCAATTTCGGATTGAGCAGATGCGTCTGGCTGAACAACATGAACCTCATGATCCCATGCTCTATATGCCAGAAGGTCCGATGTCCAAGGAAGCCATGCAGGAAGAGATTGAGCGCACTGTGGCTGACTTTCACTTGCAAGAAATCCAACAAGTAGTTAGCTACATCCTCGATGAGGTAGGGGATGATTTCTACTACTATCCCGCTGCTAAGAAGCACCACCATGCCTTCGTGGGGGGCTTGGCCTACCACACAGTTTCCATGTTGGGACTGGCTAAGGCGGTACAGAAGCTCTACCCCGTCCTGAATGCCGACCTTCTCTATGCGGGAGTGATCCTCCATGACATCGCTAAAACGAGCGAATTATCCGATCCGCTCAGCGGGAACTATACGGTCCAAGGGAATCTCTTGGGTCATATCTCCTTAGTCGCCGAAAAATTGAGCCTTGCCATCCAAGATCTGGGCTTGGACCAGACCAGTGAAGAGCTCATGCTCTTGAAGCATATGGTCTTGGCCCACCATGGGAAGAAGGAATATGGGAGCCCAGTAAGGCCCCACGTCTTAGAAGCGGAGGTCCTCCACCGGATTGACGACCTGGATGCTTCCATGTATATGGTCAGCGCTGCTCTAGAGAAAACAGCTCCGGGTGAATTCTCGGCCTATATCCCAGGCATGGATGGGCGGACATTCTACCGTCCGAACTTAGACCAAGCATAAGCAGACAAGCAGGCCCCAGCCAAGTCCCTGAGAGGGGAGGCGGGGGCTTCTTTTAGTGTTAAGGAAAGAAGTGATGATAATGAATATATTAGTATACTGTGGGGCTAATCCTGGGAAGGATCCCTTATATGCCCAGGCTGCACGTGATCTCGGTCAGTGGCTAGCACGTTCAGGCCACCGCCTGGTTTATGGTGGTGGACGGACGGGACTTATGGGGATCCTGGCCGATGAAGTCCTGGACCAGGGCGCTGAGGTCTATGGCGTGATGCCTGCCTTCCTCAAAGACAAGGAAATTGCCCATTCAGGTCTCAGCCACTTGGAGATTGTGGAGACGATGGCTGAACGTAAGGCAAGAATGTTGGCCTTATCGGATGCTTGCCTGGCCTTGCCAGGGGGACCAGGTACCCTAGAAGAGATCTCAGAGGCGATTTCCTTAGCCCGACTCGGCCAATCGGACCGCCCTTGTGCTTTCCTTAATGTGGCTGACTATTACCGGCCCATGCAGGAGCTTTTTGCTAACATGTGCCAGGCCGGTTTTCTTGCCCAAGAAGATTATGAGCGGATTTTCTTCATTGATGATCTGGCTGACTTGGACCAGATCCTAAGCAATTACCAAGTCCGCCAAGTGAGGAGCTATGACCGCTTGACTGATCAATAAAAGCGAACACCTTTGTTCTGTAAGCTGTATCGAATAAGGGCTTTAAAATAAGAAAAATTAACCGTATACTAGAGCTTATATTGAACTGAGAGAGTTCGGTTCTAACGAACAAAAAATGGAGGCTATAAAATGGGAGAATTTACAAAACGTCAACAACAACCTTACCGCTTTGATACTGTGGGGAGCTTTTTACGGCCTGCTCATTTGAAGGAAGCACGTCAAGCTTTTGAAGCGGGAGAAATCGATGGTCAGGCCCTGCGCCAAGTCGAAGATGAAGCCATCATCAAATTAATTCAAAAGCAAGAAGAAGCTGGCCTGAAAGCTGTTTCTGACGGTGAATTCCGCCGCAGCTGGTGGCATTACGACTTTATGTGGGGCTTGAACGGAATTGAGAAGCGTTATATTGAAGAAGGTGGCCAATTCCACGACATGAAGACCCGTGCTGAAACGGCTTCTTTAACAAGCCGTGAATTAGACGGACACAACCATCCTTTTGTGGAAGACTTCAAATTTGTCCGTGATCATAAGTCAGCGGCAAGTGAAGTGAAGCAAACCATCCCAGCCCCTGCTCAATTATTGCAAGAATTACTCAAACCCCATAACCAAGCATCTACCCAGGCCTTCTATGGAGAAGATGAACACCGTGAGCTCGCTCAGGCAATCGCTAAAGCCTATATTGATGTCTTAGAAGACTTTGCAGCGGAAGGAGCGACAGTGGTTCAGTTCGACGACTGCACCTGGGGCCGACTCGTTGATATCCACCTGGAAGACTATCCAGAATCTGAACGCCAAGCCAAGGCTGATGAGAAGGCCTACCTAGCTGGACTCTACCGCTATGTGAATAATCTGGCCATTGACGGGGCACCTGAAGGCTTAACGATTACTAGCCATGTCTGCCGGGGCAACTACCGGTCACACTGGTTCGGCCAAGGGGGCTATGACTCCGTAGCAGACGAACTCTTCGCTAATGAACATGCCCAAGCCTATTACTTGGAATATGATTCGGACCGGGCAGGTGGCTTTGAACCCCTCGCCAAAATTGGCGATGACCGCGTAGTTGTCCTCGGTTTGATCACTTCTAAGACAGGTGAATTAGAAGACCGCGACCAGGTGATCCAACGCATCCACGAAGCAGCCAAATACATTCCTTTAGACAAGCTCTGCCTCAGCCCCCAATGTGGCTTCTCCTCAACCGAAGAAGGCAACAGCCTAACCGAAGACCAACAATGGGCAAAAATCGCCCTAGTACGTTCAATTGCAGAAGAAGTTTGGGGATAAAAAAGGGTGTGAAGGCGCGCGGGTAGCTTCATTTCACTGGAGCAAGTCAGCAGAGCAGTCTGGAGGACTGCGGCGGGGACTTGGGAAGTGACAAGGAAGCTGCGCGACCGAACCCGACTAAAGGTTGTGAGCAAAGGCGTTAAGAAAGGGATGACTGGAGGCAAAAGGGATAAGAGCGGCTGCAAGCCGATCGTTCCCTTTTGCTGAAGTCACACCCTTTCTGCCTTTGCGAACCCAACTAGAAAGGGTGTGAAACTTGACGATTAGGCTCGGATGATTGCACTCGTCAGCTCTGATTACAAATCGGCTGAACCCGACTAGGTAGAGTGTGAGACCATGTGCTAAGCTTTGGTCAATGATCCAAGCTTCAAACACAGACTCCAAGTGTGGCTTGATACTGTCCAACCCTCAAACAGAGGCCTCAAGTGTAGCTTGACAGCCCAACCAATAAAAAGATCCTTCTTACGTTTATACAGACAAAAAGGCCAGCTCCTAGCTTGGGAGCTGGCCTTTTTGCAGGCAATTTTATTTACTTTCTTCCTTGGCTTCTTCTGCTTCAGCCTGCTTCTTAGCGGCTTCTTGGTCATTTGAAGTTTGGAAGGTATCGAGTGCATTCTTGAAGTCCTTATCGGTAATCTTCACTTGGTATTTGTCTAGGACATCCTTGAGCACTTGTTGGACCTGTTTAGGGTCGTCCATTTTTTGTTTTCGAATTTGTTTTTCTAATTGGTCTTTCTCTTCGTCGAATGAGCCCTTATTGCCCACTTCATCGACTTTGATGATGTGCCAACCGTACTGGCTCTTGACCGGCTCTTGGGTCATTTCGCCAGCCTTGAGCTTGAAGGCAGGTTCTTCGAATTCCTTAACCATCATGCCCTTAGTGACCTCACCCAGGCTCCCGCCTGCTTTGGCAGAGCCCTTGTCTTCCGAGTGCTCTTCCGCTAGTCTAGCGAAATCGCCACCTTCGTTAATTTGCTTAATGAGGTCTTTGGCCTTATCTTCATCTTTAACGAGGATGTGGGAAACCTTTCGTGGCGCTTCATAATTTTCGTAGGCTTTCTTTAGCTCGTCATCAGAAACCTTGATGTTTTTAGAGATGGTTTCCGTCAGAAGTTTAAAATAGCGGAGGGCTTTTTTATATTCGTCCACACTGCTATAGCCATTAGCCGCAACGACTTCTTTGAACTTGTCTTCGTCGCCGTATTGGGCCACTAATTTGACGGTATCGGCATCGACTTCATCTTCGATTTCCTTGACCCGGTCTTTGCCCAGTTCATTTTCGAAGATTTCGCCAAAAACAAGTTGCTGGACAGCAGCATTCCCCGCTGAATCCTTGAGTTCTTTGACTAATTCATCTTCCGTTACTTCAATGCCTTCGCCTTTAGCAATAACATTCTGACCAGCTTCATTCTGGCTGGAGCAAGCGGCGAGGCTGAAAACAGTGGCGCAAGTGAGGGCGCCTAAGCTTAATTTCTTATTCCAATTCATGCGATGACTCCTTGATCAAATTCTTATTTTGTAGCTTAAATATAACATAAGTCTGCCGCAGCTGAGCAGCTTTGGGGGATCCTTTAAAGAAATTTACTTTTTATCTTGTTGAAGCTTTTCTTCAAGGTTTTCAAGGCTCATCTGGGTCAGTTCAAGGTCCGCATTAATCTTGGCAAGCTTCTCCTGCATGGCATTGCGGTGGGGAAGGCTAGAGGTCTGGAAGTCACGGATGGCTTCACTGAGGTCATCACGGGCAACTTTGGCCGTTGACAAGCCCTGGTTGGCTAAGTCAGTCAGAGCCATCTGCGTTTCGGCGAGACTGCCTTCGAGCTTCCGTGAAGCGGCGGTAATATCCTGGCTATAGGCGCGGAGCTTGCGGCGGTTCTCTTCACCCGTATTGGGGTTCTTGAGGAGGGCCGTTATCCCTCCGACGACAGCGCCAGTCACTAAACCTTTAAGAAAACTCATGGCCATCCTACACCTCAACCTTTTCCTGGATCTTTTGAGCCAGCTTAGCGAGGTCTTCATTGGAGTATTGGTCACCATTATCAGGCATTACGACCTTGAAGTCATCGCCATCCCGACTGTAGCGGGGGATGATGTGGATATGGGAATGGAAGACACTCTGATAGGCCACTTCGCCATTATTGTTTAGGATATTGACCCCTTTCATGTCAGGAAGAGCGGCTTGGAGGGCTTGGACAACAATTGGAATACGACGGAAGATGGCCCCAGAATCCTTAATATCATAGTCATAGATATCCTGCAGGTGTTTCTTAGGCACAATAAGGGTATGGCCTTCGGTTACCTGGCTAGTGTCTAAGAAGGCGGTCACAACCTCATCTTCATAGACGATATTGGTTGGGATTTCCCCATTAGCTAACTTACAAAAGATACAATCAGTCATTTGATCCACCACTTTCAATTGATAATTCTTATACTAGGCTCATTTTAGCATAATCTTTAGGGGGGAACAATTGAAGAGCGACTTGCGGTAAAAGTCAGTCGTCCCTTAAAAAATCCCAAGCCCTTGTCCTAATTTCCTGTCTTAGCCAAAACTTTAAACTTTAAAGTTAAATTCCCAAGCAAACTTTGATAAACTAGACTTAAATTGAAAAAGCGGAAAGGAAGACGAGAATGAGTCTCAGCGTCAAGCAGCTAACTGGCGGTTACCTGAACCGGCCAGTCATCCACGATATTAATTTTGATATTCAAGCGGGAGAAATTATCGGCTTAATTGGACTGAATGGGGCAGGCAAGTCCACCTTGATTAAGCATATCATTGGCCTCTTAAAGCCTCAGTCAGGGGAGATCCGGCTCAATGGGCAAAGCCTAGATGAAGATAACCGGGCCTACCGCCAGGCCTTCACCTATATTCCCGAAATGCCCATGATTTATGATGAACTGACCCTGCGTGAGCACTTGAACCTCATCGGCCTAGCTTATCAGATCGACAAAGCTGACATTCTAGACCGAGCCATGCCCATGCTCAAGGCCTTTCGCCTCGATAATAAGCTCGATTGGATGCCCAAGCACTTCTCCAAGGGGATGCGACAAAAGTTGATGATTGTCTGTGCCATGATGGTGGAAGCGGACCTCTATATCATTGATGAGCCCTTTCTCGGCCTGGACCCCTTAGCCACCCATGACTTCATCCAAATCCTGGAGCAGAAACGGGCAAGGGGCGCCATGGTCCTGATGTCTACCCACGTCTTGGCCAATGCAGAGACCTATTGCGATCGTTTCCTCTTCCTCCATGAAGGCTACCTGCGTGCCCAAGGAAGTCTGGCAGATATCCGCCAAGTCTTTGGCCAGGAAGCGGCTAGTCTGGAAGAACTCTATATCCAACTGGCAAGGGAGGCTTAAACTTGAAAGCATTGTTTAACAAACGCCAGGAAAAAAAATTTCAAGATTTTCTCTATTATAGCCGCTATATTTTTAATGACCACTTTGTCATCGCTTTGATGTTTCTAGTGGGGGCGCTCTCGCTAAACTATTCGCGCTGGGTCCAGGCGCTCCAAGGCCGGCAAGTCATCGCTGATGGCCTCTTAATTGTCGCCTTTAGCTTGATGACTTGGCTGGGAGGCGTGCGGACCTATTTGAAGGAAGCCGATATCCAATTTCTCCTGGCCCTTGAGACCGAATGGAAGGCTTATTTTAAGGCGGCTTTTAGGTCGTCACTGCTTAAGCAAAGCTTCTTAGCCCCCCTGGCCTGTTTTTTGGCCTGGCCCTATCTCAAATGGGGCCTGAACTGGACCGGCTGGGAGCTCTTAGCCTTGGCATTGAGCTTTATCCTTCTGAAGGCAACAGGGTTAATGGCAGACATGGAAGCCTACCAAGGGCGGTCAGGCCAGCCCGCTTGGCTTCACCTCGTCCTTATTCTTCTGGTTTATGGCCTGGCTTTTGCCTATCAAGCAGTCTGGGGCTTGGCTCTGGCTGGCGGCTATGCGCTCTGGCAGGCCTTCCATAGCACTTGGGGGGATCGCTGGGACTGGCAGACCTTGCTAGGGGATGAAGGCCAGGCCAAGCAGAGCCTAACTAGCTTCTTATCCCTCTTTGTCGATCTGAAGGCGGGCAAGAAGCAGACCAAGCGTCGCGCTTATTTGGATGCCTTGACCCTCTCTTTAGACAAGGCCCCGTCTGCCCATGCCTATCTTTACAGCCGCAGCTTCTGGCGGAGCACGGACCTCTTTCCAATTTGGCGCCGCCTGACCCTCGTAAGTCTCTTGTTGGCCTTCACCTTGCCTAAACACGGCTTGACCCTGGTCGTCTTCCTCCTACTAAACTATGCTAGCCACTTCCAATTGTTACCCTTGGCTAAGGCTAAGGAGGGGCAGACCATGCTCAAGCTCTATCCGGAATCTGACGACCAGGGACTTAGAGCCTTTCAAGGCCTCCTGGGTCAAGTTTACACCTTTCAAGTTCTCGTCCTTAGTCTTGCCCTTTGCTTGGCAGGCTTCGGGATTTGGGCCTTGGTCTATCTATTGACCGCTCTTGTTTTTGAGTTTCTCTTTATTCGCTACTATCTGCCGCGAAGACTGCAAAAGAAAAAAAGGGCCCGCAGCGCTGGAAGAAAGAAGCAAAAGATCTAACGAAATGATTGACTATATGGAAAATAATGACTACAATAATGAATGCTTTAGTTTTTCTTTTTATAGCTTCTAAGCAAGAAAAACCATCTTAAAGATAAGGGAGGGAAGAGCATTGGAATATCAATTCGATAAGGAGTGGACCTTGCATCCAATTGGTGGGGATACGGGCCAGGCCTTCATGGGCACCCATAAGCAGGAACGTGTCTTCCTCAAGCGCAATTCTTCTCCTTTCCTTGCTGCTCTCTCCATGGAAGGAATCACCCCGCGCTTAATCTGGTCGAAGCGGACCAGTACGGGGGATACCTTCTCAGCCCAAGAATGGTTGCGCGGCCACACCCTGACGGAACAAGAGATGCACCAAAGCCAGGTCATCAATCTCATCCACCGCTACCAACATTCCGACCACCTCTACAAGATGTTGGTCAAGATTGGCGGCCAAGAGTGGGACTGCCAGGATTTTCTTGCGGCCTACCAGGACCAACTCCACGAGCATTTGGCTTCCCACAGTCTCTTGAATGAGGTGGTGGCTTACCTGGAAGATAGCGCCGCCTTTATCAACCAATCCCTTAGGACCGTCTGCCACGGTGACCTCAACCGTAAGAATTTCTTACTATCTGAGCAAAACCGTCTCTACTTGGTCGATTGGGAGTCGGTGCGAATTGCCGACCCCATGTCTGACTTGACCCAGGTCCTTGTCCAATACATTCCTGGCGAAGATTGGGAAAGCTGGTGGGAACGTTACGGCCTCGAGGTGGACGAGGGGACTTATCTACGGATTGAGTGGTTTGCTTTAATTAATCTTTTGCTTTTGATTAAGGAAAGCTACCGCAAAGACCGCCAGCTAGACGTCAATGAAGCCATTTTAAAATTGAGACATATTTATGACAACCGGTATTTCCAAGAGCAGTATTAGCTGATAACGGGTAATAGAAGCAGGCGGGCTCCCTCCCTTAGAGCGCTTGGCCCGCTTTTATTTTTGCTCAGGGAGCTTATGGCCAAGACCAATTGATTACTTATAAAATAATAAACAGATAGCGAATGAAGGAGGCTTACTATGCGTGTAAGACATAAACCGTGGGCAATTGATATGATTAAGGATTACCCTAACATTGTGGTGCCAGACCCCGACCAAGCCCAGGGTAAGTGGAACCAGGTCTTTGAGAAGGCCCAGCCCCTCCATGTGGAAGTGGGGACAGGCAAGGGCCAATTCCTGATTGGTATGGCCAAGGCCCACCCAGAGATCAACTATGTGGGAATCGAGATGTATTCTGATGTGCTCGTGATGGCCCTGCAGAAGGTATTAGAAGAGGATCAGGACTTGCCTAACCTCCGTTTTATCCGCTCTGATGGCCGCGAAATTTCAAACTTTTTTGAAGGCCATAGCTTGGACCGGATTTATTTGAACTTCTCGGATCCTTGGCCTAAGCGTCGCCATACCAAGCGGCGTTTGACCAGCCCTAAGTTCCTGGCCCAGTACCAAGCTGTCCTCAAGCCAGAAGGGGAGGTCCACTTTAAGACCGATAACCAGGGTCTCTTTGAATATTCCCTAGCGAGCATGTCCCAGTATGGCATGGCCTTCCGCCAGGTCTGGCTGGACCTCCACGCCAGTGATTTTGAAGGGAACATCATGACGGAATATGAAGAGAAGTTTGCGGCTAAGGGCCAGCCCATTTACCGCTTGGAGGCCATTATCCCCAAGCAGAGGCATAAGTAAAAAAGTTCGGCGCGTACAAACGGCCGAACTTTTTTCTGTGCTTATTTTAGACTTTGTAGAGGTCAATGATCTGCCCACTCTGGGCATCTGCAATGAATTCATATTGGACCAGGTGACCTTTTTCTTGGCGAGAGACACCACCAAAGTAAAGGATCTGTTCTTGGCCGTAGCGTTCTTTCGTCAGGGGTTGGAGTTCAATCCATGAGCCTTCAATTTCTCCGCCTTGAGCTAAGAGTTTCTTAACTTCTTCAATGACACTTTGCCCGTCAACTTGAGCTTTTTTCCCTGTTTCCCGGCTGTCCAGGTAGAGGGCGGTGGAGACAGCCCCAATAACAGCGCCGCAGACGAAGAGGCTGCCAGCTAGGGCATAGGCCTTATTTTTTACATTGTCTTTTAAATCAAATACCAAATCAAACACTCCTCTCTAATATTAGTCCTATTATAGCAAGAAATCCTTTAAATTAAAACGCTAACAGTGCTAAGTGCCTCCAGCTAGGCTAAGAGCCTGTTTTTAGCCCATTCTTGGAATAATTCTGTCCCTATGATGGAGGGGCGTTGCCTTTTTTGGGTAAAAAGTATATAATTTGAAAGGAATGATCTGATGCTTTATATTAAGAAGGCTTGTCTAGTTTAGAAATTAACTAGACTATTTTTTCATCTTGGGATGAAGCCAAAGCAAGGTAGCTAGACTGCCAGTAAATGAAGAAAAGGAGCAAATTATTCATGTGGATCTGTTTTTACAATCCGAAGGGCGTCGGCGATGTCTTGATGGTGACACGCGGCCAGTTACAAAGAGACCAAATTGCAACGGAAACTATTGCAGGAATCACGCGGATTTATAACCAAGAGACGGATAATACCATGGGTTATAACTTCCATTCCATCTCTGACTATATTAAATTAGAGGGGTCAGGCCAGGTGCACTTGACAGATGAGCAGCTCGATACGCTCAACCAACTGCTCTATGAGAAGGGCTTTGAAACCATCAGCACCAATAATGACCCGGCTATTGTGGTCGGCTATGTGAAGTCGTGTGTTGACCATGAGGATTCGGACCACTTGCATATTACCGAAACCCAGGTGGGCGACGACCAAAGCTATCAAATTGTTTGCGGGGCAGCCAATGTGCATGAAGGCATGAAGGTCGTTGCTGCCTTACCAGGCGCCGTGATGCCGGATGGTCTAGTGATTTGGCCAAGTGAATTGCGCGGTGTGCAGAGCTCAGGGATGTTGTGTTCAGCTTACGAATTAGGCGTTGACCCTGAACACAAGCTCCAAGGAATTATTGAAATTAAGGACGACGTGCCTGTAGGAACACCGTTTTCTGAATTGGATCTGTCCAGTTTGACAACGGACTAGAAGAGACTAAGAAGCTAAGGAGGGGGAGCCTTGAAGTGGCAGGATGAACGGTTGAAACGCGAGCGTGAAGAGCATTTTCAACCCTTTTACCAAAAGAAAGATGACAAGCTCTTAACTGATAAGGCCCAAAAACCTTACTTCCCGAACTATATGAATTGGCGAAGTGATCTCAATGAGCAGAAGCGTGACCGCCAGCCCCAGAGCTATGACAAGTGGTGGACCCCTCAAAGCCATCAGAAGGAAGCCCAGCGCCAGCACCGCTTCGACCAGGCTCGCCAGCAGCCCATTAATAATTTTAATACGGTGTCTAGCCGACGACCGAGCCGCCAACGGGAGGGCCAACAAGACTATGCCCTCCACCGGGATGAAGAGCGGGAAGCACGCTATGAGAAGATACGGCGTGACTTGCGGGCTTATGAGAACTATCAATTCCGTCGGGCCTTCCGACCGTCTGAGGTTCCCTCTATCCAGCAGAAAGCTCAGACCCGGTCCGTCAAGAGCTCTGACCAGGCAGACTATATGCGAGACAAGAAGCGGCGGCAGGAGGCTACAAAGGCACAGGCCAAGCACTTGATCCAAGGATCTAATAAGCCAAGTAAGCCCCACAAGGCTGCCAATCAACCCGTCAAGTCTAACGGACAGAAGACCAGTTCAAGCAAGCAACGCCAGGGTGGACTCAACCGCGATTTTCAAGCGATTATGGCCCAGGAGCGGCCCCGCTATGCCAAGGGGAGTGTGTTTGCTGGCTTAAACGATGAGGACAGTAAACAAACCCCTTATTATTCGAAACACCAAGGAACAGGAGATAAGCATAACCATGAATAAAGAAACGATCTATCACTTCACAGGAATCAAAGGTTCTGGAATGAGTGCCTTGGCACTGGTTCTATACGGAGCAGGCTATAAGGTGCAAGGTTCAGATGTGGAGACCTACTTCTTTACCCAACAAGGCTTAGAAGCTGCAGATATTCGTCTCTTAACATTCGATCCGAATAATATTCATGAAGGCATGGAAATCATCCTAGGTAACGCCTTCCCTGATGACCATCCAGAGGTTAAGAAGGCCAAAGCCCTTGGCCTGAAAGTAACCCGCTACCACAAGTTCTTGGGTGAATTGATTAAGCATTATACGAGCGTGGCTATCACGGGCTCGCACGGTAAAACCTCAACCACAGGCCTGATGTCCCATGTCCTCTCCCTCAATGTTCCCACTTCCTATTTGATTGGAGATGGGACTGGTTACGGGGATGAAGCGGCGGAATACTTTGTCCTAGAGGCTGATGAATACCGGGAGCACTTCCTCGCCTATGAACCGGACTATGCGATCTTTACGAATATTGATTTCGATCATCCAGACTATTATCAAAACATTGACCAAGTCTTTGCGGCTAACAGCCAGTTCGCCAGCCAGGTACAGAAGAAGGCCATCATGTATGGAGATGACCCCTACCTCCAACGCCTAGCCGACAAGGACCATGTGCTTTATTACGGCATTGAGGGGGACTATGATATTGTTGCCCACCATGTGGTTCGGGATACGACGGGCTGCCAATTTGATGTGGAAGTCCAAGGCAAAGACTATGGCCACTTCCAAATCAAGGGCTGCGGGGAGCACAATATCCTCAATAGCTTGGCTGTGATTGGCTTCTGCTGCTTAGAAAACTTCCCAGCTGACAAGGTGCAAGAAGCCCTCTTATCCTTCGCTGGGGTCAAACGTCGCTTCAATGTGACAGAAGTAGCTGACATGATTCTCGTGGACGATTATGCCCACCATCCTTCAGAAATTACAGCCACTCTGGATGCTGCTAAACAACGCTATCCGGAGAAGAAGATTATTGCGGTCTTCCAACCCCATACCTACAGTCGAACCCTGGCCTTGATGGATGAATTCGCTCAGGCGCTTGACCAGGCGGATGAAGTCTTCTTGTGTGAGATTTTTGCTTCAGCGCGGGAGCAGGATACCCACCAAGTATCCAGCGAAGACCTGGCTGCCAAAGTGACCAAGCCGGTTCAAATCTTAGACTTAGACGATATGAGCCCACTGATGGGCTACCATGATGCTGTTGTTCTCTTTATGGGAGCAGGTGATGTGCCTAAGTACGGTCGAGCCTATGCCGAAGCCTTGAAATCACGTTAGAGACTTAGACGCAAACGGTGCTGAAAGGAGCCAAGCAAGTGAAAAAGATTAGAAAAGCGGTTATTCCAGTAGCTGGTTTAGGAACACGTTTCCTCCCAGCAACCAAGTCCATGGCCAAGGAAATCATCCCTGTCATGGACAAACCAGCTGTCCAATTTGTTGTTGAAGAAGCCCTAGCAGCAGGAATTGAAGAGATTCTTGTCATTACCGGCCGCCATAAGCGCTCAGTAGAAGACCATTTCGATGCCAATATTGAATTGGAAGAGAACTTGGAAGCCAAGGGCAAGGATGAGCTCCTAGCCATGGTCCAAGATTCCACCTTGGAGAATATCCAGTTCAAACGTCAGCACTATCCTAAGGGCTTGGGCGATGCAGTTGCCCTGGCAGAGTCCTTTGTAGGAGAAGAGCCCTTCCTCTTGATGTTGAGTGATAACATCTTAGTGAGTGAAGAGTCTGCCTCCCAGGCCCTCATGGCAGCCTATGATAAGACGGGCAAGAGCTCTGTTCTAGTCCAAGAAATTGATGAAGATTTGACCCATCTTTATGGTATCCTGGACCCTGACCAAGCCGCAGAAGAGGGGATGCTCCAAGCAGGTAATGTCATTGAAAAACCTCAAGGCCAGGCGCCTAGCCAATACGCTATCTGTGGGCGCTATGTCCTAGACAAAAGCATCTTCCAAGCCCTAGCAGGTCAAGAAGTGAACCCTATTTCTGGCGAAATCGAACTCAGTGATGCCCTCAGCCAGATTGCCCAAGACCAAGGCTTAAATGGCCTTATCTTCAATGGCGAATGGTATGAAGTTGGCGAACCCCTCGGCATGGTCAAAGCCAGCATCCAATACGCCCTCCGCCACAAACAAACCGGCCCTGAATTCAAAGCCTACCTCAGAGACGAAATCATCCCTAAATTAAAGGGTGAGAGACTTGGCGGTTAGAAGTATACAATAAAAAACAAGCTAGCAAGGAAGACTCTTCCTCGCTAGCTTGTTTTTATTGTTAGATATGGGTCAAGTTTCAAATGGGGGCCCTGTTAGCAAGTAGGACCGGATCAAGTTTCAAATGAGGGCCCTGTTAGCAAGTAGGACCGGGCCAAGTTTCAAATGGGGGCCCTGTTAGCAAGTAGGATCGTTTCAAGTTTCAAATGAGGGCCCTGTTAGCAAGTAGGACCGAGTCAAGTTTCAAACAGGGCCCCATTTACAAGTCCCCCTTTAAAAAGACTAAAGATAAAACCCCCTCTATCTGATAACGTTCAGATGCGAGGGGGGTTTATGATGGCTTTCTAGAAACCGTCATTATGCTTTAAATACTCTTCTTCTTCAGGGGTGTTTTCCCGGCCTAATGCCTCGTTACGGTAGGGGTAACGGCCAAATTTTTCAATGATTTCATAGTGGGCCTTTTCATATTTCAGGTTGGTCTCCAGAGCTTCTTCGGAGCTGAAAAGTTCCATCGCCTGATTGTGGATGACAAGAGACTCGGAGTGCATGAAGGGCATATAGATGAAACTGCGGGCTTCGGGGCTGAGTGAAGACAGGTCTTCTAGGCGGATGCATTCTTGGGCCAGGGCGAGGGCCATATCATCCTGGGCATAGGCTTGACCACTCCCGCGGTAGAGATTTCTTGAGAACTGGTCGAGAACAATAATTTCTGCTAAACGGCCGCGTAAACTTTCCCGCCAATCTGCATGCTCGCCATCTCGCACTTCTTGGTGGAGCTGGCTAAAACGCTCTGCAATTTCTTGGTCGACACTGTCACCACCGTTGAACCATTTTTCTGGGCCTAATTCTTCAAACCAAAAATTTAAAACTGTTTCGACTGACATAGGCAACCTCCTTTTAATTTACATCAAGCATAGCATAAAATCCCTTAAAGGTCTGTTCTCCTGCCTTCAAGAATTCCATTCGCTTTTTAGCGCTAAATTGGTTAAAATGAAAGGGTGTAATTTTTCAAGAAAGAGGGAAGATCATGATTCAAATTCGGGATGCTATCCTCCATATTTATGATGTTAATACCAGCGAAGCTATCCTTTCTCAAGCGGCTTTAGACTTCCGGGACGAGACCATTATTCATTATGTGGATTGCAAGGTCAACCAGGTCATGCAGACCGGTAAGCAGAAGAATGGCGTGATTCCAGAAACTGCGCCTATCTATGACAAGCTCCAAAGTCTGGCCAGTGACTTCCAAGCTACTACCCGGCCCCTGACCTCTAAATTCTTTCAGATCTTGCGCCTAAATCCAGATATTCCGCCAGCAGACCTACTATGGGTATCGATTGTGCTGAATGACTTTCCTTTTGTAGGAATGTTTAAATTGAACCATAATGAATCCTTTACCCATTTTGTTTCAACCGATGACGAAGTCCTGCGCAATGATCTGATTGTTCACCGGTCCATCCTACCCAAGGCCAAGCAAGCTATTGACGAAGGCTTTCTTTATTGCCCAGAGACGAGTGAATACTTCCTCATTGAGAAAAATCATTTGATGGAAGAGACGGGCGAGCGGATGCCTTATCTGAGCGAGATTTTTCTTGGTATTGAAACTAATCTCAATATGAATGAAAATCTGAAAATTGTGAAAAAAGGCGTTGAAAAGACGGCCAAGCATTATAATGAAGCCGACTACCAAGCCCTAGCAGAGGCTAAAGATATTCTCTACCATGCGGTCTATGATGACCAAGAATTCGATAACCGCAAGCTGGCGGACCAACTCTACGGGGATAACATGAGTCAGAAGCAAACCTATCTGCGGGAAACGGAAGAAATGGGGATGATCCACCAGCAAGCCGCAAGCCCTGATATGTTATCGGCCAAGATGCAGCGCCAAAAGTTGAAATTTGATAATGGAATCGAATTAACGATTCCCCTTGACCTCTTCAATGATCCTGAGGTAGTGGAAATTAAGAATAATCCAGATGGCACGATCGCGATTGAATTGAAGAATATTGAAAGTATTAAGAATTTGTTCTAAAGTAGAAGAGGAAAAACAAAATGAAAATCCCTAAAGTCGACTTGGACCTGGTGCGCTATCCTTATTTCCAGCAATTATCGTTGACCCGGCGTTTGACGAATTTGAGCTTATGGGTAGCTGTAGCTGTGGTGGGGCGGATTCTCGTCAGTGGACTGCCCAATATCCAACCCGTTACGGATATGGTTATCCTTGCCGTGCCACTTTTTGGCTTGTCGGGGGGCTTGATCGTAGCGACCTTAATCATGCTGCTCAGCAATCTGATTTTAGGCATGGGGCCTTGGACACTTGGCCAGATCTTAGCTTACGGGGCGGTGGTCCTGATCAGCTATCTCTTGATGAAGCTAGGGGCCTTCAAATCCCCTTTAGTAGTCTTAGCCTGGTCCCTAATAGCCGGCTACTGTTACGGCCTAGTTGTCAGCTACATGATGCTCCTGCTCTTCGGCCTCGGCATGCCCTTCTGGACCTATTACCTAGCCGGTCTCCCCTATGACACCGGCCACGCCTTAGGCAACCTCGCCTTCATGCTCATCTTACTCCCCATCTGCCAACGCCTCATCCGCGAAAAAATACTTTAAAAAAGGGTGTGAGCAGAGGCGGTTAGAAGCTTACCACTGGAGCACGAACGAAAAAGGGCAAGCTCTGCTTGCACGTTTCGATCGTGTGAAGTGGAGAAACTTCTGCCTCTGCGAGCCCAACTAAAAAGGGTGTGAGGGTGCGCGTTTAGCTTCCTTTCACTGGAGCAAGTCCGCAGAGCAGTCTTACAGACTGCGGCGGAGACTTGTGAAATCACTCCGAGTCTGCCAAGTCGAGCCCGACTAAAGGGTGTGAGCAGAGGCGTTGAGGGCACATTGGCTTTTCTGCTTTCAGCTTCTCTGAGAGCATAAAGCAAGCGTCCTATTTGCACTCGGAGGGTCTGAGAGCAAATACAATAAAGCAATTTGCAGGCAAAGACTTTGTACGTCAATAGAAAGATAGCCCTTCGACCGGCAGGCAGATAGCGGCTGTATCCAAGACAGTTTTCAAACATTCATGCCATTGTTTTAAGTGTGAAAACCATAATTAAGGAGGATTCAATGACTTATCCAAACACCTGGCAGCTTGATGACCTCTACCCAGCTGGGGTAGAAGGCTCAGCTTTTAAGGAGAGCCTGGAAGCTGCTAAAATCGAAAAAGAACTCTTAAATAAGAAAATAAAAAACTTTGAAGCTAAAGAAGCGGACGCTGACCAAGCCCTCTACCAACTGATTCAGGGCTTAGAAGACTTGGAAGCAGACTTAGTGACTCTGGATAGTTTTGCTCAAATGGCTGCGGATACCGATATTCAAGCCGAAGAGCCCGTCTTAGCTCTCGACCGGGTTGGCCAACTCCTAGAAGGCTTTGATAGTCTGAACTTAAAATTTGACCAAAAACTGCTCCTCTGGTCGGATGAAGACTGGCGAGATCTCTTGGCTAGTCCAGCGCTTGCCCCATATCGTTTCCACTTAGAGGAAAGACGCCAGCAAGCTAGCCGGGCCCTGGAGCCAAAAACCGAGCGCTTGCTCCTGGCTCTGGACCGGGATGGCATCGAGGCATGGTCGCAGACCTATGATAGCCTGGTTGCCTGCCTCCATATCCAGCCTGAGGGGAGTCAGACGGTTTACTCAGTGGGCCAAGCCATGAACCATATGTTAGACGATGAAGACCCTGAGAAACGAGCGGCCTTCTTTAAGGCTTGGGAAGAAGCCTTTAGCCAAATGGGTCCCGTCTTTGCGCGAATCTTGAACCATTTAGCTGGCTACCGGATGACTAAGCAGAAGGCACATGGGGACGACTTCCTCAAAGAACCCCTGCGCCTCAACCGGATGAGCTATCAGACCTTAGAAGCCATGTGGGAGGCAGTCGATGGGGCCCGTCCCGATCTCCTCCAATTCCTTAAGACCAAGCAAAAACTCCTCAACTTGGATAAGCTAAATTGGCAGGATGTGGCAGCGCCCTTAACCTTACCGGGCAGTCAAGCTCAGCGCTATACTTGGAAAGAAGCTTGCCGCTTTGTGGTCGATCATTTCCGGACCTATAGCCAAGAGATGGCGGACTTTGCGGACCAAGCTCTCCAGTCCGGCTGGGTGGAAGCCGAAGACCGGCCGGGTAAGCGACCAGGTGGCTATTGTACCGAGCCTCTAGCCAACGGGGAATCGCGGATCTTCATGACTTTTACCGGGTCCGCTCAAGATGTGAGTACCCTGGCGCATGAACTAGGCCATGCCTTCCATTCTTATGTCATGCGCGACCTGTCCACCTGGCAGCAAGCTTATGCCATGAATGTGGCGGAAACAGCGTCCACCTTGGCTGAGAATTTGATTGCCAGCAGCCAATTACAGGAAGCTGAAGATCCCGGTCAACGTCTGCAATTACTCAATGCTGAGTTGGAAAATACCACAGCCATGTTTATGGATATCCGGGCCCGCTACCTCTTCGAGAAGAATTTCTACAGCGAACGTCAAGCCGGCTATGTCGGGGAAGAACGCTTGAACCAGCTCATGGTTTCCGCCCAGCGCGAGGCCTTTGCGGGGGCGCTCGATAGCTACCATCCCCATTTCTGGGCTAGCAAACTGCATTTCTTTATTTCCGATGTGCCTTTCTACAACTTCCCTTATAGTTTTGGCTACCTCTTTAGCCAGGGGATTTTGGCTGAACTGATGAAAGACCCCGACCACTTCACGGAACGCTATACAGCCCTCTTGCGGGATACGGCTGTCATGACGGTTGAAGACTTGGCCGCCAAACACTTAGACGTTGACTTGACCCAGATTGACTTCTGGCAAGAAGGCGTTGCACTGGCCCTCCAGGACGTTCGCGCCTTTGTCCATGAGGGGCAAGCATATTTAGACAAGCAACAATAGGAGAAAATTATGGATTACCAAACACTAGAAGAGCTCCTGCCCCTAGCCGAAGAAGGTAAAATGGTCCTCGGCTTGGATACGATCGCGCGATTGATGGCGGAGTTGGGCAATCCCCAAGACCAGCTGCCGACCATTCATATTGCAGGAACTAATGGCAAGGGCTCAGCGGCTATGATGTTAGCAACGATTCTGGAAGAAGCTGGCTACAAGGTTGGACTTTATACCTCGCCGTCTATTATGTCCTTTAATGAACGGATTATGGTCAACCGCCAGCCTGTCTCAGATGAGGCGATTATCCAGGCGGCCCAAGCGATTAAGGCCTCCTGCGAGCGCTTAGACTTACACTTGACCGAATTTGAAGTCTACACGGCTATGGCCTGGTTGATCTTTGCGGACCAAGCCTGTGACTTACTTGTATTGGAAGTCGGTTTAGGTGGCCGCTTGGATGCAACGAATCTTGTCCAAGCCCCCTTAGTCACTTTGCTGATGAAGATTGCCTTCGACCATGTGGGCATTCTCGGGCACAGCCTAGCTGAAATTGCTAGAGAAAAGGCGGGCATCATCAAAGCCGGACGACCAGTTATTTCCTACCCACAGGACCCAGAAGCCAAGGCCGTAATTGCGGCCAAAGCGGAAGAAATGGGCGCTCCTTACTTGGAAGTTGACCCAGGGGATATCCAGGCCCTAGAAAGCGGTCAAGCCCGCAAGCAGAGATTTAGCTACAAGGGTCAGACCTGGCAGCTCAACCTTCTAGAAGCCCATCAAGTGCAGAATGCCAGTGTCGTCCTGGAAGTCATTCAGACCCTGCGCCAAGAGGGTTACAAAATTTCTGATGACGCTATTGCACGCGGCTTGGACCAAGTGAAGTGGCCGGCCCGCTTTGAAATTATGCATGACCAGCCCACTATTGTTGTGGATGGTTCCCACAATTTGGACGGGGTTAGCCAGTTGAAGCTTAACCTCCAGCGCTATTTTCCCGGCCAGAAGATCATTGCTATTATGGGCATGCTGGCTGATAAAGATGTCAGCCATGCGGTCAGCGAAATTCTTCCCATTCTAGACCAAGTGGTGACCGTCCGTCCCAACACACCGCGTGCCTTAACGGCTGAAGAACTTCGAGATAAAATCGTTTCCATATATCCTGAACAGTATGATACAATAATTCCATCTGATTCTTATGAAGACGCCTTCAATAAAGCGATGGAGCTCTTGGATGAGGACACGGTTTTAGTGATTTTTGGGAGCTTCTACTATGTGGGCTACATGAGGAATCTAATTAATAAGAAGTTAGGAAATGATATGAATTATGGATAAAGAAAAAGTTGAACAAGCTATTCGTGACCTATTGATCGGAATCGGGGAAGACCCTGACCGGGAAGGTTTACAAGAAACCCCTAAGCGGGTAGCTAAGATGTATGCGGAGCTTTTAGATGGTTACCAGCGGACCCCTGCCCAACATATGGAAAAGCAGTTCACTGCTGAAGATAGTGAACTCGTATTAGTCAAGGATATTCCTTTCCATTCCATGTGCGAGCACCATCTCTTACCCTTCTACGGGGTTGGGCATATTGCTTATGTGCCAGGGGCAGACAAGGTGGTCGGCCTGAGCAAATTGGCACGAATCTTAGAAGATATCAGTCTCCGACTTCAATTACAAGAACAAATTACAAGTGAAGTGGCTCATACCATTGCGGATAATCTCGACGTTGAAGGGGTCTTTGTCGTCTTAGAAGCCGAGCATATGTGCATGTCTATTCGCGGTGTCCATAAAGAAGGCGCTTCTACTGTGACCAAGGCCGCCCTTGGATGTTTCAAGGAGAATTCCGAATTGCGTAAAGAAGTCCTATCAATGATTCGCGGCTAGGGGTGGTCTGGTGAGAAGAGATTGTATTTACCTTAACGGCTTAAATTTCTATGCCTATCACGGCCTCTTTCCTGAAGAGACTAAGCTAGGCCAACGTTTTATAGTAGACCTGGCCCTCTACTTGGATCTCAGCCAGGCGGGGCAAAGCGACCAAATGACGGATAGTGCCCACTATGGTGAGGTCTATGAGACGGTCAAGCGGATCGTGGAGGGGGCGCCCTTCAAGCTGATTGAACGTCTGGCCCAAGTCATTGCTGACGAAGTCCTCGCTAGCCAGGAGCTCGTAGAAGCTGTGCAGGTGAAAGTCACCAAACCTGACCCACCGATTCCAGGCCACTATGATTCGGTTGCAGTCGAGATTTATCGTGAACGCCATTAGGGAGGAGACTATTTATGCCAAGTGAAACCCACCATGCTTATATCGCTCTGGGCTCTAACATTGAGCCCCGCCGAGAATTCTTGAACCGGGCGATCAAGGCCCTAGACCGGAATGAATCCACTTCCGTCGTCCAAAAGTCCCGCATCTATGAGACCGTGCCTAAAGGCTATGCGGACCAGGCAGACTTCTTGAACATGGTTCTAGAAGTTGAAACGACCTGTGATCCCTTCGCCTTGCTAGGGATTGCCCAGCAGATTGAGGATGAACTCAACCGGGTGCGGACTATTAAGAATGGCCCCCGCACCATCGATGTCGATCTCTTAGCCTATGAAGACCAAGTGATTGACCATGAGATTTTGGAATTGCCGCATCCGCGAATTAAGGAGAGAGCCTTTGTCCTCTTCCCCATGGCAGAGATTGCGGCAGATTTTGTCCTACCGGGCACAGACCAGACCATCCAAGCCTTGCGTGATGCCCTGCCCGAAGCTGAGAAGGCAGACGTCCGTATTTATGAATAGAAATTAGCCCAGGGATTAAAGGCCTGGGCTTTTTATAGGTACTTTGAAGGCTTATACTTTGGTCTTTTGAGGATTTTATGCTATGGTAAACTTAAATCTAGCAAGCTAATTAAAGAGAGAAAAGAGTGATCTGAAATGGCTGAAGAAAACAAGCAAGAAAATGAATTGAACTTTGATGCCCAAGCAATTGAAACGATTGCTAGCCGTGCCGTCTTAGAAGTCGATGGCGTCCTAACGACCCAAGGCAATGCCTTCAATACCGCCTTGTCCCAAGCCGCTAACTGGGCGGACCAGGTCAAAGAAAAAGCTCAAGAAAGTTTCTCTGATGAGGAGGAAAATAATGAGCAAGAAGGCCAACACGACCAAGGAGAGGCTGAGGGCCATGAAGAAGGCGACCATTACCAAGATGGCGTGAATGCTGAAGTGGGTAAGGTAGAAGTGGCTGTTGACCTCGATATTGTCGTCGCCTACGGTAAGGAAATTCCTAAGATCTTTGATGAAATTGTAGAAAATGTCAACAAGCGCATCCATGAAGCAACGGGCTTAGAAGTTGTGGAAGTAAACGTGAATGTCCGTGACATTATGACGGAAGAAGAATATCGGAAGGTCCACTACAAGCAATTCCCCGACAATTAGAAAGTCATACTAAATAAGCAAACTTCCTAGCTAGCCAGACGTGTAGCTAACTAGGAAGTTTTTGTTTTGGCAAGGGATGAAGATTCGAGGAGGAGGGTCGATTTGCGCTCAGAGCTGATGAAGGCAAAATGACTTCAGGCGGTTTGCATTCGGAGCTGTTGAGCACAATTAACCGAGTCTACTGCACGCTCTCACACCCTAGTTGGGTTCAGTCTAGCAGAAATAGCTCCTCTTCAGCAAGATCCGCCGAAGACTTTCAGTCTTCTCTGGCTTTTGCCTCCAGAGGTCTATTTCTCCCGCTAGCCCTCACACCCTTTTCTAGTCGGGTTCGGTTGCGCAGCTTCCTTGTCACTTCACAAGTCTCCGCCGCAGTCCTCCAGACTGCTCTGGTGACTTGCTCCAGTGAAAGGAAGCTAACCGCGCCTCCTCACCCCCTTTTTTAGTCGGGTTCGATTTAGCAAGCTTGAAATAATTCCACGGCTCTCTGCCTAGATGAAATAATTTGCTTTTTAATTTTCTAAATTATCAGATATTAAAGCAAGCATAGTTTAGCCATAGCTCTAGAAGTTTTTGAGCTTATTTTTTAAAAAGTTAAATCTTATGACTGCAGCGACTTAGTTTTGAGCAGGAATGGAGCTTTGAATTTGACCATTAGCCATGAATCAGCAAGCGATGTGAATTATGGCTCGTAGGCTCAAGCCGTACGAGCCCAAACCTGTTCCAGAAGTCAGCTCTGACTCCACTTCACAAAGGCTGGCTGAACCTTTGACAAGGTTCTTCCATCCTTTGCTCCAGTGGTTCAGAGCTTAACGACTTCTGTCACACTCTAACTTTGAAGCTCGCTAGGTGAGAGACCTTGGCTCGAACCGGTGCCATGGCTCTTTAATGGTCAAATTCAAAAGCGGAATGGATGCTCCTCGCTATTCAAGTCTAACCGCATCCTCTCACACCCTTTTGTTTTTGTGTTTCTTTTGGGTATTTGATAGAATGAGTAGAGAAAATAGGAAGTGAGGGTGTGTCATGGCGATTTATAATGATGATGGCTTGTCTTTTGGAAAACCTCTGCATGCGATTGAGGTGGGGGATACCTTTACCATGACGGAGCGGTTCCGGGAGCGGGATATTCTCCTCTACATGGGAGTGACGAACGATATTAATCCCCGTTATTTGAAAACGGAGGAGGCCCACCAAGCGGTTGATTTGGAGACAGTGATTCCCCCGATTGCCTTGATGGGGGCGATTACGCGGACGGTTTCTATGCATTTTCCAGGTCCGGGGTCCATGTTGGTGGAGATGAATTTTACAATCAATAAGGCGATCCGCCATGATTCGAGCATTACCTATCATTTTGAAGTCATTCGGATCGAGGAATGGCGGGGCTATGTGACCATCCATGTCATTGGAAATAACGAGACGACAGGCGAAGACCGGGTCTTAGACGCCATGCTGATGGTCCTCCCACCGGAAGAAACCTTAACCGACCAACCACAAATTATTGATTCTAGTGAACTGAAACGTGTCAACGGAGGCGATCTAAACAGTGACTAAAAAAAATAAATTGCTCTTATTCGACGGCTCTTCCCTGGCTTTTCGAGCCTTCTATGCTATTCAAAATTTAGATTCTTTCGTCAATAAGAATGGTTTGCATACCAATGCCCTCTATGCCTTCCACGCCATGCTAAAGACGGTGCTAGATAAGGAAGAACCGACCCATGCCCTGGTTGCTTGGGATGCTGGGAAGACCACTTTCCGGACGGAGATGTATGACGACTACAAGGGGGGACGCCAGAGCGCGCCTTCTGAATTCAGGGAGCAGATGCCCTTCTTTAATGTCTTGCTCGATGCTTTTGGCCTGGCCCATTATGAATTAGCCAATTATGAGGCCGATGATATTATCGGGACACTAGCCTTACAAGCCGACCCCGAGCTTTTTGATGTGGTAGTGATTTCGGGCGACCGGGACTTGACGCAATTGGCCCGGGACAATATCCGGGTGGACATTACCCGCCGTGGCGTCAGCCAATTAGAGGAGTATACCCCAGCTTCCATCGAAGAAGCTTGGCAAATCACGCCAGAACAGATTGTTGATATGAAGGGGCTGATGGGGGATTCTTCCGACAATTATCCCGGGGTCACTGGGATTGGTGAGAAGACAGCCCTCAAGCTCCTCCATGAATTTGGCTCGGTAGAGGGGGTCTATGACAACCTGGACAAGGTATCAGGGAAGAAACGCAAAGAAAACCTGGTCAATGACAAGGAAGAGGCCTTCTTGTCCAAGAAATTAGCCCGTATCCTGGATGACGCCCCCTTAACCATCAGCTATGAGGATATCAAGAAAAGAGCAGTGAACCAAGAAGCCTTAGTGGATTTCTACAAAGAGATGAACTTCAACCGCTTTATGGCGGATCTCTTGGATGACGCCGACCTCTCGGACCAGGTCCAAGCGGAAGCCCGGGACATTCCTTACCAGGTCTTGACGGAAGCGGGCCAAGTGACGGCTGAACTATTCCAGGCGGAAGAGATGGCCTTCTATGGGGAAATGTTCGCTAAGAACTACCACCAGGGGGAGATTATCGCCTTCGCCTTAGGGAATTCTGACCAGGTCTATATCCTGCCCAAGGAAGTAGCCTTAGCCGCACCAGCCTTCCAAGAATGGGCGGAGGATGCTAGCCGGACCAAGCAAGTTTTCGATGCCAAACGGACCAAGGTCATGTTAGCCCGGCAAGGAATCGACTTCAAGGGGGTATCGGAGGACGTCCTTATTGCCTCTTATTTAGTCCATGCCAAGGATAATTCCAATGACTTGGCGGAGGCTGCTCGGGAATTCGGCATCGAGGACCTGGCTTATGATGAAATGGTTTACGGCAAGGGCAAGAAGCAAGCCGTACCTGAGGATGAGAGCCAGATGCATGGCCACTTAGCGCGGAAGATCGATGTGATTTGTCGGATGGTTCCCTTGGCCAAAGACCGCCTAGCTGAGGACCAGATGACGGCACTTTACCGAGAGATGGAGCTCCCCTTGGCCTTAGTCTTGGCCAATATGGAGATACGTGGGATCCGGGTGGAACGCTCGACCTTAGAGACCATGCATGAGGCTATCGAAGGCCAATTAGAGGACTTAGAGGCAGCCATCTACCAAGAAGCTGGTCACGACTTCAATATCAATTCTACCCAGCAATTAAGTGATGTCCTCTTCGAAGAGATGGGCCTCCCAGCGGGCAAGAAGACCAAGTCCGGTCACTATTCGACGGCCCAATCGGAATTGGAGAAGCTCCAGGGTAAGGCAGCCATCGTTGACTTAATCTTGGACTACCGCCAGCTGGCCAAACTGCAATCGACCTATATCGAAGGAATTCAGAACTTTATCCAGAAAGACCACAAAGTTCACACCCGTTTCATCCAGACCCTGACCACAACGGGACGCCTGTCTTCGGCAGACCCCAACTTGCAGAATATTCCGATCCGGACAGAGAATGGGCGGAAAATCCGCCAAGCCTTTGTGCCATCAGAGCCCGGTTGGAAGATTTTCTCCTCGGATTATTCTCAGATCGAGCTGCGGGTCTTGGCCCATATTTCAGGGGATGAACACTTGCAAAAAGCCTTCAAAGAAAACCGCGACATCCACCGGACCACGGCCAGTCGGGTTTTGGGAATTGATGAGGACGAGGTAAGCCCTAACCAGCGCCGGGATGCCAAGGCGGTTAACTTCGGGATTGTCTATGGCATTTCGGACTACGGCCTCAGTAAGAACCTCAATATTTCTCGGCCCCAAGCCAAGGCCTTTATTGATTCTTACTTCGATAACTTCCCCAAGGTGAAGGTCTATATGGACGAAATTGTAGAATCGGCTCGCCAACAGGGCTATGTGGAGACCCTCTTCCACCGGCGCCGTTACCTGCCGGATATTAAGGCCCGCAACTTTAATCTGCGGTCCTTTGCCGAACGGACAGCTATGAATACGCCTATCCAAGGGACAGCCGCTGATATTATTAAATTGGCCATGTTGAAGATGGAGGCTGCCTTAGAGGAAGAAGGCCTTCAAGCCAAACTGCTCATCCAAGTCCACGATGAATTGATCTTTGAAGCGCCTGAAGAAGAGATTGCCCGCCTAGAGGAACTGGTTCCCCAAGTCATGGAATCAGCCGTTCAATTGGACGTGCCTTTACTGGTAGATAGTAATTATGGCGACACTTGGTACGATGCTAAATAAGTATCTTAACAGCTAGCGAAAGCGAATGAGAGGCTTGGCCGCAGAGCGATCGACGGCCAGGCTTTTCGCTTTCTTGACGAAAGGAGGCAGAAAGATGCCAGAATTACCTGAAGTGGACCGGGTCCGCCAGGGATTGGAAGACCTGGTACTAGGGGCTCGGGTGACCGCCCTTAGGCTCACTTGGCCTAAAATTATCGAAAAGCCAGGTCCCCAAGCCTTTGAGCGCATTATGCCGGGGCTTCGCCTAGAAGCTATGGGCCGGCGAGGGAAGTATTTAATCTTTGATTGGGGCGACTGGGCTTGGATTAGCCACCTGCGTATGGAAGGCAAGTGGTTAGTCCTGCCGAGCGACCAGGCAGTCGACAAGCATACCCACCTGGTCCTCCAGCTCGATGATGGCCGGGACCTGCGCTACCATGATGTGCGTAAGTTTGGACGCATCCGGCTCTTCCCTAAAGAAGAATTGGCTGCTGAACTGGACCGGCTCAAGTTGGGCCCTGAACCCTGGGAGCTTGACGCGGATGCCTTCTACCAGCAGCTCCAGCGGCGCAAGCAGGCCATTAAGCTGGTGCTCTTGGACCAGCATGTGGTCGCTGGGATTGGCAATATCTATGCGGATGAAATCCTCTACCGGGCCCGGCTCCATCCCGAACAGCCAGCCCATACTGTATCGCGGATCAAGGCCAACCGCTTGGTCCACTATGCCGGAGAAGTTATCCGTGAAGCCATGGCGAAAGGGGGGACGACTATCCGTTCTTATACGGATGCCTTGGGCCACAGTGGGGGCTTCCAACAGACCCTCAATGCCTATGGACGGGCCGGGTTAGCTTGTCCCCGCTGCCAGACCCCGATGAAGAAGATTAAAGTGGGACAGCGGGGGACGACCTTCTGTCCCCGCTGCCAAGTCTTGAAGAAAGAAAGGAGCTAAGATGACATTTCACTTAGGATTAACCGGATCTATTGCAACGGGGAAGAGCTCTGTGAGCCAACACCTCAAGGCGCTTGGCTATCCCATCGTCGATGCCGACCTGGGGAGCCGGGCAGTGGTAGAACCAGGCCAGCCAGGTTTAGAAGCTATCCGTGAACTTTTTGGGGAGGACTATATCTTTCCCAACCAGACCATCAATCGCAAGAAGTTGGGCCAGCTAATTTTTGCCGATGACCAGGCCCGCCAGCAGCTCAACCAGGCCCTCCAACCCCATATCCGCCAGTGGATCAGCCAGGAGACCCAAGCCTATGAGGAAGCGGGACACCGTCTAGTCGTTTTGGATATTCCCTTGCTCTATGAAGAGGGTTACCAGGAAATCTGCGACCAGGTCATGGTGGTCTATTGTTCAGAATCAACCCAGTTGGACCGTTTGATGGCCCGGGACCAGCTCAGTGAAGCGGAAGCCTTCCAGCGCATTTGTTCCCAGATTTCGATTGAACGCAAGGCCGAGTGGGCAGATGTGTTAATCGATAATGGTAGGGATTTAGGCTATACCTTCCAGCAGGTGGATGCCTGGTTAGCTATCAGTGGTTTTAGCCCAAATCCTGTCGCTGAATAGCTTGGCGTATGCTATAATAGGCTTGAATCTGTCCTTCTTGTATAGAAATAGGTGAGAAAGATATGCAATGTCCAAAATGCCATCATGAAAATACCAAAGTTGTTGATAGTCGGCCAACGGAAGAGGGGAGCGTCATCCGCCGTCGTCGGGCTTGTTTGGCCTGCGACTACCGCTTTACAACCTTTGAACGGGTGGAACAGCCGCCACTCCTTGTGATTAAACGCGACGGTAACCGTCAAGAATTCTCACGGGAGAAATTATTGCGTGGCTTAGTGCGTTCTTGCGAGAAGCGGCCGGTTGCCCTAGAAGACTTGAAGCGTTTGGTCGCTGAGATTGAGTCCGACTTGCGGGCCCGGGCCCATGATGAAGTCTCCTCCCAGGATATTGGGGAGATGGTTATGGACCGGTTGCCAGCAATTGATGAAGTAGCTTATATCCGTTATGCCAGCGTTTACCGGCGCTTTGAAGACCCTACTGTCTTCTTGGAAGAGATTGAGTCGCTGCGGCAACTCCAGCGCAAGCAGGTTGAGGGTCAGCAGAATCTCGACTTAGATGGGGATACGGATTAGAAGGGAGCTTTAATTTGGCCTTTGTTCCATGGGAAAATTTAGAACCACAGAGCGGCCTTATCATCTACCAGAAAGAATGGCTTTCGGAAAATGATATGGCTGTTTTTCTTCACCTCTACCAGCCCATGCTTGGAGCAGAGAGTGCCGCCCTCTACCAGAGCTTGCGGGCCCAGATTGAAGTAGGCAGTTGGCATTCTGCCATCCTGCGCCATTCTGACTTGATGGAGCAATTGGTTATGGGCAAGGAAGAATATGTCCGGGCCAGGCAGCGTTTAGAGGCCCTGGGCTTAGTCCAGGTCTTCCACAACCAGAATCCAGACAAGCAGGTCCAGGCCCGCTATGACTTGTTGGCGCCCCTGCCTGCAGATAAATTCTTCACAGATTCCCTAATGTCTTCCCTGCTGATTTATTATGTGGGGGAGGACCGTTTCCAGCGTTTGGTTGACCGCTTCTCCTGGCATCCCTACGAGGCCTTAGAACAGGCGGACTGGCGGGATGTGACGGCTTCTTTCCGTGATGTTTACCGGCTGCCCCAGGCAATTTACCCCGTCAGCCAGGAGACCAGAGAGGGCTTGCTTCGGACCAATGAGGGGGACAAGCATTTCGATTTGAGCCAGGACTCCAACTTTGACCTCCTGGCCTTCAAGGAATTGCTCCAGGGAAGCTTTGTCGGTGAGAAGGCGCTCACTAAGGAGGTCATTGAGATGACCCAGACCCTCCATGCCATCTTCGGCTACGATGAGGTGACCCTCCAGCGTATGGCCCTGGAAGCTTGTGACATTAAAGCAAATAAAATCGACCTGGACAAGTACCAAGCCATTGCTTTGGCTCAGGCAGACCTAGATAATAAGGCCCCGCTTAAGGAACGTAGCCAAGAGCGGCAGGAGCGCCAGGCACAAGCCCAGGAAGAGGCCCAGAAGCTCTGGAAGGAGCAAGGGCTCAGTGATGAGGATTTGACCTTTACAGCGACCCTGCGCAATTATCCCTCGGTGCCCTTTGCCAAGTCGATCAAGGACCAGCAGGGGGGCTTTTTGACCAAGAATGAAAGCCAGGCTATCGGGGATATCCTGCAGATGGGTATTCTTAATCCAGCCACCCTCAATGTCATGATCCACTATTACTTGGTGGAGGACGGGAAGGAGCGCCTGAGTCGCCCCCTATTGGAAGCAACGGCAGATGATTGGAGCCAGCACCAGGTGGATTCGCCCGAAGCGGCTCTCCTCTACCTGCGGGGCCGGCTCGACCAGCAAAAGCAAGCCCGAATCAAACGCATGCAAGAGAAGCGGCAAGCCCGCTACCAAAAGAAGAACTACCAAAGACGCCCAGGTCGCGAGGAGGTCAAGCCTAAATGGTTTAAGGCAGACGACCAGGCTGAGAAGCGCTCTGACCAGTCAGAGCCAAGCAGTGACCAGTCGCAAAACTTGCGTGACCTAATCGCCCAAAGGCACAAGGAGGATCGTTAAGATGCAAAATATCGGACCAGAAATTAAGAAAATCCTAGAGCAAAAGGACTATAAGCAAAGACTCAAGGAAATCCAAGCAGAGGCCCTCAGCGATCCTGACGTCCAAGCCTTTATTAACCAGCACCAGGACCAGGTGGATGATGCCTTAATCCAGCGGAGTTTATCTAAGATTTATGAATTTGTCCAAGAGAAAAACCGCATCCAGGCAGGCTATGCGCCCAAGATGCCTAACTTCCACCCCCAGCTGCAGATGAATGTGAATTATATTGATGTCCAGTATGTAGCCAATGAGGATTACTTGGCCAAGCAAGCTGCCCTCAAGCGCAACCGCCGGATTACCCTGGTGGACCTGCCCAAGTCTCTGCGGGAAGCAAATTTTGACCAATTTGACGTGGATGACCCTGCCCGTCAAGAGGCAGCAAGCCGGGCTTTGACCTTTACCAGGGATTATCTCCAGGCGCCGGACCGCTTCCACAAGGCCCTCTATTTCCACGGTGCCTTCGGGGTGGGGAAGACCTTTCTTTTAGCAGCCATTGCTAATGACTTGGCGGATAAGGGCTATGAGTCCACTCTGGTTCACTACCCGCAATTTGCCCAGGCTATCAAGCAGAGCATTGCCAGCAATACGGTCCAGGACAAGCTGGAGAGTCTGCAGAAGGCTCCGTTACTCATGCTGGATGATATCGGGGCGGAGAGCAATTCAGCCTGGCTGCGTGATGATATCTTGGGAGTTATCCTCCAGTATCGGATGAATGAACAATTGCCGACCTTCTTCTCGTCTAACTTTAATTTTGACGAATTGGAAGCCCACCTGGCGCGGACCAATTCTGGCGATTTAGAGCCTGTGAAGGCCGGACGGATTATGGAGCGTATCAGCTTCTTAGCTGAAGAAATTGAGGTCGGCGGCCGCAACCGCCGCCATGACTAAGCACATTATTGTATATTTTATGAGGAGAAAAGTCTCTCAGCTCGGCCAAGGTCCAGGGTCGTGCTGAGAGACTTTTCACTTGGCCTGATCGACTTTTGCCACGCGCTCATCTCCTTGCTAGGATTTTTCCTGCTTTAAAAGTCGTATAATTTGCATTTAGAAGGAATAAAGGCTAATCTTAAGGTATAAGAGATACTTGTTATTTTTTAAATTTAATAGAAGATGAATAGGGGGGAGCCTTTCGATGAACGGATTTGTTAAATTTATCCAAGTTCTAGGCGCATTAATTGCACTCTTAGCCTTGCTTGCAGCCATTGCTGTGCTGTATCCGATTCCTTACCTGACGGAATTTGTTGCTGTCTATGTTTTAGGAATTCCGGAAGTCAGCACCACGGTTGCTATTGTTTTGGCTGTTGTAGCTGTGATTGCTTTAATCTTCCTGCTCTATGCTTGCTTTGCCACCTCTAAGAAGGCCTGGTTGAAAGTGGATACTGAGCACGGGGAAGTCACCATTGACCATACGGTTGCTGAAGCAGCGGCTAAGCATGCTGCACGTTCAGTAGATGAGGTGAAACATCCACAAGCTGAAGCTAAGATGGGCAATCATCCAGGGGACACCAAGCTAGAGGTGACCGTCGATGTTAGCCAAGATGCACCGGTTGCGACTATCGCCAAGTCGGTCCAAGAACGGGTCGAAGATGCGGTAGGCCGGAAGTTAGGAGCTAAGCCAGGATCCGTCAATGTCAAAGTCAACCAAATTGATACCCGTGCGGTTCAAGCTCAAGCAGCTCAGAACGGACCACGCGTTAGATAAGTAGAGGAGGCATTGCAATGAAACAACCACCAGAGTCATGGTATGCCTATAGATGGCGTATAATCTGTACCGCTGCTGCTTTCTTATTTACGGTCGTCAGTTTGGCAACTAATATTGGGACCGCTATTTTGGTGGCAGTCCTTGCGGTAGCTGGCTTTTACGCTGGAAAATATTTTGACCACAATTTATAAAATTTCTAAGGCATATTATTTGAAATAATTTGAGAAATCGGTATGATTAAAGTACAAGCAATTGTAATAAAATTTTTGGAGGATGATAATCATGGCAGAACAAAAAGCTAATGAACAAAACCAAGTGCAACACGAAAACGAATTAACTTTCGCGGACAAGGTTCTTGAAAAAATTGCTAACTACTCTGTACAAGGTGTAGAAGGCATCCTTGAATTACAAGGTGGCTTTACTTCAGGAATCAAAGGCTTCTTCTCAGGCTCCGGCGAAGACGAAACAAAAGGCGTAAGCGCTGAAGTTGGTAAGAAAGAAGTTGCTTTAGACTTAGAAGTTATTGCTGAATACGGCAAGGACATTCCTGCTGCTTTCGAATCAGCAATCAAGAAAATCTCAGACAATGTTAACAAGATGACTGGCTTAAAAGTTGTTGAAGTTAACATGAACGTTAACGATGTTGTAACTCGTGGCGAATGGGAACGTAAACAAAACGAAGAACAACGTAAAGCTGCTGAAGAACGTCGTCGTGCACACGAAGACGGTGAATACTCAGACGGTTCACGTGTTCAATAATTGAGCTAACACCAGCAAGCTTGGGCGCCTAGCCCAAGCTTTTTTATTTGAAGGCTAGGAGACGCTCTAAAGCTTTCATGATGAGATCTGATGCTTGGATGATAAGGATGCCGCATAGATCTTTTTGGGGAAAATCTATGGAAGGTCCGAAGTCTGCGCTTGCTTTTTTATCTGAATAGTGCTTTAATAGGGGTAGACTAGTTAAGCGCCGATGAAGGAGACAAAGTTTTTGTTTGAAGCTAGAGACGGATTGTTTGGTGGAAGATCCGCAAACAAAGATAGCGACCACTCCGGAGGCTTTCAATGATTGAAGTTGAACGGTGAACCCCGATATCGGTCATGAACGAGTGCCTAAATAGGCAAAAATTGGGTGGAACCACGTATTGAATCAGATTACGTCCCTAATTGAAGGAAACTTCAGTTAGGGCTTTTTTATTTTACAAGGAGGATAACCATGCAAATCACATTTCCAGATGGCGCAGTCAAAGAATTCGAAGCCGGTGTTTCTGGCCGCGAAGTTGCCAAGTCCATCTCAAACAGTCTTGCCAAACGCGTCTTGGCTTATAAGTTAGATGGCCAATTGAAGGGCTTAGATGAACCGATCAATGAGTCTGGGGCGATTGAATTAATTGATCCCAAGTCTAATGAAGAGGAAGCTCTTGAAATCTTGCGCCACTCTAGTGCCCACTTGTTAGCCCAAGCCCTGCGCCGGATCTATCCTAACATCCACTTCGGGGTGGGACCTGCGATTGAGAATGGCTTCTACTATGACACGGACAACGGCGAAGGCCAACAAGTCAAGGAAGAAGACCTTCCGGCTATCCAAGCGGAGATGGAAAAAATTGTCCAAGAAGACTTCCCTATTGAAGGCCGTGAAGTGAGCCGGGAAGAAGCCAAAGAAATCTTCAAGGAAGACCCTTATAAATTGGAATTAATCCACGACCTGCCAGAAGACGAAACCCTTACCGTCTACAGCCAAGGTGAATTTATCGACCTTTGCCGCGGGGGCCACGTCCCTTCAACTGGCTATATCAAGCACTTCCAATTGCTTTCCTTAGCTGGGGCTTACTGGCGCGGAGATTCTGACCGTCCCATGATGCAACGGGTTTACGGGACAGCTTATTTCAATGAGAAAGACTTGAAGGCTGACCTCAAGCGCCGCGAAGAAGCCAAGGAACGCGACCACCGGAAGTTAGGCAAGGAACTCGACCTCTTCCTCGTCTCACCTGAAGTTGGCCAAGGCCTGCCATTCTGGCTACCTGAAGGGGCAACCATCCGCCGCTTGTTGGAACGCTATATTGTGGACAAGGAAGTCGCTCAAGGCTACGAGCACGTTTATACGCCAATTATGGCTAACGTGGACCTCTACAAGAAGTCCGGTCACTGGGACCACTACCGTGATGACATGTTCCCACCAATGGACATGGGCGATGGCGAACAATTAGTCCTCCGTCCGATGAACTGCCCTCACCATATGGAAGTCTACCAAAACCATATCCACTCCTATCGGGAACTGCCTATCCGGATTGCCGAACTCGGGATGATGCACCGCTATGAGAAGTCAGGCTCCCTCTCTGGTCTCCAACGGGTTCGTGAAATGACCTTGAATGACGCCCATATCTTTGTCCGCCCTGACCAAATCAAGGATGAATTCACCCGCGTCCTCCACTTGATTCGCGAAGTTTATGAAGACTTCCATATCACCGATTATCGTTTCCGTCTGTCCTACCGCGACCCTAACGATACCGATAAGTACTTCGATGACGATGAAATGTGGGAAAAGGCCCAAGCCATGTTGAAGGAAGCCATGGATGGTCTCGGTTTAGACTACTTCGAAGCAGAAGGGGAAGCCGCCTTCTACGGGCCTAAGCTTGACGTTCAAACGAAGACCGCTTTAGGCACTGAAGAAACCCTGTCAACGGTTCAGTTGGACTTCCTCTTACCTGAACGCTTTAACATTACTTATGTCGGTGAAGATGGTCAAAATACCCACCGTCCAGTGGTTATCCACCGCGGGGTAATCTCAACCATGGAACGCTTTGTCGCCTACCTGATTGAGGAATACAAGGGCGCCTTCCCAACCTGGTTGGCACCAACCCAAGCTGTCCTCATCCCTGTGAATGAAGATGCCCATGCCGACTATGTCTACAAGATTGCAGAAGAGATGAAAGCAAAAGGCTTCCGGGTTAAAGTCGACGACCGTAATGAAAAGATGGGTTATAAGATTCGCGAAGCGCAAACCCATAAGATTCCTTATCAATTAGTCTTTGGTGACAAGGAAATTGAAGAAGGGTCCGTAACGGTCCGCCGCTACGGCTCTAAGAAGACCGAAAGCCAAGACTTCCAAGCCTTCTTTGAGGCCTTACAGGAAGCTGTTAAGAACCACGAATAATTGAATTACACTAAGTCCAGCTGATCTTTGGCTGGGCTTTTTATTATTGGAAGACAAAAGTGAAATAAGTTTATAAAGAAATGGTGCTGTGGGCATGCGGTGCGCTATTGAATTGGCCCCTTGAATTTAAGAAGGACAAGAACGGCTGGCACGTCTTGTACGATATCCCTAAGTTGCTGATGCTCCAACCGCTAACCACTACGGTCCGATCTCCGGTCTCTCAGCTAGCGAGCTTCAAAGGGCTAGTAACGGCCACAAGGGGGTGGTTGTGACCGTATCTGCTCCAGTAACGGTCATAAGGGGGAGTAGTAGTGTCCGTATCTGGTCCAGTAACGGCCACAAGGGAGCTAGTTATGTCCGTAACAAGTCCAGTAACGGTCATAAGGGAGCTAGTTGTGACCGTATCAGCTCCAGTAACGGTCAAAAGGGGAGTGGTAGTGTCCGTATCTGGTCCAGTAACGGCCACAAGGGTAGTGGTAGTGTCCGTATCTGGTCCAGTAACGGCCACAAGGGAGCTAGTTATGTCCGTAACAAGTCCAGTAACGGTCATAAGGGAGCTAGCTGTGTCCGTATCCGGCCCAGTAACGGTCATAAGGGGAGTGGAAGTATCCGTATTAGCTCCTCCAAGAGACAAAAATAGGAGCTTTGTAGCGATTGCTGATTTACCTTCCTGGTAAGATAGCTTGCTGGATTAAGATAAGGAACAAGCAGAAATCCATGAAGTAAGCGCTCATATGCGTTATAATAAGGGATGTATGTTAGAGAAGGAGGCGGCAATTGTGACACAGAATTGGCAAGTTTTAGATAGACAAGACCAGGTCTCCCAGGCTGAGCTCTTGCGAGAGGCCTTGAATGAGGCAGAGGCGATTCTAGTCGGAGTCGGTGCGGGCATGGGAGCTGCGGATGGCTTCACTTATGTGGGACCGCGCTTCCAAGAAGCCTTCCCGGATTTTATTAGCAAGTATGGTTGGTTGGATATGTTCCAGGCCAGCGTCTTTCCCTTTGCCAACGAGGCGGAATCTTGGGCCTTTTTTAGTCGTTTTGTCAAGTTGAATTATTTGGACCAGGGCCTGGGTGCGTCCTATGTGCGGATGCGTCAAGCCTTGGAGGGGCGAAACTACCATATCATTACTTCGAATGCGGACAATGCCTTCGAGAAGGCCGACTATGATCCCGACAAGGTCTTCGATGTCCAGGGCAAGTATATCCTCATGCAGTGCATGTACGGCTGCCATCCCAAGCGTTACCGGATCGATGACCTGGTAGAAGAGATGGTGGACCGGCAAGAAGATATGCGGGTGCCAGCCGACCTGATTCCCCAGTGTCCAGCATGCGGCCAGCGGATGGAACTCAACCGGCGCAACCACTGGGATTGGATGGTGGAAGATGAAGCCTTCAAGGAAGAGCAGGCCCGTTATGAGCATTTCCTCGACCAGAACAAGGACAAAAAGATCCTCCTCCTCGAGATGGGCTGTGGCTATATGGCCCCCCAAGTCATCAAGCACCCCTTCCAAGATATGGCGGAGGCCTTCCCCCAAGCCCTCTATCTGACTGTGAATCTAAAGGACTACCGGATCCCACCAGCCATTCGTTCAAATACCATCTGGCTGGAAGCGGATATCCGCCAACTCCTCGAAGATCTTGAGAATTTAGACGAAAGAAGTGACCGATAAGATGTATATTATTGAAATGAAACGTGACGGCGAATGGATCTACAATGGGGCTGTCGCCATGGCCATGCAGGTCTATGCCCAGAACCATATCTTCCTGGATGAACCCATCCTCTTTCCTTATATGACGGATCCTTTTGTCCAGATTGGCCGCTATCAGAATGCCATGGAAGAAGTCAACATGGACTATGTGGAAGCCAATGGGATCCAGATGGTCCGCCGGGATACGGGAGGCGGGACCGTATACCTGGACCGGGGCGAGATTAATATTTGTTTCTTGATGGATAGCCAGGATACCAATGCCTTCTCCAACTTCGACAAAATGTACCAGCCCGTGATGCAGATCCTCCGCGAAATCGGTGTGACCCAGATCGAAAAGAGTGGGCGCAATGACTTGATGGTTGACGGGAAGAAGGTTTCTGGGGCAGCCATGACCATGAAGAACGGCCGGGTCTACGGCGGCTACTCCTTGCTCTTCGATGTGGATATGGAGAACATGGTCAACGCCCTCCGTCCCAACCAGAAGAAGATCGAGTCAAAAGGCATCAAGTCCGTGAGAAGCCGGGTAGGTAACTTACGCGACTATGTGGACTCCGAATATAAGGACCTGACCTCTGAAGAGTTTTTGGAACTGATCCTGGTTAAGACGGCAGGCGTCACTTCCTATGACCAAATTAAGAAATATAAATTGACCGATGAGGACTGGGCCGCTATCGACCAAATGATGGAAGAAAAATACGCTAACTGGGATTGGATCTTCGGCGCTTCCCCTCGCTTTGAATACAACCGCAATGAACACTTCAAGGGGGGCACCTTCGACATCAGCCTGGCCATCGAACAAGGCCGGATAAGGGACTGCAAGATCTACGGCGACTTCTTCGGCAGCCAACCGATCGCTGATATTGAGACCGCCCTAGTTGGCACGCCACTCCGTCGCCAAGACCTCCTGGACCAGCTAAAGCAGTTCGACCTCAGCCAATATTTTGGAACCATCACAGCTGACGAAATTGTGGACTTAATCTTGGAGCAGTAAGAGAAGTCAAATCGCGGTGGTGAGCATCCGTTGCGCTATCGAAGTTGGCCTTTGAATGCTTAATACTTTAATAATTAAATATCACAGAAAAGCACGGCCCCTTACTTTGAGGAGTCGTGCTTTAATATTGTTTTGGAGATGGATTAATTTTAGTTTGCAATCTTCAAAATAATTGATTGGTTTTCGATTATGAGCAGTAGTGGAGTTTGACTTTGGTCGTTAGCCATGAACAAGCAAGCAAAGCGAATTACGGCTAGTAGGCTAATAATTTAGCCGTACTAGCCGTTTGAGTCTTGCTAGGTGAGGGACCTTGACCCGAACCGGTGCCATGGCATTTTAACGACCAAAGTCAAAATGAAACGAAGGCTCATCCATGCAATTAGTTAAATAATCTTATAATATTACGCCAAATCACAACCCGCTTCATGGGGATTGTAGGCGCCGATGGCTTGGAGGAAGGCGGTCATGGTGGTGGGGCCGATGTAGGTGAAGCCGTCTTTCTTCATGCTCTTGACCACTGCTTGGCTGAGGGCCTCCGGGCTGTCCTCCTGGTCCTTAGCGGTCTCGATCAAGTCCCAGACATAGTCGGAGAAGCCTTCGCCCTCATCCAGTAAGTCGACTAGGACCTGGGCATTGTGGATAATGGCTTGGATCTTGCGCCGGTTGCGGATCAAGCGGCTGTCCTGGAGCAGGCCCTGGTACTTATAACGGTCATAGCGGGCAATCTTTTGGTAGTCGAAGCCATCATAGGCGGCATCGAAATCGTCCGCTTTCTTGAGGACGGTCTCCCAGGACAGGCCACCCTGCATGATTTCTAGGCTCAGGGCTTTGAAGAGGGCCTGGTCATCGGTGGTCGGTCGGCCCCAAATCTGGTCGTGGTAGGCAATAAGTTCGGGCGTCGTGGCCCAGCTGCAACGTGCTGTCATCTGTTCAAGTCATCCTTTCTCTTGGCTTTACGTCTATTATAGCATGCTTGGTCAGCCATGATGGGAAAGAACTATCAGCTGGGAGGGGCTTTTGGTTCCCAAAGAGCTTACAATATGTTAGTATATATAAACTTATGAAAAGTAAGCAGATAGGAGTGTTCGTATGCATAAAGTTAAAACAGCGGTCCTCGCCCTTTTGTCCCTCTTGGTCTTAGGGGCTTGCGGATCCCAGCAGGCTTCTCAGAATGAGGCGGCGGCCGAAGATAGTCAGGAAATCCGCCTCGCTACTTCACCGGGCCCTTACAGCGACCTCTTCCTCGATGTAGTCAAACCGATCCTCGAAGAAGAGGGTTACAAGGTGGATACGGTTGAATTCACCGACTTACGCGAAGCTGATGTAGCCCTTGAAGAGAAGGCAGCTGACCTCAATATTGAGCAGCACACCCTCTATATGGAGAACTTCAACGAGGAGAAAGATGCCCACCTGACCAATATCCAGCCCCTGCCAACTGTCCCTATGGCTATTTTCCCAGGACAGAAGGATAGCCTGGATAGCTTAGCAGAAGGGGACCAAGTGGGAGTACCCGATGACCCCTCTAACCTGTCACGGGCCTTGCTCTTGCTAGAGAAGGAAGGGATCATTAAGTTAGATCCGAATGCGGACAAGGCCAACTTAAATGTGGAAAATATCACAGAAAATCCGAAAAACGTGAAGATCGAGGTCATCAGTTCACCCAACCTAGCGCGGACCACACCAGACCTGGCCATTGCTGCCATTCCAGGCTCGCGAGCCTTCGACGCGGGTATCGACTTCCAGACCGCACTGGCCTATGAAGACGTAGCCCCTGAATTCATGCTCCAACTCGTTGTCCGGGAAGAGGACAAGGATAAGGACTGGGTCAAGGCTGTTTCCCAAGCCTACAAGTCCGACCAAGTCAAGGACGCCGTGGAGAAGATTAACCAAGAATCAAGTCAAGCTTATTGGATTTTACCTGAATAATTGCTTTAAAGGAGAGGCTGGGAGAAGATTCCCAGTCTTTTTTGAATTAATCCTTGACCTTGGATAGGGAACATGCTATGATGTTTGAGTGAGACAAGAAGCAGAGACCTACCCGTTTCTCACCTGAGTTGACAAAGACGTCCTCGGGTTGATAGATTCAAGTGCACAAGGGGAGCCTTGTGTGAGCAGCGACGGGTACTTTTATGGATTCGTCGCTTTTTCTATGCTGAAATCTCAATGACCGATGAATGCAAATTTGAACTATGGAGGGGGATAATTATCGCAAAAGAAAAAGATAACATCGTCAATGGATCGATTCGGGCACGCGAAATGCGCGTGATTGATCCTGATGGTGAACAGTTGGGTGTGCTTTCTAAGAAAGACGCTCTAGATAAGGCCGGCGAATACGAACTTGACCTCGTTCTCGTGTCACCAGGTGCTAAGCCACCGGTTGCCCGGATCATGGATTACGGCAAGTTCCGTTACCAACAACAACGCAAGGCCCGTGAACAGCGCAAGAACCAACGGACCATCCAAGTTAAGGAAATCCGTTTGAGTCCAGCTATCGATGATAATGACTTCAACACCAAACTACGTCAAGGCCGCAAGTTTATCGGCAAGGGCGACAAGGTGAAGGTATCTATCCGTTTCAAGGGACGTGCCATCACTCATAAGGACTTGGGACGTGAAGTGCTGGAACGTTTTGCTAACGAAATCAGCGATATCGCGACAGTTGAGCAAAAACCAAAAATGGAAGGCCGGTCTATGCAATTGATGCTAGCACCTAAGCCTGAAGACAAATAATCCAATTAACAAAAATGGGAGGAAATTATTATGCCTAAACAAAAAACACACCGTGCATCGGCTAAACGCTTCAAATTTACCGCTTCAGGTAAGTTAAAACGTAGTCATTCAGAACGCTCTCACCGTTTCCATGGTAAGACCAAGAAACAACGTCGTCAGCACAAACCAGCTACAATGGTTCATCAATCTGACCAAAAACGTATCCAACAAATGTTAGATACCTACAAATAAGTAATAATCTAGAGAAACAAGGAGGAATTTCGAATGGCTCGAGTTAAAGGTGGAACAGTTAGTCGTAAAAGACGTAAAAAATATATTAAATTAGCAAAAGGTTATTACGGAACTAAGAGCGTAAACTACAAGATGGCGAAACAAGCTGTCATGAAATCTTATATGTACGCTTACCGCGACCGTCGTCAGAAAAAACGTGACTTCCGTCGCCTATGGATCACCCGTATCAATGCCCAAGCACGCGTTAACGGCTTAAGCTACAGCAAGTTAATCAACGGCTTGAAACAAGCAGGCATTGAAATCAACCGTAAAATGCTTGCAGACCTTGCAGTCAACGATGCCGATGCCTTCGCATCAATCTGCGACCAAGCAAAAGCAGCATTAGGTAAATAATTAAATAAAGTGTGAAGCACCGCCCTGGTATGCTCCCCCTAAAGTAGACACTAAAAAAAGTAAACTACTTTAGGGGGAGTTTTTATGCGTTCAAATAGAAAACATTCACCAGCAGAATTGGCTAACTATATCCATCTATATAAAGAGGG
>NZ_VYWO01000006.1 GCF_008726925.1 Aerococcus sanguinicola | reverse complement strand
GTTATGAAATATCGTATTCACTGATAAATTCTATTTTAAAATCCAAAATAAAAACCATGCATGACAAAAATCACACATGGTAAAAATTTATTTATTTGCCTGTCTACTTGACAGGGGGCAGTTCAAAATTCACGTCGATTTTATTATTTTTATTTGTGCGGATCTTCCGCTATAATGAAGAAAATACTCAGAAAGGTTGGTGGCTATGTTAACACTGACTGATATCTCTTATGCAAGAGATGGCAGACAAATATTGGATAAGGTTAATCTTCAGGCCCAGGCAGGGGAGACCCTGTCCATCAATGGCCCTTCCGGCAGCGGCAAGTCAACGATTCTTAAGATTATTGCCCAACTGCTCAACCAAGATAGTGGGACGGTCAATTACCAGGGCAGACCTGCTCAAAGCTATGACTATCAACATTATCGCCAAGAAATTTCCTATTGTGTACAAAATCCGCTTCTCTTTGGCAAGACAGTCCGGGATAATTTTGCCTTTGTGGCTGAAGTCCAGCAGAAGCCCCTAGATGATTCTCGTATCGATCAACTTAAGGCTGCCTTGGGTCTAGGCCACTTGGCAGATGACCAAGCCGTCGAAAGCTTATCTGGGGGTGAGCGGCAGCGCCTGGCTCTCATCCGCCACCTGCTCTTTCCACCCAAGATTCTCTTATTAGATGAAGTGGTCTCTTCCTTGGATGAGACTTCTGCCAAAGCTGTCTGGGACTTAGTCTTAGCTGAAGTTGACCGTTCTGACATCTTGGCCATTTGGATATCCCACCGGCCAGAAGACCAAAAATTGGCCGACCGTTCCCTCTATCTGGTGGATGGTCACTTACAGGAAGGAGGTCTCTTGGATGGCGCACGAACTCACGATTAGTCCCTCCTCGCTCGCTCTGGCCTTTGTCTTAGTCTTAGTGGCTCTAGCCATTAGCAGTAAGGAGAAACTAGGCCTTAATAAAGATATGCTGGTTGCCGTTGTCCGCATGATTGTCCAGTTAGTGGTCGTCGGCTACATTCTGACCTATGTTTTCCAGCTCGCTAGCTTCTGGGTGACCCTAGTGGCCATGGGGATAATGATCTTCAACTCCGCTTGGAATGCTAAGAAGCGTGCCCAGGGCCTGCCCCATGCTTTTAAGATTTCTTTGATCGCTATCTTTTCAGGGATTGGACTCTCGATACTGATCTTAGTTCTGTCAGGCACCCTGCAATTTGTCCCCCAACAAATGATCCCGATTACAGGGATGTTGGCTGGTAACGGTATGAAGATCGTAGGGCTCTGCTATAACAACCTGCGAACCCTCTTCGATGCCCGCCGCCAGGAAGTCTTTGAGAAGTTAGCCCTAGGTGCTTCGACTAAGCAGGCCTCTTGGTCGATTATCCATGACACCATCAAGGGCGCCCTCCAACCCACCATCGACGGGATGCGAACCCTCGGCCTAGTCACCCTGCCAGGGATGATGACCGGGATGATGATGGCTGGTTCCATGCCCCTCCAGGCTATTATGTACCAGATTATGGTTTATTTTATGATCCTGTCCTGCGGGGCCGTCGCCAGCATCCTCTGTACCTACCTGGCCTATCCGCACTACTTTACCGACTTTGGTCAATTGAAGGAAAAAATTTAGGTAAAAAATTAAAAAAAGCTTGCGCAAGGCCAAAGAACTGTGCTATACTTATCAAGTCGTCACGAGAGAACAGTTCCTTGGCCCAAGCGCTAATTTTAAAAAACTGTTGACAAAGATTAAAACTCGTGGTATTATATAATAGTTGTTACGAAACAACTTACCGACATGGAGAATTAGCTCAGCTGGGAGAGCGTCTGCCTTACAAGCAGGATGTCGGGGGTTCGAACCCCTCATTCTCCATTCCTTTGATTCGTTAGCTCAGTCGGTAGAGCATCTGACTTTTAATCAGAGGGTCGGGAGTTCGAGCCTCCCACGGATCATCACAAATTCGAATATGAATTTGATGCCGGCTTAGCTCAGTTGGTAGAGCATCTGATTTGTAATCAGAGGGTCGAGGGTTCAAGTCCTTTAGCCGGCATGTATATCACGCGGAATTAGTTCAGTGGTAGAACATCACCTTGCCAAGGTGGGGGTCGCGAGTTCGAATCTCGTATTCCGCTTATTTGATTTTTTATGGATCTGCTTGTTAATAGGCCGGGGTGGCGGAACTGGCAGACGCACAGGACTTAAAATCCTGCGGTGGTTACACACCGTACCGGTTCGATTCCGGTCCTCGGCATTACATTCTTATACGCACCCATGGCTCAACTGGATAGAGTACCTGACTACGAATCAGGCGGTTGCAGGTTCGAATCCTGCTGGGTGCATACCGGGAAATAGCTCAGCTTGGTAGAGCACTTGGTTTGGGACCAAGGGGTCGCAGGTTCGAATCCTGTTTTCCCGACTCGATGGAAAGCGTCAGTAAGACGCTTTTTATTTTTCTCTGAAAAGGATAGCGTGACGGGAAGTAGCTCAGCTTGGTAGAGCACTACGTTCGGGACGTAGGGGTCGTCGGTTCAAATCCGGTCTTCCCGATAAATTTATAAGTGTGTGCTTTCTTGCGATCTTTGGATCGCTTTTTTTATTTTTTCGGAAGTAAAAGGAACAAAACTTAGCCTAAAGGGCATTTTCTTCCACTTGCTATAGCTTTTCCAAGCGTTGTGACTTACAGATATAGTATCCCTAGCACTTTCGTTCTTTGCTGTTACTGTCGCACGTTATTTGACTTTAAGACGCTTACATTCTTTGTTATACTAGCAAGGCAGAAGCTTAAGCAGTAGATTAAGAGATGGAGGCGACAAGTATGGAATTGCGCTTAGAAAATATTGAAAAAGATTTTCAAGAACAGGAAGTTCTCAAGGGGGCCACTTATTCCTTTGAAGCTGGCCATATCTATGGACTCTTAGGTCGGAACGGTTCAGGAAAGACCACCCTCTTTCGGATTCTCTACGGGGACTTGGAGAGTGATGATGGCCAGGCCCATTTAGTTGAAGCTGGTCAAGTAAAGGCCATAGAGCCGGAAGATATTGGCATGGTCTTTGCGGAAAACTATTTACCTGACTTCCTCACAGGCTATGAATACATCAAATTTTACATGGACATCCACGCTCCCAAAGATTCGTATTCTGTTGATGATTACTTGGATCGCTTGGGCTTTAGTCAGAAGGACCGCCACCGGATTATCAAGGGTTATTCCAGTGGGATGAAAAGCAAGTTGGCCATTCTCTGCCTCTTGATTTCTAAACCCAAGATTATACTTCTCGATGAACCCTTGACGGCGATTGACGTGATCTCTAGTTTAGAAATTAAGCGTCTCCTCCTCGATTTGGGCATGGACCATATTATGATTATGTCCACCCATATGATCCAGCTGGCCAAGGATATTTGTGATGACATTGTTCTCTTGCACCAGGGGCAACTGCGCCACTTTGAGAGTGCGCTAGAGGACGAGGATTTTGACCAATCCCTTATTGAAGCCTTGAGCGCGGAGGATGAGGATCATGACTAATTACCAATTCTTACAGCGGCTCAAAGCGACCCGGTCATTTAATATCTTCCTCTACTATCTCCAACGTCTCCCTCTAATCGGTAAGCATATTCCTAATCGCTGGTTTGAGGCTAAGTATGTTAAGCGCCTAATCACTTGGCTGGGCACAGTGGGGGAAGTATTTAAGCAAATCTTCGGTAAGGCCTTTTATTTTGGGGCGATTTTTCTTCTAGGTTTTATTGGGGGCCCCGGCCAAGAAAATACCGTTCGTTTGCTAGCTATCTTTTGCTTTTCCTTGGTCTTAGCCACTTTCTGGGTGAAATTGATTGATCCTAACCAGACCTTTGACCGGCTCTGTATTTATTATTTAAAAATGAATCCCAAGTCCTATTACCTGAACATGACCTTTATGGCAGGCGTCAATTTTGTCATTTTCTATGGGCTAGCGGCGACCATCGCCCTTAAAGGGATGGGACTTTCCCTCTTTAGTGGGATGAATATGACCCTCTTTTTCCTGGGCTTGCGTCTCCTCGCTCAAGCCCTCTATCTGAAACTGGTCAATCCCAAACGCCAAGTGCCTAACCGACCCTTTACGGTCTTGATGATTGTTATGATTTTTGTTGCTGGAGCCCTCTTTGTCGGCCTAGTCATCCTAGGAGATGCAGGCATCTGGCACTTACCTATCAACTGGCTCTTCCAGCCCCTAACCGCCTTAGCTGGGGTGGTCATGGCTGGACTTGGGGCTTATTCCTTACAAAAGTCTGATAAGTACCAGGCCTTGGCAAGGTCAAGCATCAACCATGACAGTATCCACCACATTAATCAAGCGGTAACAGAGGCCCAATCCGCCAATGTCAAGGTAGAAGGGGAAGATATTAAGCGCCCAGCTACTTCTGATAAGTACGACCACTTACAGGGAATGAGCTATATCAACGCGATCTTCTTTGACCGGCTGGGCCATAAATTAAACCGCCGGCGACGGATTATTTTTATGATTGTCTTAGCCATTTTTGTCCTAATTAGTGGAGGAATCTTTATTTACCAATTCTTCTTCCAGGGGGACCTAGGGATTAGCCAGGCCGACTTGGAGGAGGCCTATCAGACTTACCTGGTGGTGATGGTGATTTACGCTTGCCTCTTCTTAAATATCGGTGAATCCTTTACCCGTTTTTGTTTTTTCAATATGGACCGCTACTTGATGCATAATAACTATTATCGCAATCCCGACCTCTTAGCTGAGGCCATGGTGATTCGCTTTAAACGCTGCTTTGGCTATAATTTACCTACCTTATTGGTTTTAATGCTGGGTTCCAGCCTGGTTTACTTTCAGTTAGGCGGGCAGCGTTTACTGCCTTTGGGGATTTTACTCCTTAGTCAAGTGGTTGTGATGGTCTTCTTTACGGTCCATTATCTTTACTTGTATTACTGGCTCCAACCCTTTACCGCCAACTTGGAAAGCAAGAGCCCGCTCTATAATATTATCCGATCCTTGAGTATTTTTATTCCTTACTTACTCTTTATGAATGCGGAATCGATTGGACCGCGGGTGATTTTAGGGATTTACCTCTTTATCGTTGCCTATATTATTTTAGGCTACCTGTTATTGAAGTTTATAGGTCCTAAGCGTTTTGTCTTGCGCTAGTCCCTAGATCTTGTCCCTTAGAGGGGACAGGATCTTTTTTACTAGAGCAGTTTCTTTCTTTATTTTAATCAAGCAAATTAAAAAAGCGATCGCTCGATGTGCCCTTGCTTGGGCTTGCCGAGCGATCGCTTTTCCGATCATTTACTTTTAGAAGAAGAGGCCTACCACGCTCGCAACGAGGAGTGAAGAGAGGATGGAGCCTAAGAGGACTTTGACGAGGGCCTTGGAGAGCACCTTGGATTGTTTTTCGCTGATGCCCTTGATGGCGCCTAGGGTAATCCCCATGGTACCGAAGTTAGAGAAGGACACGAGATAAGTGGCGACCATGGCTTGGGTCTTGGTACTCGCTCCGCCTAAGAGGCTTTGGAACTCACCCATGGCGACGAATTCGTTAGTGAGTAGCTTGGTAGCCATGAGACTTCCTGCCTTGACAATGTCTTCGCTAGGAATCCCAATAATGAAGGCCAGTGGTGAGAAGACATAGCCCATGGTTTCGGTGAAGGTGATGCCGAAGATGCCTTCAACAATTGAGTTCAAGAAGGTAATCAAGGACACGAAACCAATCACCATGGCAGCAATGATGATGGCCAGGTTGAAGCCGTCTGTGATGTATGACCCCAACATATCGAAGAAGTTGCCTTTGTCTTCAGCGCTCTCTTCGAGGAGCTCGAATTCATGGCCACTCTCAACTTCCTCAGCTTCGTAGGGATTCATGATGCTGGCGATGACGAGGGCAGCAAAGATATTCAAGAAGACAGCTACCACGACATATTCGCCAGGGATCATTTGCATGTAGGCAGCCAGGGTGGAGGCCCCGACAGCTGACATCCCAGAGAGGCAGATGGTGAAGAGTGAGCGGGGATCCATGCCTTGGATAATTTCTTTAATCGAGATAAAGGCTGACGTGTTCCCCAGAACTGCTGTTGAAATGGCGAATTGGCTTTCGACTTCACCCATGCCAGTGATGAAATTAATGCCCTTGCCGACCCATTTCATGATGAAGGGGAGGACTTTGATGTAATTTAAGATCCCGATTAAAGCCGAAATGAAGACGAGGGGCAAGAGGACGTTGAAGAAGAAGACGGAAGCCCCTTCTTCGATGACAATTCCGCCGAAGACGAAGCTGATCCCGCCTTGAGCTTGGGCAATCAACCAGCTGAAGAAGTTGGAGATACCTTCCAAGGCGGTGATACCAGCTGAGGTTCTCAAGCAGATGAAGGTGAGAACCAGCATGGTGACAAACATCATGACGATGTTTTTGATTTTACTTGTAATTTTTGAGCGATCATAGGACAAGAGGGCAGCCAAGGCTAGAATAACCAGGATCCCAATTAGGTTTCGAATAATTCCCACAATATATACCTCCTATTGCTTATAGTCTTGGGCACGTTTGACAACAGCTGAGACCGAGAGCTCTTCGTAGACCGAATGCATGGTGCTCGTTGCTAGGTTGGCTGCGGCTTGAGCCAGCTGGGTGACTTCTTTAATGGCGAGTTCATGGCCATAGTGGTAGTTAGCCCAGACAATGGTTGCCATGGCACAGTCCCCTGCACCATTCGCACTGACAACGTCGGATTCAAGCACAGGAACATAGTGGGTCTCGTCTGAGTTCGCGCAGCCCATTCCCTTGGCTCCTAATGAGATGAAGGCATTGTTGACGCCAAGCTCAATGAGTTTTTCCGCGGCTTGGCGGGCTGTTTTCTCGTCAAGGATTTTGATGCCCGTATAGAGTTCGGCTTCATATTGGTTGGGCTTGATGGTATCGATCCGGTCCAAAACGGCTTCAAAACGAGCTGCCTTAGCCACTGACACAGCTTCCACATAGAGGGGCGCCTTGACATGGTCGACAATCCACTCAATGGTTTCACGGGACACATTGGCATCGATGACACAAATCTTTGCTTGGTTTAAGAAGTCCAAGCGACTAGCCAAGAAGTCTGGCGTGATTTTTTTGACGATGTCCATATCGTTGACACCGGTGATCATGTCCCCGTCGCTATCTGTTACATAGAGATAGGTCGAGGTATGTTCATTCTCTAACTTTTCTGCATAGTCCAAGGAAATATTTAACTCCCGGCAAGATTTCTCAACAAGCAGCCCAAAATCATCATCACCATAAGCGGTCACGAGATAGGTAGGGACCTCTAATTGCACTAAATTGTGCGCAATATTGCGCCCTACACCTCCTGGACTAAGGTAGATATGCCCAATATTAGAATCCCGTTCCCGGTACATAGGGCCAGAAATCCCTGCTATATCCATATTTAAGCCGCCGATAATAGCGACGTACGACTCATTCGTCATCCCACTGCCTCCTTTAAAATTTGCATAAGATTGCACGCTTTCTATTATACACAATTCTCCTTAAGAATGGCATGATTTCATGAAATTGTAAAGAGAAAGCGCTTTAAAAACGAAGCTTGAAATTAGGCTTAAGACCGGGCTCAAATCCTGGCTTGGTCAAGTTTTAACAGGCAAAGATATTGACGCCTAGGCAAAAATTAGGTATGATAAAGTTGAACGTCAAACTTAGTCAGACTAGAGGTGATTAAAAATGCGTAATAAAAACATGTCTGATATAATAGAAGCCTACCTGAAACAAGTTTTACAGGAGTCGTCGAATGTTGAAATTCGACGGAGTGAAATCGCCGAGCGTTTTGAATGTGTGCCCTCACAAATTAACTATGTGATTAATACTCGCTTTACCCCCCAGAATGGTTACCATGTGGAGAGTAAGCGTGGGGGCGGCGGTTATATCCGTATTGTCAAGATGACGGTCGTCGACGAGGCAGATTATATCGATTCGATGATTCAGTTGATCGGTGACGACCTATCGGATAAGGACGCCCGAGCGATTATTAGCAACCTACACAAGAATGATTTGCTTACGGAGACGGAAGCGCGCTTGATTTATGCGGCTCTAGACAAAGAAGTCATGGCCCATGTCAGTCAAGCGGATTCCTTACGCGCCTTAATCTTAACGAATGTCCTTCGTAAGTTAAAGTACGAACATTAAACTGCGCGAAGATTGGAGTTTAGACCATGAAAGAAATCTATACGGAAAAAGCCCAGAAAGCCTTGGCTTATGCCCTGGAAGCAGCCAAGGCCTTCCGCCACCATGCGGTCGGAACCGAACATCTCTTGCTAGGACTCTTAGCAGAGGGTGAGGGGATTGCCCATGCGGTCCTTGCCCCTTATATCGGCGACTATGAATCCCTCAAGGAAGAGGTCGAATTCGTGGTGGGCTATGGGTCAGGCCAAGACCCCTATAATGACTTAGGGGAGCCAGTGTATTCCCCCCGCGCCAGCAAGGTACTCTATCTTAGTACAGAAGAAGCCAAGAAAGCGCGGACTTCCCTCGTTGGAACCGAGCACATCCTTTTGGCCCTGATCCAAGAAGAAGTTTTAGCTACCCGCATTTTGCGGAATTTAGGAGCTGATCCAGAAAAAATTCGCCGTGATATCTACCAGATGCTCGGCCGGCCCCTACCCAAGTCGGGACGTAAACACCCAGGGAAGGCGGATCCCAATAAGAGTAAGACCCCAACCCTGGATGCAGTCAGCAAGGATTTAACGCGTCGGGCGCGCAATGGCCAACTTGACCCTATTATTGGTCGGGAGAAAGAAGCCCGTCGGATCTTACAGATTCTCAGCCGCCGGACCAAGAACAATCCGGTCCTAGTGGGCGAACCCGGTGTGGGTAAGACGGCGATTGCGGAAGGTTTGGCCCAAGCGATTGTTGCTGGAGAAGTACCAGAAAGTCTAGAAAATAAGCGCCTGATGATGCTCGATATGGGCTCACTGATTGCCGGCACCAAGTACCGGGGGGAATTCGAAGACCGGATGAAACACTTAATTGAAGAAGTGATCCAGGATGGTCAAGTGATCCTCTTCATCGATGAATTGCACACCCTGATTGGTGCTGGGGGTGCTGAGGGGACCATGGATGCTTCCAATATTCTGAAGCCTGCCTTAGCCCGTGGCGAAGTCCAAGTGATTGGGGCAACCACCCTCAATGAATACCAGAAGTATATTGAGAAGGATGCGGCCTTAGAACGGCGCTTCGCCAAGGTTCAAGTCGATGAACCGACCATCGAAGAGACCCGGTCTATCCTGGCGGGTATCCGCCAAGCCTATGCGGACTTCCACCAAGTGGCCATTACAGATGAAGCCATTGATGCGGCTGCTAATCTGAGTGCCCGCTATATCTCGGACCGTTTCTTGCCGGATAAGGCCATTGATGTGATGGATGAAGCGGCGGCAACTAAACGTTTGGATGCCCAGGCTGGCGGGGGCCAAGCGACCAAGAGCCAGGACCTTGTCCGCAAGTACCGCCAATTAGAAGAAGCCAAGCTGAACTCTGTGGCGGAACAGAACTTCCAAGATGCAGCTAAGATCCACGCTGAACAAAAAGAATTGGAAGAAGCTCTCAATAAAATCGAAAACCAACGCAAAGAAAAGCAAAACTACAACTTGTCTATCGGTGAAGAAGAGGTTGCCGCCATTATTGCCCAATGGACAGGCATTCCAATTAGCCAGCTGACAGAAACCGAAAACCAAAAACTCCTGGCCTTGGAAGAACGCCTCCACCGCCGGGTTAAGGGCCAAGAAGAAGCCACCAATGCCGTAGCTCGGGCCGTACGCCGGGCCCATTCCGGCATCAAAGACCCCAACCGGCCTATTGGGTCCTTTATGTTCCTAGGACCAACGGGAGTGGGTAAGACCGAACTAGCTAAGAGCCTGAGTGAAGAGCTCTTCGGTTCGGAACGCCACTTGATCCGGGTCGATATGTCCGAATTTATGGAGAAATATTCGACCAGCCGGATGATCGGCTCAGCCCCTGGTTATGTGGGCTATGATGAAGGGGGACAATTGACGGAGAAGGTCCGTCAACACCCTTATTCGGTGGTCCTCTTTGACGAAGTAGAGAAGGCCCATCCAGATATCTTTGACCTGCTCTTACAGATTCTAGATGATGGCTACATCACCGATAGCAAGGGCCGGATGGTGGACTTCCGCAATACTATCATTATCATGACCTCTAACCTCGGTGCGACCACCCTGCGTGATGAGAAGACGGTTGGCTTTGGCCAGGAAGCTGTCAGCCATGACTATGACCGCATGAGCCAACGCATCCGCGAAGAGCTGAAGCAACAGTTCCGTCCCGAATTCCTTAACCGGGTGGATGAAATCATTGTCTTCCACGCCTTGAACCAAGATCAAGTGGCCGAGATCGTCAGCAAGTTTACCGATGCCATGGCCGAACAAGTCGCCCAACAAGGCATCGATCTCCGCCTTACCCACGGCGCAACCAAACTCTTGGCTGAAAAAGGCTTTAGCCCAGAATATGGGGCCCGTCCTGTTCGCCGAGAAATCCAAAGCCAGATTGAAGACCCGCTGAGTGATTTAATCCTTTCCCAACGGGTTGGCGAAGGCGACCGCCTAACCATCGGATCGCGCCAAGGCAAACTTTATATCCGCATCCAACACGAAGATGGCAGCGAAGACAAAGAAACCCTAGCAAAAGTACAGGGTGTGAGCAAGAGCGTTTAGCTTTGGATGCTTGGAGTAAGTTGGGATAAGGGCAAGCCGCGCTTGCACGTTCCCAACTTGCGAAAGCAGGCCAAAGCTGCTCTTGCGAACCCGACTACACAGGGTGCGAGGGCGCACGGTTAGCTTCCTTTCGCTGGAGCAAGTCACCTCGCTTTCTACAATTTATATCATGTCAAGGGGTTGGGACATCTGTCTCAGCCTCTTTTTATGTGCCGCGATGGTTGGTAATTAAGAGTCAGTCTTATTTCATATTTTCAAGTACTTGCTTACCACCTACGAATGGAGCCACTATTGGCGAGTAGGGATGAGCAAGTTAGGAATAGGTCAGCGGTCCTAAGTTGCGATTGACCTGCTTTTTCGGTCGCTCGCCTTCTCCCTGCACGCTTTTCCTAGGGCAAACTTTTCAGCAAGCAAGTCCTTATGGTATAATGCTAAGAAATAGAAGAAGTGAGGTGGATGGTATGGATAAGAAGACAAAGGCGGGGCTCCTCGCCCTAGGTTCTCTCGCAGCGGTTACAGCGGTCGTTGCTGTTGCCTTGTTTGAGGAAGATAATGAATCGACCTTTAGTAATTTGCTCGATACGGTGGGTAAGAAAGGCAAGGCCCATGGTCAAGACTTGGTCGATAAGTTGCCTTTCCTCTCTGAGGATTCCTCATACAGTAAATGGAAGGACCGGGCAACGGACCTTTACCAACTGGTGGACCATTTCCGTTCGGATGACTAAAAATGTTAAGGATTGCTGGCAGGCAATCCTTTTTTATATACAGGCAGCGAGCCTTCGACGGATTTTGATGAAGAGGAGCTATTTCTGCTAGCCCGAACCCGACTATACAGGGTGGAAGGACGCCCGATTTGATTCGAACGACTCTCTAACCTTCAATCAGAGTGGTCAAGTGTGGGTTGACGCTATCTAATCCTCAAACAGAAGGCTCAAGTGTGGGTCGCTCGCTCGAATTCGACTATTCCAGCCCGAGTCCAAGTAAAATTAAATCTTTCTCATCATCCTCTTAAACTGTGCTATAATTGACCTATTAATGACATAAAGGAGTGACTGCTGATGGCAATTTATGGCCAAAAACTAGGCATTGTCGGAGTGGGTTTTGTCGGAGCCAAAGTTTTATCCAATGTTTTGGCGGCAAATCTCTTCTCTGAGATTGTCCTAATCGATGAGAGAAAAGAGAAGGCAGCGGGGGAAGCCTTAGATGAGCGCCATGCCATGGGCCTCGGGTCGACCCAGCATGTGAAGGTCTATGCCGGTAACTATAGCGATCTGGCAGATGCCGATGTGATTGTGGTAGCAGCTACCCATATCTATAAGGATGAGATTCCGGCTGAACGCCAGGATCTTTTGGTGGATAATATTCCAGTCCTCGATGATGTGATGACGGGGATTAGCCAGCACACCCGGGAAGCCATCCTGATCTTTATTTCGAACCCTGTCGATACCTTAGCCCACTTGGCAGTGACGGAATATAACTACCCCCAAGAACGGGTGCTATCGACCGGTACCATGCTGGATTCCGCTCGTTTGCGCTATGCTGTGGCTGACCATTATGGCATTGATCCCAAGTCAGTGACGGGTTACATGCTAGGGGAGCACGGCATGTCTTCCTTTGCAGCCTGCAGCCAGCTGAATGTTCAAGGCATTCCCTTTGACCACCTGAGCGATTATTTTGAAGGGGTTAGTCCACTGGATGTAGACCAATTGACTGAGGAAGTTGTGCAGTCGGCCTATGATGTCTTTACCAATAAGACAGGGGTAACGGATGCCGCTATTGCCCGGGTAGCAGTCGAACTCTTAACGACCATTGTCCTAGACCAAGATACGATCTTGCCTGTCGGGACCTTCTTCGGCCAGGGGATTTATGACTTGGACCAAGCGGTGACCTTCAGTCTGCCTAGCCAAATCGGCCGCCAAGGGGTCGTGCGGACCTTCCAGATTCCTTTAAACGATTGGGAGAAGAAAAAATTAGCACAGAGTGTGGCTGTTATCGACCAGTCCATCCGCTTTGGACGGGAGAGGCTACAAGAATACCGTAAAAATAAAGAAGCCTAACACAAGCCATAGGGAAAGAGCCGTAGAAAAGCTCGCTTGAATGCGTGCTTGCGGCTCTTTCTTTGCTTCAGGCTGCATTGAGGGGAAGGTTTAAAGGAGAAGAAGATGGAGACAATTCATAGCAAGATATTTAAAGCTGGCCTGGCTTTAGCTTCATTGGCTTTAACGGGCTGTCAAGGCTTGACGAGCTCAGCGGCTAAGCCCGAAGTCGAGACGGTGCATGAGGCGCGGATCATGGCCCATGGGGACTTACTTTATCACGATCCGATTTTTGCCAGTGCTGCCCAAGCAGATGGAAGTTTTGACTTCCACCCGAACTTTTCCTATGTGAAGCCCTGGATCCAGCAGGCTGATCTTAGCTTGGCGGATTTTGAGGGAACCATTGATCCCACTAAGCCCCTAGTCGGTTATCCGCGCTTCAACGCGCCCGAAGAGGTGGCCGATGCCATGGCGGATACCGGTTATGACGTGGTCGATCTCGCCCATAACCATATCTTAGATTCAGGATTGGAGGGGCTTCAGTCAACGGCAGCTAGCTTTAGCCAGCGTGGCATGGCCCCACTAGGAGTTTATCCCGACAAGTCCCGCCAGTATGCGGACTTATTGATAAAGGAAGTGAATGGGATCAAGATTGCCCTCCTGGCCTATGCTTATGGTTTCAATGGCTTGGAAGCTGAATTGACTCCGGATGATTATGCGGCACATTTATCCGACCTCGACCCAGATCAGATGCGTCGAGAGATTGAGCGGGCAGAAGAAGAGGCAGACCTGACAATTGTCATGCCCCAGATGGGAGTCGAGTATGCCCTGGAACCGACCCAGGAACAAATCGATTGTTATCACCAGATGGTAGCCTGGGGTGCAGACGTGGTTCTGGGTGGCCACCCCCATGTGATTGAGCCCGCTGAGGTGATTGACCATGAGGGAGATAAGAAGTTAATTATTTATTCCATGGGCAACTTCCTCTCCAACCAAAGGGCAGAAACCATGGAGGGAAATACTTGGACCGAGCGCGGCCTCTTGGTGGATCTGACTGTGGAAAAGAAGGGAGACCGGACGCGGATTAAAGCGGCCCAAGCCCGGCCGACCTGGGTAGCTCGTGAAGACCGAGGCACTTATTCGCAAGCTTTTAACTGCAAGCAGTACCTCTACCAGACCTATGTCCTCGATGATTTTATCGAAGGGGGAGCCTATCGTGACCGACTCGATCCAGCTTATCGCGACCGGATTGACCAGGCCTATACCGCGGTTAACCAACATGTGGGCTTGGACTGGCCCCGAGCCAAGCGGACCTATCAAGCGAGTCCAGGTATTGACGATTAAAAGCAATTCATAAATACAAAAATTAGTTTTTTTGAAATGAAAAGTAAAAAATATTTAAGACTTAAAGTCTTAGTTAGAGCAAAAAAGTCCCATTTGCCTGCAGTCGACTGGGCGAAGACTTCCTATTATATAACGGCCTCTGAACTTTTGCTCAGAGGCTAAATTGATTCTATGAAAGGGCTTTAAAAGCGTTAAAATATCGTTTTTTGAGAAATAAATAATTTGACCAATGGCTTAGATTATCGTAAAGTAATAATTGTGGGAACATATCTTTAGAAATCCGTGGAGGGCGAATAGGCCCTTCTAAGTAGCTAATATTTTGGCTTTCTCGGCCTGATTATTCCGAATTTGAGGTGGTTGTTTGGAGCATGAAGACTTTATGCGTTTGGCTATAGCAGAAGCTAGGAAGGCGGAGGCTTTAGGCGAAGTGCCTATTGGCGCAGTCCTAGTCAAGGATGGCCAGGTGATTGGTCGCGGTTATAACTTACGCGAGCACTCCAATGATGCGACAAGTCATGCGGAGATGCAGGCCATCCGCCAAGCAAATACTTATTTGGATAATTGGCGGCTTATGGATTGTGATATGTATGTCACTTTAGAACCTTGTCCAATGTGTAGCGGGGCAATTATTCTATCGCGGATTCGACATCTTTATTTCGGGGCTTATGATCCCAAGGGAGGTACGGTAGGTTCCTTGATGAACCTAGTCACCGATGAGCGCTTTAACCACCAAGTTGATGTGACGGATGGCCTCTTGGAGACAGCCTGTAGCGAGATGTTGACGTCTTTCTTTAGAAGATTGCGTAAGCAACGTAAGCGGGCGTCACGGAAGCCTCGAAAAGAAGAGCACAACTTGCACTAATTATTCTTAAAAAGGCGTATCGTTTTTGTCGCGCTATGCTTATGGCTAGAAGATAAGGTATAATATAACTTATAAAGGGGGGTGGAGCGATTGGCGAACCAAACGATTCAGCAGGTAGTGGATGCAGAAACAAAGGCTAAAGACATTAAGGCAGATTTCGAAGCGAAGTTAGAGCAATTACGGCATGAATACCGGGCTAAATTAAAAGCGCTAACAGAAGAAAAAGAAGCTGAACTAGCTGATTTCAAAGCTAACAAGGAAGCCGAAGTTGACCAGGCCTATGCGGCATACCAAACACAAGCAGATGAAGAAAACCAAGGCCAAATTCAAGGCCTCAGTCAAAAATTTGACGAGAACAAAGAGGATTTGGTCGCATATGTTGTTGAGGAGGTGAGAAAATCATATGGCAATAGCTAAAATGAAGAAGTTGTCGATTGTATCGAAACCGACACTAAAGGAAGACCTGGTGCGAAATTTACAGGCCTTGCAGAGTGTGGAAGTATCCGCCCTGCCGAGGGAAGATGCTGAAGAAGCGGTTGATGCGGCACAAGTGAAATCTGAAGACTATGTCCAATATGATGATCTCTACCAGAGAGCAGAGCGGGCATTAGTGATCTTATCCCGCTATGCTAAGGATCGGTCCATGATGGAGAAGCTCACCCATAAGCGTCCCGTCTTTAGTCTGGAAGGACTCCACCAAGAAGTGGACCTCGACCAGGGTCAAGCTTTAGTTGAAGAGGTGGAGGAGCTCTACAACCAACGGGAGAATATCATTTCGACCCGGGAGAGCGTGGAAGACGAACAGACCGCTGTTTCCAACTGGCGGGGCTTGGATGTCAACCCAGCCGAACTCTACCAACTGGACTACTTTGCCGTTTCCTTGGGGACTGTTCCTAATGACAGCTCAAGCAGTCAGTGGCATGCCCTGAAGGAAGATACAAAAGATGAGGATATTTCCTTATTAGAAGCCTTCTCCAATGAGGATGAAATTGGGGTGGTGGCTGTCACCCGTAAGTCTCAAGCTGAAGACTTCCAAGGGAGACTGGCCCAATACCACTTCCAACCTTTCGATTACCCTTATGAAGAAGGTCCAGAAACTGCCTTCCAAAACTTGGAAGACAAGCGTAAGTCACTCATTAAGGAAGAGGAAGACGTGGTGCAGGCGCTCCAGAACTTAGAAGCTAAGATTCCTTTAGTGGAACAAGTCGCTGAAGAGACCTATAACCGCTCCCAACGTGCCTTAGCTGTCCAATTGACCTATGATAATGATTATTTAATCTTACTGAGTGGTTGGACTGACGAAGAGGACTATGACGCACTCATCCAGAAACTGGAAGCCAATATTGGGGCAGATAACTTTGTGGTCGTAGAAGAAGAGATTACAGAAGAAGCGATCGACAATAACGAAGTCCCTACAAAACTTAAGAATAATGCGCTGAACGCGCCCTTTGAAATGATTACCGAAATGTACGGGGTACCAAACTATCGGGAGATTGACCCGACACCATTCATTACCCCCTTCTACTTACTCTTCTTCGGAATGATGATGGGGGACCTCGGCTATGGTATCGTGCTTTGGTTAGGTACCCTAGTTGCTATGAAAGTGATGGACCTGCATGGTAGTGCAGGGAACATGGTCAAGTTCGGCCATTACCTGTCTTATCCAACCATGCTTGTGGGTCTGCTCTATGGTTCCTTCTTCGGGGAATCGATTCCAACCGGGATTGTCGATCCAACAGGCGATGCGATCTTGATTATGGCAGCCTCTGTTGTTATCGGTTTGATCCATATCTTAGTTGCCCTCTGCATTAAGATCTACCTCGAAGTGCGCCGGGGCAATATGGAATCGGCTTATAGTGATGGTTTAGGTTGGATCCTGATCTTACTCGGGCTTGGTGCCTGGGGCATCGGAGCCATGGCTGGGATGCCAGAAGTTGGAACTATTGGTAAATGGGTATCCATTATCGGCTTTGCCGGCATGATCATTGTCCCAGTTATCTTCCAAGATAAGAAACTCTTGGCAGCTGGTCTAGGTCTCTACAATATCTACGGGATCTCAGGCTATGTTGGGGACCTGGTCTCCTACACGCGTCTGATGGCGCTCGGGATCTCTGGTGGGTCCATTGCCATGGCCTTCAACATGCTTGTCGGCTTCTTCCCAGCCCCAATCCGCTTTACGATTGGGATCGTATTGATTATCGCCTTGCAATCCTTCAACTTATTCCTCTCAGTTCTGAGTGGTTATGTTCACGGTTTGCGTTTGATCTTCGTGGAATTCTTCGGTAAGTTCTATGAAGGGGACGGCCGGGCCTTCAGCCCAATCAATACCCTAGAGAAATATGTACGTTTGAACGACTCTGACAGATAGACACAATATATAATACGGAGGTATTCTAATGGAAAATTGGTTAAGCTTTTTTGTTGAAAATGGTGGGGCAATCTTCGCTATGCTAGGCGTAGCAGTTGCCGTAATGTTCTCAGGTATGGGTTCTGCCCGCGGTGTTGGTGAAGCCGGTCAGTCCGCTGCCGCCCTCGTTAAGGACCAACCTGAAAAATTCGCCCAATCACTGATCTTACAGCTCTTACCTGGTACCCAAGGTTTATACGGCTTCGTGGTTGGTTTCATGATCTACTTACAATTAGGGAATGACTTATCCTTACAACAAGGTTTCCTCTACTTAATGGCAGCCCTTCCTATTGGGATTGTTGGTTGGATCTCAGCTAAATACCAAGGTCAAACCGCAGCAGCAGGTATGCAAATCTTAGCGAAACGTCCAGAAAACGTATCAAACGCTATTGTTTATGCCGTAATGGTAGAAACTTACGCAATCTTGGCTTTCGTTATGTCTCTACTCTTAGTCCTACAAATCCAAGGCTAGAAATAGAGTGTGACAAAAGTCGTTTAGCCCTGAATCACTGGAGCAAACTACGGCAGATTTTTGGAAAACAATCGGACGTAGTTTGTGAAGTGGAGGTCAGGGCTGACTTTTGGAACAGGTTTTAAAAAAGGCTCACAGCCTAAAGCAAGCTGGAAAATATTTTCCAGCCCATTACCATTGAGCAGACAATCTATAGAGGAAAGGAGGCACTGTATGGCAACCATTCAAAATCTAACTCAGGATGTCCTCGCTAAGATTAGCCAGGAAGAAGATGCGAAGTTCAAATCAGGCAAGGAAAAGCTTGAACAAGAGACCGCAGCTCGTGAAAAACGCATCCAAAAAGATGCCGAAGATAAGAAGGCATCTCTTGAAGACCAAGCGGCACGTAACCTGGACCGGAAGAAGCAAGGTTATAATAACCAAATGCGTAACCAAGTCTTAGCTAAGAAGCAAGACTTAATCCAGGACGTTTATACAGAAGCTGTGACAAGACTGACTGAACTTCCAGAGAATGAGTTTATCGAATTTGTCAAAGGTGCTCTATCACAATTAAATTCAGACCAAGCCACTGTTTTACAGCTTGGATCCCAATCAGAAAAACAATTGACCGAGCAAGGTTTAGCCGCATTGCAGAGTGAATTCCCACAATTGCAAGGCGCTGACCAAAGCTTGCGCGGTCAAGGCGGCTTCATTCTCTCCCAAGAGGGGATGGATTACAACTTTACTTTTGACCAAATCATTGAGGAACAAGAGGAAGCTCTTTCTGCCGAAATTTCCAAACGCGCATTTAATTAGAAAGGAGTTGTCGAAATGGAAAATACAGCATATGCTGGGTTGAATGTTTCCGTCCGCGTCCAAGAGACCAGTCTTTTGCAAGCGTCGGACTACAACGCCATGTTACAGGCAACTTCTTTAAGTGAGGCCCTCAATGTCTTACGGAAGACAGACTACCACTTGCCAGAAGACATTGAAGAGACAAGAGATTTCGATGCTTTCCTGATGGCGGACTTGCGTCGGGCCTATAATGACCTCTATGCAAGTACACCAGATCCACGGGTAGTTGACTTCTACGCCTTGCGTTACGAATACCATAATTTGAAGGTGCTCTTCAAGGAGTGGTATGCAGAGCGTGACTTCTCGGATATCTACCTGCCCATCGGCCGCCACAGCATTGAAAGCTTGCGCCGGGCCGTGCGTACCGGAGATGGTGAAGGTTTCGACCAATCCATGATCCAAGGCATCCGCGATGTGCGCGAGAATTTTGAGAACTACCATTCTTACGATGCCATCTCGATCATCTTAGACTCTGCCTATCTCGATAATATGCGGGAATTAGCGGATGAAATCGATGATCCAGGTGTGGACCGGGTGGCCGATATGACGATTGACTTTGCCAACCTGTCCATGCTCATCCGTGCGATCCAACAAGGCCGGTCTAAGGGCTTTATGCGGGCCGTATTGAGTGACAAGGGAACCCTAGATAGCGATGAAATTATCGACTATGCCGTTTCTCACAACCATGCGGCGATTTCCCAGGCCTACAAGTCCCTAATTTACGGGGGCAACCTCGGCAATGCCTTGCATGAAGATGGCACTACCAATGTGGTGGAATTAGAAGGTCGGATTGAAGAAACGGAAGCAGAAGAAATGAAGCTGGCCCAATTGGAGGCATTCGGCCCCCTACCAGCCCTAGCTTACTTGTATTTCAAAGAGAATGAAATTACCAATATCCGCTTGATCTTAGTCGGCAAGGCCAATGACTTAGACGAACAAGCAATCAAGGAAAGGATGCGACCTATCTATGGCTCATAAAATTGCAGTCGTCGGTGAAAAAGATGTCGTGATTCCTTTTCAATTAATCGGCTTCGACGCCTTCCCCGTTAATGACGGCCAGGAAGCCCGTAAGCAAGTCGATGAATTAGCAAAGAACGAATACGGTATCATCTATCTTACCGAAACGATCGCTGAACAGATACCAGACACCATCTCCCACTACGACACCCAAGTCGTACCTGCTGTGATTTTAATCCCTTCTCACAAGGGAAGTCTCGGCATTGGGAAGAAGCGTGTCCAAGATAATGTTGAGAAGGCTGTCGGACAGAATATCCTCTAAGTCCAGCCATCTCAGTGAAACAACCATTAGAGGGAGGAAAAGATTTGAAATCAGGGAAAATAGTAGAAGTTTCTGGTCCACTGATTAAAGCTTCCGGTATGGAAGACGCTGCCGTTCAGGAAATCTGCTACGTCGGCGACTTGAACCTCATGGGCGAAATCATCGAAATGCACGGTGATGTAGCGTCTATCCAGGTTTATGAAGAAACTTCTGGGCTAACCCCAGGAGAAGAAGTGCGCCCAACCGGGGAGCTCTTATCAGTAGAACTCGGTCCAGGACTTTTGACACGTATGTTCGATGGGATCCAACGCCCACTCGAAGACTTTATGGAAGAAACAGGCTCCAATTACTTGGTACGCGGGGCCCATGTTGACCCACTTGACCGTGAGAAGAAATGGCATTTCGAAGCCACTGTCCAAGAAGGTGACAGCGTTGAAGCTGGTGACATCGTCGGGACCGTCCAAGAAGGTGAAGTCATTGAACACCGGATCATGGTTCAAAATGGGGTCAAAGGAACGATTGCTAAGATTGCTTCTGGCGACTATGACTTAGATGATACGGTCTATGTCATCCGCGATGAACACGGTGAAGAGAAGGGCTATGGCCTCTCTCAAAGATGGCCTGTTCGTATTGGACGCCCATTCAAGAAGAAATTATTACCAGATAGTATTATGACCACCGGCCAGCGGGTAGTTGATACCTTCTTCCCGATCACCAAGGGGGGTGCCGCTGCTATCCCAGGGCCATTCGGTGCAGGTAAGACAGTTCTCCAACACCAAATCGCTAAATTCGCAGATGCGGATGTTGTGGTTTATGTGGGCTGTGGGGAACGTGGGAATGAGATGACGGACGTTGTTAACGAATTCCCAGAATTGATCGACCCGAATACGGGCAAGTCCATCATGGAGCGGACCGTATTGATTGCCAATACCTCCAATATGCCGGTTGCGGCGCGTGAAGCCTCAATCTATACCGGGATTACCATTGCGGAATACTTCCGCGACATGGGCTACTCAGTCGCTATCATGGCAGACTCTACCTCACGTTGGGCCGAAGCGCTCCGTGAAATGTCTGGTCGTCTGGAAGAAATGCCAGGGGACGAAGGTTATCCTGCCTACTTGGGTTCACGGATTGCCGAATACTATGAACGTGCCGGTATTGTTGAAGTTCAAGGGAGCGAAGGCCGGACCGGTGCCGTTACAGCGATTGGTGCGGTTTCACCTCCAGGCGGGGATACCTCTGAACCAGTTACCCAAAATACCCTCCGCGTCGTGAAGGTATACTGGGGTCTGGATTCTAGCTTGTCCCAACAACGCCACTTCCCAGCCATTAACTGGTTAGAGTCCTACTCACTCTATCTTGACGATGTGACCCAAGGAATCTCAGAAGCCACAGACACCAATTGGCAAAAAATGGTCAGCAGCGCCATGTCGACACTTCAAGAAGAAGACGGCTTGCAAGAAATTGTTCGTTTAGTCGGGATTGACTCCTTGTCTGAACGTGACCGCTTAACCTTAGCTGTAGCAGCTATGATTCGTGAAGCTTACTTGCAACAGAACTCCTTCGATGATGTCGATGCGACGACATCTTTTGACAAGCAATTCAAGATGTTAGACATTATCTTAACCTTCGAACAGGAAGCGCGTGAAGCAATGGAGCTCGGTGCTTACTATGACGAAATCATGAAGGGGACGCAAAACATTCGCGAGCGCATCTCACGGATGAAATATACCCATGAAGATGACCTCGATCAATTAGACCAATTGAAGGACGAGATTAATCCTGCCATGCGTGATCTTGTACAAAAGGGAGGGGCTGAATAATGTTAAAAGAATATAAATCCGTAACAGATGTCTACGGCCCTCTGATGATTGTTGATGATGTTGAGGGAGTCGGCTACGATGAATTGGTTGAAATCCAAATGCAGACTGGCGAAAGCCGGGTAGGCCAAGTCCTAGAAATCCAAGAAGACCGTGCCGTTGTCCAAATTTATGGGGGCGGTGCTGGCGTTAACTTACGCGATACCAAGGTTCGCTTCAAGGGGCGCCCACTTGAATTCGGCGTATCCGAAGACATGATTGGTCGGGCCTTTGACGGTCTGGGCAATATCAATGATGGAGGTCCTGCGATTATCCCGGATGAAATGCGTGATATTAACGGGACAGCCATTAACCCAATGGCCCGTGACTATCCGGATGAATTTATCCAAACGGGTATCTCGACCATTGACCACATGAATACCTTGGTCCGTGGGCAAAAGTTGCCGATCTTCTCAGGTTCTGGTCTCCCCCACCAAGAATTAGCGGCTCAGATTGCTCGTCAAGCCAGCGTGCTAAATGACAATGAACAGTTTGCGGTAGTTTTCGCTGCGATGGGGGTTACCTTCGAGGAAGCGAAATTCTTCGAAAACTCCTTCCGTGAAACCGGAGCGATTGACCGTTCTGTCATGTTCATCAACTTAGCCAATGACCCCGCCATCGAACGTTTGGCAACCCCTAAGATTGCCTTAACCGCTGCGGAATACCTGGCTTATGAGAAGGACATGCACGTCCTGGTTATCATGACCGACATGACCAACTACTGCGAGGCCCTGCGTGAAGTATCCGCTGCCCGTCGTGAAGTTCCTGGTCGTCGGGGTTATCCAGGTTATCTCTATACCAACCTATCAACCCTTTATGAGCGTGCCGGACGAATCCGTGGCGCTAAGGGTTCAGTGACTCAGATTCCAATCTTGACCATGCCAGAAGATGATATTACCCACCCAATTCCTGACTTGACGGGGTATATCACAGAAGGTCAGATTATCTTAGACCACGAACTCTACAACAATGGGGTTCGCCCACCAATTAACGTTCTGCCATCCCTCTCCCGTCTGAAAGACAAGGGGACTGGGGAAGGTAAGACACGTGAAGACCACGCTAACACCATGAACCAGTTATTCTCAGCTTATGCCAAGGGTAAGGAAGCTAAGGAATTGGCGGTTGTACTCGGGGACTCTGCTCTTTCTGACACCGACAAGCTCTACCTCAAGTTTACCGAACGCTTCGAAGAAGAATATGTTAACCAAGGTTTCAACACCAACCGTGACATCTTCGAAACCCTCGACCTAGCTTGGGAACTCCTCGCGATCTTGCCGAAATCTGAATTGACTCGGATCAACGACAAACTGATTGAGAAATACTATCCAGAAGACGCTGAAACTGAATCTGAAGGAGCGTGATGCTAAATGGCCAACGCGTTAAATGTCAAACCGACGCGGATGGAATTGCGCAACCTGAAGAAAAGTTTAGACGTAGCGACACGCGGACATAAATTACTCAAAGATAAGCAAGACGAACTTATGCGTCAATTTATCGATTTAATCCGCCAAAATAACGAATTGCGCGAGGAAGTTGAAGCCCAACTCTCCGGCGCCCTTCAAAATTTTGTCCTTGCGTCGTCATTGATGAACCAAGCCTTCATCGATGAACTCGTCGCAATTCCAACCAAAGAAGTCTCTTTGGAAATGCACAAGGAAAACATCATGAGCGTTGACGTCCCTAAGATGCAGTTCCACTATTCCGAAGAGCAAGAAAGTGAAAATGAAAAATTTGCCTATGGTTACTTGAATACCTCAAGCGAATTGGACGAAGCTATTGAAACCATGACTCAAGTGATGCCGCGCCTACTCGAACTCAGTGAAATCGAAAAAACCTGCCAGCTCATGGCAGATGAAATCGAAAGTACCCGTCGTCGGGTAAACGCCCTCGAGTACCGGATGATTCCTGACACCCAGGAAACCATCGACTACATCGAAGCCAAGCTCGAAGAAGACGAACGGTCAACCAAGACCCGGATGATCAAAGTTAAAGATATGGGCGAGAAGGCCTAGTCATGTTAAAACCACCTGCGAAAGAGGCAGGTGGTTTTTATTTTAAATTTGGGGATGATGCTAGTGAGCAGACGTTTCGCTATTGAATTTAAGCGGTGATTAGTGAACTTGCAGAGGAAGCCTTCGTTAGCAAGTAGCTTCGAGTTAACTTGCGAATGGAGGCCTTCTTTGCGATTTGGCCATGCGTAACTTGCGAATTCCCGGTTCCTTTGCGAGTTGGCGTTGAGCTACTTGTGAATCTCCGGTCTGTTTGCAAGTTGATATCCTGCAACTTGCAAAGCACCCTCTCCATCCGCAAGTTGCTGCCGTCCACCAATCTCCAACACACATGAATCTAGACCTCTTCGATCAATCTCAACAAAAAAACACAGCTGAACTTTCGATCAGCTGTGCTTTCCTTTTTATTCAGATGTTTTTAAGCCATAGACCAGTTCGTAGCCATCGCGGTTAGCTTGGAGGCTGGCATAGTGGCTGCGGTAGAGGGCTTGGGTAACTTGTTGGTAGAGTAGGGGCTGGTCTTTGAGGGTAGACCAGGCTGATTCTGCCATTTGGTCATCCTCCCTTTCCCCATCCGCTAGTTGAAGCTTGATTTCTGTCAGTAAGTCTTGGTCAGCATTTTGATAGCTGTAGAGGAGGGCTTGGTCATTCAGGGCCCGGATAAAGCCGCCCTGGTCATTTGTTTCTTTTAAGGTATGGAGGCCTAAACGTTGCCGCTCTTGGTTAATTAAGTCGAATAATGGAGTTAACATGCTTGTCTTGTCCTCATTTCTACCAGGCGCGATGCCCTGGGCTGGTTCTGGGCTCAGGCGGATACTTGGGAGACCTGTCTCTTGTTTAGGGTCAGACTTAGTTTGGTCGTTCGCCTCCACCTGGTCTCCCTCGCTAGCCTGGCTTTTGGCCGATGGCTTGTCATCAGACAGGTCATCCAAAATCCCCTTAACCAGGCTGGCTGTGTCCAGACGGTCTTGGTAGGATAGGTTATTATCGTGGACGAGGTCGACGACATCCCGGCCAGAAGCCAGGGCCAGTTGGGACAGGGTGTCGCCCCATTGGCTGACATAGACTTCTAGTCCATAGTGGGCTTGGCGTCGCATCTCCACTTTAATTTCTTCGGCTGACTTCTGATGAAAAGGCTGGCGCATGGCTTCTAGCGCTCGTTTTTTTACCTTGTCAATCTTAGCAGCCTGGCTCTTCTGATTAGTTTGAGTCACACTCGCTGGCCTCCCTTTATCGCTAGTCTTAGCCTTATTATAAATGAAAGCCCGCCAGAAAGCAGCCGCTAAGGATTATTGGCCGAGAATTTGTGCAGAATAGATGAGGGTATGGTCCCCATTATCAATGAATTCTAAGCCGAGTGACTGGCCCTTGTAATTCGCATCGATCATATTAGCATAGTGGCCGGGGCTGTTCTTCCAATTGTTAAAGAGTTCTTGGGCAATGGCTTCGGGTGAAGTGCCTGGGCTGGCATAAGTCTGTTGGATATTCTCGCCGACATAGCCACCAGTCGCTTCAAAACCATTGGCCGTATAGAAGGCTTGGCCATTTGGACGGGTGTGGGAGAAGCTATCAATAATCTCTTGGGTCCGGGTATCGGCCGCTAATTGATAACTATCCTGGTAAGCTAGAGGGGCGAGACCTTGTTGAGCCCGTTCCTGGTTGACCAAGTCATGGAAATGCTTGCTGATCGCCTGGCTTAAAGATGTGGTGCTTTGGTTAGCTAGGGTAACCCCATCAGCACTTGGCTTGCCTGGCTGTTCTTGCTTGGCTTCTGGACGCTTGGCGTCTGTTTTTTGGCTTGCAGCTTCAGCAGTTGGAATCAAGGATTCCTTGGCCTTTAATTGAGTGGGATCTACTGTTTGGTCGCTTGGAAGAGCGATCGGCTTTTCAACGGGAATAGGGCGACTAGACTTCAATTGGTCGTCTTGATCGTCGTCCAAGTCGTCGAAATCGTCGTCATCATCGTCTTGGTCGTCATCTAAGTCGTCAAAATCGTCATCATCGTCGTCCTGATCGTCGTCATTATCGTCTTGATCGTCATCCAAGTCGTCAAAATCGTCGTCATCATCGTCTTGATCATCGTCCAAGTCGTCGAAATCGTCGTCATCATCGTCGTCCTGATCGTCATCTAAGTCGTCGAAATCGTCATCATCGTCGTCTTGATCGTCGTCCAAGTCGTCAAAATCGTCGTCATCGTCGTCTTGGTCGTCATCCAAGTCGTTGAAATCATCGTCCTCCCAGTCAGCAGGGATGGCGTAGCTTTCGTCATTAGCTGCATAGGCATCATCGTCCCAATCCTCATCATAAACGTCATCGGAAGCGCTAGCGTTGTCATAAGCGACGAAATTGACGTCATAAGCGTTAGAAGCTTCACTATAAACATCGTCATCGTCGTCCCAGTCATCATCGTAGTCGTCATAATCGTCATCATAGCTGTCGTAATCGTCCCAGTCATCGTCATAGTCGTCATCATCGTCGTCATAGGCGTCGTAATCGTCCCAATCATCGTCGCTTTCATAAGCTTCGTAATCATCGAAATCATCATCGAAGTCATCCGCTTGGACGGTTTCGCTGACTCCCAGGCTCCCTGCTCCAATAAGTCCTAAGGCAATAAGTAATTTTTTATCCAATTTCATGTGATCATTTCCTTTCTTTGTTTCATTTCTTAGTTGGTGTGAAGGCTTCTTCTGGCCCTCTCGCTATACAATACAAGCTAGGCCCAAAATTTAGGGCCCTTTTTAAAAAAGATTTTTCTTTTACTTGATTTTTAGCGGGATTGAGCACTTAGTTCGGCCTTCTTGCTATATAATACGAGGCAGGTCAAAAATTTAGGGCCTTTTTTTAAAAAAATAGTGGTGTTCAAAATAAGATGGCAGAATGCCTTATCAATCGCTTATTGGGAAGTTTTTTGCTATAGTGGGACAAAATAGGCCCTAAATTTTCTTGGGCATTTGTATATTATCTTAAGGGCGGAGGCTCTGATTATGGAGGAATGAGGGGATAAGTGATGGAGACGCGAGAGGAACGAAATGCGCTCATTCAAGAACATTTTGGTTTTATTATTAAGACGGTATCTGAATTAACAGGACGTTATGTTGAAGTAGGCAATGATGATGCGTTGAGTGTGGCCTTGATGGCTTTTGATGAGGCCATCTCCCGCTATGATGAAGACCGGGGGCATTTTTTGGCTTTCTGCAAGTTAGTTATCAAGAGTCGGGTGTTGACCCATCTTCAGGGAGAAAACAAGGGCCAAGCCGAAGTTTCCCTGGATGACTTGCAGGAATTGGGCTTTGACCCGGAGGATGAACGCCCGGTCTCCCAAACTGATATGAAGCTAGAGATCGAGGCTTGGAAGGAAGCCCTGGCTGATTTTGAAATTACTTTAGAAAAATTAGCCGACGAATCACCCAAGCACCAGGATACGCGGGAACGGGCCATTGATATTTCGGAAGCTTCCAGCAAGCGGCGGGGCATTACCGACCACCTCTTCACGAAGAAACGCCTGCCCATTCGGAAGATGAGCCAGGCCTTTGATGTGACAGAGAAGGTGATTAAGGGGTCGAAGACCTTTATTATTTCGGTAATTGTTGTATTTGTGAAGGAATACCGCACGATCTTGGATTGGATTAGGGGGTGAGCGGAATGTTTGAAGAAGTTGTTATTTTGGAAGTGGGGAGCGACTATGCCCTGGCCATGTCACGGTCCGGGGAAGTTCTCCGTATCCGGTTGAAAGATGGCCTGGCAGTAGGCCAGCAGGTCTATATTACAGAGGAAGACCGCTATCAAAAAGCAGCCAAGCCGGCGCCTGTCCCGCTGAAGGCCAAGCGTAAGCGCAAGCAAGTCTCTTGGTTAACAGGTGTACTAGTGGCAGCCATGGCCCTCTTAGTGGTCGGCGTGGCGACAGTAGCTAGTAACTGGTACCAGGAAGATGAAGTCGTCAGTTTAGGCCGAAATCCAAGTATCCAGGTGGAAGTAGACAGCAAGGGGACCATCCAATCCCTGGCAGATGCTTCGGGTAAAGACCAGGCCGCTGCCAAGTATATCGGCCAGCCTCTAAACGAAGAGATCAAGGCGATTCTAGAGGAAGTAAGTCTAGGGGATGACCAGAATGTGGTGGTCGCCAGTACAGGCCTAGCCGAAGACCAGGCTGACAAAGTGCGCCAACAAATTCGTGACTACTATGAAGCATCCGGTTATGATGGGGACGTCATCTTCCTCCAAGGTGAGAATAGTGAGTACCAAGCTGCCAAAGACCAGGGCAAGTCCTTGGCTGACTATCTGATTGACCACTATGACTTGGATATTTGGAGCCGCGAAGAAAGCCGCGACCTGTCAGACCAAGAGAAGAAAGACCGCTTGAAGGGACATGGTGATTATGTCCATGTTGTCAATGAAGACCAGCGGCAAAAAGAGGAAGAAGCCAAACGCAAGGAAGAGGAGGAAAAGAAGAAAGAAGAGAAGCAAAAGAAAGAAGAAGAGGCCAAGCAAGCCTCGGACGCTAAGGAAGACCAATCCGGCAATTCCGCTCCATCTTCTCAGCCAGAAGCGAGTCCAAGGCAACCTGCTAACCAGCCCCAACAACCAGCGGCTCCGGCTCCATCGAGGCCCGCGCCTCAACCTGCCCCAGCGCCTTCTTACCGGGCACCTGCGCCAGCCCCCCAGCCTTATTATGATGATGACGACTGGGACGATGACGATTGGGATGACGACGACTGGGACGACGATGATGATTAAGTGAATCCATGCATGATAGAAGCTCCCTTCTGCCAGGGAGCTTTTATTATGTGAACAATATTTGTTTGCTTTATGCAAGGGCTAGAGTGAAGAAAGCTCCTATCATAAGCTTTTGTTTTTTGGGAGCCTGTGTAAAATTGAACAAAGGAGTGACGAGTGTTATAATAGCGCTAACAATAGGGATAAAGGGGGGATTCAGAGGATTTTAGATGTCTCATAAAGTTGGAAGGATGGTAGTTTACATGCGATTACAAGATGGACAATTGAAGCGCTGAGTGTATCAAGTCATTGCTTGGTTCAAGCAAGGCTTATTTAAGCTTTCCTGGGTTTTAACCAGTGGCTAGCTACAGCGCTGCGCGACAGAGGATAGTCAGCCATTGACTAAAGCTCAGGAGAATTAAATAAGAGACAAGGGCACTCAGGCGCATCTCAAGGATGGGCTTTTTTGGCGTGTCCAGACAAGCAAGCTAATCCACTCAGTCTTCTTCTCTAACTGTAAACGATGTAAGAAATCGATGAATAGAAAGAAGGCAAAATGATGACAGATTATTACAAGAAAGCACTCGCATTTGCAGAAGAACATATTGCACCATACGCCGATGAAATTGAAGGCAAAAGAGAATTCCCAAGCCAGGTCTATGACCACTTGATTGAAGCCGGCTACTTGAAGCTTATCATCCCCGAAGAACTTGGAGGCTGGGGTGGCGATATCTATGACCATGCTGAAATTATTCGAGCATTTTCGACAGAGTCGGCAACGATTGGCTTGACTTACATGATGCATAATGTGGCCTTGAATATTGTATTAAATGCGGCCAAGGATAGCATGAAGGAAAAAATTGTCAAAGAAGTATTAGAAGAAGGGAAAGTTCTCGCCCTAGCCTATTCGGAATCGGGTTCGGGGGTTAATTTCTATTACCCTGACAAGACGCGTGCCCAAAAAGATGGTGAAGACTGGGTGATCAATGGTGGTAAGAGTATGGTCACTTCAGCTACCTATGCTTCTTACTATATGGTGATCGCTAAGACCGGTGAAGGTAAAGCAGATACCGATAACTTTATTGTGCCTCTTGACGCAGATGGGGTTTCTTTCAAGATGGATTATTGGAATGGTATTGGTTTGAAAGCCAACGTGTCCTGCCCAATGAACTATGATAATGTGCGTCTAAGCGACGATTATCGAACAGGTGAAGAAGGTTCTGGGATGGAACAGATTCTAACCTTAGTAGCACCTTTGTTTATTGAAGGGCTAGCTGCCGTGTATTCTGGTTTGAATGTGGCAATCTCTAATGAAGCCATCATGCATGCGACGGATCGGACCTTCCCTGATGGCTCTCACTTATCTGAAGTTGATACCATTAAGCGGCATATTTCTCGGATTTACAACTATGCCAATGCAGGGGTGAGTGCTTGCCAAATGGCCGGACTGGCAGCCCGCAACGGGGATGAGGATGCTCTAGCTAAGATTCTTTCCGCTCGGGTGATTGCAATCGAAAACGTGATTGAATCTGGACGCTTAGGGATGCTAATTGGTGGCGGCCGTGCCTATAGCCAATTCCGTAATTTCTCACGCTACTTAGCAGATGCCTTAGCCGGCCAAGTGATGGCGCCAAGTGTGGATATCCTTCACCAATGGATTGGTAGCGTCTTAACGGGGCAAGATATTCCTTAAAGCTAGAACACATGATATAACGTTAAGTATATGGAGGGAGATAACATGACAAAAACATTAAAAGTAGGTGCCGTAATTTATGATCCTAAGATTACAGTGATTTGGGACATGATTCGCCAGTTTATTGAAGATAAGGACCAAGGGATATTGATTGAGCCGGTTTTCTATGATGATTACCGTCACCAAATTGATGCCTTAGTGAATAAGGAAATTGATGTAGCTTGGAATTCACCTCTGGCCAACCGGGAAGCGGAATTGCGGACAGACGGGCAGGTCAAGTATGGCCTCATGCGGGATACAGACCGCGATCTTCATACGGTATTAGTGACTAAGAAGGGCTCTGGCATCCAATCACCTGCTGACTTAAAAGGGAAAAAAGTAGCCTTCGGTGCGATTGACTCCCCCCAAGCCCGTTTAATTCCGATCCAATACCTAAGAGAGAACGGCTTGGAATTTGGTCAGGACTATGAAGAAGTCCGCTATGATATTGGCGTAGGCCTTGATGGCGACCATACAGGCGGCGAATTAGACGCTATTAAATCGGTGGAAGCTGGAGAAAATATTGCAGGCTTCGCCATTGAACCTAACTTCGAAGCTTGGGTTAAGGATGGCACAGTGGATGGTAGCCAACTTGAAGTGGTAGGGAAGACCAATTCTTTTGACCACTGTATTTTTACAGCCCACCAAGATGTAGCTGATGAAGACCTCAAAGCCTTCTCTGATGTTCTGGCAACGATGGACTATAGCAAGGAAAGAGATAAGGAAATCCTTGACTTAGAAGGGCTCAAAGAATGGCTACCAGGCCGTACCAATAATTTTGAAGAAATTCGTCAGGCTGTTGATTATATGAACTTCTTTGATAAGTAAAAGGTAAGCAGATGTAAAGAGGCTTAGGCAGTAGGGCCTGAGCCTTTTTTATTAGAAAGGAAGGGTGCGTGGATGTACGACATTTCTTTAATGGGGTCGATGCCCCGCTCTAAGGAAATCCTAAAAGCTTGGCGGGATTTGGCCAAGGATAGGATGTCACAAGCAGACTACCAAGAGTTAATTCAGCAGGAGACAGCAAAAGTTGTTGCCTTACAAGAAGCCTATGATGTGGACTATATCACTAGCGGAGAACTCGGACGCGACAATTACGTGTCCTTTATTGCGGATGCCTTAGTTGGCGTTGAGATGCTCTCTATGAGTGATATGCTCCCCTATATTGAGGATAAGAAGGCTTATGAAGACATGCTAGAAGTCTTGGATGTTCCAAGTAATAGCATTAAGAATGCCATTTGCGTCGGCAAGGTCCAACGCAAACGTAGCCTCGTTGGCCCAGAATTGGAGGCACTCCATCGCTTAACTGACCGTAAGAAGAAGATTACCCTGCCAGGTCCTTATCTGGTGACACGGTCGATGTGGTTGAAGGGGCTGTCCGACCGTTCTTACGCCAGTAAGGAAGATTTAGCAGAAGATGTCATCCAAGTCTTCGCAGAAGAGATTGCTGAGCTCCAGAAGATGGGGGTTGATGTGATTCAATTCGATGAACCCGTCTTGACAGAAGTCGTTTTCTCTCCTGGCCATACGCGAACCTTTATGTGTGCCTCATTATCGGAGAAGAAGGATCCAACAGAGGAGTTGGCATTCGCTAAGATGCTCTTAAGTCGTGTCTTTGAAACGGTGGATCGCAAGCAATCCCGCATCGGCCTCCATGTTTGCCGAGGGAATTGGAGCCGGGATGAGAGTATCCTGCTTTCAGGATCTTATACACCGCTCTTAGATTTATTTAAGACCGTCCAGGCTGATATTTATTATCTGGAGTATTCGACTGATCGGGCGGGTCAGATTGACTCATTGTTTGCCGACCCCGCTATTTTCCAAGAGGCGACCCTAGGCCTAGGCGTCATGAATCCGCGCCAAGATGTCTTGGAGGATAAGGAAGCGATCAAACAAAGAGTTGCTGAAGTCAGACAATACCTGGCGGCAGACCAGATTGCGCTCAATCCAGACTGTGGCTTTGCGACCTTTGCTAAGAAGCCGGTCAATGATTTCAGTCATATTGAAGCCAAACTGGCTCGGCTTAAAGAAGTAAGAGATGAATTGCGAGCTGAGTACGATGGCTAAAAGAGTGGATGAATCAAGAATTTTTGAATTAAGTATGCGCGGCACCTGCCCTGACTTGAAGGAAGTCAAGTTATATACGGATCGCAAGGCCTTAGAAGCCGAACAAATTGTTTCTTTCGATAATGAATTCGAAGGTTTTTCAAGCGTCTCTTATTTCTTATCGAGTTTGTTGTCATCCGTGATTCTAACGACAATTCGTGAATTGAAAGCAGACGGCATTGAATTGGATGAAATTGAAGGCTTGGTCCACGCGCAATTGACCAATCCCTTAAGGCTAATTCCTGTACGGGGCTACCAAGAGCCAAGTGATTTAACCGCTATTACCATCAAACTTTTCTATTATGCCGATGGCGAGCCTGAAGTCATTAATCAAAAAATCCGTCAAGCTCAAGCCTATAATCCCATCTACCGTTTAGTCGACCAAGCCAGTCCCATTCATTTAGACGTGGAATGGGTCCTATAAGAAAGGAGGTACCCGATGAAGCGAACGCATGATTTCGATCATAGCTGGCTAAGACCGGCTCTAATCCAAACGAGCTTCCCCTATGTGTTGAGTTTACTGACCTTTATCATTATCTTCTTTCGGGGAGCAGAGGCTGCCTTAGCTAATCTATGGTTGTTTAATTTACTCGCTTTAGTGATGACAGCTTTTGTCTTATGGACAGACTATCAAATTATGATCCACATGAACCATATCAAGGTGCGATCAGCCGGTTTGCTCTATCTGGTCATTTCAGGCTTATTTGTGCTAAGTTTCCAAGTCTTCTATGACATGATGCTGACGCTGACCATTTCGGTTGGGCATTTTATTTTCTTTGATGCCATGTACAATCTGAGCTTCTGCGCCTTGTTTATCGTCGCTTTTAAAATATCTGGGCTATATTTAATCGATCTCTTTGCCCAAATCCGTGATCGTTATTGAGGAGGATTAGCCAATGAACTTTGAAGAATTTTTAGACCAAGAAGATGTCGTGATTTTGGATGGCGGGATGTCGACAGCCCTAGAAGAGGAAGGCCTGACCATGTCCAATCCGATATGGAATGCGATTGGCTTAGTGGCTGCCCCTGATTTGGTGCGCAGGGCACACCGTAAGTTTTTTGATGCGGGGGCGAATCTGGTTGTAACGGATACTTATTTCTGCTCATCATGGATCTTTAAAAATATGGGCTTTACTGTCGAAGAAAGTAAGGATTATCTCCGTTTAGCTTGTCGCTTAGCCAGAGAAGCCCGCCAAGACTCCTCTGCTGACCAGGAGAAATTTATTGCCGGAGGTGTTTCCTGCTATGGCGTCCAGTATTCGAATCTATCGGAATATACAGGAGCCTATGACCAAGCGGATGAAGAATATTATGCCCACCATAAAGAACGCTTTGATATATTCGCTGAAGAGGAAGTTGACCTCCTAGCGATTGAGACGATTCCAAATTATCGGGAATCCTTCGTCTTACTCGACTTATTGAAAGAATATCCGAACATGAAGGCATACTTTTCGAGCACCTTGTCCGATCCAGACCACCTAGGTGACGGGCACCCCTATGCTGACCTGCAAGCAAGATTGGAAGCCCACCCCCAAATCCTTGCCTATGGGGCGAATTGTGTGAAACCCCAAGTGATCCGTCCCTTCCTCGAAAAAGTCGGTCAAAAGGCAACCAAAGCGCTGCTAGCTTACCCGAATGGTTTCGGGGCTTATGATCCCGTGAAGAAAGAATTCACAGGAGACATGGTTGATTTTAAAGAGCTTTTCACTAAGGAAGCTGAAACTTGGCGTCACTTAGGCTGCCGATTAATTGGCGGCTGCTGTGGGAGCGATGCCTCAGACATTAAGCGACTGGCTGAAATCTTCCATGGGGAGGGCGCCAAGTGAAGACGAATGATTTAAAGCGAGCCTTAGCCATCACTTCCGTGCTCTTTATACTGGCTGCGCTGGCGTGTGCTCTTAGCTATCTCCATCAAATAAATGTTCTGAAGGCAACTTGGATGGGTTACTTCTTTCCTGTAATGACCTCACTTTTTATTGTGCTAACGGATATCTATATAATGGTCAAGAGTAAGGCCATCGTTCGCAAAAAGGCAGGGATTCTCTATTTAGGGCTTGGGAGTTTTGTGGTAATAGGCTTTCAAGTCATGTGTGACCTTCTCCTCCAGAATCCAACGGGAAATTGGCAACGTTTATTATTTGATGCGATGTTCAATGTCAGTTTCTGTATGCTCTTTATTGTTACCTTTAATTTTGCGGATGTTTATACGTTAAAATTAACTCGGACCATGTCAGAATAGCTAGGCGTACTATCAACAGTTAGCGGTCTAATTAGCTAAAAAGTAACTTTTTCCATTCATTTATGTTAGAGTGAGGGAAATCACAAGAAAGGGTGGCAATGATGGTGTATGTCTTAGAAGCTGTTCCAAATTTTTCTGAAGGGCGCGATCAAGAACTTGTAGAAGCCCTGGCCCAGGCTGGACGGTCGGTGCCGGGCGTGACCTTGCTCGATTATTCAGCGGATGTGGACCATAACCGGTCAGTCTTTTCTCTCTTAGGCGAGCCGGCATCGCTAATTAAGGCTCTGCTCGCCATGACAGGCCTAGCTATTGAGGCGATTGACATGAACCAGCACCAAGGGGAACATCCGCGCATGGGGGCCTTGGATGTCTGTCCCTTTGTTCCCCTTAGTCAAGGGCAGATGGACCTGGCTTGTCGAACGGCAAGAGTCTTGGCTGAGCGCTTGGCAGGAGATTTTGACCTGCCAGTTATGCTCTATGGCGAGGCAGCCAGCCGACCGTCCCATCGCCGTGTAGCGGATATACGCCGGGGGGAATATGAGGGGCTAGAGGAGAAATTAGCTGGGCCAGACTGGCCGGTGGATTATGGGCCCCAAGCTCCCCATCCGAGCGCTGGAATGGCAGCTGTAGGTGCGCGGCCAGCCATGGTCGCTTTCAATGTGAATCTGGCGACCCAGCGCTTAGAGATCGCTCAGGCGATTGCTAAGAAAGTGCGCGGATCGAGTGGGGGCTTACCTGCTTGCCAGGCACTGGGGATGCGCTTGGCTGACCGTGATTTGGTCCAAGTCTCAATGAATATCCTAGACCTGGATAGTCTGCCCCTCTACAGGATCTTAGAGATGGTTCGCATGGAAGCGGCCCGCTATGGGGTTCCTGTCTTGGAGACCGAGCTGATTGGCTTAGCCCCTGCCCAAGCCCTCTATGATGCGGCTAGTTATTACCTACAATTAGCTGACTTCGACCCTAAGGACCAGGTTCTTGAGGAGAAACTTAGACAAGGCTTAATCAATTAACTTAAAAAGCTATCCCTTTCTTTCTGGAAAGCTCAGGAGCACTTGCTTAGCTGAGGAGAAAGTCGGGATAGCTTTTTATTTTTAGGCGGTTATGAGATAGGCTAGGACAGCAAGCAATGTGGCACTGGCTCCGATAGTGGCTTCATAGCGGATAAGGGCCATCCGTTGGCGGAAGTTCAAATGGACGCTCCCGGCTGTCGCATGGAAGAAGGAACCGTGGGGGAGAGAGTCCAGGACAGTAGCCCCAGCGTGGAGCATGCCACCAGCTGGTAGAGGAGGGACTTGGGCGGCTATCAGACTAGGGGCAAAGCTCTGACTGGCGATGCTAGCCCCTGCCGTGGTTGAGGCTGTGGCTGCTCCCATGAAGAGACCAGATAAGGGGGCGAGAAGAAAGGGAGGGAGTTGGAGGAATTGGAGGAGCTGGCTGAGATCAGCTTGGAGCTGGGAAGCGCTGATAATTCCGGCGACTGTCCCTGTCCCAATCAAGAGCAGGCATACTTCTTTGACCTGGTCCAGGCCAAATTGGCAGTAGGAGATAAGCTGCTGACCTTCTCGGCAGGCGAGTAAAGTGACTAGCCCACCCAGAGGCAGGGCCAGGATCGGATCAATACTGAAGCCCACTAGGGGGCGGAGGGCCAGTAAGACCACCACTGTGAGAGGACCGAGGAGGGCAGCTAGTAAGCTCGGTCCCTGGTCTGTCTGGGCTTCTTCTAATAATTGATCGGTCTGGCTAGTCGAGCTTTCTGATTGAGCAACTTGCTCAGTCGGAAGGTTTGCTTTTTCTAGCTTGCGGTTGAGGCTTTGGGCTAGGAGGAGGGTCACGAGACCAGCCACTAGGGCAGGGATGAGATTTTGGAGGATGAGCTGGCTGAGCTCCAGGCCGAAGCTAGACGCAACGGCTAGGGTATTGGGGTTCGGTGAGATCAAATTTCCAGCCTTGGCCCCACCAATCATGGCCAGGAGAGCGGCTTGCTTGCTGGTCTGGCTCTGTTGGCAGATGGCTAAGGCAATGGGGGCCACAGTAATTATGGTGATGTCAATAAAGACGCCGATGCTACAAATTAAGAGGCTAGCGAGGATCAGGGCAGCTAGAGCACGCTTTTGACCGAGCCCTTGGACGATGGCCTGGGCAATCCGACGGGCCGCTCCAGTTTGAACGAGGCAGCCTACCAGGACACCAGAGGCCAGGATGCGGAGGATGGCGCTCATCATAGAGGCTGCTCCATCGACCATAGTCGTTATGGCCTGGCTGAGACTAGCACCTCCTAAGAGGGCACCAATTAAGGCCCCGACCATGAGGGCATAGGGGGCGGGAAGTTTTTTGAGGATGAGCAGAAGGGCAATGAAGAGGGCAGCTAGGGCGCCGAAGCTAGAGATAAACATGGGGAAGCCTCCGTTCTAGGTCTTAGGACTCGAAATATAGTGTAAGGGCTTTTATAATTAGGATACCATAGACTGACTAGAGGAGGTAATCATATGAAAATTGTTCTTGCACCCGATTCTTTTAAGGAGGCCTTAACCGCCCAAGAAGTCTGCCGGGCGATGGCGGCTGGCATCCGCCGGGTCTGTCCTCAAGCAGAGATTCTCTCCCTGCCCATGGCGGATGGGGGCGAAGGGACCGTCCAGGCCCTCTTAGCCGCTCGCGAAGGGAGCTTGGAGAAGTCCTGGGTAACCGGCCCACTGGCTAGGCAAAAGCTTCAGGCAAGCTGGGGGCGCCTGGCGGATGGTGAGACCGCTGTGATTGAAATGGCCGCCGCTTCAGGTCTGGAATTGCTAGACCGGGCTGAGCGTAATCCCTGGGACACCACGACCTATGGCACTGGTGAATTGATCCAAGCAGCCCTGGATGCAGGCTGTCGCAAAGTCATCCTAGGAATTGGCGGCAGTGCGACCAATGATGGTGGCGTGGGGATGGCCATGGCCCTGGGTGCCCGCTTCCTCGATGACCAGGGGCAGTCGCTTGGATGGGGCGGTGGGGCCTTAGCTGACCTCGCTCAGATTGACCTCAGCCAGCTAGACCCCCGGCTCAAGCAGACAGAGATTCTGGTCGCTTCCGATGTGACCAATCCCTTAGTAGGGGACCAGGGGGCAGCGGCCATTTTTGGCCCGCAGAAGGGAGCAGATCCTGCCATGGTGGAGGCCCTTGACCGTAATCTGAACCAAGTCGCTACCTGTGCCATGCGGGGTCTCGCCCTCGATTGGGACCTGGCCCACTACCCAGGAGGCGGCGCGGCTGGAGGCTTGGGGGCCGGCTTAATGGCCTTCCTCGGAGCCCAGCTCCAACCCGGCATTGACCTGGTCATTGCCGAGAGCCAGCTCGCCCAGCATTGCCAAGATGCGGACTATATTTTGACGGGGGAAGGATCTCTAGATGGTCAGAGCGTTTTTGGCAAGACACCCCAGGGCGTGGCCCGAATTGGACGCGCAGCGGGAATCCCTGTGATTGCCCTAGCTGGCCGATTAGGACCCGGAGCTCAGGCCCTCTATGACGAAGGCGTCCAGGCCCTCTTTGCTATTGGGCGAGAACCGACATCTCTGGAGACCGCCCTGGCTGAAACCGCTAAAAATCTTGAAATGAGCTGTGAGAACATTATGCGTTTGCTTGTGACGGCTTAGTGCGAGTCGATTTTAAATTTTAGGATTAATCAAGGCGATAAAGGAACCAAAAAGAATCAAAGCCACCTGATAGTTCTGTCATGGTCTGGTCACTTTCTTTATATCAGTGTGCAGCGCTGCTATTTTGTGGAAATACAATTTTTGTTTTGTTAAAGTTTTCTCAAAGTAAGCTAGCGCTGGCACCTTTTTATTATTTTCACATAAATAAATACAAGTCAATATAGAAAACGCTTACAATTATGATAAATAAAACTTGTTATCTCATTCACATAGAGGAATAAGGCAATATAATTTATTGGTTATAGCTATGAATAAGATTGAATATTATATAAAAATTGGTATACTGGTGTCGAAAAGATAAATGTAAGCGCTTTTATAGAAAGGTTGGTTATCAGATGACAAGTAAAGTATTAGAAAATTTTCTCGAAGAGAATTTGCAAGACTTAAGGGAAAAGGGTCTATATAACGAAATTGATACAGTCCAAGGTCCCAATGGTGCTGAGATTCAGATTAATGGGAAGACTTTGATTAATATGTCTTCGAATAATTATCTTGGTTTCGCCAATGATGACCGCTTAAAAGCAGCAGCTATTGAGGCGACCAAGCAATATGGCGTGGGGGCTGGTGCCGTTCGAACAATTAATGGTACCCAGACCATCCATAACCAATTAGAGGAAAGAATCGCTTCCTTTAAAGGAACTGAAGCAGCAATTGCCTTCCAGTCGGGCTTTAATTGTAATATGGGAGCAATTTCTGCTGTTATGGGCAAGAAAGATGCCATATTGTCTGATGAATTGAACCACGCGTCAATCATTGATGGCTGTCGTTTATCTGGAGCCAAAATTATCCGTGTGAAACACCAAGATATGGAAGACTTACGGACCAAGGCTAAAGAAGCTGTAGACAGTGGACAATACGATAAGATTATGTACATCACTGACGGTGTTTTCTCCATGGATGGCGATATTGCGAAGTTAGATGAAAGTATAGAGATCGCTGAAGAGTTCGATCTAATTACCTATGTCGATGATGCTCATGGTTCAGGTGTGACAGGCGACGGTCATGGGACGGTGAAACAGTTTGGTTTAGAAGATCGAATTGACTTTCAAATTGGGACCTTGTCCAAGGCCATTGGTGTTGTTGGGGGCTATGTTGCGGGAACTAAAGACCTTATTGATTGGCTTAAGGTTAGGGCACGGCCTTTCCTCTTCTCGACTTCACTTACCCCTTCTGCGGCAAATGCCTGCATCAAAGCTTTTGATATCATGACAGAGTCTAATGAAGCCGTAAATAAACTTTGGGATAACGGCAATTACCTCAAACAAGGCTTGAAGGATTTAGGTTTCGATATTGGTCATTCAGAGACCCCAATCACACCATGTATTATTGGGGAAGAGAAACTCACGCAGAAGTTCTCCTCGGCCTTAATCGAAGAAGGCGTTTATGCCAAATCCATCGTCTTCCCAACAGTTCCACGGGGGACGGGGCGGGTGCGTAATATGCCAACCGCCGCCCATACGAAAGAAGAACTCGATCAAGTCTTAAGTATTTACGAAAAAGTTGGTAAAGAACTTGGTGTCATTTAGGAGGTTACTATGAAGAGAATATTGATTACAGGTGCCTTGGGTCAAATTGGAACAGCCCTCACGCTAAGACTACGTGAAGTCTATGGGACAGATAATGTGTTAGCGAGCGATATTCGTCGTGATGACCAGTCTCCAGTTTGCCAAGAGGGACAGTTTGAAGAACTCGATGTCATGGACCGTGAAGCGATGAGTGCTTTAGTTGAAAAATATGAGATTGATAGCCTGATTCATTTAGCAGCACTGCTATCTGCAGTCGCAGAAGAAAAGCCAAACTTAGCCTGGGATTTAAATATGGGAGGTCTAGTCAATGCTTTAGAAGTGGCTCGGCAATATGACCTACACTTCTTTACTCCAAGCTCCATTGGTTCTTTTGGACCAGAAACACCTAAGGACCAAACCCCTCAGGATACTTTGCAAAGGCCAACAACGATGTATGGCGTGACAAAGGTGAGCGGGGAAATTCTTTGTGATTATTATTTCACTAAATTTGGTGTTGATACACGAGGGGTACGTTTCCCCGGTTTAATTAGCTATGAGGCCCTACCAGGCGGAGGAACCACAGACTATGCAGTAGAAATTTTCTATGAAGCACTTAAGAATAAGTCTTATACTAGCTTTATCGATAAAGGCACCTATATGGATATGATGTACATGCCTGATGCCATTAACTGTATTATTAAATTAATGGAAGCACCAGCTGAAAACTTAGTTCATCGCAATGCCTTTAATGTCAGTGCGATGAGCTTTGAACCAGAGGAAATTGCAGCAGAAATTAGAAAACATATTCCTGACTTCAAGATAGATTATCAGGTCGATCCCGTTCGACAAGGCATTGCTGAAAGTTGGCCCAACGCTTTAGATGTGAGCGCTGCTCAGGAAGAATGGGACTTTAGCCCAGACTATGATTTAGCAGCAATGACCAAAGATATGTTGGAAAAATTATCAGTTGAGTAGTCGTCTAGAGTGGGAAGTAGTGATGAGGGGATGAGCCTTTGCCCATTCCCTTGATTTATCAAAAGTAATGTAAACGCTTTCTATAAGGTTGGAGGAAGACTTATGACTGAACAAAACAAAAAAAGAAAATTAGGACTCGTTCCCAAACTGTTGATTGCTATCGTATTGGGGGTAATTTTCGGTCAACTAAATTTTGTGCCAGAATGGGCCTTACGTGCTTTTGTGACTTTTTCAGCCATCTTCTCAAGTTTTTTAAATTTCATTATTCCTTTTATGATTTTGGGTTTAGTGATTAAAGGAATTGCCGATTTAAGTGAAGGGGCAGGAAAACTATTAGGCTTGACGGCATTGATTTCTTATGGCTCAACGCTTATAGCGGGGAGTTTAGCTTATCTAGTTTCGATTACAATATTCCCTTATTTTATTACATCAGATCTAGTCGAAAAATTAACGGAGGCCGGTGAGGGGCTGACCCCGATTTTTGAGATACCTTTAGAGCCGTTTTTTGATGTGACGGGCGCTATTATCTTTGCCTTTATGATGGGATTAGGAATTTCTTGGCTAAAGTCTAAAGGACGGGGACAGGTACTTTATGAAGGCTTCAGTGACTTTGGTGACATCATCATGCAGGTTTTAGCTAAGTTGATTATTCCCTTATTGCCGCTTTATATCTTCGGCAATTTCGCTAACTTATCCTATACAGGCTCTGTCTTTACCATCCTCAATGTCTTCTGGAAGGTCTTTATCGTCGTCTTAGTTCTCCATTTACTGTATGTGAGCGCGATGTTTGTAGTTGCTGGTCTATATGCTGGGAAAAATCCAATTACCCTTATTAAAAATCAGATACCCGGCTATGTAACAGCTGTCGGGACCCAGTCGTCTGCTGCTACGATTCCTGTTAATGTAGAGGCAGCGAAAAACAATGGAGTATCTGAAGATATCCGGAACTTTGTTGTTCCGCTATGTGCGACGATTCATTTAGCAGGATCAATGATTACAATTACTTGTTGCTCGATGACGCTCCTGCTAATGTATGATATGCCACATCCATTTACTATGATGCTTGGCTTCATCATGATGTTAGGAGTAGCTATGGTTGCAGCACCTGGAGCACCAGGTGGCGCCATTATGTCAGCCCTGCCCTTCCTTCCAATGGTTGGCATCGTCTCAGATACCATGCAGCAATTGATGATTTCACTCTATATCACACAAGATAGCTTTGGTACAGCTGCTAATGTGTCGGGGGATAATGCGATTGCAGTAATTGTTGATCGGATGCACAGTCAAAAAATTAAATCACCACCTTCTAGTGTTGAAGAGTGATAAATAGTCGAGGTTAGAAGTTTTGCTTCTAGCCTCTTTTTAGATACAAATGTTGTATATTAAAGACTAGAAGCCTTTTCGAGTAAATAAAAATTTTATCATGGAGCGCTCAGAAATGAAGAGTTGATATAATAGCCTTTTCACAAACTTTTTGCTTAGTAAAAAGTGAAATTTATAGAAAACTTGATGGGGAAGTGAGAATTGCTAGGCCTTTCACGCTTGAGGAATGAGAAAATGAAGAGAAAAGTCCGGCTTGGATCATTGCTTAATTTTTCACATAGGATCTTATTAATGGTAGTCTCTAGAAGAATCTATGACTAAAAATGGAGGTTATTCGAATGAAGCTTGCAGCGATTGTAGGGACCAATTCCGACCGGTCCACAAATCGAAAGTTGTTACAGTTTATGGCCAAGCATTTCAGTGACCAAGCTGAAATTGAGGTTCTAGAAATTGCCGACTGTCCTGCCTTTAACGAGCCTAAGGATAAGACGGCGCCTGCCCCTATCCAAGACTTAGCGGATAAGATTGAGGCAGCAGACGGGGTGATTATTTCAACGCCTGAGTATGACCACTCAATTACCGCAGCCTTGAAGAGTGTCTTAGAGTGGTTCTCTTACAGCGTCCAACCCTTAATTGACAAGCCTGTTATGATTACCGGCGCTTCACTCGGCTCGCTTGGTTCTTCCCGGGCCCAAGCCCACCTACGCCAAATCTTGGATGCGCCAGAAATCCAGGCGCGCGTGATGCCTAGTTCAGAATTCTTGCTGGGACGTTCTGGGGATGCTTTTGACAGTGAAGGAAAGCTAGTCTATGAAGACAAAGTGACAGAATTAGAAGATGTCTTCGAAGAATTCCTACACTTTGTGGATATTACCCAGAAGTTAACGAGTGAACAGAAGACACGTCGGGCTAAGAAAGAAAGCTTTTCTTGGAAAGATATTGTAGACTAGGGAGGAGATAAGCAATGAAATTTGTTGGAATTGTCGGGACCAATGCCGAGTTCTCCTATAACCGGATGTTGCTCGAATTCATGGCCGACTACTATGAAGAAGATACGATCGAGGTCTTGGATATCGACCGGGTGCCAATGTTTAATGAGACCAAGGACCAGACCGATGCCGCGCCTATCCAAGAACTCAAAGAGAAGATTGAAGCGGCAGACGGGGTGATTATCGCCACCCCTGAGCACAACCACTCTATCCCTTCAGCCTTGAAGAGCGTGATTGAATGGTTGTCCTATAAGATCCACCCCTTAGATGGCAAGCCTGTTATGATCGTCGGGGCTTCCTACAGCGTGCAAGGGTCTTCGCGTTCACAATTGCACCTCCGCCAGATCTTAGATGCACCTGGGGTAAATGCGATTGTTATGCCAGGGAATGAATTCTTACTGGGGCGGGCCCACGAAGCCTTCGATGAAGACGGGAAGTTAAAAGACAAACGTACGGTTCAATTCTTGTCTTCTTGCTTCCGCAAGTTCAAACGTTTCACTGAAGTGGCTGAAATTTTAAACCAACCTGAAGAAGTGAACTTCAAGCCAGGGGACTACCATGTCTCAGCAGTCGGTCACAATGGGGACTTGCCTATGGTGGTGACCTTCTCAGAGGACCGGATTGAAGCTATCGATATTGACACAGAAGGTGAAACAGAAGGGATCGCCGACCTGGTCTTCACCCGTCTACCAGAAGAAATTATCGATGGGCAAACCTTGAATGTGGACGTCGTATCCGGGGCCTCAGTGACCTCTAATGGCGTGGTTGATGGGGTAGCTGATGCGGTTTACCAAGCTGGCTCTGACCCAGAAATCTTGAAAAAACGCCCTAAAGTGAGCGAAAGCATGCAACTCGATCCTATCGAAAAGACTGTCGACGTGGCTGTTATCGGTTCGGGTGGTGCCGGCCTAGCAGCAGCAGTAGCTGCCTTAGACAAGGGGGCCTCTGCCTTAGTTCTTGAGAAATTCCCGGTGATCGGTGGGAATACCGTTCGGACAGGGGGGCAAATTAATGCGGCAGACCCTGAATGGCAACACCAATTCAAGGCCATCCACGGTGAACGCGCGACCCTAGAGAAGATCTATAACACGCCTGAAGAAGAGATTGCAGAAGAATACCGGGAAGACTTCCGAGCCCTCAAGGAAGAGCTTGACCAATACTTCAAGGACCTTGATGAAGGCAAGAGCTATCTCTTTGACTCCATCCACCTCCATACTATCCAAACTTATATCGGTGGGAAACGGATGGACCTAGACGGGAATGAAATCCATTCTGATATTGAATTGATCCACTATCTGACTAAGAATGCCCTGCCAACTATCGATTGGCTCAAAGAAAAAGGCGTTTCTTTCGATGAACACATGGTTGCTGAACCTGTTGGCGCACTCTGGCGTCGGGCTCGGGAGCCTCAGGCATCTGAAGGCTTCGGCTACATCGACCCCCTAACGACCTATATTGAAGAACATGGTGGCGAGATCATGACCGACACCAAGGCCGACCAATTGATTGTCGAAGATGGCAAGATTGTTGGTATCCAAGCGACAGGCCGTTATGACCAAAAAGTAACCATCCATGTCAACAAGGGGATCGTGATTGCGACAGGTGGTTTTGGTGCCAATATCGAAATGATCAAGAAATACGATAACTATTGGGGCAACCTCCCAGAAAGCATCCCAACGACTAACTCCCCAGCCCTCACTGGTGATGGGATTGAAATGGGACAAGGTGTGGGAGCAGATGTTGTCGGCATGGGCTTTGTCCAATTAATGCCATCAGCTGACCCAATCACCGGGAATATCTTCAGCGGGATTGACTGCCCACCTTCAGACTTCATCTTCGTGAACAAAGAAGGGAAGCGTTTCGTTGATGAATACGCCTCACGTGATGTCCTCGCCAAGGCCCTCTTTGACCAAGGTGGCGTGATCTATAATATCTCAGACGCAGAGATTGCCAAGACACGTTTCAACTCAACCGATGAACAATTAGCCAATGACGTTAAGAAAGGGGCTTGCTTCAAGGCAGATACCCTGGAAGACTTGGCTAAGCAACTCGACATCGATCCTGAAGTCTTCGTGAAGACCATTGAAGACTACAACTCCTATGTGGACCAAGGCTATGATGAAGAATTCCAAAAAGGTGCCTTCAACCACAAAGTCATTGTGCCACCATTCTATGCCACCCCAAGAAGCCCCGCAACTCACCACACCATGGGCGGGCTCAAGATCGACGCGCAAACACGCGTCCTCAACACAGAAGGCCAAGCCATCCAAGGCCTCTATGCCGCAGGAGAAGTCGCAGGCGGCGTCCATGCCGGTAACCGCCTAGGCGGTAACGCATTAGCCGACATCTTCGTCTTCGGCAAACTCGCCGGAGAAAACGCAGCAGACTAAAGGGTGTGAGCAGTTGCGTTTAGGCTTGAATGACTGGAGCCCAAACGGAAAAGAGCGGCTGCAAGCCGATCGTTCCGATTGGGTGAAGTCACTTCAAGCCTGCAACTGCGAACCCAACTATAAAGGGTGTGAGACTTGGCGCTTAGGCTTGGATGATTGGAGCAAGTCAGAATAAGAGCGAAGCATTCGCTCGTTTCGGACTTGTGAAATCACTCCAAGCCTGCCAAGTCGAGCCCAACTAAAAGGGTCTGAGACCTCTCTCACCCTCAAATTTATCCAGCAGCGACCGGGATATCCCGGTCTGCTGGTATTTATTTAGCACTAATGACATTCTAAAGAATAGAAGGAAGATGAATAATGGAAATCGTTGGTATTTTGGGCCTAGCCCTGGCCATTATGGCGATCATTTACCTCTCCTTTAAGGGACTCAATATTGTTGTCGCTGCACCCCTAGCAGCTATCATCGTGATTGTCTGCAATCAGATGAACTTCTTTGAAGCCCTAACCGGAGCGGAGAATTCCTATATGGCAGGCCTGGCCGGCTTCTTAATCAAAAACTTTGCCATCTTTTTACTGGGAGCTATGCTCGGTCAATATATGGACCGGTCAGGGGCAACCCAGCGGATTGCGGAAGTCCTCTTAGAGAAGATTGGGACGGATAGTCCCTTCCGCGTCTTAATTGCTTTAACAGTAATCGGTAGTGTTCTCACTTTCGGAGGGATTTCAATCTTTGTGGTTTTCTTTACCCTCATTCCTCTGGCGCGACCTATCTTTAAGGAACTCGATATTAACTGGGAATTGGTCTCGATTCCACTCTTCCTAGGAGCAGGGACCTACACCATGTCTATGATTCCAGGGACACCCTCCGTTCAGAATGCAATCCCAACCACAGAGTTAGGAACGACCTTGACAGCAGCCCCTCTCTTAGGGATTGCGGCAACCATTACCATTCTGATTTTTGGCCTCTGGTATATGAAGTATGAACTGGATAAAAGCATGAAGAAGGGGGAAAACTTCTACACCTATCTTGACGGTAAGCCTGTTCCCCAAGAAGACCAGCTCCAAGCAAGTGACCAAGAGAAACCAGGCTTTATGGTGAGTATCTTGCCTCTATTACTCTTGATTATCCTCATCCTGGTCTTCAGTAAGCTAGCCAATATTATCCTGATTGCCTTAACGGTAGCTATCCTCTGCTGTGCCTTCCTCTTCCGCAACTATCTGCCGGACCAAAAAGATGTCCTGAACAAGGGGGCATCTGGGGCAGTCGGTTCTTCCTTTGGGGCGGCTTCAGCAGTTGCCTTCGGGGCGGTCTTAACCAGTGCACCAACTTTTGCGGTGGTCCAAGAGGCGCTCGTCAATATGCCTGGACCTGCTCTCGTAACCCTAGGTGTGATTACCGCCTTACTCTCTGGGGTAATGGCAGCTTCTGGTGCGATCGGTACGGTAGTTTCTCAATTCGCCCAACCTTACTTAGAGATGGGGATTCCAGCGGCTGTTATCCACCGGGTAGTTGTTATCGGCGGGGGCGTTCTGACCGTCGTTCCCCAATCTGGTGCGGTCATTGCCTTCAATAGTATCTCAGGCTTGGACTTCAAGCACGGCTTCAAACAAGCCTTCATCGTCAGCAACGGGGGTTTCCTCCTCGCCTTGATCGTTACCCTGATCCTTGCCGGAGTTCTCTACTAATCGCAAATTAACTAGATATCTAAAAGCAGAAATTTTCCTTAAATAGCGAAAATTTCTGCTTTTTATTTAACAGCCATGTCTCATAGATGACAGGCGAGTAACAAAGAAAGCCTTTTATTAATGAAACTGTCAACTGTCCTTTACCTCCTGTTAAAGTGCATTTGCTATAGTAGGGACAAGAAAGGGAGTGACAGGATGTCAGCGATAAAACGTGCCCTATTGACCCTCGTATTGGCTGCTTGGACGACTCTTGTCCCCAGCTTTGCAGCAGAAACAGATGAAATTTCTGAAAGCCAGGGACGGCCGGAAGACTTCCCTAGCCTCGATATCGATCGGCCCTCTATGGAAGAAGAGGCAGGCTTTGTCCCGCAAGAGGAGGAGAAGAGCGAAGAAGAGCCTTCTTCAGACCAGGGACAGGCTTCCTCCCAGGACGACAATCAAGCAATTGAATCAGGAGGACCGGCGGATGACTTAGAATTGGCCCAACCTAACAAGGCGCCGCTTGGCCTCAGACGGTCGGAGATCTGGTCCCGGCCTGCTGACCAAGGCCTGCCAAAGGAAGAAGGCTCCCCAGCTCCTGGCCCTTCCAGTCAAGCAGAGCAAAGGCCGACGACCTCCCAGGCTGAGCTTCCCAAGGTCGGTGCGGTTAGCCGGCTCCAACCCGGCTTGTGGTCCCTGGTGACTGCCTGCCTCTTATTCCTAGCTTCCTCTTTAGGAGACCGTGTTTAGCCCTAAATGAACTGTTCCAAGACCTCGCCTTGGAGCAGTTTTTTTAGGCTCAACTTCGATAGCTGAAAAACTAGCGACTCGGTCATTCGAGGACTTAAGCGTTCATTTTGTGACATTTTTGCTTTATACTGGGCGAGTGAAGGGGGTTTTACTATGTCAAAAGACCAAGAATTACTGGCCCAAGATGCCTTCATCCGCAAGACCCATCGGCTAAGGGAAGTCTTCTTTGAAGCTATCCACCAAGCGGACCAAGACAAGCTGGCCGACCTACTCAAGGAGATGCGGCCGCTCTTCTATAACCGGCGCTTAGGCCTCTTAGACCGCGTCCAGGGGTCTTCTTTGCGCTCGCTCAAGAATCTTATGCTCTCCCACAATTCCATGATGGCCCTTGAAGCCGAGCGGGCAGGCCTCGATGCGGCCCTATCCCACCACCTGACCGAGAAGTTCGCCGTCATCATTGAGAAAGCCAGTGAGGAAGAAGACCTTATCCGCTTGCACGATGAGATGGCCATGGAGTATGCGCGGTCAGACTTGCGGCGTGTGAAGGGCAGGGAACTGTCGCCACTCGTAGAAGCGGCGGTTAACTTCATCGACCGTTATTACAGCCAAGCAATCAGCATCCAGGGCCTGGCCCAGCACCTCTATAGCAGCCGGGAATACTTGTCACGGTCCTTCCAAGAGGAGATGGGCCAGTCTCCCTCCCAATACCTCCAGGACAAACGCTTGAATGAAGCCAAGCAGCTCCTGCGCTTCTCCAAGCTATCCATCGCAGAAGTCGCGACCTTGATTGGCTACCAGAATGGCCAATATTTTAGCCGGATCTTCAAAGAAAAAGTGGGCTGTGCACCGACTAAGTACCGAGAAGAATGTCACAAAAGTCCACAATAATGTCACAGCTAACCATGTGAAAGCCTTCTCAACCATGATAAACTGACTTTGATAAGAAATGTAAGCGTTTTAAGAAGGAGCGGTCAAGATGAATCCAATCATTGAACAATTAGGCTACAGTTCAGACGAAAGGGTGGTGGTGGTCCATGCGGATGATGTGGGGATTACCCAAGCGTCAATTGATGCTTATGAAGACTTAATGGACTTGGGGACCATCTCATCAGGTTCAGCTATGGTGCCCTGTTCCTGGTTCCCCGAAGTCGTTCAGCGAGCCAGCCAACACCCTGAATGGGACCTCGGTCTCCACCTGGCCTTTAATGCCGAATACAGTGGCTACAAGTGGCGGCCCTTATCGACTTCAGACCCTGCGTCGGGCTTTGTCGATGATCTGGGTTACTTCGTCCAAGGCAAGCACAAGGTCCAAGAAACCGCAGATCCAGGGGCCATCGCCCAGGAAATCGAAGCCCAAATAGGCTTAGCCCAGGCTATGGGCTTGACCATCTCCCATGTGGATACCCATACGGGGACCCTGTGGAATAAGAAATACATTGACGCCTACCAGGAAGTCTATGGCCGTCACGGCATCTTGCCTGTTATTTGCCGGCACCGGGAGGACAATCCCATCCTAGAAGAAATGATCGGCCCGGCTAATTACCCAGAAAATAAGCTCAAGACCTGGCAAGCAGAAGGCTTCCCTCTAATGGACGCCATCTCGGGTATGCCAGTCGAACATACTTATGATCCAGATGAGCGCTTCAAGCTAGCTCAAAAGATCCTAAAAGCCATTGAACCTGGTCAATTGACCCACTTTGCCTTCCATCCTATGCGCGATACGCCGGAAGCCCGTGCGCTCAACCGCTATGAAGGCGGTCGGATCGGGGACTACCTAGTCTTTAGCCGTCCCGAAATGAAACAATTTATGGCAGATGAAGGCATCCGCCTCGTCTCTTACCGCGAAATTCTAGAAGCTGTGAAAGGAGAAGAAGACCATGCAAGCAAAGATTAAAGCAGCCGTCCAGCGACCGCTTGAATTTGAGGGGCCGTTAGCCGTCACAGAGGAAAGCCACCCCTTCTCTTCCATGGCCTATGCCCGGGAACCCTTAGACCTGTCAGACTATGGCTATGTTGAAGAAGAATACTTGCAGTCAGGGCAAGCTAATGTCTACCAAGACTTGGGGGAGGGGTTAAGCCTCAAGGAAGACGCCTTGCCTTACTGTACCCGCATCCTTGTGCGCAAGCCAGCCCAGGCCAGTCAATTTTCGGGCAGAATTTACCTGGATATCTATAATGCATCCAATGGCTATGACATCGAAGACATTTGGCGACGAAGTTATCAACATATCTTGGAGAATGGCCATATCTATATCGGGATTAGCTCCAAGCCCATCAATGCCCTTTCCCTAAAGAATTTTGACTATGAGCGCTATGCCAAGATTAATTGGGCGGCTAGCCAAGCGGCAGCTCAGCCAGCCACGGTTAACCATCAGATGTCCATCCCTGGGACTGAAGAGGGTCTCATTTGGGACATGTTAAGCCAATTAGCCTGGGCTATCCGAACGGGCCAGGCCCCCTTCCTGGACGACTTGGCAGTTGATGAGCTCTACTTGACTGGCCAATCCCAGTCTGCCATGTATTTAAACACCTATCTCTATTACTTTGAAGATTTGATCAGCCAAGGCTTTGACCAGCCGCTCTTTGATGGCTATCTCAGTGTGGTGGGCTATGGTGTAATGCGGACTTTAGACCAACAGGATGACGAAGAGCAGATGTTTGCTGTCCGTCAGCAGCATTTCAAACCAAGTCAAGTTCCTGTAATCTACCTGTCTTCAGAAGGTGATATCAACCTCTTCGGCCCGATGAAGCCTTCGACAGTTAAGACAGAGACAGTGAATCCAATGAGCCGCCATTACGAATTAGCTGGCTCTCCCCATACGGATCCCGCTTCACCCCTGATTCCAGATAACCGAGAGATTGCTAAGACCAAAAATCCACCTAAGATCCTAGATGGCGAATACAATTATACGGTCAATGACCTTCAATTGGCCTACTATGTCAATACGTGTATGGAATGGCTCCACGACTGGGCGGTTGAGGGACAAGCAGCACCGGACAGTCAACGGATTGCCCGCGATGAGAAGGGACAAGTTTGCCGTGATGCTTATGGGAATGCTGAAGGCGGCTTGAGAAGTCCTTATGTGGAAGTCCCTATTGCCCACTACCACGCTAATGCACAAGCGGATGCCTCTCAGATTGACCAAAATGTTGGTAATGTGAATGGGTCGATGGCTTACTTCACAGCAGAAGAATTAGCTGAACGCTACCGGGACGCAGCGGATTATTTGAAGCAGTTTAATCAAGCGGTTGACAAAGCCCTCGAAGCTAAGTACTTAACGCAGGCTGATGGTGAACGCATGCTCAGCTGGGCCCAAGAAATGGCCCAAAAATTATGGAAGGATGATTAGACATGGCCGAGAACACAATCAAAAAGACGAATAAACCGCCTTTTTCCTGGCGGGATGAACTAGGCTATATCTTTGGGGATATGGCAGGTTCTTTCGTGAACTTATTTATTGATGCCTTTTACCTTACCTTTTGTACCTATGTTCTAGGAGTGAGCCCTATCTTCATGGGGAACCTCTTCCTCTTTGCCCGGCTCTTTGATGCCATTAATGACCCCATTATTGGCTCTTTCCCTGACCGTTGGCGTTTAGGGAAGAAAGGAGACAAATTCAAGCCGTATATTAAGATTGCTATGTGGCCGCTTGCCCTAGCTAATATCCTCTGCTTTACAGATGTGTCGAGCTTTGGGGATACTGCCATGCACGTCTGGGTCAGCCTAGCCTATATCCTCTACGGCGTCTCCTATACGGGAACTTCCATGCCTTTTGGGGCCATGGCCAATGTCATTACGGATAAACCAGAAGAACGGACCAAACTATCCAGGGCACGTTCCATTGGTGGGACCGTAGTGGGCTTCGGGGCCTTGTCGATTGTCCCTCTCTTTGCTTGGGATGCGAATAATGCACCGATTCCTAAGGCCTTCTTCATCATTGCAGTGATCTTTGCTATTCTTTCCTTGCTGGGTTACACCGCCTTGATGCATATGACCCACGAACGGATTGCAGAAGCACCGAAAAAAGAAGAAAACTTTAACTATGGGATGGTTATCAAGGATGCCTTCCGCAACCGCCCCCTTATCGGCGTGATGGTGGCCACAGTCGGCTCCTTAATCTACATTACAGGGAACAGCCAGCTCGGGCAGATCATGTTCAAGGAATACTATAACCGCCCCGATATCCTGGCCTATGTGAACTTTGCTTCTTTATTTGTTCTGCTCGTAGCCTTACCAACTGTTCCTCGGATGGCCAACGCCCTAGGTAAGCAGAAGACCATTCTCTTTGCTGTAGCGGCTAACTTCATCCTCTCTCTTCTTGATGTTAGTCCCTATTGCTAACCCCTATCTCTTTGCCGCCCTATTTATCATCGCTAATATTGGCCAAACTTGCTTTACTATGCTGATCTGGGCCTTGGTTTCAGACTGCCTGGACTACCATCAATTTAAATTTGGCTACCGCAGTGATGGTTCCCTCTATTCTATCTATACCTTCTCGCGTAAGATTGGATCAACCTTAGCCTCGACCTTGGCTAGCTACGCTTTAGCAGGGATTGGCTTTGTCTCCGGTGTTGCGGCACAAACGGCTGAAGTTTCAGAGCATATTCGCTTATTGTATACGGCAGTTCCAGTTGTCACAACAGTCCTTGAATTGATCGGAATCGGTCTTATTTTCAACCTCAATAAGGAACGAACAGACGCGATCTACCAAGAACTCCAAGCCGAACATCGTGACCGGTAAAATTTCCTAATATCAATAAAAAAGGACCTCGTCAGAAAATTTCTGGCTGGGTCCTTTTTGCTTGGTATGTTTGATTATTCCGCGAGGGAAGCTTGGCCTTTGAAGTCAGAGGCGTAGAGGATGGCTTGCTGGCTGCCCAGGGGGAGGGTGAGTTGGGAAGGGCGGAGTTGACCGGTATTCTCATCCCGCCCTTGGACAAAGTAGCTGGAATCCGGCTCTTGGGCAGCATGGACCAGGTCTTGGGTCGCGTTATTTTGGTAGCGGTTGAAGAGGCCCCGGGCTTGCGTTCCTTTGAAAGCCGTCAGCAGGGCATAGTCTCCCATGGAATCCCCGAAGACCATGAGAGGGTCTTTGCCCCCGTGGCGGGGCTGGATGAGCTTCTGGATGCAGTCTACCTTGCCCTGGCCCTTAGTCACATAACTCTTAGCCAAGACCTGGTCTGTCAGTCGCCCCTGGTCATCGCAGGCAATCTCCATGCCAAAAATATCCTCTGGCGCAATCGCATAATCGCCGAGTTCAACCGCCACTTGCACGAGAAGACGAGGACTGGCTGAGACAATATAAGGACGGATGCCCTGCTTGGTCAAGCAAGCGAAGAGCTGGCGCAAGTCTTCAGGGAAGGCTAGACCCGATTCAAAGGTCGCTTGGACAGGACCTGTTAAGCCGGGTCGCTGGTCAGACGAGTGGAGGAGGACTTGGTCGAAGGGCGCATCCATATTGGCTTGGAGAGCATCCTGACCAATCTGACAGAATTCAGCTGGACTGAAGCCCTTGAAGAGATAGGAGGGCCAGGTCTGCCCCGCCACTTTATCGAAGTGGGTATTGATCAGGTTATAGAAGAGTCGGAGTTTAGCCGCAAAACTTGGATAGGCCGGCTGGCTCTTTGGGTCGTTTTGATGGTAAAGCTCGCGGTAGAGGCTAGCCAGGTCTTGGACCAAGTGGGCGAGACTGAGCTCGGAACGATTGAAGAAAGTTTCTTGGTAGTCAAAGGGTCCGGAGCTAATTGTTTGGTAGAAGTCATCCGGAGACAATAAGTAAGTGAATTGGTCCAGCATAGCCATCATCAGGGTATCCTCAATATCATTAAAGACAGAGGTATTGTCAAAGTCAAAGACCGCATAGTGATCGGCCTGGCTGTAGTCGTGTAAGAGGGTTTGAAGCCTTTGGTGAAGTCCAGCTTCAAAGCGTCCTTGAGGGAAGTCGATTGACATAGGAAGCTCCTTTCGTCGTTTTATGTATTGTAGCAGATGGGGGAGGGAGAGAAGTCAGAATTTACCATTAATTTACATTAAATTTACGAGGGGTTAATTTAATTTTGGTATATTATAAATAAAAGAATACATGGAGGAAGATGGATGAAGAAACAATTAATGCTTACAGCGAGTGTGGCCTTACTGGTCTCCCTGGCTGCAACAGAAGTGAAAGCAGCTGAAGCGAGTACAAATGAAGTGAATACCGAGTTAGATGGTCAAACGAATCCAAGTTCATCGACTGAAAGTCCAGTTGAAGAGACGACTTACACAGAGCTTGCACCTGGAGCCTACTATGATCATAGGAAGAATGACTTCCGCGTGCAAGCAGGCAATCGCTATGAAGCAGAAGCTCAAGTTGAAGCTCCTCAGCCAGCGACAGCCCAAGTCAAATTTGGGGTAGGGCATGCAGGAGATCCTAACCACCTAATCTGGTCAGCAGAGGGGACACCTAAGTCAGAAAATAAAGGACTTGTTCAAGGCGAATCAGTCGCCAAGGATTCATCCAACGACACCCATCTGTTTCTCTTTAACCAGTCCGATCAACCGGTTAAAGTTAATCCAGCTAGTATTAAATTACAAGAAAAACCTTATACAGCTGAAGAGCTTGCGGCTAAAGAGCAAGAACTTTATGCTTCCTTGCCAGAACCGAGTCAAGATTTCCGTGTCTTACCTTACTTACAATCACCTTCAAGTCACAGCATCGGCTTGAACTGGGTTTCTGAATTTCCCCAAGCAGGACATGCGGCATTATATCTCGATGGGAAACTGGTTGACCAGAAGGAAGCTGCTGTCACTTATTTAGACTTAGCTGAATATACAGCTAAAGAAATTCAACAAGAGCTCAGCTTTAAACCAGGCAATGGGCAAACGCTTAGCCTGCCTCAGGGGTCTTGGTTAAATTCGAATACCAACTATTTAAACCACGTGGCGTTCGATAATTTACAAGCAAATACCCGCTATGATTATGTGGTTAAATCGGGAGATTCCACTTATCGTCAGTCTTTTAAAACCTTCCCAGACGCTAATAATTGGGATAAGTTGCGCTTAATTGCCTTCTCTGACACAGAGACAGAACCCCTAGGAGAATTGGAAAACCGTGAGTGGGAATTACACACGATCACACCATACGCCCCAGGTTCTGAAGAGAGACCAGGTGAAGGATCTGCCTTCCACCAAAAATTTGGTCAACAGAAGAGAAACGGGCAATTCCTAGTCCGTTACCCTCTCAGCCAGCAGACAGCCCTCAATGAAAACCTCAAGCATATTGAAGCGGCCCAACCGGATGCCTTGTTGATTGCTGGGGACTTGACCCAGGGAGCGGGTTATCAACCGGCCTGGGATGAATTCTTCCGTCATTTTGCGGGGGAATTTACGGATATTGCGAGTTCAACCCCTCTATTGACGGCCTTAGGTAACTGGGAGACCTATGCAGCGATTAATGGGGGCTATGGGACGCCTGAAGATCCTAGACCAGCTGTCATTTCACGTAACAAGTACCATGATTACTTCACGACGCCTGGAGACCCTAATAATCCCCAGTATAAAGATTCTTACTACCGGACAGATATTGGGCCAGTGACCTTATTAACCCTCGATTCCACAAAGGGGATTCCTGATGAGAAGGCAGGCGCCTATACGACGGGCAAGAAATATAGTGAAAGCGACCGCATGCTTAATCCTGACTTGTGGGTTAAGCAAGAAGATCCTTATATGACAACAGATACCCAAGGTAGCTTTACTTTAGAAGACTATCAGAAGGGCTTTACCCAGCTTTATCCTGGGGCTAAGCCAGAAGATAGCGATATTCCAACCTTCAATCCAGGAACGGAACAGTGGAATTGGGTGGTTGATCAGTTGAATGATGCGCGCAGTAAGGGCCAGATCATCTTAGTTCAATTCCACCATGCCCCTTATTCAGCAGGCGTTCACGGGACCCCACCAAACCATGAATATGCAGACAACCAGTCAGGGGTTGCGATGCGGGTCTACTCCCCCTTGTTTGAAGCTTATGGGGTTGCTGCAGTGATTGCTGGCCACGATGAGATGTTCGAACGGAGTTGGATCGATAGTGACCAAGATGGCCTAGGTTTCCAAGTCTTTGATGTAGGGGTCGCTGCGGATGGTTTACGCGGTGAAAAGATGGTTAAGAATGAAGCTGGCAATTATGTTCCGCTGAAGTATAATACGCATTCAGTTTGGAGTGCAACAGCCAATGAACCAGAATTCTGGCAAACTAATGACCAAGGTGTGAAGCACCTCATTGATGGTGGCTTGCACTATGGTCACTTGCAGATGGATATTGAGAAGATGCCTTATGGGGCCAAGATGATCTTCCAACCTGTCTATGTCTTCCCTATTCTAGATGATAATTACGACCTAGTCCGCACGGAACGTCGGGTATATGATGATGTGACCGTGATGTACTTCGACCATGAAGGGAAGCTTTTAGCAGAGGAACCTTTAGTCGATCCGATTCAACCAGGCAAGGACCAAGGCCAAACGAAACCTGGCCAGGAGACACAGGAAGAACCAAGTCAGCATCAAAAAGGAAAGATACTTCCAACGACGGTTGATCAAAAAGAAAAAAGTGAGGAAGTGACTCCAGAGCAAGGAAGCCATCAAACAGGGACTCCAGCTGGAGAACAAAGTGGAACAGAAAGTGTACAAGCGACCGTGAAGCCTGCACAGGCAAGTGCGCAGCTAGCTGATCCAGTGACAAGTAGTCAAGCCGTCAAATCAGGGTCAGTAAGCAGAGTTTCAGAAGGGAAGCCGTCTGAAGCTGTTGCAGCCCATAGCCAAGCGAAAGCTTTTAAAGGAAGTCAGCTTCCACAAACAGGGATGCAGTCTTCAGGCTTATTAGCGCTTGCCCTAATTGGTGTAGGAACGGTCTTTAGCCTCAATAAGAAGGAACGGAAAATGAAATAGATCGTTAATCGAAAGCCAAACAAAGCCCAGTGACCGGGAAAGTCACTGGGCTTCTTCTTTTTTGAGCGATTGCTTTTACCCACGATGCAAGCCATAGCCATGGTCTAAGGGCCCATGCCCTTGGCCCAAGTCCAGGCCAGCAGCAATGGCTCCTGTTAAATAGGTCTTGCCGGCTTGGATGGCTTCCTCGAGGGGGTAGCCCTGGGCCAGGTAGGAGGCGATGGCGCTCGATAGGGTGCAGCCGGTGCCGTGGGTGTTGGGGTTGTCGATGCGGCTGGCATCAAACCATTCGATTCTGCCTTCTGGTAAAGCGAGGACATCCCGCGCTTGGCCTCTGAGATGGCCCCCCTTGATGAGGACGGCGACTTGGTAGTGGTCTGCCAGTGCCTGACCAGCTTCTGCCATCTCTGCTTCCGTTTCGATTGTTTGGCCATAGAGGACGCTAGCTTCTGACAGGTTGGGGGTGATGAGCCGAGCCAGGGGAATGAGGTCTGCTTGCAGGCTTTGGACTTGGTCTGAGGCGAGGAGTCTGGCCCCACTCGTGGCGACCATGACGGGATCGAGGACGACATTCTCCAAGTGATAAGCTTGGATGAGGCGGGCGATGCAGCGGATGGATACGGCATTCCCCACCATGCCAATTTTGACTGCATCGGGTCGGATATCTTCACAGACACTACGAATCTGGGCTTCCAGGAGCTCGGGAGAGACGATGGCACTCTCTTGGACACCCAGGGTATTCTGGGCTGTGATCGCGGTGATGGCTGACATGCCAAAAGTGCCCGTCGCTTGAAAAGTCTTGAGGTCGGCTTGGATACCGGCTCCTCCTGAAGAATCGGAGCCGGCGATGCTTAAGGCAGTTTTCATAGAACTACTCCTTTCGATGGGCTTTCCAGCAGGAGACGAGGTCTTGAGCGGCTTGGCCGGGATCGTCTGCACCTGTAACAGCTGAAATGACGAAGAAAGAATCAACGCCGGTTTGGGCCAGTTGGGGCAGGTCTTCTAAAGTGACCCCACCTCCTATGGTGACGGGGATGGGGCTGACCTGGGCTAGCCGTTCGAGTTCAGCATAGGTCCGGGTGACCAACTGACCACCGTTGAAGTGGCCCGCTTCAGGTTTGGATGTAGAAGCATGCAAGGGGCCAGCACCGAAGTAATCGATAGCGGTCACATCTTCTTTTTGAACATAGTCGATGAGCTCAAGGGCTGTTGCAGATAGGCCGATGATGGCATCTGGACCTAGATACTTGCGGCAGAGGGCGACGGGCAGGTCGGTCTGACCGACATGGAGGCCGTCCACCTTAGCCCCGGCTTCCCGGGCAGCTAGAGCCACATCTAGGCGGTCATTGACGACCAGGGAGACCTTGTCTTGCAGGCCCATTTTTTTGATGAGGTCAGCGGCTTGGATGGTCAGGTCGATCCAATCTTTAGCGTCGAGGATTTTAGAGCGGATCTGGATGAAGGTGAAGCCTGCCTCAAGGGCTAGGCGGATAACTTCAAGCGGGGACCTATCGGGGGTATTCTCTGGTCCAATGACCAGGTAGGCTGACAGGTCAAAGTTTTGGCGTGCTGTAGACATTAGTCAACCTTCTCAATCTGGATGGCTAGGCCCGCGATGTCGTCTGGGCTGGCCTGGTAGAGTTCGTCCAGTAAGTGGACCTGGAAGGAGGCGGGGCCTTGCGCCTGCTTTTCTGCCTTTGAGCCGGCGTAATTGAAGGCATTGACACCGGTTAGGGCAGCGGTTAGGGGGTCAGCCTTGGTGGCATAGACGGCAATGAGCCCACCCAAGGCACAGCCTGCGCCGGTGATATGGGTCATGAGCTGGGAGCCACCTGTGGACGTAATTAGTCGTGTCCCATCGGTTACAAGGTCGGTCTCCCCAGAGACAACCACTGCGCCACCGGTATGACGGGCGAGCGAGAGGGCAGCTTGGCGAGCTTCCTGGGTGGTATGGAGGCTATCGACGCCCTTGCTGGCAACCACTTGGTCTGTTTCTAAGAGCTCCCAGAGCTGGGCCATGGCGATAATCTCACTGGCATTGCCCTTGATAACGGCAGGCTTGGCTTCCCGCATCTTGAGGAGGAGCTGGCTGCGGCTGGTGCCCATGCCGACTGCCACCGGATCTAAGACCCAGGGAGTCTGGGTCGCATTGAGCTTGGCAACTGTTCGTGGCAGGGTCTCTTCATAGATAGGGAAGATGGTCCCCATGTTGATATAGAGCGCTTCCCCCGCCTGGGCCATGGCTTCTCCCTCGTCTGGCAGGTAGACCATAGCGGCCGAACCACCAGCGGCTAATTGGGTATTCGCTACCAGGTTAATGGTGACGGTATTGGTGATGGAAGGCACTAGGGGTTGGTCCTCCTTAACGGCCTGGACCGTCTGACAGATCGAATCATGTAAGTGTTTTTCCATAATTTATTCCTCCTATGTGGAGACGGTGTCCTTTGAGCCATGTCAGCATATATAGCGCATAATATAACAAAAAAGACAATCTCCTATACCAGAGATTGCCAATCAGCCACACTAAAAAATATATTCCCTACGCAAGCATTACCTTGACAGGTTCAATGAGTCTAATCTCAGCCAATTGGCACCTCAATTTATCTTTGTATACAGCCACTCTAAAACATCGCTTGTCTTTTGTCAAGGCAGATGCTGGCCCTGCTATTTGCATTGGGGTGCTGGCGAAGGCAATTAGCCGCTTTTTTTCCGTTTGGTCTCCAAGCATCCAAAGCTAAGCGCTCTTGTTCACACCCTATAGTCGGGTTCAGGCTAGCAGAAATAGCTCCTCTTCAGCAAAATCCGCCGAAGACTTTCAGTCTTCTCTGGTTTTTGCCTCCAGAGGACTATTTCTCCCGCTAGCCTTTACACCCTGATTAGTCGGGTTCACAAGAGCAGCTTTGGAGTGCTTTCGCAAGTCAGAAACGCGCAAGCGTGGCTTGCTCTTATTCTGACTTACTCCAAGCATCCAAAGCTAAACACTCTTGTTCACACCCTTTAGTCGGGTTCACAAGAGCAGACTTGAAGTGATTTCAGCTCACCAAAACGTCTGACTGGCGTCAGCCTTTTTTGATGAGCCTCCAATCATTCAAGCCTAAGCGCTCTTGTTCACACCCTCTACTTATGGTAGAATCTGAACTGATTGTGTTGTGCACTGCCTTGGATTAGCGTGTTTTATGGTAACGCTTTCATTTTTGTTTTAAGACCGGCAGTGACGACAGGATACACTAAATAGAAATGAGCGAGAATGGTGAGTAGATTGTGGTCGGATATGCGGGAGCTTCGGGTCCCACATACCTATGTGTTGTTGTTTGCTTTTATTGTAATTGCAGCCCTTATGTCCTGGATTGTGCCGGCGGGGGAGTTTGCCCGAACCATGGTGGATGGTCGGGAGGTGATTGATCCGAACTCCTTTAAATATGTGGCCCAGCAGCCCCAGGGTATCTTTGATATTTTGAAGTCCCTGCCGGCGGGTTTTGAACGGAGCCAGCATATTTCCTACTTCCTCTTTATCGTAGGGGGAGCCTTTGGGGTGATGAACCAGACAGGGGCCATTGAAGCGGCCCTGAGTCGTTTGGTCCATGCCCTGCGTGGCAAGGAGACCCTGGTGATTCCTTCTGTTCTCTTGATCATGGGGATTGCAGGGTCAACGATTGGCCTGAGCGAAGAGACCATTCTCTTCATTGCTTTGGGCGTGACCCTGGCGCGAGGCATGGGCTATGATGCCCTGGTCGGCGTGGGGATGATCGGTCTAGGGGCCGGTCTAGGCTTCACGTCAGGCTTTATGAATCCCTTTTCAGTCGGCGTGGCCCAGTCCATTGCTGACCTGCCCCTCTTCTCTGGCATTGGCTTGCGTCTGGTCCTCTTTGGGGTCGTTTGGCTAGCGACAACTATCTACTTGATGCGTTATGCCAAGAAGGTCAAGGCAGATCCGACCCAGTCCCTTGTCTATGAAGAGGAGCAGGCAGCCAAGGCCGAAGAAGCCGCTGAGGGAAAAAAGACGGAGGCCTTGACCTTTAGCCGCCGCCAACAAGTCATTGCAGCCATCTTTGTCATGAGTTTTGTGGTCATTGCGGTCGGCGTCATCGGTTATGGTTGGTATATTACAGAGATTGGTGCGGTTTTCATCGGTGCCGGGATCTTAGCTGGCATGGTGGGCGGTTTGAAGGCGGGGCAAATCGCTGATGGCTTCATTGAAGGGGCCAAGGATATGGTCTATGCAGCCTTGATTGTAGGCCTAGCCCAGAGTTTAATTGTCATCCTGGAAGACGGGATGATTATTGATACCCTCATCCATGCCATGTCAGACGCTATCGCCAACCTCCCGAGCGTTCTGAGCGCAGTAGGGATTTACGTGGTTCAGATCATTATCAATTTCTTTATTTCATCGGGGAGTGGCCAGGCAGCTGTCACCATGCCCATTATCGTTCCTCTGGCAGATGCCCTGGGCGTGACCCTGCAGACCGCTGTCCTCTGCTATCAACTAGGCAACGGCTTCTTGGATTCCATCATGCCCATGTCCGGCATCCTCATGGCCCAGCTGGCGATTGCCAAGGTCCCTTATAGCAAGTGGGTCAAATTCGCCATGCCCCTGATGCTGATTTGGCTCTTGATTGGTCTTGTCTTTGTTGTTGGCGCGCACGTGATGGGTTACGGCCCATTCTAGAAAGAAGGTTGACTTATGGGAAAAGAACAATTAACGACGATTTGTAAAGACTTAAGAGAAGAATTCCAAGCCTTGAGTGATTATATCTATGACCACCCAGAGCTCGGCCTTGAAGAAGACCAGTCCTCTCAGGCCCATGTGGATCTTCTGGAAAAACATGGCTTCCAGGTTGAAAAACCTTACCTAGGCTTCGAAACCGCCTTTCGGGCGACTTATGATTCCGCTAAGCCGGGACCTACCGTGGCCTACCTATCGGAATATGATGCCCTCCCTGAGATTGGTCATGGCTGTGGCCACAACATGCTGGGGACCGTGGATACCGGGGCAGCCATCGTTTTGTCCAAAGTCCTAGGAGAAACTGGTGGACGCCTGGTGGTCTTAGGGACGCCTGCTGAGGAAACCAATGGCGTCAAGGTCGACATGGCGGCTGCAGATACCTTCGATGATATCGACGTGGCCCTCTGTACCCATCCCTCAGACGCCAATACCAAGAGTGCGCCTTCCTTGGCCATGCAGGCTCTGGAATTTGAATTCTTTGGCAAGAATGCCCACGCTGCGGCAGCCCCTTGGCAGGGGATCAATGCCCTGGATGCGGTCATTAACCTCTTCAACCTGGTCAATGCCCAACGCCAGCAGATCCTACCCACTGCCCGCATCCACGGGGTCATTAAGGATGGGGGCGAGGTCGCCAATGTCATCCCGGACTACACCCGGGCCCACTTCTACGTTCGGGCGCGCGACAAGGCCTACGTCCAAGTCCTGCGCGAAATGATGATCCGGATGGCAGAGAGCGCCGCCCAAGCAGCTGGCTGCACGATGAAATACCGCAACTATGAGAAGACCTATGACGACATGGTCACTAACCGCCCCCTAGATGATGCCTACAACGCCAACGCCAAAGCGGTAGGCATTGACATGGTCGATCCCGACCCCAATGAAGTCGTCGGGTCCTTGGACATGGGCAATGTTAGCCATGTGGTCCCCGCCACCAATCCTTATTACAGCATCACAGACGGCCAAAAGATTTCTGGACATACCCCAGAATTCCGCGACTGCACCAAGACCGAGGCAGGCTACCAGGCCATGATGGCGACGATTGAAATCCTGGCACGGACTGGTTATGATGTGCTGACGGATCCCGAACTTCTAAAAGCGATTCAAAAAGATTTTAAAGCAGAATAAATCATTAAAATAAGCAGGCAGCTGAACTTCCTATTCTTAGGAGGGAACAGCTGCCTGCTTATTGCTTGTGGGGTATTTTATGGCTAGTATCTTTCCTTGACTTTGGAGAAGAATTGCTTGGCCCGGTCGCTCTTGGGATGGTCGAAGACCTGGTCAGCAGGACCAGCTTCGAGAATTTGTCCTTGGTCGAGGAAGAAGACCCGGTCAGCGACTTCACGAACGAAGGCCATTTCGTGGGAGACGAGGAGCATGGTGTAGCCAGCTTGGGCGATTTCCTTAATGACACTGAGTACCTCGCCCACTAGTTCAGGGTCTAGGGCGGAGGTGGGTTCGTCGAGGAGGAGGAGTTGGGGCTCAAGCGCAATGGCTCGGGCGATCGCCACCCTTTGTTGCTGGCCACCGGAGAGTTGGTGGGGGTAGTGGTTCTCATAGCCTGCTAGGCCGACCCGGTGGAGTTCTGTCTTGGCCTTGGCTTGGGCCTGGTCGCTAGCTAGACCTTGGACCGTTACAAGGGCCTCAGCCACGTTCTCAATGGCTGTCTTCCGCTTAAAGAGGTTGAATTGCTGGAAGACCATGGCCGTATGCCGGCGCATGTCAGTGATTTCATCCGTCTGTTGGCTGGTGAGAGAATAAGCCTTGTCATCAAACTTAATCTCTCCCTGGTCAGGTCTTTCTAAACGGTTGAGGCAGCGGAGGAGGGTGGACTTTCCGGTGCCGGATGGCCCGATAATCCCGACCACTTCGCCTTTTTGGATATCGAAGGATAAGTTATCCAAAACCGTCTTATCCGCAAAAGATTTACTCAATTCATTAACATGGATCATGGCCTAAACTCCCTCCTTTACTTGGGGTGCTTGGTCAGGCAGTTCGAGGTGTTTTTCAATCAAATAGAAGATGAATTCGAGGAGAATGGTCACTAGCCAATAGATAAGGGCGAGGGCAATATAGACTTCGAAATAGCGGTAGGTCTGGCCGCCGATGATCTTACCCTGGGCCGTCATTTCGACGACACTGGTGACGAAGGCTAGAGAGGTTCCCTTAACAAGAGAAATCAGGGAGTTGCCTAGGCCCGGGATGGCGATGGTTAGGGCTTCGGGGAAGAGGATCCGTCTGAAGCACTGGCCCTTGGTCATCCCAACAGAATAAGCGGCTTCGATTTGCCCCTTATCAACCGACAAGAAGGCACCCCGGAAGATCTCGGATAAGTAGGCCGACTGGTTGATCCCCATGGCTAAGATGGCAAAGACATAACCAGGAATTCCGTTCACGTTGAGCTGCCAGCCAAATTGTGCATTCAAGTATTTTAAGAAGAGGGGCAGGCCAAAGTAGGAAATATAAAGTTGGACGATAATCGGCGTGCCGCGGACGAAGGAGACATAGAGCCGGGCCAAGGGGGTGAGGACGGGGACTTTCTCCAGGCGGATGAGGGCGATGACGATACCCAAGACCAGTCCTAGGACCATGGCTAGAGCAGTTAGCTCGAGGGTAACAGGGAGGCGGGCAAGTAGCTTGGGGATAGCCTCCAGCATGTAATTAAAGTCAAATAATTTCTCCAAGATAACACTCCTTTGTTAGCAATTAGTTGATCGGGACCTGCTGCCAAGGCGCAAGGTCGGGCCCCTTAGGCAGGATATTGTGGCTGTTACCGAAGAGGGCCTTGAGGTGGGGCGACCGGTAGTAGGATTCCTTGATGAAGTCAAAGTCGGTCGTCTCGCCAAAAGCAGGGATCTGGTAGAGGTCTCGGGCATAGCGCCAGAGATTGGGATAATCCCTGAGTCGGCGCTCACGGCAGCGGAACTCATCATAATAGACCACATCGTAGCGGGCCAGGGAAGGATAGAGTCTAAGGTCGGCATCCGTCAGCTGGTCCCCACAGAGATAGCGGGACTGACGCAGCCGATCTTCTAAAAAGTCTAAGTTTTCAAATAAGTTGTTATAAGCCTTCTCATAAGCAGACTGGCTTTCCGCGAAGCCAACCTTGTAGAAGCCAACATTAATTTCTTCATAGATGAGCCGGTTTAGGCGGTCGATCTCGGAGCGTAAGGCTTCAGGATAGAGATTGGGGGCGCCTTCAGCGTGGAAGTCTTTCCAGACCGTTTCGAGTTGAAGGCTTAACGTCTTATGGTCATTGTTGACCGCCTGGCCGCTGGCAAGGTCGACCATGAGTGGGACAGTAGGGCGGAGGTCATAGTCTGGAAGGCTTCGCTGGTAGAGCTCTAGGGTAGATCGGGCCCCTGTCAGCGGGTCGCGGCCACCGGGATAGTCAGAGAAGACCCAGCCCTGGTCTGTCCGATAGGGGCCTGTCGCGCTGATGGGAATGACTTGGTCTAAGCCCAATAAGTGGATGGCAATGACCACCTTATGGGCGTGAGGACAGGCGGGCATCCAGACCAGTTGATAGCGGTTGGCTTCTGGTCGCAAACCGCCTTCCTCATAGGAGAAAGGGGTCGCTAGGGCATTGGCTTGTTGGACAAAAGACCCATCAGATTGGATTTCTTTAGCGAAGACTGGGTGTTTACTCATCTCATACCTCCTTAATTGAAGCGGTCGCGGTCATGGGGCTCATTCCAAATAGAGGTATCGGGCCCCTTGGCTAGGATATGGTAGGGGTTATGGCCGACATTACCGAGGGAGTAGCCCATCTTAATTTGGGTGAAATCGGTGGTTGAACCAAAGCCTGGCGTTTGGTAGAGGTCCTTGGCATAGTTCCAGATGTTCGGGAAGTCGATGATGCGGTTCCGGTTGGCCTTGAATTCAGGATAGTAGGACACATCAAAGCGAGCTAGGGTCACATAGAAGCGAATATCACTATCGGTGATCTGGTCTCCAAAGAGGTAACGCTGCTTACTCAAGCGCTCTTCCAATTGGTCTAAGCGGTTGAAGAGTAAGTCATAGTTCTCTTCATAGGCTTCTTGACTTTGGGCGAAGCCGCACTTGTAGACGGCATTGTTGACCTCATTAAAGAGCATGTCGTTAAATTCGCGGATCTCTGATTGAAGAGCCTTAGGGAAGAGGTCGGGCGCCCCTTCTTTGTGGAAGGGCTTGAATTCTTCTTCCCAGTAATAGGTCAGATTGAAGTAGTCATTGTTGACGACCTTGCCCGTTTTCGTATCGACAACAGTTGGCACGGTCGCCCGGCCTTGGTAGTCAGGATCTGTTGCCGCATAAATTTCAGGCAGGTACTTGTAGTCGGAGCCTGGCAGGATACCGCCGTTAGGGTCTTCTGAGAAGTCCCAGCCGGCATCTGTCCGGACGGGTTTAGCGGTACCCAGAGAAATCACATCTTGGAGGCCCAAGAGTTCACGAGCAATTACAGACCGGTGGGCCCAGGGACAGATGGGCGCCCAGAGCAGGCGATAGCGGCCAGCTTCAACCGGTAATTCACCCTCGCCATCACCGAATGGCGTATCGAAACGGTTCTTCTGGCGAACAAAGGCTCCGGATTCACTGATTTCGTGGGCATCTTCGCGACGTGCAATATGGTCTTTAGTCATTAATATCGTCTCCTTTACTTGTTTTGAGGGATTTAGCGAGTAGAATACAATCAAAAGGAGGCTGGCCGGTGACTTCTTGGCTGATGGCCTGGTAGCCCTGCTTCTCATAGAAGGCCTGGACAGCTGTCCTAGAATTGATTAAGAAACGCTGGCAACCGGATTCGGTCAACCAGGCTTCAGCGGCTTGTACCCCTGCCCGGCCATAGCCACGACCTTCCTGCCAGGGAACAGTGGCCACCCGTTCAATCTGCCCAGTCTCTTGGTCAAGCTGGCGGAGCCGGCAAGTAGCGACAGGCTGGTCGCCTTCCATGACCAGGATATAACGGCTATCCGCTTGGTCATCGGCGAATTCGAGCGGCAAGGGAGCAGAGAGAGGGGCCGGGTTAGAAGCCGCAATACGCACATAGTGGACGCCAGCCAGCTGCCAGCTTAGGCCTTGAACGCGGTGGATTTCCATAGGATCAGCCTCCTAGTTCAAGGGCTTTTCATAGTGCTCTTTGGCAGGGGTTTGGTCCTTGCCAAAGTGTTGTTCAGTCAATTTCTTAATGGTCCCGTCCTCAGCCATTTCCTTGAGCACTTGGTTGACTTCTTCGCGCAGGGCTTGGCCTTTATCATTCTTAGCGAAGAGGAAGTAGGCCAGGATAGAGGTGGTGAGATAATCATTATCCTGTTCACTCATCGGATGGGCTTCTAATTGGTCATAGTGGTAGTTCTCTTGGTTGAGGTTATAGATGGGATAGTCATCGATGGCAAATTTCTTCGGATCTGCTTCAATCTGTTGGTACTTGACGGGAATTTCTGCATCTGTGTATTCGATCTGAATGGCCTTGTCAGGGTGGTCTTCATTGTATTTCTTGACGGCTGCCGTGTTGTTGGTGGAAGGGTCTCCCACATAGGTTAAGCCAGCTTCGGCAGCTTGATCAAGGTTCTCAATGGTTTGGTCCTTATGGTGGATGAAGCAGTAGTTGGCATTATTGTACGGGTAAGAGTAGAGGTAATTTTGGGCTCGCTCTTCATTGTAGCTAAAGTTGTTTACTCCAATATCGTAGTTCCCAGTATTAACACCGGTGAGGACTGAAGGGATATCGGTGAGCTCTAATTTAAGCTCGCGATCAGGCAGGCGTTTGAAAACCTCCTTGATGACATCAATGTCATAACCCGTGAGATTATTCTGGTCATCAACAGTGACATAGGGGGCCGGCGTCCCACCTGTCCCAGCGATGACAGTTGCTGAGTCGGCGTCGCTAGACGATGAAGAGGCAGTCGAGCTGGCCCCACTATCTGATAGGGCGCAGGCACCTAGGAAGAAGAGACTGAGGAGGCTGAGGCTGAGACGTTTAGTAAGTTTTTTCATTCAAATTTCCTTCTTTCTTAGTGGACATGGTCGGCGTCGGACCAAATACGGCGGGCGATGTCGCGGATATGGGCCAGTTTCTGCCACTGGTCGGCTTCAGTCAGCAGATTGCCTTCTTCCGTTGAAGCAAAGCCGCACTGGGGACTGAGGTAGAGCTTGTCGAGGGGGTGGTAGTGACTAGCTTCCTCGACGCGCTGGATAATGGTATCCGGATCTTCGAGATCAGCTTCTTTGGAGGTGATAAGACCTAGGACTACATCAACGGAGTCAGGTACTTCACGAAGCGCTTCGAAGCCTCCTGCCCGGTCCGTATCGTATTCCAAGAACTGACGGTCGAAATCTTGCTGGGCAAAGGCATAAGGGGCAATCGCATCATAAGCCCCTTGGGAAGCCCACTGCGACCGGAAATTGCCCCGGCAATTGTGGGTGCTAATAACGAGGTCAGAGGGACGCGCCTTAAGTACCGCATTGTTGACTTGAACGAAATCTTCGGCCAAAGATTCAGCAAGTTGGTCGAAATCTTCATTGCGGAAGGCGTAGATCTTCTCGAAGCGGTCGCGGTCGACAAGGGTAATCCAGATGGGGTCATCGAACTGGAGGAAGCGGGCACCAGCTTGGTAGAGGTCTTCGAGGACCTTCTGATAGCTGGACTGGATATCCTGGAAGAGCCCTTCCTTATTAGGATAAATCCGCTTGACATTAGCCAAACCAGCCTCGGTTGAGGTCAAGTCATAGTAGAGTCGGGCTGGCGAAGGGAGGGTGATTTTAGCGTCTACACCTTCATAGTCAGCCGCCACATCCCGGAGAAAAATAAAGTCATCAACAAAGGGATGGTCTTCTCCCGATAGTTTAGCCACCAAGTCTAGACTGTCGGCCTGGTATTTCACTTCTGTTTCTGATAGGTGGAAATTCGCTGCGGTCCGCTGACGATTTACTGCCTCAACACCCGTTAAAGCCCAGAAGAAGTCCAGGTGCCACCAAGTACGGCGAACTTCACCATCTGTCACTTGGCCGTAGCCTAGCTCTACCTGTTTGGCGACGAGCTCTCTGATGGCCTGGTCTTCCACCTGGCGTAAATCAGCATCAGTAATTTGACCTTGGCTGTGTTGCTTTCGGGCTTGGAGGACTTGGGCAGGTCGCAGGAAACTTCCTACGATGTCATAACGTTTCTTCATGATAGTCTCCTTTTAAATAGCTTACTTTTAGATAGCCATAAATAGCTTACTTAATGTTAGTCTTCATGATCGTTATTGTCAATCAATAGATCGTTTATCGACTGAAGCAATAAGCGATCAGGAGTGATCAGGGTTAGGGGAGACCAGCTAATAATGCTGTTAAATCAAGCAAATGAACTAGAGAAAGTGGCTGTTTGATGAAATTGAAGCCTGCCGATTCGCGTGCTATAATCCTAGGCAATATTCTTTTTAACAAGCTTTCAATGAGTAGCTAGAGCTTCTGTCCTAGCCCTTGTGAATGTAGAAAGAAGGAAGAAAATTATGGCAATTGTAACGAACGACATTACTGACTTAGTGGGCAATACCCCCTTATTCAAATTGAATCATATCGTGCCTGAGGGAGCAGCAGACGTCTACCTTAAGCTGGAATCCTTCAATATTGGTGGGAGCATTAAATCACGAACGGCCCTCAATATGATTCTAGATGCCGAAGAGAAAGGTCGCTTGCAAGAAGGAGATACGATTGTTGAAGCTTCGACCGGGAACACTGGAGTGGGGTTAGCTCTGATTGGCCCAGCACGGGGCTACCAGGTACTGATCTTGATGCCGGACAGTGCCGACCCTGCCCGAGTCGAAATTCTTAAAGCCTATGGTGCCCAAGTTGAATTTCGTGACCATAAAGGCGGCGTTGAGGACTTAGTGGCCGCCGGCGAAGCTTATGACCAAGAAGAGGGCTATGTCTTCATGCGGCAATTCTCCAATCCTGCCAATCCAGAAACCCATGTTAAAACAACTGGACCTGAAATCTATGAGGCGCTCGGTCAAGCACCTGATGCTTTTGTAGCTGGTGCAGGCACTGGTGGGACCCTGACTGGTATTGCCAGATATTTGAGAAGCAAGAGCGAAGATGTTCAAATTTATGCGGTAGAGCCAGCTGAATCAGCGGTCCTCCATGGTCAAGACAAGGGCCCTCATAAGATTCAAGGGATTGGACCAGGGATTATTCCCGAGACCCTAGACACCGACATTTACGATGAAGTTTTGGACGTGTCGTCGGAGGCGGCCATTGAAATGACCCGACGTTTGGGCCGGGAAGAGAGTATCTTTGCGGGGATTTCGAGTGGTGCCAACACGGTTGCCGCCATTGAAGTCGCTAAGCAATTAGGCCCAGGCAAAATTGTTGTTGCCATTGCACCTGATACAGGAGAACGTTACTTAAATTCTGATATCTTTATGGCTAGGGGAAGTTATGTACCAGTGAGAGATTAAGGCTTTATCTTCTTTGAAATGGTGTTTGTGCTATTTGAGTAGCTTGTAGTAATAATTTGTTATAGAACCATTGACAGGCCGCTTCTGTCTTAGTACAGGAGTGGCCTGTTAAAATGCTGTTTATTTATAAATAATGAATGGTTAGAAAAGGCAATCCATCATATTTTATAATCATGTTGACTTTCTTTTCCACAATTCCAATTGACTTTCCCTATGAAAGGGGGTACAGTTGGCTTAACTGGTAATGACAAGTGGTGACAAGCAACCAGTGAATCTATAGTTAAGAAGGATGATTTTATGACAGCGTTACGGAAGAACTCTTCCGAAGCCTTATATGTTCAGCTGGTTGAAGCCTTGATCCAACTCATTGGTGACCAGTATGCTCCAGGTGACAAGATTCTCTCAGAGCGAGAGATTTGCGAGACTTATGGGGTGAGTCGGACGACAGTGCGCCAGGCTTTGACGGAATTGCTCAATATGGGCTATATCTACAAGCGGCACGGCCTAGGGACCTTTGTGGCAGACCGCCAGTCCCACCGCAAGAACTTGGCAGAGAGCTACAGCTTTACTGAGGGCATGAAGAAGATTGGGAAGACCCCATCGAGTCAGATCTTAGACTTTGCTTTGGAGCCAGCCAACTATCTACTAGGCCGCCAGCTGGATCTTTTACCGGATGAGAAGCTTTACCGGATCGACCGCTTGCGTTTAGCGGATGGCGATCCGATGATGGTGGAGCGGACCTATCTACCTGCTCGGGCCTTTCCAGGTTTGACGGCGGACCTCCTCGAGAAGAAGCCTCTTTATGAGGTCTTTCGTCAGAATTATAACCAGGAGATTTCTGTTGCCAATGAAGAGATTACAGCGGCCCTCATGACCAAGCTAGAAGCCGAAGTGCTGGGCACGAATCCCAATAATCCCTGCCTCAAGATTGAGCGCCTCTCTTATAACCTGGCTGACGAAATTATTGAATTCACGATTTCGACCGCACGGGCCGACCAATTCTCCTATCATTTAAGCTTCCAAGGCCAATAATGGGGATTGTCTATCTGCTCTAAATATAAAAAATTAAGCAATTCTTTAAAAAGACTTGACAAATCGGCCAAAAAAGAATACGCTTACATTAACTGGTAATGACATGTAATACCACTTGTCAGGATGTTCAAAAAAGAAAGGATGACTCCGATGCGACAAGCTATAAAAGCGGACAAGTTTTTCTTAGAAAATGAAATTCTAGGTCCAGGTTATTTAATTATTGAAGATGGCAAGTTCCTTCGTTATAGCCAAGAAGATAGTGGGGACAGTGATGAGACCCTAGACTATAGCGGCTATTGGATTGGGCCGGGTCTAGTGGACACACACATCCACGGCTTCAATGGTTCGGACGTGATGGATGCGACGCCAGAAGCTGTTGAGACCATCCGCCAAGGCTTACCCGCAACCGGGGTCACCAGTTTCTTAGCAACGACACTGACGGCTTCTGTGGAAGAAACCGACCGCGCCGTTGCGGTGGTGGCAGAGGTGGCAGAAGAAGATAAAGGGGCTAAGATCCAGGGTATCTTCCTGGAAGGGCCTTTCTTTGTGGAAGCCCACAAGGGAGCTCAGAACCCGGACTACTTCATCGCACCGAGCCCTGATGTACTAGACCAGTGGCAGGCTTCCGCCAAGGATTTAATCCGCAAGGCGGCCCTAGCCCCTGAATATCCTGAAACCGCAGCCTTTATTGAACGGGCTAAGGCACTCGATGTCAAGGTAGCCATTGGCCATACCGATGCCAGTTATGACCAGGCCCGACGTGCAGTTGACCAGGGAGCCAGTTTATTCGTTCATACCTTTAATGGAATGAGTGGGCTCCACCACCGGGAACCTGGCGTTGTGGGGGCTGCCATGACCCTGCAGAACACCTATGCGGAAGTGATTGCAGACGGCCACCACGTTAACCCCGCAGCCATTAAGGCCCTGCTCAATGCGCGCAATGTGACTAACACCCTCTTAGTGACAGATTGCATGCGGGCTGGTGGCTTGGAAGATGGCAATTATACCTTAGGCGAATATCCGGTTGAGGTGAAAGACGGCGCTGCCCGCTTAGCCAATGGCAGCCTAGCTGGTTCAGTCCTCCAACTCAAGGATGCGGTCCGCAACTTAGTTGACTGGGAATTAACAACGGTCCACGAAGCCTTGAATATGGCCAGTGCAGTTGCCGCCCGCAGCGTAGCCATTGATGACCGCTGTGGCTCCATCAAGGCGGGACGTGCGGCTGATTTCATTGTCATGACACCCCAGCTTGAACTCCAAGCTACCTATATCAACGGACAAGTCGCTTATCAAAAATAATTTGAGGAGGCTATGGAATGTTATTAGAAAGTCAAGAAAAATTAGAAAGCTTAGGGGCGATTAACACAGCTCCTGAAATCAAACAACAACCTGAACTTTGGGAAGAAACCCTAGAGATCTACAAAGAGAACCGGGAAGCTCTAGCTGACTACTTAGCTAAGATTGAAGGCAAGCATGATCAGATTCGCATCATCTTCACCGGGGCCGGGACTTCCGCCTTTGTCGGCGAAACTGTTCTTCCTTATGTGAGTGAACAATTGGATGCCAAGAAATGGCGGGTAGAAGCTATTGCGACCACCAGTATTGTCAGCAATCCTTACCAATACCTCGAGAAGGAATTGCCAACACTTCTTGTTTCCTATGCGCGCAGCGGCAACAGCCCAGAGAGTGTGAAGACGGTTCAATTGGCCCAAGAGCTCATCGATGACCTCTACCAATTGACCATCACCTGTGCCCCTGAAGGCAAGCTGGCACAGAATGCCCAAGGGGATCCGAAGAACTTCTCCCTCTTAATGCCTGAACGCTCGAACGACAAGGGCTTCGCGATGACAGGGTCTTACTCCTGCATGGCCCTCGCCAGCCTCCTTGTTTTTGGCCAAGAAAGCTTAGAAGCTAAGGAAGCCTATGTCGCCAAACTTGCAGAGATCGGGCGTGAAGCTATTGACCGGGAAGATGAAATCGCCAAGTACTTGGAAGGCAACTTCGACCGCGTGGTTTACTTAGGCTCAGGTAGCTTAGCTGGCCTAGCCCATGAAGCCCACTTGAAAGTTCTGGAATTAACAGCCGGTCAAGTTGAAGCTAGCTTCGAATCCTCACTCGGCTTCAGACACGGTCCAAAATCTATTGTTAACGAAAAGACTCTGGTCTTCCTCTTCTTGTCCAATCACCCTTATACCCGCCTCTATGACATCGACCTCTTGAAGGAAGTAGCAGCAGACCAGATTGCAGAAGAAGTGGTCGGCATTGGGGCACCAGCTGAACCTACTTATGAAGGGGATGCCTTCACTTACCAAAGCGGGGAAGACCTGCCGGATGCCTATCTCGCCTTGGCAGATGTGATCTTTGCCCAAATCGTCTCCCTACATACTTCGGTGAAAGTGGGCAATAAACCAGATACCCCTTCACCTACAGGCACAGTGAATCGCGTGGTTAAGGGCGTTATCCTCCACGACTACCAAGCATAAGACGGACTGACAGACACGACCAAGACTGGAAAGGATTTGACCGATGACTTCATTCAACATTCAAGGCGAAGATTTTGTCCTCGATGGCCAGCCCTTTAAGATCTTGTCAGGGGCTATCCACTACTTCCGTCTGCCGCGAGCGGACTGGGAGCACTCCCTCTATAATTTGAAGGCACTAGGCTTTAACACGGTTGAAACTTATGTGCCATGGAACTGGCATGAGCCCAAGGAAGGCGAATTTGATTTCCAAGGGGATAAGGATGTCTGTGCTTTCATTGAGACAGCTGAAGCACTAGGCCTCTATGTCATCATCCGCCCCTCACCTTATATCTGTGCGGAGTGGGAATTCGGTGGCCTGCCTGCCTGGTTACCTAAGAAGTGCCAGCGGATGCGGTCTTCTGACCCCGCCTACTTAGAAGCCGTTCAAAACTACTATGATGTCCTACTCCCCAAGCTCAAGCCTTATCAATTCACTGAAGGGGGCCCGATTCTCATGGTACAGATTGAGAATGAATACGGCTCTTACGGCGAAGACAAGGCCTATCTCGAAGCCCTCTACCGGATGCTTCGAGCAGGCGGGATCGATGTGCCCCTCTTCACCTCAGATGGGGCTTGGCGGGCCACCCTAAGAGCAGGAACTCTGACTGACTTGGACGAAGAAACCATCCTGATGACGGGGAACTTTGGCTCCCGGGCCAAGAAGAATTTCACCGCCCTACGTGCCTACCAAGAAGAAGTGGGTCAGGTGGGACCTCTCATGTGTATGGAGTTCTGGGACGGTTGGTTTAACCGCTGGGGAAGCGATATTGTGACCCGGGAAACCGATGAATTAGTCGATGCCGTTAGAGAAGCCCTAGAAATAGGCTCTATCAACCTCTACATGTTCCACGGAGGGACCAACTTTGGCTTCAGCAACGGCTGTTCCGCCCGGGGTACACGCGACCTCCCACAAATCAGTTCCTATGATTACGGGGCGCCCCTGGATGAGCAGGGTAATCCGACTGACAAATACTATGCCATACAGGAACTGATTCATGAGATGTTCCCAGAGCTTCCTCAAGCGGAGCCCCGGGTCAAAGCCACCCTCGATGAACAAAGCCTTTCCTTAGTTGACCGGGTGAATCTCTTTGAAGTCCTCGAGAGTATTTCGGACAAAGTGACCAGTCTCTACCCTCAGTCCATGGACCAGCTTGGCCACCACTATGGCTACATGGTCTATCGGACCCAGTTTGAGAAGGATGCTGAGAGCGAACGCCTCCGCCTCATCGATGGCCGAGACCGGGCCCATGTCTATGTCAACCAAGACTTGGTGGCTACCCAATACCAAGAAGAGATTGGGGAAGACATTAACGTTCAGCTCACAGAAGAGCAGAACCAATTGGATATCCTCTTTGAGAATATGGGCCGGGTTAACTATGGCCACAAGCTCCAAGCCGATACCCAAGAGAAGGGCCTTCGCCAAGGGGCTATGGCTGACTTGCACTTTATGCTCAATTGGGACCATTACCTGATCGATTTTGACCGTGCCGGACAGATTGATTTCAGCAAGGAATGGTCAGAAGGACAAGCTGCTTTCTACCGCTTCGAACTTGAGCTCGACCAAGTGGAAGATACATTTATTGACCTAACAGGTTTTGGCAAGGGGATTGTCCTCGTCAACGGTCATAATCTCGGCCGCTACTGGGAGCGCGGGCCTATCCGCAGCCTCTATTGCCCAGGGGCCTTCCTTCAGTCGGGGCACAATGACATCATCGTCTTTGAAACAGAAGGACGTGCCGCAGACCAAATTCATTTAAGCAAAGAACATACATTTATTAAGGAGTGATCAGCCATGATTATTGCATGTCGTATTGATGGCCGCCTGGTACACGGGCAAGTGGCTAACTTGTGGACCCCTAAGTTATCGATTGAGCGGATTATCGTTGTCGATGACAAGGTCTCGGAGAGCAAGATTGATAAAGCAGGCTTGCGCTTAGCTACCCCTAACGGTGTCCGCCTCAGTGTCTTACCTGTGGCCCGAGCAGCCAAACAAATTAATGAAGACCGCTATAAGTCACAACGCGTTCTGATTGTTGCTAAGACACCAGATATCTTCTTGGAACTGGTTGAAGCAGGTGTTCCGATCGAAGAGATCAACGTGGGCAATATGTCCCAAACGGAAGAAACCACTGCCATTAATAACTCAATTAATGTGGTGCAAAAAGATGTGGATGACTTCCATCAGTTAGTGGATCATGGGGTGAAACTCATTGCCCAAATGGCGCCGAGTGATCCTGCTAAGGAATTCATGCCCTTACTCGAATCGAAGTTTAAGTCATAATCAATTAAAAATTTTTAAGGAGGGACTATAATGGCTATTCAATGGTGGCAAATTCTATTACTCACGTTGTATTCTGGCTATCAAATTTGGGACGAGCTCCATCTGGTGACCTCAGCCGGTTCAGCCGTATTTGCGGGCTTATTCACAGGCCTCGTGATGGGGGATGTGAAGACTGGCTTAATTATTGGTGGGGCCATGCAGTTAACCATTCTCGGTGTAGGGACCTTCGGGGGTGCCTCACGGATTGACGCCAACTCAGGGACGGTGCTGGCAACGGCCTTCTCAGTTTCGATTGGTATGGAACCTGAACAAGCCGTGGCAGCCTTGGCGGTACCGGTGGCAGCCTTGATGATCCAAACGGACGTCTTGGCCCGCTTCGCCAATACTTACTTCGCACACCGGATCGACTCAGCAATTGAGAAACACGACTACAAGGCAATTGAACGGAACTATCTCATGGGGATCCTACCTTGGGCCTTATCCCGGATGATTCCAATCTTCCTCGCCCTAGCTTTTGGGGGCGGTGTGGTACAAACCGCTGTGGACTATCTGAATACCAACTTGGCTTGGCTAGCTGATGGCTTAACCCTGGCTGGACGCGTCTTACCTGCAGTTGGTTTCGCTATTCTCTTACGTTACCTACCTGTTAAGAAGAATATTGCTTACCTCGCTCTGGGCTTTGTGATTACGGCCTTACTATCAACGGTCTTCTCGAATATCACAGCCATTAGCGGTGAATTAGGCCAATTGGCGGAAGAATTAAGCGGAACCTTCGTCCCACTTCCAATGTTAGGGGTTTCCCTCATTGGCTTCGCCTTAGCCTTTATCCATTATAAGAATACTGTTGAACGGCAAGCTCTAGAAGACAAAGTCGCTAAGGCACCTGCTGGGCAAGCAGTCAGTGCAGACCAAGGGGATGTAGATGCAAGTGACCGTGTAGAGGAAGGAGAGATTCTCGATGACGAACTCTAAGGAACAAGTTCAAGTAGAAACTTCTGAGAAGAAAACTGGTTACAAACTGACCGATCAAGACTTCAAACAGATCAACCTAAGGAGCATATTCGCCTACCAAGCAGGTTGGAACTATGAACGGATGCAGGGTTCAGGTTATCTCTATACCATCCTGCCACAATTACGTAAGCTCTATGGGGATAAGACGGATGCCTTGAAGGAAGCCATGAAGACCCATGCCCAATTCTTCAATACCTCCAACTTCTTCAATACCATTATTACAGGGATTGACCTAGCCATTGAAGAAGAAGAAGGGGAAGAAAGTCTCGATACCGTTGCTGGTTTGAAGGCAGGTCTGATGGGACCCTTCGCAGCGATTGGGGACTCCTTGTTCGGGGCCTTGGTCCCAACTATCTTTGGGGCTATCGCAGCCAACCTCGCTTCCCAAGGTAACCCATTCGGGGTCCTCTTATGGGTAGCGGCTGGGATCGCCATCATCATCTTCCGTTGGCGTCAATTGAAGTATGCTTACGGAGAAGGGTCTTCCCTGGTGAACGAAATGCAAGGCCAGTTAAGTGCCCTAACCGAAGCCGCTTCCCTCATGGGGGTCTTCATGGTGGGTGGTCTGGTCGCAACCATGGTCAATGTGGAAATCGCCTTTGCTCCAGAAGTGGCGGGCGTAACCGTTGACTTCCAAGGGATCTTCGACCAAATCTTACCTAAGCTCGTGCCAGCCTTAATTGTGGGATTTGTTTACTGGCTACTCGGCAAGAAGAATATCACCTCAACCAAAGCCATCTTTATCGTATTAATCTTATCGATTGCGCTCTCTGCACTCGGAGTGCTCGGATAGTCTAAATCTGCAAAGGAGAATTTAAAATGAAAGCATTAGTATTAATTAGTCATGGGAGCTTCAGTCAAGGCATTAAAGAAAGTGCCGAAATGATTATGGGGCCACAAGAAAATATCTATTCCCTTAGCTTATTGCCTGAAGAAGGGGCCGAAGACTTTGAGAAGAAGTTTGTTGAACTTACTGACCAACTAGATGACTTCGTCGTCTTCGCTGACTTAGCCGGGGGCACACCCAACAATGTCGCCGCCCGCCAACTCCTCGAAGGCAAGCAATTCCAACTCTATGCGGGAATGAACCTGCCCATGGTAATTGCTTTCGTTAACGGACAACTCCTTGAAACAGACATGGACTACCTAGAAGAAGCCAAGACCAACACAGTCAACGTCAACGAACAACTCGGACTCTAAAGGGTGTGAGCAAGAGCGTTTAGTTTTGGATGCTTGGAGCAAGTTGGGATAAGGGCAAGCTATGCTTGCACGTTCCCAACTTGCGAAAGCAGGCCAAAACTGCTCTTGCGAACCCGATTATTATAAAAGTACCCAAGAGCTTAAAAGGCTCTTGGGGATTTTTTGCGGCACTTTTGAAAGCGTTTTATATTAGGAGGAGTAAAATATGTTGGGTAAAAACAATCGTTTTGAACAAAAGAAGAAAATGACTGACAAGCATAGCTATTTTAGCCTTCGTAAGACGAAGTTAGGCTTAATGTCATGTTTAATCGGACTAGCTTGTATATATCAAAGTTCAGAAGTTGTGCTTGCTGAAGAATTAGTTGCTAGCCCTTCTGTTGATAAACAAGAGAATCGCCTTCCTGTTGATTCTGATACAATGGGAGAAAGCGAGACTGCATCAGAAGAAAACTTATCGACTAGATCAGATAAGTCTTTAGCTCAAAAACAGACAGAAGCAGTTCGCGCTGAGGACCGGCCAGAAGAGGAGACAACAAGTGAAGCTGACCAACTTACCCCTAATTCTGAAGCTGATAGTCTAGAGACAAAAGATGAAGGACAAGATTCGTTAAAAGATAAAGAAGCTATTCTTGATGAAGACCTAGCAGATTCCCTATCCGAACATGCAGAAGAAAATCAAGAAGGCCAGCCAAGTGATGACAGTCGCTTCAAAGTTCGTGCGACAGATATTGATCTAGCTTCAGAAGAGGCTGGGCTTGGCCCCATTAATAACTATCGGCAAAATGACAATGTCATTGAATTAGAATATGAAACTGGTGAAAAGGGGCAATTAGTTTTTAACCGGGATAATATCTTCAGGTATTATGTTGACCCTAATGGTAATTTCTCAGATCCCGAACCTTCTCGGGCGGATAAACCTGCTCAAATTGTCACAAGTGATTTTATCAAGCAATCTGTAGCTCCAATTGTGTCCGAAGTTGGAAATATTTTACGTATTGCAACCAATCAGATTGTTGTCGACCTAGATAAAAATACTTCCTTAATGAAAATCAAAAATGCCCAGACTGGTCATGTTGTGTTAGAAGAGGCTAAACCTTTAGTGATGACAGATACTGATACAACCCAGTATTTAAAATCAAATGAAAAGAGTCATTATTACGGTGGAGGGACCCAGAATGGGCGTTTCGCACACAAAGGAAATAAAATCAATATAGAAAATGAAAATGTATGGACAGATGGCGGGGTAGCGTCACCTAATCCTTTCTATTTTTCAACAGATGGTTATGGTGTTTTAAGAAATACCTTTGTTAAGGGACAATATGACTTTGAATATAGTCAAGCAGATGAAGTTGCTACTAAACATGACGAAGCAAGATTCGACGCTTATTATATTATCGCTGATCAAGCTCAAGATATTATCAAGGGCTATTACGAAATCACTGGTAAACCCATTGTTCTTCCTGAATTTGCCTATTATGAAGGACATTTAAATGCTTATAACCGGGATTATTGGTTAGAAGCGACTGAGGACACTCCCGGGGCTATTTACTTCGATGAAATTGGAAAATGGTTTGTTGAGGTACAGCCTTCAGCTTTAGGGAACCGTGAGGGGATTAAAGAAACTTTAAATGGAGAACCTGGTGATAAGAATTATCCATTTACAGCACGTGCAGAATTATTACGCTATAAAAAACATGATATGCCTCTAGGATGGATGCTAGTAAACGATGGCTATGGGGCAGGTTACGGTCAAGAAGATACTTTAGACGGTAATATCAAAAATTTACGAGAATTTTCAGAATGGGCCGATAAGAACTTTAATGTTAAGACAGGACTATGGACACAATCTGAATTAACACCTGATGAATCCCAACCAGCCTTGCTGCAAAGAGACTTAGCTAAAGAAGTGCGTGATGGCTTAGTACGGGTCTTAAAAACAGACGTTGCCTGGGTAGGGCCTGGTTATTCCTTTGGCCTGAACGGTGTACAAAATTCTGCTAAGATTATGGTTGAAGAAAGTGGTGGCATGCGGCCCTTTATCATTTCCTTAGATGGTTGGGGCGGCACCCAGCACTATGCCAGTATCTGGACCGGTGATCAAACTGGCGGACAATGGGAGTATATTCGATTCCATATCCCAACCTATATTGGTACGGGTTTATCTGGCCAGCCGAACGTGACCTCTGATGTGGATGGCATATTTGGTGGTAATAATCCTGTCATCAATACACGGGATTACCAATGGAAGACCTTCACCACCATGCTGCTAAATATGGACGGCTGGGGATCTAACCCTAAGAATCCATTTGCTTTTGATGCAACAACAACTGATATTAATCGCTCTTACAATAAATTGAAGTCGATTCTTTTACCTTATACTTATAGTATTCATCATCATGCGGAAGATGGGAAACCTGTTGTACGGGCGATGTTTATTGATTTCCCAAATGAAGAGATAAACTATACAGATCGTATGAATTATCAGTATATGTACGGTGATAGTTTCCTAGTTGCTCCAATTTATGAGAATACATCGGCTGACCAAGAGGGTAATGATATCCGTAATGAAATTTACCTCCCTAAAGGCAGTCGTTGGATTGATTATTTCACTGGAGATGTCTATGATGGGGGACAAATGTTGAATAATTTTGATGCTCCTATCTGGAAAACACCAGTTTTTGTAAGAAGTGGGGCGATTATTCCTGTCAATGATCCCAATAACAATCCGAAAGACATTGATCGGACCTTACGTAAGATCAGCTTCTATCCAGAAGGTGAGTCTCAATTTACTTTAGTGGAAGATGATGGCGTATCAATGGATTATACGAATGGGGGGCGCGCAACAACACTTATTCAATCAAATGCGACATCAGACGGACATGTTGTGTTAACGGTTAATCCAAGTCAGGGAAGTTTCGATGGACAAATCTCTCATAAGCGCACACAGTTTAATATCAATACCACTAAAAATCCACAGTCTGTTGAACTATTCGTTAACGGAGAAAAAGTAAGTTTAACCGAAGTGAATTCATTAGATGAACTCAATAATGGAAAGAATGTTTACTATTATGACAGAACACCTAATTTGAATCAGTTTTCAACTGAAGAAGGTAAGTACTATGGCAAGGAATTGATCAAGAATCCTGTGTTACGCGTTATCACTGACAGCTATGATGTGACTCAAACAGAAGTTAGAGTAGAACTAGATGGCTTTGAATACGAACAGGATAAATTCACTCCGATTGTAGGTGAAAGTGGTGATGCACCAAGCGTTCAAGTAGCAGCAGATAACCTAGGTGCTTATTCTGTACCACTGAATTGGACAGCTATTGATCAGGCAGACCGTTACGAAGTGCTAGCAGATGGCATCGTCTATACAAATATACTAGATAACCACTTTGTTCATAATGGTTTGGATCCAGAAACTGAGCATAGCTACAAGGTTCGCGCTGTTATTGGAGACCAAGTGACGCCATGGTCGACAGAAATTGTACAACGGACAGCTGAAGATCCTTATCGTAATGCCGTAAAAGATATTGTTGTCAGTTCAAATACCCCTGCTCAACCCGGACAAGACTTATCCAATTTAGTGGATGGCGATTTGGCAAGCACCTATCATTCGGATTGGGGTAAGAAGGCCGTTCCGGAAGCCCTAACCTTTGATCTAGGACGTGCTTACAAACTAGACAAAATGGAGTATTACCCACGTACCGATGCAGGCAATGGGACTGTCTTACAGGGCGACATTCAGTATTCAATCGATGGTGTGAATTGGAAGCCGGCAAATAAGGCCTTCCAATGGTCTGCGGATAATGAAATAAAAACCATTGATCTATCAACGATGGAAGCGAGATATGTTCGTGTAAATGTTAATCAAGCAATTGGAGACTTTGTATCAGGTAATGAAATCTTGTTCTACCATGAAGATGGCGATCAAGGTTACGTTGTTGGAGATATCACAAATGATGGTTTGATTAATGAAAATGATCTAACTTCGTTTAGAAACTACGCAGGCCTAAAACGAGGAGATTCAGACTTTGAAGGCTATGTTGAGCGAGCTGATTCTAACAAGAATGATGCGATCGATGCTTATGACATTTACCTTGTCACACATCAAATGAATCAATCCAAATTGTATCCTATCCGTCAAGCTTATGGTTCTTTAGAGTGGGTAACCAGTCAAGATGAAGCGAAAGCTGGCGATGAAGTGAAGGTTGTTCTACGTGGGAATGGACTCAAAAATGTTCAAGCCATCAACGCAACTTATACGATTGACGGTGAGCGCTATGAAGTTGTTAATGATCAAGTTGATACGAATAATGCCTTAGCTGATATGAATAACTTCTCGAGAGTACGTTCTCATTCAGATAATACACGGACTGTGAATGCTATTTTGGTCAATGATGGAAATAGCCAGCCTCTAGATGCTGAGCAAATTGATATTATCAGCTTTACTTTGCGTGTTAAGAAGGATGGACCAGTTAATTTAAGTCTAGAAGATCCAATGTTAATTGGTAGTAACTTACGAGCCAATGATGGCACAATAACTGATACGGAAGACAGTGTTATCAGAGATATTAAGGTAGATGCGGATAAACCTGATCAACCAGGAAGTGAAATAAGCAATCTAGTCGATGGCGATTTCAATAGCCAGTATCACTCAAAATGGCATACACAAGCAGTTCCTGAAACGATTATCTTTGACTTTAAGAAAGCCTATCAGTTAGATCGATTAGAGTACTACCCACGTACCGATGCAGGTAATGGTACAATATTAGAAGGAACGGTTGAATACAGTACTGATGGCGAAAATTGGACTGAAATCCCAAGGACAATTAAGTGGTCTCATGATAATCAAGTGAAACAATTTGACCTATCAGATGTGACGGCCCAATATATACGGATGACAGTTCAAAAAGCGGTAGGGGATTTTGTTTCTGGTCGTGAAATGACCTTCTATCATACCGGGGAAGCTGAACCTACAGAATCACCACTTACTAAGCTTGAAGAGGGAGTAGCGCTCCTTGAAAATTATGAAAATATACTGACTGAAATGATTGATGCCGCACAAAACGATCCAAGCGTGGATACCGTGCCGTTAGCCAGTCAACTGAGCCAGTATAATCAAGCGCTAAAGGCCTTGAAGCAGTTAATTCAAGCAATTCCAGAGAATATCCAAGGAAAAGCTGAGTTGCTAGAACGCGTTAATGTCCTATCTGAATTAAGTCTTGCGCAGGAAGAAGAGAATCAAGGTTCAGAACCTGGACAGGGCGACCAAGGTCCAAGCGAAGGTGAGGAAGAAGGTAATCAAGACCCAGAACCTGGACAGGGCGACCAAGGTCCAAGCGAAGGTGAAGAAGAAGGTAATCAAGACCCAGAACCTGGACAGGGCGACCAAGAGCCAAGCGAAGGTGAGGAAGAAGGTAATCAAGATCCAGAACCTGAACAAGGCGACCAAGGTCCAAGCAAAGGTCAAGAAGAAAGCCAAGACCCTAAACCTGAACAAAATGAATCGGATCAAGGCTTAAATGGAGGCCAAGTGGACAAGCCTGAAGCTGAAAACAATACAACTATTTCATCCGATGATCCAGCTCTTGTAGCGCCTGGCCTTGAAAAGAACGGTCAAACAGCTAACGAACAAGCGATTCCAAGTCAGGAAGAAGAGGAACAAATAGTATCCGGTAATGAACTAGACTCACCAGTTAAACATATTAAACTGGATAGAAGATCTGTTAGCGACAAATCCTTTGTTTATAAAGACAAAGACCTTCTGCAAAAATTAGGTCGAGAAGAAAGGGTAAGAAGCTTGCCGCAAACTTCTGCTACAGCATCTTTCTTATCAGTCGGATTAGGCTTAGTCTTTACAGCGATTGGGGGTTCTCTTCTTAGCAAAACAAAAGTTAATAAAAAACGGGAAGACTAATCGCGTATAGTATTATGCAAATCCTAATGAAGCAGAGAGAGTAGCTCTCAGAATAAAAGTTGAGAAGTTAGCGCAAGCTAATTTCTCAACTTTTTAATTTTAATTTTAAGAAACATGGCCAAATAATCTTACAGCTGCAAGCAGAAGTATGGAGAACAAAATGGCTTATTAGCGAGCGAGTTTTGAATAGTCGCTTATTTGCAAGCCCACCCCAGCAAGTCCAAAAGCAGAGTACAAACTCTCACCACCCCCTTTAACTATTAAGCACAAAAAACTAGCAGCCAGACCTTAGAGGCAAAGCTGCTAGTTTTTTACTCGATATAAAGCTTATTCCTTCACTTCGCCGCTTTCGACGCTGGTGGAAGCTTCGAGGGGGCGTATGAGGGAGTCGTTGTGGTCGATGAAGACCTTGGTGATATCTTCGAGGTTGTAATAGCTGTAGAAGTCGCGCTTGTCGATCTTGGAACTGTCGATAATCAAGTAGCGTTCATTGGAATTATTGAGGGCAATCTTTTGGGCATTGCCTTCTTCGAAGGTGGCAGTCATGATATCGGTATTGGTCAAGCCGTTGCAAGAGACAAAGGACTTGTGGAAGTTAATGCTTGCCAGGGCAGCATTGGTAATGGAGCCGTGGAAGGATTCGGTAATCTTTCGCATCTCCCCGCCAACGAGATAGAGCTTCATTTGCTTGGACTTGTCGTTGAGGGTCTTGAAGACCGGCAGGCAATTAGTAACCACACGCAGGTCCATGTCATCCATCATGCTAGCAAAGATTTCCATCGTTGTTCCGGGCCCAAGGAAGATGGTTTCACCTGCCTTGAGATAGGGGAGGGCAGCGCGGGCTGCGGCTTTTTTGAGATCAATATTAATGATTTTCTTATCGCGGTGGGAGAGTTCCTTGTTCGGGTAGTCGTTGAGACTGACCGCTCCCCCGTGGACCCGGCGGAGTTGGCCACGCTTCTCTAATTCATCGAGGTCCCTGCGAATCGTCATGTCCGACACATGGAGTTGGTTGATGATATCGGTCACCTTGACATGGCCATAGTGGTTAACTTCCTCCACAATATAATTTAAACGATCCTCTTTTAACATCTTGCTAGCTCCTTTCCCTAAAGACTTTTAGGTGTTCGGATAGTTTTTTATTTCAATCTGATCATAGATAGTTTGGAAGTTATCAGGGTTGACATGCCCGGTCTTCTTCTCCATGGTATTTAAGATACCAGCAGTCATCCCGTACTTAATCACATCTTCGGGGCGTTTGCTCTGGCTAATGGCAATGGCTAGGCCGGCGATGGTTGAATCCCCAGACCCCACTGGATTCACCACGTCAATACTTGGAATATTGGCCTTGTAGAACTTATCTTGGTGTTTGACGAAGGCCCCCTCGCCACCTAGAGATACCACAATCCATTCAATCCCTTCAAAGCGTGGGTTCAATAGAGCTTGGTGGAGGCTCTCTAAGTCACTAGGGTCTAGGCTCTCGCCAATCAGGTCGCCGAGCTCATGGTGGTTGGGTTTGATCAGGAGGGGCTTGGTCGCACTAGCCAAAGCGTCAGCTAGGAATTGGCCCGAACTATCCAGTAAAGTTGGGACACCGGCTTGTCCAGCCTTTTGGATGAGGGTGGTATAAAGGTCGGGCGAGAGGCCTTTTGCCATAGAACCGGAGATGGTCATGGTATCGACTTGGTCCAGTAAGCTTTGGAATTGGTCGAGGAAGGCCTGCTCTTCTTCTTTAGAAATAGTGGGTCCGCTTTCTAGGATTTCAGTCTGCTTGCCTTCGTGGAGGATGGCAATCGAATCCCGAGTTTCTCCTGCACAGGTCGAGAAGGCGTTGGGGATGCCGTCGTGATCGAGCTGGTCCTTGATAAAGGCGCCATGGTGGCCACCCAGGATCCCCGTTGTTAGCACGTTTTCTCCTAATTGGTGGATGACCCGGGCCACATTCAGGCCCTTGCCCCCAGCCGTCTTACTAACCTCTTGGCAACGCGTAACACCATCGATCGCCAGATGGTCAATCGGATAAGAAATATCAATCGAAGGATTCATCGTCACAGTCAAAATCATGAAAAAGCTCCTTTCTTGGCTTAAAATTTATAGCACTTTATTTTTTATTATAGATTGCTGGTTAATTTGTGTTGGAATGAGCACATTCAAAAACGGAAGGGATGCTCACTGCTAGGATTTATCTAAAAAAGTGAGAAAACACTGTAGCTGGTGTCTGGTCGGCCGAACTACAGTGTTTCAAGTCATGGAATCTATCCACCACTAATCGTGGTAATAGCCTTCATTCCATTTTTCGAGATAGCTATCGAAAAGATGGTCGCTATGTTTACTGTCATCTTGACTATCTAGGCTGGCAATTTCTTCAATGAGGGCCTTATTTTCGGGTGTTTCTTGGTAGTCTTCGTGGATGAAGGCTTCGATGATATCGCTCATCAAGAATTCCCCAGTGATCTTACCGCCAAAAGCGATGATATTAGCATCTAATTCGCGGCGGGCATAGAGGGCAGAGGTCATGTCGCGGACGAGGGCAGTCCGGGTGCCGGCTACCTTGTTGGCCGCATTGGAAATCCCAACGCCCGTTCCGCAGAGGACAACGCCGAAGTCAACGTCGCCAGCGGCTACTAACTCACCCACCCGTTTACCAAAGATGGGGTAGTGGGTGCGGACGAAACCGTAAGTTCCGACGTCAATCACTTCATGGCCTTTCTCTCTCAGGGTATCTGCAAGTGCAATCTTAATATCTGTCACAATATGGTCACAACCAATAGCAATTTTCATTTTTTTAACCTCCTCAGCTTAACGAACTAGCACATTTCATTCAGCATGTCGACGCGGACTTGGTGGCGCCCAGCGGCATAGTCTGCTTTCAGGAATTCGCGGACGATGTTGCGGGCGAGCTCTGGCCCAACAATTTCTTGGCCGAGCGTGATGATGCGGGCATTATTATGTTCGCGGGTCATATAAGCTGTCCGTTCGTCGGAGAGGTTGGCGACAATTGCGCCCTTGTGCTTGGTCCCCGCCATAAAGCTGCCGACACCGTAAGCGTCAATCGCGATGCCCAAGCTCTCATCATCGGCTTGAACTTTCTCCACAACGGCTGCAGTGGATGCGACGAAGTCTTTAGCTGGGCTTTCCGTTACATCGATTAGCTCATGGTCTGTGCTTTCTAGATAAGCTTTGATGGTTTCTTTAAGTTCGAAACCGCCTTGGTCTGCTCCAATAACTACTTTCATTTTATAGCCTTCCTTCCATCAAATGGTCATCAGTTATAGGTTTGTTTGAATCTGTTTGTTTATAGTGTATTATGTTTGAAAGAGAAAGTCAATCCTTTCGCTTGTAAAAATTTGCTCGAGCTCAATAATAGCTGGGAAAGGAATCTAGTATTTTCTTATACTTTCCATTATAAATAAAAAGCAAAGGCTTTTAATAATTCCCTTGACAATTCATTGAAAGCGTTATAATATAAACACAACAGACAAACAAAAACAAACATTTGGAAGAGGAGTGTTTACAAATGAAGAAAGTCTCACAAGCCAAGCTCGACCACTTGAAGAAACTATCAACCGACACGCAGGTGATTTCTGCCTTAGCCATTGACCAACGGGGTTCCTTGAAGAAGATGCTCCAAAGCGCAGGCGAAGTTGAAGATATCCAGAAAGAAGTGGAACAGTTCAAGATTGCCATTTCCGAAGAATTAACCCCTTATGCTGCTTCTATTCTTTTGGACCCAGAATATGGCTTACCTGCAGCTGCTAAGAAGGATGCTGACTGTGGCTTGCTTCTAGCCTATGAAGAAACAGGCTATGACGCTTCCGAAGTTGGCCGCCTCCCTGACCTCCTCCCTGATTGGTCAGCCAAGCGCATCAAAGAAGAAGGGGCCGATGCCGTGAAATTCCTCCTATACTATGATGTGGATGAAGACGAGAAGATTAACAATTGGAAACACGCCTTCGTTGAACGGATCGGGAGCGAATGCCAGGCAGAAGATATTCCCTTCTTCCTTGAAATCTTATCCTATGATGCCAATATTGATGATGCGAAAGGCAAAGAATACGCTAAAGTTCGCCCACACAAGGTCAATGAAGCCGTTAAAGTCTTCTCCGATGACCGCTACCAAGTGGACGTGCTCAAGGTGGAAGTGCCAGTCAATATGAACTTCGTGGAAGGCTACGGTGACGAAGCGGTTTACAGCCAAGAAGAAGCCAAGAAATTCTTCCAAGAACAAGATGCTGCAACGGACCTACCTTACATCTACTTATCCGGTGGGGTATCTGCCCAACTCTTCCAAGACACCTTGAAATTCGCCAAAGAAGCAGGGGCAGTCTTCAATGGGGTCCTCTGCGGCCGGGCAACCTGGGCCGATGCCGTACCAGAATACGCTGAAAAAGGCGAAGCCGCTTGCCGGGAATGGTTGAGCACTCAAGGTAAGGAAAATATCCAAAGCCTTAACCAAGTCCTAGCAGAAACCGCAACACCTTGGACCGATAAGATTTCAGCAGAATAGAGAGGGGATTGTATGACGAGCAGTCTATTCGCTCCGGAAACGTGCTTTGTGCTTGAGGGAGAGAATGCCGAAGAAGTCTTTAGACAGGTCGACCAAGAGCTCCAAGCGCTCGACTTAGTCAAAGAAGGCTTCCTCGACAGTCTGATTGAAAGAGAGAAGAACTTCCCCACAGCCTTAGATATGCAGCCAGTGAATCCCAATTTCTCTAACATTGCGATTCCCCACACTGAATCAGACTATGTGACGGTCACACGGATTGTCCCAATCAAGCTAAAGACGCCGGTGACCTTCCATAATATGATCCAGCCTGACCAGGCCCTTGAAGTTGGCTTCCTCTTTATGCTCTTGAACAAGGATGCGGAAGCCCAGGCAGGCTTACTGGCCCAAGTGATGGATTTCTTCAATCGCACGGATGCCGACCAGATTCAAGGCTTCCTAGCCTCCGAAGATCCCCAAGCGATTTATGAATTTTTAGCAGAAAACTTTTAGAAAGGAAATGATCTCAACATGGTTAAAATTTTAGCAGCATGTGGCGCAGGGGTTAACTCCAGCCACCAAATCAAAGATGCCTTAGAAACTGAACTCTCTAAGAGAGGTTATGATGTCCATTGTGACGCTGTGATGATCAAGGATATTTCAGAAGACATGATGGAGAAATACGATATCTTTGCCCAAATCGCTGATACCGATTTAGGCTTTGAAATTCCTATTCCTGTTGTCAATGCAGGACCTATCCTTTATCGCATTCCAGCTATGGCTGAACCTGTTTATAATGAAATTGAACAAGTGATTAAAGATATGGGCTAGTAATTAGCCGGACTAGGAGTGGATAAAAATGGATGGCATCATTGAATTTGCCAATACGATTCTTCAGCCAATTATCGATTTGGGGCCTGCCCCTCTGATGACCATTGTGCTGACAGTCTTGGCCTTATGTTTTCGCGTGAAATTCTCAAAAGCCCTTGAAGGTGGGATTAAACTAGGGATTGCCTTAACCGGGGTTGGGGCCATCATGAATATCCTGACTTCCTCCTTCTCAGAAGCCTTGGCAGCTTTCGTTGAAGGCACAGGGATTCAATTAAATATTACGGACGTGGGTTGGGCCCCTATGGCTACCATTACCTGGGGGTCGCCTTATACCCTCTACTTTATGTTGATCCTCTTGGTGGTCAATATCCTCATGTTGGTCGCCAATAAGACCAATACCTTGGACGTCGATATCTTTGACGTTTGGCACTTATCCCTAGTTGGTTTGTTTGCGATTTATTGTGGGGCACCTCTCTTGATCGCTACTATCCTGGTTGTTTTTATTGGGGTCCTAAAGATCATCAACTCGGACTTGATGAAGCCGACCTTCAATGACCTTATGAATGCCCCAGAAGGCAACCCCATGACAACGACCCACATGAACTATATGATGAACCCGATCATCATGGTCTTTGATAAGATCTTCGATAAGTTGTTCCCTTGGCTTGACAAGTATGACTTCGATGCTGCTAAGTTGAACAATAAGATCGGCTTCTGGGGGTCCAAATTCGCCATCGGGATCTATCTCGGCCTCTTTGTCGGGATCCTCGGCGGACAAACGCCTGACAAGATCTTGACCTTAGCCTTCACAGCAGCAGCCTGCTTGGAGCTCTTCTCTGTCATCGGTTCCTGGTTTATCGCCTCAGTTGAACCTTTATCCCAAGGGGTGACTGACTTTACCAGTAAACGTTTCGAAGGTCGCACGTTCAATATCGGTCTGGACTGGCCTTTCATTGCAGGACGTGCAGAAATCTGGGCAGCCGCCAATGTCTTGGCTCCGATTATGTTACTTGAAGCCCTCATCTTGCCTAAGAATGGGATCATGCCCTTAGCTGGGATTATTGCCATGGGCTTGACGCCAGCACTTCTGGTGGTGACCCGCGGCAAGATCATCCGGATGATTACGATTGGGGCCTTGGTTCTCCCAACTTTCCTCTACGCTGGGACCCTCATGGCACCCTTCGTTACCGAAACCGCTAAGAAGGTCGGGGCCTTCCCTGCAGGAATCGACAGCTCAGCCTTGATCTCAGGGACGACCATCGAAGGCCCTGTTGAGAAGTTCTTGGCTTACTTCGTGGGGAACGCCTCCCAAGGCCAGATTGAATTTATTATCTACGCTGCCATTGCTCTTGTGATTTATACCTTGCTCTTTGTTTGGTATGCGAAACAAATGAAGAAGCGCAATGCAGAGTATGCTGCAGCGAAAAAATAGTATATAATAACTAAGGAAGAACAGCGCTAGGCCATGAGTCTGAGCGCTGTTCTTGTATAGAGGGAAGTATGTTACTCGTCGTCTTGAGTACATCTCATTTATTTTTTAAGGAGGGCCTTATGAAAGCATTAAAAGCAGTGATTTTTGATATGGATGGTTTGATGTTTGATACCGAGAAGGTGGGTTACGAGCAGACGAAGCGGGCTGCGGATGAACTTGGCCTTGATTATGATATCGAGGTGTTTAAAGGCTATCTCGGGACAAATGAGCAAGAAACTTTAGCTTATATTCGCAAGCACTATTCAGGCCAGCCTCAAGTGGACGACTTTATAACTTTGACCAGTCAATACATCGAGGAAGCTCTAGCAGACCCTAATAATATCGATGATAAAAAGGGACTCTACGACTTACTCGACTATCTAAGATCGCGCCAGATTAAACGCTATATTGCCTCGAGCAGCCGGCGGGATGAAATTATCCGCAACCTAGAGGGCAAGGGGATTGCCGATTATTTCGAAGGCTTAGTCGCTGGCAATGAAGTCCAACGAGCCAAGCCCGATCCTGAAATCTATTTAAAAGCTTTTGGACTGACTCAGCTCCAAAATAAGCAAGAAGTCCTGGTCCTTGAAGACTCGAAGAATGGCGTCCGGGCAGCTTACCAAGCAGGCTTACCGGTACTTACTGTGCCAGACCTTATTGCAGCTGATGAGGAAGTGCGGGACAAGGCTGTTGCGGTCAAGGAATCTTTGGAGGAGGTCATTTCCTATATAGAGAGTGAGTATAGCTAATAAATAAAAATGAAACTTTTATTTAGTAAAGAAATCAACGTTATTAGCTTTAAGTTAGACAAGCCTATGTTTTTTCTATATTCAGATGACAAAGTAAAATACGTTTTTTAAAATTAAGGACCTCTGAACTATATTTTTAATAGTTGAGAGGTCCTTTTTAACAAATATTAGAATGGATGGTAGGCAAGCATATCGTCAAAGGTTGTCATAATAGGAGTAGGAAAACTAATAGGAATAGGTTCTGATGAAATAAATGTGTCATTGAGATTTTGAAGAACTTGATCCATCTGTCGACTTTCCTCCGAACTGAAATCATCTACTATATAAGCATAAGATAGATGATGTTGGTAACAGTCGTGGTTAGCTCGAATCAGTTGACTAGCATTTCCAACTTTATGACGATAGTTTTCTAAACTGATCTTTGTCTGTTCATTATACGGATCAAGAATAAACCCCGTAGCACTTATTTTACTAATATACATTTTGATGTCATTAGGTTTTGGAATATCTTTAATACGATTATAAACGGACTGATTAGCAACATCTAAAGGAACATCATTGGAAAGATAATCAGGCCAAAGTTCAGTCCCTCGATTGCATTCGTTAAGAAGAGAGATTATTGTCATATGAAAAGAGTCAGAGGGCAAAAGATAAATTTTTTTTGCAAAAGAATACTCTAAAAAAGTATCTTGAATCTTTTTGGCTAATTGAACAATATTGGTTTGAGGATTATTCTTCATTGAGATTATGGTAGAACCCTCATAAAGCAAGGGCTCTGCTTCTTTAGTAAATTTGCGTTTAGTATTCAAGCTTACGGTGTAATTGTTCATTGATCTCTCCTTATATCTTTAAAACGAATAAATGTTCTATCATCATAGCTTTCATTCCCAGGAACCACACCTTTTGTTGAATGGTAGCTTTCAATTAGATAAGGATCTTGCTCAAGAACTTTAGACAGATATGATTCACTTTCGCCTAAGGTATTTTTTAAATGGGGATACCCATCAGAGGCAAGTATGATATCTCCTTCGTAGTTTTCTGGCACCTCAATTATGTTTATAAGAGATAGTGGAATGTCTTTGCCATTAATTACAGCATATCCAAACGATGAATTTTCATTATTAGCAAAAATTGTTGATTTCAATATCCAAGGAATGATTTGAAGTCGAGCACCATCATCAATTTTAAAATATTCCGCTGGAGTTTCTTCATTAATTTCCATTTCAATATGGGAAATAAGGCTTCTAAAATTAGCTAAAATCTCATCTGATACTTTATTATTTTGATAGATTGTATCAGAAATGCGTGCCTGAGCATCTCCAATTAGCCAAATCTGTCTTAGAGATTTTGAATACACTGCTGCAACAGCTTGAAGACCAACTTCTTGAAGGTTAATGTCTAAGTGATTGTTTTGGTAATAGGTCTCAAAGGCGCTGTTACAGGCGCCGATGAAATCTGTTACATGACTTTTTGGATCTAAATGAGATAAAGTAGATTTAATTAGAGTAGAAGCGATTTTACCAGTAGTTTGTCCATTAATTCTTAAGCTAGTTTTTGAAGAAACTCCATCTATAACTGCAATAAAATCTTCTGAATAGAATAATGCATCTTCACAAGCGTCCTGTGTACTTTTTCCTCGGCAAAGTTTTTCGATAATCTGCATATAATTTTCCCTCCTTTAATTATTTGATTTTAGAGCGCCGACCATAAACAAGATAGGTAGCAATGGTTGATACTATTATAATTAATACGGCATAAACAAAGGAAAGCATCACATTTGATGGAGAAGCTTCAGCATTAGTTGCTTGGTTAATGACTACGCCTAAGGGCCGATAAAGTGGATGGAATAAGAAAACAGACATATCAAATTCGGAGAAAAGACCATTGAAAGCTAATAGAGCAGCCGATAGGACAGTGGGTATCATTAGTGGAAAAATTACCTTCATATAAGTAGAAAAACTACCTGCACCTAAATTTTTTGAAGCATCTTCTAAGGTATTATCGACTCCTAGGTATGCGGCCTTAATAATTCTTAAATTTGAAGGGAGTTGGATGACAACATAACCGAATAAGAGAATAAATAAGCTTCCTGTTAGTACCTTATTAAAAACTAATAATTGGGGTGTGTTAAAAGTAAATAGGAAACCTAAATCAATTAGAGTGGCAGGTAAAAACCAAGGAATGAGTAGCACTCCTTCTAAAAATTTTGTTAACTTATTATTATATTTTGTAATCCAACGAGCAAAAATAAGAATTAAGGCTATGACGATAACAGTGCCTAGTATTGAGTAGATTGCTGAGACAAGTACTGGCTGGAGACCTTGGGAAGAACTGAAAGCTAGTTTATAGTTTTCTAGGGTAAAATTCGATGGATTAATATTTCCATTAAGCATATTTTCATAACTAGTAAAAGATAATATGATTACCATGACTGCTGGGAAGAGCTGTATGATCGCAATCAAATGAGCTAGAATTGTCACAATAGCGTTAGTGAATGGATTAGTAATTTTTTGTCGTTGAATTTTAGTTTTCGTCTTAGATACGGAAACGATATTTCGTCGGCTCTCAACATAGGAAAAGATACCTAAAACAATTAATGTAGCGATACCAAGGAAAACAGATAAAATAACGGCATAGTTTTTCGTTGTATTTGACTGAGCAAAAGTATAAACAAGTGGGTTGATAGTTTCAAACTTATCTCCACCTAATACTTTAGGGCTAGCGAAGGCACCTACAGCTGAGTTAAAATTCAAAATTGTAGCTGCAAGTATGGAAGGGATGAGAGTAGGTAAGACAACTTTGAAGAGAATCGAACGGGTAGAAGCTCCCATGTTTCGTGCTGCTTCGACAGTTTGATAGTCTATGCGGCGAAAAGAGTCACGTACAAATGTAATATAGTACATAGTGTTAGAGAAGGTAAATTGAAACAGAACAGCTGGCAATCCGATAAACCAGTCATCAGGTAGATTTGGAATAAAATTTTGTAGCCAAGTTGTAATTAACCCATTTGTCCCAATATTAAAGTTATAAGCCATTACTAATACCATACCATTTATGATTAGGGGTAAGTAATAAAGAACATTAAGGAGCTTGCGCCCTTTAATATCAAAAAAGTCTAAAACTAAAATTTGGAAAATACCTAATATATTTGTTGTGATAGCTACAAGAATACCAAGTAAAAAAGAATTGAATAAGGCCTGACGCACACGTTCAGACTTTAGTATATTAAATACAGGTTTAATATCGAATGTACCTGATGGAAATAGAGTGATTTTTAGTAAATTAAGGTTAGGATGGATTAAGAAAGTGTATGCTAACCAAGCAGTTATAACCCCTGAAATAATCCAAAAAAGATATTTTTTCATATGGATGGAATCTTTATGCATAGCTAGTCCTCCTTAGCAAACGAAAATAGAGAATCATGGTGAAAGGCTAATTCTACCTTTGGATTGGTAATAGGAACAGCATTTTGAGAGAAAACAATACTAGGGACGATTGTGCCATTGACATCATATTCACGTCTAATCGTATTACCCAAAAATTCTTGGTTGATTAAAGTCCCAGGCACAGTGTAGATGTCATTACTATTATTTTCTATTTCCTTTTTCAGTTGAACCCCTTCAGTTTTAATATAATAATCTTTCGCAGGGTTGACTTTAACATGTGGATTATGCGCCTTGACGGCTTCGATAAAGCGTTCATCGACTCTATAACGGTCACCGATAAAAGTGGCTACGAAACTATTTTTAGGATTATTGTATATTTCCAAAGGAGTTCCTACTTGTTGAATCTTACCATTGCTAAAGACTGCAATTCTATCTGATAAAGCAAGTGCTTCTTCTTGGTCGTGAGTGACATAAATCATGGTAGCACCCGATTGCCGTTGGATTTTCTTTAATTCTTGACGCAAGGAGCCTCTGAGCTTAGCGTCTAAATTAGAAAGCGGTTCATCTAGACAAATAACATCTGGCTCTAAAGATAAGGCACGAGCAATTGCTACACGCTGTTGTTGACCACCAGATAATTCTGAAACATTTTTTTGTAACTGTTCTGGTGTTAAATTCACCATTTGGGCAACTTCTTGAACTTTATCTTTAATTCGACTTTTATCCCATTTGTTTTCTTTCATTCCAAATTCAATATTTTCTCTAACAGTCATAGTTGGAAAGAGAGCGTAGCTTTGAAAAACCATACCAATTTTGCGCTTTTCAATAGGAACATTTGTAATTTCCTTATTATCGAGATAGATTTGACCTTTAGTTGGCTTTATGAAACCCACTAGACTTCGCAAAGTTGTTGTTTTACCACACCCTGAAGGGCCTAGAAAGGTAAAAAATTCACCCCTATTAATATGCAATGAAAGATTTTCAATAGCAGTAAAATCTCCAAATTTTATTTCGATGTTTTTAAATTCAATCATGTTTTTCTCCTTTATTTAGTATTTACTTATTAAAAAAGATGCCAGTGGGCTGGCATCTTCATTTGTAATCGGGATGGATTATTTCATCTCTAATTCGATCTTAGCTACCCATTCATCGAGATGGGCATTGATTGTATCCCAGTCTAGATCTTGTTCTTTATAATTTTCAGTTATTTCTTTAGACTCTTCTCGTAATTTATCTTGGGCATCCGCATTTACAACCAAGTTACCAAATTCAGCAGCAAAATCTCCAATAAATTCAGCTGATCCTAAGTAATCAGCAAGACGTAAAGACTCTGCTAATACTTCGGGATCATCGTTCTTAACTACACCAATCTCATTTACATTGCTTGGCTGACCATTTTCAAAATAGATAACGGTTGGTTTCTTATCCATTTCAGAAGTATTAGTGACGATATTAGAAGCTCCATCATATGTGATAGGAGACTTGCCATCCATCATATTTTTGTATTTATCTTCACCTTCTGGTACTTCGACCCCATTATCCATAAATTTTTGCATGGCATCCCATCCTTCTTGGGAGACGCCGATTTCACCATTTTCATCTAGATATTGTCCTAAAATTGAAGCAACAATGGCTCGGTTAGTAGTTCCGCCGAAATCAGAAGGGATTGTATACTTTCCTTTAAATTTATCTTCTTCAAAAAGATCATTAACAGTATTAGGTAATTCTTCTTCCGAAAATTCATCGGGGTTAGCCATCCATAATTTAGGTTGTGTTTCGTAAGGGTAGGACTTTCCGTTTTGACGGTCATAGTCACTCACCTTATCTGCCCAGGATGGTGTCCACTCATAAAGTGCGTCAGCTTCAATCATGTCATCAAAGTTAAATTGTGTTGGCCCCCAAACCACATTTGTAGTTGGATTTTGGACTTCTGCAATTACACGGGCAGTAACGTCACCACCACCTAAAGGAACAAATTCGACATTAAATCCCTTTTCTTTAAGCTTACTCTCAATAAATGGCGTTCTGACGTCTGAGCCATTGTTCGAAATTAAAACAACCTTTTCACCGCTAGGCTCTTTAGCTAATTCTTCTTGAACATTGATTTCACTAGAATCAGCGTTATTTTGATTGGCTGAATCAGTAGTGTCTGCTCCACTATTATTACCGCATGCTGCTACTGATAGAGTACTTAACAGTACTAGACCTGCTTTCATTAATTTATTAAATTTCATGTCCTGTCTCCTTTGTAAAATAATATCTGCATCAAATTAAAGTGTAAATAAACATAAGACAAGTGTAACAGTGCTTTGTTGATTTTGAGTTAATTTAATGTAAAAAAGTTGTAAGGTTGAATTTTTTATTCATTATCAAAGACCATGTGGAATTCCGAGAAAGAATTAGCTTATCTTATGTAAATATCAAAACTACTTTCTGATCAACTGCTATAACGAAAGATATTATCACCATCGTTTTAGAAAATGGCTTAAAATAAAAATACGACCTCAAGAAATAGAATGTAATCTACTCTCGAGGTCGATAGTTTTATATACGATAACTTAGTGACTAGTTGCCAATGAATAAGTTATAGATATCTATAGAATTATCTGCTTCCTTTAATTGATCAACAAAGTCTTGATGGACTAATTTCTTTGCTGTATTTGATAAGTAGTTTAGGTGTTGGTCTCCCTTGTCCGAAGCTGGTATGAGGAAGGCGATAAGCGTATCAACTTTTTCTTCGTCTAAGCTTCCCCATTCGATAGCTTGTTCTAACTTAACGATTAACATGCCAGGCTTTGTAATTCCCTCAGATTGAGCATGAGGGATGGCGATACCATTTTCCATAGCGGTAGAGAATTCATTTTCGCGATCTAAGAATTTTTGTAAGACGGTTTGTGAATTTTGGGCTAAGTCAAGCTCTTGGGCAAATTCAGATAAGTAAGTTAATGCTTCGTCACGGTTTTGAAGCTCTACTTGGGTTTTGATATGGGAAGGAAATAGGATTTCTTTGAATTGGTTATCGGTTTCAGCTGCTTGTGAAGGAACCGTTTCAGAGTGGTGTTTTTCTTCTTGTCTTTTTGCTACGAGACTAAGTAATAGGCCCGAAATGGCAGAACCGATAAGAATATAAATGACCCATAATAAAGGTTTGTTAACGAGAGGAAGCACGATAAAACCGCCGTGAGGAGCTGGAACAGTAATTTTACTCATATAAGTTAGGATGGCTGCAACGGATGATCCCAACATGAAGATAGGGAGATTAATTAGAGGGTTACTTGCTGCAAAAGGAATTGCCCCTTCAGTAATATGTGTCGATCCAAGTAAGAAATTAACGAGCCCAGCACTTCGTTCTTTATCTGTATAGGCAGAGCGATTGAATAGGACAGCAAAACCGGTTGCTAGCGGAGGGGCAATACAAGCTGCTGAAACGCCGGCCATGAAATAATAGTTTCCTTGCGCTAATAAGGCGGTACCTGTTAGATAGGCAGCTTTATTGACTGGCCCTCCAAAGTCTGCAGCACTCATAATCCCGACAATGGCGCCGAGTACTATAGGACTTGAATTTTCCATATTTTTAAGGAAAGCCATCATTCCTTCATTAATTTCTTTCATAGGAATGGAAAGATACCATACGATAAAACCAGTGATTAATACACCTAAAACAGGCAATAAGAAGATGGATTTGAGGCCATCTAAAGACTTAGGCAATCCTTTTAATAATTTATTCAGGCCAATAATAATGTAGCCAGATAAGAAACCACTTAATATGCCGCCTAAGAATCCAGTCCCATTAGTAAAAGCAATCATACCTGTGGCGAATCCGACAACTAAGCCTGATCGCTTAGCCATAGCTTCGGCAATATAGGCAGAGAGAACGGGTACCATTAGATTCATTGTAAGGCCGCCTATTTGGTTGAGCACACTAGCAAACTCATTATATTCTGGACTAGCGGGATCGGCAGAATTTATTCCCCAAAAGAAGGAAATTGCGGTGAGAACGCCACCTGCTACAACGATAGGCAGCATGTGAGAGACACCGTTCATCAGATAAACGTATAGATTATGAAGGAAGGAGCTAGATGAATTCTTGCTTTGTTCTTCTACTGAACGGTGGCGAACGCTACTGTGATAGATTGGTAGACTATCCTTGTCCAAAGCTTGTTGGATTAGACTATCTGCTCGCTTCATACCGGCAGACACGGAAACATTAAGAAGCGGTTTACCGTCGAATCGTTCAATATGCACATCCTTATCAGCAGCAACAATAACCGCATCAGCTTCTTTAATATCTTGGGCACTGAGTTCATTTTTTACGCCAGATTGGCCATGTGTTTCCACTTTAATATTAACATTAGCTTTTTTAGCTGCTTCTTCTAAGGCTTCTTGTGCCATATACGTATGGGCAATACCAGTTGGACAGCCTGTTGCAGCAATAATTTTATACTGAGTCATTTTAATCCCCCTCAATTCTTTTGATTGTGATTTCTTCACTTAAGTCGTCGGTATCTGTGAAATCAGTTAAAGCTGTAGTAAAAGCAGTAGAAGAACCTGCCGCTAAGCTATATTTAAGGGCTTCTTCGTAGCTGCTGCCGTGGTGTCGATAAGCAATGAAAGTACCGAGCATGGTATCTCCAGAGCAGGCTGTATTAACAACCTGCCCTTTCGGTGCATTGCCGTATAATACGCTATCTTTGTTTATAAATAAGGCGCCCTGGCTGCCCAAAGATAATAAGATATTTTGTGCACCTTTATTAATGAGGAGTTTGCCATAATGGATATAGTCTTCTAATGTCAATTTATCTTCGTCATTGAGTTTAAACCATTTTTTTATTTCATCTTCATTAGGTTTGATCAAGAGTGGTTTGTATTGTAAGCAGTCCATAATTGTATCGTAACTTGTATCGATGACGATTTTGAATCCTTGAACAGCTGATAATTCAGCTAGTCGAATTAATTGCTCTGGATCTATACCCTTAGCGAAACTTCCTGAAACAATTAAACAATCATCAGAGGTTAAGCTATATATTTTATCCATTAGGGTATTGAAAATTTCTGTAGTAACACAGGGACCTGGATTAACCAATTTATATTCCAAGTCACTTGCTCTTACTCGGGTAAAAACGTTAATACGTGTTGTACCCTCTGTCTTAATAAAGTATGTCTCGATATTTTGTTCGTGGAGATAATCTTGGATATAATTAAAAGTAAAGCCACCTCCAATGCTTAATGCACATGAATCGATTCCTAGTTTTTTTAATATTAAAGAAACGTTAACGCCTTTTCCGTTAGCAATCACGTCATAATTATTGGTTCGATTTACTGTATTTGGTAAAAGCTTATCAGTATCAATAAATAAATCAATTGCAGGGTTTAATGTACAAGTATAAAACATCTCCCCACCTCCTCATGTCCTTAGTATAGGATAATGTTCAATGTAAATGTTTTCTTTTCTGATATAATAAGCTTTGTAGTCTGTAAATAATTTACAGAATGAAGGTATTTATTAGCAAATTATTTAAAGGAGTCAATCATGAGTAAGTTATCGCAAGCAGAAAAATTTTGCTGGGACTTTATTCAAGATAACCTTGTTAAAATTCCTGATTTAACGATCACAGAGTTGAGTGAATTAGCAAATGTTTCAACGGCAACTATTGTCCGTACAGTTCAAAAACAAGGCTATACAGGCTATGCCTCTTTTAAGCAAAGTATCAGTAGTCAAGCTCATATCATGGAGCCATTTAGTCATTTAGAGGGAGCGCCAGTTCAGATAAAAGAGGCGATCTTGAAGAATTATTGGGAAGTAACACATACGATTAGCCAATTGAATATTAAAGAGCTGAAGCAAGCAGCTGAAGTGATTAGGAAAGCTGATATGGTTTATATCTTTGCACGCGGGTTATCTGAATTATTGGCGGAAGAAGTTTCAATTAAATTAGCTTTACTAGGAAAGACTTGTAAAAAGTATACAGACCCTAATTTAATTAAGGGCATTGCCCAGCGGGTTAGGCCAGGGGATGCTATTTTATTTATTACTCTAAATGGTGAGACGAAAGAACTGGTTGAGGCTGCTAAAATAAGTAAGGATCTAAAAGGAACTAATATTGTGATTTGTACGAATAAAGAGTCGAATATTATGAAGTATGAAGATCTCGCTCTAATTGGATTTAAGTCTAAAAATTCTTTTTTACCGGAGTATGAGGTTCATTCTAGGTTGCCTCTGTCTATTCTTTGTCGAATATTAGTAGATATTTTGGCCATTCAAATGAACGAGTAAAGAAATTGGTGCAATCGAAATCAAGCAAGGTAGTGGCATCGTAACAGGATACGAAGTTTTTATCTTATATGAGTGACAGCGCTAGCCAAATCGCTAGCGCTGTTTTTGTTTCTGAAGAAGTTTCCTGAGCTGAAAGTAAATTCACCCAGCTGAGCGAAAAAGCCAGGATTATCTCACTTAAATAAAAGTACTTTCAGTTTATCGTCATTATATTGAAAAAGGGCTTACAATGCCATAGAATATGAATTGTAAAGGATTACAAGAATTATAGGAGGGATTGAAAATGCTAGAGTCGGCAAAAGGCGAATTGATTGTTTCCTGCCAGGCACTTGAAGATGAGCCTTTGCACAGTTCATACATCATGTCGCGGATGGCGGTTGCGGCCCAGGAAGGCGGTGCCAAGGGGATTCGCAGCAATTCAGTGGCAGATATTGAGGCCATTAAAGAAGTCGTTGACCTGCCCATTATTGGGATTATTAAGCAGGATTATCCAGATGCAGAGATTTATATCACCCCAACCATGAAAGAAATTGAAGCCCTAGTGGCCACGGGAGTTGAAGTGATTGCCTTGGATGCCACGGTTTCTAAGCGGCCCAACAATCAAAAATTAGAGGATTTTGTGAAAGAAATCAAGGCCAAGTATCCCGACCAAGCGCTGATGGCGGATTGCTCGACCTTAGATGAAATGTTAGCGGCTGATCGCTTAGGCTTCGACTATATCGGAACGACTATGGTGGGCTATACGGAACAGAGTAAGGAGCTCAAGATCGAAGCCAATGACTTCGAATTGATCCGCCAAGCCCTGGACCAAATCGACCGGCCCATTATTGCAGAGGGAAATATCGATACCCCTGATAAGGCGCGGCGTGTCCTAGACCTCGGGGTTTACAGCGTGGTCGTCGGCTCAGCCATTACCCGTCCCCAATTAATTACAGAAAAATTTGTCGCTAAAATTCACCAATAGATAGAAAGGGTTTTTAAAATGACTAAACGTACAGGTAAAGATATCAAAGGGATTATTGCTGCGCTCCTCGTGCCTTTCGATGCAGAAGGCAAGGTCAATGAAGCAGGCCTCCGTCAAATTGTCCGTCACGACATTGATGAGATGAAGGTGGACGGCCTCTATGTCGGCGGGTCAACCGGGGAGAACTTCCTCCTCGAAAAGGAAACTAAGAAGCAAATCTTTGATATTGTCAAAGATGAAGCAGGGGATGCCGTGAAACTCATTGCTCAAATCGGTGGGACCAACTTATATGAAGCCATCGAATTAGGTCAGTATGCGACCGACTTAGACTATGATGCCGTGTCTGCGGTCACCCCCTTCTACTACAAGTTCTCCTTCCCTGAAGTGAAGGCTTACTATGAAGACATTACCTCAGCGGTGGATAATGACCTGATCATCTATTCCATCCCAGCGCTAACAGGGATTGGCATGGGCCTGGCTGAATTTAGAGAGTTACTGGCCATCGATAACATTATCGGAGTGAAATTCACCGCTGCTGACTTCTTCTTATTGGAACGTCTGCGTCACGCCTTCCCAGATACCAAGATTTACTCAGGCTTTGACGAAATGTTATTCCCAGCAGCTATCTACCAAGTCGATGGGGCGATTGGCTCGACCTACAATGTGAACGGGATCCGGGCCAAGGGAATCCTCGATGCAGTAGCTGAAAATGACCTGGCCAAGGCCCGTCAATTACAAAAGGAAAGCAATGACTTGATCGAAGCTGTCCTGGCTAATGGCCTCTACCCAACCTTGAAACGTCTCTTACAATTACAAGGTTGCGACCAAGGGGACTTCTTGAGCCGGAAACCAATGGCTTCTATGACAGAAGAACAAATTAAGGAAGCGGATCGAATTTATAAAGAATATGTTTAACAGATGATATAGCCGCAATGGCGTGTGGGGAGGAGACTAGCTATGAATTCAGGCGGATTTACGACAATCGATTTAATCATTTTGATTGTCTACCTATTGGCGGTGTTGTTTGCAGGTTTATTCTTTTCAAAACGTGAGATGCAGGGTAAGGAATTCTTCAAGGGGGATGGGTCCATCCCCTGGTATGTCACATCGGTTTCCATCTTTGCCACCCTTTTGAGCCCGATATCCTTCATGTCCTTGGCAGGGAACTCTTATGCCGGGACCTGGATCATGTGGTTTGCCCAATTAGGGATGTTGGTGGCCATACCGATTGCCATTCGTTTCTTCTTACCGATTTATGCCAGGCTCGATATTGATACAGCCTACGACTACCTGGATAAACGCTTCGACTCGAAGATTCTACGGATTATTGGGGCAGCACTCTTTATCATCTACCAAGTGGGGCGGATGTCCATCATCATGTACCTGCCTTCAGCTGCCTTGGCCCTCTTAACAGGGATCAATGTCAATATCCTGATCATCCTCATGGGGGCTGTAGCCATTGTCTACTCCTTCACCGGTGGGATTAAATCGGTACTCTGGACCGACTTTATCCAAGGTTCTGTCCTCTTAGTCGGTGTTACCCTGTCCCTCTTCTTCTTGATCCATGACCTGGATGGGGGATTTGGAACGATTGTCAACCATCTGACTGCGGATAAGTTCTTAGGGCCGGATGAAGTGCTCTTTGATCCGAACCTCTTGCACACCTCGGTCTTCCTCTTGGTTGTTGGGGCCGGCTTTAACACTCTATCATCCTATATTTCGAGTCAAGATATTGTCCAACGCTTTACGACGACCCAAGATATTAAGAAATTAAACAAGATGATGTTCACCAATGGGGCCCTGTCGATCTTCATTGCGACCGTCTTCTACCTGATTGGGACTGGGCTCTATGCCTACTATCAAATTCAAAACCCATCAGACCCAGGCGCCCAAATGCCTCAAGACCAAATCTTTACCTACTTCATTGCTTACCGCTTACCGGTTGGGATTACAGGTGTTCTCCTAGCTGCCATCTATGCGGCTAGCCAGTCCACCTTATCGACGGGGCTGAACTCTGTGGCGACCTCTTGGACCTTGGATATCCAGGACTTGCTGACAGAAGACCTGGATGATGCCAAGCGGACCTGGATTGCCCGCTGGGTGTCTCTGGGGGTTGGGATCTTCTCAATTGTGATCTCCATTATCTTAGCCCACTCCGAAATTGTATCCGCTTACGAATGGTTTAACAGCTTTATGGGACTGGTCCTTGGGGTCCTCGGCGGGGTCTTCATCCTCGGTGCCTTCTCCAAGCGCGCCAACAAGTATGGGGCCTATGCTGCCTTGATCGTGTCTTCGATTGTCATGATCTGCGTCAAGTATGTCCTGCCAGCGGACACAGTGAGTATCTGGGCCTATTCCCTCATCTCGATCGCTGTCTCTCTAGTGGTCGGTTACCTGGTATCCCTGGTCTTTAAGACAGACCAAGCCCAAGCTCCTAAATACACAACAGTCTATGATATCCCTGAAATCAAAGAAAATGCGGATTGGATGGTGAGACACTAATGGAACTCTATGATATGAAGCACTTAGACTATACAGACCGCCAAGCCCTGCACCGGGTGGCGGCCTATCTCAAGACCCATGATATTACCGAAGATGAACCCGGCAACCATCCCATTGAAGAGGGCTTCTTCTACAATGTGATTGCCTATGACACGACCACGCCTGACCAGCGGGTGTGGGAGAGCCACCGGGACTATATTGACATCCATGTGCCCATTGAAGGGAAGGAACGGATTGCCCATAACTTCCTTGCCCATATGACCCTGGGGGGCTACGACCCTGGTGATGACTTCCAAGCTTCGGAAGGCCCTGCCCAGTCAGAATTAATTATCGCTCCGGGCCAGATCCTAGTCCTGGACCGGGAGGACGTCCATAAGACGGGGCTGATTGTTGAAAGCAGCCAGAGTATTAAGAAGGCTGTCTTCAAGGTCAAATACGATTAAGGAGCGCTTGCCATGAAGATTCTAGCCATTGATATTGGAGGGACGACCATCAAGTCAGACCTCTATGACGCCAAGGGTCACTCCCTGGGAAAGTTTAGGGAAGAAGCGACAGCCGTCTCAATCGAGGACCAGACCAATGGCATCCTCGACCAGGTCTTGGCCTTGGTGGCTGACTACCAAGCCGCTGAAGGCCGCCTGGACGGCGTGGCCATCTCCAGCGCCGGCGTCATTGACTCCCGAGCGGGGAAGGTTGTCTATTCGGGCTACACTATCCCAGCCTACCAGGGCACGAATTTCAGGCAGGCTATTGAAGAAGAACGCGGCTTGCCCCTCAGTATTCTAAATGATGTCAATGCGGCTGCTTATGGGGAGTTCTGGCAGGGCAATTATGCCACAGATGCCAGTCTAGTCTGCCTAACTATCGGGACCGGCGTCGGAGGCGCGGTCCTCATTGATGGCAAGATTCACTTCGGCCGCCAATTCAGTGCGGGCGAGGTGGGCTATCTCCCGGTTGGAGCGGACCGCTTCCAAGATGTCGCCTCGACAACGGCTCTTTGTAGGAACTATGCGGCGATGACCGGTCAGGACCAGGTCACCGGTCGGGATGTCTTTGCGGCTTATCAGAGGGGGGACGCCCAGGCAGACCAGGCCATCGGTCAGTTCAGCGAAGCCCTGGCCCAGGGACTGCTCCCCATGGTCTACCTCTTGAACCCAGATGCTATTATCTTAGGTGGGGGTGTCATGGCCCAGGCCGAGATCCTGCTCCCTAAGATTAAGCAAGCCTTGGTCGAGCGGATTGAGAGCGACTTCTTCCTGCCTGAGCGGATTGTCGCAGCCAGCTTAGGTAATGAAGCAGGTCGACTGGGGGCAGTCTACCACTTCCTCCAAGAGCATCCGGGGCTGAGTCAATAAAATGCATAAAAATTTCCCTAGAAACTGGCTGATGATGCGCCAAGTTGCTGGGGAAATTTTTTGAGTATTTGGCTATAATAGAGAGTAAGGGGATTGAGCGTAAGGGTCTTGCAGGCAGGGAGTTAGGCAGCGAAGACTTGCTGATGATGGATGAGCAGTCGTGGCGATATTGAATCGAAATGATGCGCTTGAAGTGAATGTATGGAACAGCGACTAAGAGGAGGTAAGGGAGAAGGCTATGATTAAATTTTCGCAGAGTATTCTGCCTTTGATTGAAACGTCTTATGAATCTTTAACGTCAACGGAGCGGATTGTGGCCGATTACTTCATTGAGGACAGTCACCAGGATGAGGATTATTCTATTGAACACCTAGGCGAGGCCCTCCATGTCTCGCCCGCAACCTTTACGCGTTTTGCGAAGAAGTTGGGCTATTCGGGCTACCGGGAGTTTCTCTATGACTACCGGACGGGCTTGCCCAAGAAGCAGGATGACCCTGCCAGTCAAACCATCGAGAAGGTCCTATCCGATTACAATGCCATCCTGAATAAGAGCTATAACCTAGCGAATTCGGACCAGCTCCTCCGCATTGCCCAGGCCATCCACCAGGCCAAGCGGGTGATTATCTATGGGGTAGGGAGTTCCGCCCTAGCGGCTGAGGAGATGACGAGCCGGCTCTTGCGTCTGGGGATTGTGAGCGCTACGGTGAGTGATGCCGATGCTATGCGCGTCCACCAGGTGGTTATCGATGAGGATTGTTGTGTGCTGGCCTTCAGTATCTCAGGCCAGAAGAAGGTGGTCCTCAACAGCCTGCGCCAAGCCGCTAAGCAGGGGGCTTATACGGTTTTGGTGACAGCTAATTTCGATGTATCGATCAAGGATCAATTCGATGAGATCATCCGGGTCGCGACGGTCAAAAACTTGAATTCGGGCAACCGAATTTCCCCGCAACTCCCCATTATCATCATGTGCGATATTATTTATGACTATCTGCTTGAGATTGACCGAGAGAATATCCAGCGGACCTTTGAGCGGACCATGGATGTTTTTGAGGAAGGGGAGATATTGTAGGAGAAAAAAACTATCCGTATCCAGTGACTTACACTGGGCGGATAGTTTTTTGCATTAGATTAGAACAAGGCTTTTTTAGTCTGTTCGGTTTCATTATTAATATAATCTTTAACTTCTTGGCTGGTGAGGGCCTTGAGGAAGGCCTCATTCCAAGGCGCCTCTTCCTTAACAACCAGGTAGATGCCGGGTTCTTGGGCATAGGCGAGGGCTTTAGCTGGATTGTGGCCGGCTTCTTTCATCACATCAGACATCACGAGGGCTAAGTCACAGTCGGTGAGCGCATTGGCCAGCTGCATCCGTTCCATCTCGATAAATTTGAGATTATGAGGGTTCTCAGTGATATCTTCAACAGCAGGTAAGCTTTTGCTTGGATCAAGTTTAATCAAGCCTTCTTGAGCTAGAAGTTGAAGGGCAAGAGCACCGTTACTGACATCGTTAGAGAGGGCCACGGTCATACCGTCTTTGATATCTTTGAGATCCGTGATGTCCTTAGCGTAGAGTCCAATCTGGAAGGCAAAGATTGGCGGGCCGATTTTTTTAAGGTGGCCGTTCTTTTCTTTGTTGAAGTTGTTGAGATAGGGCTCATGCTGGTGGAGGGTGGCATCGAGGCTACCGTCTTCGGCACCAATATTAGGGCCAACTGCATCATCGAAGACCTTCTTCTCGGCCTTGTAGTCGCTCTGACTCGCGTTGAAGACATCAATAGCCTTGTCTAGAACATCTTGCGAAATAGCGGTGGTACCAATGGTAATGGTCTTTGCGCCCTTGCTTTCAGACTGACCACAAGCGAAGAGGAAGAGGGGAAGGAGAAGTAAGCAGACTAAGAGGGATTTTTTATTTTTCATGCGGATCTTCCTTTCTGTCCAAGGAGTTGGTAAATGCGTTCAAGGCCTTCTTTGAGGGTGGCACGCGGCATAGCCAGGTTGAGGCGGATATAGCCGTCCGAATTATTGACGAACATGTCGCCCCCTTCAAGGAGGACGCCCGCTTCATTCGCAAAATAAAGGGGAAGGTCCGTCAGCCCTTCAGGCAGATAGGCACTGACATCGACCCAGGCTAGATAAGTTGCAGCGGGGATTTCGAACTGTGCTTGGGGCAGGTAGTCGTCGATGAAAGCTTTGGTGAATTTAAAATTATCAGCGAGATAGCCGTTCATCTCGTCTAACCACTGATCGCCCTTCTCGTAAGCGGCTTGGTTGCCTACTAGACTGAGTGGATTTTCGAAGTTATAGTGATTTTCTTTCCAAATTTGCCGGAGTTCTTGATTGCGGATGACCACATTGGAGAACATGAGTCCAGCCATATTGAAGGCCTTACTCTGGGCAAAGGTTACCACAAGGCGGTCATAGTCTGGCAAAAGCTTGGCGAAGGGATGGTAATCTAAGCCAGGACGTCGGATATCACAGTGAATTTCATCAGAAATCAACCAGGTCTTATGCGCTTGGATCAGTTGGCCAAAGCGTTGGAGCTCTTCCTCTGTCCAAATGCGACCAGTCGGATTGTGCGGGTTACAAAAGATACACAGTTTGATGTCTTCCTGGTTAAACTTCTCTTCGAGATCATCGAAGTCCATAGAGAATTTTCCGTCTTTATGGATCAGTTGAGAGCTGATCAATTGATTTCCGTTAGCAGTAACAGCCTTCTCGAAATAGGCATAAGAAGGGGTTAAGATGAGCACCTTATCTTCTTCTGACTGGCAGATATATGAGACGAGTTCATAGAGGGCTGGAATGATGCCGGGGGCGGTGACCAATTCTTCTCTCGGAAAGGTCCAACCGTTGCGTCGTTCGGTCCAGGAGACAACTGCCTCATAATAATCGGGACTAAAGACCTTGGTGTAGCCTAGAATTTGCCGGTCGAGACGGTCCTTGATAGCCTCCCGTACGAAATCTGGCGTAGCGAATTCCATATCGGCGACCCACATACGGATAAAGTCCTCATCCGCAAAGGGGAAGGTCATGGATTCATCTGCATTGAAGATATAGCCGCGGAAGCCATCAGTATTCAGGGCATTGGTCCCTCTTCGGTCAATGATTTGATCAAAATCGTAAGCCAAATCAACCACTCCTCTTCTATATTAATTAATATCTAGTATAGTTGAAATCGTCTCTGACGGGCATTACCGATAAGTGACCAGGCTTCATCGGGATTTGCGATCACAAGGACTTTCCTTTAGACATCGCTTACAGAACTTGTTATAATTTATTTGTAAAAATAAAAAATAAGGAGTTTTTAATATGGCAGAAGAAAAAGTGGCTTTAGTAACAGGTGCTGCCCAAGGGATTGGGAAGGCCATTGCTGAACGTTTGTCCCAAGATGGCTTTGCGCTAGCGGTAGCTGACTTGAATGAAGCAGAAGCCAAGAAAGTGGCAGAAGCTTTAGAAGCTGATGGCAAGAAGGCCATCGCCATTAAGGTGGATGTTTCTGACCGTGACCAAGTCTTTGCGGCTGTAGAACAAGCGGCAGAAGCTTTTGGCCGTTTCGATGTGATCGTGAATAATGCAGGCCTTGGCCCAACTACACCAATCGAAACTATCACGCCGGAACAATTCGAACAGGTCTACAAGATTAATGTCGGTGGCGTTTATTGGGGAACCCAAGCGGCTGTTGAACAGTTCGACAAGTTCGGTAACGGCGGGAAGATCATCAACGCAACCTCCCAAACAGGGGTAGTCGGCAATCCGAACTTGGCCCTCTATGCAGGGACTAAGTTTGCGGTCCGCGGCATTACCCAAACCACTGCCCGCGACCTGGCTGAGAAGAACATTACAGTTAACTGCTATGCACCAGGGATCGTGAAGACCCCTATGATGTTCGACATCGCCCACCAAGTCGGCAAGAACGCTGGTAAGGATGATGACTGGGGCATGCAACAATTCGCCAAGGATATTACCCTCGGCCGCTTGTCTGAGCCCGAAGACGTGGCTGCCGCTGTATCCTTCCTCGCAGGGCCTGATTCCAACTACATCACCGGTCAAACGCTTATTGTTGATGGCGGGATGCAGTTCCAATAAGAGAGTGTGACGAAAGTTAAGATTGAAGCGCAATCTCAATCTTTGTCATAATAAAGTAGGGCTTTCGACCGCAAGAAGAAAGACTCCTTCGACTGGTACCAGCAAGTGATCGCCAGTAACGGAGAAGACTTGTCTTGGGAGAGTCGGAAATAAGTTTTTTTAACAGATACGAAAGGCCTCCCTTCAAGTGCTTGATTACTTGAGGGGAGGCCTATTTTTGTCTTCTTAATTATTTTGTAATTCAGATTTTGGTAAAGCAAAGAGGTAAGCTACGATAAAGGTTAGGATGAAAGTTAAGATTCCAACTAGAATATAAGTGAAAAGTTGGTAACTATCGTAAACATACATCATAGGAGACAAGATGACAGCTAAACCGTAAGAATTGGCTTGAATACCTAGTAAAGAAAGTGCTGCACCTCCTAGGGCTGATCCAGCTAGCATAATCGCAAGCGGACGCATACCATAGCGGAGGGTAATCCCGAAGAGGGCAGGTTCACTAACCCCGAGAAGCTGGGTTAGTCCGGCGCTCGTTGCCACAACTTTAACGGACTTTTTCTTAGAACGCAGGCTTACGGCAAAAGCAACGGCAGCATTAGCGAAACCATACATGGCACAAACAGTAATAAGTGGATTAAAACCAGTTGCAGCTAATAGAGTTGTTTCAATCGTAATGAAAAGGTGGTGCATACCGACCATCACTGAGAGAGGGTAGATAAAGCCAATGATTAATCCACCGATGCCAAGAGGAAGATGGATTAACCCTTCCACAAGTGCAATTAACCACCCCTCGATAACGTGGAGGATAGGACCGAGTACAATAAGTCCTAAGATTGTAGTGAGCAAAAGGACAACAAAGGGAGTAAACATTAAATCAAGGGCATCTGGCATCCGCTTGCGTGTAAAGACTTCAAAACGGGCTCCGAGATAGCCGACAACGAGTGCGACGAGGACACTTCCTTGATAGCCCATGAGTGGGATGCTTCCAAAGAGCATCATCGGCTCAACATCGCTTTGAATATTGGCGATTTCATAGGCATTAGGTAGCATAGGAGAAACAAGTATGAGACCTGCAACAAAGCCTAGAATAGGTGTACCACCAAATTTCTTGAAGGCTGACCAAGTAATCAAAGCAGGCAGAAATTGGAAGACTGTATCTGTTAAAACAGAAATGAGAGTGGTAAGCTCCACAGGGATGGCTCCAGCATCAACTCCGAAGAAGGCGAGTATTGTTTCATTGAGGATGACTCCCTTCAGCCCCATGAAGAGCCCTGTTGCTACAATTGCAGGAATTATAGGAAGGAAGATATCTGAGAGATTACGGACAAAACGTTTAATTCCTGTTTCTTGACGTTCCTTCATATCATCCACTGTACTTTCACGATCACTGAGTTGAGGGTAGTCAGCAATAATTGCATCATATACTTTGTTCACAGTCCCAGTTCCCAGGATGATTTGATATTGGCCGGAATTAAAGAAAACGCCTTTTACCTGGTCAATTTCTTCGATAGCTTCATCATCAATGGCTTCGCGCTGGTTAACTTCTAAACGCAAACGGGTAGCACAATGCGTAATGCTTTGGATATTTTCTAAATCAACTTGGTCAATGATGGATTGGCCGATTTTGTGGTAATTAGTCGTCATGCTAGTTTCCTCCTTTTTGTATCACTACAGCCTGCATAGGTGCAAGTTCAAGCTGATCGTTCTTTTTATTAATGCTTTGATCTAAATTGTTGATTAAAATCTGATAAGAATTATAGAGCGATGGTATCCGAACGGAATGCGAATTGAAGTTGATGACTACACTGACTTCTTGGTCATCGAGTCGGCGCTGGTAAGCCATAACTTGGCTAGGTAAATTATCGATAAAGTCAATGTCACCGTAAATGAGTAAGTCCTTCAATTCAGACGCTTGGCGTAAATCAATTAATTTTTGGTAGAAAGCGCGTACGGGATTATGCATCGCGTTGATCGTTGGATATTCGTCGGCCATAGCTAGCCAGGGCTCATGGTCAGAGAAGCCTCCATACTGACTATTATCCCATGGAAAAGGCGTTCGCCCATTATCTCGACTACGCTTCTGGACGAAGCGAATGGCTTCTTCTGGACGATAGCCTTCGAGTAGGGCACGTTGATAATTATCATGACTCGAAATATCGTCATAAGTCTCGATGTTTTCCCAACTGACATTTCTCAGGCCAAGTTCTTGTCCTTGATAGATAAAGGGAGTCCCTCTCAGAAAGAAATAAGAACAAGCTAGAGCAGTAGCTCCAATTTCATTTTGGTAGTTTGGGTCTTTAATGAGTTTGGATAAGGCTCGCGGTTGATCATGATTTTCGATAAAATTTGCTGCCCAGCCAGCATCCTGCAAGGCGTATTGAGAAGCTTTCACTGCGGCAATATAATCGTCATAATCCCATTGGCTTTGTCGGAACCATTCACTACCATTTTCAACATCGATATCTGCATAAGAGAAATCAAAAATCATATTGAAATAACCATCAGGGCCGATATATTGGTCGAAATCTTCATATGGAACTCCTGGTGCTTCGCCGACGGTCATTACATTATAACGTTGGAATGTTTGCTGGTTTAATTCTTTTAGGAAATCAGCAATTCCAGGTCTGTTGCGCGTTTTGTGCTTAATATTTGATAAATTATCTGCGCCATCTGCTGGCAAGCTCTGGTAGTCCTGATCTTTTTTGATGAACGTGATCGAATCGATGCGGAAGCCCGCGATACCTTTATCTAGCCAACGATTAATCATATCGTAGATAGCTTGGCGAAGGTCAGGGTTTTCCCAATTGAGGTCAGGTTGTTTTTTATGGAAGGTATGGAGGTAATAGGTGTTATCTTCTCCTTCAACAGCTGCCCAAGCACTTCCACCAAAGATAGATCGCCAATTGTTAGGGGCTTGTCCATTAGTACCTTGTTTGAAAATATAGAAATCACGGTAGGGACTCTCGGGGGCCTTCAGAGCTTCCTGGAACCAAGGATGCTCATCTGATGAATGGTTAACCACAAGGTCGAGAATAATTTTAATATCTAAGTCCTTTGCTTCTTGAATCAAATTATCTAGATCTGCCATTGATCCAAAGATAGGATTAATTCCTTCATAGTCCGCAATATCATAACCGTTGTCGGCGAGAGGAGAAGTGAATATGGGAGAAATCCATAAGCAAGTAATTCCCAAGTCTTTAAGATAAGGTAATTTCTCACGAATGCCATTTAAGTCTCCAATTCCATCGTTGTTGGAGTCTTTGAAACTTTGGGGATAGATTTGATAGACGACTTCTTCTTTCCACCAGTCTTTAGATAAATTTTGAGTCAACATATTTCCTCCTTTGTGGTAACGATACCATATTTGTGAAAAATGAAGGCATGACTAGCATGCAGTTCATTTGTTGCCTTATACAGCTTCTAAGTGGATGCCCGTTCAACCAGGCGGAGTTTAAGTTTATCTTGCTTAACTTGGTAATCTTTTCCATCGATTAAAGCAAGCATCTTGTTCAAGGCTTCCTGCCCTAAACAGGAGATGGGTTGTTCAATCGTTGTTAAGGGTGTTTGGACCAGAGCACTGTAGGTCTGATTATCGAAGCCCATAATGGCTAAATCTTTAGGCACCTCGATACCTTGTTCTTGGCAAACCGATAGGATGCCAATAGCCACTTCATCACTATTGCTGAAGATAGCTTCTGGGCGATTAGGCATCTCTAGCAGCTTATATGCCAGCTCTTGACCGTCTGCTATGGTATGGGTTGAGGGGAAAATCCATTCCCCTTTAACAATAAAGTTAAAATCACGAATTGCTTGTTCAAAGGCTTGAGTTCTTAAGTCTCCATGGCCTTGACGTTCAAGTGAACCACCAGTTGAATAGGCAATCTTACGGTAGCCTTTATTGGCTAAATAGGCAAAGGCTTCATAAGTTCCAGTACTTTGATTGGTATAAACTTGAGGAAGATTAGAACCCTTGGCTTCATGGTTACAGAGTAGGATAGGACCATATTGGCTATAGGATTCCAATGTTTTAAGATCCGTTTCAATCGCACATAGAATGAGTCCAGCTAGGAGTCCTTGCTGGAGAAGCTTAAGCATATTAGCTTCAACTTCCTTATCATCATAGCTTTGCATCACAATAAGAAAGTAACCAGCCTTGCGCGCCTCATGCTCAATGGTATCCACTAATTCAGTAAAGAAAGGATTGCTCAAGCGAGATACAACTAAACCAATGAAATTAGATTTTTTAGAGCGTAATTGTGTGGCTACTGAACTCTGCACATAATGCAATTCTTCCATAGCATCTCGTATGGCTTCCTTTTTTTCTTCAGAAATGTAAGGGTGGTGGTTGAGATAACGAGAGACTGTTGTTACTGAAACTCCTGCCTTGCGAGCAACGTCTTTGATTGTAGCCATGGCATCCTCCTTTGTGGTAACGATTTCATAAATAGAGTATAACAATAATTTAAATTTGTCAATATTTTTTTGATCAAAGTTATTTCAATAGTACATTTTCATTAAAAAGTGGATGAATTGACTCATTAGTTTCTAAACTAGAGCGAATAGCTTTAATTGTATAATTTATAATTTCTTTCCAAGGGTAATTGTAAAAGAGCCCCCAATTAACTGTAGCCATAATTACCGAGCTAGTTCCATTGCTATTGAAATCAGTTTTAAATTCATAATGCATCTTTATTTGCTTATTTTTTGAACTATAGATTATCCCTTTTTCTGGGGAATGAATAATAGTATGTGGAATTTTTTTGTTAAGAATCTTTAGTGATTCTTCTAAGCTTAGATCATCATAGTTTAGGATATTAAATAGCTCAAAAATATCTTGTGGCTGGGCAACAAGAACTTCAATTTGATCAAGGATATGAATCAATCGCTCCATCTTATTCACAGATGCCGAGTTAACGAGTAAAGGGATTTGACAGCTATTTGCCAGATATTCAATAGTATCTTGGCGTAAACTGTTGTCTAATATGCAATATTGAGATTGATTAATGCGTGGGAGATATTTTTCTATAAATTGTGGTGAGATTGTCTGGATAATTTCCATATCATCGATCCCTAAGGTGTAGTCCTGGATTTGGTCTTCGATATACAGGTAGGTTGAAGTGGAATAATCTTTTAATTGCTGGCAGAGTTCAATATTCATGCCGTTTTCTCGAGCATCGTTACGGAAGAGTTCACCATAGATATCTTCTCCATACGCAGAAATAAAACTACAACTCATACCAAGTTTAGTAAGGGCAAGTGCTGTATTTCGGCCAACTCCTCCCAAATAATGTTCTACATGGCCTGGATTAGAAGTATTTTTTAAAATTTGCTTGTTACAGATACCAATAATATCCATATTAATTCCACCAATAACAGTAATTTGACTTTTTGAATTGAGGACATAGCCCCTTCCTCTAATATAACCTTTGTTTACCAAATTATGAATGTGAGTAGCAACAGCTGCTCTTGAAATAAATAGTCTTTTTGCAATTTCTTCTTGTGTAATCATTGGATTTTCTTCAATAAGTTTTAGAATCTCACGTTCACGATTCGTCATATAACCACCCCTTGCATGTTTATTTTATCACATAACTAGCCCAATCTAAACACTTGTTTATTTTCTAAAATAAAGTTGATTTGTTAGCGGTTACAAATTATACTAGGGTTACCAAATAAAAGGAAGGCGGATTCAAATGGACGAAAAATATGTTGTGGTTGTAGGAGGGTTAAATATTGATATAGCTGGTTTGTCTGGCCCTATCTATCACCCTAAAGATTCAAATATAGGTGAAGTTTCGATCAATGTTGGTGGAGTAGGACATAACATTGCAAATAATTTAACAAATCTTGAAACACCAACCTATTTAATTACTGTTTACGGTGATGACCATTTTGGTTCGATTGCAAAGGCGGAATGTGAAAAGAATAACATTAGTTTAGACTATGCTGAACAAGTTGAGAATTCTAGAAGTTCTATCTATCTGTATGTAAATGATAATGAAGGGGACTTAGTAACTGGGATTAATGATATGAAAATTTTAGAGCATATCACTCCAGAATTCTTAGAAAAACGTCTTGAAGTTATGAATAAAGCAGAACTATTAGTCCTTGATTGCAACTTGACTGAAGAAGCTATCGAATGGATTGGGAACCATGTTAAGGTGCCAATTATGGTCGACCCAGTATCTGTCGCCAAAGTCGGTCGTCTTAAGAATATTATTGATAAGTTAGATACAATAAAACCTAATGAGCATGAAATTGAGATTTTAACTGGAATTAAGGTCACAGATGAAGCAAGTGCTGTTGAAGCAGCAGCCAATTTAAATAAGCAGGGTGTGAGCAATGTATTTATTTCGCTTGGTGCGAAAGGAATCTTGTTATCACGTCATAATGGTAAAGAGGTAGAATTAGTATCTCCAATAGCTAAGCGAATTGTGAGCACTAATGGTGCAGGAGATTGCACGATGGCAACCATAGCTTGGACTCGTTTCTTTTACAAAGATACGTTGACCTTGAGTGAAATCGGCTTATTTACTCAAGCTGCAGCTAGTATCAATCTAGAATCACCAGAAGCGGTTGCGCCAGAATTAAATATTCGTAATGTGGTTCATAGAGCACAAGAAAATTACAAAGGAGATTAGATAGAATGGTTAAGAAACAATTATATTCGATCGTCAATTATAATGAAGCAGTTCAATGTATGGATGCGGGTGCGGATCATATTGGATTAGTTCCAATGCAAACGGGGGGGATTCCAGCGCACCGGGTTCCCTTTGACGTTGTTGACCGCATCTATTCAGAGTGTCGCAGACGTGGGGTTAAGTCCATTGCAATTATGCTAAATAAAGACGTAGAAGAGATGTTTTTCATTATTAAACGTTTAAACCCTGACATCGTGCACATTGCAGGTATGGACTATACATCAGATCAAGCTTTTGCTGATCGTCTCCATGAAGAGTGTCCAGGAGTGAAATTGATGCAAGCTGTATTAGTAGATGGACCAGGTGCTGTTGATCGAGCTAAAGAATATGCTAAGTATTGCGATTTTCTCTTAACAGATACGGGGCTTGCTAAAGATACAGGGATTGGTGCTAGCGGGGAAACCCATGATTGGAATATCGATAAGGAAATTGTAGATTCGGTAGATATTCCTGTAGTTATCGCAGGTGGCTTAGGTCCAGATAATGTGGAAGAATGCATTCGCCAAATTAGACCTTTTGGAGTAGATTCGTTATCAAAGACTTCTTATAAATATGAAGATGGAGTTATCGAGAAAGACATTCCTAAAGTACAGGAGTTTTGTCGCATTGCGGATGAAGTATCCAAAGAGTTAGGGTTATAATAGTCAATATCTGAATATTATAAAGGAGATGTGTAAAGTGGAGTATAAATTAGTTCAACAAGTGAAAGTGGTAACGACTCATCACTTTGCTGATACCATTCAGGAAATACTAAAAGAAGAGAACTATCAGAAGCCTCTTATTGTGATTGATAACTTTTTACTAGGCCAAGCAACAATCCAAAATATGTTAGACCGCTTAGATAAAGAAGACGTAGATTATACAATTTATGACAGAATCGTGCCTGATCCTCCAATTGAATTAATTGATTCAGGGGCTGATTTTTTTAAAGAAAATCAATGCGACTCCATTCTTGCAATCGGTGGCGGTAGTGTGATTGATGCTGCTCGTGCTATTAATATCGTACGCTATCATGGTGGTAGCGCGAGAGATTATGTCTTTGATAAACAAGTTCCAAGCTTTTGTCCAGGACTGATTAGTTGCCCAACAACGTCTGGAACTGGAAGTGAATTGTCTAACGCAGCTGTAATTACAGATACTGAAACGGAAGAAAAACTAGCTATTTTAGCTGATAATGCGGTGAGCGAATATGCTGTACTATGTCCCGAATTAGTTGTGAGCCTTCCAGTTGGACAGACAATTATAACAGGACTTGATGTGTTCTCCCACGCAGCAGAAGCATATACCTCAACTTTGTCATCACCTGTTGTTGACGCTATTTGTGAGAAAATCATGTTTTTAGTTGTAAAATATCTGCCTAAAGCTGTACGTAATGGACAAGATCTCGAAGCAAGAGAAAGAATGCTAATTGCAGCGGCTCTCGGAGGATGGGTGATTAATAATGGTGGTACACATTTAGGCCACTCACAGGCTCATATTGTTGGCGCTAAATTACACATTCCGCATGGGATGGCATGTGGATACGCTCTTCCAGGAACACTTCTTTTTACAGCTCAGGTAGAACCTAAGAAAGTTCGTGAAATCGGAAATATCCTTGGATGTGAATTTCCGGCAGACGTAACAGATATGGAAATTGGTGAGATTACAGCTCAAGCTTATAAAGAATTTCGTGATGAGCAACTTGGCCTACCAGCATTCGATGCTCAAGGTATCTCTCGTGACCAACTCCTTGACTTAGTTGATGAAGTGGTAAATGAACGTTTTGCTTCGAATGCTCCGATGGAAGTAACACCAGAATTGGTAACTCAACTATTAGAACGTTTTGGCTAGGAGGAGTATAGATGGGAATTATTAGAGGGCTGATTGGGCTCGCCTTCATTGGTGGGGTGGGCTTACTATTAAGTAGCAACCGTAAGGAGATACGTTACAAGAATATTGCTTTGATGATTATCATTCAATTAGTGCTAACTTTCTTATTATTGAATACTTCTGTAGGATTGACTGCTTTAGGTGGGGTTTCTGAATTCTTTAGCTGGCTAATTGGTCAAGGGACTGCGGGTGTAGACTTTGTATTTGGAGGTATTGAAATTGCAGAAGGAGCAACTGTTTTCTTCTTACATGTCTTAATGCCCCTTGTCTTTATTTCAGCTTTGATCGGAATTTTAGATTATTTAGGGATTTTAAATTTCATTATCAAATGGGTTGGTTGGATAATTAATAAAATCACAGGAATGGGAGAACTTGAAAGTTATATGCCTGTTGCAACAACTTTACTGGGGTCTCCTCAAGTGTTTATTACAATTAAAGATACAATACCTAACCTCAATGCGAATCAACTTTTTACTGTGTGCATGACAGTGATATCTTCAGCAAGTGCATCTATGTTAGCATCTTATATGACCATGTTAGAGGGACAATATGTAGTTATGGCAACTTTCCTAAACTTTTTCTCTGGATTGATTATTGCAGGATTACTAAACCCTTATACTAGTGATGTAGCTAGTATAGAAAAGTTAGAGATTGAGGAAGAAGTCAAAGAGAGACAACCTTTCTTTGAAATGTTGGGAGAATATATCAGTTCTGGTTTTGATTTAGCAGTAATTGTGGCAGCGATGGTAATTGGGTTTATATCTTTAATTACTTTTCTCAATAACAGTATGGACCTTATTACTGGTATTACTTTTACTCAAGTATTAGGTTATATTTTAGCTCCTGTAGCCTGGTTGATAGGGATTCCTAAAGAAGATATTGTTCGTATCGGAAGTGTAATGGCTTCTAAATTACTTACAAATGAGTTTGTTGCTATGGGAGAAATTGTTAATTTAAAAGATACACTCTCTGAAAAATCAATTGCGATGATTTCTGTTTACACAATTAGTTTTGCTAACTTTGGGACCTTAGGAATTATTTCAGGTGCTGTTAAAGCAATTAGTGGTGAAAAAGCAAAAGATGTCGCCAAATTTTCACTTAAACTCATACTTGGGGGGACAATGGCAGGTTTACTAACAGCAACAATAGTCGGATTTTTCTTTTAATCAAAAAGCAAGCCGCCCTCCCGCAGCTTGCTTTTTCTACACTTTATTCTTCCGGCCGGTAACGTGTGACCTTCATCCGTAATTTGTATTTATCGCGCAGTTCGGCAATTTCTGCCATCATGGGTGACTTGTGGTGGGCGTCGAGTGCGGATTGGTCGGTCCAGGTGTCGATTAAGAGGATGCTCTCGGGGTCTTCTAGGGGGATGAAGTAGTCATAACGCAGGTTGCCAGGTTGTTGGCGGATGCGGTCGACGACGCCGCGGTTCATCATTTCTTGGGCGAAGTTTCGGGCATTGTCGCCCTGGCCACTGTAGATGATATTGATAACGAGTGTCATGGGATTCCCTCCTGTGTGTTCAATTTTTCACTTACTTCCATTCTAGCATTTCTAAGCTTGAACTCACAAGTTATAGGTCGATGTGCTATACTGGGTAAATCTTAATGAACAGATAGGGGATGATCGGATGAAATTTAGACCCATTCAAGCTAAAGATGATGCCCAACTGGCTGGCATTATCCGTGCCTGCCTGGAATCCTTCAGCTTAGACCTGCCAGGGACGGTTTACTATGACCCGGAATTGGACCGGCTCAGTGACTTCTACCAGGCGAGCCCTGACAGGCGCGCTTATTATGTGCTGGTGGACGACCGGGACCAGGTTCTAGGTGGGGTTGGCTTTGCGGAGTGTGGACTCTTTGAACAGTGCTCGGAATTGCAGAAGCTCTACCTCATTCCCCAAGTCCAGGGTGGGGGACTGGGCCGCAGCTTGATGGAGCTCGTCATCGCGAAGGCGAGAGAAGCTGGCTATCAGAGCCTTTACTTAGAGACCCACTCCAATCTGAGCACAGCCATTATCCTCTATCAGAAGTACGGCTTCAAAGAAATCCCCCAGCCTGACCAGCTGATTCATACGACAATGAATCGGTTTTTTGTGAAAGACTTGTCAACTGAGTGATATCTAGCTAAGGGAAGGTTAATCACGAGGTCCAGAATTCTCTAATTGTAAGGCTTTAGGATTCAAGCCTTTGATCCAATGATTCTATTAAAAGACGCCCCAGCTCACCATGGGATAAGTGGGCTGGGGCGCTTACTTATTGCTAGCTATTATGTTATCTCAAACGTGATTTACTGACGTTTCCTAAAACCTAAGGCTACACCTAGTCCGATTAGACTCAGGCCAAAGCTGACAGCACCTAAGCTAGTGCTGGCTCCTGTTTGAGGTAGGCTAGAAGCAGCCTTCTTCGAACGAGCGGAGCCTGAGCTAGTCTTAGTTTGGCTTGAGCCATTGGCGGCTGTGGGCTTGTTGGAAGTTTGACGAGCAGTAGCTGCTTTAACTTGCTCGGGCTTAGCTTTCCCTTTTTCTGGCTGACTTGCCTGACCAGAGTTTTGGGCACCAGCTTGGTCAGCATTTTGGTCTTGACCTGGTTTAGCTTCAGTCTGACCTTGGGATGTCTGACTGGATTCTGAGCTCCCAGTGCTGACAGGCTTGACAGATGAACCTGGCTGGGTGACGGTTCCGCTTTGACCGGGTCTATCAGATGGATGGTTTGGCTTAGAAGGTGTCCCAGTTCCTGTTGTGCCTCCAGTATTTGTTGGTTGATTGTCTGCCTTAGTGGCCCGAGAGGTGAGCCAGTCCTTAGCCTGGAGAGGACGGTCGACGAGGCGGGTTTCACCGATCCAACCGATGAAGCCGTGCTCCCCTTGACCGCCGTAGAAGGAACCGCCGAGACGCCAAGGCTGGCCATTATCATCAGCGAGGCCAACGGTGTCTGTGGCATTGCGGAGGACCGGCACGCCATTGACATACATGGTCAGGGTCTTAGTTTCAGGATCGTTGACGACAGCCAGGTGGTACCAATCGCTGAGGTCGACGATTTCGCCCGACCAGGCGGAGCCTTCAGTTGCTTCAGGGGTCTGTTGGTCGACGAAGGAGAATTGGACTTCGCTCAGGTTAGAGAAGGCCCAAGCGAATGGCGGCTCTTCACCTTCTGTGCCCACATAACCTGGGATATTCTGGCGTTGGCCTTCGCGGACGAGCCATTGCATCCAATCATTGACCCCATCTGGATTATATTCAGGGTCGAATTTGATAAAGGTTTCAAAGGTGTAGCCATTCTCAAAGTTTTCCAGGTTGATGGGAGCCCCATCCTTGGTCCGGAAGTAGCTGGCCCGGTGGTGGGGATTGTCTGCTGTCGGACGGCTCCCGTTCTCAAAGCGGATGGAACCGGCGTTGGATGAGAGGGGATGGTGGTCGGAGGACCAAGTGACGTCTTCTAGGACTGCCCCTTCGAGATTGCCTTCATTGAGTGGAGCCCGGTAGAAGTTGTTGGCTGGGTTGCTGATATCCACTAGGGCTTCACCAACTGCCACGGCTTGGCCATCCTCACCAGCGATCCGCCAGTGGGCCACGGTCCCTTCAACGACAGGGTAATCATCCTCTGAAGTCGGACGCTCCTGGTCAACGGGTTGAGGGGCTTGGTAGTTTTCGCTGTAGTAGTTTCTCAGTTGGCTAGAATAAGATGGATCATCAGCAGGGCCGACTTGCAGGTTCGGGAAGCGTCCCTTGAAGTCGAAGTCAAAAGTAAAGCTGGCCCCGTCATCGGTCAGGAAGACTTGGTCATAGCCATTGAGGGTTTCCTTGTCCTTTGTTGGCACCCAAGGGGAGAAGGTGGTTTGGTGGATCTTGCCGTTGGTGAGGTCGAACTCAGTCAGAGCCATGTAGCCATTCCCACCCATATAAGCCATCTGTTGGTCGGTCAGGATCTGATAGACTGGGTTACCGAAGTCATTGGTCCGTTTGACCCGGGAAGCCCCATGGTGGTGGCCGTTATAAGTTAGGAAGACTTGGTCATAAGGGGCAATCAGCCGGTCCCAAATGACTTCGCCGAATGGCGTCTTCAAGGCTTGGGAAGTGACCGTATCATTGTTGATCAATTGGTGGGAGACCAGGATCGTTGGGGTCTCTGGATTTTCTTTGAGTACCGCTTCCGCCCAGTCTAATTCTGCGCCTTCAGCCCCCCAAGACAGGCCGAGCACCAAGAAGTCCTGGCCATCGACATTGAAGATATGGTATTCATGGGCATCATTAGGCCCTCGACCTTGGAAGGTAGCATTCTTTTGCGCCCGCTCGCTAGGGAAGACATCAGTGTAATAACCATAATAAGGACGCTGACCATTCTCGAGAGGCTGGCCGCCGATATCGTGGTTACCCGCAATGATCAGGTAAGGCTCTTGGTTGGCTTCGAGGATTTCCATGGCTTCGCTAGCCACTTGCCACTGGGCAGGCTTATTGGCCTGGTCCACCACATCGCCCACATGCAGGGTCATGGCAATCCCATAGTCATCCGCATGGTCCGCGATCCACTGGGTCTGGGCCGCAAAAGGTTCCGAGCCATAAGCTGCATTGAATTGGTCACCTTCTGCTTCTGTCGCATAACGGGAATAGAACTGGGTGTCTGGTAAGATCGCTAGAGAGAAGCGCGACCCAGGCTCTTGACCAGCTTCAACAGTGGTCGGAATCTCTGTCTCTTTAACCGGAGTGACCACCTGTTCAAAGGTCGGATCCTGGTCATTGATCTGTTCTCTAGAATCCGTTGCCGAGGAGATATTCTCCTGGGTCTTGAGTGGCGCCTCTTGAGCAATCTGATCAGAAACTTTGACAGCTTCTTGATCAGTCGCAAGGCCCTCCACAGGCTGGGACTGCTTAGCTTCCGCTGTCTCCGCCGCTTCAACCGTCACCTGCCCCGCACTCACAAAAGCGCACAGCACAGCTGAAGAGAATAAAAGATGCTTAGCTACAGGTAATTTCTTCATACTATTCGAACCCTCCATATCATTAGTCAACTACTTACCCTTAATTATAGCGAACGCATGTTTAGAATATGTAAAAGTCTTGTGTGGCTTGTGTAAAGGTAAGTAGTTCAAATTTTTACTTGTTTCCAGTATAATTGGAAGTAAAAGCATTTTTTATTATTGATATGGAGTGAAAAACAAGATGTCCGAACAGATAAAAACCATCCAACAAGCCCTGTGGAACTCAGCTAATGTGCTGCGGTCCAAGATGGATGCCAATGAATATAAGAACTACACCTTGGGAATTATCTTCTACAAATTCCTATCTGACCAACTCTTAGAGAAAACCTGTGACCTGATTGGTGAAGACTTTGTGGATTTAAACCAGGCCCAAAAAATTTATGAAGAGACTTATTATGATGAAGAAGTGGGGCAAGATTTGCTTAGTGAATTGAAGTATACTTACTCCTATACCATTCATCCTGGCTTCACATTCACCAAGTTCATGGAGAAGATTAATGATAATAACTTCATGCTGGAAGAATTAGCCCAGGGTTTCCGCGATATTGAACGCTCTCACCCTGACTTTGAAAACTTATTCGAAGATGTGGACCTAATGTCCCGGCGTTTGGGCCCAACGCCCCAGAAACGTAATCAAACTATTACAGCGGTGATGAAGGAGTTAGCCGGCTTAAACTTCGCCAAGAATGCGGACCTCTTAGGGGATGCTTATGAGTTCTTGCTGGGGCAGTTTGCTTCTGAATCGGGGAAGAAGGCGGGCGAGTTCTACACGCCCCAACCAGTGTCGGAACTGATGACTCGGATTGCTATCCAGGGCAAGGAAGATAAGCTGGGATTGACAGCTTACGACCCGACAATGGGCTCGGGATCCCTCCTCTTGAATACGAAGAAATATGCGGATGAAAATGTTGAGAACTCTATTCGCTACTTCGGCCAAGAGATCAATACCTCGACTTATAACTTGGCCAAGATGAATATGATGCTCCACGGGGTGCCAACTGACCATCAGAAGTTACGAAACGGGGACACCCTGGATTCCGACTGGCCAACCGATGAACCAACTAACTTCGATGTGGTGCTGATGAATCCCCCTTACTCTCAGAAGTGGTCGGCAGACAAGGGCTTCCTCGATGACCCACGCTTCGCAGCTTATGGCGTCTTACCGCCTAAGTCACGGGCAGATTTCGCCTTCCTCCTTCATGGCTTCTACCACTTGCGGACCGATGGGACCATGTGCATTGTTCTGCCGCACGGGGTTCTTTTCCGCGGCGCCTCTGAAGGTAAGTTGCGTCAGGCCATGCTTGAGAATGGCTATATTGATACGGTGATTGGACTCCCTGAAAATCTCTTCTATAACACCAGCATTCCAACCACGATTATTGTCTTGAAGAAGAACCGGACGAGCCGTGATGTCTTCTTTATCGATGCGTCTAAAGAGTTTGAAAAGGTGAAGACACAAAATATCTTAACGGAAGAGCATATTGATAAGATTATTGAGACTTACAACCAACGAGAAGATGTTGACAAATACGCCCATAAAGCGAGCTATGAAGAGATTCAAGAGAATGATTACAACCTTAATATTCCCCGCTATGTGGATACCTTCGAAGAACCTGAACCCATTGATATCGTCCAAGTCAGCAAGGACATGCAGGAGATCAACCAAGAATTGGAGCAAACAACAGCCGAATTCTTAGAAATGGTGGACGACTTGCAGGTGACAGACGAAACTGCGGAACTCATTCAAGCGATAAAGGATGTGTTTAAATAATGGCAGAAGAAAGAAAACAACCCGAGCTCAGGTTTAAGGGATTCACGGATGATTGGATTCAGTGTGAAGTCGGAGACTACTATGAATTTAAAAATGGCATTAATAAGGGGAAAGATTTTTTTGGAAAAGGTACGCCTATAGTAAATTTTAAAGATGTTTTTCATCATAGAGGCTTAAC
>NZ_VYWO01000005.1 GCF_008726925.1 Aerococcus sanguinicola | reverse complement strand
TTATGAAATATCGTATTCACTGATAAATTCTATTTTAAAATCCAAAATAAAAACCATGCATGACAAAAATCACACATGGTAAAAATTTATTTATTTGCCTGTCTACTTGACAGGGGGCAGTTCACCCCGCTCGACTTTTTTCTTTTCTATTGAGTCCATGGGCCCTGGTCTCCAAGCAAGCCCGTGGCCTTTTTTTGTGCTATCATGGGGGAGGAATGGATAGGCTCAGTTGAAAAATTGAACTTTAGCTGGGCACAAGGTATAATAGATTAATGAAAAAGCGCTTGAATCGTATGTTAATTCATGAATTAAAGGAGTGCAAGCATGAAAAAGGTGTTAATCGTTGATGATGAAAAAGCCATTTCAGATATCATCAAGTATAATTTGGAAAAAGAAGGCTATGAGACCTATGTGGCTTCAGATGGGGAGATGGCCTTGGAATATTTTGAAGAGTATGATCCTGATCTGATCTTGTTAGACCTCATGTTGCCTAAGAAGGATGGGATTGAGGTCTGCCGGGAGATACGTAAGGAGAGCCAAGTACCTATCATCATGCTGACTGCTAAGAGTGATGAGATTGACAAGGTCTTAGGCTTGGAAATGGGGGCGGATGACTATGTGACCAAACCCTTCTCTAACCGTGAACTCTCTGCCCGGGTGAAGGCTAACTTACGACGGTCTGCCATTGCAGCAGAACCAGAGACGAAAGAAGAGAAGACCCATAACATCGAAGTGGGCGATTTAGTCATCCATGAAGAAGCTTACATGGTCTCTAAAAATGGGGAAGATATTGAATTAACCCACCGGGAATTTGAACTTCTTCACTACCTTGCCCGCCATATTGGCCAAGTCATGACCCGGGAACACTTGCTTCAAACTGTCTGGGGCTATGACTACTTCGGGGATGTCCGTACGGTGGATGTGACCGTCCGTCGTCTCCGGGAAAAAATCGAAAGCTCGCCTTCCCATCCCGAAATCTTGATGACTAGACGGGGTGTCGGTTACTTTATCCAAGACCTTAACCAGGAGTAAAGCATGGCAAAGAAAGGTATCCCATTTTATAAATCGGTCCTCTTTAAGATTCCAATGATCTTTATTCTAGTGGTGCTGCTCTCACTCCAAATTATTGGGGCTTATTTTATCAAGCAACTCGAGTCTGAAATGCTGGCTTCTTTTGACGAGCAAGTCAGTGTGCAAATGAGTTTCTTAGAGGAGAGTGCCCGCCCTATATTGGACGATGATAACTTGGATAACCAGGAGAAGGCAGACCGCTTAAACACGATCTTTCATCGCTTCAATTCCAATAACATACTGGAATCCCAGATATTGGACCGGAACGGTTTTTTAGTCGCGAGCTCCAGTCCCAATAGCCAGGCACACCTGGGCCAGCGGGTGACACGCGAGGATATTGACCAGACCCTCTATAATAACACCGCTTCCTCACGTGAAATTTATGATGCCGAACAGAATATCCTGGTGAAGCAGTATGTCGCCCCTATCCTATCTTCCGATTCTTCTGGACAATTGGTGGGGGTTTTGAATTTAAGGGTCAATATTGAGAGCGTTTACCGACAGATTCAAAATATTATTATTATTTATCTGTCCTCGTCGGCGGTCTCCCTCCTCTTCACCATTGTTTTGGCCTTCTTGATATCAACGGGCATTACCCGACCGCTCAAAGCAATGAAAGACCAAGCAGAAAAAATTGCGGACGGAGACTTCAATGGACAGGTCCAGGTCTATAGCGACGATGAGATCGGTAACTTGGCGGAATCCATTAACTACTTATCCGTCCGCGTGAAGGAAGCCCAGGAATCGACAGAATCAGAGCGCCAGCGTTTGGATTCGGTTCTCAAGCACATGACGGATGGGGTGATGGCAACGGACCGGCGGGGGCGGATCATCCTAACCAACCGCAAGGCCCTAGACTTTATTTCCTCCTCAGAAGAAGAAGTCATGGGCCACTCGATTATGGAAGTCCTCCACTTACAAGACCGCTATAGTTTCCGTGAGCTCTTTGATAGTAATGACGAGATTCTCATGGATATGTCAACCCCTGACCAGGAATCTGTCATTAAGGGCGAGTATTCCATCATCCAACGGGATAGCGGCTTTATTTCCGGTTTGGTATGGGTCCTGACAGACGTTACTGAAAGAGAAAAAATCGAACGCGACCGCCGGCAATTCGTATCCAATGTCTCCCATGAATTGCGTACCCCCCTAACCAGTGTCCGCTCTTATAGTGAGGCCCTGGCAGATGGGGCCCTAGCTGACCAAGAGCTGGCCGTGGAATTCTTAGGCGTTATTCAGAATGAAACTGACCGCATGATCCGCATGATCGGGGACCTCCTCCATTTGTCTAATATGGACTCTGGCAAGGAACAGCTCAACTTTGAATTGGTTTCCTTTACCGCTTTGGTCTCCCATGTCTTGGACCGCTTTGATATGATGGTCCAGTCGGGACAGTTTGGCTCTGACCGCCCCTTCACCATTGTGCGTGAGCTAGCAGGGGAGGAATATTTTGTGGAGATTGACCAGGATCGGATGACCCAAGTGATCGATAATATTATTAACAACGCCATCAAGTATTCACCGGATGGCGGGACGATTACGGTTCGGCTGATGTCGACCCATAATGAAGTTACCCTCAGTGTCCAGGACCAGGGTTTGGGTGTGCCACAGAAGAGTATTCCCCATCTTTTTGACCGCTTCTACCGTGTAGACAAGGCTAGGTCAAGAGCCCAAGGAGGAACTGGCTTAGGTCTAGCCATAGCTAAGGAAGTGATCGAGATGCACCATGGTCGCATATGGGTCAATAGTATTGAGAATAAGGGGTCGACCTTCTTTGTCAGTCTCCCTTATGTTGAAATTTACGGAGAGGATGAGTGGGACGCATGAGAAAACATTGGGGACGTTTTGTCAATACGATCTTAATCTTACTCGTTGCATTCAGTCTCTTGGCTACTTTTGCTATTTTTAGCCCAACCTTTCGCATTTTTAATTCTTGGCCTAGTTTTGGTCAAGACAAGGGCCAGGACCAACAGACCGTCGCAACAGGTACACTCAATGTGGCCCAACCGAGTTCAGCTCCCTTGCAAGTTGTGTTCTCGCCTAAGTCTGTGATCTTCCATGATAAGGAAGAGGGTTTTGTGAAATCCTTCAAACCGGACTTGATTAAGCAACTCACCCAGCCCCTCTTCGACTTATCGAAGACTATTGATGCCAGTAAGATTAAGGAAGAGGAAACAGACAATCTCCGTCAAAGCATTGATAAGAAGGACTTTATCGAATTTGAGTTTTCGGATGAAATTCCAATCGCTTTCTTACTCAAGGACGCGCCAGAATTGGATGCCTCCCACCGTGACTATGTTTTCGATCGCATTATTATGTCAGCCAACGCCAAGCAGCTTTATCTCTTGAATGAAAAGAATGATAAGGCCTTTACGGTCGAGGTCCAAGAAGAGGGGCCCATCCAAGACATCCAGGACCAGCTTAAGCAAGACAAGGCCAGCTTCTATGCTGTTCAACCCTTTGAATGCCGGGAGGGGCGGGTTTATTTAAGTAAGGAGAGCCAGGAATTAGATGTGCTGACTTACATGGTTGAAAGACAGCCTATTTATTTTTATTTGAATAAGCTCTTTTCTTCACCTGAGAACATTCATGATTACAGTGATGCCAATTATTCGCGCTACTTCTCTGAGGGCAAGAGTCTGCTATTGGATAATAATAGCCTGGAACTAGTCTATGCGAGTGATCAAGGTAAAGGAGACCCCCTCCAGCAGTATGAAGCCATCCAGGAAAGCTTCAACTTGCTCAAAGACTTCCAACCTGCCTATGATTCTTGGAAGTTTACGGACTTTAATGCGGATAACCAACAGATTGTCTTCCGCAAATTCATTGCCGGCCTTCCTGTCTTCGACCCCCATAATGTATCCAAAATTAAGCTAAAAATAAGTGACCAAGGATTGATTGGCTTAAACTTATCAGCCCTGACCATACAAACCCCTGTGACCCCCTTGTCTACACCTGTGCGGCTAATGAGTGGCAAGGATGTGGTTAGGATCCTAGCTGAAAATAATTATTCAAGCCAGGAAATTGATATGGTCCAACTCGGTTACCGCTGGGTACGTAGTGACAAGTCTAATGCACTGGTGGAATTAGTTCCAAGCTGGCATGTCAAGCTGAAGGGGCGCTGGCATATGCTGGACAATCTCGTGGATATGTCTAAGTACGAGGACTTGCAGACGATTTACTCAGATAGTAAAGAGCATGTGAATATGCAGGGTTTGACTGACCATAAGGATCGTGAAGCAGGCGAAGAATCTGAAGATATTTCGCTGGGGCAAGACCAAGCTGAGGATTAGGAGGAGAGTCATGGATTTTAGACGGATACAATACATATTGATTGTGGCTTTCTTGATTTTGGATCTCTTCTTATTGAATATCTTTGTCAGCAAGAATTCGATTTATTTTCCAAATGATTCCAATCGGTCGACAGCCGCTAGTGTACAAACTGAGATGAATCTGAATGAACTAGCGGAAATTCCTTTGTCGGATGAGGCGGGTGAGCTTCCTTTTGTAGCTGCTCAATTAGACTTGGAGGCCTGGCAGGAAGCGGCTGATAAACTAACAGACCAAGAAGTCACTATAGATTCTAAGGGACGCTTATTCAGCAAATTAGACCGGCCCCTTCCCCTTCCTGCTTTAGATAAAGGCCTGGCAGAGGATTCCTGGTCGGAGACTGACTTTAAGGAGCTGAACGACTTTAAGGACAGCCAACAGGTTCTGAATGGCAAAGACTATCACTTCGCCTACTATAATCCGAGAAAGTCGACGGTTACCTACTACCAAGAAGCCTATGATGGCCATGGAATCATTGATGGGAGCGGGGACTTAATCTTCCACCTCAATGATAAGCTGGAGGTTGATGCTTATGAACAGAGCTATGCAGGCGAGACCCAAGTCCAAGGTGAAAACCGCCCGCTGATTTCAGAGAAGCAGGCCATTGAGAACCTCTACCTCAATGATGAGATTCCCAACAAGGCCAGTGTTGTCAAGGTCAAAATAGGTTACCGGACGAGTCTAGCCTTAGACCAACTCCATATGTACAAGCCCATCTGGACGATTTACATTAAGCACAATGATGATGAAGTTGAAACGGAATATGTGGATGGCATCAATGGGACAATTATCCAACCCCAAAGCAGTGCAGGAAGCTAGAAAGGAGCAGCCATGACCAAAAGCTATGTCAAAGCAGGAATTTTCGTCCTGGTCCTATGGCTAGGCCTCTTCCTAGCGGGTCCTGTTCAAGCCAAGCAGGTCAACATCACAGACTACCAAGTTGACCTAGCGAGCGACGAACACGGTGTGATAAAGCAAACGGAAAGGATCACTTATGATATCCATGGCCAGGTGGACCAGGTCCGCCATCAAATCGCCCTGGGGGATGTGGGCGAAATGGAGGCTCTGAAGATTGATATGCGGAGTTCGGATGCCAAGTCAGCCTTTCCCTTTGCTTTGAGTGATTCGCATGAAGTCGGGACTTTTTTTGCTCAGCAGGATGATAGCATGCTCCAGGTTAATGTTTTCAACAAGATGAGTGATAGCCAACAAATTGCACGCTACCAGTCCACGATTAATCGTAGCTGGACCAATTATGGTGACCAAGCGATTTTGAGCTTGCCCCTCCTATCAGCACCTGGAGCAGTGGATGAGGCCGTGGTCCGCGTCAAATTCCCCCAAGCAGTCAAGGCCGAAGAAGCACAAATCCTAACCAGTCCCCAGCAAAAGACCCAATGGCGCTGGTTGAATGATAAGGAGTTAGAGATTCAAGTCCGTGATAAGGGGGCGGGGGAGAGTATCCTTCTCCAGGCTTATATTCCAGCCCAAGTCCTGGCTAATAACCCTACAGTGGGGCCTGAAAGTAAGGGGCAAACGATTGTTCAGGAGATGGACCAGGAAGCTGAGAAACGGGCGAACAAGCTGAGACGGCAGTCGGTCTTTATTTGGGGTATGCTGGCCCTCTTAGTATTGGCCTTGCTGATTTTGGCCTATTTCTTGCTTCGAGAGAAGTACCGAGTGGCCCAAGAAGCGGCCACTTATCCTCTGCCTCTGGGATCGGTCCACCCCTACCAAGTCTTAGCTTTAAGGACGAAGTCGACAGCCAAGTCACGCTTTTATGCTAGCCTCTTTAACCTTTACCAAGAGGGCCTAGTAGACCTAGCCTACCAGGATCAGGGGAAGAAGCAAAAAATTGACCTCCTGATCCAAATTCAAGTTGACCAGGCCACTAGTCCACAAGATCAAGCACTATTATCAGTTGGGCAGAGCCTAGCGGGCGGGCAGGCTTTCTATGTCTCTGACTTACTTGAGACCAAGCAACTTAGGCAGGCCCTGGTTAAAGACCAAGCGCGCCTGATGAGTTCAGGGCGAGTCAAATTTTTCCCGAAAGCCCGCCGCAATAAGTGGTATCGGCTCCTGTTCTTAGCCTATCTCATCTTAGCCCTGGCTTTGACAGTGGGGGCCTTGGTCTTGATGCTAGAGATGGATACCTCTTATGGGGCCCTGCTTGGCTATGGGCTCTGTCTCCTTCTTGCCCTTGTTCTCTACCGGAAGGCCCTGCCCATCTACACGCCACAAGGGCTTTCCCGGCGACGGACAGTCAAAGCCCTAGTTGAAGACTTAAAGAGTAAAGAATGGACGGACCAAGAGCAAAAAGCTTCAGAGGCTGAGCTCAGCCAAGGCTACTTACTCTCATGGTTTACAGGGACAAATGATTTGTACTATAATAAGCTAGTAGCTAACGGATATTTACCAGGCCAGGTCCAGTCTTGGCCAGACGCCTTGTACGATAAAGATTTAACGGACTTGATTTGGAAATAAAAGCTAGAACCATTCAGGGGAGACCGAGTGGAGGAGGGGAGGCGACAAGCCTCGAGCAGTAAGACCTCCTTAAAACTGACGTCTGCCCTGACTTTTTTTATAAAGAGAATCTGACAAAAGTCGCTTAGAACGGAGGCAATGGATCGGACAGTATGCGTGAAGCGGCCATCAGAGCTGACTTTTGGAGCAGATATTTTTGGAAAGTACTTTACTTTTTAGAGGTGGGAGCTTTTATCTCGACCTCACGATTGCTAAGAAGGGATGTTATAATGACTTCAGAAGATTTTTCAATGCGAATTTCAATGTTAGCCAGCGGGAGCTCCGGCAATGTGACCTATGTTCAGACCCCCAAGCGCGAGATTCTCATTGATGCGGGTCTGAGCGGGAAGAAGATCGAGCAATTAATGGCCAGTATCGGCCGGTCCATGCATAATATTGATGCAATCTTTGTGACCCATGAACACAGCGACCATATTAAGGGGCTAGGGGTCTTGGCGCGACGCTACAAGCTTGCGATCTATGCTAATGAGGAGACCTGGCTAGCGATTGGCGATAAGTGTGGTAAGATTCCCCTGGACCAACGCTTTGTGATGGAACCGGGGGAACTGCTTACCCTAGGAGACTTGGATGTGGCCAGCTTCGGGGTGAGCCATGATGCTGCCCAGGCCCAATTTTACGCCTTCCAAAAGGACCACAAACAGTTTGCTATGATGACCGACCTAGGCTATGTCAGTGACCGGCAGCGCGGCTTCTTGCGGAATTGTGATGCCTACCTGATGGAAAGTAACCATGACACGGATATGCTTAGGATGGGACGTTACCCTTGGCATTTGAAGCAGCGGATCTTGAGCGATAGCGGCCACTTGTCCAACGAAGCGGGAGCGGAAGCCCTGTCCGAAATGATTGGTGATAAGACCAAACACGTCTATTTGGGGCATCTTTCCAAAGATAATAACTTGCCCGAGCTTGCCATGCAGACAGTGACTTCAGTCTTAAGGGACCACGACTTAGGGGTCAATGACCAGTTCCTCCTGCATAATACCCATCCAGATGAAGCAACCGGCTTATTGACTTTATAAAATAGCCATAATAAATTTCACAAAGATTTCATAATTATCACATACAATAAAGCAAAAAATGAGAGTTAGGGGGTAGCTTAATGCCTGAGGACAATCAAAATAAAACATCGCTCAAAAAAATATGGACACCAGCTATCGTAGGAGGTTTAATTGGGGCCAGCCTGGTTGGAGGCGTCGGCTATGCGAGTGGGGCTTTTGACCAAGTCACTTCACAGGATGAGGTTGAAGATATCGTCCACAAGGAATTAGCTAAGCAAGGACAAGGCCAAGCGAGTCAAGAAGGGGGCGCCCAGAAGGAAGCCTCGGTCAATATTACGACCGATGTTTCAGCTATTGTCGATGAGGTCAAGGGCTCAGTCGTTTCGGTCGTTAACCTGGCGGATACGTCAAATAATGAGCTCTATGATCTTTTTGGCTTTAGAAATCCTGCCAGCCAATCGACCCAGAACCCCGAAGACCAATATGCAACGGCATCTGAAGGCTCAGGGGTTATCTATAAGGTAGAAGGTGACCGCGCCTATATTGTGACGAACAACCACGTGATCGACGGTCAAGACGCCCTGGAAATTATTACCAGTGAAGGGGAACAAGTTCCTGCTAAACTTGTTGGGGCAGATAAATTTACAGACCTTGCTGTCCTTTCGATTCCAGCAAAATATGCCAAAACAGTGGCCCAGTTCGGCGATTCCCGCGCCCTATCTGTAGGGGAACCTGCCATTGCCATCGGGTCCCCGCTGGGCTCAGATTTTGCTTCAACGGTAACTTATGGCATTATTTCCGGGCTCGATCGGCAAGTGCCTGTTGACCTGGACCAGGATGGTAGCGCGGATTGGCAAGTCAATGCTATCCAAACGGATGCTGCCATTAACCCTGGCAATTCCGGGGGGGCCCTGGTGAATTCGGCTGGGCAATTAATTGGGATTAATTCGATGAAGATTTCGACGGCTAATGTTGAAGGGATGGGCTTCGCCATTCCAAGCCATGAAGTCCAAGGGATCATCAGCCAGTTAGAAGAGAATGGCAAGGTCATCCGGCCAAAATTTGGGGTACAGATGACAGACTTGCGTCGGATTCCACTGGACCAACAAGAAAACTTGTTGAAACTGCCAAAAGAAGTTGAAAATGGTGTTGTCATTATGGAAGTAATCTCCAATACACCCGCCTCTAAGGCAGGGCTCAAGCCTTACGATGTGATTACCAAATTTAATGGGGAGGATGTCACATCAACGGTGGACCTCCGTCAAAAACTATATAGTACAGACCCAACCGCTAGGGTAACCGTTGAAGTTTACCGTGAAGGCCAACCAGTTGAAGTAGAAGTTCAACTAGAAGCCCAATCATCCAATGAAGCACCAAGTTAAGCGAAAAACCTTAAACACGCGATCTATCCGTGTTTAAGGTTTTTTTATTAAAAGATTAGCGGCCTGTGCATAAATATGTGGGCAAGTTATGCACAAGGCTGTGTATAAGTCGGCTAAAAACAGTGGAAAACCCTCCATTGAGGGCCTAAGCTTGTGCATAGCGATGTGCAGAAAATTGCCGACTAGAACAGAGTGATTCCTTTCGTCGAGTCAAAAAGGCAAGAAATGGGGATTTTTACTTGTGGAATTGTTGATAAGCTTGTGGATAAGGCTTGCCTGTTACAAAAAATCTGTTCCACTAAAGAATAAAAAGACCTGCAGGCAGTTTTGGTCACTGCTTGCAGGTTGTGGCATTATGGAAAGCTTATAAACTTAAAGCTTTTCTAGGTAGTCAATCTGTTGGAAACGGTCGCGGTTGACCACGGCAACGACTAAGTCATCGGGACCGAAGTGGTAGTCGGGATCAAACTTTGTGTTCAAGGTTTCCTTGATTTGTTTACGCAGACCGATAATATTAATATCATAGTGGCGGCGCAGGTCGAGCTCATCCACAGTGTGGCCTAGCCATTTTTGCGGGACCCGGAATTCGACGATAGCTGTTTGGTCATCGAGCTTAATCATATCCTCTAGGGAGTTCCGGCTGAGGACGTCAGCGATATGTTCTCCTGATTCGATTTCTGGCAGGACGACCCGGCTGACCTTTAAGGCTTCGAGGACCTTGGCAGCAGATTGGTTCTTGGCCTTACAGATAATAGTTTCAATGCCGAGTTCACGGGCATTGATGACGCCTAGGACACAGGATTCTAGATCGCTACCGGTCGCAATGACGATGACATCACAATTGCCGAAGCCGCTTTCGCGCATAAAATCTATGTCTGTAAAGTCTCCGATCGAAGCGATGGTTAGGTCATTTTCTAAAGCGTTGACGATTTTTTCATCGCGGTCACACGCGATAATGTCAATGCCATTGTGGGAGAGATTCTTAGCTAGGGCAGAGCCGAAGAGGCCCAGCCCCAGGATGCCAACCACACGATTTTTTTTACTCATTTCATTCACCTATCCTATAATAATATTTGTTTTAGCGTACTGGATATCAATTTTTTGGCGTTTGCGTCCTAGTAAGACCAAGAAGAGGGTCATCGGTCCAATCCGTCCGATGTACATTAAGAGCATGAGGGTGCCCTGGCTGGCCATGGACAAGTTCGGGGTCAGGTTACAGGAGACACCGACTGTCGCTAGGGCCGAAATGGCTTCAAATAGCAGGTGGAGATAGGGCACTTGAGGATCAAAAGTTAAGAGCAGGGCGCTCCCTGTGAAGAGGAGGGCAACATACATAAGAGCAATGGCAAAGGCCTTGCGCACGGTTGGATCGGGGATGGTATGGTGGTCGAAACTCACATACTTGGACTGGCGAACTTCCTTCAAAGCCAACATAAGGGTTAGGGCGAAAGTTGTCACCTTCAAGCCACCAGCTGTCCCGCCTGCACCGCCCCCGATAAACATGGTCAGAACAAAGATAAGCAGGCTAACAGGATGAACCTGGGTGTAATCCACACTAGCAAAGCCAGCCGTCCGCATGGTGACCGTTTGAAAACAAGCCACCATGATCTTGTCCAGTGGGTTCAAAGGCCCAATCGTATTTGGGTTGGACCACTCAACCAGGAGGAAGAGGAAGCTGCCTAGACCAATCAGGAGGACTGTCAATCCAAGGACAAGTTTGGTATGGGGGCTGAGATGCTTGATAAAGTAAGAAAATTTTATATTTTTATGTTGATGGTAGAAGCGTTGGACCTGCTGGCTAATATCGAACCAGACACTAAAGCCAATGCCTCCGAGGACAATGAGAGCCATAATAGTCCAGTTTAGGACAGGGGCGGTTTGATAGTCCAGCAGGCTGTTGTTCCCCATCAGGTCAAAGCCGGCATTACAGAAGGCGGAGACAGCTGTGAAGAGACTATGGAAAAGCCCTCGAGCTAGGCCAAAGCGGGGGACAAAGAAAGAGGTCAGGAAAACTGCCCCAATCCCCTCAATGACCAGGCTGTACTTGACAATCCGGCTCAGAAAGCTGGAAAGATTATCCAGTTCCGAGTGGTTGAGGGCATCTCCAGCTGCCATTTGGTTACGGATATCTAAGCGTTGGCCCAGGCTGTGGTAGACGATGCTGATGAGGGTCATGAGTCCCAAGCCCCCCGTTTGGATGAGGACCATCATGACAAGTTGACCGAGTAAATTGTAAGAATCGTGGATGGACTGGGTCCACAGCCCGGTCACGCAGACCGCTGAGACAGAAATAAAGAGATTATCCCAATAGCTAGCTTGCGACGTCGCCGTCTGGCAAATAGGTAGGCTCAGCAAGATTGAGCCGGTGAGGATAACCACTAAGAAGCTCAGGGCAATCTTTTGTGAACTGCCCAGCTTATTTAAGAATTGAACCATGACATGTTTTACTCCTTTTATAACTTGGGGATAGCCAAATGCTTGGCGGAAATGATATTATATTAGCGACTTTAGGCAGAAAAATAAAGCAAAGTTTAGTAAAAAGATAAAAATGGCCTATTATCTGACGGATTTTGCATAGAATGGATGGATTAGCATGCAAGTAAAACTGATCGTTGTTGGAAAACTAAAAGAAAAGTACCTCAAGCAGGGCATTGCAGAGTATGCCAAGCGCCTCCAAGCTTATTGTAAGTTTGACATGGTTGAAGTCAAGGATGAAGCGACCCCCGAAGAAGCTTCAGAGACAGAATTGGATCTGATTCGCAATAAGGAAGGGGACCGTATCCTCGCCAAAATCAAGCCCGATGACTTTGTCGTCCACCTAGCTTTGGATGGCGAGCTCTTGGATTCAGAAGGCCTGGCTAAGAAATTGCAGACGGCCATGACCCACGGCAAAAGCCGCTTTGTCTATGTTATTGGTGGGTCGGTCGGTACAAGTCAAGCAGTCCGCCGCCGGGCCGATTTAAACCTAAGTTTCGGTCGTTTAACCCTGCCCCACCAACTCATGCGACTGGTCTTGGTAGAACAAATCTACCGGAGTTTCCGCATTCAAAACAACCAACCCTATCATAAATAAGATAGGGTAAATTTAAGGATAAGAAAAGCTCGCCTTTCGCAAGAGAGGCGAGCTTTTTGACTGAGTGAATGCAGTCTGATAGATGTCATTTAACTTTGGCTACCTGATCTACTGATTTTGTCAGCTGTTGAAGCGGCTATTATTGTTGGTCGCCTGCTGCAGGTTCCTCAGCATTGGAGAAGAAACTTTTGACAAAGGCGACAATCTGGTCCCAAATGCTCTGGGCATCTTGGGCTAATTGTTCTTTATCCGCATTGTCCCAGGCTGATTTAGCATTCTGGATAATTTGGTCACCATTCTTCAAGAGGTCTTGGCCAAATTGATTAATGGCATCCTTTTGTTCCTGGGTCAGTTCAATCTGACTAAATTGTTGCATTAAGTTAATGATGGACTGTTTATTTTCTTCTGAAATGACGTCATTTAAATTATAGTTATTGATAATGTTATTGACAATCACTTGGATTTGTTGGCTATCAATCTGGCCATTGTTTTCGTCCTTGGCCTTTTGGATTTCGGTCTTGATTTCTGCGATAGCAGCATTCATAGCTTCGTCAGAGAAGCCCTCTTTGCCCTGGTTTTCTTCATTGATCTTGGAGGTGGTGGTCAATTCGTCTTGGGCCACACTTACTGCCTTATCATTCAGCTGGTAACCTGCATCTTGGAAGGCCTTATAGACACCAGCTAGGGCACCGGACCCATCCACAGCAACAGCTGAAGCCACCTTAATGTCAACATCTACGGCTCCGGCGGTCAGGGCTGCATTCTCATACTGGATAGGGGTAATGGCTGTGATCGTTTGTGGGGTCACAATTTCAACAGTAACATCCCCATTGTTCTTAGCTGGGGTGATATAAGCTGAGGAATAAACCTGGCGGTAGGGGTAATTATCCTGCAATAAACCATTCAATTCATTGATATTGACTTGGATTTCTTTAGCCCCATCTTGGACGCCCAAGGCTTGTTTGGTCTCTTGGTATTGGCTTTGGTTTAAGCTTTCGCCATAGGTAAACATGGGATTGATTTGAATCTTATCAGCAAGGACAGTGGGCACCAAGTTCAAGCTGAGCACAGCCAGGCTTGCACCGAGGGCCACTTTCTTCATTAATGCTTTCATTTGTATAACCTACTTTCACATTTTGTGTCTTCATTATAGCACGCTTAGCCTTTAAGGCTTTTAGTATTTGCTTAAATTCTTCCTAAAAAAATCTAAAGCTCCAAGTCCTTCAGTTCTTCTGGCCGGGCAAGCTCTTGGGGATCAACGATTTGATAGCCTTGGTCTTTCAAGCCTTGGATAATGGCTGGCAGGGCTTCTGCTGTCCATTGGGTGTCGTGCATAAGGATATTGGCCCCGGGCTGTAAGAATTCAGATTCCAAGGTTTGCTTGGTGAGTGCTTCAGCATCCTGGTAGTCGGCTACCCAGTCATAGCCAAAGGACCAGTTCATAGGCTGCATGCCAAATTCTTCCATGAGTCCATCGAGGGCTGCATTGGTCGAGCCAAAGGGCGGACGGAAGAAGTGAACTTTTTGACCGGTGATATTTTCAATGGCTTGGTTGGTGGCTTGGATTTCTTCGCGGGTTTGTTCAGCTGAGAGATCATTGAGGTTGGCATGGGTTTGGGTATGGTTGCCAATCACATGGCCCTTGTCTGCAATGGCCTTGATGGCATCACGGCCTTCTTGGTCCTCCAGGTACATGCCGTTAGCGAAGAAGAGCCCTCTCACCCCAGCATCTTCGAGGTGGTTGGCGATAGTTGGCGCATTGCTGGTAGGCAGGGGGCGGGGAACGTCATCGAAGGTTAAGAGGACCACATTAGGGTCGGCATCCGCGATGGGACGTACGCTATAAGTAGTTGGATCGATATAATATTTGGGGGCTTGCCTCTCAGTCTGACTGTCGTTCTTGGCATAAGGTTGGTCAGTCTCTTCTTCGCTCGCTTGCTTGCAGCCGAAGAGGCAAAGGGCTAGGAGCGCTAGCAGGGCCAAAAAGTTTCGTTTTTTCATAAATTTTCTCCTCCAAAGCATATTCCCACTTGATTCAACAAAAAGCCGGATCAAAGTGTGGTAAAATGTAGGTATCCAATGTCAGATGGCCAATACAAACCATCATAATTGTAACTCTATCATACCATAAAGGAGGAAGTCTGCACATGGATCACAAGAAGCAATACCGTCTTCTTCGCTATATTGAGGACGATGCCCATATTTCTCATAAGGCACTCGCCAACGCATTGGAAGAAGATGTGGAAACTGTATCAGCTACCATTGCGGAATTAGAACACTTAGGCATTATTTCGGGTTATAAAACCATGATTAACTGGGACGCAACAGAGAGTGACTATGTCTCAGCCATGATTGAAGTATCGGTGAACTTACACAAGGGCGCCTCTTATGAGGAAGTGGCTGAAATGATGTACCGCTTCAAAGAAGTCGAAGCCCTTTATTTAACCAGTGGCGCCTACGACTATATGCTCTTAACCAAGCGGGCACCCATGCAACAAATTTCTCGTTTCGTTAATAAATTAGCTTCAATCGATGAGGTCTCTGGTACGGCCACCCATATTGTGATGAACCGCTACAAGGACCATGGCACCATCTTTGAGAGCAAGCTAAAAGATGGGGAACGGTTGGTGATCTCTCAATGACAAAGAGCCTCAACCAAACAGTTCTTGATATGGCGCCTTCTGGGATACGCCGTTTCTTCAATGTGGCGAATGAAGTGCCAGGGGTCATTTCACTAGGTGTTGGGGAGCCGGACTTCGATACGCCTTGGACAGTCCGCCAGGCGGCTATTAAGAGTCTCCGCCAAGGTCGGACCTTCTATACCGCCAATGCAGGCTTAATCGAATTACGCAAAGAAATTGCCAAATACATTGACCGCCACTATGACCTCCATTATGATCCAGAAGAGGAACAGATTGTGACCATCGGCGGCAGTGAAGCGATCGACTTGGCTTGTCGGGTCCTGGTTAACCCAGGGGATGAGGTAATTGTGATGGACCCTAGCTATGTTTCCTATCTTCCTTCTGTTCAGTTGGCAGGAGGGGTCCCTGTTCCTGTCCGCTTGAAAGCAGAAGATAAGTTTGTGATGCAGGCTGAACAGTTGGAAGCAGCGATTACGGATAAGACCAAGGCAGTCATTCTCAATTACCCAAATAATCCAACCGGAGCGGTCTGTCTGAGAGAAGATATTGAAGCTTTGGCTAAGGTCATTATAGACCATGACCTTTATTGTATTACCGACGAGATTTATTCTGAAATCTGGTATGCAGACGAAGCCTACACTTCTATTGCATCGATTCCAGGTATGAAGGAACGGACGGTCTATGTCAATGGTTTCGCTAAGGCCTTCTCCATGACAGGTTGGCGCTTGGGCTATGTCTGTGCCCCTAAGGAAATCACCGAACAGATGCTCAAGGTCCACCAATATACTATTATGGCGGCACCAACGACCTCCCAATACGCAGGGATTACGGCGCTGAAAGAGTGTGACGATGAGGTCGCAGACATGCGGGATGACTACTACGAACGGCGTAACTTCTTAATGAGCCGCTACCGTGAGATGGGTCTGCCCTGCTTTGTACCAGAAGGCGCCTTCTACACCTTCCCAGATATTCGCGAATTCGGCATGTCCAGTGAAGAATTTGCATTGGAATTGTTAGAGAGAGAGAAGGTTGCTGTTGTCCCTGGTTCTGCCTTCGGTGAATCAGGAGATGGTTTCTTGCGGATTTCTTATGCCTATTCTATTAAAGAACTCGAACGCGCTATGGATAAGATCGAAGCTTTCATCCAAGAATTACGCGCTGAGAAAGGCCAATCCGGTCAATAAGACGGCAACAAGATAGGGCCTAGCCCTTGATTGAGCAATCGCTTCTTTAGCTAAGAGGTTGGGACAAAAGTTCCAGCCTTTTTCTTTTTGGCGCGAGTGGATGAGGCGTCCCTCTGAACAGAGCCGTGCTATAATAGAGCCAAGTTTAAGGGAGGTGCCAGCATGCGCTTAGTGGAGTATATTGAGGCGAATAGTGACCAAACTTTTGATAAAAAGCCCCTCAATGAAGTTGATATTGCGGCTTTAACTGAATTATCGAATTTAGAGATGGATGACCTGGTACCAGCGGATCTGACGGGTGGGGACTGGGTGTCCTTAGTCCAGGTCCAAGATTGGGTCGCTAAGACCTACCAGCCGAATACCCGGGATATCTGGTCCTTTATTAGTCAAGGCCGCCATGATGTCCTCGATGCCTTAGTGGCAACAGAGCGTTATCGTAAGCTGCGCCTCTATGGCTTTCGCAGTCTCCTAGACCAAGAGAAAGCGGTCCAATTTGCGGCTTTGATTGTCGAAATCCCCGGCTATAAGAAACTAGTCATTTTTCGGGGAACGGACAACCATATTGTCGGCTGGCAGGAGAATTTTATGCTGGCCTACCGTAAGACCATGCCCTCCCAAGGGGCAGCCGGGCGTTATTTGGCCCAGGTCCTGCATCAGGATGATCAAGACTCGCTTATTATCGCTGGACATTCTAAGGGGGGAAACCTGGCCTTGGCTGCTGCTATCCAACAGGAGGCCCAAGACCAAGAATTAATTGAAGGCATTTACGTCCTAGATTCCCCCGGTTTTTACAAGGAGACCTTTGACCAACCAGGCTTTCGGCGGATCCAGCCTAAGGTCTACGAATATCTACCAGAAGATTCTTTAATTGGAATCATCTTACATACAGCTACAGCGCCAACCATTATCAAGAGTGGGGGGATTTCTCTCCTCCAGCATCTGCTTCAACTCTGGGAAATCGAGGGGGACCAGTTTGAGCGGGTAGAATCGACCACGGTGACTAGCCAGCTCAGCCAGGAAACCCTCAATATTTGGATGAAATGGCACGGCCCTGAGGAAATCGAATTGCTGCTGACCTTGTTGTTCGATGCCCTCTATAATACTGGGGTCCTTCGCATCACCGATATTTCGGAAAACTTTCGCAGCTTTATTAACCGTCTCTATGCTGAGGCCCGGAAGCTGGAACCGGGCGAGCGGCGCTTTATGTTAAAGACCTTAAATGACTTGCTTTTGATCTGGGAGGACCTCCACCAGGACCGGCTCTACCAAGTCCAGACCCGGCACAAAGCCTTATCACTCTCAGCGGATATCCACTTGCGTTTGAACCGGCTGAACCGCGACCAGTCCTTGGCCAGTGTCCTGATTGGCATGGTCTTAATCGTGATGGGGGCTTTTCTTTTCTTGAAAGCAGATAAGGACCTCCATGTTTTTGCCCTTGTCTTTCTCTTAGGTACGGCCTTATCAGGGATTTGGGACCTCCGCCACTTCTACCAAGCGGGACGCAAACACCTCCACTATGGCAACTTATTAACGGGGAGCTTTTCCCTGATGACTTGTCTCTGGGGGATCTATGACTATAGCCAGGGCAGTCAACGGATCTTTCCCTATGTCCTGGGGGGGTGGATGTTTGGTATGGGCTTAGTCCGAGCTTATCAATTTTTCCGGCTCCGCTATGAAGATTCGCCAGTGCCTATCTGGGGTAGTCTCCTATCTCTGGCAGGGATTTTTGTCGGCTTACTCCTATTGGGGCATCCCGATTTCAGTCTCTTTCTGCCCGACCTCCTCGCTCTGGCCTTCATCGTCCAGGGGGTTCAGATGACAGTCAGTTACTTAATCTACCGTAAGGAAAGCGACCTCTATCGTTTTATTGACCAGACCAAGCGTGAGCATTTGGATTGAGTCAAAAGCTCTTTCATGATAGCTTAAGGCTAAATCAAGGAGAGGAGCTTGTTATGTGTACAGGGATTCAGATGACTTACCCCCAAGGCGTGGTTATGGGCCGGACCATGGATGTGGAAGGGCCTGTTCCATGGAATATGATTTACCAGCCAGCAAACTATCCTGCAGTCGATGATATCTACCATGGCGGCAGCTACTATGGCCGCTATGCTCGTCTAGGCATCGGCTTTAGGGACCGAGACCCGCTGAAAGAGGGCATCAATGACCAGGGGCTCATCGGTATTACCAATGAATTTGTGGGGCCAAAAGCCCGCTTTGCTAAGGAGCCTCAAGCAAACAAAAAGAACCTCACTAGCTACCATTTCTTGACTTATGCTCTGGCTCATTATGGGTCGGTCCAAGAGATGATAGATGATTTGGACCAGATCCAGCTCAGCAAGCATGACCGTGATGGCCAGCCCTTAATTTGTCCAGACTTTCATTATATGTTTACCGATAGCAGTGGGGCGTGCTTGGTCCTAGAGCCTGACCGGGGCCAGCTAGTGGCGACTTCAAATCCTTATGGTGTGATGACGAATTCACCCCGTATCGCCAAACATTTCCAAGCCCTGGAAGCGACCCTGCCCCTGGATAATTTGCGGGCTTTCAATGCAGCTAAGGACTTACCTGGAGGCTATGACCCCAAGTCACGCTTCATTAAGGCTTACTATCTCAAGGCTTTGCTGCCAGCTGCTGAAGATGAGGGACAGGCTCAGGCTGGGGCCTTCGATGTCCTAGCTGCTCTAAGCCTTCCCCGCGGTTTCCTCCGCCCAGGGGCTAGGAGCGAAGGAAGCTTTACACGCTACAGCTCAGTCTACGCTAGTCAGAGCCAGACCCTTACCGTTCGCTCGGGGACCAATCCCATGCCCTACCAAGTGAGCCTCAAAGATCTCGACCAGGAAAAAGACCGCCGTGCCTTCTTCCTAGCCGACTCTTTCCAGGCCTGCCCCTTAGGAAGCTAATCTAGTCTATACAAAAAAGCCAACCCCTATTTGAGGGAGAGTTGGCTTTCGTTTTCTTCTAATTCTTCTTGGCAAGGGCTGGATAGCCGGTTTAATTCATCCTGTAAGGCCTGGGCTATCAATTCGCGCTCCTTGCGAAATTTTATCCGTCCGGTGAAGCGTAAGGGCCGGCCAATTTCAAATTCCTTCTTGTACTTATTGGCCACCAGAGGGATGAATTGGATGCGTTGGCCGTACTTTTTGTAGTAGAGCTGGTCGATCGTCAAGAAACCTTCATAGAGCTCTCCAATGCTTTGGTCACTGTTTTGGTAGTCGATATCGGGAAAGATGGCAATCGGCTGGCCAGCTTGGAGGCTAGCGACGGATTCCTTAAAGGTCAGACGGATTTTTTTACTCTGACGGTAGACAGGGATCGACCGGGCGCTCTTGAGGAAGAAGACGCTGATCCGGGCGGTAGGCCAGGCCAGACACTTGGATAAGGCTTTTGGAAGGCCGAAGCGCTTGTGGAAGGTATAGGAGCTGAAGTGCCGGTAGCAGCTTTTGACTTGGGTTAACTTAGCAAAGACCCAGGGCCGCATAAAGACAGGTGTCCAAACCATGAGACGCAAGGGTCCCTTGAGGTTTTCATGGTGGGAAACGAAGATCGTCGGTTGGTCGAGATCAGGTAAATCTTCGCCATTAAACTGGTATTTAGGCAGGAAGAGGCGGACAAAGCGTCTTAGAAGTCTGAGACTCCAACCAAAATGTGCTGCCATAAAATCAACTCCTTAACCCAGCTGCTGGACGACTAGTCGGAAGTCTGGGAATATCTTAAATAATCGTTAAGACTATTCTATCATAAGCATAGCCTAGAACCACGTATAAGCCCTTAACTTGGGCCAAAAAATCTTGCCTAGCAGGCTTTTATGTGCTTTACTGGAAGAAAATTATTCTGAAATAATCGCAAAGAAGGTGGTTACCGATGACAAAAAAACACTATCCAACCGAACAGCTTGAAGTAGAGGTCAAAGCCCTGGATGACAAAGGAATGGGCCTGGCAACTTACCGCTTCCCCGATACCGATCAAGGCAAGGGACGCAAGCTAAAGCTCCGTATTCCCAAGGCCTTGCCCGGGGACCGGCTCTTGATCACAGTCCCCAATGCCCGGGGTCGCCGCCGGGCATGCCTAACTTATGACCGAATCCTCCAGCCTGCGCCGAGTCGGATTGGGGGCTATGAACTCGAAGGGCCCCAAGTCGGAGGGGCGCCGCTTGAATTCATGGCCTATGAAGACCAATTGACCTTCAAGCAGGCCATGGCCCAGAATTATCTGGCGGACCAGGGCTTCGATCCCGACCTAGTGGGAGAAGTTTGGGGGATGGCGGATCCCTACCATTACCGCAATAAGATCGAATTGAGCTTCTCTAAAGAAGGCGCACTGGGCTTCTTTGCCCAAGGCGACCAGTATCAGATCGTGGACTGGCAAGACAATCTCCTAGCCCCTGAGATCTTTATGCAGCTCAAAGAAGAGGTCCAAGACTGGCAGAAGCGCTGGGGACTAGCGGGCTATGATAAGAAGTCCAAGCAGGGTCTCTTGCGCCAACTCCTCCTCCGCCAGGGTCAGCAGAGTGGGGAAGTGATGTTGGCCTTATTCGCTAAGGAAGCGAGCGACGACTATCCTGAAGCGGTGGCGGACCTGATCTGGCGGATGGGAGCCTATACCGAAGTGAAGAGTCTGATGTGGATCAAGAATACGGAAATTGCTGACAAGATGGGCGCGGACCAAGTCACTATCCTAGCAGGGCGGGACTATATCCGCGACGAATTAGCCGGCTTCCACTATCGGCTCTACTTCGATACCTTCTTCCAGCCTAATCCTAGCCAGGCCCAGCGCATGATTGACCTGGTTCTCGATTGGGCAAACTTGACTGATGAGAGCCAAGTTATCGACCTCTTCTGTGGGGTAGGGACCTTCAGCCTGCCTCTAGCTAAGCAAGCCAAGGCCTTGGCCGGGATTGAAATTGTCGATCAATCGATTGCATCCGCCAAGCGTAATGCCCGAGAGAATGGGATTGACAATACCCAATTTATGGCCCGGGATGCCCGTCGCGGCCTGACCGAAATTGAAGAAGAATGGGTCCAAGCAGACCTTCTTCTCCTCGATCCTCCCCGCAATGGGGCAGGCGGCAAGGTCATGCGCCGGATTGGCCGTCTGGGGACGGATAAGGTCATCTATGTGTCCTGTAATCCGAAGACCTTGGCTACAGATATGGCTTGGCTCAGAGACTATGGCTATGAGCTCTCAAAGATCCAACTGGTTGACCAATTTCCCCATACCCAGCATGTGGAGACTATAGCGTTGATACAAAAGATGTAAATATAGAAATCCTGCATTTTAAGCAGTTTTATAAGCATTTTGTCTTCGATAAAGATGAAGAAGGATACGTCAAAAAGACCCAAAAAAACTACATGGACGTAAGAGTAGTTTTGCAACTGGTATGAGGAGACACAAAGAAAAATATAATAAGATAAAACCCATTTTATACTTTCTACAAGAGTAGCTTAAATAAGGCTGCTCTTTTTTATTTTAAAGAGAGGAGGTAGGAATGAATTTTGATTATTTTTATAATAGGCAATCTGAAATGTATAACTTCATTAGGTTACCTATGGTATTAATGGAAGATGAGATTTTTGAGAGCATTTCTATTGAAGCTAAAGTTTTGTATTCATATATGCTTAATCGAATGGGTCTTTCATATAAAAATGGCTGGATAGATGAAGATGGAAAAGTCTTTATTTACTACACAATTGAAAGTATAAAAGATCAATTTAATTGTGCGAGTGAAAAAGCAAATAAATTAATAGCTGAACTTGATATTAAATCAGGAATAGGACTGATTGAAAAGAAAAGACAAGGACTTGGAAAGCCTAACAGAATTTATGTTAAAGACTTTATGAGCATATTTAATAATATGGAATTAAAAAATCAAGAAGTTCGAAAAACAAAATTCCAGAAGTTCGATAATCGAAATTCAAGAGATTCGAATATCGAAAGTCAAGATTTTCGAAAATCGGAAGGTAACTATAACAATATTAGTAATAATGAGTTAAGAAAGAATGATTTTAGTAAAGGGCAAAAGCCTTATGGAATATATAAAAATATATTTTTGACTGATGAAGAATACAAGGACTTAACAAATGAGTTAGGAAGTAGAATTAATGAATACATTGATAGATTGTCGTCTTATATGAAAGCGAATAACAGAGCTTATCAAGATCACAAGGCAACGATAATCAATTGGTATCTTAATGATCAGGCGAAAAGCATTAATGACAAATCAACAAGAAAAATGAATTACGATATAGGAGAGAGTTTATGAAAAGCTTAAAAGATTTTGTATTAAGAGAAAATGATATTGAAAGAAATGGACATATCTATTGTAAATCATGTAGTAAAAGAGTCGATGGAGAATTAGTTGACCTTGGATTTACAAAGTTTATTCCCAGAATTAAATGTGAATGTGAAATAAAAAGAGATAAGGAAAATGAAGAAAGAGAAAGGCTGATGAAAATATCAACACTTAAAAGAGATTGCTTCTCATCGCCAATCCAACACCAATATACTTTTGAGAAATTCTTAAATGAAAAGGGACAAGCCTACAAGGTTGCTTACAATTACGCCAAAAGCTTTGAGCAAATGAAAGAAGACAATGTTGGACTTTTATTTTATGGAGATGTTGGCAGTGGAAAGACTTATCTTGCTTGTTCTATTGCAAATGAATTAATCGAAAGAAAGCAAGTTAAAGTTAAGATTATGAATTTATCTCAGGTTATAAATCAAATACAAAAATCTGCATTTAAGCTAGATTCAAATGAAATAATAAGTAACCTCTCTAATATCCCTTTGTTAATCTTAGATGACCTTGGAATTGAAAGGTATACATCTTATGCAAGAGAACAAGTATATAACATTATAAATTCAAGATACTTAAAGGGTAGGCCGACAATTTTTACTACAAACTTATCATTGGAAATTATTCAAAATCCAAACATTGACCTTGAGTATCAGAGAATATATTCAAGAATACTTGAAATGACAATACCAGTTAAAGTTACGGGAGAAGATTTTAGAAGAAAAATCCATCAAGAGAAGTTAAGAAAATATAAAGAGTTACTTTTATATGGAGGTGGAATAGATGATTAATGAAGAAGTATCTAGGTCGAGCCTTAACCTTGAAGTAAGGCTTGCAAAAGCAACAAGTAAAGCAATTCTTGATGCCTTAAAGAAAGTACACAAGCAAATAGAAGAACAAGGAGGCTTGAAAAATGTAATAAAAAATAATGGAGAAGAAGTAAAGCTAAAAGATATGGTTAAAAAGGGACAGTTAGAAGAAATTAATCTAAAAGATCCTGAGTTAAAAGAACTAAAGAAAATTTTAAACAAACACGGAGTGAAGTTTTCTGTTATGAAAGATAAGGAAACTGGCAACCACTCTGTGTTTTTTCAATCTAAGGATATAAAGGTAATGGAACATGCCTTTAAAAAAGCAGTTAGGGCTTCTGAAAGAAAGGCAGATAGAAAAGATTCAATAACGAAGACAATAAATAAGTTTAAAGATATGGCTAAAGACACCATCAGTAAGGATAAGGTTAAAAATAAACATAAGGAGCAAAGCTTATGATAAGTAATCTAAAAACATTTGAAAATAAGAATTTTGGGAAACTCACTGTTATTGAAAAAGATGGTGAGTTTTTCTTTATAGCAAATGAAGTAGCAACTATGCTAGGATATGTCAATCCCAGAAAAGCTATTTATGACCATGTAGACGAAGAAGATAAGGGTGTAACGAAATGGAACACCCCTGGAGGAATACAGAATATTTCAATAATTAACGAATCAGGATTGTATTCACTTATCCTCTCATCAAAACTACCACAAGCAAAAATATTCAAAGCTTGGGTAACTAGAGAAGTCTTACCAAGTATTAGAAAAAACGGAGGATATATAGTAGGGCAAGAAAAGAAAACTAATGAAGATCTACTTGCAGATGCAATTCTTGTAGCCAATAGAATTATTGCTGAAAGAGAAGAAGAAATTGAAGAATTAAGACCAAAGGCAGATTATTATGACAAATTAGTAGATTATAACCTACTTACAAACTTTAGAAATACTGCCAAAGAGTTAGGAATACCACAAAATCAATTTATAAGTTTTCTAATGGATAAGGGATTAATTTACAGAGATAAGAAAAAGAAACTCTTACCTTATGCAGATAAGAACAAGGGATATTTTGAAGTAAAAGAATGGATTGATCCACTAGGTACACTTGTAGGAATACAAACATTAATAACACCAAAGGGAAGACACTACCTACTAATTTTATTAGATAGTGAAGGTTTCTACGATGAATAAGATATTAGAAGCCATTCTTTCTGATATTAAAAACCTAATTAAAATAGACAACCCAAAGAAATTTATATTATCAAACATTCCCTATCTATCATTCTTCTACATTGGAAATATCTTTTCTAAGCACATTAATTCTTATGTAGGAGGAGATATTATTGATAGATTAATGGTGGGAATTTCTGATATAGGAACTTTATCTTATATACCAAGCCTTAATCCAAGGGACTTGTTAGTAGGTATATCAGTTGCTGCTACTGTTAAGCTAATTGTTTATAGCAAAGGTAAAAACAAAAAGAAATATAGGCAAGGTAAGGAATATGGCTCTGCTAGATGGGGAGAAAGCAAGGATATTGCTCCATATATAGACCCTAAGTTTGAAAACAATGTACTAATAACTAATACCGAAAGACTAACAATGAACTCAAGACCTAAAAACCCTAAATACGCTAGAAATAAAAATGTATTAGTAATAGGTGGTTCTGGATCAGGTAAGACAAGATTTTATGTAAAGCCAAATCTAATGCAAATGCACTCTTCCTATGTAGTAACAGACCCTAAAGGCACACTTGTGCTAGAGTGTGGAAAAATGCTTTATGAAAATGGATATGACATAAAGATATTAAATACAATAAACTTTAAAAAATCTATGAAATACAATCCCTTTGCTTATCTTCGATCAGAAAAAGATATTTTAAAACTTGTTCAAACCATAATTGCTAACACCAAGGGAGATGGAGAAAAGGCAGGAGAAGATTTCTGGGTAAGTGCGACTTGTTCGTAGGTAGTAAAAAGCCTACACATAAACTGTTAGCGGTTTATGAACTGGTAATTTGATAGGTGGAATGATGGGGTAACGCCTTGAAACGCCTAGTCTTGATGGACATGTGTCGACTGTAAAGGTCGGGGTGTGAAGCTCCATGACAAAGGCTGAGAGTAGCCGTAAGGAACTGCCATAAGTTCTACGAAATCGTCCCAGAGGTGGGATGTGCTACCTATAAGCCAAGACTCTATAAAATATCTATGGTTAGAATGTTTGCCTTGGCGGGCAAGCTGACGAATCTGCGAATGTACGGTTCTATAAGAAAACCATACAGAAATGTATGGGTACGTTAAAGCGTAGTTGGTGTGGTTTAGTAGAAATTTGCCCTACGAACGACCATATTGTGTTACAGGCACATTCAAGCCAACAGGACTATAGCAAGAAACCTAAGGATATATATGCACAGATAGAATTATCGGAACAAGGAAAGGTAACGGGTCTTCAACAGAAGATTTTCTGACGAAGAATAATAAGCGGATTAACCGTTGCTGAAAGGTTGAGACCGAACCGTTGATAGCTTCTGTAATGGGAGAAGTAGGAATGGTCTCTAGTCGGTTGTAATAAGCAAATATTATTCAGTCCGAGATAAGGATTCGAGTAAGACCAAAAGGGTCACTTTCAAAAAGGAGGTGATGCCTTATGCCAAAGAAAAATAAAAATCTATGTGTAGATGACCTAAGACATGCTGAATACTACGGCATGCAAGAAACATTTGATGAACTCTATCAAAAGAGCAAAGATGGTGAAGTATTCGAAAACCTAATGGGCTTGATACTTAGCCAAAACAACATCTTGCTTGCCTACAGAAACATCAAAGCAAACGGAGGAAGCTACACGGCAGGAACAGACAAGAAAAACATAACCGATATTGGGAGCAAATCTCCTGATGAAGTGGTGGAGAAAGTGAGGTTTATTGTCACAGGGAGTAAGCACGGGTACAGACCAAAATCTGTAAGGCGTAAAGACATCCCGAAGCCAAACGGAAAAACACGACCGTTAGGTATTCCATGCATATGGGATAGACTTGTGCAGCAATGTATCAAACAAATATTAGAACCTATATGCGAAGCAAAGTTCAGTAACAACAGCTATGGCTTCCGCCCGAATCGTTCGGTGGAACACGCTATCAATCGGACTTATACCATGTTGCAGAGAATGAACTTGCATTATGTGATTGAGTTTGACATCAAAGGATTTTTTGACAATGTAAATCACAGCAAGCTAATTAAACAAATGTGGTCGCTTGGAATACAAGACAAAAGGCTGATTTTCGTCATAAAGCGGATACTGAAAGCGACAATTAAAATGCCTGACGGTTCACTTATAGAACCGCACAAAGGCACACCGCAAGGTGGAATTATATCGCCGTTACTTGCAAACATCGTTCTAAACGAGCTTGATTGGTGGGTAGCAAGTCAATGGGAAGAAAATCCTATGGCGGTAAGTCGTGGAAGATACAGAATCATTGGAAAAACAGAGGTGTTTGACAAAAGTCATGGGTATAGGCTGATGAAAAATACAAATCTAAAGGAAATGCACATCATCAGATATGCAGATGATTTCAGGATATTCTGTCGAACCAAAAAAGAAGCCGTAAAGACAAAGGAAGCTGTTACAAAGTGGATTGAAGAAAGGCTTAAACTTGAAGTATCACCTGAAAAGACAAGGATAGTGAATACTCGTAAGAGATGGTCTGAGTTTTTAGGGTTCAAGATTAGGGTTAGGTCGAAAAGCCATAAATATGTGGTGCAATCGGCAATCTGTGACAAAAAGGTTGAAATTGAAACGGATAAGTTAGTGGAACAGGCAAAGAATATTGCCAAACCAAGGGAAACGAAAAGTTGTCTTTCAGAAATTCAGCTGTTCAATTCTACGGTGTTGGGGATTCAAAATTATTATCAACTTGCCACCTGTATCAGTATTGATTGCAGAAATATCCACAGACGAATCATGACAGTTTTAACCAATAGGCTTAATACGGAAAAGGGTTGTATACTAAAGCGTGACGGTGGCACTGTCACAGAAGCGGAGAAAGAAAGATTTGGAAATTCCAAGATGATTCGATATGTGGCAGGAATAGACCAGATGATTTATCCGATTGCATACATCAAAAATAAGATACCGATGGCTAAAAAGTCGGCAGTTTGTAGTTATACTTCCGATGGTCGGGAGTTGATTCACACTGAACTTAAGATAAACAGAAGTATTTTGAAAGGTTTAAGAGAACAGCTACCCAAAAGCCACAGCACAGAATACTATGATTGCAGAATATCATTATTTTCTGCACAAAAGGGAAAATGTGCTGTTAGTGGAGATGAGTTTGTAAATGTAGAAGATATAGCCACTTGGCTAAAAACACCGAAAGAATTAGGTGGATATGAACGCTACAAAAATATGACTTTGATTCACAAAAAGTATCAATCATTATTAGATGAACAGCCTCTATCTGAATTAAAAGCCTTAACCAAAGAACTTAAAACCACTAAAAAGATGATGATTAAAATCAATAGTCTGCGAGAGCAGGCAGGTCTGTTAGCAATAGAATAACATGAAAAATTTGGTGACTGATTAAATGTTTGTGAAAACAATCGATGGGACGCCGGATGCGGTGAAAGTCGCATGTCCGGTGTTAGTCGGGGGAAAAGCCGGAGATTATATCAAAGGCTTACCTATCGAAACAGGCTGAGAAGTTATATTACACTGCCCTTATCGGTTATATCTATTATGAAGCACCAGAAGAAGAAAAGAACTTTAAGACACTTTTGGATATGATTGACGCAAGTGAAGTCAGAGAAGATGACGAAACCTATATGAACCCAATTGATAGGCTCTTTGAAGCTCTTGAAAAGAAAGATCCAAGTCATTTTGCAGTTAAGCAATATAAGAAATATAAACTGGCAGCAGGAAAAACTGCTAAGTCAATTCTCATATCATGTGGAGCAAGACTTGCACCTTTTGATATAAGAGAGCTTAGAGAACTAATGAGCGAAGATGAACTAGAGCTTGATAAAATTGGAGATAGGAAAACTGCCTTGTTCGTAATAATATCAGATACAGATGATACTTTTAACTTTGTAGTCTCAATAATGTATTCCCAATTATTTAATCTACTATGTGATAAGGCAGATGATGTTTATGGTGGAAGACTTCCTGTTCATGTAAGATGTCTACTTGATGAGTTTGCCAATATAGGCTTAATTCCAAAATTTGAAAAATTGATTGCAACAATTCGTTCAAGAGAAATATCAGCAAGTATAATACTGCAAGCACAATCTCAATTAAAAGCAATTTACAAAGACCATGCAGATACTATAGTTGGTAACTGTGACTCAACACTCTTTCTAGGAGGAAAAGAAAAAACAACAGTAAAAGAGTTATCAGAAACCTTAGGAAAAGAAACCATAGACCTATATAACACATCAGAAACAAGGTCAAATCAAAAATCTTTTGGTCTAAATTACCAAAAAACTGGTAAGGAACTTATGAGTCAAGATGAAATAACTGTAATGGACGGTGGTAAGTGCATATACCAACTAAGAGGAGTAAGACCTTTCTTATCTGATAAATTTGATATTACAAAACATAAGAATTACAAGTTATTGGAAGATTATGATGGGAGAAATGGTTTTGATATTGAAAAGTATATTACACGAAAGGGTAAAGCTAAGATAAATGGTAATACAGTGATAACAAGATTGTAATAATTACTGTAAGAGTTTACATGGGCGAGGGGCTATTTTAAAATAGTAGACTATGTGATATAATAGAATCGGAAGTTGTGGAGGTAAAATATAGATGAATCAAGGTAGAATTATTGTAATCACAGGTGCGCCGGGGACAGGAAAAACTACAACGGCATCTGCTGTTGCAAAAGAATCAGATTTGGAAAAGTCTGTGCATATGCACACAGATGACTTTTATCATTATCATGTAAGAAAGCCAAGCGCAAGGGAGTATGATGATTGCTGCAATGAATTTTGGAATGTAACACCTTATGTTATTAAAGGATTGTGCCGTAAGGAAATTTTATTTGCTATTGATCATTTTAATCAGATTGTTCGCCATGAGCTGCTGAGAATGATATCATGGAAGGTCGGCATCGAAACAGGCTTTAAATTAAGTGTAGGCAAGAACTATAAGTTTATTGAAAGGTATATATCCGAGGATTTGTGGGAGAAACTTTTGTCCACCTACCGGATGGATTCCTATGAAAACATATGGGAAGCATTATTTCTATGCCATCAATTGTTCAGGGCGGTATCCGGTGAGGTGGCGGAAAGGCTTCATTATGCCTATCCGGAGTATGATAGGAATATAACAAAATATACCAGGGACATGTATAAAAAATACACTGGTAAAACCGGCTGCCTGGATAGCACATATGCCGCTGATATAGAAGAGAGGCGGGAACAGTGATTACAGAAATGAAAGCAGGGCACCTGAAAGATATCGATAAACCCAGCGAACCATTTGAGGTGATAGGTAAGATTATACCGAGGTATGAAAACGAGAATTGGACCTTTACAGAATTACTCTATGAAGCGCCATATTTAAAAAGCTACCAAGACGAAGAGGATGAAGAGGATGAGGAGGCAGATTGCCTTGAATATATTGACAATACTGATAAGATAATATATCTTTACTACCAAGACGATAAATGCGTCGGAAAAGTTAAACTGCGAAAAAATTGGAACCGGTACGCTTATATAGAAGATATCGCCGTATGTAAGGATTTCAGGGGGCAAGGCATAGGCAGCGCGCTTATCAATATATCTATAGAATGGGCAAAGCATAAAAACTTGCATGGACTAATGCTTGAAACCCAGGACAATAACCTTATAGCTTGTAAATTCTATCATAATTGTGGTTTCAAAATCGGCTCCGTCGATACTATGTTATACGCCAACTTTGAAAACAACTTTGAAAAAGCTGTTTTCTGGTATTTAAGGTTTTAGAATGCAAGGAACAGTGAATTGGAGTTCGTCTTGTTATAATTAGCTTCTTGGGGTATCTTTAAATACTGTAGAAAAGAGGAAGGAAATAATAAATGGCTAAAATGAGAATATCACCGGAATTGAAAAAACTGATCGAAAAATACCGCTGCGTAAAAGATACGGAAGGAATGTCTCCTGCTAAGGTATATAAGCTGGTGGGAGAAAATGAAAACCTATATTTAAAAATGACGGACAGCCGGTATAAAGGGACCACCTATGATGTGGAACGAGAAAAGGACATGATGCTATGGCTGGAAGGAAAGCTGCCTGTTCCAAAGGTCCTGCACTTTGAACGGCATGATGGCTGGAGCAATCTGCTCATGAGTGAGGCCGATGGCGTCCTTTGCTCGGAAGAGTATGAAGATGAACAAAGCCCTGAAAAGATTATCGAGCTGTATGCGGAGTGCATCAGGCTCTTTCACTCCATCGACATATCGGATTGTCCCTATACGAATAGCTTAGACAGCCGCTTAGCCGAATTGGATTACTTACTGAATAACGATCTGGCCGATGTGGATTGCGAAAACTGGGAAGAAGACACTCCATTTAAAGATCCGCGCGAGCTGTATGATTTTTTAAAGACGGAAAAGCCCGAAGAGGAACTTGTCTTTTCCCACGGCGACCTGGGAGACAGCAACATCTTTGTGAAAGATGGCAAAGTAAGTGGCTTTATTGATCTTGGGAGAAGCGGCAGGGCGGACAAGTGGTATGACATTGCCTTCTGCGTCCGCTCGATCAGGGAGGATATCGGGGAAGAACAGTATGTCGAGCTATTTTTTGACTTACTGGGGATCAAGCCTGATTGGGAGAAAATAAAATATTATATTTTACTGGATGAATTGTTTTAGTACCTAGATTTAGATGTCTAAAAAGCTTTAACTACAAGCTTTTTAGACATCTAATCTTTTCTGAAGTACATCCGCAACTGTCCATACTCTGATGTTTTATATCTTTTCTAAAAGTTCGCTAGATAGAGTTCTATATTAGAGATGTAAAGAGTTTTGGTGAAGAGGTTTGTGAGTATGGCTTTTATAACCAGGGTGCAATGAGAAGCACTAACAGCAGCTAGCTTAAGAACGCATAGGATATACTTTTTATGGAAGTCACAGAGGAGGAATAAAATTTGAACAGGATTAACAGAGTAAAGATGCATAACACCATGAACATTTTCCTCGTTATCAGCTGCGAAAAAGATCAGCAGGTGATTGTCTATTGTTTGCCACGAGACTGCACGAACCGGAGTTCCTGCTTCCACACCGGAAATAGTGTTGCCTTCCGGTGAAGGAATATAGTCACATACCGCTTCCAGCCTACCGGCTTCTGTATTGGCATAATGAAACTCCAAATCATAGAGCCACCCTATACAAAACAGGGCAACAAGTGCGGAAAGAATTGCCGCTATTAAGCGAGTGCGTTTAACACGCTTTAAAAATCTAAGTGCACGCTGTGGCGCTTTTTCAATAGGAACCTGCCTGCGCATATCCTCTTCAAGCTGGCGGCAGGCCGCACAATGCTCAATGTGTTCTCTGACCATAGCAGAGGTCTCTGTCTCGGTCAATTCTTCAAGATAGGATGGGAGTAAATCCCTGACTACGCATTCAATCAAAGATACTGTTTCAGCAGTAAAAGAAAAAATAGTAAGCGGTACGGCCTTACTATTTTAGACAATTATTGGTGGTAAGTTTGTTAAAATTAGAACATTCAAATTGCCTAATCAAGAATTGCCAGAAAATGTTTATTATTATGACTCTATTTAGTTATTAAGAATGAGGTGCAAAGATGGATATTATAAGTAGAAAATACATAAATGAAGGCTTTAATAGTAAGGCATATATTATAAATGATGATTATATTTTACTTGATGGAGTAAATCAAAATTCATATAAAAACTATCAAAAATATGTGAACGTAATTAATCAAATAAGTAATGTTAAATCGTTGGAAATACCAAGAATTATTGAATTGATTGAGCCTTGCGAAGAATATCCAAATGGCGCATTAATTTATAAAATGATTAAAGGACATACTTTTAGAAAAGAACATATTGAAATAGTTAATTTAGATAATATTGCTAAAAAACTCGCTGAATTTATGGATGAATTATATGAAATAAGAGTTGATTTTGATAAAGATGAATATATAAAAAATGAATTAGAAATAACTGAACAAAGTGTTATTGAATTAAAAGAATATTTAAGTGAATCTAATTATGAAAAAATATTATCTTGGTTTAATGAATATAAAAACTATTTATTAACATTTAATGATTATCATTTTATACACGGAGATTTATGGTATGAGAATTATATTCTTAACGATAATAACGAATTAGTTGGAATAGTGGATTTTGAAGGCTCTGGTATGGGTGATCCTGCTTATGATATTGCTGCACTTTATTATTTAGGAACAGGTTTTATAAATAAGGTATTAAGTTATTATAAATATACAGATGAAGATTTAATCAAAAGAGTATCAATGTTAATAAAGGCACGTGAAATTGCTGATTTTGATGATATGGTTAAAAACTATCCGGAAGAAGTAGAAGAACAAGTTGATAAAATAAAGAAAGTTTTATAAATGGTGGTACAAATGGATATATATGATTTAATGAAACAAGTTAATGACGCATTCAATCAAAGATACTGTTTCAGCAGTAAAAGAAAAAATAGTAAGCGGTACGGCTTTACTATTTTAGACAATCCCAGTTTGTCGAGCCAAATAATTAAATAGGAACGCAAGAGATGATAGATAATTAAACTCTATCGTCTTTTTTTATACTCAAAATTAGGAGGTAAAAATGGTAAGGATAAGAAGCCCCACTTAAATAATTTAATATATTAGACATTTAGCGATTGAAATATAAATTCAGTCGCTTTTTTAATTGGAATTTATAGATTAAGGAGAAGAAATTAATGGATAGAGAAATGATAAATATAAATGCAAATTTAGTTAAGGAAGCTGAATTTTCAGAATTTGAAAAAGATGGAGAAAGTGTTCAAGTAGCAAATTTTGCTCTTGTTAAAAAATATGGAAAGGGCAAAGAATATACAAATTGCTCATTATATGGAGAAAAGGTAGAAATTGCAAAAGAATTTGAAAAAGGAGATCTAATCCATGTCTTTGGATATTTCAAAGAAAACAAAAAAGGAGATAAGGTCTACAAGAACTTTATAGTTAAATCACTAAATAAAATAGAAAATAAGAAAGAAAACGAGGAGGAATAATATGGAATTTTTTACAGCTGGAGTTGGAGTTTTAAAGACACTTGTAACTGCAATTGGTGCAGGTTTAGGAGCATGGGGAGTTATTAACTTAATGGAAGGTTACGGTAATGATAACCCTGGTGCTAAATCTCAAGGTATTAAGCAGCTTATGGCTGGTGGGGGAATTGTACTAATCGGTATTAAATTAATTCCACTACTTGCAAATGCTTTAAATTAGGAGAAAGTCTATGTTTGGTATCTTTGACAAGCTAACTGAATTTTTTAAGGATATGCTACTCGGAGGTATCAAAGCAAATCTTGAGTCCATGTTCTTAGATATAAATGACAAGGTAGGAGTTATTGCAACTGATGTTGGAAAGACACCAATGGGTTGGAATGGAGAAGTATATAACTTCATAAAAAACATTAATGACAATGTGATTGTTCCAATAGCAGGTCTTATTATAACAGCAGTTTTATGTATTGAACTCATAAATATGGTTATGCAAAAGAATAATATGCACGATACAGATACTTTTGAGTTTTTCAAATACATTATAAAAATGTTTATAGCAGTCTACCTTGCAGGCCATGCCTTTGAATTTTCAATGGCAGTCTTTGATGTGGCACAAAATCTTGTAAACAAAGCGGCAGGGGTAATCACTACTTCTGCCACTGTTTCAGGAGATCAGATAGTTGCAATGGTTGATACATTAAAAGAAAAAGATGTTGGTGCATTAATAATGATATTAGTTGAAACAAGCCTAGTGAGGATTGCAATTCAAGGAATTTCACTAGTTATAACATTAATAGTATATGGGCGTATGTTTGAAATATATGTCTACTCATCAGTATCATCCATACCATTTGCGACTATGGGAAATAAAGAGTGGGGTCAGATTGGAACAAATTATATCAAGGGACTTTTTGCCTTGGGACTACAAGGTTTGTTTTTGATGGTATGTTTAGGTATCTACACCGTTTTAATAAGGACGGTACAGGTTACAGATATTCACGCAAGCTTGTTTAGTATATTAGGATATGCTCTACTACTTGGACTTATGATGTTTAAGAGTGGGACAGTTGCAAAAAGTATTATGAATACGCACTAGGAGGAATAAATGTTAAAAAAGAAAAATTGTGCTTTATTAGGACTTGGAATTTTATTGGGAGGAACTTATGAAATCTTAAAAGAGAAAAAAAGAAATGAAGAGATTAGAAACTTAAAGAAAAGAATAAATAGACTTGGAAGATGTCACAATGAATTTGTTATGTATCAAGGAGAATACAATGATAGAAATGAAGAAAAACAAGAAGAATTAGAAGAAAGAATTAGCTACCTAGAAGAAGAAACAACATCTAATTATGACCATATACTTGAACTTTCCAAAGAAGAAGTAGAGGGAGAATAAAATGGCGTATGTACCAATACCAAAAGATTTGGACAAGATTAAAACAAAGGTTGCCTTTAACTTAACTAAAAGACAACTTATAGGTTTTTCGGTGGCAGGACTAATTGGCATACCAACCTATTTATTTATGAAGAAATATCTACCTAATGATGTTTCAATTATTGTAATGTTAATAGTAACCCTGCCAATCTTTTTTATAACCTTATATGAAAAAGACACCTTAACCTTTGAAAAATATTTTAGATTTTTCTATCTTCATAAGTTTTATCAACCAACTAAGAGAATAAGAAAGGAGGCATACCTTGAAGCAAAGAAAAAAGCAAATCAGCGACTTAAATCTAAGGGAAAAACAATTAAAAAAAGACAGAAAGGAAGTAAGAAGGCTAAAAACAAAGAAAGATCCAACAAATAGTCTTCTAAGTGTACTTTTAAAGAAAGAGGAAAAGAGATTTACTGTTGAGGATACAATTCCCTATATAAGAATGTTACCAGAGGGCATTTGCCAGTTAGATGAAAAAAATTATTCAAAGACAATTTCATTTCAAGATATAAATTACCAGTTGGCATTGGAAGAAGATAGAGATTTAATCTTTAACCAATTTGCCAACTTTTTAAATTCTTTTGATCCAAGTGTCCACATTGAACTTTCATATGTAAATCAATTAGGAAGAAATAAAGACCTACAAGATGCAATTAAAATTGCTGACAAGGGAGATTTCTATGACGATGTAAGAAAAGAGTTTAGGGAGATGTTAAAGCTTCAACTTGCAAAAGGCAATAACGGACTTAAAAAGATGAAGTATATAACCTTTACAACAGAAGCCGATAACCTAGAGCAAGCAAGGGCAAAGTTAAATAGACTTGAAGTGGATATTTTATCTAACTTTAAATCTATGGGAGTAAGAGCAGAAAGTCTTTATGGTGAAGAAAGACTAAGACTTGTTCACGATATGTTAAATCCAGACAAGAACTTTGATTTTTCATATAAAGATTTGAAGAAGAAAGAGTCTACAAAATCACATATAACTCCCAAGATCTTTAATTTTGCACCAGCAAATAATTTTAAATTTGGGAAATTCATTGGAGCAGTAAGCCATTTTCAAATACTTGCAAGTGAGTTATCAGACAGAATGTTATCTGAGTTTTTAGATATTGATGACAATATTTATGTAGCTTTTCATATAGATGTAGTTGAACAAGCAGAAGCTATTAAACTCATTAAGAGAAAAAACACAGACCTGGATAGAATGAAAATTGAAGAACAAAAGAAAGCAGTTCGTGCTGGATATGATATGGATATTATTCCTTCAGATATAAATACTTTTGGTGCGGATGTTAAGTCCATGTTATCTGACTTACAAAATAGAGATGAAAGGCTCTTTGTAGTTACCATAGTAATGATGAATTTTGCTAGGACTAATCAAAAATTAGAAAATACTATTGCTCAAATCTCATCAATTGCTAACAGACATAATTGTCAGGTAAAAAGATTATCTCATCAACAAGAACAAGGACTTGTTTCTGTCTTACCTCTAGGAGTTAACCAAGTCGAGATAAAAAGATTTTTAACTTCATCATCAACGGCAGTATTTATGCCTTTTACAACAGAAGAGCTATTTATTGATTCGGCAAATTCCTTGTATTATGGCTTAAATGCCCTTAGCCAAAACTTGATTATGGCAGATAGGAAGAAACTAAAGAATCCTAACGGACTAATATTAGGAACACCAGGTTCTGGTAAATCTTTCTCGGCAAAAAGAGAGATGGCAAATGCAATTCTTGTCACAGATGATGATGTAATTATTTGTGATCCTGAAGGCGAGTATTCAAACCTTGTAAAACAATTTAATGGAGAAGTTATTAAAGTTTCGGCAAAGTCAAAGGACTACCTAAATCCACTAGATATAAATATGAACTATGGAGATGGGGACGCACCTTTAAAGGATAAGGCGAACTTCATAATGTCTATGCTTGAACTTGTAGTAGGAGGATCTGGTCTTACTGCTGCAGAAAAATCTGTTATAGATAGGTGCTTACCAAAGATATATCAAAAATATTTTGAAGACCCAAAACCAGAAAATATGCCTATATTAGGAGATTTATACGATATGCTCCTATCCCAAGAAGAGGGAGTTGGTAGAAAACTAGCAACAGAAATGGAAATTTATGTTAAGGGAAGTCTTAATGTATTTAATAATAGGTCAAATGTTGACCTAAATAGGCAATTGCTCTGTTTTGATATAAAAGAGCTAGGAACACAACTTAAAAAAATAGGTATGCTTGTAATTCAAGACCAAGTTTGGAACAAGGTTTCCCTTAATAGAGGAAGCAAGTCTACAAGATACTATATAGATGAGTTCCACCTTTTATTAAAAGACCCACAAACTGCTTCATATTCAGTAGAAATCTGGAAAAGATTTAGAAAATGGGGCGGTATTCCAACAGGCATAACTCAAAACGTAAAAGTGCGCCCAGATAGGGTGTTGTGTAAAGTAGCGTAGGTGCTACTGCATACGATAGTGTGCAAATCAAACTGTCTTACCGATTGAAAGGAAACTTTCACGGGACCAAAGCATGACAGTTAAGGGATTAGTCACCGAAGGACTTTAGGTGCGACTGTTTCCCGATGATAAGAAGATATGAGGATAAGATTGAATTTATCGAATGTGAGGTCTAAGTTCCTGTTTTTTGCAGGTTAGGGTAAAAGTCCTGAAACCCTAGTTATAACACTACAATGTCATCTTTTACGGCATTGTAACTATCAAGAAAGTTATGAAACAGGCATGAGAACATGTCATAACAGACCGAAAGCATATCCGACAATCTTCAACGACCTATACACAACATTAACTGGGGATTGCCTAAGTCAGACATATTTGTTTGATATGGCAACGGAAGTTCCATAGTAGTCCGAGAGAGTTAATAACTCTTACATGGCGAAGGGAACTAGTTAGTAAATTCTAAAACAGAAAAATGAAAGGGAGGAGAAACCTCAATGAAACCAACATTTGAAATTTTAGAGCGTATAGAAAAGTGTTCAACAAAATATGTAGATGGCGTGTTTACGAGGATTTACAGATACTTGCTTCGTGAAGATATTTACCACGCTGCCTACCAAAATCTTTATGCAAACAAAGGAGCAACAACAAAAGGTATCGATGAAGATACAGCAGATGGATTCAGTAACGAATACGTTCAAGAGTTGATTAATTCACTTAAAGATGGTAGCTATAAAGCAAAACCGGTAAGACGAGAATATATACCAAAGCAAAATGGTAAATTGCGTCCATTGGGCATACCAACATTTAGGGACAAATTGTTGCAAGAAGTAGTCAGAATGATACTGGAAGCTATCTATGAACCAATATTTCACAAAAACTCACATGGATTTAGACCTGGAAAAAGCTGTCATACAGCATTAAAGCAGATTAAAACTGAATTTACAGGTGTAGTGTGGTTCATAGAAGGAGATATTAAAGGTTGTTTTGATAATATCAACCACAACAAGTTAATAGAAATACTTGGCAGGAAAATTAAAGATAGCAAATTTTTAAACATAATACGTCAATTCTTAAAGGCAGGCTATATTGAAAATTGGCAATACAATGCAACCTATAGTGGAGCACCCCAAGGTTCAATATGTGCACCAATTTTAGCGAATATCTACCTTAATGAACTTGATAAAAAGTTTGATGAAATAAGTACTCATTTTGATAAGCCAAGTTCAGCATATAAAAGCCCTAAATACCATGAAGTGGATAAAGAAATGAAACGTTTGTCCTATTGGATAGACAATACCACGGACGAAGAAGAAAGACAGGAATTAATAAAGCAATACAAGGAGCAAAAGAAGTCATTAAGAACTTTACCTTGTAAAAATAAAGATAACAAAAGATTTACCTTTGTTAGATACGCTGATGACTGGTTAGTTGGAGTTTGTGGTACAAAAGAAGATTGCAAGGATTTAAAAGAAGAAATCGCCAAATTTTTAGATGAGGAACTAAAGCTTACATTAAGCGAAGAAAAGACCCTTATCACTCATAGCTCTGAGAAAGTTAGGTTTTTAGGATACGATATTTCAGTAAGAAGAAACAAACAAGTCAAAGGGCATAAAATGAAAAATGGAAAATGGCGACAATCTCGAACCTTGCATATGAAAGTTGCCCTTACAATTCCCCACTCAGACAAAATAGAAAAATTTATGTTTGATAAAGGAGTTATACGCCAAAAAGAAAATGGTGAAATTCATCCAATACATCGTGCAGGACTTTTAAACTTATCTGATTCTGAAATTGTGGAGCATTATAATGCAGAAGCTAGAGGTTTATGTAATTATTACAAATTAGCAGTTGACTATCATACATTAGACTACTTTTGTTATCTCATGGAATATAGTTGCTTAAAAACCATAGCAAACAAGCATAAAACAAGCATTCGCAAAATCATAAATAAGTATAAGGACGGGAAAACATGGTCTGTACCCTATGAAACAAAAGCAGGAACAAAACGTGTGAAGCCCGTTAAAATAGCAGACTGCAAAGGTGGAAAGGTTGAAGATATAATTTTCGTTAGAAAGAAATTTAATTGGAAAACGACTATTAGACAGAGATTGAATGCCAAAACCTGCGAATTGTGTGGTTGTAAAAATGCTGAACTCTATGAGGTTCATGTGGTTAAGAACCTAAAAGACTTAGGCGATTCCAATTGGGAACAAGCAATGAAAGAGAAAAGAAGAAAAACACTTGTAGTCTGTAACAAGTGTCATAAAGAAATACATGAACACTAAACTAATATGTTAATTACTAATGGGGAGCCGAATACCTCGAGAGGGGTACGTTCGGTTCTGTGGGAGGGTCTAGGAAACCGCTACTTTGTAGTAGGCGCCTTTGCCCTACCCGCCGACCTTTTAACAAGTCAGGAAATTGAAAATATCTTTGATAATACAGACTTTGTTCTAATGTTAAATCAAGCATCTGGAGATAGAGATATACTTGCTAAGAAATTAAAAATATCGCCTTATCAGTTAAACTATATTACTAATTCAAACGCAGGTGAGGGACTATTATTCTTCGGGAATACTATTGTTCCCTTTATAGATAAATTTCCTAAAGATACCATGCTATATAAGCTAATGACAACAAAACCAGAAGAAGCTAAGTAGGTGTGATATGGATAAAAAACTAAAAAAAGATTTTCAAAAGAAAATTATACGAAATAGGGACGCTCCTGAAAAGAATATTGATAGTAAACTTGTTCATTCAGATGATTATACCAATAAAATTATTAAGACTAAGGATAGGTTCGGAGATAAAATTTCAGAAAAAGAATCTAAACTTATTCAAGAGAATGTATCAGCTAAAGATCAAAAACAAGATAAACTAAAAGATTATCAGAAGTCTAAAAATAAGGAAAGAATTAGAAAAGAAGTTTTAGATAATAAGGATAAGGTTGAAGAAACAAAACAAGCTAATCTTGAAATAAGGACAGATGAAAGCTTTAAACTTGATGAAGAGTTAGATGTAGACTTTAAAAAAGTTGATTTTGATAGTGAAAACAGTAGAAATATTAATTCTAATAAATTAACAACAGATGATATTTCAGCTAAGGCTCAACAAAAAAGCAATAAGAAGGCATCAAGTAAAAGACAAGTTCTTAAAAATTATGAGGATAAACTTATCCATAGTAAGGATAAATTCCAAGACAAAATTAAAGAGAGAGAGTCTAAGCGAATCCACACAAGCGAAGATAAACCTATCGAAGCAAAGAAAAGTAAGAGAATATATAGAAAAGATAAGCTTGTTAAAGATGAAGTAAGTAAGAACGAAAGTAATACTAATATTGATAAAAAGCAAAAGCAGAAACTTTATCAAGAAAAGAAGTTTAGAGATAAGGAAAAAATTTCTAAAGAGATAGATAAAGAAAATAAGCCAAGCGAAGTTGATACAGATAAGACTTTTGACAATTCTGAGCTTAAAGACAATAATCAAGAATTTATAAAGGATGAAAAAGAAACAAGCCTTAAATCTTCAGAACAAAAGAAAGTTAATAAAAAGAAGACTTACTATAAGAGAAAAAATTATGAAAGTGATAAATTTACTCGCAAGAAAATTGATAACTTAAAAAATGAATCGAAGAAAGTTACAACGAAAGATTCTAAGAAGACACAAGATGTTAAAGACTTTATCTCAGATAAAAAGATTGGAGAGCTTGAAAAGTCTAAAAGTAAGCTAAAGGATAATATCTTAAAAAACAAAACTAAAGGAAGTCTATCTTCTGGGGTTTTATTATCTGGAGCTAAGTCATCAGAGTTAGTGAGAGATTATCTAAGTTCAGGATCTGACAATACTGGTGTAGAATCTGGAGAAAAAGTCGCTAATGTAAGCTCTAAACTCCAGCATGGAATAAGGAAGTATAAGTTAGACAAAAAGAAAAAGTCCTTAAAAAAGCTATCTAAACTTGATAAGAAAATAAGAAAGAGAAAAAGCAAGTTGGAGTTTAAAAGTAGCTTGGAAGATTTAAAAAAGTCAGATGCCTATATAAAGAAAAATAGATTTAAAAAGTTTTACCAGAGAAAACAAATGAAGAGCATGATAGCTAAAAAGCACGAAACAAGACTTGTAGATAGGGTTAAAAAAGCTATTTTAAGTTTAGGTAAGGCTTCTAAAGAGCTAATCGTAAGAAAAAGTAAGATGGTTCTATTTCTAGTAATAGGACTAGGTCTTATGCTATCAATCATGATTGGTGGTGGAAGTGTTGGTATGAGTGGATTAAGTAACTCTGTAAACTCAGTAATGACAACAACATACCTATCACAAGATACAGTTCTAAGTGAAGTTAATCAAGAATTTTCATCAATGGAGTATGACCTACAATCACAAATCGAAAGTGTGAAAACAAGTCATCCTGGATATGACGAATATATCATAAACAAAGAAGGAGAAATTGGTCATAATACCCATGAACTTTTATCCTATATAACTTCAAGATGTGGAGAAGTAAAATCAGCATCTGAAGTAAAAGGAATTTTAAAAGATCTTTTCGATAAGATGTATAAGCTTGATTTTAAGGAAGAAATTGAAATTAGAACAAGAACAGTAGCAAGAACAAGATATGATAGTCGTGGTAATCCTTATACTAGCTATGAAAAAGAAGAGTACGAATATAAAAAGTTAATTGTAACTTTAAAGAAAAAAGAAATGGATGAAGTTGTTAGGGAAATATTTAAAGATTATCCAGACAATGTAGTTCATTATGAAGCTCTTCTTGAAGCTAAGGGAAATATGGGAGATGTTTTTGGATCAGGTAATGGGGACTTAGGAGAAATAGTAGATAATCCAAACTTTGGAAATCCTGGTCTTGCTTTTGATTCAGCTACTGCAAAGGATCTTTTTAATGAAGCAGAAAAACATATAGGCAAAAGATATGTGTTTGGAGCAAGTGGACCATCTAACTTTGACTGTTCAGGTTTTGTATGTTGGTCATTTACAAAGTCTGGTGTAAAGAGAATGCCAAGAACAACTGCATGGAGAATATACAAAGACTATTGTAATCCAGTAAGTCCAAGTGAAGCTCAACCTGGAGATATTATATTTTTCCACTCAACATATAACAGTGGAACTCCAATATCTCACGTAGGAATATACGCAGGTAACGGAATGATGATTCACGCAGGAGATCCAATTCAATACACATCAATAAATTCAAAATATTGGAAATCACACTTTTATGGTTTTGGAAGACCAAGATAGAAGGGAGATATTATGTGAACAGAAAACTTATAAGTATTAGGAATAAAAAGAAAAAAATAGAAGAGAAATTGAAAGATTTAAATGCAAAATACAAGGAAATTTGCGACGAAGAAATACAAGTTGAAAATGAAGAAATAATTGTAACTCTTAGGAGGAACAATATTAGCTTGGAAGAATTAATGGAGAAAATTAATGATAGAAAAAGAGAAGAAAAATTAAAAGAAAAGGAGAACATTCATAATGAAGAAATTTAATACGAACAGACTAAGAGCCTTTTTTATGGCTCTTTTATTAGTTTTAACATCAACTTCAACTACTAATGTACTAGCTAAAGCTGATGATACAGATGGTAGTAAAAAAGTTATAGAAAGTTCTATAAGTAATATTAGTGATTTAGAAAATCAGATTAAAGACTTAAATGATAAGAAAAAAGAAGACCAATCAAAGATAGATGAATTAAAGGAAAAGTTAGAATCTTGCAAAGATAATGGAGAAAAACTAAAACAAGAAAAGACTAAGCTAGAAGAAGAGATTAGAGATAAAGATAATAAGATTGCTCAATTGAATAAAGAAATTGAGAATCTTAAAAACTCCAATAATGATGGACTAATAGCAGAAATTACTCAGCTTAAAGATGAATTAAAAAGATTACAAGATGAAAATGCAAAACTAAAAGAAGATTATTCATCTACAAAATGGGAGTTAGAAGCTGAGAAAGAGAAGACCGACAAAAACGAAAATAAAATCAAAGAAATGCAAGAAAAGCTTGAGTCTTTAGAAGGAGAACTTGCAAAGAAGACTAAAGAAATCGAGGATAAAGATAATAAAATTAAGGACTTAGAAAAAGCTCTTGATGAAAAAGATACTAAGATAAAAGACCTTGAGTCTAAAAAGAAAGAGACAGAAAATTCTAAGTCAGAATGTTGTAAGAAAATTGAAGAGCTTCAAAAGGCTATTGATAGTTTAAAAGAATCTTCTGAAAATACAAAAAAAGAATTAGAAGAGAAAATTAAAGAGCTAGAAGAAAAACAAAAAACTTCTGAAGAAGAAATTAAAAAGCTAAAAGAAGAGTTAGATAAGAAAATTGAAGAAGCAAAGAAGTTAATTGAGGAAGCAAATAAAAAATCGAAAGAAGAACTTGAGAAACAAGCTAAAGATGAAAAAGATAAAAATCTAAACCAAGACCTATCTAAAAAATTAGATGAACTTCTAAAACTCCAAAAAGAAAACAAAGAGAAGAAAGAAGATAAGAAATCTCAAGATAAGAAGTGGGACGAACTTTTGAAAGCTGATGATAAGAACATCCTAAATCAATTTGATCTTAACAATATGAAAAAACAAGAGGAACAACAAGACAAAAAACAAGTTAAAGATGAAAAAGAATTTGCAGTTTTCCAAGTAGACAAAAACTTTTATAACATTATCAATAAAGATGGTAAGACAACAGTATACAAGGATGTAAAAACTTATGTGGATCAAGGAAGAACTATGATTCCAGTAAGATATATTGCCTATACTCTAGGTTTTAATGTTGAATATGACAACTCTACTCGTGAAGCTATTTTCTCAAATAAAGAGAATAATATCTTAGCAAAAAAGACATTAAGACTAAATATTGATACTGGTGTTATGAAAGATTCAGATGGAAAGGTCTACAATTCAGATGTTAAGCCAGTGATTATAAATGGAAGAATTCATGCTTCAATTTCAAACATTGCCAAAGCTTTTGGAGCAAGTCATGGAGATATTAAAGATGGTAAAAACCAAACAATAGAATGGGACAATGCTAGAAAAGCAGTCTATGTATTTAAAAATGTAAAATAAGAAAGGATAGAAAAATGAATAAGAGCATTAAACGAGGAGTAGCCATAGCGTTACTCCTTTTTACATTTACAGTACCAGCAACTACATTTGCGATGACAAATGAAGGACAGATTGAAAGTCAAAACGAATCAATCTATGAACCACAAAAAGAAGAATTTGAAAAAATGTTGAAAGATGATGTTTTTACACCATCAAAAGAAGAAATTCCTTATCAAGATGTTCCAAGAATACCAGGAAATACAAGTGAAGCAGCCAAGCCTTCAAATAATCCTCCAAAGAAAACACCACTTGTAAAAGGTGGTAATACGAAGGCAGTAAATAGTCTAGCAACACAAGAAAATAAGGCAAGAGGTTCAGTAATTGAAAATGTAGATAGGAATGGAAAAGATATTACACCAAGTGGAGATACAGAAAAAGATAAAGAAAATCCAGTAGATGTAAGACAATTTTTAACATTTCAAACTAAAAGTGGAAAAACTATGCACCTAATAGTGGATCATTCATCAAATCAAGATAATGTAAGGCTATTGACAGAAGTAGGAGAGCAAGACCTACTTAATATGATTGAATCAGAAGATAAAAACAATATAAAGGTTGAAGAACCTAAGAAAGAAGAAGTAAAAAAAGAAGAACCTACTGTTGTTCCAGTAAAAGAAGAAAAGAAAAGTGGAATAGGTTCATTTCTAATTGTTGCACTTGTAATTGGAGGAGTTGTAGGAGCAGGATATTATTTTAAAGTAGTCAAAGCTAAGGAAGATAAAATGTTGGAAGACTTTGAAGAAGATGATGAGGATTATATTAGTGAGTCAGAAGATGATGACGATGATGAAACTCACGAAGAATCTTTAGATGAAGATGATGAACTATTATAAAGATATGAAAATTTAATCTAAATTGAATATTTCTCCCGAATATGATACAATATTCGGGAGAAAGGTGGTGCAAAATGAATTCTTATTTAGATCAAATAAAAAATAGAATTAATGATTTTGATAGCAGAAAAGTTTTTATAAACAATGATTTCTTAGATATAGCAGGAAATGAAACTGTCCGTAGAACTTTAAATCAACTAGTTAGTGAAAATAAAATAAAAAGAGTAATTAATGGATTCTATTACAATCCAAAATACAGTGAGTTAATTGGAGAGTACGAAGCAGTATCAATTCACGAATTAGCACTTGCCATAGCAAGAAAATACAATTGGAATATTGCACCATATAATAGCACAGCCTTAAACTTATTAGGACTTTCAACACAAGTACCAACACATTATAAATATATATCTAGTGGAAGATATAAAGAATATAAAATTGGAGATACAATTTTAGAATTTAAAAAAGTAAATCCAGGAGAGATTGCTAATATGTCCTTAAAGACAGCGACTGTAATTCAAGCAATTAAGTCTTTAGGGAAAGAAAATATCAATGCCCAAGTTATGCAAAAGATAAGAGAAAATTTAACTCAAGAAGAAAGAACAGATTTAATGAACGAATCAAAATCAGTTCCTGCATGGATATATGAAGTAATAAGGGAAATTTGTGAGGGCAAAAATGAATAAGTTTTATATAGAAAACAAAGAAGACTTAAGAGTTTTAATGGTAAATACAGCCAGAAAGAGAAATATATCTGAGGCAGTTATTGAAAAGGACTATTGGGTTACTTTTATCTTAGATTATCTATTTAATGAAAACAAATGGAGGGAATATTTTACCTTTAAAGGAGGAACATCACTTTCAAAATGTTTTGGACTCATTGAAAGATTTTCTGAAGATATAGATTTAATCTTAGATTGGCGAGTATTAGGTTACGAAGAAAAAGAACCATGGATAGAAAGATCAAATACCAAGCAAGATAAATTCAACAAAGAAGTCAATGAAAAGACAGAAGAATTTTTAAGAGATGAATTTGTAAAAATTTTAGAAGAAGATTTAAAGGATTTTGATTTTGAATTTTCAATAGATACAATAGATCCACAAACAATTCTATGTAAATATCCTAAAATCTTTGAATCTAATTATTTGACACAAAATATAAGGCTTGAAATAGGAAGCCTTGCAGCATGGACACCTGCAATTGATGTTGAAGTTTTGCCGATAATTGGCGAAGCATATTCAAATGTATTTAAAGAAAAAACTAATATAAGGACAGTATCGGCAGAGAGAACCTTTTGGGAAAAAGCAACAATTTTACACCACGAAGCAAATAGACCGGAAGCTTCTCCTATGCCCCACAGATATGCAAGACACTTTTATGACTTATATAAAATAGCAAATTCAGATTTTAAAAACAAAGCCTTAGAAGATAAAGGGTTATTAAAAAAAGTGACTGAATTTAAGATGAAATTTTATCCTAGGAAGTGGGCAAAATACGAAGAAGCATTAAATGGTAGATTGAAGTTAGTCCCAAGAGAGTTTCGATTTTCTGAAATAGAAAAAGATTATAAGGCTATGTCAGAAATGATTTATGGAGACTATCCAAACTTTGAAGAGATTATAAAAGTTCTTCAAGAACTAGAAAAAGAAATTAATAAGTAAATCGAATTCTCCCGAAAATAATACAATATTCGGGAGAAAAACTTTGAGCGAGAGAGAAATCTTTCGCTCTTTTTTTTATTTATGGAGGTATTAATGAAGTTAGTAATAGCAGAAAAGCCAAGTGTAGCAGTTACAATTGCAAAAGTAATTGGAGCAAGAACAAGAAAAAACGGATATTATGAGGGAGGTGGATACATTGTTTCTTGGTGTGTCGGTCATTTAATTCAAATGGCAAGTCCAGATAAGATTGATGAAAAATGGAAGAAATGGAGAATAGACACTCTTCCTATAATTCCAGAAGAATATATTTATGAAGTATCTAAAAGCACTAAAAAACAATATGGAGTTTTAAAGAAACTTTTAAACGATAAGAACATCGACACAGTTATAAATGCTTGTGATGCTGGAAGAGAGGGAGAACTTATTTTTAGGCTTGTATATAATCAAGCTAAATGTAAGAAGAAGATTCAAAGACTTTGGATATCTTCAATGGAAAACAAAGCTATTGAAGATGGCTTTAGAAATCTTAAAGATGGAGAAAACTTTGAAGACTTATATAGATCGGCAAGTGCAAGAGCTATTGCAGATTGGCTGGTAGGAATGAATTTAAGTAGGCTTTATTCTTGCATTTACAAGGAAACATATTCAGTTGGTAGAGTACAAACACCAACTCTATATTTAATAGCTAAAAGAGATAGCGAAATAAATCTATTTAAGAAGCAAAAATATTATACAGTTGACCTATCTTATGGAGAATTGAAACTTGTATCTGATAGGATTGATAAAATTGAAGTTGCAGAACAACTATTAAACTTGTTAGAAGATGAAATAGTTATTACAGAGGTAGAAGACAAAGAAGTAAGCACAAAACCAGATAAGCCTTATGATCTTACTACCTTACAAAGAGAAGCAAATAAATATTTTGGATATTCAGCAAATGACACTTTAAATCTGGCACAAGCTTTGTATGAAAAGAAGCTAATCACATATCCAAGAACGGATAGTAGGTATTTAACCGATGATATGGTTACCACTATGAAAGAATTATTAGAAGGACTTGAAGAAGGTTTTAAAATCAATGAATCAAACTTTAAGTCTATTTTTAATTCATCTAAGGTTACAGACCACTATGCAATTATTCCTACTATATCAGGTATCGGAAAAGCCAAAGATTTATCTGATAAAGAAAGTAAAATCTATAATCTAATTAAGGATAAATTACTTGCTTCATGCTCGGATAACTTAAAGGAATCTAGCAGAAAAATCAGATATGAATATGACAAGTTTAACTTTAATGCAAGTGGCAAGACTGTAATTGATGAAGGTTATACCAAGTATCTAAAGAGCTATGGAAAGGAAAAACAAGAAAATGAATTACCATATATAAAGACTGGAGATAAAATTAAGATAACTTCTAAAAATATATCAGAGAAATTTACCAAAGCTCCAAGTCATTATAATGAAGATACACTTTTAAAGGCTATGGAAAATGCAGGAGTAGAATCCTTAGATAAAGACATAGAAGTGGAGAGAAAAGGCTTAGGAACGCCAGCTACAAGAGCAGGAATTATTGAAAATCTTATCCATAAGGATCTCATAAGAAGAGATAAGAAAAATCTACTTGTAACTGAAAAAGGCAATAGACTTGTATCAATTGTAGAGGATAAGTTTAAGTCGGCTGAAACAACATCTGAATGGGAAATGAAACTTGCAAAGATCAGCTCTGGCGAGGTAGATAAAGAAGACTTTTTAAGAGAAATTGAAGATAGTATAAGGGAGCTTGTAGATAGGTACAAGAATAATCTAAATGAATAAGGTAAAAATATTAGAGCTTTTCGGTGGCATAGGTGCCATTAGAAAGGCTTTTATTAATTTAAAGATACCTTATGAAGTTGTTGATTATGTAGAAATAGATAAGGCTTGTGTTAAATCATACAACGCACTTTATGGAGAGAGTTATAAGCCAAAATCAGTAGTAGGATATAAAGCTACTAATGAAAAGATAGACTTAATTATGCATGGAAGTCCTTGCCAAGACTTTTCAAGAATTGGAAAAAAGCAAGGAGGAGTAAAAAACTCAGGAACTAGATCAAGCCTACTATTTGAAACAATTAGAATAATCAAAGAAATGAAAGATAAACCTAAATGGATAATTTGGGAGAATGTAAAGGGAGTCCTTGATAGAAATATGAGGGACTCCTTTTTTATTTATCTAAAAGAGCTAGAGAGCCTAGGATATGAAAGCAAGTATGAAATCTTAAATGCAATGGACTTTGGGATACCTCAAAAAAGAGAAAGGATATTTGTTGTTTCATGTCTTGGAGCAAATAACTTTTCTTTTAATAAATTGGAGAGGAAAGAAACTAGACCACTAAGTGTATTTTTAGAAAAAGATGTAGGTGAACTTTACACAATGACTCAACCTTATATGCTCAAATTTTTAAATAAAGGCATAGATAGTAGTTTTAGAGGGCGACTTAAAGTGATTAAAGATTTTTCTTATACTATTTCTACAAAACAAATGAGAGTACCCAATTCTGGAATAATAGATATCGGAAATGATCAGTATAGGTATTTAACAGAAAGAGAATGTCTAAGACTCATGGGTTTTGATGATAGAGATATAGACAAACTAGAAGAAGTACATCCAAGAAGAAAAAATTGCACTTCAAGCAAACTATATAAGCAGGCCGGCAATTCTATTGTGGTCGATATTTTAATGGCTATTATAAAAGAAATTCATAGAATGGAGGTAGAAAATGCAAGTAAATGATTTTAAGAATATACAAGAAGCTATAAAGTATGAAGTTTTGCAAGATGAAAAAGAATATTTAAAACTCTTAAAGGTTATAGGCAATAATCAGAAATATGATTTTTCTAGCCAATTAAGTATATATAACAAAGAACCTGAAGCTAGAGCTTGTGCGACATTTGATATGTGGAAGAAATATTTTGGCAGAGTTGTTATGAGGGGTCAAAAAGGTATTCCAATTTTAGTTGGGAGTGATGTAAGCCAAAGAGTTTCATACATCTTTGATATTAGTCAGACTACATCAATGGATAGGAATATTAATGAGGTTAGCTTATGGCAGTTTGACCACGAAAACCATAACGAGGCTTTAAAAGAAATAATAAGAGATTCTTCATTTGAAGCTAGTGATTCACTTAATGAAAATATATTTTCTTTAAGTCGAATTTATGGAGATGAATATATTAACTTGGCTCTTGCTGATTTGAGGATAGATATAGAGGATAGACTTAGCTTTGAAAAGTTTATGAGAGACTCAATATCCTATGCGGTAGCTAATAGGTTTAATACAGTCTATCCTATGGATATGGAAAATTTAAAAAATAATTTTTCTAGGATTAATACAATTTCTTTAGAACAGATAGGTCTTGTAATATCAAGGGTTAGTGAAGATATTATAGATAAAACAATAGAAAAATCTAAGGAAATGGATCGTGCTAGGCTGCTGACAGAAAGGGCCGATGCCGACTATAATAGAGATATAGAAAATACAAATGAAGATAGAGGAGGTCAAAATGATTTATATAGACGAGATGATAGGTCAAGAAGTAGAGATGGACGAGTTTTCACAGATGGAAGCGACAGAGGAAATAGCGATGAAGATCGAAGAGAAAGCCTTGGATATGATGGAGAAGGATCTGGAATTTATGGAGAGATTTCCGAATCCGACTTACGCAGTACTAAGACTGTCTTACCTAGTAGGGAGCGAGGACATGGAGAACTGGAAGAAACTTCAGGAAATGTACGAGGAGAAAACACTTTTGAACCATCTGAAGGAAATTCAAGATCAGGCAGTGGACTTTATCAAGAGAGAGAAAGTCAAGATGATGAGAGCACAAGGATTGACAGAGAAGATGATGAGAGAGAATCCAGAGGAATACCAAGGACAGATGAACAACTTAATGGCAACAGTGAAGAGAATGGCAATCAAGGAATACGTGGAAGCTTAGAAAATGAAATAAGCCAAGAAAAGGAAGCTGATAAAGCTTCTTTTTTTGATGGCAACAACATTGAAAAAAGAAAAGACTACTGGATTGTAGAATTTAATGAAAACCACGAATTAGTTCCCGATTATAGTGGGCAGATAGTAACTAAAGACTTAATCAATATCCTAAGACAAAAGGATATTGATATTAAAGACCATAATCAAACTCATGGAGAAAATGAATTTGGAGAAATGACTGATGATTATATCGGATATTTCAAATTCTATTTTGACCACTATGTAGACGGTGAAGTTGTCGAACACTATAGGATTGACCTTGGTGATGGTGAAGAAGTAAATGAGCGTGAATTTTCATATTTAGAAGAACAAGTTACACTAAGTGAGGAAAAATCATTACAAGAAGATAAAGAAAAGATAGAGCCTAAATTTAAGATAGGCGATCAGGTTAGATATAAAGATAAGGACTTTACAATTACAGATTTTGATGAACTAAGTGGAGGACTTAAAACTGTCACTATCAGAGACAATATGGAATATATGGGAGGTATGATTAGGGGTTCGGAAGTAATTCCATATAGAAACGATTCATACCTTGAAGAAATATTTGAAAATTTAAGTCAAACATCAGAAAAACTAGCAGTAAAAGTTGGAAAAGAATTTATTTTAGAAGATGAGAATACCTTTGATGGAATTAACTTAATTGAAACTGGAACTAAAGTAGAAGTTAATGGGGAAGAATTCCCTTTATATAAGGGTGAAACATTTGAAGAAAGTAGAAAGATTGATGACCTTTTAGATAGTGGAAATTATGAGATATACAAATTATCTGAGCATGAAAATCAAATTGAAAGACAAGTAGAGCAAGAAAGCTTTATTGATACCCACAATCCAGAAATTGACCAAATGATGGATAGATACAATGTACCTAGGGAAGCAGCCGAAAACTTATTGAGGGGTAAAGAGGATTTAAAAAATCTAGGCTATGAACCTAATAAGGAAAGGCTAAGTTTTGCTAGAAATTATGACTTGAAAAATCATATTTACTCAGAATACCTAACACCATCAGAAAGACTAGATAAAAATATCAAAGCTATTAAAATGCTCAAAAGACTTGAAAATGAAAATAGGAGCCCAAGGGAGTATGAACAAGCCTATCTTGCTGACTATCTAGGTTGGGGTGGTCTTGCCAATGTCTTTGATGAAGAAAAGGGCGGACAATGGCTTGAAGCAAGAAATATTTTAAAAGAAAATCTAACAAATGGAGAGTATTTGAATGCTAAAGAGTCTACCTTAACATCCTTTTATACACCTAGAGAGGTAATGGATGGAATATATAAGACCATAACAGATATGGGATTTAAGACTGGAAATATCCTTGAACCGTCTGCAGGAGTTGGTAATTTCATTGGTAATATACCAAGTGAAATGAAAGCGTCTAAAGTCTATGGAGTAGAAAAAGATAGTCTAAGCGGAAGAATAGCAAGAGAACTTTATCCTGAAGCCAATATTCAAATTAAAGGCTTTGAAGAAACAAACTTCTCAAATAACTTTTTCGATTTAGTTATAGGAAATGTTCCCTTTGGAGATTTTAAAGTAAACGATCGTGAATATAACAGAAATAACTTTCTGATTCACGATTATTTTTTTGCAAAGTCAATAGATAAGGTTAGGAATGGAGGAATTATTGCCTTCATAACATCATCTGGAACTATGGATAAAAAAGATGAATCTGTTAGAAAATATATTAATGCAAGATGTGAGTTTTTAGGAGCTATGAGGCTACCTAATACAACATTTAAAGGACTTGCTGGTACAGAAGTTACTTCAGATATTATTTTCTTGAAAAAGAGAGATTCAGTTATAGAAAGAGATGACGATTGGATACACCTAGAAACTGATAAAAAGGGTTTGACTTATAATAAATACTTTGTAGATAATCCTCAAATGGTATTAGGGGATATGAAAGAAGTATCTGGAAGATTTGGAAATACTATTACTTGTGATGAAAGAGAAGATGAAAATCTAAAGGATTTAATGGATCTTGCAAGTAAGGAAATATCTTCAAATTCAAAATATGAAGAGGTCGAACTATTAGAAGATGAAGAATTAAGTCTTCCAGCGACAGACGATGTTAAGAATTTTTCCTATACCATTATTGACGAAGAAGTCTATCTAAGAGAAAACTCTGTCTTAATTAAGCAGAATATATCAGATAAAAATAAAGAAAAGATAAAAGATTATCTTGATGTAATGGATGCTTTAAAAGATGTAATAGAAAAACAAAAGGACGATTTTTCTGATGAAGAGATAAAAGAGTCACAAGCAAAGTTAAATGAAGTCTATGATAACTTTTCAAAGAAACATGGCTTTATTAACTCCTTATCAAACACTAGAGCCTTAAAGGAAGACTCAAACTTTCCTTTGGTATCATCAATAGAAATACTTGATGATGAGGATAATTTCAAAGCTAAGAGTGATATATTTTCAAAAAGAACAATAACAAAGGCAAAGGTAGTAGATCATGTAGATACTTCCCTTGAAGCCTTAGTCTTATCAGTTTCACAAAAAGGATATGTAGATTTTGAATATATGGAATCTATCACAAATAAAGATAGGGACACTTTAATTGGTGAGCTTGAGGGCGAAATATTTTTAGATATTAAGGACACAGACCTAATAAATAACAGAATGCCCTTTGAAAATTTTGACAATGACGATCCATTTCATTTTTCATATGTATCGGCAGACGAGTATTTAAGTGGAAATATTAGAGAAAAGATTGGTTATCTCAATTCATATATCGGAGAAATTGAAAATGTAATAGATTTAGCACCTTCTGAAAAGAAAGACACATTATTAAAAGAGTTAGGCAAACTCAAATATCAAAGAGAAAAATTACAAGAAGTTATGCCTGAAGAACTCACTGCTTCTGATATAAATGTAAGGTTAGGAGCAACTTGGATACCTCAAAAAGATATAGAAGACTTCACTTTTAATCTTTTAAAAACACCAGGTTATGATAGGTGGAATATAAATGTTAGGTTCTCACCACATACAAGTGAATGGAACATTGAAGGTAAAAGTGTTGACTCAACTAATGACCTTGCTAACATGACTTATGGTACAAGTAGAGTGAATGCCTATAAGCTAATTGAAAATGCCCTTAATCTAAAAGATACAAAGGTATTTGACCAAGTAATAAATGATGATGGTTCTAAGACTTCTGTATTAAACAAAAAAGAAACTATGCTTGCAAGTCAAAAGCAAGAACTGATTAAAGAAGAATTTAAGAATTGGATATTTGAAGATCCTGATAGAAGATATAGGCTAGAAAAGATTTATAATGAAAAATTTAATTCAATTAGAAATAGAGAATTTGATGGTTCTAACTTAACTTTTGATGGAATGAATACTGAAATCAGACTACGAGAACACCAGAAAAATGCCATAGCAAGGACTCTTTATGGTGGAAATACACTACTTGCCCATGTAGTAGGAGCAGGAAAAACTTTTGAAATGGTAGCTTCTGCTATGGAATCTAAAAAGTTAGGACTTGCAAGTAAGTCATTATTTGTAGTTCCTAACCATCTAACTACTCAAATTGGTAGAGAGTTTATGCAATTATATCCGTCAGCGAACATTATGGTGGCCGATAAAAAAGACTTTCAACCTAAAAATAGGAAAAGATTTATTGGTAGGATTGCAACAGGAGAATATGATGCAGTCATCATAGGACACTCTCAATTCGAAAAAATACCAATGTCTAAGGAATACCAGGTAAGGCATATACAAGACCAAATAGATGATATAGTTTCCTTTATTGACGAGAATAAAAGAAATAGAGGGGAAAATTTCACTGTAAAACAACTGGAAAAGACAAAGAAGAAACTCTTGGTAAGACTGGAAAAACTAAATGATGACTTTAAAAAGGATGATGTAATAACCTTTGAAGAACTAGGAGTAGATAAGTTATTTATAGACGAAGCTCATAATTACAAAAACCTATTCTTGCATACCAAGATGAGAAATGTTGCGGGTATCGGTCAGAGTGAAGCCTTTAAGTCTTCGGATATGTATATGAAATGTAGGTATATGGATGAAATGACAGATGGCAAGGGAGTTGTATTTGCTACTGGTACACCAATATCAAATTCAATGACAGAGCTTTATACAATGCAAAGATACCTTCAATATGACGATTTAAAGGCAAGAGGATTAGAACATTTTGACGCTTGGGCTTCTACTTTTGGAGAAACAGAAAACACCTTTGAGTTATCTCCAGAAGGTACTGGATATAGGCAAAAGACAAGATTTTCAAAGTTTTATAACTTGCCAGAGTTGATGTCTATGTTTAAAGAAGTAGCAGATATAAAGACTTCAGATATGTTAAATTTGCCAGTACCAGAAGCAAATTTTGAAGTTATTAAGACAAAACCTACTGAGGAACAAAAGGAAATATTAGAATCTATTTCAGAAAGAGCTGATGCAGTTAGAAATAACCAAGTCGAGCCAACAGAAGATAATATGCTAAAGATTACAAATGATGGTAAAAAACTTGCCCTTGACCAAAGATTAATAAATCCACTACTACCCGATGATCCTAATTCAAAGGTTAATGTATGTGTTAAAAATATCTTTTCGATCTGGGATAAGACAAAAGAAAAATCATCGACCCAATTAGTATTTTCAGATATGTCTACACCAAAAGGAGATGGAGAATTTAATATCTATGATGATATTAGAAATAAGCTAGTAAATATGGGAATACCAAAAGAAGAAATAGCCTTTATACACGAAGCTGATACAGACAAACAAAAAGATGAATTGTTCTCTAAGGTAAGAAGAGGAGAAGTAAGAGTATTATTAGGCTCTACGCAAAAAATGGGAGCAGGTACAAATGTACAAAACAAATTAATAGCCTTACATGATTTAGACGTCCCATGGAGACCGTCTGACCTAGAGCAAAGAAGTGGTAGAATTGTTCGTCAAGGTAATGAAAATGATAAGGTAAATATCTTTAGGTATGTAACTGAGAATACCTTTGATGCTTATTTATGGGTGCGACATGAAGTCGCTTAATTTAACTGTTTGGCAAAATGACCAAACCAACTATTCCGTTAGTTGAGCCTAGTATCGACTGCACTTAGGTGTGGTAAGCCGATATTAAAGTATCCCTACTTGAGGTAAAACCGTGAGGAAATACCGAAACTGCTAGCAACAAGGTGGTTAGGGAGCGAGGCTTGATAATATGGCTAACATATGTGAACTACTGATAAATGTCGTTAAGGCGAACAGGCTAAAGTTGCTGATAAGCCTGAACCAAAATGGTGTGTAGTCGGATAATCCTTTCCACAGTGGGATTACACGGACAAAAAGACTACCGGCAGAGAGGTAGAGCCTAAGTTATCAATGTTAATTAAGTGAAACATGGTAAGCCTGTACTATTGCCAAAAGGCAAAGCAAATCGTAAGAAATGCTGATAATGGTGCAGGTAAAGGAGAATGGAAAAAGCGAATGCCATCTTGTAATGAGATGGATAGGGGTTCAAAATTTGCCCTAACTTGAAAGAGTGCAGACTTCCATTTGGTTTTTAATCACAAGAGAACTTGTAGAATTTTTGAAAGGAGAAAGCAAATGAACAGTAAAATGTGTGCTACTACTAACAGAGCTAAAAACTGGGAAAGTATAGACTTTTATCTAGCAGAAAGCTATGTTAAAAAACTACAAATGCGTATTGTGAAAGCGTGGAAAATGAGTAAATATGGAAAGGTAAAATCTTTACAACATTTACTCACAACTTCATTTTATGCAAAAGCCTTGGCTATTAAGAGGGTAACTGAAAATCAAGGCAAGAAAACAAGTGGTGTTGATGGAGAATTATGGCTAACATCACAGGCAAAGTATAAGGCAATAGAAAAGTTAAATTTAAGAGGATATAAACCTAAGCCTCTTAAAAGAGTGTATATACCAAAGAAAAATGGGAAGAAAAGACCTCTCAGCATTCCTACAATGACAGATAGAGCAATGCAAACCCTATATAAATTTGCACTTGAACCCATAGCAGAAACTACTGCTGACCCTAATTCTTATGGATTTAGGGCAAAAAGATGTACACAAGATGCTATCGAGCAGTGTTTTACATCACTCAATAAAAAGAAATCTGCAAAATGGGTACTTGAGGGAGATATAAAAGGTTGTTTTGATAATATAAGTCATGAATGGATATTAAATAATATCCCAATGAACAAGAAATTATTAAAACTCTGGCTTGAGTGTGGATATATAGAAAAACAAAAATTATTTCCAACAGAAACAGGAAGTCCCCAAGGCTCGCCAATATCACCTATTATTTCCAATATGGTATTGGATGGTTTAGAAAAAGCAATCAAAGAGAAATACCATAGAAGAACAGTAAATAAGAAAACATATTTCCCAAAGGTTAACTTTGTTAGATATGCAGATGATTTTATCGTTACAGGGGAAAGTGCAGAATTGCTTGAAAATGGTGTAAAGCCAATCATTGTAAAATTCTTGGCTGAAAGAGGTTTAGAATTATCAGAGGAAAAGACACTCATAACACACATAAATGACGGTTTTGATTTTCTTGGAGTTAATATTAGGATGTATAAAGATAAGTTGCTTACAAAACCATCTGATAAGAACTTCAAGGCTATTGTCGATAAAATTAGACGAATCATAAAAGATAATCCGTCAATGAAACAAGAAATTTTGATTAGAAAATTAAATCCAATCATTATAGGTTGGATAAACTATCAGAAATATAATGTTTCATCTAAAGCCTTTGAAAAACTTGATTATGAAATATATAAAAGCTTGTGGAACTGGTGCGTTCGTAGACACCCAAAGAAAGGTAGAAAATGGATAGCTAAGAAATACTTCAATACCATTGGAAACAGAACCTGGACTTTCAGTGTAGCAACTGGCGACAGAATGGAAAATAGCGAGAAATACTATCTTCGTCTTAAATATGCTACAGACACTGATATTAAAAGATTTACCAAGATACAAGCTGAAGCAAATCCATTTGATGAAAATTGGCAAATATACTTTGAAGAAAGAGAAGAGTTAAAAATACGAAACGAACTTAAAGGACGTACAGTTATAAATAGACTGTATAAAATGCAAAATGGAATATGCCCTGTTTGTGGAGAGAAAATAACTATTGATACAGACTTTAGAGTACATCAAACAATTCAAAATAACATTACCCTTAAAACTTTAGTACACCCTTGGTGTCATAGAAAATTGCATATAAATGATGAAGAAAACACGCTGGCTCTTTAATTAGGGCTTATAAAAACTTGAGCCGTGTGAGGGGAAACTCTCATGCACGGTTCTTAGAGGGGAAAGGGATAGTAATATACTCGACCTACTCGACCAGACAATAGAAAATAAGCAGAAATTCATTTCTCAAATTATGACTTCAAAAACTCCAGTAAGAGTTGCTGAAGATGTTGATGAAGCAAGTCTATCTTATTCAGAAATTAAGGCTTTAGCTACGGGTAATCCTCTAATTAAAGAAAAAATGGATTTAGATAACGAAGTTACAAAGCTAAAAATGCTGGAAGCAAACTATAAATCTAATAAATATAAGCTTGAAGATAAGGTAAATAAAATTTATCCTCAAAGTATTTTAAAAACTGAAATGGAAATACAAGCAGTTAAAGAAGATATTGCAAGTGTTGAGAAATTAGGAGAAGGAGATAGCAAATTTACTTTAATCAGTCTTGGTACAAATAAAATTTTAGATAAGAAAGAAGCTGGAGAGAAGCTATTAGAAGAAATAAAAAAAGTAAAGATAAATGATAGCAAGGTCATTGGTAAATATAGAAATTTAGACTTGCAAGTTTCATATAACTTTATGACTAATACTCACACCTTTAAACTTCTAGGAAAAGCAGAATACTTTGGAGAGTTTTCAAACTCTACTGATGGTAATATAACAAGGCTCGATAATGCAATTGAAAAAATGCCTGCAAGGCTTGAGAGGTTAAATCAAAACCTTGAAAACTATAAAGAATCTTTAGAAAATGCTAAAGTAGAATTAACTAAACCATTTGAAAAAGCAGATGAGTTAAGGGATAAGACACTAAGACTAGCTGAAATTAATAAACTTTTAGATATGGGAGAAGTAGAAGAATTAGAAAACCAATCACCACTTTTAGAAGATTTAAAGAGGGCGATAGTTGATTATTCTAACTACGAGTTCTCAGAATCTAATAGCTATGAAGACTTTGACAAATTATATCCTGATTTAAGCCATATAGGACTTGCCTATACAGAAACACCTGATGGTAAGCATTCGATTCAATATGAGGTAAATTTGGAAGAAAAAACATGGACTCAGTATGTAGACAATGTAGCTATTAGAACAGAATCTTTTGTAGAGGAAGATATATCTAACTCACAAGCTATTAAAGATATGACCGAAGCTATAAAGATGTCTAGTTTTGATGATCTGGTATCAGTAGATGAAGAAGATTTAAAACAAGCACTGGGCTTAGAAATAGATGATGACGGAAACTTCTATGATCCACTAGCAAAAGATCTTGATAATGATGGAATACCAGATAGGTATGACAATGATTTTAAAGATAGTGATTACTTTGAATCAACTTATGATGTAGAGGATAATCTTCACACAAGGGAGGAGAAACCATCAATATTGGGACAAATATCAAAATTCAAATCAGAAGAAGAAAAAGATAAAAATCAAGAAAAAAACGAAAAAGGACAAGAAAGGTAGAGGAGGGCGAAAGGCTCTCCTTATTTAGTACAAGGAGGAAATTATGGAATACAAAGATATTAGAGAAAACTTAGAAGAAATGATGAATGATAATTACAAGGATTTTATAAAAGCACTTGTGAGCATAGAAAAAGGTGTTACTGACGAAAAGGCACTTGAAGAAGTCTATGTTTTATATATGAACAATGACACAACAGGTCTACTAAGTGATGACTTTGACTATATGATTGATGATATGAAAGAACAAGGTAAGATTGTTGAAAATGTCAGTGATATTGAAGAAAAAGATGAACTTATAAATCTCGTGGGTAATATAGCTGGAAAAGTAGAAAATCTTGAAAGAGAAAATGCTAATGGAGAAAAATTCAAGGTAAGCAATTTTTCAATTGTTTCAAAAGATGACGATGGGAATAAAATTTATACCAATTGTTCAGCATATGGAGATAAGACAAAAGATATAGAGAATCTAAAACAAGGAGATTTTGTTAAAATATTTGGTCAAGTAAAAACAAGCATTGATAACAACGGAAAGGAACATAAAAATGTTCGTATTTTATCTTCTAAGCTTTTAAAAGCAAAAGAACAAGTAAGGAGTCAAGATAAAGATAAAAAGTCCATATTAGGGCAAATAAAAAGCTTTAAGACAGATGACAAAGCTAAGTCAAATAAGAAAGACCACAGCAAAGGTACAGAGAGATAAATATCGGCAGTCTACGGACTGCCTTTATTTTTTATATGTATATAGGTTGTATAATGACGTAATAGGGGAAAGGCGTTTTAAATATATTTCATATATTTTTTGACCACTCTACTGTATCTTCCATCCGATAACTTTTCTCCCTAGACATATCCATAATATGGGCCCTATGAGCAAGTCTATCAACGATAGCCCCAGTAAGCATAGAATCTTTAAAAACCTACTCCCATCTTTCAAAGTTCAAATTCATTGTTAAAATTATTGATTCCTTATCAATTCTAGATGATAAGAGTTTAAGGAATCTCACATCCTATCTTATCAAATGAAACATAATCAGGAATAATTTTCATAGTTTTTCCTATACTGAACAAGGTCAGAAAATTGTTCTTTATTCAAAGAATACTCTTGCATAAGGGTGTTCTTTTTTTCTTGCAATTTATCGAGATTTGATAGTATTTCTTTTGTGCTTGGAAGCTTTTTATAGTTTTCTAAAATTTCTTTAGCGGCTATTTTATAAACAGAAAGTTCACTATAATATTCTTCTGCAAATTGCTTATCTTCAGGATTTTTCTTGTGGTATTTATAGATTTCACGATACTTATTTATAGTATTTATATTTTCCATATCTTGAGATAAGCTCCTCATTTCAGCTTCAAATTTCTTTATTTTATCTAACAAGTCTTGTCTATCATCAGCAGATTTTTTGATTAGATCATCAAGCTGGGTAATTGAATTAATTCCTTGTTCTCTTAATTTAATTATTGAATCTGCCATTGTTTTGATATTATGTTTTCTTGCCCAAACTTCGTAACCTTTAGAGGATTGAGCTTTTTTATTAGTAGATATATCAATAACATTTCCTACTCGCTTTTTAATAGGATTAGCTTTATTTTTGATAGCAAAATCTATTCTTTCTTTGATTTTTTCTTCATTATAATCTTCTCCGATAGTCTTTGCTCTTGTAAATCTTTGCTTATCTTTATGGCGAAAAGCAATGTGTTTACCGAACTTAATTTCATAATCAAGAGCCTTCATATTTTCTAAAAATTCTTCCCACGAGTTAGACCTGTTAATCATTCTATCTATATCAAATTGCAGTTTAGATTTCCAGGAATTTCCTTTCTTGTTTTGCTCATATTCGTACCAAGATTTACCAGCAGTTTTATATTTTCTCTTGTAAGCTTCATAGTATTTATCAATGACTGAAAGCTTATTTTCTTTACATAATTCGTCACTTTGAAACCTGATTTTATGATAAGATTTTTTATTAGATTGGTAGCATTTACCAGTATTGTAATTTACATTATTAAAAATAATATGGTTATGGATATGTCCTCTATCTATATGAGTTGCAAGAACAAATTCATAATCTTCTTTTAAAATTTTCTTACATAATTCCATTCCTATTTCGTGAGCTTTTATAGGATCAACCTCTCCTGGTAGAAAAGATTGGATTAAATGTCTAGCCAAAACTGTACCTTTAGTATCGTTATCTTCTCGTGTTTTCATAAATTGAATATGGGCAGTAGATGGGTGACATTTAAATGAAGATACTAAGACTTTTTCATCAGTTTTTTCGCTCTTAGTAATGTAATCTATTGCTAAATTTAGAGTTGATTTTATAGGATGTATTTTTGTAATTGCCATATTAATCACCAGAACTTTCTTTTGATTTATTAAGAAGTAGGGAATGAATCTGCCATATTTCTCTTGATAATTTTTCTATTTCTTTATTCATTGCTTCAATTTCATTTTTGTAAATAACACCAGTTGTATTAGTAGCCTTGGCGATCTGGTTTATATTATTTGTTGCATTTGAAAGTAGCCATTGTAAGTTTCTAAATGGTTCTAAATCTACAACATAAATTTCTTTTTCTAATACACATTTCCTAAGAAAGTGGGACATGGTTTTGCAATTTGCAAGTTTCATTTTCTTTTCAAAAACTTCCTTTTCTTCCTTAGTTAGTTTTATTTCTATTCTTTCATTTCTAAATCTATTTGCCATTTTATTCTCCTTTATAAAATATATTTTGGGGTCTTAGGGTTCTCCCTAACAAGGTAAAAATTAAAAAAATGGAGCATTCCGTAAAGGGCTGCTCCATTAATTTTTTCGTAAGTGTCCGTACACTTACTGTGCTTGCTATTAAAGCTATTAAAGTTATAAGCGTTAAGCGTATATTAAGTTATTCTTCTAATTTTTTAGTATCATCTTCTAGTTCTAGGAATTTATCAAAATCACTTTTGTAGAGCCTATCTTGTATGATTCTATATTTTTCAAACTCAGTCTCTGCGTGTTTTTTAGCTAGAGCTGCAGATACTTTTCCTGCGTCGTTTAAGATTTCTTTATCCCATAATTGTAAAAATCCATTTAATCTTTTTTCCCAATCTTCCATTGTCATCGGGATATGTCTTTCTGCTTGTAGTTCTGCCATGTCCAAATAAGATGAAACAATTCTTTGCATTTGATTTAATTCTTCTTCATTTAGATAATTTTTTGCAACAACTACATCATATTTATGAATTTTTGAATCTGGAGATCCTTCCCAAGTAGTAAGTCCCATATTTTTAGTTTTGTGGTTGGCTCTATCTACAATTAATTCAGCTGCAGTTTTTCCATGAATTGCATAGTGCAATTTGTTTTGAATAGCTGCAAAAAATCTTTTTGTTGCTTTTGCAGATGGATCATAATCTAAAGAGGTGGCATAAATATCTGTGATTTTTTGATAGAATCTTCTCTCAGATAATCTAATTTCACGAATTTTTACAAGTAATTTTTCGAAATAATCCTTGGTAAGTTTTGTGCCAGAATTCTTGAGTCTTTCATCATCCATCGCCCAACCTTTAATTGTAAAATCTTTTACAATTTGGTTTGACCACTTTCTAAATTGTACTGCACGTTCATTATTTACTTTAAAGCCTACTGCAATAATTGCTTGTAGGTTATAGTGTTTTGTATTATATGATTTTCCGTCGTTTGCAGTTATTAAGTATTTCTTAATAACTGAATTTTCGTCTAGTTCGTTATCGTCAAATATTTTTTTTAGGTGCTGATTTATTGCTGCAGTACTGACATCATAAAGAGCTGCCATCATCTTTTGAGTAAGCCAAATATTTTCATCTTCATATCTAATTTCAATAGCTTCTTGATCATCACCATTTGCTGCAATAAAAGTCAAGTATTCAGCAGCGGATGATCTGATTTGAAGTTCTTTTTTTTTCTGATTTTCGTCTTTATTTTTATCCATTTCTTTACTCATAATTTCCTCCATGTATAAATTTCATTCTACCTTTAAACACTGGAATACTAATCAAGAATACAATTAGATAATGTATAAAGGAATTTATCATCATATTTTTTGTTATTGGTAATTGATGATAAGTTTGACCTATTATTTTAAAAGCGGCTAGAGTGTTTGTTATAAAATCAAGTGCCAACCATAGGGCGACTGATGCTCCTATAAAAGCAATTATATAGTTTAAAAACCTGCTAACCTTTGGTAGCTTTCGATTTATTAAAACTAGCAATATTCCATAAATTATTACTGCTGTAATTGAAAGGGGAATAGCTAATTTGTTATCTAGTTTATCTTTTATGGATATATAAAATCCTAAACCTATAACTATAAAATCAATCAAAAATGCTGAGATTTTTACAGAGTAGGTAGAGATGAGATAGTAGAAAACTATTCCAGAAAGGATTAATAAAAAATATCCTGTAATAAAAATTCCCATAGAGTCTCCTAATAATAATCATCATCATGTTCAGGGCGATAGTTTTTAAGAAAATCTCCCTGAGGTATATTAACATTAACTGGTTTATTAAACTTGCCCATTTTTGCTAACTCAGAAATTTTTAGATTTAGTAAATTTATATCTACACCTAATTGTCCAGCGATTTCATAATCACAAACTTGATCATTGATATTATCGAGGACATCTTCATCACTTATTAATAAATGAGCTGCAAAAATATTTGCTTCAGTTTCAAATTTATTTGTAGGGTTTAGCACTATTTGGTCATGAAAAGCTCCGCCCCTCATACAATAATCTCTGTGAAGTTGATCGTGACCTAATTCATGTGCTAGTATAGTCTTTCTATTAAAATTTGTGTTGCTACTTATAAAAATAAATCTATTCCTTTGAATATAATGGTACATTCCTAAAAGTATTTTTGTTTCAGGTAGATATACCAGGTTAATATTCAAAGCTTCTATTAATTCGATAGGATCTCGTGTCTTATATTTTTTTATAAGTCGATTAACCTTATCATATATATAGCGATTCATGCTCATAAAATCACCTAATCTTTTTTCTTACGACCGTATTTCTTGTTTTCTCTTTTAGCCTCCCAATAAGCACGAGTAATAGCTTCAAAAGCAGCATCTTTATCTTCGTCAGAAATTTCTCCACCAGCAAATAAAGAGCTTAGACCTTCTGTTAATGCTCTAGCTTTTTCTAATTCTCTTTTGCCACCCATGTTATAAACTCTATTTAAAAACTCGTCACTTTCTTCTAGAAGATAATTGTAATCACAGTCCATAACCTCAGCTATTTTTTTGTAAACCTCGACATCTCTTGGGTATCTTTCTCCGTCTTCATAATGTACAAGAGTTCTTGTACTTATTCCTATCATTTTTGCAAAATCTGCTTGACTTAACTTTTCTTTTTCACGAAATTCCTTTAATCTATCCGCAAAAGCCATAATTTTAACCTCCTGTACTAATGTGCATTTATAACTTTTAATACGAACAATAGTGCTTGAATTATTTTTCAATTTGAGATATAATACAAACTGAACTTATATTCATATTATAGCACAAACATTCAGGGTTGTAAATAAATTGTATTGGGGTGATTAGATTGAGAATAAGTAAAACTTTAAAGAATATAATGAACATGTATGCAGATAGCAACTTGAAATTTGAAGAGATTAGTTCGGCTGCAAAACTTATTTTAAGTTTATATAGACAAGTTACCTGGGCAGTAGATAGTAGGGCAAATTTTATGATGTTTGAGAGTAAAGAAAACTATGGATCAACTTCAGAATCTGCTTACTTGTATCTTTCTACATTTGCTCCAGAAAAAGTTGAAGAAAAGTTTAATAACAGAGTATCCAATGTAATGGATAGTAAGCTTATGCTTTTAATAATTTATGATGCCTGTGTTAGACTAAAAGTTTATCCAGAGTATGGAGAAACTTATCATAAGATTATTTATAACTACTACATTGCTGAAAAAAAGATTACTGATGAAGCTTGTATGAGAAGTGTATCTTTAGAGAGAACTGTTTATTACCAAAGAAAAAAGGAAGCAATTGCATTGGTTGGTGTAATAATTTGGGGATATACTTTACCAACTGCTATTAGTCAACTTGAAGACGGTCGTAGTATTGATGATATAATGAACATCTAAAAAGTTAAATTATGACGAACTTATTGCGTACTATTTCCGAATGAAAAAAGTACCATATACGAATTTTATGTGTACTTAAGTGCATATATAATATCCATGATAGGTGATTTGCACCTAAATTTAATATTGGCATTTATTGACTGAAAGAATTTATTTTCTTTCGGTCTTTTTTTATGCCCAGGAGAATATATGCATAGAATTAGAAACCCTCCTTGTGTGAATTTTATTTTCAAACAAAAGAAATTCATGTCAACAAGGAGGAAAAATTAATGGACAAAGAATACTATTTATTTGTAGAAGGGAAGAAAGTAGTTGTTAGCAAAGAGGTATATCTTGCTTATCATAGTGAATTGAATAAAGAGAAATATCAAACGAGAAGAGACAGGTTAAATAACTGTTTCTTTTTTTGTTCCTATGATCATGATGGTAATTTTGAAGAAAATTTAGAAGATCTGGAATTTGATGTTGAAAAAATTATCGAAACAAAGGAAATGATTGAAGAAGTAAGAAGAGCTATTTCTAAACTCAACCCTGTTGAAAGGGATTTGGTAGAAAGTCTTTTTTATAAAGAAGAAACAATTAGAGAAGTAGCTGCCAAACTGAATATTTCTCATCCAGCCGTTATTAAAAGGCGTAATAAAGTCTTAGAAAAACTAAAGGAAATGTTGGAAAACTTTTAGATGACAGTTGCCAAGAGGGTCTAATTTTCACTGTTACTTATACAGTGGGAATTGGACTTTTTTATTTAAGCAAATTTATTTTTGAAAATTGGTTACCAAGAAAGACTTCTTTTCACTGTTAAGTATAAGAGGGTAATTTTAAACAATTTTGTTTCATCAAGATAAGTATTTTCTGATGGTCAAATTTTAAAAAGATTAATAGCTCTCGATAAATTTTGAACCTTAACAATTGAATAGACCAAGACAAGACGTTAATCATTTTTGGAGCGTGATAACCTATCCGCCAAGATCTTTCTGCTGAATAATTCGGCAAAACAAGTACTGCTAAGCTAAAAGCAAGGGAAGAAGAAAGGGAGCGATAAGTAAGAGTTTGAATATAGGGAGGGATACCCTATTCGCAATGAAGAAAATGAGGATAATGATACTTCTAAGGTTAAAGCCGGCTCATCCTGAACAGAGGCGGAGGTGAGATTCCTATGTTGCTAATCCAAGGCACTTGTCAATGTCAAAAAACTTAAATTTACATAGGAGGTTATTATGAAAGCAATAAAAGTTTATAGCATGAGAGTAGCTATGTTATGTAGACTTTATGATCTTAAATTAATTAATGATAAGGAATACACAAAAATAAAGACTAGAATAGAAAAAGATTACAAGAAAATTGATAGAAAACAATTAATTTTATGATAAAATAATACTGTAGAAAGACACAAAATGGGAAGGAGGTAAAATGAATACTAAAGTAAAATTAATTAAAGCTTCAAATACAGGAGCTAGAAATAGAAATGCACTACATTTAGATTTAAAACGTGTTGCAGCATATTGTCGAGTAAGTACAGATAGTAAAGACCAACTTGAATCATATAAATCGCAAGTTGATTATTACACAAATCTAATAAAAAATAATAAGAACTGGACTCTGGCTGGTATATATGCAGATGAAGCAACAACAGGAACAACTGCTAGTAAGAGAGCTGATTTCATGAGACTAATTAGTGATTGCCAAAATGGAGATATAGACATGATAATTACTAAATCTATATCAAGATTTGCTAGAAATACATTAGATACCTTAAAGTATGTAAGACTATTAAAGGAAAACAATGTTGGTGTAGTATTTGAAGAAGAAAATATAGATACTTTGACAATGGATGGAGAGTTACTATTAACAATATTAAGTTCAGTAGCTCAACAAGAAGTAGAAAATACCTCAGCCCATGTAAAAAAAGGACTGAAAATGAAAATGGAAAAAGGGGAACTTATTGGTTTTCAAGGTTGCCTTGGATACGACTATGACCCTATAACAAAAAGTATCTCTATAAATGAAGAAGAAGCCAAAATTGTTAGATATATCTTTAAAAGATATTTAGAAGGCAATGGTGGTTCGGTCATTGGTAGGGAACTAGAAGAACAAGGATATCTCACCCCTAGAGGTAAAACAAAATGGTCTGATACTACAGTGTTAGGGGTAATTAAGAATGAAAAGTATATTGGCGATATACTAATGGGAAAAACTTTTACAGTTGATCCAATAACAAAAAGAAGACTAGCAAATTTTGGAGAATCTGATAAATACCATATTGAAAATCATCACGAGCCAATTATATCAAAAGAAGATTTTGAGAAGGCTCAGGAGATTAGACTCAGGAGAGCACAAAATAGAAACACTATTGCTAACAAGGATAGAAAAAGAGAAAAACTATCAAGACAATACGCTTTTTCAAGTATGCTGGTATGTGGATTTTGTGGTGAAATACTTTCAAGAAGAACTTGGCACACCAGTTCAATTTACAAAAAAATTAACTGGCAATGTGTAAAGTCAACTAAAAAAGGTAAAAAATATTGCCCTCATTCAAAAGGAATACAAGAAGCAGCAATAGAAAAAGCATTTGTTGAAAGCTATAGGCAATTATGCCATGCAGATTCAACAGTAATAGATGACTTTTTAAAAATTGTTGAAGAAGAAATAAATGATGATACTTTAGTCAAGGATTTGAAAAAGTTAGAAAACCAATTAAACAGAATCATTAGTCAAGAAAGAAAGTTAGTTGATCTTCATTTAGAAGATAGTATAGACGAAGAAGTTTATGCTAAAAAGTATAAAAAACTCACAAAACAAAAAGAAGAATTACTTGATGAAAAGAAAACACTAGAACTAACGATAAAAGATGAAAACTCTATTAAAGAAAGACTAAAGCAATTTAAAAAGGTCTTAGAAAACAAAGAAATTATAGAGGAATTTAATAGAACAGTATTCGAAAGCATAGTTGATAAAGTCGTAGTGGGTAGAATTGATAAAGACGGAACAGTTCATCCTTATGACTTAACATTCTATTTCAAAACAGGAGTTAAAGATAGTCAAGATTCTAATAACTTTAAAGATAAAAGAAAAAATGCCAAAGACAATGACATTAATAAATTGTGTTCCTACAAGAATGACGAGGATAAAAAATTATGTTCCCAATCAAAAGACAACGCATGTGGAAGCAGTAGCTCTATTAGAGAAGACAAAACAATAGAGTGCTCCATGGTATAGGATTTCATATGTAAAAAGCCCTCCAGTGTGGGGGCTTTTGTTTTGGAGAAGAAGCTGCCGGGGATGTCGAGGGGGCTATGTGTCTACTGGGAAAGCTTAAATAGAGAGGCTCTAAGGGTTGAATTGTTAGCTTTAGACATACTAATCAGATTTTCCTTCAATAAAATGTGAATGGATCTAATTTGGGAAAAGGTTAACTAAAAAAATATAACAAAAAAGTATCATATTCCCTTTGCCTCCTAGCTGTTATACAATGAATCCATCCACGTCATCGCTGCAGAGAAGGGTGTGGTAAATTTTAAATTGAAAAAGGACTGATGATATGTTTATAATTCGCGCCTTGATCGAAGGTTTGCTAGTCGCTGTGATTTTTATTGCCTTACTAGGAATCTTGGCTGGGATTGTTTATAAGAAGCTGAAGGCTAAATCTACACCGACTAAGGAAGTGATGACCAAGGCAGTCAGACAAGTGGTGATTGCTACAGAGGATTTGAAGGAAGACCAAGCTAGTTCCCTGATATCCAGGGAGGCAGAAGACTCGTATTATGCTTTCCTAGCTAAGTTAGAGGACTTAGGGGACGATCCACAGATCGAGCGGGTATACTTGAATGTTGACCGTATGGACTTAAGTTTAGCCCAAATTGAAGAAGTCCGCCCCTTATTCGAAGAGATGGCGAAAAATAAGGAAGTCATTGCTTATGGCACAGACTTCAACCAAAAGAACTATCAAATGGCCTTACTAGCGCCCAAGATTTATATGCTGGATACCAATAATGCGAGCTTGTGGTTGCGGGGCTATGCTTATTATGACCTTTATCTCAAAGATTTCTTGGCTAACTTTGGCCTTAAAATGCATGTCTTATCAATTGGAGACTATAAGCTAGCTGGTGAAGCTTACCACCATGATAATATGAGCCCAGCTAGACGCGAGTCCCTGCAAGTATTAGGGGATGAGTCTTTGACGTATTTTATGGATTTGGTTAAAGAAAAGCGTGGGCTAGATATTGAGGAGCCGCTCTTAGCTGGCGACCTTGTCCTAGCTGACCGCCAACAGGCCCTAGATTTGGGCTTGGTTGATGGGTGCTTAGCCTATAAGGAATTAGACATCCACGACTCAGAGCATACCGTTTCATTTGATACCTATGAGTGTCTGAGCGATAAAGAAGGTCACTTTGGCCTAAAGCCGCTAAAAAAATGGACCAGTCGCTCGACCGACCAAGAGGAGCTGGCCCTTATCTGTCTCTCGGGGACGATCCAATCCAAGCCTGGCCAAAAAACACATATTTCTTACGACAATGTTAAGAATAAGGTCGACCAGATTAAGAAGATGGACCATGTGCGTGGCCTGGTGATTCGAATTGATAGTCCGGGTGGGGAAGCCCTTGAAGCAGAGAAGATCTATCAACTATTCAAGCATTTAGACTTATCAACCTATGTCTCGATGGGCGATTATTGTGCCAGTGGGGGCTATTACATTGCTTGTGCAGGAGAGCGCTTATTCGCTAATCGAAATAGCTTAACAGGTTCGATTGGCGTGGTGGCTATGGTTCCAGAATTCACTGGAACCATAGAAAAACTAGATCTCCATCTAGGAAGCGTCAGCAAGGGGAAAGGAACCGATTTCTTGAATCCCTTCGAGCCCCTGTCTGATGAATCAAAAGACCGTTTCGTTCGTAGCATGGAAGCCGTCTACGCTGAGTTTAAGGACCGGGTATCAGTCGCACGTAAGATAGCGGCAGACGACTTGGAGCCCTTAGCTGGCGGCCGAGTTTACCTGGGACAGCAGGCGGTACAAAATGGCCTAGTCGATGAGATCGGCTCTCTGAATGACTGCGTGGAGGCTCTAGCCGACCAGCTAGGACTTGAAGATCCCAATCTTGTCTATGTCCAAGAGAAAGTTGATAGCCGTGATCTGTTCAAGCAAGTACGCGGGCCTCTGACTTTGAATAGCGTGGAAGATCTATTGAAGACTCACTTGCTTGAGCGAAATCCCATTCAATTCTATGAAGCTGTTCGTCGAAGAGATTAGAAGAAGTAAATAATGAGCTAAAAGGTCTAAGTAATGGCTTGAGATGGATAGAAATATTCTTTTAACGTATACTAAGCTAGGAAAGATGAAGGATAGGAGGGACTAAGATGGCCAAGCAAATTCATGCCTGCCAAAAATTGTGGGCGCAAAACAAGTATCTAGTGCTCAGTAAGTCGCAGAAAATCTACCAGGAAATTCGCCAGTACTTGAAACAGACCCAGCCTGAATTAGCCGTAGTGGAAGCCTACATTGAAGAAGCTAGGGCTCTACCTGAAGACCGGGGCCAGGTTGTTAACGCCTACCAGCATGTTTGGGGTTACTTTAAGAAGTTGGCGACTGACCAAGAGAAGAGCGATTTTATGGAGCTCTTAGCAGCCTATGGGGAGGGAGAAGCCAGCCAAGACCAGCTGGCCCAGGCTGTAGGCAAGTTGTTGAAAAATTACCCCAATGACTACTTAGAACAATCCAGTTTATTGTTGGATAGCTAACGACTGGATCCTTCTAGCGGTTAAGGGAGAGCTAGCTTCCCTCTATAAGTCATCGCTTGTGGGCAAGCCGTCTTGGGAATGAGGGGAATATTTCCATGTTTGTCTTAAAGGATAAAATAGAGCGCCTGTGATAAGATAGAATTGAAATCAGATGAAATCGACTGGGAAACTAAAATGTGTAGCGGGCTTTGATGAGTCGCAGTTAAGTTTTGGAGGAGTTTTGCTATGCATTCACTACTTTTAGTCGAGGACGATCCCATCATTGGGCAAGAGATTATTGATTTTCTTTCCCCATATGGCTTTGACGTGGACTGGGCGAGGAGTTTCAAAGAAGGCCAAGCTAGGTCCAGTGGGGCTTATGACCTTGCCATCCTCGATTTAAATTTGCCTGATGGGGAAGGCTTTGATCTTTTAGAGCTCTTTTTAGCCAATAAAATCCAAGTGATGATTACCACGGTGGTCGATGACGTTGACTTTATCGCGGAAGCCCTTGACTGCGGCGCGTCAGACTATTTGACCAAACCCTTTCATCTGAAGATCTTGCGCGCTCGGATTGCCGCCTGCCTGAGAGACTTTGATGATATGGAAGCGGACAGCGACTTAAGGCTCATGGAAGACCAAGGGATGATTAGCTACCAGGGGCGAGTGGTCGATTTGACCGCCCTGGAATACAGGGTCCTGGCCCACTTCATCAAGCACCGGGGACAGCTCCTAACTCGGGATCAACTGCTCACCAGATTCTGGGATGCCCGGCAGGCTTATGTGAATGATAATACCTTGACAGCGACGATCAAGCGGATTCGCGATAAGACCTCTAAAGATCTTATTGAGACGGTCCGCGGCATCGGCTACCGGTTGAAGCTATGATGTATATTGTCTGGGGACTGAGCCTGCTTGTCCTTCTTATTGGGCTTAAGGCCCGCCAGCGTCGACGGATCCAAGAGCTGACGGATCTGATCGATGCCCTCTACCAGCAGAACTACCGCATCCCCATGAAGCAGGATGCCTTCTCCCAGTTGGAAGACCAGATCTATAAGCTATTCCTGGAATTGGTCGAAGAAAGAGAAAAAACCAAGCAGCTCTCCCAAATTCAGTCGCAGAATATTGAAGATATTGCGCATCAGATTAAGACGCCCATTACAGGCATGCTCTTTGCCTTAGAGAATCACCAGGCTGATCCTGATAATTTAGCCCAACACTTAAAGCGTCTCAATGATTTATCCAATGCCCTCTTGAAACTCGCCAGCCTGGATGCCAAGGGTGATGACTTCAAGTTAAGTCCCCTCAGCTTGGCGGAAGTCGTGGACTATGCCTTAGACATCCTAAGTGATGAGATTGAGGAGCGGGGAATAACTGTCCACCTGCACGTCGGAGATGAGTGCTTGATGGGGCACTTCAACTGGTTGACGGAGGCCGTCATTAATATCCTAAAGAATGCGGTTGACCAAGAACAAAGCCGTCAGATCTGGATGACAAGCCGGGAAACCCCCATCTTTATCGAACTGTCCATCCGCGATGATGGTGGGGGAATCCCCGAAGCCAAGCAGAAGAAAATTTTTCAACGTTTCTATAAAGATCCAGATTCTAAAGGTTTTGGTATCGGTTTAGCCATGGCCAAGTGCATTGTGGACAAACACCAGGGGCAGATCAGCTGCAGGAATACTGGCCAAGGAGCAGAATTTAGATTGAAGTTTTATAAATAAAGGCGTGAGGGAATTAATGGCAGATCGAATTAATTCCCTTTTCGCTCGCTTTGTCACCGATTTGTCATTTTCATTTCGTATAGTCGACCTAGGAGGAGATCTTATGGAAATACTTCGGCTAGAAAATTTAACTAAGATTTACGGCGAAAAGGACAAGCAAGTGCGGGCTGTGGATGGGGTTAATTTAACCGTCGATAGGGGTGAATTTATTGCCATCGTAGGCCCGAGCGGGTCGGGGAAGTCGACCCTCCTCCATATGATCGGTGGCGTGGATCGTCCGAGCAAGGGGAAGATTTTCATTGAGGGGGCTGATATTTCCACCTATTCTTCTAAGGAGATGGCCCTCTTCCGGCGGCGTAAGGTCGGACTAATCTACCAGTTCTATAACCTGATTCCTAATCTGACCGTGGCCCATAACATTAACTTGCCAGTGAAGTTAGATGGTCGCCAGGTGGATGAAGCTTTCTTTCAAGAGCTAGTGACTAGGTTGGGTTTGGCTGATAAGTTACAGGCTTTTCCCAGTGAGTTATCGGGTGGCCAGGAGCAGCGTGTAGCGGTTGCTCGCAGCCTGATCTACCGGCCTGCGATTATCCTAGCCGATGAGCCGACGGGGAACCTGGACCGCAAGAATTCTCAAGAGATCATTGATCTGCTGACTTATTTCAACCAGAAGCTCAAACAAACCATCCTAGTCATTACCCATGATGAAGCAGTGGCCCTACAGACCCAACGGATCATCAGCATGGTGGATGGTCAGATTGTAGGAGATGAGCCCAATGAATAAGCGGAATTTACCTATTTTTGTCTCCTTGTTAATTGTGAGTTTGTTTTTTACGGTGATTTTTTACTATGCCTATACCAATATTTCGGCCAATAACCGTCATCTGAAGGCGACCAACTTCTATGATGCCCGCTTGTCAGAAGACTTGTCCCAGGCTGACATTGAGCAATTGCATCAAATTGAAGCCATCGAGATAGCAGGTGGAAGCTCGGCCAAGGCTCACAGCGGCAAGTACAAGGACCATCTGATTTCCTTGGTGGGCCAAGATTTAGCGGTCAACCAGATGCGGGAGGAGTCCTATCTCATTTCTGGGCGCTTCCCGCAACAGGCCGATGAAATTGTGCTTAATGAATCCTTGGTCAAAGAAGAAGGACTGGCTCTGGGCGATGAATTAAGAATTGACTTAGGCCAGCGTCTCATTGATGGGGAGGCCATTGATGCCCGGTCAACCTATACCCCCCAAGAAAGCTTTGAGACTGAGGAGAGTCGGCACTTTCGCCTGGTGGGGGTCTATAAAGACTTTTATAATGAGAACTTAAAAATTAATTACGGCCTTCCCCTAGTGGCGGAAGACGAGGCTTTGATCCCTTTGATTAAGTTTAAATCCTTTGACGAGGCTTATGCTAATCGTGAGGCCATCCAAGCCGAAATCCAAGAGCTACTGGGGCAAGAGGTGGACTTAGAATTTAATGAGGCCCTGGTTCGTTTCTATGGCTTGGACGTGCCCGCAGCGAAGAATCTGATGACCCAGCTAGTCAATGTTTTAACGCTCTTACTGTGTATGGGGATCTTTGTCTTCTTTGTCAAAAACATCTTCTGGGTCTGGGGCTTGCGCAAGGTTCGTGAGCTGTCCATGTACAAGTCCATCGGGTCGACCGACTTTCAAATCTACCAGATCCTGGTCAAGGGGGCGGTCAGTATCTCTATTTTGCCCATTATCATTGGGCACTTCCTCGGCTTCTTCCTGATTCGTTATCTTTTTGAACTGGCTAATTCTGGCAAGGCCGAGCTGGTTTTCTTTAATCAGGTTACTTTTAACTGGCTTTTGTCATTGCTAATTGTTTGCCTTGCCCTTGTCGTGGTCTTACTAGCGGTCATCTATCCCGCCCGCAAGATTGCCCAGATTGATATTATCGAAGGGCTCAAAGGCAACTTTAACTTCTTCCAAAAGAAAGGCAAGAAGCGACATCCTGATCTTTGGAAGGAGCTGAGGCTCAATAATATGGCGAGTCTGAAGTCCCAGCGCTATATCTCTGCCATTGGCATCCTGATTGTCGCCCTCTTCTGTATCGTTTATGCTATTGCAGATTATAATCGAGATTTCTATGCCTTCGATGATGGCTATAATCTCACCGTTCACTACTATAATGATACAGGGGACCTCCCCACTATTTTGGAAGACATTCTAGCAGATTATGGTGGCCGAGGCTTTATTTCAAAAGAGAAACACCTCGCCATCGCGCCAGAGCTCGAACTCTCCCAAGCTGCTAAGGCCTTAGACCTAGATGAGCAATTGAGTGAGATGATGGCGGATTCCAGTGAGAATTACCTCAGCGGAGACTTGATCGCCTTGGAGGAGGAAGACCTCGAACGATTGGGAGGATGTGCGGGGACTTATACCCTCTACAACCAGGTGCAGGCGGACCCCAACACGCCTATTGCCCAAGCAGAAAGCGTGCCCTATTTCGCCAAGCCTAACCAAGTGAAGGTGACGGTTAATGATGAGACGGAAGAAGGGCCGATCAATCTGCCTATCGCTCACACTATAGAGGACCTAGGCCCCTACCAGACCCGGATTCTTCCCTTTACCGTCATGATTTATACGGATTTCTCTACCTACCAAGACTTGATGGCAAAGACTCACGACGAGAAAAACCTGAACTACCCCTTCGTGCTCAAGCTCAACTTGCCAGAAGACGAAGCGAGCCGGGCCAAGGAAGCCATCAGCAGTCAGATTGAAAGGACCATTTCTTACCATGAAAGCTTCAAGGTCTTTAGCAAAGAAGAAATCCAGGCCGAGCAATTCACAGATATCCAAAGTTTCAAACTCATGATTTTTGGCATTGCTGCCATCATCTTCATGATGAACATTACCAATGGCTATTCCTCGATCAACCTCAGCTTGATGAGCCGGCGTAAAGAAATTGGAACGCTTTACTCGATTGGTATGGACCTCAAAGCACTCAAGCAAGGCTTTACGAAAGAATTTCTCATCGAGCAGGGCAAGTCCTTCCTCTTGGCGGTCCTGATTAGTTTGGTCATCATGGCAGGAATCGCTGGGGCATTTAGGAGCATCGAAATGAAGGCCTTTGTCTTCTACTTCCCCTATGTTGAATTCATCATCTTTTCTTGCCTCATTTATGGCTTAAACCTCATCATCTATCGGCTAGGGCTCAAAAGCCTCTTAGACCATGAAGCCATTGATTTGATACGAGAGATTTGATTAAATGAAAGAAAAGAAATTGATTTGCGGGACACTTCATTGGGATTGCCTAAATTTAGGCAAGTTTTACTTAGGCTGGTAATGGCTGAGAGCTAATCGATACACTTGCTATAAGTTTCAACAAATGAGCGGACAGGGGCTTAGACTTTGTCCGCTTATTTTTTCGTGTTATTTTAGGAGAAAGATAAGTAAAATGTCATAGCGAAATGAGGAGATGAGGGAAGATGGATTCAATTGAAGAAATCAAAGAAGCCCAGCAAGCAAGTCAAGAAGTCTTAGTAAGCCTGGATCAAGCACTTAAATCTCTCCAAGACGCTTCAAGTTGGGGCGTGGTGGACTTATTAGGTGGCGGCTTCTTCTCGTCGATGATGAAACGTGACCATATTAAGACGTCAAACCAAGAACTTGCAGAAGTCAGACGGACCTTGGAAGAATTAGACCAAGAGCTAGCTGACATCGGTATGACCCTGCCAGAAGCAATTAGCGACACATGGAGTGACAAGTTCTTCGATAGCTGGTTAGATAATGTGCTAGTTGATATCAAGGTACAGTCAGAGATTAAAGAACAAATCAGAGCGCTTGAAGAGCTCCGCCAGTCGCTCGAGAAACTGGAAGGGGACTTGGCTGAGCGGATTAAGAAGACGAATTAGAAAAAATATCTTGCTAGTTCAAACTTGCTAAAAAATGATCTAAATATTATAATTAAATTACAAATATCTAATAAGGAAAAACCTAGTTAGTCAAGTTAAAGCGAGGGTGTGGAGGTGAGAGATACCTACTTGTGCTAGGGGCTGGGCCTTAGGGTGTTTTATGCACCAGATAATAGCTCATTGCTATGAGCTAGCGCGACCAAGGCGTTATCATGGACGGCAAGTTTTTAGGAACTTGTGAAAGTGAGTCAGTAATAGCTGGCTAATAGAGGTGGCACCGCAGGTTAAGCACTTGTCCTTTATTCTCCTTGGAGAGTAAAGGGCAGGTGCTATTTATTATGGGAGGACGAACGATGACAGATGATTTGTTTACTTTATACAATTTAAAAGTTGAAGTCTTGGCGACTGACCGACCTTTTGTTTGTAGTCACAAGGAGGGGGACTATTTTATTGTAGAGGGAGAGAATTTAATATTCCCTCAGACAAAATCTTTCTCCATGTACGCCCTGTCAGCCTTACTTCCCTTATTACCGGCTAAGCAAAGGTTACTCCAGGAGAATGATTGGATGCGATCTGATGCTCTGATTGCTTGTCCAGATCCTAATTGTGGGGCGGTATTTAAGATAACGAGAAATCAAAAGCGACAATTTAGCCATGCTGAAACAACTGTTGTACCAGTAAGTGAGGGAGATGAAGACTAATGTTAGAAAGAATTGAATTAAGTCCAGGTTATACGATTGCTCGCGTTCTCAATGGCTTATGGCAGCTATCACCGGGCCATACTTTGAAGGGCCAACTTGACCTTGAAGAAATTAATCAAACTTTCCATCAGCTAGGAGAACTTGGCTTTACGACCTTCGACTTGGCAGATATTTATACAGGGGCAGAAGAGGCTTTGGGGCGCTATTTGAAGGAATTAGACCATCATTCTTACCTAACTGCTCATGATATTCAAATCCATGAGAAGTATGTGCCTGACATTGATGTCTTAGAGAGCGTGAAATTTGAAGATACAGAAGCTATTATTGATCGCTCTTTGAAGAAATTAGGACGTGATTATATTGATCTCATGCAGTTTCACTGGTGGGATTATAGTGTCGACCGCTATATTGAAGTAGCTGAACACTTAGTGAAGTTACAAGAAAAAGGTAAGATTCGCTATATTGGAGTGACGAATTTTGATACCCCTCATCTGAAAGAATTAGTGGATGCAGGACTCCCCATTATATCCTGCCAATCTCAGTATTCGCTCTTTGATCGTCGTCCTGAGAAGAAACTTTTACCTTATTCGATTGATCAGGGTATCCAACAATTATGCTTCGGTACTTTATCGGGTGGGCTGTTATCGGATAAATACCTTAACCAGACAGATATTGACTTAGAAACACGTTCTCAGGTTAAGTACCAGCAGGTGATTGACCAAAGTTTAGGGCAAGCTGGCTATCAGAAGCTCTTACACTTGTTGGATGAGATTGCTCACAAACACCGGGTCTCCATTTCTAATGTAGCTACTCGCTATATTCTCCAACAAGAAGGGGTTGCTGGAAGTATTATTGGAATTCGAAACCACCGTCATGTAAAAGATAATTTAGCTATTTTTGATTTTATTTTGGACCAGGAAGATCTTGAAGCTATCCGATCACTTTTAGACCAGTACCCAAGATTGCCTGGTGACTGTTATGAACTTGAGCGGGATCCTCATTCGATCTTTTCGTCAATTATTAGACGACACGAGAATGCTAATGGTTAAGGAGAGAAAATAAATGAAAGATAAGCAGCTTTTAACTTTTAGAGGTGGCTATTTAATGGCCTATCTGCCTTTAGTCATTTTCTTGGGCTTTTGTATTCTTTTCTTTGTTGTTTTAAAAGCTTTTGAAATGCATGCTTTAGCCATGGGAGCTATCCTAGCTTTGCTGATTGGCTCAATCTTTGTTAAGCCCAAACAAGCTACGGCTTACTGGGAAGCCGTCTATGAGGGCGCTCGGGAATCAGTGCCAGTGCTTATCTTACTGATGACAATCGGTATTTTTTCACAGATGATTAAGACCGCTAATCTTTCTGCTGGCTTTGTCTATCTCGCTCAAGTTATGGGAGTTGAGGGGGGCCTCTACACGGCTATGACTTTTCTCTTTGTTTCAATTATTGCAACAGCAACTGGCTCTTCTATTGGATCCTTTTTTACCTGCTTTCCTATTTTTTATCCTGCAGGCGTTCTGCTAGGAGCCCATCCTGCTGCTCTAGCTGGTGCCATCCTTTCTGGGGGTGTCTTTGGCGATAATCTAGCGCCTATTTCAGATACAACAATTATTTCTGCAGGGAGTCAGCATTACCGGCATTCTAATCAGGCTTGTGATATTGGAGGAGTGGTCCGAACACGTTTACCTTATGCTTTAATAGCAGGCGCCTTATCCTTTGTCTTCTTCCTTATATGTGGCGGGGGTGGGAGCTTACATAGCGGTTCTGAAGTGCTTGGAGCTGAACATTTGCCCTCTCTTTCAATGTTAATTCCAGTTCTTTTGATGATTGTTATTTCTATTCGTAAGCGAAACCTCTATTTAGCTATCTTAGTTGGTTTGCTCTCTGGCTGTCTTGTAGGTCTCTTAACGGGGGTGCTCCAAGTGAGCGATATTCTATCAAGTCAGGATGGTGCCTTAACTGGATTTTTAACAGAAGGGGTTGAAGGGATGATGGGGACTTGTCTTTTGGTCCTATCTGTTTATGGGATTATGGGGGTACTGAACGCTTCGGGAGCCCTGCACCGTTTAACTAATCAGATCAGGCAGTCTAAACTCTGCCAGACAGTAGCTGGAACAGAATTAGCTATGATGTTAGGTATTACCTTAACCACTATTTTATTTGGTGGGGTTTCATCAGCGTCCATGACGACTTTTGGTAAGGTTCAGAATGAATTAGGCCAAGCCTGTCAACTCCATCCCTACCGACGGGCCAATTTATTAGACGGTTTTGCTAATGGGCTCGGTGTTGCTGTGCCTTTCCTCTCTGTTTTTATTTTTGTCGGGTCGCAATTAACGCAAGGCTATGATTTGGCACCAGCCCTGTCCGTCACTCAAATTGCCCCTTATCTCTTCCATAGCTATAATCTTTTCTTAGTCCTTTTGATTTCAATTTTAACGGGTTGGGGTCGGCGCTATGAGGGACTTGAAGGTGAAGAAGTGATGGAAGCAGAACTTATGGATGGCAGCGAACTGTCTGATTGAACTTAAAATCTTATTTGCGTACTAAAAAAGTCATTTTTGTTCAAAAATGACTTTTTTTAATCGGTTTTGTGGGAAAATGTGCCGGGTATTGACCGGAATTGATCGTTTATGATTATGAAAGCGTTTTTATTTATAAAAAGGACTGTGAAAAATTTAATTAGTAGGGTATAATGAATTCGGTAAAAATTTTAGGAGGTATTTTTGATGGCTTTTTTAGTGAATGGTAACGAGATTTTACAACACGCTCGCGACAACCAATATGCAGTGGGTGCTTACAATACAAATAACTTGGAATGGACCCGTGCTTTAATTCGTGGGGCCAAAGAAACACGTACACCTTTATTAATCCAAGTATCTACGGGTGCTGCTAAGTACATGGGCGGCTATAAAGTAGTTCGTGACTTAGTGCTTAATGAAATGGATGCTATGGGTGCTGATATTCCAGTTATCTTAAACTTAGACCATGGTGACTTCGCAGCTGCTAAGGAATGTATCGACTTAGGCTATTCTTCTGTTATGTATGATGGCCACGATCTTCCCCTTGAAGAAAACTTGAAAAACACTAAAGAAATTGTCCGTTTAGCTCATGAACGTGGCATTTCAGTCGAAGCTGAAATCGGCAAAATTGGTGAAAACCAAGGTGTGGGTGAGTTAGCTTCTGTAGACGAAGTTGTGATGTTCGCTGAAGCAGGCGTTGATAAATTAGCTTGCGGTATCGGTAATATCCACGGCGTTTATCCTGAAGGTTGGGAAGGCCTGAACTTTGAACGCTTGAAAGAAATCGCTGATGCAGTAGATAATCCATTAGTATTACACGGTGGTTCAGGGATTCCTCAAGACCAAATTAAGAAAGCTATTTCACTTGGGATTGCTAAGATTAACATCAATACAGAATTCCAATTGGCCTTCCAAAAAGCAACACGTGAATATATCTTAGCTGATAAAGATATTGACCGCGCAAACAAGGGTTACGACCCACGTAAACTCCTACGTGCAGGGACTGACGCCATTACTGATTCTATGAAAGAAATGATCGGCTGGATGGGGACTCGTCCAATCGATAACAAAGATTCTAAAGTTATCTTCGATGAAGCTTCATTGAACGAAGAATAAGATAAAGTAATCAAAAATAAAAGCCAGGCGCTGAGCGTCTGGCTTTTATATTGAAAAAGTTAGCCTTATTTAAAGTGGAAGAAGTAGGTTTGGGCCTTGCCTGATCCATCAGGGAGGTCACCCACATCTTCACCGTCGAGCTTGGACTCGAGCACCATATCTTCAGCAGGACCATCTAACACGATATCGAATTGATAGGTCGTTTGGTCTGTGCCTTCAACCTTCTTGGCGATCAGCGACTGGCCTTCTTCTTCTGAAAGTTGCTGGATGAAGTGGTCATCCTGGCTCTCGTCTTCGAAATAAATCCGGGTATAGAGGGGATAAGAAACCCCACTGGCATGGACGAAGGCAAGGATATGTGGGGATTGGGAGAATTCCGGATAGTCCTTTTCGAGGATAGCCCCTGGTTTAAAAGTTTTGAAGCGGTAGGCCCCTCTTTCATCAGTAATGGTCCGCCCAAAGCCCACAAAGCTTGGGTCATAGCCTTCCCGGTCTTTGAAGGCAGGATGGTTGAAGACACCATCGGAATTGGCCTGCCAAATTTCAACGAGTACATTGAAAAGGGGATTGCCGTCTGAACCAAAGAGGTTACCTTGGAGGATAATTTCTTGCCCCTGGCCCCCGTCTTCGGTGAGATCGTTGGAAATGTGGTCATTGGCCTCGTCGGCTACTAGGCCTAGACTAGCATATGGGCCTACGGTTTGCTGGGGGGTACGGCTAGGGTCGAGGTGTTCTTGGTCTACTTTAGTCATCGATGAGGTCCACTCCTTTATCTTTGAGCTCTTGGCGTTCTTCGTCAGTGAGCTGGTGGCGGTTAGGCATGGTTGGGGAAGCGCTGGATCCGCGCAAGACCATGTCAAATTGATAGCCAAGTGCCCAGTCTGGTTCGGTGAAGTCATGGTTATAAGTCGCTACGACCCGCTTGCGCTCATCTTCATCGAGGTCTAAGTAGATCCCTTCATCATAGTCTAGAAGGGGGTCACCTTCGAAGTAGAGCTGGGTTACCAAGCGGTCAGCTAGGGCAGGGCCCATAACAGAGAAGTGGATATGGGCTGGCCGCCACTGGTTGATGTCCGGCTTCCAGGCATAGTTCCCCGGCTTGATGGTGGTAAATTCATAGTGACCGTCTTCATCCGTATAGGTCCAGCCACTACCGATGAAATTAGGATCGAGGGGAGCATCCCAAGAATCTAACTTGTGGATATAGCGACCGGCCGAATTCGCTTGCCAAATTTCAATAAAGGCTTTAGGAACAGGATTGCCATCTTCATCGAGTACCCGGCCTTTGACAATAATCCGTTGGCCGATGGCTTCGCCACCAGTGCCAGCATTCTTTGTGAGGTCATCATTTTTCCCATATTTATCGACTAGGGCAGGGCCAGGACCTGGCTCAAAGAGAGGGAAGAAAGATTTGAATTCGACTTCATCCATCTCGTGGCCATGTTCTCTAATATGCTCCCAGGCTTGGGCGTTCTTCAGCTTCTTGTCAGTCATCTAAGACGTCCTTTCTCTTAGGGGCTTAAGTGTCAAATAAACGATTGACTGTATCCTAACACGGCTAGAAATAACTATGCAAATAAAAACAATCATGCAATTATCGTTAAAATAATAGACGCTTTAAAGCCTGGTCTCCTTGACAATAAAAATGCCTTAAAACAGGGATTTATAGCTTTAACTGATCATTGTGTGACAGCTATTTCATGTTTAGAGCCAAACAATATTGTATTGGAGCCCTCAGTCGAGAGTGGACAAGGCCTGCGGGGTCAGGCATAATGGAAGGTGATTAAAGGAGGGTTCCACGATGAAGATTATCCTATCCCCAGCCAAAGAACTGGACAGGTCCAAAGCCCAGGCTAAAGACTGGCAACTTTCTACAAAGAGCCAGAAAATTGTTGACCGGCTCCAGAATCTAAATACGAATGAGCTGCAAGCAAGCCTTAACTTAACGGACAAGCAAGTAAGTCAGGTCCAGGATTTCATAGCGGACTTTGACCGTGAAGTAAGCTATCCGGCCATCCAGCTTTATCACGGCTTGGCCTTCCGCCAGTTTCTTTTGGACGATTTAACGCCTAGCCAAACAGACTATCTCAAAGACCATGTGCGGATTCTTTCTGCCTTGTATGGTCCGATTCAACCTTTCACGCCGATTAAAGCTTATCGTTTAGACTTCACCATGCCTCTGAGGGTTGAGGGGCAGTCTCTCCGCCAATATTGGAAGGGGGACTTCGACCAAGCTTTCCGAGCCGGGGAAACTGTGATTAATTTAGCCAGCCAGGAATACGCCAGCATGCTTCAAAGGGACCGTTACCAGTGGATTGATATTGAATTCTACCGCTACCAGCAGGGGCAAGTGAAGAAGGCCCCTTCCGCTACAGCCAAGAAATTACGGGGCTTGATGGCGAATGCCTTAGTCCATGACCAGGTGGACAGCTTGGAGGCAGTCAAACACTTTGAAGCTGAGGGTTTCAGCTATGACGCCTCATCCTCTAAAGCGGATACCTTGGTCTTTATCCAAGGGGCAGAGGAGGCCGATGCGCTGTGAAATACGCAAACCCCCATCGAAAGAAGGTTAAAAATAGCCATCTCTTGCTGGTTTCCTGCCAAACTTGCAAGGCAGACTTGGCGATCTATTATAAGGTCGGACGGGGTAACCTGATTAAGCTCCAAGTCCACCGTATCCACTCGGCTAACTTCCCTCTCGCTTCCCTAGACAAGGCCCTGGTCTGTCCCTCATGCGGCCAGCAAGTGGCTTCCCTGGCAGCTTATAAAGGCAAGCCCTGTTACTTTCTATTTAGGGCTTTAACTACGACCCGCCGCCTCTCTAGTCATGATGTTTATTGACCGATAGATTCTTAATTACTTGCTCTAGATTAAAAAGGACTCAGACTTTTCGCTGGGTCCTTTTTAAAAATATTGTTTTAAAAATAATAGCATGTGAGCATTTTACCGATAAAAAGATTGATAAACTGGGGTTTTTGCCTGTCACATCTTTCGCTAACCTTGAATACAATGACAAACACGGACTAACTAACAGGGCTAAAATAGTTAAGGAATGAACATGTAAGTGAGAAAGAGAATCAATGAGAGGCGCCTATGTACCTAGCTATGTTAAAAAAAGGAGAGACAGGGATCATCGTCCGCTTGGTCGGTTCAAAGCAAATTGTGAAACGATTAACAGATCTTGGCTTCGTTCCTGGAGCCGAGATTAGTGTACGAAGTGAACTCGCGGGGGATTTGATCGTGGACCTGAAAGGAACACGCCTGGCCCTGAATCGTTCCATGGCCATGCATATCCTGCTTCGATAAAAGGAGAGAAAGTAAGAGATGAAGACCTTAGACCAAGTTGAATTGGGTGAAAGTGTTCGGGTGAGAAGGGTCCACGCTGAGGGGATCTTAAGGCGGCGCTTGCGTGATATGGGCCTGACCAAGGGAGCCCAAGTAACAGTGCGCAAATTGGCTCCGTTGGGGGACCCCATGGAGTTAACAGTGAGAGGTTATGAGTTGAGCTTGCGGAAGAAAGATGCCGCAAATGTGGAAGTGGAATAAGGAGTGAATGATGACGGTTAAATTGGCATTGGCAGGGAATCCGAATACAGGGAAGACCACCCTGTTTAACGCATTGACAGGATCCAAGCAAAAAGTGGGTAACTGGCCTGGAGTAACAGTGGAGAAGAAGGGAGGAAGTCTGAAGGCCGATAGCTCGGTTTGGTTGGAAGACCTCCCTGGGATTTATTCCCTTTCTCCCTATACCTCAGAAGAAATCATTTCAAGAAATTATATCTTGGAAGAGCGCCCTGACCTGATCTTAAATATTGTGGATGCTTCTAGTTTGGAACGCAACCTCTACCTCACGACTCAGCTAACGGAGCTGGGGATTCCAGTAGTGGTTGCTCTCAATATGATGGATATTGCGGAGAAAGCTGGAATTGAGATTGATTGTCAGCGCCTGAGTGAGGCTTTGGGATGCCCGGTTGCCCCGATCTCTGCGCTTAGGTGGACAGGGGTCGCTCAACTAACTGAAGCAGCTATTGTTCGAGCTGAAAACAAGGTCCCCTATCAACCCCCGCAAAAATATTCCCATCGGGTGGAGCGAGTCATTCGCGAAATTGCTGAAATCTTAGAGGCTAGGGTAGCGCCTGATCGCCTGCGTTGGTATGCGATTAAGACCTTTGAGCGGGATGCTGAAGTCGTCCAGGACCTGAACTTATCAGAAGACCAAGCGCAAGCGATTGAAGGCTTGATCGACCAAGTGGAAGACGCCTATGATGATGACTCAGAAGGGATTATGGCAAGTAGTCGCTATGAGTGGATTAGTCAGATTATAGCTGACTGCGTCCAGGAAGAAAGTCAAGCAGCCGTCAGCTTCACGGACCGAGTGGATGCGATTGTGACAAACCGCTTTCTTGCCCTTCCTATCTTCGCCCTGGTCATGTATCTTGTCTATTATTTAGCGGTGTCAACGATCGGTAAGCAGGGGACGGACTGGGTCAATGACCAAGTGTTCGGGGAATTCGTCCCTGAACACTTGGGAGGTCTCCTAGCGAGCCTGGGCGTATCGGATTGGCTCCAAGCCTTGGTTATGGATGGTATTGTGGCTGGGGTAGGGGCGGTCTTAGGCTTCTTACCCCAGATGATGGTGCTCTTTGCTTGCCTGGCCTTCCTAGAAGATTGTGGCTATATGGCCCGGATTGCCTTTGCTTTAGACCGGGTCTTCCGTAAGTTTGGGTTATCAGGGAAGTCATTTATTCCCATCTTAGTTTCAACAGGTTGCGGGGTACCGGGAATTATGGCGGCTCGGACCATTGAGAATGATAATGACCGCCGCTTGACTATAATGACCACGACCTTCATTCCCTGTGGCGCTAAACTGCCGATTATCGCCTTGATTACCGGTGCCTTCTTCCCTAATGCAGATTGGGTGGCCCTTTCGACTTATTTTATGGGGATCGGAGCGATCGTCCTTTCTGGTATTATGCTTAAGAAAACACGCTGGTTTGCGGGAGATCCGGCTCCCTTTGTGATTGAACTGCCGGCCTACCACCTCCCCAGCCTGTCGGGCGTCTTGCGGACGGTTTTTGAACGGACCAAGGCCTTTGTCAAAAAAGCGGGAACCATTGTGCTCCTATCGACCGTCTTGATCTGGGCCTTGCAGTCTTTCGATTGGCAATTCAACCTGGTCGAGACAGGGGACTCCATTCTAGCTAGTTTGGGACGCCTGCTGGCTCCTCTCTTTGTGCCACTGGGCTGGGGAGACTGGCGGGCAGCTGTTGCCTCCGTCACAGGGCTTCTAGCTAAGGAGAACTTAGTGGGGACTTTTGGGATCCTCTTTGGCTATGCGGAAGCAGCCGAAGACGGGGCAGACTTCTGGCCTCAATTATCGCAAGCTTTCACCCCGATTGCAGGCTATTCTTTGATGACCTTCAACTTGCTCTGTGTTCCTTGTATGGCAGCTGTCGGGGCTTTGCGCCGGGAGATGATGGATGATAAAATGACCCTCTTTGCGGTGATTTACCAATGCCTCCTAGCCTACGCCGTTTCACTGATGATCTACCAATTTGGGACCTGGTGGATGACCGGGCATTTTGATCTGTGGACGGGGCTAGCCTGTCTGACCCTAGCCGGAATGGTCTATATGCTCTTCTTCAAGCGACCTTACCAAGCTAAGCCTGCTTTGGCTGATTTAAGGAGGATTTAAGATGGGTGATCTTTTAGTTTTATTGGTTTTGATTCCTTTGATTGTCTATGCTGGCCGAGCTGTTTATAAGGAATTCTATGGCCAAGGTCCCTGTGCGGCCTGTGCCTTTAAGCAGAAAGGCTGTGCTGGAACTTGCCAACCCATCAAGAAGAAACAGCAAGCCAAACAGACTTCTTACTATTGCAAGTTAAAACAAGGAGACTAAACAAAAATGCCAAGCCGTGTTGCTAACGACTTGGCATTTTGTTTTGCTTAATGAGAATGGCTCCGCTCCTGCCAATAGGCGTATAGGGTGAAGGCTGCCGCACAGAGAACTGAGGGGAGGAACCACTCTAAGCCAAATTGGCTGAGAGGAAGCTGACTGATGAAGTTCAAGACAGGCTCCATCTTCAAACTGTCGAAATAATGGCCGAGGATGGCTAGCGCTTGGCTTAAACCAATTAGTCCTGCGCCAACAACTGCTCCCGTATAGGTCGCATCGTAGCGAATCTGGCGGTCAAAGAGTGAGAAGATGATTAAGACCATAACAATCGGATAAATGAGGGTCAGGACGAAGCTCGCAAAGTCAATGATCCGACTAGTCCCAACTAGCGAAATGACGAACTCAATAGCGACGCAGGTCAAAGTAACGGCTTGATAGGTCCAGCGCCCCTTGGATTGGCCCACGAAGAAGCTGGCACAAGCTGAGGTAATCCCGACTGCTGTCGTCAGACAGGCTAGGGTGACGCAGATCCCCATGATGAGATTACCATAGGGCCCAAGGATCTGAGCGACTGTCCCAGTAAAGACGGCTGTCCGGTCGTCCGCTATCGTAAAGAGACTAGAGACCGTTGAACCGGCATAGGTGAGGGCCAGGTAAACGACAGATAGGAGGGCGAAGGCGACAATCCCTACTAGGACGCCGGCTTTCATCTGGGTCTTCTTATCCGTGTAGCCCCGCTGCTTGAGTTCCGACATGACGACACTGGCAAGGATAGAAGCTGCCAGGGCATCCATGGTCTGGTAGCCTTCCCTGAAACCATAGGCGAAGGTGTGGTCAATTTGGCTAGGCTGAGCGCTCCCAACCGGGTTGACAATGGCCAGGATCACCAGAAGGGTCAGGATAATAATAATGGCTGGCGTTAAATACTTACCGATATGATTGATCACCTTGCTCGGGTTGAGGGCTAGATAAGCCGTCAAGGAGAAGAAAATCAAGGATGTTATCCAAATCGGAGCGTCAGGCCAGAGGGATTGGACGAAGACTTCATGGGTTGTGGCCCCGGTCCGAGGAACGGAGAAGAGGGGGCCGATGAGGACAACCGAGATGCCGGCCAAAATAATCCCAAACTTGGGATGGACGCGCCGCCCCAGATCATCCGCCCGTCCCCCTAGGGCAATGGTCACGAGGACACCCAGGATAGGGAAGAGAGGGTCGGACATTAGAAAACCAAAGGCAGCATTTAACCAATTTTCGCCACCCAAAACCCCTAAATAAGGCGGGAAGATTAAATTCCCAGCGCCAAAGAAAATGGCAAAGAGGGCGAAACCAATAATAATAATGTCTTTTGTTTTTATATTCATTATAACAATCTTTCTATTTCATGATGCTAACTATGATAACACAAAAATTCAATAAATGAGATAGTTTTGACTAATTTATTTAGAAAATTTCCACAAATAATTGTTTTGACCTATTAACAGGGTCAATTGTCCCTACAAATCAAGGATAGGTGAAAAGAAGTCTTAAAAGCCCTTCAGACCATCTCGTGCTGATAGTGTGCAGCCAGGGCGGATGATGGCTAGCGCACACAATCGAAGTCATTTAAAAAAGGAAACGGGGCTATCTGCCCCAACTTCCTTAATTGTTTTATAGGAGACTTTCAATGTGTTGGCTGAGTTTATTAAGCGAATGTGTCGGCTCATAACGGGCGACGACTTGGCCATGGCGGTCGACCAGGAATTTGGTGAAATTCCATTTAATATCAGGGTTCTTTTGGTACTGACTATCCTGGACTTTCATCATGGCTGCCAGGGCCAAGCCCTTAGCTGACTTACCGAAACCTTGGAAGGCTTGTTGGCTTTTGAGATAGCGGTAGAGGTCCAGTTGGTCGGGACCATTAACCTTGGCCTTCTTCATCTGAGGGAATTCGGTTTGGAAGTTTAGTTGGCAGAATGCTTGGATTTCCTGGTCCGTTTCTGGCGCTTGGTCACGGAACTGATTACAGGGGATATCAATGATCTCTAAGCCCTGGTCGTGGTAGTTGTGATAGAGTTTTTGGAGCTCTTTGTATTGGCTGGTAAAGCCACAGCGGGTCGCTGTATTCACAATCAAGATGACTTTACCTTTGAGATCCGCTAGGTCGAGGTAGGTCCCATCAGGCCGCTCGACAGCATAATCATAAATGGTCATAACTTACATGCCTCCTCATTTATATTATAAAGCATTTATTCACTTTATAAAATGATTCGCTCAAGTTTTAAAAACCAAATTTTTCGTCTTCTTTGCGCAGGATTTCTTGGTAAGTATCGGCTAGAATCATGGTTTCGTTGACCAGGTCTTTGATGCGGAAGAGCACATCGTCATTGCGAATGTCGTCAATACCGAAGTCTCGATCGTTGAGATAAACATAGCGGGGGGTGACATTCGCCTTCATATAGTTGAGGATAGGTTTCAATTGGAGTTCTGGAATCAGATAGTGGCGGTTGGACCCGGAAGAGGCAATAATACCGACTGTCTTATGCTCCAGTCCCTTTTGGGGGAGGAGGTCAAAGACATTCTTCAGGCTAGCAGGGATCGAAGCTTGGAAGATAGGGGTCCCAATGAAGATCACGTCTGCCTCCATGACGCTCCGCGCTACTGTCTGGGTGTCCCCCTTATAATCTAAGAAATTCCGACCATCAGCGAAGACCATGTCTAAGTCCTTGAGGTTGAGATAGTGGAGGTCATGGTCACTGTAATGATCTTTGAGTTCTTGGTAGAGTGCCTTAGTTGCAATTTCGGTTTTGCGGCCCACGTTGGAGCCAGAGAGTACGAGTATATTCATAAATTATCCTTCCTTTTGACGGGTATATTTTTTGACGGTAGGGATAACCTTTTCGCCTAGGAGATCAATCATGCGGCGGATGTCATCCATGGGGATCCCACCGAAGTCAATCTGAGCAGCATAGCGTTGGTTATTAAAGAGTTCATGCTGGTAGAGAATCTTATCAATGATGAGCTCAGGGTCTCCCACATTGAGTGAGTCGCGATAGTCCTTACCTTGGGCAAAGAGCCGCTTGTCGAAGCCCGTGCCATTGGCCTTGCGCATGCCTTCGTCGAGGTGCTTATAGTAGTTCTTGAAAGCAGTGGCTTGGTCTTCATGGATATACATCAGGGCAGAAGTCGTCACGGGCATGGCCTCAGCATCGAAGCCCTTCTCATGGAGAACCGACCGGTAAATGTCGATGGAATTTTTGAAGTATTCGGCAGAACCGCCCAGGGTAGTAATATACATGGGAACCCCCTTGAGGCCTGCTTTGATGGCAGAATCAGCGGGTCCTCCGACGGCTCGCCAAATAGGCAGCCCTTCCTTGGACCGGGGGAGGACACGGGCCGAGTCTAGACTGGGACGGAATTGGCCGGACCAAGTGACCTCTTCTTCTTCGTTAATTTGTAAGAGGAGGTCAAGCTTCTCTTCATAGAGGGCTTCATAGTCCTTGAAGTCATAACCTAAGAGCTCAAAGAGGCCAATACGTGAGGCCCGGCCGGCAACAACTTCCATCCGGCCACCCGATAAGAGGTCGATAGTGGCGGCATTCTCATAGACACGGACGGGATCCGAAGTGGAAATAATGGTTGCCGCAGAAGCAATCTTGATTTTGTCAGTGGCTTGGGCAATAGCTGAGAGGATGATCATATGGGCCTGGGAGATAAAGTATTCCTGGTGGGATTCGCCCAGGTGGAAGATATCCATCCCAGCAGCTTCAGCTAATTGCGCCATCTCGATAAATTGTTGGAGGCGGTCTTCTGGCTTGACCCAGTCCCCGGTGTGAGGGTTGGGCATGTAGTCTCCTAAACTATAGAGGCCAAATTCGAGGCCTTGGCTGCGGTCGATTTCTGGAATAATATGTGGATTAGTGGTCATTTTCTGTCTCCTTTTGGGTATATTTTCTGACGACCGGCATGACCTTATCGGCGAAGAGGTCAAGGGTCTGTTTGATACTATCGAGGCTCTGGCCGCCAAAGTCAATTTCACCATTGAAACGCTGCTGGCCAAAGAGTTCATACTGCATCAGTAACTTATCAATTATGAGTTCGGGCTCCCCGACGGTTGTAATGCTTTTGACGGACTGACCTTGGGCAAAGGCCCGCTTGGAGAAGGCCTGGCCATTGGTTTTCTTGAAACCAGCCTCCAGGTGGGGCCAGAAATCGCGGTAGGCCTGGTCCGTACTTTCACGGAGGAAGAGGAAGCCACCAGTTTGGACAGGAAGCTCAGCCGGGTCGTGGCCGTGTTCTTGGGCAGCATCACGGAATATCTGAATCCGACGGGCGTATGTTTGGGCAGCTCCTGCGAGGTGGGCCTGGTAGATCGGCATGCCAACCTTGCCGGCTTCATAGGCAGAACTGTCAGAGTTACCGATGGCCCGATAGATAGGGAGACTATGCTGGGCATAGCTTTGGGGTAGGACAGCTTGGTCCTTCAGAGCAGGGCGGAAATTTCCCGACCAAGTGATCCGATCTTGCTTCCTCAACTTCAAGAGTAATTGGATTTTTTCCTCGAAGAGGGCATCGTAGTCCTTATAGTCATAACCAAAAAGGTCGAAGGATCCGACGCGGGAGGCCCGGCCAGCTACTAGCTCCATCCGTCCCTTAGAGATTAGGTCAATGGTGGCGGCATCTTCATAGACGCGGACCGGGTCGAGGACTGAGAGGGTAGTCACAGCTGATCCAATCTTAAGTTTCTTGGTTTCGCGGGCAATGGCCGAGAGAATAATTAAGTTGGATTGGGAGACGAAGTAGTCTTGGTGGGATTCGCCGACTTGGAAGGCATCAAAGCCTGCTGCTTCCGCCATTTTAGCCAATTGAATGATTTCTTCTATGCGTTCGCCTGCCGTCAGCTGCTTAGCTGTCAGGGGATGGGGGAGCTGGTCGCCTAGGCTATAGAGACCAAACTCCAATCCTTGCTTCTTGGGCATCATCTTGCTCCTTTCTCTACAATGATCAATTTTATTATAGAGGATTTTATTTCGGAAGTGAAACAAATGGTTTCACTGAGAAAAACTAGGGAATTCGAGAAGCTTTTGTTATAATAAAGAAAACGCTTAAAGGAGTGGTAAGAATGGATGCAACAGAAATTCTAAGAATACTTGAAGAAGATATGGGAGTGGGAACCTTCGCTACAGTTGATGAAGCGGGACAGCCCCACGCCCGGCCCATCCATATTGGTTTGGCTAATGACAAGGGCATCTTCTTTATGACCAGCCCTAAGACTAAGTTCTACGACCAACTCGTAGCTAATCCTAACCTAGCAATTGCAGCTTTTCAGACAGATGATTATTTGGTCCAAAGTATCCGAATTGAAGGTAAGGCGAGAAAAATTGGCCGCGATAAATTAGAAGAAGTCTTAGCTAATAATCCCTTTGTTGACCAGGTTTATCCTGATAAGAAGGAGCGTGACGATATCCAAGTCTTCCATCTGTATGAAGGGCAAGCTTTCTACCATAGCTTGAGCCAAGGCCACCGTTATGTCTTCCAGATTCCTGGGGATGGCCAAGCTCGTGATCTCTAGGCGGTGACTTCTATGACCAGGTCAAAAAAGAAACAATGGGCTTCCTGGCAGTCTTGGCTGGTCATCCTCTGTGTGGGGGCTGGGATTTACTTCTTTCCTTGGCGGCCTGCTGATCTAAGACCGGAAGCCCTCCACATGCTAGCTATTTTTGTGGGAACTATCTTAGGGATTATTCTCAAGCCCCTGCCGATGGGGGCTGTCGCCTTAATTGGCCTAGCAGCATCGCTTGTAACGGATACCGTGCCCAGTTCGGAAGCATTTTCTGGTTTCTCGTCTAAGAGTGTCTGGTTGGTGGTCATGGCTTTCTTCATTTCTAAGGCCATTATCAAATCAGGCCTCGGCCAACGCATGGCCTATCGCTTTATCCGATCTTTTGGGAAGACGACCCTGGGCTTGACCTACGCCCTCTTAGGGGTGGACTTGGTGCTCGGTTCGGCCACACCATCCTCTACTGCCCGGGCAGGGGGTGTGATGGCCCCCATTGCCCAGTCCTTGGCCCGCTCTTACGATTCCTACCCGCATGAGCCTTCGCGCCAACGGATTGGTGCCTACTTGATGAACTGCCTCTACCATGGGGATTCCATTGTGGCCATCTTCTTCCTGACAGCTGGTGCGTCGAAACCACTAGCCCAGGCTATTGCTGCAGATTTCGGTATTGAAATTACGTGGATGAATTGGTTTCTGGGGGCTCTCGTCCCAGGCCTGGTCTCTCTTCTAATTGTTCCTCTAGCCTTCTTGCTTCTCTCACCGCCAGAACTCCGCTCGACACCCCAAGCCGCCCAAATGGCTCAAGAAGAGCTGGACGCTCAGGGGCCCTTGTCGCGTGATGAGAAATGGACAGGAGCTGTCTTCGCGCTGGCCTTAGTGCTCTGGATTACGGGCTCTTGGCACTTCTTAGATGCCACAGCAACGGCGGTCGTGGCTGTTGCTTTGCTACTACTGGTAGGGGTCTTAACTTGGCAGGATATCTTAGGGGAGACCGGGGCTTGGAACACCTTATCCTGGTTTGCCGTCTTAATGATGATGGCAGAACAGCTGAATAGTCAGGGCTTTATTCCCTGGTTCAGTGAACGCGTGGCAGCTGCCCTCGCAGGCTATTCTTGGCAGTGGGTCTTCGTGGCCTTGTGCCTCTTATATTTCTATAGCCATTACTTCTTTGCGAGTCTTATTGCCCATGTGACTGCTATGTATCCGGCTTTCTTAGCAGTGGCTTTAGCTGCAGGGGCACCACCTCTCTATGCGGCCCTGATGCTCGCTTTTGTGACTAATATCTGTGCGTCCACTACCCACTATGCCAGTGGCCCCGCCTCAATCATCTTTGCGACAGGCTATGTGAGCCAGGGCGAATGGTGGCGCAATGGGGCCGTCATGGGCGTGATCTACTTAGCTATCTGGCTAGGGCTGGGAACCTTATGCTTCCAACTATTAGGCTGGCTTTAGTGCTGGCTAAGCCTATGATAGAAAAATCTCTTACAGAGCTAGTAATTGCATACGATACACTATAAGGAGGATTTTGATGACACTTGATGATTATGAATTAACAGGAAAAGAGATTCGCTTGGCTGATTATCCTTGCCGGGTCGTATCAGACGAAGAGGACCAGGAAATTAAGACCAGACTCTATGAGGACCTAGTACCTGAACTGGTGGACTGGCATAATCGGCTGACAGCAGAAGGAACACGTGGCGTTTTGATAGTTCTTCAAGCTCTGGATGCCGCAGGGAAGGATGAGATTATCCGTTATATCTTCTCCACCCTCCAGCCCCAAGCGCTCAAGGTGACCTCCTTCCAGCAACCATCAGATAATGAGAAGGCCCATGACTATCTCTGGCGGATGCATGATGGCTTGCCTGCCCGGGGAGAGATCGCGATTCTCAACCGGTCCTATTATGAAGACATCATCGCGCCCCAAATTCACCAGTCCTTAGATTCAGAAGAGCAGCCAGATGAAATTAAAGCAGATCCTGAAGTCATTGAGAAGCGTTATGAGCAGATCCAGGGCTTTGAAGACTATCTGATTGCCAATGGCTTCCCTGTTTTGAAACTCTTCTTCAATATGTCAAAGGATGCCCAGAGCGACCGTTTACTGGAACGGATTGAAGACCCCAAGAAGAATTATGAGTTCTCACTTTCCGATATTGAAGACCGTAAACAATGGGACCACTACCAGGAAGTTTTTGAAGGGATGCTCAACCATACAGCAAGTGAGCGTGCCCCTTGGTATGTTCTCCCTGCAGATAACCCCTGGCTCTCACGGCAGATAGCCACCCAAGCCTTGATTGGAATCTTAGCGGATTTGAATCCCCAGTACCCGGAATTCTCTGAGGAAGAGAAGGCTGAGATTAAGAAAGTGGCGGAACAATTGCGCCAGGGAGAAATCTAAAAAAGAACAATCATTGTATTTTCAAGAAAGAGATTTATGGAAACTGTTACATCGACTTTTACTTAGGAATAAGGCCTAGTAAAAGTTAAGAAAATTTAAATAGAATTGATTTTTAAATGCTATGAAAATCCAAAAATAAGGCCCTCATCTTTGAAATGGGGGCCTTATTTTGTTAGGGTGGAAATACGAGTGTTACTAGAAATCTCAAAAACAGGGAGGAGAACGAATGAGTTCAGTAAAAATTCGCAATCTCACAAAGATTTATGGATCGCGCGGACAAATCGACCGGGCGAAAAAGATGTTAAAAGAAGGAAAGTCCAAGGAGGAAATTGTTAAAGCCACTGGTGCTACTGTTGGTGTCGACAATGCCTCCATGGATATTCACGAAGGGGAGACTTTCGTTATCATGGGACTATCCGGTTCTGGGAAGTCCACCCTCTTACGGATGATCAACCGTCTGATTGAACCAACTTCCGGTTCTGTAGAAATTGACGGGGACGACCTCACTAAGATTTCTGCTGAAGACTTACGTGAAGTCCGCCGCAAGAAGGTCAGCATGGTTTTCCAAAACTTCGCCCTCTTTCCTCATATGACCCTGCAGGAGAATACCGAATATGGTTTAGCTGTCCAAGGGGTAGACAAGGAAGAACGGCGTAAAGTAGCGGAAAAGGCCCTTGAAAATGCCGGCTTATTAGACTACAAGGACCAATACCCTGACCAACTATCTGGTGGGATGCAGCAACGGGTTGGTTTGGCTCGGGCTTTGGCTAATGATCCAGAAATTCTCTTGATGGACGAAGCCTTCTCAGCTTTAGACCCCCTCATTCGCCGCGACATGCAAGATGAACTCGTTGACCTCCAAGAACGGGTGAATAAGACTATTATCTTCATTACCCACGACCTGGATGAAGCCCTGCGCATTGGGGACCGGATTGCCTTGATGCGGAACGGGGAAGTGGTCCAAGTTGGAACGGGTGAAGAAATCCTGACCAATCCAGCCAATGACTATGTGGAACGCTTCGTTGAGAGCGTCGACCGTTCTAAGGTTATTACCGCTGAAAATGCCATGAAACGTCCTGAGTTTGTGATCAATATGGATCGCGAAGGCTTGCGTGTAGCCCTCAGACGGATGCAAGAAGAAGATATTTCGCAAATCATGGTCCGCGATGACTCCCAACGCCTACGCGGTTATATCCATGATGGGGAGGCTTTAGCCTATATCCGTAAGCAAACGCAAGCGGGTAAAGACTTGAACCTTGAGGATATCCTGCATACGGACGTGCCCGTGATTGCACCTGATGCTACGATTAATGAAACCTTCGATGCCTTGCAAGGGGCATCCTTACCGGTATCGGTTGTCGATGAGAATGGCCGTTGGTTAGGTATTATTAACCGCCGGATGATTATTGATATTCTCTCATCAAGTGACTATGAAGGAGGTCCAGTAGATGAATAAACTTGCCTTATTTCCCTTAGACCAACTCCCAGTGGCCGATTGGGTGGAAGGAGCGACTGAATGGATTACCAATACCTTTAGTGGGCTCTTCGATGTCCTCCAATCCCTCGGCTCAACGGTGATGGACGGCTTAACTGGCCTATTGATGATGATTCCACCAGCTATCTTCATCATAGCGCTAGCTGTTCTGGCTTACTTTATTTCCCATAAGAGCTGGTCACTGCCAACCTTTGTCCTGCTTGGTCTAGGTTACATCCTTAACCAAGGCCTCTGGTCTGACTTAATGAATACGGTCACCTTGGTGCTCGTATCCAGTCTGGTGTCGGTAGTGATTGGGGTGCCTTTAGGGATCCTCGCTTCCAAATACGACGGGGTCCAAAAGGTGCTTAAGCCTATCCTTGACTTTATGCAGACCATGCCTGCCTTCGTTTACCTGATTCCAGCAGTTGCTTTCTTTGGGATTGGGACGGTACCAGGCGTCTTCGCTTCGGTCATCTTTGCCCTCCCACCAACTGTGCGGATGACAAACTTGGGGATCCGCCAAGTGCCTGAAGACTTAGATGAAGCGGCTGAAGCATTCGGCTCAACCCCTTCGCAAAAGCTCTTCCAAGTGGAGCTCCCAATTGCTAAATCAACAATCATGGCTGGGGTTAACCAAACTGTGATGTTGGCCCTCTCCATGGTTGTAACAGGTTCCATGATCGGGGCACCTGGTCTCGGTCGGATTGTCCTATCCTCCTTACAAAGAGCCCAAGTGGGGACAGGCTTCGTTGCCGGTCTCGGGATTGTTATCCTGGCGATCATTATCGACCGCTTGACTCTCTTTGCAACTGAAGATAAACGCCAATAAGAATAGGAGGCAGATACGATTATGAAGAAAATTATACTTGGCATCGTGGCTGTCCTAGGTCTTGTACTTAGCTTGGGCAGTCCAGGCGCCTTCCGCTCCTCGCTCTTCTCTGGGGGCGGCAGTTCAAACGGCGAATCCATTACCCTCTCCTATGTGGAATGGGATACGGAAGTGGCTTCGACCAATATTATTGCTGAAGTTCTACGCCGGGAAGGCTATGATGTGACGATTACACCCCTCGATAATGCCATTATGTGGAGTGCTGTGGCAACTGGTGAAGCTGACGGCATGGTAGGGGCATGGCTCCCACAAACCCATGGCCCGCAGTTTGAACAGTACGGCGACCAAATGGAAGACTTAGGTCCTAACCTCGAAGGGGCTAAGATCGGTATGGTTGTCCCTGAATACATGGATGTTAACAGTATTGAGGACCTATCGAATGAAGCCGGCTCTGTCATTACAGGGATTGAGCCTGGTGCTGGGGTTGTAGCGGCTACTGAAGATGCTGTCGCCCAATACCCTAACCTAGCCGATTGGACCGTTGAAACTTCTTCTTCAGGTGCGATGACGACTGCTCTAGGCCAAGCCATCTCTAATGAAGATGAAATTGTGGTGACGGGCTGGTCCCCTCACTGGAAATTCCAAGCTTATGACTTGAAATATTTAGAAGATCCTAAGGGCGTCTATGGTGGCGAAGAAACCATCAATACCATGGTGCGCCAAGGCTTCAAGGAAGACCATCCACGGGCTTATCAAATCCTCGACCAATTCAATTGGAGCTTAGATGATATGGAAAGTGTCATGTTAGAAATCTCTAACGGCAAAGATCCACAGCAAGCTGCCATTGAGTGGATTGATGCGAATCCCGATAAAGTGGAAGAATGGTTAGCAGAATAGAAAGCTTCAGCTATTCTATTAATTGTTTTTTACCGCTTAAGACTAACCGTCTCAAGACCTCTTAGCCTTTAAGAAGGAGTAAAAAAACAAATCATGATCAAAAAAATACTATTAGCCCTAAGTGCACTGCTAGGGCTAGTCTTTAGCCTAGGGAGTGAGGGCGCCTTTAAGTCCTCACTCTTCGATGGCGACCTCTTCTCAGATAAAGAAGAATTGGAAATTGTCTATGTCCAATGGGATACGGAGATTGCTTCGACCCATGTCATTGCCAGTGTCTTAGAGGAGGCTGGCTACCAGGTCAAGATGACCTCAGCTGATGTGCCTGTGATGTGGGCTTCCCTAGCTTCGGGTGATGTGGACGGGATGGTGGCGGCCTGGCTACCACAAACTCACGGGTCTTACTATGATGAGTTTGGCGACCAGATGGAAGACTTGGGCCCTAATCTCAGAGGGGCCAAGATCGGCTTGGTTGTTCCTAGCTATATGCCGGTCTCTAGCATTGCTGATCTGACGACGGAGGCTAATGCTACCATAACAGCGATTGAACCTGGTACAGGGGTCGTTATGGCGACCGAAAGAGCCTTAGAATCCTATCCCAATTTAGGGCAATGGCAGATCGAAACGGCGTCAACAGGGGCTATGACGACCGCCCTAGGCCAGGCCATCGACCGCAATGAAGAAATTGTCGTCACCGGTTGGTCGCCCCACTGGAAGTTCCAGACCTATGACTTAAAGTACTTGGACGATCCGGAAGGGGACTTTGGTGGTGAAGAAACCATCAATACCATGGTCCGCCATGGCTTAAAAGAAGACCACCCGCGCGCCTATCAAATCCTTGACCGCTTCGAGTGGGAGATGGAAGATATGGAGAGCGTGATGCTGGATATTGCAGATGGCACAGATCCCCAGCAAGCAGCAGACAAATGGATTGAGGCTAACCGCGACAAGGTCGATAGCTGGTTAGCAGAGTAAAGCCACTTCATTCCTTTGTTAAAGAAATGCTTTAAGTGAAGCCTAGGCCCTACTTGTAAGGACTAATGATAAAATAAGAGCCATAGACTGAGTCAAATTTCAGTCTATGGCTCTTTTGTTTAGCCTTTAATATACGGCAATGGGTCCGGCTTCGCTTTCGATAACTCGGATATTAGCGTCAAAGATCCTCTGTAATTGCTGGGTCTGCATGACATCGCGTGGGGAACCGAAGCTGGCGATCTGGCCCTTCTTCATGGCGCAGATAAAGTCAGCATAGCGGGCCGCAATATTAATATCGTGGAGGACTGTGATAATGGTCCGGTCCAATTGGTTGACGACTTGGCGGAGATGCATCATCATCTGGATAGAGCTGGCAATGTCCAAATTATTCAAAGGCTCATCGAGGAGCACATAGGGGGTTTCCTGGGCTAAGACCATGGCCACATAGGCGCGCTGGCGTTGACCACCCGAGAGTTGGTCGAGATAGCGGTCGGCTAAGTGGTCTAGGCTGAGAAAGTGGATGTAGTTATCGACAATTTCAAGGTCTTTTGCTGTGAGCCGCCCCTTGCTGTAGGGGAAGCGACCAAAAGCCACTAATTGCCTGACCGTCAGCCGGGTCATAAAGTGATTTTCCTGGCGTAAGACAGCGATTTTTTTGGCTAAGTCTTGACTTTTGCTCTCATCCATCGCCTGACCTTCTAGGTAAACCCGGCCGCTGTCGGCTTCTAATAGACGGCCAATCATCATGAGGCAGGTGGACTTGCCTGCCCCATTGGGACCCACCAGAGCGGTAAAACTTGCTTTGGGGATTTCTAGATTGAGAGGACCGATTTGGACCTCATCATTGTAGGCCTTGCAGAGCTTTTCAAGTCGGATCATAGGGATTCTCCTTTCTTTTTCTTGAGGAGGACGGCGAGGAAGCTGAGGCCACCGAAGACTTCAATGATGACCCCAACAACCCCTTGGGCATTGAAGATATGGTACATGAAGAAGTAGGCCCCAGTTAAGACCGCAAAGGCCACAGCAATGGTCATGAGGAAGAGATAGCGGTGGTCGTAGGTCGGCACTAGCTGGTAGCAGATATTGGCGACGAGGAAGCCAAAGAAGGACAGGGGGCCAATGAGAGCAGTGGAAATGGCCATTAAGATAGCAACTAGGCTCAGGACAAGGATGGAAATCTGCTTGGGCTTGAGGCCGAGGTTCTTAGCCACGTCTGTTCCGAGCGCCATAATGTCTAATTTGGAGCTGAGGCTAAATAGGCCGATCATAGCGAGGAGGCAGAGGGGAATTGCCAGGATAAACTGTTCAGCTTCCGCATGGTTAACGGAGGCGAAGAGTCGGGCCTGGAGGATATCGAATTCCGATGGGGCCAACATCCGGCGCATAAAGCTGGCCAGGGAATTGAGTCCGGTCCCAAGCATCATGCCCACTAAGAGCATGATCTGCATATCGGCATACTTGCCAGTGAGGAGCCAACGATAGAGGAGGAGGCTGGCCGTCACCATCAGGACCATCTGGATGCAGAAGGCTGTCAAACCAGAGAATTGGACCAGGGATTGGACACCTAGGAAGAAGATAATAGAGGTTTGGAGGGCTACATAGAGGGCCTCAAAGCCAAGCAGAGAAGGCGTGATGATTCGGTTCTGGGTAAGTGACTGGAAGGCCACGGTTGCTGTTCCCTGGCAGAGGGCCACGATAATCATGGCAATGAGGGCGGTTAACCGTCGTTGAACCACGGGATAGAAAGAAGGGGAGTCGACTGGGACAGGATTATTGTAGAAGATTAAGCCCAAACTGAAGGCGATTCCCAAAGCGAAGATGACCAAGAGGAGGAGCCAGTAGCGGCGCCGGTCAGCTGCCTTGGTGAAGGCGGGAAAGTAGTGAGGCTTGGATATCATGATTGTTGCCTCCTTTGATAGAGTAACAGGCTGATGAAGACGAGGGAGCCCAAACTGCCTAGGATAACCGAAACAGGGAGCTCGAAGGGGGCGATCAGCCAACGGGAGAGAATATCACAGGCCATAATTAAAGCCATACCGAGCAGACTGACCCAAACGAGGTTGGAGCGGACATCATCCCCACGAAATAAGGAAATGGTATTGGGAACGATTAGTCCGAGGAAGGGCAGGTAGCCGACTACACTGGCAACAATGCCGACAGCTAAGGCAACTAGCGCCGTGCCGACTAAGCTGACCCGCTGGTAGTCAACCCCTAGATTGGTGGCCACATCCCGGCCCAGTCCCGCAATCGTCAGCCGGTCGGCCAGAAGATAAATTGCTAGGCTAATCAAGATAATCAGCCAGAGGTATTCATAACGGCCTTGCTGGATCGAGGCAAAAGAGCCAGTAAACCAAATTTCTAAAGACTGGCTCATATTGAAGCTGAGTCCGATAAAGGTTGAAATGGCTGAAATGACTGCCCCCAGCATGATACCGATGAGTGGCACCAAGAGGCCAGATTTTAAACGGATATTCCGCATAAAGTAGAAGAAGACTAAGGTGCCGATAAAGGCTGCTATAATTGCAAAGCCCATCCGCAAGAAGAGACTCGGCGAGGGAAAAAAGAGATAGCAAAGAATGAGACCTAGCCCTGCCCATTCAATGGTCCCCGTCGTTGTGGGTTCAACGAAACGGTTCTGACTCAGGAGCTGCATGACTAAGCCCGACATGGACATAGCCATTCCTGACAACATGAGGGATAGGGTCCGGGGAAAGCGGGTAATCCAGAGCATCTGCCAGCCGTCCTCATGGGCCTGGATATCATAAGCCCCGGTTTTAAGGGAAAGATAGGCCAGAAAGACAACTAAGAGCCCGAGTCCCACCAAGCCCCAGCGTCCCCTTAAAGCTTTTTGTAATTTCAATATATTTTGTGTTTTTGGCATGGGCTTGCCTCCTTTAAGTACGAACTAGGGCGATAAGCAAAGAAACCGGCGACCAATTCAGTGGAATGATCGTCGGTTTGTCATTGCCCAGTCATTCACATTCATCTTAACAAAGAATGGAGCGAATGAAAAATACCAGGACCTACTATTTACTCATAGCGTCTGCAATACGGTTAAAGATTTCAGTGAAGGTTTGAATCGATTCATTGGTATAAGTGTCTTCTGGGGCGTAGACGATATTTTCGTCTTTAACTGCTGTGGTATTGGTCAAGGCTTTGGCATTTTCTAAGACATCTTTAGCGGGTTGAGACTTCTCACCAGGCTTAGAGATAGCTGCATCACGGTCGAGTACCATGAGCCAGTCGGGGTTGCTTTCTGCAATAGCTTCAACAGAAACATCGTCTCCCTTGTGGTCGGAAGATTCATTGGCAACTTCTAGTGCAGGTTTCCATTTAAAGATGTCGTAGAGCGGTCCCCATACCCGGCCAAAATGAGGGGCTGAGAAACCAATTTCGCCACCTGATACAACGAGAGACATCACTTTGTCTTCTCCATTATAAGCATCTTGGGCACGTTTGATGGCGGCATCGAAGGCTTCGACATCCTTCTTAGCTTCGTCTTCTTTATCGAAAATTTTACCCAAGGCCAAGCTTGAATTCTTCAAGCCGTCGACTAAGTCTTGGCCAGGATGTTCGCTGTCCTCGCTCACATTAATATCCAAGTTAATGACAGTAGCTTCAGGCACAAGCTTTTTAATATCGTCATAGTGGTCAGCAAAACGTTGGCCGACGATGACAAGATCCGGTTGCTCAGCAGCGATAATTTCTAAATTTGGTTCCCGGTGGTTACCAATATTTTGAATGGAATCATCCTTAACATAGCTGCTGCTTGCTGGAATAACATCTTTAGGGACAGCTACAGGCTTAATTCCCCAGTTTTCAAGACTTTGGAAGGTCCGGTTGTCCAAAGCAACCACTTTCTGAGGGTTCTTTGGCACTTCGACCTTACCTGTGGCATCTTGGATTTCAACGGTTTCTGTCTTAGCTTCGCTTTTAGCTGCTGAACTTTCTTCGCTTGTGCTGCTAGCGCTCTGGCTCGTCTCTGCTTGGCCCGCTTGGTCAGCTTTTCCGCTTTGACCCTGGCTACAAGCGCCGAGTGCTAACATGGATAGGGAGATAAGGGCGACTTTCAATGCTTTTTCTTTCATAGCAATAACCTCTTCTGTATATATATTTAGAAAACTCTCGTAATTGAGAAAGGTTTTCAATTGACAGCCTTATTGTAGCAGAGTTTTTGTCTAAAAACTATAAAAATCAACAAATGGGAATGACTCCAATTTAAACTAGGTTAAAGTGATTTAGAATGGCTAAACTATAATTACTTTAATTACTTAGCTTTTCTTCTGGATCATCCGCCGGTAGCGGTAGACAGAAGGTTCGGAAACGCCTAAAGCACGAGCAACTTGGGGGACCGCGCCTTTAATTTTGAAGACGCCCTTAGCTTCTAGCTGGCGCATGATATCCAATCTGGCCTCTTGGGTGAGACTGAGATTAGATTGGATTTGGTCAGGGCCGATAATCTCAGTAATGATATCGTTTACATTTTCGGATAAAATTTCAGTGAAGTTCCCTGCAAAGCCTTCCTCCTGCTCAGCTAATTGGGCGGTTTTGATCGATATCGGGAGTTTAAGGGTCTTGATAATATGATCGGCTAAATCAAATTGCTTGGAGTAGTCCATATTCACACAAATCATCCCCTGGAGTTGGTCAAGCTCATCTTTGATAAAGAAGGTTGAGCCTTGGAGGATTTTTCCCGCTTTGGTGCGTGTCTTGTAGTTGACGAGATAGTCCCGTTGGCGATAGTCTTCCTCTTCCATTAATTCGAGGGCGAATTTTGTAATGGGGGAGTCTTTAGTCCGTCCACTGAGCTGACCGTTAACGATCTCAGCGATATACATCCGCTTACCGTCGTAGATATGGAGGACGACTTCGAATTGGTCGCCGAGAAGCTCTCCTAGAAAATGGACGAGAGCGATATAGTGTTTGAGTTGTTTTTTATCCATTGGCTTGCCTCCGTTCATAAGTGCAAGTGAGTCATAGGGGATAAAGGCAAATTCATTATAGCGCAAATTAAAAAAATAACAAACTGCCATTTTAAATTAAGAGGAAAACAAACAAAAGATGAGAGACAGATGGGAGAGGGAATAAATCTTTATTATCTTCTCTGCAAGCGTTGACACTGATCATGATCATTGTTAAAGTTGATAACTGTGAAGTGAAAGGACTTGCAGAAAGAAAAATGTAAGCGCTATGAAAAATAATAGAGAAAGAAGGAAGTCATAAATGGATTTAATCATTGGGATTGGCCTGTTAATCCTCGTTTTAGCCTTGTTTACACTTTTTACCTTTAAGGCGCCTAAAGGCCGTGAAACTATGGGGGCCTTTGCTGACGCCTCCTGTGCAACTTTATTAGTCGAAGCTTTTCTTAATTCTTTTGTGGGGAATATCTTCGATGCGGATTTCTTCAGTGAAGTAGGGATGGCAGCTGGCTCTATGGGAGGGGCCGCAGCAGCCTGTATGATTCCGCTAGCTTTAGGAGCCTCCCCTGTGGCAGCCATGCTCTGTGGGGCAGCGGTCTTTGGCTTGGGGATTCTTCCGGGCCTAGTGGCTGGCTATACCTGCTATTGGATCCTCCAGTATATTGAGAAGAAATTACCAGCAGGCTTGGACTTATTGGTGATGATCATTGTGGTCGCCCCTCTCGCTCGTTTCATTGCGATCGCCAGTGAACCAGTCGTAGAGGCTGCTCTTCTCAATATTGGTAAGAGTATCGAAGCCAGCTCCAATGCGGCTCCCGCCATTATGGGCATCATTGTTGGTGGGATTATGGCTGTGGTTTCCAGCTCACCAATCTCTTCAATGGCTCTATCTGCCATGCTTGGATTGACTGGCCTGCCTATGGGGGTAACCACTATGGCGGTCTTCGGCTCAGCCTTCGTGAACTGGATGACCTACCGTGAATTGAAACTTGGGGGACCACGCGAGAGCCTGGCTGTCTTCTTAGAAGCTAAGACCCAGGTCGACTTGACCTCAGCCAATCCACTGCCAGTTTATCTGGCTGACTTCATCGGAGGGGGCTTGTGTGGCCTCGTGGTGGCTCTAGCCGGCATGGTGAACGAAGCCTCAAGTACCGCGACACCATTCGCAGGACTAGCCGTGATGTTTGCCTATAACCCTGCTATGAAGGTTGTTATTATGGCTGTGGCCTGTGCCCTGATTGGCCTAGTGACTGCCTTTGTTTCAGCCAAATGCTTCAAGAATTACCCCATCAACCGTTTGGACGATCTGCAAGCAGAAACTGAAGCAGAAGAAGCCGAAAACATGTCATCCGAAGCCTACTATGCGCACCAAGCAAGCTAGTTGTGGAATTGAAGGAAGAGAGGCCGGGACAAAACTCCCGGCCTCTTTATAAAATACGAACTATTCTTTAAAAACGTGCTCCAAAAGTCAGCCCTGACATCCACTTCACGAACTATGGAAGAACCTTTGACAAGGTTCTTTCATAGTTCGCTCCAGTGATTCAGGGCTAACCGACTTTTGTCACACTCTCTTTTTTGAACAAGGATTGATTTGAATCGCCAAATATAAGCTCTGAGCACCTGCTTGGCGCTTTATTTTATACAATCTTAAAACAAAAAAGGGGGACTAGACGATCTTATAAAAAACACTTCTCATCATATTTATCATTTTTCTACTATTGTATAGTCATAAAAATAAGGGTCCGCTCATTAGAACTAACTTGGCGAAATGAAGGGGATATCGCGTCGTTCATTATAGTATGTATTGGCATCAACTGGCTAATAAAATAGTTTTTACACAGGATTTTTCTCATTTTTCAGGCGCAAATTCTAATAAAATATTATTATTGTAATAATAAATTATTTGTAATGGTGGCGCTTTCATGTTAAGCTTTTATCAAGTTGTGATGGGAAGGAGGCCCAGGAAAAAGCATATATTCAGTAATGTAAGCGGTTTATTGTTTTGTCTGAAATCACTGTCCTAATGCGCCCAGTTTATTGATTGGCTCTTATATTAGGGTGGAGGGACGGTGTTCAGCGCCTGAAAGATTAAGAAAGTAGGATAAAACTATGGATATTGTTGTTGGTACGATTTGGTTGCTAGTTGTTCTAGCGATCTTTACATTATTTAACTATAAAGCCCCCCACGGTGCTAAGGCAATGGGGGCCTTGGCTGCAGCTGCCTGCGCCAGCTTCCTCGTAGAGGCCTTCCATGATTCCTTCTTTGGATCGGTACTTGGCCTTGAATTCCTTAAAGAAGTTGGGATGGCCAACGGTGCCTTGAGCGGTGTCGCTGCTGCTATCTTAGTTGCGATTGCGATTGGTGTCCAACCAGGCTATGCGGTCCTGATGGGGCTGGCAGCTTCGGGAACAGGGATCTTACCTGGCTTCTTGGCGGGTTACTTAGTGGCCTTCCTGGTTAAGTGGATGCAAAAAAATATTCCCGGTGGTCTAGACTTAATTCTTATTATTATTGTCAGTGCGCCACTTACTCGGGCCATTGCCCTTTTCATTGCGCCACTCGTAGATAATTCACTCCTACAAATCGGTGAAATCTTAATTGCATCCTCCGAATCAAGCCCAGTCATTATGGGGATCATCCTCGGTGGGGTTATCACCGTAGTTGCAACAGCGCCATTGAGCTCTATGGCCCTAACTGCCATGCTTGGCTTGACAGGGACTCCGATGGCTATCGGAGCTTTAGCAGTCTTTGGCTCTTCCTTCATGAACTATATGATCTTCCACCATCTTAAACTGGGTGAACGCAAAGACACAATTGCCTTCGCCATTGAACCCCTAACCCAGGCAGATGTGACGTCAGCTAACCCTATTCCAATCTATGGCATTAACTTTGTCGGTGGGGCTTGTAGTGGGATCCTAGTGGCCCTCTTGCAGATGGTCAACGAAACCCCAGGTACAGCGACACCAATTGCTGGTTTTGCGGTGATGTTCGCTTACAACCCAGCTATGCAAGTGCTCCTCGTTGGCCTAGCGCTCATTGTGATCAACTTGATCGTTGGTTTCCTCGGGTCCAAGGTCTTCAAGAACTACCCAGTCATTACCAAGCAAGAACTCGCCGAACGTGAATAATTGAAAGCATATTAGGGAAGAAAGCTAAGCGCTTGATCGAGCTTAGCTTTTTTCATGCTTTCAGAGCTGGAAACATGCTACAATCAGTGGTAAGAATTAAGCTGTCTGAAGGGAGATCATATAATGGAAGAAGAAAGTCGGGCCCAAGCCTTTATCAATGCGGGGGAACAGATCAGTTCGGCCGCTCGAATTAATTATGTTGATTTATTGGTAGACCATGCTCAGGGAGCGATGGTTTATGACGCAGATGGTAAGGCTTATATTGACCTCTTAGCCAGTGCTTCAACCGCCAATGTGGGCCATTGCCATCCGCGAGTGGTCGCTGCTATCCAAGAGCAGGCTGAAGGCTTGCTTCATTATATCCCTTCCTATTCCTACCAAGCCCCGCTCGAAGCCTTGGCTGAACGTTTGGCAGGGATGACGCCTGGTCATTTCGAGAAGAAAGTTTCCTTCTCCACTTCGGGTTCGGAAGCCAATGAAGCTATTATTAAATTTGCTCGCGCCTATACGGGCCGTCCCTATTTGATCAGTTTTACTGGGGCCTACCATGGATCGAGCTATGGGGCGATGACCCTATCAGCTTGTAGCCTCAATATACGGCGTCAAATGGGACCCCTCTTACCTGGGATTTATCACATGCCTTATCCAGACCCCTACCGCCGGCGACCAGGGGAGAGCGATGACCAGCTAGCCGAACGTTACCTGGACGCTATCCGCCTAGCCTTCGAGACCTACCTGGCCCCTGAAGAGGTCGCCTGTGTCTTAATTGAGCCCATCCAGGGTGATGCAGGCATTATTATCCCACCCCAAGCCTTTATGCAGGGCCTCTATGAGCTCTGCCAGGAACATGGCATCCTCTTTGCGGTGGATGAAATTAACCAGGGGCTCGGACGGTCGGGAAAATTGTGGAGCATTGATCACTTTGGCCTCACACCGGACCTGATGGCGATCGGCAAGTCCCTAGCATCAGGCCTCCCGCTCTCGGCCTTGGTGGGGCGAGGAGAGATCTTAGAGAGTTTAGGTTCACCTGGCCACGCCTTCACCTCGGCTGGAAATCCCATCTGTGTCGCGGCAGCACATGCCAGCCTCGATGTGATTGAAGAAGAAGGCCTAGTCCAAAAATCTGAAGCAGATGGGCGCTTTGTCCAAGCCGCCTTCCACAAGCTTCAGGCCAAGTATCCCCAGATCATCGGCGATGTCCGGTGCTTAGGACTCAATGCGGGCATTGAATTGGTTAAAGACCCTGTAAGCAAGGAGAGGGACAGCCAAGCTGCCAGCAAGATTATGACCTATCTCTTTGACCACGGGGTTCTGATGGTCACCTTGATGGGGAACGTCCTTCGCTTCCAGCCGCCCCTAGTGATCAGCCGAGAGCTCCTAAAGCAAGCCTTTGAGGTCCTAGACCAGGCCTTTGCTGCCCTAGAAGCTGGGGAGATCCAGCTACCAGACCATGTGGACCTGGGCTGGTAGGGGGTTAGGTTTATACTTCCTTAGCCTGTGCAGGCTAGGGATTTTTTGTGGCCTTTATCGGCTGTACCAGAAATTTTACCGGCTTCGATTTAATAAACAAATCGTTGCTTGATTATATGCTATGATGATTAAATGATGGCTGAGAGGCAGCAGTGAAATGATGAGTAAGGAGATGATGACATGATTCGATTGCTTGGAAGTAAGGACCGGCGTCAACTGGCATTGATCGATATCTACCAGAATGAAGACGACTTATACCTCACCCATGGGGATTTAGCCAATCGTCTATCGTGTACCAATGCAACCATCAAAAGTGATTTAATAGAAATACAAGGCTTGTTTCCAGACGAAATCCAAGTCGACCAGTCCGGTATTTGGGTCAACCTAGCCTTTAAGAAAATGGTTTCAACGAATTATTACTTCAAAAAGTTTAGCCAAGAAGCCGTGACTTATCGTTTGCTTTTTGAATTGATGAGTCAGTCCTACGCCTCAGTTGAAGACCTTAGCCAGAAGATTTATGTGAGTCGCAGCTCGGTCTATCGTGCCATTAAACAAATTAATCAATTTTTTGAGGAGGCCAATTTAGAGCTGGAAGTGACTACCTCACCCCTTGCTTTAGAAGGTAAGGAAATGAGCATTCGTTTGTTCTATCCTTTTATCTTAATCCACTACCTGCCAGATACCCTGTGGCCCTTTAGGAGCATTAGCCAACAGCAGGCCTTTGATTTATATGAGATTCTATCCTCAACCTCTCCTTACCTCAAGAGTTTTTCCTCCAATCCCTTAGTTTACTTGCAGATTGGTTTAAATTTTGAGCGCTTCGTCAATCATTTTGTGGTTGAGAAGGCAGATTGGCCGATAACAACACGGGAACTGTCGCTCTTAATGGTTAACTTGGATATTTTCACTGATTTCCAAGCCCAGGCTGGCAGGTATCCACTCTTTGAGGTCATCCCGCAAGTTGTTCCCGGTTTGATTTCATCAGGCACCCTGCTCAATCGGTCTTATTTGGAAGAGAGTACGAGGGTCCCCGCCACGGTTAAACAGAGTATCGCTGATTTTGAAGCGGATATGTATAAACTCAAGGAAGATTACAAACTCCAGACGGCTCAAGAGAAAGATATCCAGCTGATTTCCTTGAGCTTGTACAATTTGTGTATTGCTATGGATGAGAAGGTGAACGTTGTCTTGAATAATCCCATTACCTATCAGAGTAACTTAGTTTATGAGGTTGCCTGCATTAATCCGGAATTTGTGGTGGATGTCCAAAGTATGATTAAGAAATTTATCCAATCGCTCAATATGATGACAGAAATCTCTGACAAGATTTTGATTGGTTTTACTTTCTACTTTATTGTAGCCTGGCCCAATACCATCTTCGAATTAAATAAAATTGTTAAAATTGACCTCTTGCTTTATACCGGCAACTACCAGTATGACCTGGAATACAAGGCCATACTAGACCCTATTGTCCATAACTATGTGACAGTCCATGTCCGCAACCAGGCTATTAATTGGCAGGAGATTCTCGAAGAAAGTCCCTATCAAATTATCATGACAACCTTCGACATCCCGGCTACGCCTGGCCGCTATATCTTTAATATCAATTCCATGCCTAATGTGAATACCTTTTTATGGATCTATGAAACGGTTCGAACCATTAATGACTCGGATACGTCCAATATGTCTGACATGATCTTCACCCAATAGAAACTATCAACTGACTCGCAAGGGTCAGTTTTTTTATAAGAGATTTCACATTTTTACGAATTAAGCTTATTAAGAACAGAAGAAAACAAAAAAGGTGACTATAATCAAAATAAATTTTAGTGAAAGGAGCAGTTTCCTGTTCGAAGGGAATAGACAGGAGAAGAGTTAGCCGTTTGCTAGAGTTTCAATCGACCGGTTTTAGTCATTTGTCAGTGGGATTAGCGATAAATTACTGACTTTATCGCTTTTTTTACTTGGAAATAATAGTCGAGGGAGCTAAGCATCCTTTGCTTGACCAAGCAAAATAAAGACAAGTTAAGGGCTACAAGCCTCAGTCGATAAGCTTAAGAAAGGAAAGTTTGATATGGTAGGTAAGAACAATAGACAAGTCCAAAGAGAAAAACAAGGCCATAAATTTTATCGTTATTCGATTAAACGCTTGAGTGTAGGAGTGGCTTCCGTTGCAGTCGTTGCGGGACTACTTTTTGCTGGGGATATGGCGGTTGCCCATGCCGCTAGTCTGACGGATGTTCAAACAAGTGAGCCGGCTCCTATAAAAGAAGGGGAAGAAGACAGGCAAGCTGACCAAAATCAGCTGGAGGCAGCACCAGACCAAGTAGCCCCGGTAGAAGTGGGGCCAGCCACAAGTCAGCCAGGGCAAGAAATTTCGGCTGAAGCCAAAGGGGAAGACAAAGTTATCGGTTCTGACGAAAGTAACCAGTCCGAAAGCCAAGCGGAAAAGCAGGCGACAGACCAAGTTGTTCAAGCCGGTCAACAGAAAGAAAAGACTGGTTTGACTGAGGTGAGCTTCCATAGCGAAGAAAAACAAGCCGAGGGGAGACGTGAACTAGATGCTCCTAGTCGTCAAACGACTTCTCCTCAAGGCCCAAACCTTGAACAATTAGCGCAGCAAGTTCAAAATGCAGGAAATCCCAAGCAAGTTTTACGGACCCACTTAGCGGAAGTCTATGCGCCAGAAGACGTTGAGGGCTTATTAGCTCATATTAATTTGAAGCATATTCACAATGCGACTAGCCTGCAGGAGGAATTAACCAAGGCAGGTCTTCAATACCTTGAGAAACAGAGAAAGTATGCCAGTGTCTACATGGCCATGCCCCGGTCAGCTCGGGCGGCCCAGAGTGGTCGGAATGTGAATCCTCTGATTCAGGTGGATCAATTGACGCTAACAAGTTCAAAAGATTTCAACAATCCCACAGAACTCAAAACGGTCAATGATAACCGTGGGGAAGCTTTATACCTACATACGAGATTCCGCGTACCCCAGGGCGTCAGGGGTGGGGACTACTTCACCATTGATTACGGCGAGTATTTCCGTCCTGGTGGCTTGAATATTCCGCCATCGGTGCAGCATATCATGTCTTTAAACGGACAAGTTCTTGCCCGAGGAAACTATGATGCCCAGACTAACAAGGTAGTTTACGTCTTCGAGAATGGGGTTGAGCACTTGGCGAATATCCAAGGCTTTATTCACCAAGGCCTCCAGCCCTTCTACGATAAGGTTACAACCGATAATAAGACCTACCAAGCTAGGGTCCAGGTAGGCAATCAAGCAAAAACACAAGGCTTTGCTTATAATTTTGATGCTACTAACCAGGCAGATAAGCGAGGAAAATATTTACTAACCAATGGGACGCATACCCAGACGGACCGGCGCCGCCCTGAAGTCGTAACAGAAGTGGTTTACCATATTAACCGTGATGGGCTGCCGGTACAGGATGGGCCCCACACTCTCTTTATGGAAGCTGACCAACATAAGATTCGCGATTTTAAACTTTATGAAGTCGTAAATGACCGTGCATTCACCGATTCTTATAATCCTAATTTTAGCCCTGCAGATGTTCGGGAAGTGACAGACTTACGGATTAGTGAAACACGAGATAAGGATAACAAGCCAGGTTGGCGAGGTCAGTCTAACCAGTTCAAGGCGGGCCTGAGACAAGGCAAACGTTATATTATTAAAGCCCATTACGTTCCGAAGTCGGCAGAAGCAGCCACTAAGTCAGGAGAAATCCACTTATCTGTTCGTAACAATCAAGATGTAACCTCTCCAAGTGGCTGGAAGCCTCTAACCATGTCCAAAACTTATAATTCCGGTGACGCTTCAGCAGAAATGAACCGGAAATACGGAGCCTTCGTTGAACACCATCGTTATGAGACGGTCGACCAGAACGGCAAGGTACTGAGTGTTGACCAAAATATTGATGGCCAGACCCTAACTGGGATTGTGGGTAAGCATACCTACCTGACCTCTGCCAAACCGATTGAGGGCTATCGTTTCGTCAAAACTGAAAATCCTATTAATGGCCCAGCATACAATCCGGATGGCCGTTACAAGGCTGGCCAATTCAAAGCTGATGTTACCCAGGAAATCACTTATGTTTACCAACGTGTGGTTGAAAGTCAATCGACCTATGAAATGACAGTGGAAGATAGCTCTTATAAGACGGAATTCCAGTACAGTCCCTCGCTGCCAGCTGGTCAAATCAGAGAAATTCGTCCCGGACGTGATGGACGCGTTCGTGTCCTATATGAACATGTTGACCCAGAGCGGACTCCTAACTTTAACCCCAATGATTTTAGATACATGCGCGGCCAATACTGGCGCGAAGTATCTCGGGAAGTGGTCCAAGAAGCCCAAAGTCAGATCTTTGCTTATAACTTTGAAACCATTTCCAGAACTGAACCACAAGACGATGGCGGCGTAAAGATTATTTATAACACCGGGCGGGAAATTATTATTCCAGGGCCCAAAAAACCTGAGAAGCCTCTGCTACCTAATAAACCAATTGTTGAAGTCAAGCGTGGTCAAGGCAGTCATCCAGAAACTAGCAAACAGGTTAACGGAAGTTACGTTACTGTAAAAATTTATAACCCTAACATTGACCAATTTGAAGACGAGAAAACTATTTTCATCCCTGATGGTGAACAAGGTGCTCCAGGCGAAAAAGGAGAACGCGGCGAGAAGGGCGACCGAGGTGAGAAAGGGGCGCCAGGTGACAAGGGAGAACGCGGTGAACAAGGTCTTCCAGGAAGCCCAGGTCAGGATGGCAAGTCTGTTCTAGCTAAGATGGAACCTGGCACCAAAGCCGATGAAAGTGGTCAAAACCGTCCAGGTACTTGGGTGATTATTCACGAAGATACCAACAATAATGGCCAAGTAGACCCAGGCGAACGTGAAATCAGCCGTGAGTTCATCTTCGACGGTAAGAACGGAACTGATGGTAAAACGCCACTTGTTGAGACCGAACGTGTTGAAAAAGATCCAAATGATCCAAACTCCGAATCCGGTGTGAAGATCATCGTGAGAGATCCTGAAAGCAATGAAGTCATCAAAGAAACCTTCGTCAAAGACGGCGAAAAAGGTGAAAAGGGTGATCAAGGTGAGCGTGGCGAACAAGGTCCTCAAGGCCCACAAGGTGAAAAGGGTGAACAAGGTACGCCAGGTACCCCAGGTCAAGATGGCACCGACGGTCAAGACGGTAAGTCCGTTCTCGCCACTACAGAGCGCGGCACAAAAGCTGATGAAACCGGCAAAGAGCGTCTAGGCGCTTGGGTAATTGTTCATGAAGATACCAACAATAACGGTCAAGTAGACCCAGGTGAACGTGAAATTAGCCGTGAATTCATCTTCGACGGTACCGACGGTAAAGATGGCAAGACACCAATCGTTGAAAGTGAACGTGTTGAAAAAGATCCAAATGATCCAAACTCTGAATCTGGTGTGAAGATCATCGTCAGAGACCCTGAAAGCAATGATGTCATCAAAGAAACCTTCGTTAAAGATGGTGAAAAGGGTGATCAAGGTGAGAAGGGTGAACAAGGTACGCCAGGTACCCCAGGTCAAGATGGCCAAGACGGTAAGTCCGTTCTCGCCACTACAGAACGCGGCACCAAAGCCGATGAAACCGGCAAAGAGCGTCCAGGAACTTGGGTGATTGTTCACGAAGACGCCAACAACAACGGGAAAGTAGACCCAGGTGAACGTGAAATTAGCCGTGAATTCGTCTTCGACGGTACCGACGGTAAAGATGGCAAGACACTAATCGTTGAAAATGAACGTGTTGAAAAAGATCCAAATGATTCAAACTCCGAATCCGGCGTGAAGATCATCGTCAGAGATCCTGAAAGCAATGAAGTCATCAAAGAAACCTTCGTCAAAGACGGCGAAAAAGGTGAAAAGGGTGATCAAGGTACGCCAGGTACCCCAGGTCAAGATGGTCAAGACGGCAAATCAATCCTCGCAACTACTGAACGTGGCACCAAAGCCGATGAAACCGGCAAAGAGCGTCCAGGAACTTGGGTGATTGTTCACGAAGACGCCAACAACAACGGGAAAGTAGACCCAGGTGAACGTGAAATTAGCCGTGAATTCGTCTTCGACGGCACAAACGGTACCGACGGTAAAGATGGTAAAACGCCAGTTGTTGAGACGGAACGCGTTGAGAAAGATCCAAATGATCCAAACTCTGAATCTGGTGTGAAGATCATCGTGAGAGACCCTGAAAGCAATGATGTCATCAAAGAAACCTTCGTCAAAGATGGTGAAAAGGGTGATCAAGGTGAGCGTGGCGAACAAGGCCCACAAGGTGAGAAGGGTGACCAAGGTACGCCAGGTACCCCAGGTCAAGATGGCCAAGACGGCAAATCAATCCTCGCAATTACTGAACGTGGCACCAAAGCTGATGAAACTGGCAAAGCCCGTCCAGGAACTTGGGTAATTGTTCATGAAGATACCAACAATAACGGTCAAGTAGACCCAGGTGAACGTGAAATTAGCCGTGAATTCATCTTCGACGGTACCGACGGTAAAGATGGCAAGACACCAATCGTTGAAAGTGAACGTGTTGAAAAAGATCCAAATGATCCAAACTCCGAATCTGGCGTGAAGATCATCGTGAGAGATCCTGAAAACAATGAAGTTATCAAGGAAACCTTCGTCAAAGATGGTGAAAAAGGTGAAAAGGGTGACCAAGGTACCTCAGGTCAAGATGGCCAAGACGGTAAGTCCGTTCTCGCCACTACAGAGCGCGGCACCAAAGCCGATGAAACCGGCAAAGAGCGTCCAGGAACTTGGGTGATTGTTCACGAAGACGCCAACAACAACGGGAAAGTTGACCCAGGTGAACGTGAAATTAGCCGAGAATTCATCTTCGACGGTAAGAACGGAACAGATGGTACCGACGGTAAAGACGGAAAAACCCCACTTGTTGAGACGGAACGTGTTGAAAAAGATCCAAATGATCCCAACTCTGAATCCGGCGTGAAGATCATCTTTAGAGATCCTGAAAACAATGAAGTCATCAAGGAAACTTTCGTCAAAGACGGCGAAAAAGGTGACAAGGGTGACCAAGGTGTTCCAGGTCAAGATGGTCAAGACGGTCAAGACGGCAAATCAGTCCTCGCAACTACGGAACGCGGCACCAACGCCGATGAAACCGGCAAAGCCCGTCCAGGTACTTGGGTAATTGTTCATGAAGATAGTAACAATAATGGCCAAGTAGACCCAGGTGAACGTGAAATTAGCCGTGAGTTCATCTTCGATGGTAAGGACGGAACGGATGGTACCGACGGTAAAGATGGTAAAACGCCACTTGTTGAGACGGAACGTGTTGAAAAAGATCCAAATGATCCAAACTCTGAATCTGGTGTGAAGATCATCGTCAGAGATCCTGAAAACAATCAAGTCATCAAAGAAACCTTCGTTAAAGATGGTGAAAAGGGTGATCAAGGTGAGAAAGGTGAGCGCGGAGAACAAGGCCTTCCAGGGACTCCAGGTCAGGATGGTCAAGACGGCAAATCAGTCCTCGCAACTACCGAACGCGGTACCCACGCCGATGAAACCGGCAAAGAGCGTCCAGGAACTTGGGTAATTGTTCACGAAGACGCCAACAATAACGGCCAAGTAGACGCTGGTGAACGCGAAATTAGCCGTGAATTCATCTTTGATGGTAAGAACGGAACGGATGGTACCGACGGTAAAGATGGTAAAACGCCACTTGTTGAGACGGAACGTGTTGAGAAAAATCCAAATGATCCAAACTCTGAATCCGGCGTGAAGATCATCGTGAGAGATCCTGAAAGCAATGAAGTCATCAAAGAAACCTTCGTTAAAGATGGTGAAAAGGGTGACCAAGGTGAGAAAGGTGAGCGCGGAGAACAAGGCCTTCCAGGGACTCCAGGTCAGGATGGTCAAGACGGCAAATCAGTCCTCGCAACTACCGAACGTGGCACGAAAGCTGATGAAACCGGCAAAGCCCGTCCAGGAACTTGGGTGATTGTTCACGAAGATACCAACAATAATGGCCAAGTAGACCCAGGTGAACGCGAAATTAGCTGTGAGTTCATCTTTGACGGTAAGAACGGAACCGACGGTAAAACGCCACTTGTTGAGACGGAACGTGTTGAGAAAAATCCAAATGATCCAAACTCTGAATCCGGCGTGAAGATCATTGTGAGAGATCCTGAAAGCAATGAAGTCATCAAGGAAACCTTCGTCAAAGATGGCGAAAAAGGTGACAAGGGCGATCCAGGTAAAGACGGTAAGTCTTCTTACGTTCATCTGGTTAAAGGAGAAAACGAAGCAGGCGACCAAGGTCAATGGATCATCACCTACTTCGACAAGAACGGTGACGGTAAATTCACCGAAGATGAAATTGTGTCAACTGAATTTGTTGCGGACGGTAAATCAACTAAGGCTGAAGTCAAAGACAACGGCAATGGGACCCATACGGTAACCATCACTAACCCAGATGGTACGAAGACTGAAACAGTCATTGCTGACGGTAAAGACGGCAAGTCTGCTACAGCTGAAGTCAAAGACAACAATGACGGAACGCACACGATTACCATTACCAATCCAGATGGCACGAAAACAACCACTGTGGTTCACAATGGTGACAAGGGTGATAAGGGTGATCCAGGTAAAGATGGGAAGTCCTCTTATGTTCATCTCGTTAAGGGAGAAAACGAAGCAGGCGACCAAGGTCAATGGATCATCACTTACTTCGACAAGAACGGTGACGGTAAATTCACCGAAGATGAAATTGTCTCAACGGAATTCGTTGCCGATGGGAAATCACCTAAGGCCGAAGTTAAAGACAACGGCAACGGAACCCACACCGTAACCATCACCAACCCAGACGGTACGAAATCTGAAACAGTGATTGAAGACGGTAAGGACGGCAAGTCTGCCACAGCCGAAGTTAAAGACAACAATGATGGCACTCACACCATTACCATCACCAATCCAGATGGCAGCCAAACAACCACTGTGGTTCGCAATGGTGAAAAGGGTGATCCAGGTAAAGATGGCCAAGATGGTAAGGACGGCAAGTCAGTGACTGTTTCTACAGAACCAGGTCATTTCCAAGGTCAAGATGGTGTTTGGATCATCGTTCGAGATAGTGAAACAGGTAAAGAACTCGATCGAGACTTTGTTGCTAATGGTCAAGATGGTAAGGATGGCAAGTCTGCAGATATTAAGTCAGAAGTATTAGTTGATCCGAATGGTCAAGAGATTGGCTATAAGATTACGATTACCCATCCGGATGGTTCAGAAGATGTCCGCCTGATTAAACATGGTAAAGATGGTAAGGATGGAAAAGACGGGCGCGATGGTCAGTCGATCATTGCGACGACTGAACGCGGCGACCATAAGGGACAGTCAGGCGCTTGGGTGATTATCCGTGATAGAGACACCCTGCAAGAAATTGACCGTGAATTTATTGCTGATGGTCAAGATGGCAAATCAGCTGATATCTCATCACGAGAAACTGCAGAAGGTCTAGAAATTACCATCCACCATGCCAACGGAACCAGTCACACACATATTATCCGCGATGGTAAAGACGGCAAGTCGATAACCGCATCAACCGAGCCTGGAAGCTTCAACGGACAGTCAGGCATGTGGTTGATTATCCGTGACCGTGCAAGTGGTCAAGAATTAGACCGTCAATTTGTACGCGATGGCCAAGACGGAAAAAATGGTAAATCAGCTCTTCTAAGTACTGAGAAGACTCTTGATTCAGATGGCAGAGAAATTGGCTTAAGCATCAAGATAACCCATCCAGATGGCTCTACAGAAACGCATACGATCTACCATGGTCGCGACGGTAAAGATGGTCAAACACCACAAATCCATACTGAAAAAGGCAAAGATAGCCAAGGAAATGTGGGAAGATGGTTGATTATCGTAGACGGCCAGGGTAATGAAATCGTCCGTGAATTCATCCGTGATGGTCAAGATGGTAAGACGCCTTCTGCTAAAGTGGAACCCGGTAAAAATGAACAGGGCGACAGTGGCCAATGGATCATTATCTTCGACGGAGATGGGAAGGAAGTTTCACGCGAATTTGTTCGTGATGGCAAGGATGGCCAAGATGGTCGCTCACCAAGTCTTGAAACAGTCCCTGGTAAAAATGCAGATGGTGACAGTGGCTTATGGGTCATTGTTAGAGATCCACAAGGCAAGGAATCGAGCCGTCACTTTATCAGAGACGGTAAAGATGGCAGAGGAATTAAGAAAATCTACAGTAAAGATGGTCGTTTAACCATTGTCTTTACAGATAATACAAAAGAAATTCTTGAAATCCCATGTTGCCAACCTAAGCCAGAAGAACCAAAACCGGAAGATCCGAAGCCAGAAGAACCAAAACCGGAAGAACCAAAACCGGAAGATCCGAAACCAGAAGATCCAAAACCGGAAGATCCGAAACCAGAAGATCCAAAACCGGAAGATCCGAAACCAGAAGATCCAAAACCGGAAGATCCGAAGCCAGAAGAACCAAAACCGGAAGAACCAAAACCGAAAGATCCGAAGCCAGAAGATCCAAAACCGGAAGATCCGAAGCCAGAAGATCCAAAACCAGAAGATCCGAAGCCAGAAGAACCAAAACCGGAAGATCCGAAGCCAGAGGATCCAAAACCGGAAGAACCAAAACCGGAAGATCCGAAGCCAGAGGATCCAAAACCGGAAGATCCGAAGCCGGAAGATCCGAAGCCGGAAGATCCGAAACCAGAAGATCCGAAGCCAGAGGATCCAAAGCCAGAAGATCCGAAAACAAAGATTCCGGATTCAACGAATAGAGAATTAGAGGAGGAGAAGAATAAAAAATCAAATGTAAGAACGACTTTAGTAACTAGCCAACCAACTCGCCGAGCCAAAGATAAAGCACAAACAAAGACCCGTAAGGCTCAGGCACAGTTACCGCAAACAGGTGCTGTGGCCAATGTCTCCAGTGCCGCAATCGCTGCTAGCTTGTTATTGGGTGTGGGAGGTCTAGTCCTTAATCAAAAGAAAAAGAAATAGTAATTTGTAAGCTATAAAAAGAGCTGTGTCGCTAATTGAGCGGCACAGCTCTTTTAAGCTTATATTTGCAAATGATGTAAGCGCTATATTATAATAGTATTATTATTTTGAACGGAGGAATTATTATGAAAAAATCATTTTTATGGTTTTCAGCCTGTGCCATGCTTCTGGCAGCTTGCCAAGCTTCCCCACTGAAAGCTGATGACAAGCAGACTTCACAGTCAGGTGAGGCGCCTAAGGTTGAGACTGCCTATCAGTCAGATACTGACCAACGTCATTTGGAAGCGCGTTCGGTGGAGACCATTAAGGTGGATGGGCTAGAATTCAAGGATCTGAATAAGGATGGGGAGTTGACTCCTTATGAAGATTGGCGTCTGAAGCCAGAAGAGCGGGCAGAGAACTTGGTGTCTCTTATGTCGCCTGCTGAGAAGGCGGGGCAGATGGTCATCTATGACTTGCCTATGGGCCTCTCTGCTAAAGAAGGAGAAGAAACTAGTCACGATGGCGTTTTACTAGAAGTTGAGAAGGTTCATGAAGAAGGACCATTTAAGGGTCAGACCCAGTACCCAACTTCAGTCATGATTAATGATAAGCATATCCGTCATTTTATCGTGCGTGAAGATGAGTCAGCAGAAGATATTGCTACTTGGGTCAACACCCTGCAAGAAGTAGCTGAAGAGAGTCCTCTGGGGATACCTGTAATTGTGGCTTCCAATTCACGTAATGAGAATGACAAGGCCAAGTTTAATGCGGAGAGCGATTCCCACCATTTTACGCGCTTTCCTGGCACATTGGGGCTAGCGGCCGGAGATAATCTCGAGCGAGTGGAGGAATTTGCTCAAATTGGCCACCAAGAATTCTTAGCTTCCAATATCCGTAAAGGTTATATGTACATGGTGGATACGGCGACCGACCCGCGCTGGTACCGGACGTATGGGACCTTTGGTGAGAATCCGGATCAGATCAGTGATTATATCCAAAGAATTATTCCAGCCTACCAAGGGGAATCCTTGAATGAGAACAGTATAGCCCTAACAACTAAGCACTTCCCAGGTGGGGGCGCTCGTGAGAATGGCTTTGACCCCCACTACGAAGAAGGTAAGTTTAACGTTTATGCGACGGAAGGGAGCTTAGAGACTTACCATCTGCCGCCTTTCCAAGCAGCAGTTGATGCGGGAACTAGCTCTATTATGCCTTATTATGCTATTCCTTCTAATGACAAGTCCTATACGCCTCAAGCGCCGTTTAAGGGCGACTTTGAGGAAGAGATTGCTTTTGCCTACAACCATCAGTTTATCCAAGATCTTTTGCGCGACCAGATGGGCTTTGAAGGCTATATCAATACCGACACCGGGGTTCTTGATGGTATGGCTTGGGGAGCTGAAGATTTAGACAAAGTGGACCGGGCAGCCAAAATGCTCCAAGCGGGTTCGAGTGTCGTTTCAGGAACTAATGAAGTAGAAGTTTTCCAAGAAGCCATTGAGTCAGGCAAAGTAGATGAGAGCACGGTTAACCAGCGCTTGGTTGAAAGTTTGACCGAACTCTTCCAATTAGGACTCTTCGAAGATCCTTATGTAGAAACAGAAGGGGCTAATGACCAAGTTCGGACAGCAGAAAGCTTAGAAACAGCCCAAGAAGCCCATCATGACTCAGTTGTCCTTCTCAAAAATAAGGACCAGACCCTGCCGCTTAAAGAAGATCAAGTCAAAGGAAAGAAAGTCTATGTAGAACTCTTGACCAAGGAAATTGATCCTGAAAAGGCGAAAGAAGGAGAAGCCAAGTCCTTAGCTGATTACAATGCCGACCTCCGTCAAAAGATTGGTGAAAGCTTCCCTGGTCTCGATCTGGTGGATGACTATCATGAGGCAGATATTGCTCTCATCTTTGCTGAGCCTGTTTCTGGATCTTATTTTGAAGCGACGGATGACTACTTAGACTTACAAGTCCACAAGGAAACGGAAGTGGATACCGACCACTTGAAAGATATTCGCGATCAAGTCGACCAATTAGTGGTTAATGTGAACTTTGATATGCCTTTCATCGTGGACCAAGTCGAACCATTGGCGGATGCTTTAACTGCTAGCTTCGATACCTACCTGGAAGCTATACTCGATGTTCAGACAGGTCGAGCAGAAGCCAAAGGGAAATTACCACTGACCCTGCCAGCTAATAATTCAGCAGTTGAAGTTGATGATAAGGGCGTTTCTGTGTCGCCTAATGATGTTCCAGGTTACGATAAGGAGAAACATATGGAAATTCCTTATGCCTACAAGGATAACCAGGGTAATGTTTATAAATATGGTTACGGCCTGACTTATAAAGAAAACTAGGAGAAATGACGAGTGGTTTTCCTATAGGAGACTAGTCATGAAGTACAATAAAGCCGCAGTTAAGCTTTTCACTTAGCTGCGGCTTTTGATCGTACTTATTTTTTATTTAGAAGTCTTAGCCCGCCTTACCAATCGTTAAGGCATAGACAAAGAAGAGGGCGAAGCCAAAGAGGAAGATTAAACCGAGGATGGCTAGGAGTTTTAGCCAGCTAGGGAGATTTTTGTTTTCACGGGTAACGAGGACATAGTTTAAGAGGGCGAAGAAGGGGGTGGTGAGGAAGGAGCCAATCATAGCAAAGCGGAGCATGGTGGCGACTTGACCCGCAAAGAATTGGATGATGATCAGACCGACGATAGCGGTTAGTGTCATCCAGATCTTGAGGGAATTTTGACCGGCTTCTTTCTTATTCAGGAGTAGGCGCAGGGAGATTTCGTTCACCCGGGAGTAGCCATCGATGACGGTGATTACTGTGCCGAAGATGCAGAGGAAGGCGATGAAGGTGATCAAGTAGCGGGACCAGTCACCGAGGACGGAGGCATACATACCCACAAACTGCGAAATATACTTAGCGGAGGCTGCCTCTACTTCTTGCCCGGTGGGGTATTGAATCAGCGCACCGAGAGCGACGAAGAAGACCGCGAGGATGGCGGTGCCGATATAGCCTACGTTAAAGTCGAAGAGGGCGTCTTCCGTGTTGAAGTCAACCGTCTTCCGTTTCTCTGCTGACCAGAGGGAGTTGATGGCTGAGATTTCAATCGGAGCTGGCATCCAACCGACCAAGGAAACGATAAAGGGAAGGGCAGCTAATTGCCAGGGGCTCCGTTCCACAAAGTCCGCACTGTATTCAGGATGTTCAATGGCAGCGATGATTACGGCTAGAACGGTCGCGATGGTCAGAGCAGACATAATCCACTTGGCCATGCCGTCTAGAAGCTTGTAGCCGCCGAAGAGGAGCATAGCCCAGATAAGGCTGATTAAGATGATCGACCATTGAGTAATGGATAGGCTAATCATAGGGAAGGCGCTCGCAATAATGGCTGAACAAAGGATAGCTACCCCTGCTGTATTAACTAAGGCGGAGAAGACATTCAAGATGAAGAAGACCCAGAGATGGAACTTCCCTTTCTCAGCATAGTCTTCCACTAAGGTTTTCCCCGTTTCAGCTGTATATTCCGCGCCGAAGCGGAAGAAAGGATACTTAAAAATATTGGCTAAGATAACCAGAACTAAGAGCGACCAACCATAAGAGGCGCCGGCTTGGGTAGAGGATACAATATGAGACCCACCCACTGCAGCTGAGGCCATGAGGATTCCAGGTCCCATGGCTTTGACTTTGCTAGCCCAGGTGGATTGATTGGCAGTAACAACTTGTGACATAATCATTTCTCCTATCGCTAAATTTTCAGAATACTCTGAATTAGTCCCTAAAGTATATAGAAAAAAGTTTCTGAAAACAAGAGAGGATTTTATTTCAAAGCGCTAATATTTCTTCAAATTGTTGGAGGCTAGCGAAAGATTTGAAGTGAAAGAGGTTTGAGCGGACTCTAACTAGCAAAGCCTATGATTCTTTGAGCTAACCTCTGTTAAGAAATCTGTTAACTTTGGATACAGACAATAAAATATTTAATAGAATAGGAGCTGATTAATTAATTTAGCAGTGAGGGGAGAGAACTTCTTCCGATATTTCTTCCGTGTAATTGCATCCGTTTAAGCTCCCATACTTGCATGCGTGCCAATCCCAGAATCCTTGCCCAATAATCATTAATGTATTCTATCCCTCTAGATATCCCTCCAGTCTTAGATGGAATTTCTTCATGACTTTTATCATGACTTTCTACTATAAGACAAAAAAACAGCGTGACAACAAGGCTTACAAATGCTTGTTATCACGCTGTTTGTAGACGATGGACCGTGAGAGGCTCGAACTCTCGACAGACGGATTAAGAGTCCGCTACTCTACCAACTGAGTTAACGGTCCGTGTCGTTATCGCTTAATGACGATAAATATATCTTACGCCTATCTGAGGAAAATTTCAAGTCTTTTTTGCTATTTTTTCAAAAAAATTTATTGGTCCTAGTTTAAGGGCTTTTTTTCTTTCCGTCCCAGGGTTTTGAATGTGAGCTAAAGTCTAGATGTAGACCGGTGTATTTAAAATAAAAGCCAAGCCCAGGTCTGGACTTGGCTTATCCATTCATGATGGAAACTTATTTGGTTTTCCGGTCAATATCTAAGGCTGTTTGGTATTGGCGAGGCGCTTTTTCAAAGAGGTATTCGCCGTTGCGGATAGAAGCGAGGCATTCAACCCGGCAGCGTTGGGCTTCGAAGGCGCTTGGGGCATCGAGGACGATGAAGTTGGCTGGCTTGCCTTCTTCGAGGCCGTATTGGTCTTCCACTTGCATTAACTTAGCCCCATTATAGGTAATCAGGTCAAAGTTGCGTGGGAAGTCCTCTTCGCGCATGAGCTGGGTAGCGTGGATCCCGTTGTCTAGGATGTTCATCATATTACCGGAACCAGCAGGGTACCACAAGTCCACAATGGAGTCTTGGCCGAAAGCAACGTTGATGTCGTTGTCGACAAATTCTTTGACCCGGGTTAGACCACGGCGTTTAGGATAGCTATCTTGGCGGCCTTGGAGGAAGAGGTTTTCCGTTGGGCAGGAAACAAAGTTCAAGCCGGATTGACGGAAGAGGCCCATCATACGGAAGGCATAGGCATCGTTAACGGAGCCAAATGAGCAGGTGTGAGAAGCCGTTGTTTCTTGGCCGTAGCCTTGTTTCATTGCTTCAGCATTTAACATTTCCAAGAAGCGGGCTTCGTCGTCATCGGTTTCGTCACAGTGGACATCGATCAATTTATCATACTTGATGGCGAGGCGGACAATTTCCTTGATAGAAGCCATACCATCTTCGCGGCTCCATTCATTGTGAGGAATTCCGCCCACACAGTCAGCCCCTAATTGGAGGGCTTCTTCCACCAGGTCACGGCCTGTCTTACCTTCTTCTTCATAGGAGAACATACCGTTTTGTGGGAAGGCGACAACTTGGATGGTAATATTATCTTTTAATTCATCCCGAACTTCTAAGGCAGCTTTGATGCCGGTTAATTTAGGGTCGGTACAGTCAGTTTGGGCGCGGATGAATTGAGTGCCGTATGAAGCCACATCTTTAACGGCTTGGCGGATCCGTTCTTTCATTTCTTCCTTGCTGGTCCCTTTCTTATAGTCATTCCATAAGTCAATCGCTTCGAAGAGGGTCCCAGATTCATTCTTCACCTTAGGATCTTGACCGGTGAAGTAGTAGTCCAAGTGTAAGTGGGAATCGACATAAGGGGGGAGAACCAGGCGGCCCCCTAAGTCAATACTTTCATCAGCTGGGCCTAGGTCTGTCCCAATCGCTTTGATTTTTCCATCTTCAACTAAGATTTCAGATGCATCCTCGTGCTTATAGATAGACGCATTGATAAATTTTTTTGACATCTTATGATTACCTCCTGTAATGATATCTATAACCTAGCTTAAGGTTTCCTATCATTTAAATCAAGTCTTAGGATTGACTTTAACTACCCAGCGCCCCTATTCACATGAGAGTTTGAATACTTGCTCAGATTCGCACAGCAAAAGCTATTTTGGGTCTTGTCAAAGTATTCGCATAAACTATAATGAGCCATAAGCAAATAGATGAAAGGACAAAAATTATGCATCAACAAAGATCAGGCTTTTCTTGGCCACTTTTTATTTTGATGGCTAGTATTACCTTTATGGCCATCTTGTCAGAATTAATGCCTTCGGGTGTCCTGCCCCAGATGGCAGAGGCTTTTGGCATTACGGAAGCTCAGGCGGGAGGTTTTGTGGGTCAATATGCCATTGCCTCGGCAGTCTGCGGCATTCCTATTATTTCAGCTACCGTTGAATGGGACCGCAAGAAGCTCCTCATGCTCTTATTGATCGGCTTTGGTCTCGCTAATTTGGTGATTGGCTTGCTGCCTATTTATTGGTTGGCTGTTTTAGCCCGGATTTTGGGCGGAGTCTGTGCTGGGGCACTGTGGCCTATGATTTCAGCCTACGGAATGAGCCTAGTGAAGCCAAAAGACCAGGGCAAGGCAGTCGCTGTTATCATGGCAGGGACGACAGTCGGTATGAGCTTGGGCTTGCCCCTGATGACCTGGATTGGGACTCGTTTTTCCTTCCGCTTAGAATTCATTGTGATGGCCATTTTTATTGCCCTAGTTGCCTTCCTCTGCCAGACTTTCTTGCCCCATGTACCGGGTGAGAAGCGGTCCCGGTCGAATTCTCCCCTTACCATGTTGAAGAATAAAGGGGTGCTCCTAGTGGTCCTCTTAACGGTGCTCGCTGTCGTCGCCAATTACGGAGTCTATACTTATATTACGAACTTGGTGAAGACCATTGACTATCCCGGCATTGGCCTGGCCCAAATCCTCTTTGGGATTGGCTCGATCCTTTCCGTCCTGCTAGCGGGGATCTTTATTGATCACTACCTCCGCTGGGTATGTGCTGGCATGTTAGGGAGTGCTGCCTTAGCCATGGCTTGCTTCTACTTCTTAGCGAATACGGGCGTACACCACCTAGCTTTTATTCTCTGGGGGATTGGCTTTGGGGCCTTAGTGACGCTCTTTCAAACCGCTGTTACCCGCCAAGTCAGCGAGGGAACGGCTGTCGCAACTTCCCTACAATCCGCGGCCTTTAACTTCTCGATTATGATTGGGTCAACGGTCGGTGGCTGGCTCCTTGCCTCATCGTCTTCAGCAGCGATTGTGATCATGGCACTCTTGCTCCTCCTTATCGCTTTAGGGATCAGCCTAGCTTCCAAGACTTATTTGGCTTAAACTCTAAGACTGTGTCCTTGTGACCAGTCTTTTTTTGTTAGGAACTTGGCCTAATCTTATTAAGACAGCCTAGCTATCGCCAAAGTTCATGTTATAATGGGAGGGAAATTTAGAAGGATTTAAAAAAAGGAGTAAGACAGTTCATGACAAAAGAATCAATCTATGGTCTGACACGGAAGGAAATGGAAGAACGTCTCGTAGAAATGGGCGAGAAGGCCTTTCGCGCGGAACAAATCTGGCAATGGCTCTACCGCCAACGGGTAGGGAGTTTTGCGGAAATGACCAATCTTTCCGAAGACCTGCGCCAAGCTTTAGAAGACCAGTTTAATTTCAGTCCCTTAAAAGAAGAAATTGTGCAACGGGCAGAGGATAAGACGACCAAGTTCCTCTTCCAATTAGCGGATCAGTCTATGATTGAAACGGTTCTAATGTACCACCACTATGGCTTGTCAGTCTGCGTGACGACTCAGATTGGCTGCAATATTGGCTGCCGTTTCTGTGCTTCGGGGCTCTTACCTAAGCAACGTGACCTAACAACAGGTGAGATTGTCGCTCAGATTATGTATATCCAACGCTATCTGGATGCCCGCGGGGAAGGGGAGAAGGTTTCCCATATTGTCGTTATGGGGATTGGTGAGCCTTTCGATAATTATGACAATGTCATGCGCTTCCTCCGTATTGTCAATGATGACAAAGGACTGGCTATCGGTGCCCGCCATATTACGGTGTCAACCTCTGGCTTAGCGCCTAAGATTCGTGAATTCGCCCATGAAGGGATCCAGGTTAACTTGGCGGTTTCCCTCCATGCTTCCAATAATGAGGTCCGGTCTTCTATGATGCGGATTAACCGCAAGTATCCCATGGAAGAGCTTTTCGATGCCATCTATGAATATACCGACCTAACCAATCGTCGGGTGACCTTTGAACATATTATGATTGATGGGGTTAATGACCGGCCAGAGCATGCTCAAGAATTAGCAGATCTGCTGAAACCTATGCGCAAATTAGCCTATGTGAACTTGATTCCTTATAATCCGGTGCCGGAGAATCCTTATCGCCGGTCCAAGCCGGAAGCTATTACCAAGTTCTTTGATGTCTTGATGCAGAACAATATTAACTGTGTCGTCCGTAAAGAATTTGGGACAGAGATTGAAGCCGCCTGTGGTCAGCTGCGCAGCCAGTATGAACGCAAGCGTCGCCAACGCCGCCAACGGGAGCAAGTGCAAGCTGACCAGGCTTAGTGGCCTCTCTTGCGCGCTTAAAGCTTGAAGAAAGGATGTTATGAAGCAATGGATCGCGTGGAACACATTCAGAAAATGGAGGCCCATTTAAGGGATAGCCAGTCCTTTTTTGACGCTCTTGATAAAGACCTCGCTGACTTTGAAGGGCTTGCCCCTGGCTTAGAAGCACTGGAAGCTTATTATGGCAGTCCGGAATGGTTTGATGACCTAGCGGCCTATGATAAGGGACAGCTGCCTAAGGACTTGACTTACCAGGTGCTCTCAGAAGATGGCGTTTATGATGCTCTGGTCGATAAGCACCGGCTGGGCCTGGCCCTCTTAGACTTAGCCCGCCAGCTCTTAGCTTAGGAGGTCAGAAGTGGCACAAGAAAGTAGACAAGCTAATTACTGGTCGGTTCTTTTTCTGCGCTTTCTAGCAGGCTATATCAATGTCACGATGATTATTCATTTTGCGACCACCTTGGCCGGCCATACCGGGTCTCTGACCAATATTCCCATCTTGATTGTCCAACAGAATAATTTTGCCCTGGTGGAGACCTTGTCTGTTGTTATTGCTTTTTTGATGGGGACGATCTTTAGTGGTTTCTGTTATCCCCATGATGATTCGGCGGTTCGCTTGCGCTATACCGCTATTCTGACCGGTTTTGGCCTGGTCTGGTTGGCTACGCCTTGGCTGGACCTTCCGGCGGGGATTTTGTTAGTTCTGACTGCTTTTTCCCTGGGCTTTCAGAATGGTATGCGGCTCTCTTATCGGGGGATTACCGTTCGAACGACCATTATGACAGGCCTAATCACAGATATAGGCGTTATGCTTGGCCGTTGGTTAAACCGCCATCCAATTGAAGTCTGGCGGCTGAGCTTTCATTTGAATAATCTGTGGAGCTTCTTAGCGGGAGGGATCCTCGCCGCTCTGGTGGACCAGTACACCCCCTTCCATGAAATGTTTGTGGCGGGAGTCTTGGACCTCCTTCTGGCGGGTTATTTCTTCTTCTTCCGCGATAGGCTCGAAGTAACCAGTTGGCCCTAGACTATCCAGGGCCTCTTTATTTGTGTATAATTAATAGAAAAATAATATCAGGAGTGATGAGATGACCATTGAAAGTAAACCCATCCTACGAGGCAATGTCTTGATGACCCTAAACCCCATGGGACTCAAGCAGGAAATCCAGAACCAAATCGACTATGTTAAGCGCCAGGGGCACTATGAAGGGCCTAAGAAAGTGCTCGTCCTAGGGGCTTCTTCTAGCTATGGCTTGGCCACACGGATCAGCACTGCTTTTGGGGCAGGGGCAGATACTATTGGGGTGTCTTATGACAAGGGACCTCGTTCAGAGAAGAACTTGGGCACGCCAGGCTGGTACAATAATATCTTCTTCCGCCAAGCAGCAGAAAAAGAAGGCCTAGTAGCGAAGAATTTCGTGGGTGACGCTTTTAGCCAGGAATTAAAGGATGAGGTCATTCGTTACATCAAGGAAGAATTTGGCGGGGCCGTTGATTTAGTGGTCTATAGCTTAGCGACTGGACGTCGGACGGATCCTGAAACAGGCGAAACTTATCATTCGGCCATTAAATCCATCGGGCAAGAAGTGGTTGGTCCGACCATTAATCTACAGAAGGAAGAACTCTACCAAGAAGTGCTCGAGCCTGCTAGTGAAGAAGAAATTGAAGCAACGGTCAAAGTCATGGGAGGCGAGGATTGGTATGCTTGGATCAAGCTGCTTAAAGAAGCGGGCGTCTTAGCCCAAGGGGTCCAAACGGTTATCTATTCCTATTTAGGGAGCGAACTCAACCGGTCCTATTACCGGGATGGGACCCTGGGCCGGGCCAAGGCAGACTGTGACGAGAAGGCTCAGTGGATTGATCAAGAATTAGAAGACTTAGGAGGCAAGGCCCAGGTTGTTGTGGCAACGGCTGTCACCACCAAGGCCAGTGCCGTTATCCCCTTCTTCCCTATTTATTGCATTGCCCTCTACAAGGTGATGGCTGAGCGTGGCAGCCATGAGACGCCAATTATGCACCAAGATCGGATTTACCGTGATATGCTTTATGGGGACCAACCGGAATATGATGACCAAGGCCGCTTGCGGCCGGACCGCTGGGAATTGGATCCCGAGGTCCAAGCCCAAACCGAAGCACTGATTAAGCAGATTCGGCCAGATAATTTCAAGACGGACTTGACGGCCTATGACCTCTTATGGCATGAATTTCTGAATTTGAACGGCTTCGATGTGGACGGTGCTGAGGATCAAGAAGATCTTAGCCTGGAGACTTTGAAAGCTCTCGAACCCTAGAACTTTTTTTGAAATAGGCCTCCACCTCAAGGGCAAAACATGCTATTATGAAGACGTATGATTTTTGATAAAATAGACTGATAAAAGGATGATGAAGATGTCAAGACTGCTAGGTACTGTCGTTCGGGGTTTACGTGCACCGATTATTAAGGAAGGCGATGACCTTGCCCAAATTGTGAAATCAACCCTGGTCCATGCAGCAGACCAAGAAGGATTTAACATTCAAGACAAGGATATTATTGCGGTAACAGAATCGATCTTGGCTCGGGCCCAAGGGAACTTTGTGAGCCTGGATGCGGTCGCCCAAGATCTTAACGAGAAATTTGCTTCCGATACGATTGGGATTGTTTTCCCCATAACCAGCCGCAACCGTTTCTATCCTATTCTTCAAGCCATCGCTCGGGCTAAGTCTAAAGTTGTCATCCAATTCGCCTATCCCCGCGATGAAGTGGGCAATGCATTGATTTCTGATCAGGCCTTAGAAGAAGCTGACATTAATCCTTGGTCGACCAAATTGACTGAGGAAGAATTCATCCAAACTTTTGGCCAACCCAAGCATCCTTTCACAGGGCAAAATTATGTGGCCCTCTATAAGGACTGTGTGGAGAGTGAAGGAGCAGAATGTGAGATTATCTTCTCCAACCGGGTGGAAACCATCCTTGATTATAGCCAGGATGTCTTGGTCTGCACGACGCACAGTCGCGACCGTCTCAAACGCGAGTTGAAGAAGGCCGATAGCCAAGGGGTGGTCCTGAGCCTTGATAATATTCTGACCCAAGCACCGAATGAGGGAGAAAGGTATAATGAAGAGTTTGGCCTACTGGGCGCGAACCTCTCAGGTGAAAATACTCTCAAACTCTTCCCCCGTGATGCCATGACCTTCGTTCGCGACCTCCAAGCAATGATTGCTGAAGAAACTGGTCACACGATTGAAGTGATGGTTTACGGCGATGGCGCCTTCAAGGATCCAGTAGGGCACATCTGGGAATTAGCTGACCCTGTTGTATCTCCTGGCTATACCGATGGCTTAGCGGGAACGCCTCATGAAATGAAATTGAAATACTTGGCCGACAACCAATTTAGCGAGCTCAGTGGCCAAGACCTCGAAGACGCAATGCGTGAACACATTAAGAAACACGAAGAAAACGAAGGGGACACCCACCATAGCTCGGTCGGAACCACCCCACGCCAAATCACTGACCTCGTCGGCTCCCTCGCCGACCTCACCAGCGGCAGCGGCGACAAAGGCACCCCCTTCATCTACATCCAAGGATACTTCGACAACTACTCAGACTAAAGGGTGTGAGGGCTAGCGGGAGAAATAGACCTCTGGAGCAAAGAACCAGAGAAGACTAAAAGTCTTCGGCGGATCTTTGTGAAGAGGAGCTATTTCTGCTAGCCTGAACCCGACTATAAAAGGGTGTGAGAGGGCTAGCGGGAGAAAGGGACCCCTGGAGTAAAAGGCCAGAGAAGGCTGCAAGCCTTCAACGGACTTTTGCTAAGAGGAGCCCTTTCTGCATCCTCGAACCCAACTAAAGGAGCTAAGCCATGTCATTTTTTGATTCGATGAAATCTTTATTAAATCCTGAAGCTAAGCAAGAGACGGTAGCTGAGTCTTCTCACAAGGCAAGCCGGGAGCCTGCTAGTTACCTGCTCATTATTCGCCATGGTCGCCCTGATTATGGGGAGAATCCTGGCAATCCACGCTTGTTGGCAGGGGAAGCGGCTTACTTACAGGACCGCTACCAAGAATTTGAAGACAAGTTGGACCAGCTAGACCTTCAGATCTTATCCTCTCCGCTTAGCCGGGCCCGGGAAACGGCTGAAGCCTTCCAAGCTGCCCTCTCCCCAAATGCTCATTTAGAGATTGCCGAGGCCTCGGACCTGGGGGGTGAAGAAGCCATCCAGGAACGCCTGCAAAAGGGACAGGTTCTCGTAGTGGTGGGGCATGAGCCCTATGCCGGGACTTGGCTCCGCCATTTTGCGGGGCAATACCGGGCTTTTGATAAGGGAGACGCGGCACTAATTGCCATCGATAATGAAGGTAAGGGACGTCTCATTAAATATCTCAAAGCCCATTAATTTCATAAAAGAGGAGGATCACCCATGCGACCATCATATTTTCGCTACCATGATAAGACCCTAAGTAATGACCATGAACCGACCATCTTATGTGGCATTGTCAATGTCACGCCGGACTCTTTCTCAGATGGGGGCCAATACAACAGTGTCGATAAGGCACTCGCCCAAGCCCAAAAATTAATCCAAGCTGGGGCTGGTATGATTGATATCGGTGGAGAATCGACCCGACCGGGTTCTAGCTATGTCCCAGTTGAAGAAGAGATCAACCGGGTGGTGCCTGTTATTCGAGCTCTCAAAGAAGTGACGGATGTTCCGCTTTCCTTGGATACTTGGAAGGCAGACGTGGCAGAAGCTGCGATTGAAGCGGGAATTGATATCATTAATGATATCACCGGCTTCCTAGGTGATCCGCGCATGGCTGAAGTGGTGGGCCAGTCTAAGGCCGGGGCAATTCTGATGTTTAATCCAGTGACCGCCCGCCCAGACCATCCGGGCTCACAGAAATTTCCAGAGTTCGGTGATCAGACTGTCTTTACAGCAGAAGAGAAGGCGGCCTTTAAGGAGATGCCAATTGAAGAACTGATGCTGGCTTACTTGGACAAGAGTCTGGAACGCGCGCATGCAGCAGGCATTGAAGATGACCGCATCATGTTAGATCCAGGTATTGGCTTTGGTTTGACCAAACGGGAAAATCTCAGCTTGATTCAAAAAATGTCCTGTCTCCATGACAAGGGCTACTGGGTCTTCCTTGGGGTATCCCGCAAGCGTTTCATCCAGAACATGGTAGAAGAAGCGGGTTATAATGTGGACGTAACAACCGAGGAAGGCTTCGAAAATCGGGATGAAGCATCAGCTGCTCTGTCTACTATTGCGGCCCGCCAGGGGATCGAGGTCGTCCGCGTCCACACCATGGTCCACCATCGGATAGCCTGCCGGATTGGTGATGCCGTTCGTTTGGCTGACCAGATGGAAGATGTCAATTTTGGTGCCTATAGCAATAAAGATTAAGCCGACTAAGGACGAGTTAAAACTTGTCCTTTTTCTTTGCTAAATCTTAAGGCTTAGTTAGGGCTTTGCCCTGGCTTTTTTGATTGAAACAGGCGATAATAAGGCTAATAATAATGAATAATAAGGAAGGAAGACAGAAATGAAGAACTTGATGATTATTGTGAATCCAACATCAGGGGATAACCAAGGGACTACTTATGCCCAACAATTAGAAGAGAAGTTGGCCCCTCACTTTGATCAAGTCGACCTTAAAGAAACTGAAGGAGATGGGGATGCCACCGCCTTTGCTCGCCAGGCCTGTGAGGAAGGCTATGATAGTGTCTATGTGATCGGTGGCGATGGAACCATCAATGAAGTAGTCAATGGAATTGCGGAACAAGACCACCGCCCCAAGATGGGCTTTTTGCCCGGAGGCACCAATAATACCTATGCCCAGCTCTTCAATATGTCCAATGATATCGAAGAGAGTATCGAGCAGATTAACTTAGAAGAAGTGCGAGCGGTTGATATTGGCAAGTGCAATGATAATTATTTTAGCTATTATGCTTGCTTTGGTGAGATGATTGATGCCACCACTTCTACCAGTTCGGAAGAGAAGGAACGCTTGGGGACTCTGGCCTATGCAAAGAATATCGTGAAAGCCCTCCCCAATGACCAAGTCCAAGAACTCCATATTGAATCCGATAGCGAATCTTTCCACGGCAAAGCTAGCCACGTCTTTGTCCTCTTGACCAACCAAGTCGGAAATTTACGCTTCTCAAATAAGAAGATCAGCCTGCAAGATGGCAAGTTCGATGTGGTGGTTGTGACGGACGAAGGCTTGGGGGCTAAGCTCTCAGCGCTCAAGGATATGGTCTTTGGGCAGTTGAATGAGAATGAGAATATCACAGCCTTTACCTGCCAAGAGTTATCAATTACTTGTCCGGACGAGGATGAAATCCAGCTGGACCTGGATGGGGATATGGGGCCTAAATTGCCGGCACAGCTGAAGGTGCTCCCCCAACATATCCAGTTCTATGTTCCCGAAGCGATGGAAGATTAGCGCCATCCTTTAGTTGAGAAGATCAGTCACAGAAGGCTGGTCTTTTTTATTTTTAGGGAGAGAAATGGTTTATATAATATTGAAAAAGCATACAAGTGAAAGCGATAACGTGTTATAGTAGAGAAGATGAAATGAAGGGGGAATTCGTATGCGGTCTAAGGAAGAATTAATCCAAGAACTGTCCGATATGGTCTTTGAGATGGAAGATGAAGAGATTGTGGAGACAGCTGAGGAATATGTCCAAGCCGGTTATGACGTTCAAGATGCCATTATGGAGGGCTTAGTCGATGGGATGAGCCGGGCGGGGGTGCTTTTTGCTGAGGAAGAGTATTATGTGACGGATGTCTTGATCTGTTCGGATGCTTTGAATGAAGCCATGGCGGTCTTTAAGCCCCTCTTGCTCGAACGTAAGGAAGAAGCGGACCAGCGCCATAAGATTGTTCTGGGAACGGTCGAAGGAGATACCCATGACATTGGGAAGAATCTCGTCAAGGTGATGCTCGAGGTCGGTGGCTTTGAGGTGATCGACTTGGGACGCGATGTGCCCCTAGATGATTTTATTGACCGCGCTTTAGAGGAAGAAGCGGAATTGATTGGGCTCTCTGCTCTGATGACGACAACGATGACGGGAATGAAGACCCTAATTGAACGTTTAGAAGAACGTGGAATTCGTGACCGCTTCAAGGTAATGATTGGTGGAGGGGCCGTTTCTCAATATTATTGTGATGAGATTGGGGCTGACGGCTATTCTGAAGATGCCATTGAAGCCGTCGCCTTGGCCAAACGTTTAGTGGGTGAAAGTGAGGACGAGGGGGAAAGCTAGAATGAAGATTCAAGTTCAAGGCTTTGACCAAGTGATCGATTACGACCCTTCATCAGGACAAACCCTCTACGATTGTTTGGTCGATGCCGGTCTACCTGTGCCGGGGGATTGTGGGGGCCAAGGAACTTGTGGCAAGTGCCGCTTTAAGTGCCTAGCAGGAGAAGTTTCGCTAGATAGCTACCAGGGGAGTCAGGATGCAAGCTTTCCATTGGCCTGCCAGGCTCGTCCCCAAACGGACTTGAGCTTAGCCTTCCTCAATTTAGAGAAGGGCCACCGTATCTTAGTAAGCGGTGACCGTCCAGCGCTCCATGGTCCCAAACGTTGGCGCCAAGCGACTGTTAGCTTAGAGCGTAAGCGACTAGAGGAAGCAAGGGACCTCGACAGTTCACTGGCTGAAGAATTGGGAGTGGATCCCTTCCCTGCCCAAGTTTGGCGAGGCTTGCCCATTCAGCGCCAACAAAGCTATCGGGCTGTTATTTGTGATAAGCAGCTCTTGGCTTTAGAGGTCCAGCCGGAAGACCCGAGCATTTATGGCCTGGCCGTAGATATTGGGACGACTACCCTGGCCGCTAGTCTAGTTAATCTGGAGACAGGCGAAGAAGTTAGCCAAGCAACGGCCCTCAATCCCCAGATCCAGCAGGGTGCTGACGTACTGAGTCGGATTTCTTACGTGATGAAGGAAGGCGAAAGAGGGCTTAAACGGCTCCAACAAGCTATCCGACGAGCCATCCAGGACTTAATTGAGGACCTCAGCCAAGCGGCGGCTTGCCAAGCTAAATCAATTTATGGCCTGAGCCTAGCCGGCAATACGGTGATGACCCACCTCGCCCTGGGAATTGATCCCAGCTTACTCGGCCAGTCCCCTTATTTGCCCATCTTTCGCTCAGGGCAGAAGCTTTCGGCCCAGGCATTTGGCCTGCGCAAATTACCGCCTTCAGCCCAAGTCATGACCCTACCCGCTGTGTCTGCCTATATTGGCTCGGACGTGGTGGCAGGGGCTTATGCCGCCGGTCTCAGCCAAAAAGGAGGTCGCCGACTCTTAATTGATATCGGAACGAATGGAGAAATGGTTCTCCAGGATGGAGAGGCCTATGTGTCTTGTTCCTGTGCGGCAGGCCCAGCCCTGGAAGGAATGATGATTTCCTCAGGGATGAAGGCAGCGAACGGTGCTATTGAAGAATGCCAGTGGAAGGAAGGCCAGTTCGAGCTCCAAGTGATTGGTGAGGGACCAGCTCAAGGGATATGCGGGAGTGGTGTCTTGGCAATTATTCGCGAGGCACTGCGGGCTGAACTCATTAACTACCGCGGTCGTATCGTGGACCCTGACGCTCTAGCCCCTGATGACTGCCGGCGCCCTTATCTTAAAGTGGATACCCAAGGCAAGCGTTACCTGGCCATCACGGACCAAATTCGCTTGACCCAGCATGATATCCGCCAGGTCCAGCTGGCTAAGGGGGCTATTCGCTCAGGGATTGAAGTCCTCCTAGAAGCCAGTCAGCTAGAGCCCCAAGAGGTTGACCAAGTCCTTGTGGCAGGGCAATTTGGCCGCCACCTTGCGGAAGCGAGTTTATTGGCGACAGGCCTCCTGCCTCAAGCCTTTGCCGGGCGCTTGTCCTATATCGGGAACAGTTCCCATAGTGGCGCCTACCTCCACCTAATGGATCGTCAGGCCGCTCAAGGCTTAGAAGACCTCGCCCATGCAATTGATTATATCGAATTATCTCGCCTCGATAACTATGACCGGGTATTTGCGCGAGCATCACTTTTTCCAAGAATAAAAAGAAAGTAGAGGAGATTTTTTATGAAAGAAATGACAGCAAACCAACGTTGGCAGGCGCTCAAACAGAGACAAAGCCTCGACCGTCTGCCTATCACCCTCTGCCATGCAGGCTTTGCCGCTAAATTGGCTGGCATGAATTACCGGGAAAGCTTTAATACGGCTGACAAATTAGCCCAACGTGAGCTTACCATCTACCGCGAATTGGCTTTGGATGCCCTCTCCGTGAGCTATACCTCGGTTAACTTTGCCATCCGTCACCGGAGCAAAATCAAAAGCCCACGGGAATCCGCCCCATCGATTGCGGACCATGCCCTAAAGAAACTCGACCAAGTGGACCAACTGAGTGCAGAAGCGACCAGCTTCGACCGGGACATTGCCCAACGCATCAATCTCGAGGCCTTAGAAAAGATTGAGACGGCGGTGGGCTCTGCACTCCATCCGACTTATTGCATTTCAGCCCCTTTTACGCTGGCTTCTGGGATTTACCCTGCGGAGAAGATGTTGCGGGCGACGCGCAAGGACAAGGAGGGCCTCCACCGGCTCTTGCGTTTTGTGACAGACCAGGTTCAGGCGATTATCCAACGGGCCGCTCAGATGCCTGAAATCAATTTCTTTATCTATGATCCCGTGGCATCGGGGGCCTTGATTAGCCCCAAGCAATATCGTGAATTCGTCCTGCCCTATACCAAGGAAATGGTCGATTGTATCAAAAGCTATGACCGGTGTGTGGGCATGCATATCTGTGGCGATATCAGCCACCACCTCGAAGCCATTGCGGAAACAGGGGTAGATATGATTAGCCTGGACCAGACCGTTGACCTAAGTTTGGCTAAAGAAAAAATTGGCCAGGACCTTGCCTTGATGGGGAATGTGGACCCTGTGCGTATCTTTCTACAAGGCAGTCCTGAAGAAGTGAGCCAGGCAGTGGTAGACTCTTATGCGAAGGCAGGAGATAATCCCAGAGGCTTCATTATTCGCTCGGGCTGTCAGTTGCCCGTGGATACGCCAGTTGCTAATGTGGAAGCCTTTATGGAAACGGCGCGAAGCTGCGCCCAAAAAGCAGCTCAGACTTGGGCTTAGCTATGGCCTTCTTTAAAGACCAAGTTTATGATCCAGCCCACAGCTTGGATTGTGCCCGCCCTCTCCCGGTGGCTGTCTTAGGGGCTAAGATTACAAATTTAGATACGATCAACCATTGGCCCTCCTGTCTAGCGGCTTTGGTCCGAGCCTACCGCCAACATTACCACCAAAATTACTGCCTGCTCCCGCTCAACCATTCCTTGGAAGCCGAAGCTTACGGCCTGCGCGTCTACCATGACCGTTATCTGGGGGACCGCATTGATGCGACCAGCAAGCGTGATTTAAAGCAAATTCCCCTGGGACAAATGCCTCTAACCGACAATGCTCTAGCGGCTAGTTTAGCAGCCTGCAAGCGACTCAGCCAGGAAGGGGAAGCGGTTTGTTTTAACCTAACGGGACCTTTTACTCTAGCTGATTTACTCTATGATTTTAGGGCGCTCTTGACCTTGTCGCGGCGGCAGCAGGCGGCCTACCAGGACTTGATGCAGACGATCGTCAGCAACTTAGTGAATTTAGGGCAGGCCGCGCTAAGCCAAGGGGCAAGGGTCTTAGCCTTAGCTGATCCGACCGGGGACCGCCAACTCCTGGGCCCCCGCCATTATGACCAAGTGGCAGCTTGTTTCCAGCTAGACTTGATCCAGGGCCTCTACCCTTTACTTGAAGCTGAGGGGGCCAGCCTCTATATATCGCTAGCCTTAGCCCGAGCTCTGCAAACTTTGGGCTGGTTGGCCATTGGCAAGCCGCTAGCTCCGGGGCATGACTTTCCCCAGCTGCTTTTTACCCAGGGGGGATCTGATCTGCGTCTGTTAACTGGGAATCGCCAGCAAGGTATTTATCCCGTACACATCAACAGGACTGAAAGAAAGGTGATTTGAATGATAGAAAGTATGACATCTGCTGACCGCTTACAAGCCTACCATGCGGGGCAGGCAGTAGACCGCCGCCCCATTATGCTCTTCCACGGGACGGTAGGGGCCAAGCTAGCTGGGATGACCTACCGGGAATCCGAATTGACAGCAGAGAATATTGCCCACAAAGAAATTACGGTAGCAGAGAAATTTGCGCCAGACAATTATTCGGTGAACTTCGGCCTCTATGGCATGGGTCGCGCTTTGGGGAGTCAGTTTAAGGCCTCTGAAGATAGTTCAGATGCCATCGTGTCCTATGCTTTGGAAGATCTGGCTAGAATTGACCAGTTAGACGCCCAGCGCCTCCGCCTTCACAATGATCCCAACCAACAAAAACACTACCAGGCCATCGAAATGATCCAGAAGCAATTAGGCCCAGGCTATCGGATTGACTATGAACTCACAGGCCCCATCACCAGTGCGGCTAGCCTCTACCCCCCCGAACAGCTCCTGCGTGCCACCCGCAAGCAAGCTGACCAGGTCCACCAACTGTTACGCTTTGCGACCGATGCGCTCTTGCAGATCATTGACGACTTTGCGGCGAATCCTCTCACTGGCTTTTCTTTAACAGACCCAGTAGCATCAGGCTCTCTCCTCAGCCCCAAGCAATACCAAAAATTTTGCCAACCTTATACTCAGGAATTGGTAGACCGGATTCATCACTACGGAAAGACAGTGACCCTCCATATCTGTGGGGATTGTACGAAGAGCTTGCCTTATATTGCAGCAACGGGAATTGACTATTTCAGCGCTGACCAAACGGTTGACCTCTCAGCAGCTAAGCAAGGTCTAGGCCCAGATTGTGGCTTAATTGGTAATATTGATCCCGTCACTTATTTCTTGCAAGGCCAACCCGAGGACATGGAAGACCAGGTCGCCCAGGCCTATCGTCAAGCTGGGGACCATCCAGGGGGTTATCTCCTAGGCCCAGGCTGCAGTGTCCCTTACCATACACCTGAAGAGAATATCTACGCCTATATGGAGGCTGCCAGGAAGTATAGCCGCGACCAAGCATAGTTCAGAGTCTTTTTTAGACTTCATTCGTGCTATAATAAGGGTAAAATACAGGCTGATAACTTAAGCTAAAAGAGATGGGGGATTGCTGATGAAATGGGATGATTTACGACGCAGTAAGAATGTGGACGACCGAAGAGGGCAGAGGATGGGCCGGCCATCGAGGTCGGGTGGTAGTGGCTTAGGCGGTTTACTAGGCATGCTCCTCCTCTCCAGACGAGGTGGGGGCAAGTGGCTGCTGATTATTATCATTTTGATGATGTTATTCGGCGGCGGAAGCTTCTTAGGTGGCGGGTTAGGAGGCCAAGAGGGGGCTAGCCAAGAAGCCCAGACTAGCCAGCAGGTAGAGACAAGCCAAACGAAGGCTTCGAGTGAAGAGAAGGACTTCCTATCCGCTGTCTTGGGATCGACAGAAGACTTCTGGTCTGGTCTCTTCGAAGAGCAAGGCCAGTCTTACGATCCAGCTACCCTCGTCCTCTATACCGACCAGGTCCAAACGGGCGGCTGTGGCTTCGGTTCAGCACAGGCTGGGCCCTTCTACTGCCCCGGCGACCAGTCGGTTTATATTGACCTCTCCTTCTACCGCGAATTGAAGGACCGCTACCAGGCACCTGGCGACTTCGCTATGGCCTATGTCCTCGCCCATGAGGTGGGCCACCATATCCAGAATGAACTAGGGATTATGGACCAATACCAAAGAGCTGTCCAGTCCGCCGGGGAAAAAGAAAGCAAGCAGCTTTCTGTCCGCTTGGAACTCCAGGCCGATTACTTAGCGGGGGTTTGGGCCCATTATGCTGAGAACCAAGGCCTACTAGAAGCAGGGGATATCCAAGAAGCTCTCCAAGCAGCCAATGCCGTTGGGGACGATACCCTCCAGGAAGCGGCCTACGGACAAGTGGTTCCAGATAGTTTCACCCACGGGTCAGCCCAACAGCGCCAAGCCTGGTTTGAGCGTGGCTACAAATATGGGGACCTCGACCATGGGGACACCTTCAATACCTATCTCGATTTTGAAAAATAGAATTCAAGGAAAGAATGAGAGTGTGACAAAAGTCGGTTAGCCCTGAATCAGCTAGCGCATACTATATCTGTAACTCGCTACGCTTCGAACAGCTATAGCAACTGTCCGCGAATTATGGAAGAACCTTGTCAAAGGATCTTCCATAATTCGTAGTTGGGTTCACAAAGGCAAAAAGGGAATGACTTCAGCAAAGTGGAACGATCGGCTAAAGCCGCTCTTATCCTCTTTGCCTCCAGTCATCCCTTTTTGGACGCCTTTGCTCACACCCTGTACGAAGTGGATGTCAGTGCTGACTTTTGGAGCACGTTTTTAAAGAAAAGTTCGTATTCTATATAGAGGCCGGGACTTTTGTTCCAGCCTCTTTTTTTCTAAGAAAATTACGCCAACCCCTTGCAGGCTTGGCAAAAAAGGCGTACAATAAAAGAGTTGCTAGATGGCAAGGCCAGCTAGCGCATATTCAGCAGAAGTGGCGGAATGGCAGACGCGCTGTCTTCAGGCGGCAGTGTCTAACGACGTGTGGGTTCGACTCCCATCTTCTGCATAAAATAGGGTAAGAGGGTTGGCGCTTAGCTTTCCTTCACTGGAGCAAGCCACCAGAGCAGTCTACAGGACTGCGGCGGAGACTTGTGAAGTGACAGGAAAGCTGCCAGACCGAACCCGACTAAACAGGGTGAGAGCAAGAGCGGTTAGGCTTGAATGATTGGAGGCTCATCGAATAAGGCTGACGGCAGTCAGGTGTTTCGATGAGCTGAAATCACTTCAAGCCTGCTCTTGTGAACCCGACTATAGGGTGAGAGCAAGAGCGCTTAGAACGCTTAGCTCCCAAATAAGAGATAGGAGAGCCTCAGTTGAGGCTCTTTTATTATTGTTGGGCTGGATATAGTAAATAAATCCTCAAAACACTTCCTCCACTATAAAGCTTGAGGGATAAAGCCCCCGCAAGAGTTGAGGAGGGATTGTATTAACCCCTCCTCCTAATAGATATGAAGCTACGGTTCTGCCGTGGCTTTTTCTTTTGATAAATTTAATTTAGACATAAAAAAAGCTGAGCCTTTCGACTCAGCTTAGTCTCTTATCTAATTAACGTTAACGTATTGAAGTTTTTCAATATAAGAGAATTCTTCACGTAGGTCAGCAAGAACTTCATCGGAAACTTCAGTGTCGACTTCAAAGACAGAAATCGCTGGTCCGTTAATCTTTTGACGTTGGTTCATCATAAAGGAAATGTTGAAACCATGGTCTGCCAGGTAATCGGTTAATTGGGCAATGACTCCCACTTTATCTTTGTGGTAAACAAAGAGAGTAGGCCGTTCGCCGGAGAATTTAATGTCGTATTCGCCAATTTTTTGGGCTTCAATCTTACCCCCGCCGATGGAGCTGGCAATCACGCTGATATAGTTATTAGCTCCCCAGAGGTCAACGAGGACAGTGTTGGGGTGGTAGTTACCGAAATCAGCTTCAAGGAAATGGTATTTGAGGCCAGCTTTTTCGGCCATTTCTTCAGCATCCGCAATATTTGGATCAAAGGTCTCGTAACCGAGTACACCACCGATTAAGGCCCGGTCTGTACCATGACCTTGGTAGGTTTTGGCGAAGGAGTCCATTAGGCTGAAGACAACTTCTTCTGGTTCTTCTCCCAGAAGTTGACGGGCCAGGTTCCCAATCCGGGCGGCACCGGCTGTGTGGGAGGACGATGGACCAACCATCACTGGACCAATGATGTCATAGGCTGACTTGTAATTAGCGGTCTTGGTGTTCATTTCAAGTTCACCGCGAGAGCCAAAGACTTCTTCCTTGATGGACTTACCAGTTGGTGTTCCTGCTAAGCCACCAATCCCTGTTTCACGGAGGGAAGCTGGCATTTCCTTACCAATGTCGTACATGGCACCAATTACTTCGTCGGCTGGGATAACACTCTTCACCCCTGCTAGGGCCATATCGGCAGCAGCCAAGGCAGTGATAGCATGGAGGCCGTTACGGATGATGCAAGGGACTTCCACTAGCCCAGCTACTGGGTCGCAAACCAAACCTAAAGAGTTCTTTAGAGCTAAACCTAGGGCATGGCCCACTTGGTCAGGTGTCCCACCTTTGAGCTCGACGAGGGCACCAGCGGCCATAGCAGTGGCAGAACCAATTTCTGCCTGGCAGCCCCCTTCAGCCCCAGCGATACATGCTTGGTTAGCAATCGTTAGGCCTAGGGCAGAGGAAGTGAACATGGCGCTCACTAGTTCTTCTTTATCATACTTACCTGTGTCGTACATGTGAGTAATTACAGCAGGTAGGATACCGGCAGAACCAGCTGTTGGGGTAGCAACAATGCGTCCCATGGCTGCATTGACTTCGTTAACGGCCATGGCATTGGCAGCGACTTCAAGGGTATCTGGATTAACTAAGGAATCCATGCCAGCATCGTGGACATATTCATAGAGACGGTGACCGTCACCGCCAGTGATGCCGGTTTGAGACATAGCGGCTTCTTTAGTCCCCTTGCGCACCGATTCTACCATGACATCAAACTGGTCGGCCATGGCTTGACGCAGGTCTTCAATGCTTTTCTTTTGGTATTCAGATTCAGTTTCAAGCATCAGTTGGTAGATTTTTTTATTTTCTTCTGTTGCTGTTTCAATTAATTCTTTTAAATTAGTAAAAGACATTAATGAGCCTCCTTCGGTGAAATAATAATACAAACTCAGACTTATTATAATACAAACTGAAAGCGTTGTCAGTCAATTCCCCCTATGATTTTGATAAGTGTTAAAGAATTTAGGACTAGGCCACTGTTTTCTAATCAAATTCAGCAGATTCTGAAAAGATATCAATTCCCTTAAAAAAATATTAAGAAAAGCTTAGACAATAGTCGCTATTTTGACGTCGAAATGCTACAATAGGACAAAATTATCTTAATTGAGGAGGAAGAATGATGGAAGTAGAGAAGAAGACGCCTCTCCAATCTTTTTTAGATTGGGTGGAGCGGGTCGGCAACCGTTTGCCGCATCCCGTGATTATCTTTATTATTTTATCCCTAATTATCATGGTCTTATCTGCCGTTTTTGCAGGCTTGGGCACTACTGCAGAGTATTTCGACGCCAAGGCGAATGAGCAGGTCACGGTGGAAGCTGTCTCGCTCTTGAGTGCAGAAGGGCTTCGTTATATTTTCAACCATGCCACAAGCAATTTTACAGGCTTTGCGCCATTGGGAACAGTGCTTGTTACTATGCTCGGTGTTGGCGTCGCGGAATGGACAGGCCTGATTGGGTCAGCGCTTAAGAAATTAGTGACCCAGGTGCCGGATAGCTTGCTCACAGCCGTTGTCGTCTTTGCTGGTGTGATTTCAAATATTGCCTCGGATGCGGGCTATGTGGTGGTTATTCCGCTCGGTGCGATTGTCTTTGCTGGGGCAGGGCGTCACCCGATAGCAGGTTTGGCAGCTGCTTTTGCGGGGGTATCCGGAGGTTTCTCCGCCAACCTGATGTTTGGACCGACTGATGCGCTTCTAACCGGGATTACCAATGCCGCCCTAGATAGTGTGGGCATCGAACATACCGTTTCGATTACGGGCAACTGGTATTTCATCATGGCTTCAACCCTTGTGTTGACCCTAGTTGGGACCTGGATATCGACTCGGATTGTAGAGCCCCATCTCGGTCATTATGAAGGCCAAGCAATCCATGATGACCAAGACTTGACAGCAGAAGAAAATCGGGGCCTGAAACATGCGGGGTTGGCTTTAGCTGCTTTTCTTGTTTTATCTTTCTTTGCCATGGTCCCTGAATGGGCGCCACTTCGGTCTCTAAATGAAGCAACAGGTCAATATGACTTGCAGGAATTCTTGAATAATGGCTTAATTTTTTATATTTTCTTGCTCTTTGCGATACCAGGCTTGGCTTACGGCTGGCAAACGCAAAAAATTCAATCGTCGGATGATTTCGTTGCTGCAATGACGGCATCGATGAAGTCTATGGCTTCTTATATCGTCTTAGCTTTCTTTGCTGCCCAATTGATTGCCTATTTCTCCTATACCAATTTAGGACTCTTACTCGCTAATTCAGGAGCAGAGTTTCTCAAGACGGTGGGCTTGACTGGGATTCCATTGATCCTAGCTTTCATTCTTTTAACCGCCTTCGTTAACCTCTTCATTGGCTCAGCTTCAGCTAAATGGGCGATTATGGCGCCGATCTTTGTGCCCATGTTCTTCCAACTCGGCCTCTCCCCCGAACTGACTCAGATGGCTTACCGGGTGGCTGATTCATCGACCAATATCATTTCACCCTTAATGTCTTACTTTGCTATGATCCTAGTTTTCATGCAGCGTTATGACAAGAAGGCTGGACTGGGAACACTCATTTCCGTTATGCTTCCCTATTCAATTGCCTTCTTGGTTTTCTGGACGCTCATGCTAGTGGCATGGTATTTCCTAAACCTGCCCCTTGGTCCAGGTGCCGGCCTTCATGTTTAGGGCGAAGAAGAAGTGTTCTTTCTGAGCACTTCTTTTTTCTTTTGTTCGTTAATGAGCTATGCTAAGCTTAAGAGACTGATAGAAGAAGGGAATGAGAGCGGATGACGGATATTGTCAATGCCTTAGAGAAGGAAGCAGTGGTTGTGGTCGATGGGGGCTTGTCTAGCGAACTTCAAGCTTATCAAGAAGAGCTCAACCATCCCCTTTGGACAGCGCGGCTGGTTGAACGAGCACCTGAAGCGATTAAGCAAGCCCACCAGGCTTTCTTTGAAGCCGGAGCAAACATTGCGACAACAGCGACTTACCAGGCCAGTGTGGAAGGCTTTGTTAAGGCAGGACATAAGAATATTGAAGCGCGAACCTTGATGCGTCAAGCCGTACGCCTGGCAAAACAAGCACGTGATGCGAGTGCTGGGGACCAGGCCAAGTGGCTAGCAGCCTCCATTGGGCCTTACGGGGCTTTCTTGGCTGATGGATCGGAATATCGCGGGGACTATGACTTATCGGACTTGGAACTTTACGCCTTCCATGCTGAGCGTCTAGCCCTCTTAGTGGAAGCTGGGGTAGATTTAGTTTTCTTTGAAACCATGCCTAATATTCTAGAAGTCAAAACGTTGCTTAAATTATTAGAGCAATTCCCTGATCAGAAAGCTTGCCTAAGTGTGAGTCTAAAGGATCCAGGACATATGAGCGATGGTACCCCCTTGGAAGACCTGCAAACCCTAGCTGATTGGCACCCGCAAATTATTGCCTATGGGGTGAATTGTTGTCGGGTCGAATGGGTCAGCCCAGCACTTGATCTGATGAAGCCTTCTGCCCTTAAGCCCTTCATTGTTTATCCGAATCTAGGCGGGACCTATAATCCGGAGAGCAAGCAATTTGAAGGCCAGGAAGCCATTTGTATTGGGGATTGGGTGACGGATTGGTATGATAAGGGCGCCCGCTTTATTGGTGGCTGTTGTGGAACGACGGCCCAAGATATTAGAGAAGTCCGGCAAGTTTTGGATAAGTACCTAGAGAATAAAAACTAAAAAAGAGGCCGGGACAAAACTCCCGGCCTCTATATAAAATACGAACTATTCTTTAAAAACGTGCTCCAAAAGTCAGCCCTGACATCCACTTCACGAACTATGGAAGAACCTTTGACAAGGTTCTTTCATAGTTCGCTCCAGTGATTCAGGGCTAACCGACTTTTGTCACACTCTCTTTTTAACTATCACTTATCTTGCTGGCGCTTTTGTTTGAGGAAGGAAGCTAACCAGTTGTAATCCTGTTCTGTGGGTAGGGTTTGGACATAGAGACTGGGGAGCTTGAAATCGTAGGGCATATCAAAGGTGGAAATAATTAAGTCACACTTGAGATTTTCAATCAGTTTGCGCTTAAGAGGGAACTGCTTATAGATATGGAAATCGATGACCAAGCCAAAGCGATTATTCAAGGCATCCTGGATGCGGTGGGCGTGGTCGATCGAATAATTGCTGACGATATAAGCTTGTAGTTTCTGATGGGCCAAATGCATCTGGGTATGGAGCTTCTCCCAGCCAGTGTAGAGGGCATAGATGAAGTTGGTCAAGCCATAAGGGATGGCTTTAAGACCGATCGAACGGAAATAATGTTGGCTTTCTTTAACGATGAGCTGGTAGAGATCGGGATAGAAGTGGGACATGGTTTCAATATAGTCCGCCTTCCGGTTAATTAAGAGGCTATCTTGTTGGATATTGGTCACCGTGGTCAAGAAGGCGTAGTTATGGAGGCTAAGGATCAAGCGGTCGCGGTGCTCAATATGGACATGGGCTTCTTGGCAGATGGTGTCAAGAAATTGGTTCAAATATTCTACCGAGCGTTGGATAAGCGGACGTTCGTTAATTTCGGCTTGGAAATTGCGTAAGTCGACATAGATATTTTGATTAAGAATGGGCATGAAGAGCTGGACAGCATTGGTCAAATTCAGCTTGAAGTTAAAGCTCTGCTCCATGTTTGAGAGGTCCTTATTTTTCTCAAGCAGGTCAATTAAATCTTGGTAGATCCCCTTAAAGAGTGGAATATCCTTGGATTGGATGAGGTGGCCTTTCTGGGTGCGGATGATGCCAACAGCCAGCAGGAGCTTGCCCGATTGGAACCAGGCATTGGTGTATTGGTGGCAGGTCACCTTCCAAGCTGAGCTAAGGAAGAGCTCACAATACTGGAGGTTCACTTCTTCAAATGGCCATTCTAAGGGACTATATTTTTCGCGGAAGAAGAAGAGGAAGAAGAGACGGATGTTAGCCTCTGGACCGATAAAGCGGTAGGGGCTATTCGAAATCTCAAAATTAAATTCTTCTCGTAAGGCTTGGTTTAAGAGGTTAATATTTCGGTAAACAGTTGATGGGCTGACAAAAATTTTATCAGAAATTTCTTGGGTCGAGATATCGGGATGGAAGAAGATCTGTTCCAGGATATTGAAGGCAACGGAATCCCTCATATAAAGGCGAACAAAAGTATAGTAGTCTACGGAGGGGGCGTAGATACCGCGGATACCGAACTTAGAACGTTCAATGGTCAAATATGAGGAGAAGTTATTCTCAATATAAGACAAGTCCTTGCTCAGGATGCGGTCTGAGCAATTAATCGCTTCAGCTAATTCAATCATCGTAATCCAGTCGCTTGAACGATAGAGGATGTGAAGTAAGCGCAGTTGGCGCTGTTCAGCAGATGATAACACAGAATACATAATAAAACCTACTTTCTCAATTAGCCTGGATTAATGGTTAGAAGAAAGATGAAATATTTTTCCTCAGAAAAAAAGCTAATAGTATTATTATAGCATTGAATGGACAAGAAAAAGGGCCTTCAAACATAGAAAATATGAATTAATGGTCTTTGTTTGGCTTATATGTGCTATTTGAAGGGGGCTACTAAGGAGGGAAGGAGGTAAGCAGCTTCTTCTTTATTCTCTGAGAAGATTCTAGTAGAATAAGGACAGATTATGGAAAAGGAGCGATGACATGGCCATTCAAGATCTCTTAGCCTACCACTATGGTTATAGCCAGTTCCGGCCGGGACAGGAAGAAATTGTTGAGGGCATCCTAGCAGGCAAGGATGTGCTCGGTGTCCTACCAACGGGTGGGGGCAAGTCTCTGTGCTACCAGCTACCAGCCCTAGCCATGGATGGCTTGACCCTGGTGATCTCTCCTTTGATTTCCCTGATGAAAGACCAGGTCGATAGCCTACGCGAGCACGGTATTCGTGCGGCCTATCTCAATTCAGCCTCTTCCTGGGAAGAGGTCCAGTCGCTGCGGCGCGCCCTGGCCGAGGGAGAACTGGACTTGCTCTATGTGGCCCCCGAACGCTTAAAGCAGCCTGCTTTCCTTGACTGGATGCAAGAGGTCAAGCTCAGCCAGCTGGCAGTCGATGAGGCCCACTGTGTGTCGCAGTGGGGGCATGACTTCCGGGCTTCTTACCGGGAAATTGGCAGTTTTATTGAGACTTTACCTGAACGTCCAGTAGTTTCGGCCTTCACGGCAACTGCCACAGCCTATGTGCGTCAGGATATTATCCAGCAGCTCGGTCTTCGCGATCCTCAAGTGGTGGTGAATTCCTTTGACCGGCCGAATTTGAAGCTCCGGGTCTTGGAACCCCAAAGCAAGTTGGAGGCCCTCCGCCAAGAGCTGAATGGGGAGGAAGCCATGATTATTTATGCCAATACGCGTAAGCAAGTGGATCAACTCTATGACCACCTAGAGAAGGCTAAGTTTAGGGTGGTCCGCTACCATGCCGGCTTATCGGCCGATGAACGTGAGACAGCCCAGAATGATTTTATTTATGAAGAAGTTAATTTGATTGTAGCGACGAATGCCTTTGGGATGGGGATCGATAAGCCAGACGTTCGCAAGGTGATCCACTACAATATGCCAACGGACCTCGAGAGTTATTACCAAGAAGCTGGTCGGGCGGGGCGTGATGGTTTGCCGGCTGAGGCGGTTCTACTCTACCATGCCAAAGATATTCTAGCTGCTAAATTTTTGATTGGGCAAAGCCAAGACCCGACTTCAGAGGGACGCTTACAGGCCATGATTAACTATGCCGATTATGCGGGCTGTCTGCGTCACTATCTTTTGGGCTATTTCGGGGAAGATTTTCCGGGGCCTTGCCAGAACTGCTCGGGTTGCTTGGAGGATATTGAAGTCCGTGATGCTAGCCGGGAAGGTCAGATGGTTCTCTCCTGCTTGGTTCGGATGCGTTGGGCTTATGGTATGACCATGGTCTGCGATGTCCTCCGCGGCAGTAAGTCCCAAAAAGTTCGCGAAAAAGGCTTTGATAGCTTATCGACTTATGGCCTCTTAGCGACCTATTCGGAGAAGGAAGTCAAGGATATTATTTCTCAGATGCTGGCCCAGGGTTATCTCAGCCTCAACCAATACAAGGGCTTGGAACTGACACCAGACTCTAAGGCCTTGCTTAAGGGAGATCAGCAATTGACCATTAAGGCCCGACCCTACAAATCCCACAGCCAAGCACGCCCAAGTCAGAAGACGGCGGTAACCAGCCACTTGTCCGAGGCGGATGAGGAACTCTTCGAAGTCTTGCGTGAGCTCCGCTATGAACTGGCAGGTGACGAAGGGGTCCCTGCTTATATTATCTTTAATAACCAATCGCTCCTCGAGATGGCTGAAGAGAAACCCCAGACCTATGAGGACTTCCTCGAGATCAGTGGGGTAGGTCAGGTCAAGGCAAGCAAGTATGCTGATATTTTCATTGAGTGTATCGAGGACTGGTTGGCAGGCTAAAAAAAAAGAACTTCTAGAGTGCGGACTCAGTCTGACTCTAGAAGTTCTTCTTTCTTTATCGGCTTGGATTAGGCTTCTTCATCCAAGCTCCAATCCAGGATAGGACCGGCTGGAACGATGCCATTGGGGTTGATGGTATCATGTGAGCGGTAATAGTGTTCTTTAATATGCTGGAAGTTTACCGTATCAGAAATCCCTGGCATGTTGTAGATTTTGCGGGTGTAGTACCAAAGATTAGGATAGTCCACTAATTGATGGTAGTTACACTTGAAATGTCCGTGGTAGACGCTGTCGAAGCGGACGAGGGTTGTGAACACACGGATATCTGCTTCGGTGAACCGGTCTCCGGCTAGGTAAGGATGGTCTTCTAAGTGGGCTTCGAGTTCATCGAGCATCTTGAAGACATTAGCTACTTCTTCTTCATAGACAGCTTGGTCTGTCGCAAAACCAGCCTTATAGACCCCATTGTTTAGGTTATCGTAGACCTTGTCATTCCACTGGTCGATTTCTTCGCGCAAGTCTTCAGGGTAGTAGTCGCCTTCCTTTGCTCCGATTTCATCGAAAGCAGAATTTAACATCCGGATGATTTCAGAGGATTCGGTGCTGACGATGGTATCTTGCTTGAGATCGTAGAGGACCGGCACAGTTACCCGGCCACTGAAGTCAGGGGCCACATGGGTGTAGATTTGATAGAGGTAGTCAGCATCGATTACCGGGTCCTTGATCACACCATCGGCCTCATCAAAGGTCCAACCGTGTTCGGCCATCAAGGGGTTCACGACAGAGAGACTGATCATATCTTCAAGTCCCTTCAACTTCCGCATCATCAATACCCGGCTCGCCCAAGGGCAAGCTAGGGAAACATAGAGATGGTAGCGGTCGGCTTCAGCTTTGAAGCCGGCTTCGCCACTAGGTCCAGCTTGGCCATCCTTAGTGATCCAATTACGGAACTTGGCCGCATCCCGTTCGAAGTGTCCTCCTGTGCTTTCTGTATCATACCATTGGTCGCGCCATTCGCCATTAACAAGTAGTCCCATACCAACACTCCTTTTCTCTTATTTCAGTTTCGATATATTTTTATTATAACGAACTTTACCCTAAAAAACGAATGAAACGCTTGGAGGCTGGCTTGTTGCTTAGGTGCTTTTGTTCACATCCTTTAGTTGGGTTCAGTCTGGCAGAAGTGGCTCCTCTTCCCAAAAGCTCGTCGAAGGCTTCTAGCCTTCTCTGATCTTTTGCTCCAGAGGTCCACTTCTACCCGCGCGCCCTCACACCCTTCAGTCGGGTTCAGGCTAGCAGAAATAGCTCCTCTTCACAAAAATCTTTTGAAGACTTCCAGTCTTCTCAAGCTTTTTGCTCCAGAGGTCTATTTCTCCCGCTAGCCCTCACACCCTTTAGTCGGGTTCGCAAAGGCAGAAAGGGAGTGACTTCAGCAAAGTGGAACGATCGGCTTGTAGCCTCTCTTTTCCTCTTTGCCTCCAGTCATCCCTTTCTAGGCGCCTTTGCTCACACCCTTGTTAAGATATTGGGCGGTTTGGGAGAGGCTGTAGCAGATTAGCCAGTACATGAGGGTGACGAGGGTGAAGGTGCCGAGGATATAGTTGGCGTTTTGGCCGTAGATGATGCGAGCGTTATGCATGAGTTCGGGGAGGGAGATGATAGTAGCCAGGCTGGTGTCCTTGATAAGGGCGATCAGTTGGCTGACGATGGAGGGGGCCATGGTGCGGTAGACTTGGGGCATGATGATATAGACCATGGTCTGACTGCGGCTGAGTCCGGTAGCTAGGCCCGCTTCGAACTGTCCCTTGGGCAGGGCTAGGATACCGCCCCGGATAATTTCTGAGATCATGGCCGATTCAAAGAGGGTCATGGCCGCGACAGCTGCCCAGAAGATATCCATCTTGAGTCCAATCTGGGGGAGGGCAAAATAAGTGAAAAAGATGATTAACAGGAGTGGGAGGTTGCGGATGGTATCGATAAGAAAGGCCAGGACCTTTGAGAAAATCGGAAAGTTGAGATAGCGGAGGATACCAAGGAGGCTTCCGCACAATAGGCTGAGGCTGATGGTGAGTAAGGTGAGCTTAATGGTAACCCAGAGTCCTTGGAGGAGGAAGTTGATATTAATCCATTGGAAAGCGCCAGAGAAATCCATGGTGAATCTCCTTTCGTTTTTATAAGCTATATTTCTTTTCGAATTGTTGCATGATGAGGGTTAGAGGAACGGTGAGCAGGAGGTAGAAAGCAGCCACTAGACTATAGGTCGCAAAGGTGTCGAAGCTTTCTAAGGCTACTAGGTCGCCATAGTACATGAGGTCGAGTCCAGCGACCATGGCCAGGATCGAGGAATTCTTGACTAGGTTAATAACCTGGTTGCCTAAAGCAGGCAGAGACTGGCGGAAAGCTTGGGGGAAGATCAGGTAGAGCATACATTCACGGGCGGTAAAGCCTTGGGAGAGGCCCGCTTCCCATTGGCCACTAGGGATGGCTTTGATCCCAGTAGCGATAATATCTGCGATAAAGGATGAGGTATAGAGACTTAAGGCGATGACTCCCGAGCTGAAGCCTGAGAGTTTAACTGAGAAGAGGGGGAGGACGACATAGAAGAACATCACGATAACCAAGAGCGGAATATTACGAAAAATCTCCACATAAATATTAGCTAAGCGCTTCACTAGGCCCTTAGACCGGGTCTGCCAAATCCCTAGCAAACTCCCGATAAGGAAGCTCGCGCATAGGGCAATGGCAGATGCCAAGAGGGTGTGGGCAAAGCCTTCTAATAAAAGGGGGAGATAATTATGTAAGAGCTGCAGCATACTAGGCCTCCTTTAAATTTTTGGCATTGGAACTTTCACCAGCATCTGGGAACCATTTATGGAAGATCTGGTCGTAAGTCCCATCGGCTTTAATCTTTACCAAGGCTCGGTTCACTTCATCACGGAAGTCTTTTTGACTCTTATCGATAGCAATACCGTAGGGCTCCTTGGTAAAGGGTTCGCCAATCAAGCGGTAGCCAGGGTTCTGGTCGCTGATTCCTAACAAAATAGCATTATCCGTCGTCATCACATCGCCTTGGCCAGATTGGAGAGCGGTAAAGGCCTCGGCATAGTTTTCGAGTTCGAGGACTTTAGCCTGAGGGGCAAATTTACGGATAGACTCTGCTGAGCTAGATCCCTTAACGGCTAGGACCGTATGCTCTGGGCCAAGGTCTTTGACTGATTGCAGGGGTGAATCTTCAGGGCCGAGCAAGGATTGACCGGCTGCAAAATAAACGTCTGTAAAATCTACCTGCTTCTTACGCTCATCGGATATGGTCATGGTGGCGATGATGGCATCAATGTTACCGTTTTTGAGCAGGGGGATCCGTGTCTTTGAAGTCACTTCAATGAAGTCGGCCTGGGCTTTGGGCCCAGCGATTTCCTTGGTCAGGGCCGTGGCAATATCAATATCGAAACCTTCGACTTCTTGCTTGGCAATATTGTAGTAGCCGAAGAGCCGGGTGTCGTTCTTGATGCCCCAGCGGATATGCGGGGTCTGGCTGCTTTGGAGACTTGCCTTGATACTTGTGGGCTGATTGCTTTTACCACAGGCGGCTAGACTGGCTAGGCAAGTGACGAGGCTTAAGAGAGCGATTATTTTTTTCATGGGAAGTCACCTCACTAGTAAGCCTTAACGACTTGGAGGAAGTCTTTGGCTCGTTGGCTGTGGGGCTGGGCGAAGAAGTCTTGGCTCGGCCGGTCTTCAATAATTTGGCCATCTTCCATGAAGAGAGTCCGGGTGCTGACCTCTTTGGCAAAGCGCATTTCATGCGTAACGACAACCATGGTCATGTGGTCGGTCTCAGCGATGTCCTTCATGACACTGAGGACTTCGCCGACCATTTCGGGGTCAAGGGCCGAGGTGGGTTCATCGAAGAGGAGGACCTTGGGCCGCATGGCGAGGCCACGGGCAATGGCGACCCGTTGTTTTTGTCCGCCAGAAAGTTGGCTAGGGTAGTGGTCGCGTTTGTCCCAGAGATTGACCCGTTTTAATAAGCTTTCAGCTCGGTCGTAGGCTTCTTCTGGGCTCTTTTTAAGGACTTTGAGCGGGGCTAAAGTAATATTTTCTAGTACGGTCTTATGGGGGTAGAGTTCAAAGTGTTGGAAGACCATGCCAAAGTCGCGTCTGACTTGGCGGATATTTTCTTTGGGGTCCGAGACATCCCGGCCATCGCAGTAGAGGTGGCCACTGGATATCTTTTCCAAGGCATTGATGCAGCGGATGAGCGTCGACTTGCCAGATCCAGAAGGGCCAATGATGCTGACAACTTCGCCTTCTTGGATACCTAGGTTAATGGACTTAAGGGCATGGTAGTCGCCGTAAAATTTATCGACAGCTTCGAATTCGATGATCATAATGAACAACTCCTTACAAAAAGATTAGAAAAAACTTATTGAAGAGATAATAGCATAAATCGTGGCTATGGTTAAGTCGATAACCATACAAAATTTTTATTCAAAAATAGTCAAACCCTATGAAGTGATTAGTTGAGTTAGGTTAAGACTAATGAAAGAAGCTGATCAATCGCTTGAAATCAGCCAGGAAAGCATGTAGGGTAGAGGTATTACATGCGAAAAATAGAAAGGATATGCTGCTGTGACAAATCGTAATAAGGGCATTATTGCCATCCTGATCTCTGCTTTTGGTTTTGCCGTGATGAACCTCTGCATTCCCCTGGCTGGCGACCTGCCAACTATTGAAAAAAGTTTTTTTAGAAATATTGTTGCCTTTGCGGTAGCTCTAGTTCTTCTTTTGCGGACTTGGCCTCAAGTGAAAGGCCAAGTCCAAATGGCCCAACTGCCGTGGAAGACCCTGGTCTTACGGTCAGTTTTAGGAACGATTGGGGTCTTCTGTAATTACTATGCCCTCGACCACCTCCTCCTCTCTGATGCTTCGGTGCTCAATAAGCTAGCCCCCTTTGCCACCCTCGTTTTTTCAGCGATCTTTCTTAAAGAGCGGATGGACAAGCAGCACCTCATTGCTCTGGGCTTTGCCTTCGTTGGGGTTCTCCTGGTCAGCAAACCGACTGGGGCAACAGCTGACCTCCTCCCTTATATGGTCGCTATCCTTGGCGGGCTCAGTGCGGGCGGCGCTTATACGGCGGTGCGCCAGCTCAATAAGTTGGGAGTTCCTAGTGCTTTCACCGTAGCCTTCTTCTCTGGCTTCTCCTGCCTAGTCTGTGTGCCTTATTTAATCTTTAATTATGTGCCGCTTGACCAAAGTGCTTTCTTTGCCCTCCTAGGTGCCGGTTTGGCAGCCAGCTTTGGCCAGTTTGGGATTACTCTGGCTTATAAGTTTGCCCCAGCCAATGAAATTTCCATTTTTGACTATTCCAGCATTGTCTTTAGTGGTTTGCTCGGTTTTATCTTCCTCGGTCAGGTGCCAGATGGCTGGAGTATCTTAGGCTATCTCATTATCTTTACCGGGGGCTTGTTGACCTTCCTCTACAACCGCCGTTTGAGTCGGAGATCCTTGTCAGCTGAGAAATAATTTGATGTCGGTATAGCATGAGAAGTGGGGCTTTTGACCCCGCTTTTTTTCATGAGAACAAAACTTTCCGCCTGTGCTATACTAGAAGTAGTTCATTTCAAGGAGGAATTGTGTTGGAATCCAATCAGAAACAATTGAGCGCTGCCTTTAAACAATCAAGTTCGAAGTTAGCGCTAGCAGCGGAGGGGATCCTAGTGGGTGTTCTGGCCGGCTTAGGAGCAGTCGCCTACCGCTATATCTTGACCTATGCCACGACCTGGCAGGAAAGTCTCTACCAGATGACAAGTTTTCCTTGGTTTTTAGTGCTTTTTTTATTTTTAGGCTTTATGGGAGCTTTGGCCGGGATCTTAGTCCAACTGGCTCCCTTGTCTAGCGGGTCAGGGATTCCCCAGGTATCAGGGGAACTCCTGGGGGAAATGTCTATGCGACCTTTTCCAACCCTTGTTTCTAAGTACCTGGGTGGCTTTATGTCGATGCTAGCGGGGATGTCTCTGGGCCGGGAAGGGCCTTCAATCCAAATTGGAGCAGCAATCAGTAAGGCCTATACCCCCTGGCGCAAGCATGGGGATTTGAGCCAGCGGATTCTTCTCACTTCAGGGGCGAGTGCGGGTTTGTCGGCGGCTTTCAATGCGCCCATTGCCTCTACCCTCTTTGTTGTTGAAGAAGTGCATAAGAATATTTCCCCCTTTATCCTGATCCCTGCACTCCTAGCCAGTATCAGTGCGGACCTTGTTTCTAAGCGTGTTTTTGGCTTAACGCCATCTTTTGCGATTCAGATGGACCAACTCCTTCCCCAGTCCACCTATTATTTAATTATTATATTGGGCCTGATTACTGCTATCGTGGGAACAAGTTTCAACCAGTTCCTCCTTGCTAGCCAGAACTTCTTACAGAAACACTTCCCCAATGTTGTCGTTCGGATTGCTCTGGGCTTTCTGATAACTGGCTTGGTTGTTTGGGCTTTTCCAGCCTTAGCGGGAAGTGGGCACGACTTGGTCTACCAATACTTGGACATGCCTTGGCCCCTTAAGACATTAATTGCTGTTCTAATCGGTAAATTAATCTTCACTTGCTTTTGTTACGGGACCTCTACACCTGGCGGCATCTTTTTGCCAACCCTGGTTATGGGCTGCCTAACGGGGGCAGTGTCTTTTCAAGTCTTTAGCCTCTTTATTGATCTCGACCCAGACTTATTAGCTAACTTTGTGGTCCTAGGGATGGCAGGTGTTCTGACCGCAGTTGTCCGTTCGCCCCTAACCTCTATGGTCCTTGTCCTCGAAATGGTGGGGAGCTTGCAAAATTTCTTGCCGGTAGCGATTGTCGCGATCAGCGCTTACCTACTTGCGGAAGCCCTCAAGGTAGCTCCTATTTATGACAGCCTCTATGACCGGATGCGGCCCATGCCCCAAGAGCATAGTGACCAAGAAGCGGCGATTTTAGAATTCGATGTGCCTCTAACTTCTTCACTCGCCGGGAAACAATTAGCCGCTCTTAATTTGCCTCAAGAAGTCCTTATTGCTTCGATCGTCCGTGGCCATGCGACATTGGTGCCTAAGGGGGCAACCACGATCCAGGCCAAGGATAGGCTGCTCATAGTGACCTCTAAAGATCACTTGGCGGCGACTAAGAAGCTCTTCCGTGATGCGGCCAAGACTTAAAGTTCTGAGAACTTTAGCTTAAATAAAAAGTAAAAAGAACGAGCCGAAATGTGGTATGCTCCCCCTAAAGTAGACACTAAAAAAAGTAAACTACTTTAGGGGGAGTTTTTATGCGTTCAAATAGAAAACATTCACCAGCAGAATTGGCTAACTATATCCATCTATATAAAGAGGGAAT
>NZ_VYWO01000004.1 GCF_008726925.1 Aerococcus sanguinicola | reverse complement strand
GTTAAGCCTCTATGATGAAAAACATCTTTAAAATTTACTATAGGCGTACCTTTTCCAAAAAAATCTTTCCCCTTATTAATGCCATTTTTAAATTCATAGTAGTCTCCGACTTCACACTGAATCCAATTATTTTTCCTTTTAGGCAGAGTAAGTAGCAATCCTATCCTAAAACTTCCTATTTTTACCCATACACCCTTCCTTTGTAAAAATACCAATGAAAGCTCTTCTGGTCTCTGATATACTGGAAGTATTAGCAAGTTATAGACCCAATAAATAATCGTAGCAAGCGCAGAATAGCAATAGGATAAGTGATAATATGGTAAAGATTTTTACTCAAGAGCAGCAAATGGAAGAACGGCTGATCCAGCTCCTGGAACAGGGCGAGTCGCAGTGGACTTACCGGGAAGATCTGAAGACGGCGGATGACTTGTGGGCAAATTTCTTCCAGCAGTTAGAAGCCAATAATACAGCCAAGTTAGATGGTGTCCCTTTAACGGAACGGGAGAAGTTATCCATCAAAGCGGAACTCGATTTCTCCAGCTTCTATGCAGCGGGGGTTTGGCTAGCCGGTGAGAATGGAGTGGCCCAGGTTCGCCTTGACCGGGAGGATGCTAGTCTCGGATCCTGCCAGTTAATGGTAATTAACGGCAATGAGATTGCAGGAGGCCATTCGACTTATGAAGTGATCAACCAGTTCCAAAGTAATAAACGCGACTTCCGTGATCAGGATGGGCGTTTTGATGTGACCTTGATGATCAATGGAATCCCTCTGATCCAAATTGAACTTAAGAACTCACAGGCGACGGATGGCTATAAGCAAGCCTTCAAGCAGATTGAAAATTACTTGAAGACAGGCAAGTACCATGGTATTTTCTCGATGCTGCAGATGTTTGTCGTCTCTAATGGTGTGGATACTAAATACATTGCAGCCAATACGCGATTGAATGCGCGTTTCTTAACTGGCTGGGTGGACGCGAACAACCAAGCTGTGACGAATTTAGAAGACTTCGCCAAATCTGTCTTATCCATTCCTGAGGCCCATGAGATGATTGCCAATTACTCTGTTCTGGATAATGAGAGTAAGGCGGTGATCCTTTTACGTCCTTATCAAATTCATGCCATTAAGGCGATTCGCCAAGCTAGCCGTGAACAGATCGGTGGCTATATCTGGCATACTACAGGGTCGGGCAAGACCTTAACTTCTTACAAGGTCGCACGAAATTTATTGAAGATTCCTTCCATCGATAAGACGATCTTCATTATCGACCGCCGGGACCTAGACCAGCAGACCACAGCTGCTTTCAAGTCTTATGCCAATGATGATTTTGTCTCAGTTGATAAGACGGAGAATGTAAATGGGTTGATTAAGCGCCTGGCCTCTCCCGACCGGAGCATGGTCGTCACGACCATTCAAAAGTTAAACTATGTCATGAAACGCTACCGGCAGGATCCGGACAATCCGCGCTTGAAGAAGTTAAGAGAGCTACGTCTTGCGGTTGTAGTGGATGAATGCCACCGGGCGGTTACCCCTCAGAAACAGCAAGAGCTAGAGAAGTTCTTCCGTTATTCGCTCTGGTATGGCTTTACAGGGACACCTTTATTCGCTGAGAATGCCCGGGATGCCTTCGGTGACCTGGCGCGGACGACGGAGGAACAGTATGGCCAGTGTCTCCACAAATATACTGTTCAAGAAGCCATGCACGACAAAGCGGTCTTAGGTTTCCAAATCGAATATAAAAATACGATTAATGAATATGACTTAGACCGAATTGTTGCGGCAGAGTTTCCACGTGTCGATTTGGCAGCGATTGATCAGAAAGAGAAGGAAGCTAAGCTCGATCCTATCCGTTTCGAACAGCCCGACCATATGAAAGAGGTTGTAGCTTCGATTGTCAATAAGTTTCAGAATAAGTTTGGTTTTCATAATGGGGTAGGGCAAACTTACGATGCGATCCTAACCACGAATTCGATTGACAAAGCCATTGCTTACTATCGCCTTTTTAAAGAAATCAAGGCAGGGACTGATCCGAAATTTAAGATAAGTGAAACTACTAAGCGGGCAGTGGTTGACTTTCCTAAAGTTGCCATTACCTTCTCAGTCTCTGATAATGAGGAAGACACCTTATCCCACAAGGAGGCTATGAAGGAAGCCTTGGATGATTATAATCAGATGTTCGGTACCAACTTTAACTTAGAAACGATTAACGGTTATAATCAAAACTTGAACAGCCGACTGGCCCGTAAGTCGGATACCTATAAGGCACGTTCTGAGCAACTGGACTTAGTAATTGTAGTAGACCGCTTGCTGACGGGCTTTGACGCCCCTTGTCTGTCGACTTTATTTATGGACCGCGCCCCTATGAAGCCCCATCATTTGATCCAGGCCTTCTCACGGACTAATCGGCTTTTTGATAACCATAAGAAGTATGGGCAGATCACTACCTTCCAAACGCCCGCACTTTACGAAGAAGCGGTCAAGGAAGCCTTCATTCTCTACTCCAATGGTGGGGAGAATGAGATCCAGGCGCCGACTTTCGAAGAGTCTAGGGAAGAATTGAAGGAAGCTGTGCAGGAGCTGAGAGCTATTGCTCCTCATCCAGACTCCTTTAGAGGGTTGACCGATCTAGCTGAGATGAAGAAGGCAGCTAAGGCCTTTCAGCGTTTTGATAAGATTTACCGGACCATCGAAGTCTACTCAGCTTTTGATGAGAAAGAATTTGTCGCAGATTATGGTTTTGGCCGAGAAGAATTCGAACACTATACAGGTTCCTATAATAATCTGATTGCAGCGATCAAGGAAGAGATGGCAGTAGAGGATGAGCTTGACGTTGAGGACGTGTTAGATATCGATATTGAATATGAGATTGAATCTGTCCGCACAGAGCAGATCGACTATGACTACCTAGTTCTCTTGATTGACCGCTACCGCGAAGCTCACCGAGAGGCTGAAAAAGAAAAATTCAAAGCAGAAGCAGAGAAGACGATTCAAGAATATGGTCGTCAAAAACCTGAATTAGGACAAAAGATCCAAGAAATCTTCATCGAAATTATTGATCATCCTGAAGCCTTCGACAAGCAATCTACCCATGAAATCCTGTCTAATCGTATTCACCAATATACCGAACAGGTAGTGGAGGACTATGCGCGTAAAGAACACTTGGATGAGGACATGTTGAAATATGTGGTCGCTAACTATGATCCCAACCGTGAAACACCCCAGATAGGGGAAGTGGATTTGATTGAAGGTGCTGATTATGAAGGCTACAAGGCTAGCACAGAGAACCCAGATAAAAGTAAATTGAAATACCGGTCACGTTTACGCAATGAGTATAAGGATATGATCCAAGAAGAAATTCTGCCTTATGAGATTTAAGGGGATAAAAAGGTGTTACATGATTGCAAGCTAATGTTTTAGACGATTAGTATTGACTAGTTAAGAAAAATTTTGTATAGTATATATGAAAGTTCAATCGTCCCCCATAGTTTGGATCTTAGATTCAAACTACAGATACGTCTGCCGGGGGGCTTTTTTTATTATTATTTTTCCTGAGACGATAGTGAAGGTGTGTAAGGAGTTGAAATAATTGGAGTTTGAGTCTAAGGACTTTAAAGATCAGATTGCCTTATTACGCGAAAGAGGTATGGAATTTAAGAAGCCTGATAAGGCAGAGAATACCTTGCATTATATTTCTTATTATAAGATAAAAGAATTTGCAGAACCTTTTGTTAAGGTAGTTGATGGAAAAAAAGTCTATCAAGAAATAACCTTTGAAGAGGTTATTGAAAGATATTATCGCGACAAAAATTTACGCCTTCATATATTACATGCCATTGAGGATATTGAGGTAGCCTTACAAACTCAAATTGCCTATAATTTAGGGAAAAATACAGGTGCCTATGGTTACTTAAGGATTAATAACTGGGCAGATTTCAATAATTTTTCTCGAAAAAAGCTAACTAAAAGACAAGAAAAGATTAAAAGTAGAATTAAAGAGCAGGTACGAATTGCTAGATCAAATCCAGATAATTACAAAGAACTGATTAATAAATTACAAACTAACGAGGAAAATGACTATCCTCCTATTTGGCTAGGGATTAACCTTTTAATGTTTGGTAATTTAGTTTACATGCTTGAAGTAATGAATAATAGAAATAAGAAGCCTATAGCAAATTATTTTGATTGTTCAACAGCAGAACTTTATTCATGGATGAGAATACTTAACTTAGTACGAAACAAATCGGCACATAATTCTAATTTTATTGACATGAAATTTATTACATCACCTCCTATTCGTGATGAATGGCGACAATTCCTGTTTATGAAAGATGATCATTTATTTACTGATAGAATTTCAATTCCTATAATCATTATTAAGCATTTCATGAATCAAATTAATTATAATTATCGATTTGACTCAATCAAGAGAGTGCTTTTCAATTTGATAAAGACTGATAAAGAAGCACAATATTATGGATTTGCAAGTAAAAAAGCAGTCCATGAATTATTTAGGAAATAGAAACTAGTCAAAGATAAACTTGGACAAAACTGCAGAACAGTATAAAAGACAGTAGGCAAGCCCCCCACCGGCTTGCCTTTTTTGCGTCCTCAAACCTCACCACACCCAAATCCAACCACCCTTGACCGAAAATAACTTATTATTTATAAGTGTTTTTGATTGCATGGGGCTAGCTTGTCTTTTATAATGAGGTAGCTAACTAATTGTAAGCGTTCCGACTATATTTAGCAGGGGACTTGCTTACTTGATTTTCTTGGACGATAGGAGGTTCATTATGAGAAAGTTTCTTGCAGTCTTGTCTCTTGTGCTGGCGATTGGGGTGATTGGGGCATGTTCGGCCCGGGTGAATGATTCCAGCCAGGCGGACCGTCGCGAGGATAGTTTTGTCTATGCGATTGCGGGGGATCCGATTTCGATGAACCCCTTATCGACTTCGGACCGTTGGGGGTTAACGGTGACGAATATGATCTTTTCTCCCTTGGCCCGGATGGATGCGGAGGGGAACTTGGAGATGGAATTGGCCGAGTCTGTCGACCAGTCCGAGGATGGGCAGACGGTGACAGTGACCCTGCGCCCGGATGCCAAGTTCTCTGACGGCCAACCAGTGACAGCGGAGGATGTGGTCTTCACTTATGAGACTATGTTGGATCCTGCCAATGGCCAGGCGGACAAGTTTAAGGTCGGAGGGGAGCCCATCCGGATTGAACAGCTGGATGAGCGGACGGTGCGTTTTATCGCGCCCCAGCCCTCGGGTGCCCTGGTCAATAATATTGTCTTTGAGAATTATATCCTGCCCAAGCATGTCTATCAGGATGTGGAAGACTTCTCTGGCAACAAGATTGAAGGAGTGGATCCGGTGGGGAGTGGGCCTTATCAACTGGAGGCCTACCACCAAGGCCAGGACTTCCGCTTCACGGCCAACCCGCATTATTACAAGGGCAAGGCTAATATTGATAAGGTGATCTTCCAGATTATCAAGAATGCCCAAACGACCAAGGCGGCCCTCTTGAGCGGGGAGATTGATGCGACCCTCCTGGAACCCCTGGATGTCTTGTCTATCGATTCGGACGCTATCCAGCTCTATCCTTATTCAGAGGGGCGGGTCGGCTATATTGGAGTGAATACCAATACCCTGGATAATATGGACTTCCGCAAGGCCATCTTCTATGCCTTGGACCGGGAGGAGATCAACCAGGCAGCCTACTTCGATGAGGCCTACTATATCTCGGCCCATTCCATCTTGCCGCCTTCTAATCCTTATTATTATGAAGAAATTGATAAGTACCAGACCGACTTAGACCGGGCGAAGGCTTATCTGGACCAATCAGGGGTTGAGAATCCCCGGGTTCGTCTAGCCTACAATGGCGAGAGTCAATTGGAGCAGACCATTGTGACCATGGTCCAGGAACAATTAGGTAAGGTCGGCATTGAGACAGAGCTCAAGCCCATGGACTCGGCGGCTCTCTCTGCGGCCAACCACGACCCTGAGAGCACGGCCTATGACCTCTTTATCGGGGGCTATATTATGGGCCTAGATCCTTCTGCCTACGCGCCTTTCTATACTTCTGGAGGAAGCAAGAATTACTTTAAGTATTCTACTCCTGAAGCAGACCGGCTCTTCCAAGCGGGCGAGGTAGAAGTCGACCCTGACCGCCGCAAGGACATCTACAACCAGGCCCAGTCCGAAGTGATGTCCAATGCCATCTTCTACCCCTATGTTGACAACAAGAAGATTATGGCTGTCAATAAGCGAATTAGTGGGGCGGAGGCCGCTAACTTGGTCCCTATCTACCAATTTGGCGACGCGTCCCAGCTCGAGATCCAAGCGACAAAGGAGGCTGCTCATGATTAACTATGCTTTGAAACGAATCCTACAGGCGATTCCGCTTCTTTTATTGATTTCTTTGATTGTTTTTAGCCTGATTTATATTGCGCCCTTCGATGCTATTGATGCCATCACGACCCCTAACATGACTGAGGCCCAGGTGGAGATTATCCGCGAACAGAATGGCTTAAATGATCCCTTCATTGTCCAATACCTGACCTGGCTCAAGAATGTCCTCCAGGGGGACTTCGGGCATTCCCTGATTAACCAGCAGGAGATTGGTAGCCAGCTGGCAGAGCGGATTCCTAATACCCTGATTCTTATGCTTCCAGCCTATGCCATCGGGAGCCTGATTGCCTTCTTCTCGGGTCTCTTCGCGGGAGCCCACAAGGACCGGGCGGGAGACCGCTTGGTGGACTTAGGGGCTTCCCTGGGTCTAGCGGTGCCGCCTTTCTGGTTGGGGCTCTTGGTGATTTACTTTTTCTCCCTCAAGTGGCCCCTCTTCCCTAGCACCGGCATGTACCGGATTGGGGCGGAAGGGAACCCCTGGGACCTCCTCCACCATGCCATCCTGCCGATTGGGGTCTTGATCGTGGCGATTACGCCCAACCTGACCCGCTATGTCCGGTCAGCAGCCATCTCCCAGGTGGAAGCTAATTATATTACCGTCCAGCGGTCGCTGGGGGCTTCTAAGCGGGAGATCTTCTTCCACCATGTCAGTCGGAATGTCCTCCTGCCCTTGGTGACCCTGCTCGGCCAGTCCCTGCCATCTCTAGTAACAGGGGCCGTGGTGACAGAGTCGATTTTCCAATGGCCAGGGGTTGGGTCCTACTTTGTGGAAGGGGCCAAGCAGCTGGATTATCCCGTAGTGATGGCGGTCCTTCTACTGACGGCCAGCCTGACCATTCTCGGTAATCTCCTGGCTGACCTCTTATACTACAAGGTGGACCCACGGATTCGATTGGAGGCGACCTCATGATTTCAAAGATTCAACGCATGCTTCGGCTCAAACCCTATTATTTGATCTTCGTCATTTTCCTCTTAGTCTTGGGGCTTCTCGCCCTCCTAGCCCCGCTCTTTCCCTTCGACCCGGTGGCAACGGATATTCCAAACCGCTTGCAGGCTCCCCAGTGGGCCCACCCTTTCGGAACGGATGAGCTGGGCCGGGACTACTTCAGCCGGATCCTATACGGGGCCCGGGTTTCCCTCTTGGTCGGCCTAGCCAGCATGGTGATGGCGACGCTAATTGGGAGCTTGATTGGTTTTCTTTCGGCCTATATCGGGGGACGCCTGGACGCGGTCTTGATGCGCTTGATTGACCTGATTTCGTCCGTCCCTTCCCTGGTACTGACGACGGTCTTAGCGGCCTTGTTGAAGCCGGGCCTCTTTACGATTATTATCATTATTGCTTTCTTTACCTGGATGTCCATTGCGCGCTTGGTCCGGGCAGAGACCCTGTCGCTTAAGGAGCGGGACTATGTCAAGTATGCCCAGTTCCTAGGCTTTAAGCCCCTGACCATTATTCGCCGGCACATCCTGCCCCAGGTTATTCCAACCATTATTGTAGGGGCGACCTCTGTAGTAGCCTCGGCCATTATGATGGAATCGACCCTGTCCTTCCTAGGCCTAGGCATCCAGCCCCCTGAATCGTCCTGGGGCTCTCTCTTGCAGAATGCCCAGTCCTACCTGCAACTTGCCCCCTATATGGCGGTCTTGCCAGGGGTCTTGATTATTCTGACTATTATTTCCTTTAATGGTCTGGGCAACTTAATTCGTGATAGTTATGATTTGGAGGAGCGATAATATGGCCAATGAACCCTTAGAAATACAAGACTTAACGATTGTCAGCAAGCCTCGCTTTCGCCCCCAAAAAGCTCTGATCCACCGGGTGACGACTAGCTTCAGCCAAGGTCGGATTACCGGCCTAGTGGGGGAATCGGGCTCGGGGAAGACCATGCTGATGAAGGCCGTGATGCAGCTCTTGCCCCAGGGTGTTTTCCAATCTGAAGGGCGGATTAGCTGGCAGGGCCAAGAGCTAAAGCCTGGTGCTCCCTTGCCCTTCAGCATGATCTTCCAAGATCCCCTGTCTTCCTTGAATCCCTTGCGGACCGTGGCCTACCACCTGAATGAAGTGATTGAACGCTTCTACGACTTGGACCAGGCCAGCCGCCAGGAACTGATGCTAACTTACCTGGATAAGGTCGGTATCGCGAATGGGCGCCAGGTCCTGGGCCTTTACCCCCATGAGCTGTCAGGCGGGATGATTCAGCGGATTATGATCTGCCTGGCCCTGCTCAAAAAGCCTCAGATCTTGATTGCTGATGAACCCACCACGGCCCTGGACGTGACCATCCAGGCCCAGATCCTGGAGATTCTCCGTCAATTGAACCAGGAAGAGGGCTTGACCATTGTCTTTGTTTCCCATGACCTGGCTGTGATCCGCGACCTCTGCCAGGAGGTTAAGGTGATGTATGATGGGAAGATTGTCGAAGAAGCTCCCGCAGCCCATCTCTTCGACCATCCCGCCCATCCTTATACCCAAGAGCTGATCCGGTCCGTGCCAGCGGGTCACCATAAGGAGCGGCTCCATGAAATGCAGCCTGTCCACTTAAGTCAAGCAGACAAGGCCCAGAGCCAACTCCGGGTTCTGTCCGACCAGCACAAGGTCTTAGGAGGTGTTGATACATGGTCGAACGCTTAATTACAGTTAGAGACTTGGACAAAGCTTACGCTCCTAAGTCCTTCTTCCAGTCAAAGGGGGAAGCCAAATACGCCAACCGAGGGATTGATCTTGAGATCTACCAGGGTGAAGTCCTCGGCTTGGTGGGGGAATCGGGCTCAGGCAAGTCCACCTTGGGCCGGCTCTTGTTAGGTTTTGAGCGTCCAAGTTCGGGTCAAATTACTTATTTCCCCGACCAAGAGGGGAGGCAGGCGGACTTTAGACCCCAGATTGTCTTCCAAAACAATTATGCGGCCCTGAATCCTCAACTCTCGGTCTTGGATATTGTGGCAGAGCCCCTGCTGCGCAAGCAGTCCAAGGCAGCGGCTCGTGAGCAGGCAGCGGACTATCTGGACCAGGTGGGGATTCCCTCGGATAAGTGGACCCACCGCCCCCGGTCCTTCTCAGGCGGCCAGCTCCAGCGGATCAACATTGCCCGGGCCCTAGCTGACCAACCGAACTTCATGGTCTTGGATGAACCGGTCTCGGCGCTGGATGTTTCCGTCCAAGCTTCCATCATCAACCTCTTGATGGACCTCCAGGAAGCCAAGCAGCTGACCTACCTCTTCATCACCCACGACCTGTCCATCGCCCGGGTCATCTCGGACCGGATTGCAGTGATGAAGGAGGGACAGCTGGTCGAGATCCAAGAGACCGAGGCCTTGTTCGCCCATCCCCAAGCTGATTATACCCGCGACTTGCTTGCCGCGATTCCCTCATTGAAACTTTAAATGACAGGGCTCCAGTCTTTTTGGCTGGGGCTTTTTCTTTTTCCTGTTGACAGTCCGTTAAATATTCGCTAGACTATTAATCGTAACGATTACGATTTAAAAAAGAAAAGAAGAAAGAGGGATTTTTTGAAACGCGAATTATTGACGGTGACATTATTGAGTGCCTTGGCCTTGGGGGCTTGCCAGCCTGCGGAAGCGCCAGCCAAGGAAGCATCTTCGAGTCAGACTGAGCAAGCAGCAGAGGCTCAGCATGGACATGACGGTCACAATCATGACCACGATCACGGGCATGATCACGAGGGCCACGATCATGAATTTGAAGTGACCAAGGAGAATTTGGTCGGTAAGGAAGGGGACGACTACCTCATGGCGCACGGTGACCACTACCACCAAGTGCCTGCTGACCAGTTGACGGAGGAGGAGCGCAAGGACTTCGATGACTACCTGGCTGCCCATCCCAATCTCAAGGCCGACCATGAGAAGGCGCTCCAGGTCCAGGCCGGCTATTTTGACGATGCAGATGTGGCTGATCGGACTCTAGCAGACTGGCAGGGGGATTGGCAGTCGGTGGAAGCTTACTTAGCGGATGGGACCCTGGATCCCGTGATGGAATTGAAGGCGGTCAAGTCCGAAGGTGAGAAGTCTGCGGAAGACTACAAGAAATACTACCAGGAGGGTTACAAGACCGACCTCAAGGCCATTCAAATCGATGGCGACCAGATTACCTTCATTAAGAAGGATGGATCGACCGCGACCGGGACCTACCGGGCAGAGGGGTCCAAGATCCTCGACTATGAGAAGGGCAACCGGGGCGTTCGTCCACTCTTCACCAAGGTCTCTGGGGACGATGAAGCCTATAATTATGTCCAATTCTCCGACCACCATGTTGCGCCGAGTGAAGGGGTCAACCACTTCCATATCTTTGTCGGCAATGACTCCCACCAAGCCCTCTTTGAACAGATGGCTAACTGGCCCACCTTCTATCCCAAAGCTTGGACCGGCGAGCAAATCCGCGAAGACCAGCTCCACCACTAGACGACCTGACAACCAGCTGCGGCTGGTTTTTCTTTTTCCTTGCCCAGGCTAGGACGGAGTGATCTCAATAAGCGATCACTTATGTTCTTAATCTCCTCATTTATTCTGTCATAGATCTTTGCTATAGTAGCCTTTACAGAAGGGAAAGGTGATTGTATGAAGCGATTTGGGAAGTTTTTATTTGTTTTAATAGCAATTTTAGTCTTAGGAGCTTGCGGTAAGCAGGAGGAGTCAGCTTCTGGCGACCAGGCGGCTAAGGACAAGGTGCGGGTCGCGGTGGTCGGCTCGAGTGAGAAGGAGATCTGGGAATTCGTGGCAGACAAGGCCAAGGCAGAGGGGATCGACCTGGAAGTGACGGAATTAACGGACTACAACCAGCCCAACCAGGCCCTGGCTAATGGGGATGTCGATATCAATGCCTTCCAGCACTATGCCTTCCTCAAGCAGTGGAATGAGGACCACAATGAAGACTTGACGCCGATTGGGCTAACCTTCATCACGCCACTCTATATCTTCTCCGATAAAGTTGATGACTTGAAGGATTTACCGGAAGGCGGCCAGGTCATCATTCCCCAGGAGACCTCGATCCAGGGGCGGGCACTCTTGGCCCTACAGACAGCGGGCGTGCTTAAGCTCCGCGATGGGGGATCAACCCTCTCCCAGGTCAGTGATGTGGTTGAGAATCCGAAGAATATTGAACTGGTTGAAGTGGAATCCGCCCAAGCACCCCGCCTGGTTAAAGACGTGGATGCAGCGGTCGTGAATGGCTCTTTCGCTGAAGATGCGGGCATGAAGATTGAAGACAATATCTTTACCGATGCCGACCATCTGGACCAGATCCCTAACGACCGCTATAACCTGATCGTGGCCCGTAAGGAAGACCAAAATAACCCCACACTCCAAAAGATTGTCCAACTTTACCAAGCCCAAGATGTGGCAGATAAGATGAATGAAGTAAGTCCTGGCCAATACTATCCCGTTTGGGGGCAAAAAGTGGACTTTATCCCATAAATTTACATAAGATTTACAGGTTTTTAACATGATTTCAATAATGTTTAGCTATAATGAACTTGTCTGTTGGGAAGCAGACATGCATAAATTTTCCTTTAAAAGCAATCGAAGCATATACTCATTCGTTAGGCTCAATGTCAGAGCCTTGCTTTCACGCTCCCCACAAGCAAGAAGGCAGATTGCGACATGTCGAGACCAGTCATTGCGCTGGTCTTTTTTTGTGTTTTGGAATGAATGGGCTGTTAGTAAAATGGGGATTGATTGGCATTCCGAGGGTCTATGGGCAAATAGCGGAGACCTAATTTTATACAGCGGTTCTGTGCACAAATAGGGCGTGTCCATTTGCGTTCCGGAGCGCTGTTCGCAAATAAGGGGAATCAAATTGCGCATGGCAGTGTTGTGCGCAAATAGAAGAGGTCCCTTTCTCCCCGCCAGCTCTCACACCCTATAGTCGGGTTCGAGGATGCAGAAAGGGCTCCTCTTCGCAAAATCCCGTCGAAGGCCTTCAGCCTTCTCTGGTCTTTTGCTCCAGAGGTCCCTTTCTCCCACATCCTCTCGCACCCTTATAGTCGGGTTCGGTCTGGCAGCTTTCCTGTCACTTCACAAGTCTCCGCCGCAGTCTGTGGGACTGCTCTGGTGACTTGCTCCAGTGAAGGAAAGCTAAGCGCCAGCCCTCACACCCTTTAGTCGGGTTCGCAAAGGCAGAAAGGGAGTGACTTCAGCAAAGTGGAACGATCGGCTTGCAGCCGCTCTTATCCTCTTTGCCTCCAGTCATCCCTTTCTGGACGCCTTTGCTCACACCCTTATATTTGCTTATTTTTTTGATTCGTGACAGACTGGGAGGGAATCAGTCTATTAAGGAGTGATAAGCATGTTACAAGGACGAAGTTTTTTGAGGGTGAGTGATTTTACTCAGGCAGACTTGCAGAATTTGGTTGATTTTGCTTTGCATCTGAAGGATCTTAAGGCACGTGGGATTCCCCATCCTTACTTGCAGGGGCAAAATCTCGCCCTGATTTTTGACAAGGCTTCCACCCGGACACGGGCGGCTTTCACGGTTGCGGCCTCAGACTTGGGGGCCAATCTGGAATATTTTGCCATGGGGGATATGCAGCTAGGCAGCAAGGAATCTGTGGCGGACACGGCGCGTGTCATGGGGCGGATGTTTGACGGCATTGGCTTTCGCGGGGCAGCCCAGGAGGATGTAGACTGTCTAGCTGCGGAAGCGGGGGTCCCGGTCTGGAATGCTTTGACGGACTTGGCCCATCCCATGCAGATGGTGGGGGATTATATGACCCTCAAGGAAGCTTATGGTAAGCTAGCTGGGCTCAAGTTGGCCTATCTAGGGGACGGGCGCAATAATGTGGCGAATTCCCTGCTCTTGGCGGGTTTGATCCTTGGGGTTGAAGTCGCCATTGTCGCGCCTAAAGCCCTCCAACCCAGCCCTGAACTTTGCGCGCTAGCTGACCAAGTGAGTGATCGTTATGGGACGCCTTACCGGCTGACGGAAGATGTAGCGAGCGGGGTCCAAGGCGCGGACGCCATCTATACCGATGTCTGGGTCTCTATGGGGGAGGAGGACCAGCTCGATGCCCGCTTAGACCTCCTGCGCCCCTACCAAGTCAATGCAGAGGTCATGGCCCAAACGGCTAAGCCGACCATCTTCATGCACTGCCTGCCCGCCTACCACAATCGAGACAGCCATAAGGGGCGGGCCCTGATTGACCAGTACGGCGAGGGAGCCACGGAAGTGACAGAAGAGGTCTTCCAGTCTGATGCCGCTTGGCAATTCCAACAGGCCGAGAACCGCCTCCATTCGGTCAAGGCAATTCTAGCAGCGACTAATGGGCATTTGTTTGTGCCGGGGGGATAGGACAAGGGTCCAAAAACCTCTTTTCCCCCCTCCCCCTTGCCTCTTTAGCTAAAACATGTTATAATAATCTTTGTCGAAAGACCTTATGGCGAGGATGGAGATGTGAACCGGGTCAGATCGGGAACGAAGCAGCCCTAAGCATTTTCCATCTTGTGCTGTAAGTTTTTTATTTTGTTTATAAAATGAGCCGGCGCGCTAGGATTTAGCGGCCGGCTTTTCAATTATTTTGGAGGTATTTAAAAAGAGGCCTGATCGTGCGATCAGAGCCTCTTTTTTACTTGATGACCTTGTTAATGTTGGCATGTCAAGTGGTCTAGGGAACGGGTCAGGTCATCGAGGTCCCGGTAGTAGCTAAGGATTATTCTTCCGTTAAGGACTTTGGGTCGATACCGAGTGCCTTGGCCATGTCTTCGTTGACTTTGACCACGAGTTTTTCAGATTTTTGGACGGGCATGTCGGCAGGGTTCTTGCCGTTCTTGAGGATATCAATGGCCATCTGACCGGTCTGCTTGCCGAGTTCATAGTAGTCGACCCCGTAAGCGCAGAGGGTACCTTCCACACCGGCATCGAAGGCAGCAACTGATGGAACTTTCTCTTCTTTGAGCACTTGGCCGATGGTTTGGATGGTGTTGGCTACCGTATTGTCAGTCGGCAGGTAGATGCCATCGACTTTCTTCGCTAGGGCCTTGGTTGCTTGTTGGATTTCGTTGGTGGTGGTGACGGTCATGCTTTCCACCTTGAGCCCCTTGGATTCAATATAGTCCTTGGCTTCTTTATACTGCATCTCAGAGTTGACCTCGCTGGAGTTGTAGAGGATGCCGATGGTTTGGATGGAAGGGTCCGCCTTGAGCAAGAGGTCAACCACCTTGTCCGTTGGCGCTCCATCGCTAGTACCGGTCATGTTGGCCCCAGGTTTTTCGGCGCTTTCGACGAGCTTGGCGCTGACAGGATCAGTGACGGCCGTGAAGAGTTGAGGGGTTTTCTTATCGGTGTTCAGCATGGCTTGGGCAGCTGGGGTGGCGATAGAGAGGATGAGGTCGTTTTTGCCTGCTAATTGTTGGGTGATACTCTGTAGGTTCGATTGATCCCCCTGGGCGTTTTGATAGTTGAGGGTTAAGCTCTTGCCTTCTTCATAGCCGGCTTCCTTGAGGGCGTCCGTGAAGCCTTCCCGTGCCCGATCGAGGGACTCGTGTTCCATAAATTGGAGGACACCTACTGAGGCTTCAGCTTTTTCCGCATTGCCGGAAGCTTCCCCGCAGGCGCCTAAAGTTAGCGCGAGGGCACCGAGACCTAATACCTTAACTAATTGCTTGATTTTCATGATGACTTCCTCCTTATAATTTCTCCTGGTGTCGACAAGTGACTAAACTTTCTTCCTTACAATAGAAAAACCGCCTTAGATAGTCTAAGACGGCGGTAAAGCAAAAATATAGGCTCGGCCTCTTAGAATATCCAATCTATTCTATGGGGCCTAAGCATGGTAAAAATCTCTAGCCTCATAGATACAAACGCTTGGTCCGTGTTTGTACCCATGACTTGCATAGCTACAAACACTATCTAAAGAAGCTAAAGAAGAAAGTATTCGGTTGAGCCGAGCATGCGCCCAGGCAGTGAGTTGATTCCGTTCTTAGCATGAGTCCATGCTCCTTTCTCAAGTGATGCCTCTATCATAAGACAAAAGTAAGAAGATGTCAACTGTATTCTTACGGAATTTTAATTTAATGTGAGGAAAATGATTGGAAGGGATAGGTCGCGGGCTTCTCGGACACTTTGACTCGCAGAGGAGGCTGCGTTAGCAAGTGGATTCGTTTTGGCTCGGAAACGGGGGGCGTCGTTTGGCGACTAGTGCCGTGACAACTTTCGAATGGAGCCCCGGTTCGCAAGTAGAATCGAGTCAACTTTCGAATGGAGCCCCGGTTCGCAAGTAGATTCGAGTCAACTTTCGAATGGAGCCCCGGTTCGCAAGTAGATTCGGGTCAACTTTCAAATGGAGCCCCGATTCGCAAGTAGAATCGCGTTAACTTTCGAAAAGCTCTTTAGTTTGCGACTAGGACTGCGTCGACTTTCAAACCTCCCCTTTGTTTGTGAGTGGAACCGGTCGCCCATTCATTCTTGCTTTTATTTTGTTAAAGAAAGTCTAAGATGGCCAAGATCTGCTAGTATTTTATTTATTTTACAAATAGAATATAGGTAAAAAATAATCGCGAGATGTCATTCTCTTGGGTGTGGCTTTTGCAAGTAGAGAGAAGGAATGAGTAGGATGGAATTTATTAGGCGGCACAAGCGCATCATCCAAATCTTTTTTTATGTTTTGATTTTTGGTCTTCTGGGCTATTTTATCCACCATGAATTACAAGGGATTGACTGGCGCTTATTTCGACAGTCCTTGGGGGAGAAGAGTCTGTGGGTGCAAATTGGTCTCCTCTTGACGGGCCTCCTGGGTTTTTCGGTGAATGGCCTCTATGATTTGAACGCGACCCGGGATTATCCCTTGACGGTTCCGCCCCTAGATATTCTAAAAATCGGCTGGATCAGTCAGGCCTTCAATGAGTTTATTGATTTTGGTGGCCTGACGGGGGGAACCTTGCGGGCCAAATTCTACAAGAAGGCGGGGCTGCCCGCTGAATCGGCCCTCCAGTTGTCCGTGATGAATTGGGCAGCGAGCTTTCTGGGTTTGGTCTTTTTGATCTTCTTGGCCTTGCCCCTGGCTTGGGGGCGGGATTTGGGTTGGCCCTTGGTCCTGGCCCTGGTCTTCACCCTCTACCTGCCGGCCTTTCTTGTGGCTGACCGCCTAGCTTGGGTCCAGCGACTCTTTGACCGCTACCAGCTGCAGAGGATTTCCTGGCGCAAAAAGTGGGGCTACGTGGCTGTCTCCATCCTGGATTGGTCGGCAGCCCTGGCTTATTTTCTCTTTGTCATGTCTCTTTTTAACCCAAACTTTGCTTTAAGCGACGGCCTCTTGGTCTATGTGGTTAGTATTGTGGTCGGGCTCTTTAGTTTTGTGCCCGGGGGAGTGGGGGCCTTCGACGTGACGGTCCTTCTCCTGATGCAGAAGGCGGGCTATGAGACCGCCAATGTTCTGGCGGGTCTGGTGGTTCTCAGGGTATGCTACTACATTATTCCCTGGCTCCTGGCTTCTGCCTATGTCTTTGGGCGCTGGTACCGGGAGAAGACCGAGGACTTCCACCTGACTTTCTGGTCGGATGTCCTGGTCAAAGGCTTGGCCCTGGTCATGTTCATCGGTGGGGCCCTCTTAGTGTCAACGGCCCTGGCGCCGGAACTTTTTGACCGGATCCGCTTCCTCAACCATCTGGTGCCCCGGCTCTTTGAACAGTTATCGGCCTTCATTACCCTAATCATCGGGATTGTGACCCTCCTGCTTTCGCTTGGGATCAATGCCCGGGTCCGCCGGGTCTACCAGACTGCTATGGTCCTCCTACCATTAGGGGCAGGGCTTTGCCTGGTCCGCGGCTTCTCTTACCGGGAGGCCCTCCTTGTCCTCATCGTTTGGATCTTGCTCTATGCCAACCGCCAACAGTTTATCCGGGCGAGCGTGCCCCTGACCCGGCGCAATATTATGGGAGCCAGTCTTCTGACCTTGCTTGTTCTGGGCGTGACAAGTGTCGCTGTGGCCTGGCACATTCTCCGTCTCAAGGGCGAACTGGTGATTACCGTCAACCTGGTTCATTTAATGATGAGTGTGCTTATTGTTGTAGGCTTGGCCCTCCTCCTTCTCTTTAGCCAGTCCAAAAAACTCCGCTTCCAAGCGCCTGGCCCAGATGAGCTTGCGGCCTATCTGGAACTTGTGGCTCAGTATGGGGGGACGGAGTACAGCCACCTTGTGCGCCTCTTAGACAAGCAGATTTTCTTTAGTCCGGACCGGGAGGCGGCCTTGCTCTACCGGGCGGTGGGCCGGAATATGTTAGTCCTCGGCGACCCGGTTGGCCAGCCGGAAGCTTTTGACGGCTTACTCCAAGCTTTTGCCTCCTATGCCCACAATGCCGGGATGCAGTTGGCCTATTATGAAGTCAGTCCGCGTTACTTAGATAATTTCTGTAATATGGGCTATCTGACGGTTAAGATTGGGGAGGCCGCCATCATTTCCCTGGCTGACTTTACTTTTGAAGGCAAAAAGAACCGCAACCGCCGGCAGATCCGCAATGCCATGGAGAAGGCTGGTCTTCGTTTTGAGGTCCTTAATCCCCCACATGCTCCGGAGCTCTTAGCTGAATTGAAGGGAATTTCGGATGCCTGGTTGGAAGGGCGGAGTGAGATGGCTTATTCCTTGGGTGCTTTCCAGGAAGACTACCTACAGACGAGTCCCCTCTTTGTCCTGCGTTCGGATGAGCGGATTGAAGCCTTTGCCAATCTGATGCCGATTAGTGCGACGAGCGTATCAATTGATTTAATGCGCTTTAGGGGGGATACTGTAGATAACGCCATGCAGATGCTTTTGTTACAGATTCTAGCTTGGGCCAAGGAGGCAGGCTACGAGAGCTTTGACCTGGGGATGGCCCCACTAGCGAATGTGGGCGACCAGACCTATTCTCGCTCGCGCGACCGGGTGATCCGCTTGGTCTATGAGTACGGCAACCGGGTCTATGGTTTCAAGGGGCTACGCGCCTATAAGGATAAGTTCCGCCCCCACTGGGAGAACCGCTACCTGATCTATGCCGAAGCCTCGGCCCTGCCTCAGATCCTTCTGGGTCTCTATGAAGCAGTCAACCATAGCTATAAAAAGAAGGAGAAATGATCATGCATACCCTCTATATTAAGCAACGTATCTTCAAAATCACTGACAATTATCCGATTAAAGATGATCAAGGGAAGGTCTGCTACCAGGTGGACCAGGACTTCAAGCTAATTGGCGACAAAATCCATGTGACCGCGCCGAATGGGGACAAGCTCTTCACCGTTAAGCGCAAGCTGATCCGGCTCTTCCCTACCTACACGGTAGAATTTGCGGACGGCCAGTCGCTCAAGGTGCGCAGCCAGTTGTCCTTCATGCGCCGCAAGGTCAAGGTAAGTTCCGATGACTTCCAGCTCAAAGTGCGCGGTAATTTGATCGACCACAAATTCACCGTGAGCGAAAGTGGAGAAGACATTGGGACCATCCGCAAGAAACTGATCAGCATTGGCGACAGTTTTGAAATCCAAGTCAAGGACCCAAACTATGAACAAGTCCTGGTAGCTATCACTATCGCCATCGATAACTTGATGGACCGAGAAGACGACGAGGAAGATGACGACTAAATGATTTAGACCCCGCTAGCCGGAAAGATTGGGCTGGCGGGTTTTTTTAGTATGGCCTTTATTTTGATAGTGGAGACTGGAAAGAGTGGCACCTTTCAAATGAGGATCAAGTTTGTGGGTTGGGACGCGTCAACTTTCAAATGGGAGTTTGGTTTTTGGGTTGGACCAGGCCAAATCTTAATTGGAGGGGCTGACGCCTTGCCAGACTAGTTGTCAGACTCGCGTTCATCCTAAGCTAGCAGTCCATTCTTGATATTCCTTTGCTTTCTTCCTAAGTTTCGCTAAGATAGGCATAAGATGCATAAGATGAATGGAGGAAGTTTATGACACGATATACTTGGAAACGAGCCTTGGTCTTGACTCTGGGGATTGCCATCAATGCTTTAGGGATTGTGCTGATCACCAAGGCTAATTTGGGGACAACAGCGGTCTCGAGTTTGCCCTTGGTCTTGAGTTTAGCCACGCCACTGAGCTTGGGGACCCTGCTTTTTATCTTCAACTCGCTCTATATTGTGGGGCAGATGGCCCTCTACCGGCGGGACTTCCAGGCCTGGCAGTGGTTGCAGTTGGGGGTTAACCTCATTCTTAGTCTGGTGACGGACTGGTCTTCAGCGGCTTTATCCTGGCTCCAACCTGGCCAGCTCTGGTCGCAAATCCTCTGCCTGGTTCTCGGTTGTGCCGTTCTAGCTTTCGGGATCGCCTTGGAGGTGGCTGTAGACTGGCTCTATGTCTCTGCTGAGGGGATTGTCCAGGCCATTTCGACCTGCTTTGCTTGGCCGTTCGGTCGGGTGAAGATCACTTTCGATGGGACCATTACGGGCTTGGCCGTGGTCTTCTCCTTCCTCCTGCTCGGCGGCTTAGAGGGAGTCGGCTGGGGAACCTTGATTTCCGCCTTCTTGATCGGTCGTTTCGTGGCTTTTTACCAGAAAAATTTGCCTGTCCTAGCCCAGATTGCGGCTTGGAAAGAACGTGATCGTATTTAACGAACACCTCTCATCAAGAAGCGGTATCAGCGGTCCTATAGTATTTGCGGCTAAGTTGTGCTAGTATATTCACATAGAAAGCAGCGCTTATTTTTAATAAGTTAAAGGAGCGATTCAGATGACTAAGCCAAATCCAAGTGAAAAATATACTGGTTTTAACACCAAGCAAGTCCATGCCGGCCATAATCTCGATGAGACGGGAGCGCGGGCGGTACCTATCTACCAAACCACTTCCTATGTCTTCGAGGATGCGGAGCAGGCGGCTAACCGTTTTGCCCTCACCGATGCGGGTGGGATTTATTCCCGTATTACCAACCCGACTGTCGGCGTGCTTGAAGCCCGTGTGGCAGCCCTTGAGAATGGGACAGCTGGCATTGCTGTAGCTTCAGGGTCCGCAGCGATTACCTACGCTATCCTGAATATTGCAAAGACCGGGGACAATATTATCTCTGCGACGAGCCTGTACGGGGGGACCTTCAACCTCTTTAGCGTGACCCTGCCTGACTTAGGAATTGAGACCCGCTTCGTCAATGATATTGAAGACTTCGATGCCGTAGAAGAATTGATCGATGACAAGACCCGGGCGATTTATTTAGAAACGATCGGCAATCCAAAGACCAATCTGATTGATATCGATAAGGTCAGTGAATTTGCCCACAAGCACGGCCTACCTGTTATTGTTGACAATACCTTCGCGACCCCTTATCTCTACCGGCCTTTAGATCATGGGGCAGATGTGGTGGTGCATTCGGCGACCAAATTCCTCGGGGGGCACGGGACAACGCTAGCAGGTATCGTGGTTGAAAATGGCCAATTCGATTGGAAGAATAATGACCGCTTCCCTGGCTTCTCAACGCCTGATTCCCACTACAATGGCCTAGTCTTTGGTGACTTAGCGCCAGCAGCCTTTACGACCAAGATCCGCGCCCAAGTCCTCCGCGATACTGGGGCCTGCCTGAGTGCCCAAGATGCCTTCCTGATTATCAATGGGGTAGAGACCCTGTCCCTGCGTGTGGAACGCCATGTGGCCAATGCGGAAAAGATTGCCAAACACTTGGAAGACCATCCTAAGGTCGACTGGGTAGCTTATCCTGGCCTGGAAAGCTCGCCTTACCATGAACTCGCTGAGCGTGACTTCCCGAACGGGGTCGGTTCGATCTTCTCCTTTGGGGTAAAAGGCGGCAAAGAAGCAGGAATCCGCTTCGTCGATGCCCTTGAAATCTTCTCCAACCTGGCCAATGTGGCCGATGTCCGGTCACTGGTTGTCCACCCAGCGTCAACCACCCATGCCCAATTGTCCGATGAAGAACTCAAGGAAGCGGGCGTTGGCCAAGACTTGATCCGTCTCTCAATCGGGATCGAAGATGTGGATGACTTGATTGCAGACCTCGACCAAGCCTTAGACCAAGCTTAGATTAATTAATGAATGAAGAGCGGCCAGTCCGCTCTTTTTTTGATGACTGGGGGTCTCCTCGATCGATGAGGGCCTCTATCATAGGTGTGAATTATTGCAATCTCCAATTATTCGTCTGAAAGCTGGGCGTTTTTCTGAGCAGATAGGGGGCGGCAGGGCTTAGAATTTGTTATGATAGCTTTAGTAACTTAGTGTTTAATGATGAAGGAGTGGTTCTTTTGGCAGATTTTGATTTATTAGTTCTTGGTGGCGGTAGTGGTGGGATTGCCACAGCTAACCGGGCAGCCGAGCATGGGGCTAAGGTAGGGCTGATTGAAGCCAAGCGCCTGGGGGGGACCTGTGTCAATATTGGCTGCGTGCCAAAGAAGATTTCTTGGTATGCCTCCCGCGTCCGTGATGCCATCGAAACTTACGGTCCCGGCTACGGTTTCAGTGTGGAAGGGGTCGACTTTGACTATCAGACCTTCAAGCAATCTCGGGATGCTTATATCGACCGGTCCCGCCAGTCCTATACCCGGCAATTTGAGAAGAATCAAATTACTTTAATTGAGGGTTATGGTCGCTTTGCCGACAGCCATACGCTGGAAGTAGATGGCCAGACCTATACGGCAGATAAGATCGTCATTGCGACTGGGGGCCGGCCTAAAGTCCCTAATGTTGAAGGTCGCGAGCTCCTGTCGACTTCCGATGACTTCTTTGCCTGGGAAGCCCTGCCTGAATCCGTAGTGATTGTGGGTGCGGGCTACATCGGCGTTGAAATTGCGGGCGTTTTAAACGGTCTAGGGGTCAAGGTGGATGTCTTTGAATTCCAGGACCAACCCCTAGCTGGCTTCGACCAAATGTTAGTGGACACTGTATTGGAATCCTTTGAAGACCAAGGCATCGGCTTCCACGGCGGCCAAGCTTTGGAGAAATTTGCTGAAGAAGATGGCCAGATTGCCTGCTATGCTGGAGGGGAAAAAGTCGCCAGTGCAGACAAGGTGCTGATGGCGATCGGCCGTGCCGTTAATACTGATGACTTGAACCTGGAAGCGATTGGCCTTGAAACTGACGAGAAGACTGGAGCGATCTTGGTAGATGACAACCACCAGACTTCGGTTGCTAATATTTATGCTGTGGGTGACAATATCAACAAGGTCAACCTCACCCCCGTTGCCATCCGCGCCGGCCGCCAAGTTGCGGAATACCTCTATAACGGAGCTGCTTCAGGGGCCATCAATTACAACAATGTCCCAACCGTTGTCTTCAGCCACCCCGCTCTCGGTTCTATCGGTTTGAGTGAAAAAGCTGCCATCGAAGCATATGGTGAAGAGGCGATTAAGGTCTATACCAGCAACTTCTACTCTATGTACACCTCAGCTGCCGGTGAACGTGAGGCCTGCCATTATAAGGTCGTGTGCGCAGGCCCCGAAGAAAAAGTCGTCGGCCTCCACGGAACTGGTGAAGGCATGGACGAAATCCTCCAAGGCTTCGGCGTCGCCATCCAAATGGGCGCCACTAAAGCCGACCTCGACAGCGTCGTTGCCATCCACCCAACCAGTGCCGAAGAATTTGTTACCCTGCGTTAATTAGAATATCTGAATATCTGACAGATGGATCCCGAGCCTCACGCTCGGGGTCTTTTTTGTGGGGGTGGTGGTAGTTCAGGCCACAAACTGGGGCATGAACTAGCGAATGGTGCTTCGGTTAGCAAGTAGGGTTGTACTAACTAGCGAACAAGGACACCGTTAGCAAGTAGGATCGTATCAACTAGCGAATGCTGCTTCGATTAGCGAGTAGGCACTCGTGAACTTGCGAATAGCACTCTGATTAGCAAATAGAATCGAGCGAACTAGCGAATGGTACTTCGATTAGCAAGTAGGCTCGCATCAACTATCTAATGAGACCTTCACTAGCATTTGCAGCAAAAATGATAAATAAGAAGGCCTATAAAAATCAGGCTGGGACAAAAGTTCCGGCCTCTTTATAGAATACGAACTATTCTTTAAAAACGTGCTCCAAAAGTCAGTCCTGACATCCACTTCGTACAGGGTGTGAGCAAAGGCGTCCAAAAAGGGATGACTGGAGGCAAAGAGGATAAGAGCGGCTTTAGCCGATCGTTCCACTTTGCTGAAGTCATTCCCTTTTTGCCTTTGTGAACCCAACTACGAATTATGGAAGATCCTTTGGCAAGGTTCTTCCATAATTCGCGGACAGTTGCTATAGCTGTTCGAAGCGAAGCGAGTTACAGATATAGTATGCGTTAGCTGATTCAGGGCTAACCGACTTTTGTCACACTCTCATAAAAATATGTAGAGTCTCCATAAACTTTGAAGTGCAAGAATTTCTTATTTATACTAAATACTAATTTTCCTTATAACTTAGCTTATTTAGACTTGTATGGATTGAGAAACTCTCTTGGATTTTTTCCTTTTATATAGATAAAATTATGCTGAAGAATTTCTTCAATTTTATGATAACCCACCTCTTTACAGGCAAAACAATAAATCGCAAAAGCATTAAGTGTACAGCTTGGGAAAAGAAGAGCATAGTCATTAATAAGTTCAATAATAGCTTCATCTTTTGAAATTTTCCGACCACAAGAGCATATCATATAATAATGGAAAATCTGAACCTGGTCACCGCAGTCTTTGCAATGAAAGCCTGGATTGAACTTTTTTAACGCTATTTCTTCTTTTAAACAAGATTGACTTTGAATTTCTTCTAATAATCGGCAAAGAGAATTTATTTCCGGGTTGAACTTTTCTTGGCTTAAGGATTGAAAAAAATCCTTAGTCTGGTGGGGGAGCAGCACATTCTTAGTTACCGAATCATCCAAATCAGGATAGTTATAGGGGTTGGCAAAATATATTTTGGCCTCTAGATTTATTGAGAATTGATGCTCTGCTAATAAATTTTCCAAGAAGAGCTGTGATTTGAGTAACTGTTGGCAAATATCGCGCTCTCCAGGGTAGTTGTTAAAGCTCCAGCGGCGGTCTCGGCAGCTGACTTGGGCGCGATAATTTTTCACTTCGATTAAACAAAGGGTTGAAGGAAATACCAGGAGTGAATCGATCTCAATATAAGCATCCTGATATTGCCAGTTGCGATAGTGGGCGAGGGGGTGAACATCTATCTGCTCCAGCATGTGGTCGAAAGCTAATTCTCCCTCAAACCCTCGTTCGAAATGGTCCAGTTTTTTGTGGCCTTCAGGTGTTAGTTGTTGATACTTCTTCAAAGTACGAAAATATTGTAGCGTCAAGGATTCTTTTCTAGTCATTTTTATCCCTCCTATTAGATATATACACGAAAAATCTTGAAATTCACGAATAAATATTTTCTTTAAAAAAATTAACTGTGTTTAATTCGATGAAGAATTTAGGAGAAAATTCAAATAAAATAAATTTATTTATAAAATGTCTTACTAGAAGTCGATAGTTTAGTGTCAACTTGAATATTAATAGGGAAAAGCAGTCTCTATTTTAAGTTAGCATTACATCAACTAGTTAATAGCTATCTTGTTAGCAAGTAGCTTTGTACTGACTAGCGAACAAGGGCACCGTTAGCAAATAGGATCACATTAATTAGCGAATGCTGCTTCGATTAGCAAGTAAGATTGGGCCGACTAGCGAATGGAGGCTTGATTAGCAAGTAGGGTCGTACTGACTAGCGAACAAAGGCACCGTTAGCAAATAGGATCACATCAATTAGCGAATGGCGCTTCGATTAGCAAGTTGCTCATCTGTTTTTGTCTCTATTCCCATATTCACCTATCCTAAATGCATCTTGAACTCCCATATTTTATCAATTTCAATCAAGACCTTATTTAAAACCCACACCCCCTCCCCCAAATATCCATTTCTGTATTTTCTGCCAAGCCGAAGCAATTTTTTTGTCCAGATTGTTTTCCGGGCTTCCCGGCTTGGGGGGCTTTCTAGGCTATCGGAAGAAAAACAATCTGAGGGGCACTAGATATTGTGGCAGAATAAGCTTGAAAATCTATATGTAGTCGGTTATGATAGTTAGTGAGCTCAAGATATGGGGTGGATGTTCCAGGAGAACCCCCTATATCTTGTGTCTGAAGGAATAAGGAGATACAAGTTAGAAAGAGGGATTGGGATGTTTAATAAGCAAACGACACCAGAAATAAAGATCCGAAATATTAATTTGGAGGATTTGATGGTTGAAAAACGGGATGGGCACAAGGTTCATTTCCGGCTCTCTGCTGTTAAGCATTCACTCGCTAAGGCTCTGGATGTGAAGGATGAGGATGTGCTGGATAAGCTCTTCCAAGCGACCCTAGCGGAAATTTTCCAGCAGGATACGGAGCAATCCCTCGAGACAGCAGAAATTGCCCAAGCGGTAGTTCGGGCACTGGAGGAATTTGGTTACACTGAAGCCAGCCAACGCTACCAGGCCTTCCGCCGCGATAAGATGCAATACAATGATAAACAGTATGATGTATCCACCAAGCTCCAAGAATTTGCAGCGGGGGACAAGTTGGTCCTCAATGAGAATGCCAACAAGGACTCCCGGGTCTTCAATACGACCCGCGATTTAACGGCCGGGGTTTCGGCTAAGGCAATCGGGCTTTCCATGATGCCTAAGGAAGTGGCCAATGCCCATCTGAAGGGGGATATTCACTTCCACGACTTAGATTATTCGCCTTATTCCCCGATGACGAATTGCTGCTTGATTGACTTCCAGGAAATGTTATCCAATGGCTTCCATATCGGGAATGCTGAAGTGGAATCGCCAAAGTCCATTAATACGGCCTGCGCCCAAATTGCCCAAATCATTGCTAATGTGGCCTCTTCCCAGTATGGGGGCTGTTCAGCTGACCGGATCGACGAGGTCCTGGCCCCTTATGCCAAGTTGAACTTTGATAAGCATCTGAAGACGGCCAAAGAGTGGATCGAGGGTGAGAACCGCCAGCGCGAATTTGCCTATGCGCGGACCAAGAAGGATATCTACGATGCCATGCAGAGTCTAGAGTATGAGATCAATACCCTCTATTCTTCCAATGGGCAAACGCCTTTTACCACCCTTGGCTTTGGGCTGGGGACGGACTGGTTTGCCCGCGAGATCCAGCTGGCCATCCTCAATGTCCGTATCGACGGTCTCGGCCGGGAAAAACGGACCGCCATCTTCCCTAAACTGGTCTTCACCATTCGCCGGGGGACCAACTTAGACCAGGGCGATCCTAACTATGATATCAAGCAAAAGGCTATCGAATGTGCCACCAAACGGATGTATCCCGATGTCCTCATGTACGATAAGATTGTTGAATTAACCGGTTCCTTCAAGGCGCCCATGGGTTGCCGGTCCTTCCTCCAAGGTTGGAAGGATGACCAGGGACGTGAGGTCAATAGCGGCCGGATGAACTTAGGGGTGGTGACCCTGAACATTCCACGGATTGCCTTAGAGTCTGACCATAGTAAGGACCAATTCTGGCAAATCTTTGATGAACGTTTGGCTGTCTTGAAGGAGGCCCTCCTCTACCGGGTGGAACGGACCAAGGAAGCTAAGCCAGAGAATGCACCGATCCTCTACCAATACGGTGCTTTCGGCAAGCGCCTCAGCGAAGATGGCGATGTGGATGAGCTTTTCAAGAACCGCCGGGCCACTGTTTCGATGGGCTATATCGGCCTCTATGAAGCCGCTACGTATTTCTATGGCCCAGATTGGGAGCATAATGCGGAAGCTAAGGCCTTCACCTTGGAGATTGTCAAACACATGAAGGAAGTGGCCGACCAGTGGGGAGATGACTACGGTTATCACTTCAGTATCTATTCCACCCCGAGTGAGAGTCTGACGGACCGCTTCTGCCGCTTGGATCAAGACAAATTTGGTCAGATCCCTGATATTACAGATAAGGATTACTACACCAATAGTTTCCACTACGATGTCCGCAAGAACCCCACACCTTTTGAGAAGTTAGACTTCGAAAAAGATTATCCGAAATATTGTAGCGGGGGCTTCATCCACTACTGCGAATACCCGAATATGCGGCAAAATCCTAAGGCCCTAGAAGCGGTTTGGGACTATGCCTATGACCGGGTGGGCTACTTAGGGACCAATACCCCTATCGACCACTGCTATGCCTGCAACTTCAGCGGCGACTTCAAGCCAACAGAACGTGGCTTCGAATGCCCCCAATGCGGCAACAATGATCCCGAGAGCTGTGATGTGGTGAAACGGACTTGCGGCTACTTGGGCAACCCTAATATCCGTCCCATGGCAAAAGGCCGCCACAAGGAAATCAGTGCTCGGGTGAAACACATGTCGGCGGACAATGCCCTGGTCAAGGATTCCAAGGCAGATACCATCGACCTCTTGAACCAGGATGCCCAAAGAAAGGCTGATGGTTAATGCGCAACCCTAAGCCCAAAGAGTGGACCGCTGAAAAGTTCAGCAAAGCTAAGATTGCCGATTACAAGCCTTTTAACTTCGTGGATGGGGATGGCGTCCGTTGCTCCATCTATGTCAGTGGCTGTCCCTTCGCTTGCAAGGGCTGCTACAATAAGATTGTCCAGGACTTCAACTATGGGGTGGACTATACGGATGAATTGGAGGAGCGGATCCTCAATGACCTCGCCCAACCCTATGTCCAAGGCCTCACCCTCTTAGGCGGGGAGCCCTTCCTCAATACCCCTGTGCTCAATCGCTTAGTGGCCAAGGTGCGGGAACGCTTTGGGGACAGCAAGGATATTTGGAGTTGGAGCGGTTATTACTGGGAGGAACTCCTTCAAGAAACCGAAGATAAACTCTGGCTCCTCCACCATATCGATGTCCTAGTCGACGGCCGCTTCGAACTGGACAAGCTCGACTTGAACTTGCGCTTTCGTGGTAGCTCCAATCAGCGGATCATCGATGTCAAAAAATCCCTGGCCCAGGGGGAAATGGTGCTCTGGCTAGATGGTAAATATGATGACATATAATGAATGACTAATCTTCAATACTAAAAACACAGCTGACCATCCTGTACGAGGGAGGGTCAGCTGCTTTTTTGCTAGGAAGGAAGCGCTTGGCTTTTGATCTGGTCCTTGACTATTTAGGGGTTGTTATTATATGAAGGGATCCTTCTCATCTGATGTCAGCAATTCGTTTCTAATAGTTTTAGTTCGAAAGATCACTCGGGCCAAGCTCGGAAAGTTTTGTTATAATACATAGGACAGTGGGAGGAAGCTGCCTCCCCAATCGACCACGAGTAAAGGAGCGTTATCTATGAGTTATCAGGCTTTATACCGGGTCTGGCGGCCCCAGCGATTTGATGATATTGTGGGACAGGTGGCCGTTTCGCGGACCTTGCGCAATGCTATCCGCGAGGGCAAGACCAGCCATGCCTATCTCTTTACAGGGCCCCGGGGGACGGGGAAGACCTCGGCCGCCAAAATTTTTGCCAAGGCGATTAACTGCCCAAATCAGACGGACGGGGAGCCTTGCAATGATTGTGCCATCTGCCAGGCTATTACGGAAGGGACCCTGGCTGATGTGATTGAGATCGATGCGGCTTCTAACAATGGGGTGGAGGAGATCCGCGATATCCGCGACAAGGTCCGCTATACCCCGACTGAAGCCCAGTATAAGGTCTATATTATTGACGAGGTCCATATGTTGTCGACGGGGGCCTTCAATGCCCTGCTCAAGACCCTGGAAGAGCCGCCTTCCCATGTGGTCTTCATCCTAGCGACGACGGAGCCTCATAAGATCCCCGCTACGATTATCTCTCGGACCCAGCGCTTCGACTTCCGCCGTATCCGCAACAGTGATATTGAAGAGCGCCTGGCCTATATCCTCAAAAGTAACGACCAGGACTACGAAGAAGCCAGCTTAAAGATTATTGCCCGGGCAGCTAACGGAGGGATGCGGGATGCCCTCAGTCTTTTAGACCAGAGCCTGTCTTTTGCAGAGGGGAGCCTCGACGCCAAAACGGCTCGCCTGGTGACAGGGACGCTGAGCGAGGACCAGATGTTGGCCTACAGCCAGGCCCTGCTCGACCAGGATGCCCGCCAAGCCCTGGATACTCTCCATCAAATCTTGAACCAGGGTCAGGAAGCCAACCGGTTCGTGGAGGAAATGCTGGCCTTTATCCGGGACCTGCTCATGGCTAAGGAATTGGCCGGTCAAGAATCGGAACTGACCCGGCACTTCTCCCAGGCCTTCTTTGATTTAGCCAAGGACTTTCCAGACCAGGCCCTCTACTTTATGATGGACCACTTCCAAGAGGCCCAGTCCGAGCTCCGCTTTACCAGCCAGCCGGAAATCTACCTGGAAGTCCTCACGATTCGTTTGAGCCAAAGTCTGAACCAGGCTTCGACGCCAGCAGAAACTAGTGCGAGTCCGCAAATGGACCAGGAAAGCCAAGCCCAATTGGACGCCTTGACCGCTCAAGTCAAGGCCCTCCAAGCCCAAGTTGCCCAAGGTGGCCCCGCCAGCCCAGCCAAGAATCAAGCCAAGGCCAGTCCCAAGCGTCAAGCTACAGGGTCGGTGCACTATAAACCTAATTATGGGCTCATCTATAAGACCCTGTCAGAAGCTACCAACACCGACCGCCATAAGATTGAGAGTATCTGGCCGGACTTGGTGGAATCCCTGCCCAATATCCAACAAGCCCTGCTCAAGCAGACCTATCCGGCCGCTGCTTCTGCTGAATATTTCGTCCTCCGCTTCGACTATGCTATCCTCTGCCAAAAAGTTGCCGACGACCAGGCCATCAAAGATACAGTGGCCAAGCGCCTCCAAGAAGGGGTGGGTCATCCGGGCAAGATGCTCATCCTGACCAGCGAGCAGTGGAATGAGGCCCGGCAGAACTATGTCACCGCCCACAAAGCGGGCAAATTGGACGAACTCCTGGGCGACCAAGCACCAGATCCGACTAAGGAAGAAGCTAAGGCAGATGACGCCCAAAAGGCTGACTCTGACCAAAGCCTGCTGGAAGGAGTCCAAGCTAAGGAAGATAATCCTTTGGCGGAAGAAGCTATCAAGCTCTTTGGGGCTGATAATGTGACGGTGGTGGATGATTAAGTGGCAGACTAGCTTTTTCATATTTTGATCCAAAGCTTTTGTCCTAAAATTCAGCAAAGCATTTTACCCCTCAGGTCTTTTCCCTTATAATAGGGTGGAAGCATCTCTATGGAGATACTAAGCGCTATAGGGCTCGGCTTGATCAGGCGGGCCCAGACTACGATTAAAGGAGATTCAAGATGGCCAACAATATGATGAATATGCAGAAGATGATGAAGCAAGCACAGAAGATGCAAGCCCAGATGGAGGCTTCGCAGAAGGAACTGGCAGCGACAACCTTCACGGGGACCGAGCCATCCGGCATGATTAAGGTAACCGTAACGGGAGATAAGAAGGTGGAAAAGATTGACCTCAAGCCAGATGTGGTCGATCCAGATGATATCGATATGCTCCAAGACCTCTTATTGGAAGCAACAAATGATGCCTTGAGCCAGGTAGATGCTGCCCAAGAAAAATCCTTTGGTGGGATCTCTAAGGGGCTATCTGGTTTAGGGTTTTAATAAGGAGTATGTGTGTATGGGGCCTGGCCGAGCTTTGCTGGGCCTCTTCTTTATGTTTAAAGATTTGTAAGGAGGATTCGATGCAGTATCCAGAACCGATTGCTAAGTTGATTGATAGCTTCCAGAAGTTGCCGGGGATTGGGGCCAAGACGGCGGCGCGCTTAGCTTTCTTTGTCTTAGATATGCCGGAAGCGGATGTGGTAGACTTCGCCAAAGCCTTGGTCGATGTGAAGCGCAACTTGGTCTATTGTAGTATCTGCGGCAATATCACTGAGGAAGACCCTTGTGTGCTCTGCGCGGACCAGAGTCGTGACCGGTCCCAGGTCATGGTGGTAGAACAGGCCCGTGACGTTATGTCTATGGAAAGGATGCAGGAATACCGGGGGCTCTACCATGTCCTCCACGGCGTTCTTTCGCCCATGGAAGGGACAGGACCGGAAGACCTGAATATTACCAGCCTCCTGACCCGGCTCCAGGATGAGACCATCCAGGAAGTGATTATTGCCACCAATGCGACGGCTGAGGGGGAAGCCACGGCGACTTACTTGTCCCGTTTAATCCAACCAGCAGGGATTAAGGTGAGCCGGATTGCTTATGGCTTATCGGTGGGTTCCGATATTGAGTATGTGGACGAGATGACCCTCCTCCGTGCCTTAGAGGGGCGGCGGACCATGAATCAAGGGAAGGAGAAAGACTGATGCAGGGACGTTTTATCACAGTGGAAGGACCGGACGGCTCAGGTAAGACAACCCTGATCCAAGGCCTGCTTGCCCGCTTAGAAGCTAACTTATTACCGGACCTTGTCGCTACGCGGGAACCAGGTGGCGAGCCGCTAGCGGAGAAAATCCGTGACCTGATCTTGGATCCGACCCATACCGACTTAGATGCGCGAGCGGAGGCCTTGCTCTATGCGGCGAGCCGCCGCCAGCACCTGGTCCATAAGATCCAACCGGCGCTAGCAGCAGGCAAGTGGGTGGTCTGCGACCGTTTTGTCGATTCATCCATTGCCTACCAGGCTTGGGGCCGGGAGATCGGGGTCGCTGGCATTCAGGCCATCAATGACTTTGCTACAGAAGGCCAGGCGCCTGACCTTACCCTCTACCTCGACCTGTCAGCGGAAGAGGGCATCGACCGCATCCAAAGCCAGCGCCCCGATGAATACAACCGCTTGGACCAAGAAAGCATCGCCTTCCATAAGCGGGTGGTAGCGGGCTACCAAGCCCTCCTAGACCAGGACCAGGGCCAGCGGATTAAAGTCATCGACGCGAGCCAATCCCCAGCGGCTTGTCTGGACCAGGCCTGGGCAATTTTACAAGCGGCCTATCCAGAAGCCTTTCGTTTGAATTAGGGGGGATATGATGTTTCGAATCCAAGCCAAGCAGCCAGAATTGACAGCACTAATGGACCGGGTCCTCCGCCAAGGACGCTTGGGCCATGCCTATATTTTTGAAGGGGAAGCCGGTGCTGGTCAGGCAGATCTGGCGGATTACTTAGCGGCAGCTCTTTTTTGCCAGGAAGCGGATAAACCCTGCGGCCAGTGCCGGAATTGTCGCTTGGTAGCCCAGGGCGACTTAGCTGACTTGGTCCATGTTAAGCCTGAGGGCCAAAGTCTGAAGATTGACCAGATGCGGGAACTCAAGCAGGAGCTCTCGCTAACAGCCATGGGTGGGGGACAGAAGGTCTTTATTATCCATGAGGCGGAGAAGATGACCAATAGTGCGGCCAATAGCCTGCTTAAATTTCTCGAAGAACCCAATCCAGAGGTCTATATCTTCCTTCTGACTAGCCAAAAGGACCGGCTCCTAGCGACTATCCAGTCGCGCTGCCAGGTGATCCACTTCAAGAGCCTGCCCCTGGACCAGGTCCGTCTGACTTACCAGGAGGCTGGCATCAGCCGCCACATGTCCGAATACTTGGCGGCTTTAACCTCGGACCTCAGCCTAGCTCAAGAGCTGGCTGAGGATGAGGTTTTCCAAGACCAGACCAAGCGCTCTTGGACTTGGTTGGAAGCCTTGGTCAAGCAGGATCCCCGGGCTTTCACCATGGTGCAGACGGATTGGATCAAGCAGGATAAGGGACGAGAGAGTAACCAACGCCTTCTGGAGCTGATCTTGGCCTACTTGCGCGACTTGCTCTTGTTTAATTATCAGGAGACCGACCAACTGATCCTCCCCTCTCGCGCTTCAGGCTACCAAGACTTGCGCCGCCAGGTCAATCCGCGCCGCCTTCAAAGCCAGGTCCAATTGGCCCTCAAGGCACAGCGGATGATCCAGGCCAATGTCAGCCCCCAGGCAGCCTTGGAATACTTTGTCCTAGCCAGCTGGCAAGCCTAGCTGAAGCAGCAACTTTAGCTCTTAACGATAAAAAGCGGTCCGAAGCTTTCCGTGCTCCCTTAATCATGGGGAGGCCGGAGCTTCGGAACCGCTTTTTTATTTATCTAGGAGGTCAGCTTAGCTTATGGGGCGGTGGATTCGGCTAAGTAAGCTCAGGGCCTTAAAGCCGAGTCCCTCAAAGACAGCCATGGAAGGATTCTCGATATCCGCTAGGGCAAGGAGGGGCTTAGCGGCTTGCTGGGCCTTTTGTTGGCTGAGCTGGATGATCTGGGAGGCCAGACCTTGCCGGCGATAGTCGGGGCCAACGGTCAGGTTGTCGATCTCAAGGAATTGCCCTTGGTCAATCAGGTCCCAAGTGGCGACAACGCGGCCGTCTTGGTAGGCCAGAAATTGGCTGATCCAGGGATTGCCAGCGGCCATTTGATAGCGTAAGGGCCGGCTGCGTCTAAGGGCGGGATCAATCACTTGGTCAAAAGGTTTTTGAAAGTCTAGGTAAGCTTGCAAGTTCTCTGCCTGGCTGACTTTTTCCCAGTTGAGGAGTTGATTATCTAGCTGAATCTGGCCAGCTGGACTCTGGAAGACTTGGTAGCTGGCCAGCTGGTAATTTTTAGCTTCGAGGGCAGCCATGAGTTCATTAGGGATGCCGTGGTTTTCGGGCAGGTAGAAACTGTAATAGGTCAGGCCGACTTCTTCCGCATAATCTAAGAAGATGTCTTCAAGAATAGCGAGCTCTTCGGCGCCAGGCATGAAGGCTAACTGCAGGCAATTGGTTTCATAATCATCGGCTAGCTGGGGATTGCCTAGGAAGTCAAAGACATCGGTGGGCTCATAGTGGCTAGCATAGCTATATAAATCTGAAAAATGGAACATGGGGGTCATCCTTTCTCTAGTAAGAGACTTCTCAATTATTATACGGGAAATCCCTGGCCTTAGAAAAGGGCTTTTGGGTCTGAAGGATAAATGGCTTTTATGAGCTAAGAAGCGTGCAAACCTGGCTTGCTCACACCCTTCCTAGTCGGGTTCGGTCGCGTAGAAGTGGCTCCTCTTCCCAAAAGCTCGTCGAAGGCTTCCAGCCTTCTCTGATCTTTTGCTCCAGAGGTCCACTCCTACCCGCGCGCCCTCACACCCTATAGTCGGGTTTGACTTGGCAGGCTTGGAGTGATTTCACAAGTCTGAAACGAGCGACTACTTCGCTCTTATTCTGACTTGCTCCAATCATCCAAGCCTAAGCGCCAAGTCTCACACCCTTTATTAACTTTTTTCCTCTTTATGAGCATGTTGGGGTAAAATATGCTAAAATGGATGACTAGGAGAAGAGGGTGTACAAGGGTCTGATGGCTTTGATGAGCTGGATCTAGCTTGTCTTGTTGGCTTGAGGGCTGGCCTGGGACTGACCGGGATACATTTTCTTTTGAATGACTGCGTTTTTGAAACTGAGCTTGGCGGGTTGAGCTAGCTTGATAAAGGAGGGATTCGATGGATAATCGTGAGATGGTTGAGGAGTTTGAGGGGATGAAAGGTCAGCTGACGACTTTGTTGGAGAACTTGGACCGCTTGGAGGAACGTTGGTCGGAGGCGGTTATGCAGAACCATGACTTGCAGATGGAGAACCAGTATTTACGTGAGCGCCTCCAAGAGTTGACGGCACCTGGTCAAGCGGGTCAAGGCGAGGAAGCGGGCCATAGTCCTGAAGACGTGTCTGGCTTGTCTCCGGCCTTGAAGAATCTAATGAATATCTATGAGGATGGCTACCATATCTGTAATATTTCTTATGGCCAGCGCCGGGCTAATGACGAGCAGTGCATGTTCTGCCTGGACATCCTCTACAGCGACCGTTAAGAAAGGATAGGGAGGGGAGAGCAAATGACCGAATTGAGACCGGGGGAACGTTGGGATCGCTTGATGCGGGAAGATTTGGATATTATTCAGAGTGCGGATCATTTTGCCTTCTCTATCGATGCCCTCTTATTAGCCGATTTTGCCCAGATGAAGGCGGGAGCCCGGTCGGTCACGGTTGATTTCTGTACGGGCAATGGGGTCCTGCCCCTGGTCTTAGCCAAAAGGACCCAGGGCCTGGTCTACGGGATTGAATGGCAGGCGGATGTTGCTGATATGGCCCAACGTTCGGTTCAACACAATCAGCTAGCGGACCAGGTTCAGATTATCCAGGGGAATATCCGCCAGGCCCGGGAGTATTTTGCCCATGATAGTGTGGATCTGATTACTTGCAACCCGCCTTATTTTAAGGTCTACCCCCAGTCTCCCCTGAATCCTAACGATAGCAAGGCGGTGGCCCGCCACGAGCTCTTGATGACGGCAGAGGATATCTTCCAACAGGCCAAGATTCTCTTGAAGTCCCGGGGCAAGCTCTACTTGGTCCACCAGGTGGAGCGTCTGTCTGAACTCTTGCTTCTAGCTGACAAGCACCGACTTCAATTGAAGCGGCTTCGCTTGGTCTATCCCATGCCGGAGCGGGAGGCCCATATCGTGCTTCTGGAATTCATTAAGAATGGCCAGGCAAAAGGCTTGCGGGCCGACCCTCCCCTCTACATCCATGATCAGGAGGGCCAGTATTCTAAGGAAGTGGCGGCGGTTCTCTATGGCTAAGCACTACATGTATGTCTTGGCCTGTGCTGACCATACCCTCTACACAGGCTATACCACAGATCTTAAGAAAAGAGAGAAGGCCCATCAGTCAGGCAAGGGGGCCAAATACACCCGGCCTGCTTCTCGCCGGCCCTGCCATATGATCTATGCCAAGGCCTATGCCGATAAGTCTGCAGCCATGTCTGCTGAGTATGCCTTTAAGCACCAGAAGCGATCCGCCAAGGAAGCCTATCTGACCCAGCGGGGGATTGACTTTGACCAAGCCTTGGCCCCACAATTTATCCTCGATCACACGCCCTAAGGAGGTCCAGCATGCAAGAACAAAAAAGTTTTCAAGCGTCAGACCGAGCGAGTCTCTATCTTGTTCCCACCCCCATTGGTAATTTGGAGGATATGACCTTCCGTGCAGTGACGATTCTCAAGGAAGCGGACTTGATCCTATCGGAAGATACTCGCAATACGCAAAAATTACTCAACCACTTTGATATTTCGACCAAGCAACTGAGCTATCATAAATTCAACCACCAGGAGCGCCTGGACACTATCCTCCAACGTCTAGGGGAGGGCCAGGTCCTCGCCCAGGTATCGGATGCAGGCATGCCGGCTATTTCAGATCCTGGGGCAGACCTGGTCCAGGCGGTTATCCAAGCTGGCTATCCCGTTATCCCTCTGCCGGGTCCCAATGCAGCCTTGACCGCCCTCATGGCGTCGGGTCTCGATACCCAGCGCTTCCTCTTTGTTGGCTTCCCACCTAGAAAGAAAAAAGCCCTCAAGGAGAGCTTGGAAGACTTGCGGACTGAGCCAGCCACGCTGATCTTCTATGAATCCCCCTACAGGCTCCGCCAGACCCTCAAAGTCTGTGCCGAGGTCTTCGGTGGTGACCGGCAAGTGGTTGTCGTCCGGGAATTGACCAAGCGCTTCGAGGAGTTTCGCCGGGGGACTTTAGCTGAAGTCTTGGCTTACTATGACGAGAATCCCGAGCTTAAGGGGGAAATCTGCTTCCTCCTGGCGGGCCAGTCAGAGGAAGAAGCCCAGGCTGATCAAGCAGCAGAGGCTCTTGACGAGGACCTGAGCCTGCGTGACCAGGTCCTCGGACGGATGGCGGCAGAGGGCCTGACCTCCAAGGCGGCTATCAAGGCAGTTGCCAAGGACCAGGGACTGGCTAAGCAAGTCGTCTATGCTGCCTACCACCAGATTGAAGGTGGCCAGGGGTGATCATTTATGTGACAGCCTTTACCCTGATTGCCGTGGCTATAGTGATTTTTATCCTAGCCCCGCGCAATGTTTGGGATAATCTGATCTTGATAGCGGGCTTGGTTTGCCTCTTTGTTGCGGTGATCAATGACCAAAACTTCCCGCGTTATTATTGGGTCCACCAGGCCTTTCGCTGGGCCCAAGCCTTGACGGACTATATTGCGCCCCTGCTCTTGATGATCTTTGGGGTCTGCATGTTCTCGCTCGCCCTCAATCTCTTTACCAAGGAATATTCCTACAGTCAATTACTGGTGGGCCTCTGCCTGAGTGGCCTCTTGATTGGGATCTCCCTTGCTCATTATTGGTTGATCTTCACAGTGGAACTCTCGGATAAGCAGGATTGGCTTAGGATTCCAGACTTTGTGATGGCCTATTATGTGCTCTTATTTATTAATTATTTGATCATGTCGGCCCGCTTGTCCTTCCTTGAGAGTCAAAAAGCCCAGGACTATGTGATTGTCCTAGGGGCTTCACTCAGGTCGGATGGCTCGCCCAGTGGGGTATTGGAGCGGCGGTTAGACCGGACCTTGTCTTATCTAAACTGGCATACCTATATCCACGGCAAGCAGCCGGTGACCATCGTCTCAGGTGGTTTGACGGGCTCTGAATTGCCTTATACGGAGGCGGAAGTGATGCGTGATTATTTGCAGGCCCGGGGTGTGGCAGCGGACAAGATCCTCTTAGAAGACCAAGCCGCCAATACCCATGGCAACTTCTACTACAGCAAGTGCTTGATTCAAGAACGCCAACCGATTATTGAAGCTGTCTCTGCAGTCTTTATTACCTCTTCCTACCACCTCTACCGTAGCCAATTGTATGCCAACCTGGAGAAACTCTACCAGGTGAGTGGGATCGGAGCGCCCTCTACCTTGAAGGAATGGACGATCGACAGCTTTCGCGAGTATATCGCCATCCTCTTTATGCACCGGCGCTTACACTTTAGTGTCAGCCTAATCCTGCTCGGCTTTGGTATCATTAATTTTGTACATTTTTAGAAAGAAAGACTTTAAGTTGTTCTTAATTTGTGCTTTAATAGTCTCATAGGAAAACTGATGCATTAAGGAGGCACTTATGTTAAAAGAATTCCGCGATTTTATCGCAAAAGGTAATGTAATGGATATGGCAATTGGGGTTGTGATGGCGACAGCTTTCACCGCAATTGTTAATTCCTTAGTTGAAGATATTATTATGCCGATTGTTGCTTTCTTTACCGGATCGACTGATTTTACAGATATTGTCCTACAGATCGGCAATACCAAGTTGATGGTAGGGAACTTTATCCAATCCATTGTCTCCTTCTTGATCATTGCCCTGGTTCTCTTCTTTGTGATGAAGGGTGTGGCTACCTTGAAGAACACCTTCATGAAAGAAGAAAAAGTGGATGATGAAGAAGAGGAAGCAAAACCAAGCCAAGAAGAAATTCTCTTGACCGAAATCCGCGACTTATTGAAGAATAAGTAGTCGCGACTTATTGAATAAAGAAAACACCGCCTTTTGAAAAAGAGCGGTGTTTTCTTTTAGTCTTCTTTGACGAGGTAAGGGCTGGGGTCGTAGTCAGCGGGGTTGAGGCGCTGGTCTTTGCCTTGGCAGGCTTGGGCCAGCTGGTAGCCGATGATGGGACCGGTAGTGAGCCCGCTTGACCCGAGTCCTGAGGCGGCATAGAGATGGCCTTGGCCGGGAACGGGGCCGTAGAAGGGGGCGTAGTCACTGGTATAAGCCCGGGTGCCGACCTTTACGTCTCGGTAGGTCTCGGGGTCGAGGGCGGGGAGGATGGTCCGGCAGGTATCGAAGATGTTGGCCATGCTGTCCATGTCGATGCTTAGGTCAAAGCCCTTATCATTCTCGTGGGTTGCCCCGAGGTAGAGGGTGTCTTGGCCATGGGGGATGATATCGGCTTCGCCTTCCGGCATGATGAGGGGCCAGTCGGTTACATCCCGGTCATAGACGGTTAACATCCCCTTTTGAGGGCGGATATCGACTTGGTAGCCGTGGGGTTCAAGCAAGTCTCCCAGCCAAGCCCCGGTGGCCAGGATGACTTGGTCGAAGACCTGGCTCTGTCCGTCTTCAGTGACAACGGCGATTTGTTCGCCCTGGAAGTCCAGGCTGACCTTGGCTTGCTGGTAAGTCATGCCCTGGCGCTTGGCAGCGGCTTGGAGGTCCTGGCAGAGCTCTTGCCCGTCGACAATGGCAGCCCCTTGGCGGATGGCGACCAGGTCCTGGTCATAGGTCCACTGGTCGAGCTGGGCTCTCTGCTCAGCAGGAGTGAGAATGTCAATATCCCCAATCAGAGGGGCTTCAGGCCGGCGCGATAGGGCAATCTGGTAGACATCCTCCCGGGTGCTGGGACGCTTCTTGAGGAGCCAGGTTTCTTTAGTCTGATAGGCATGGCTCTCCTGACCAGCAGCTGCCAGGTCTTCAAGCATCTCAGGGTAGAAATGGGCCCCAGCATTGGCCAGGCGGTACCAGGCCTTGTTGCGGCGTTGGGAGAACCAGGGGCAGATGATGCCAGCGGCTGCCTTAGAGGCTTGGCCTAGGCCATAGTCGTAGAGGCTGAGCTCAATGTCAGGGTTTTGGCTGAGATAGAAGGCAGCGGTCGATCCCACGATGCCGCCGCCGATAACGGCAATTTTCATTTATTTATCCTCCTTTTGTTCTTCTTTGGCTCTTTTGACAGTCGAGCGGTTGATGAGTGGCCGCTTGAGCTTCAAAGTCGTCCACTTCTTGGGTAGGTCCTTGGCCACATGGATGTCCATATTCTGTTCGATCGACTTCTGCTTGGCCTTGCGCACCTGTTCTTCAAAGAGGCGGTCAATATGCTGGTCGAGGTGGAGGTGGCGGCTGCTGAAATAGTAGGCGCCAGCGAGGACCAGGCAGAGGGCCAGGAGGAAGACGGGGATGCGGATGATCAAGACATGGTAGGCCAGGGAGAAGAAGGGGATAACTAGGAAGGCCAGGGCCGACAGGATGGCTGCCGACAGGTACATGATATGGTGGCGCTTCTGCCAGAGATGGCCACAAGCGCTCTGGCGGATAAATTTAAAGAGAAAGAACACGCTGGTCGCTAGCATCAGGAACTGCAGGGGTAAACCGAGGAGTGAGATGGGGACCGGCATATTCCAGGCGCTGTTGAGGTCGCCATAGTAATAGAGGCCATAGCCGAACTGGAAGAGGGCAAAGAGCCCGTAAGTGATAGCCAGGTAGATGACCAGATAATAGGCGTAGCGCGAGAAGTTCTCCACATAGCGGGGCAGGTCGAGCTGGCGGAGTTCCTGGCGGGCGTAGGCATGGGCTGGCTTGCCCAGGGCCTCCTTGGGCGCTTGCTTAAGTCTTTGGGCCCGCTCTAATTGGTCCAGGAGCTCGCTGAGCATTTGGTCGACAGGGGCCTGAATCTCAACTTCAGTGATGACATAGCCCTTGACGGCATAGTAGTAGAGCTGCCAGGGCTGTTTGAGCGCTTGGGCCCGCTCTTGGTTTAATTCATAAAGTGGGCGGACGCCCTCTTTTTCGATACTTTCTTCTGTCACAAGGTACGCCTCCTTTAGCGAAAAAACTTAACAGAACTCTCTATCATCTTACCGAAGTAGCCAGCAAATAGCTAGCAAAAGTCATGGAATCCGCTAACTTTTTCATAAATAGTATGTTAATATAAGAAATAAGAAAAATGATAAAACGATAAGAAAATGAGGGATGACCATGTATTACAACCAACGTTTAAATAAACCCCAACCATCTGCGATTCGTCAGATTGCTAAACAAGTGGCAGAAACAGAAGGGGCCTTGAACTTCACAATCGGTGAACCGGACCTTGCAACGGATCCTCGGATTCAAGAGGCCATGACCCAGGCCGTTCAAGCCGGTCAGACCCACTATGCCCCTTCGGATGGGATTCCAGAGCTTAAGGCAGCAATTGTGGCTTATTATGAGAGAGCCCATGGGATGACACTCTTCCAAGACCAGGTCTTAATTACTAATGGTGCCTCAGAAGGGATTGCCCTGGCCACCCACTGCCTGCTTAACGAAGGCGACAAGGTGCTCATTCCTTCTCCCTTCTTTCCTTCTTATGAACTCTGCACGGATTTAGCTGGGGGCCAGGTGGTCGCTGTCGATACTTCTGACACAGGCTTTAAATTGACAGCTGATCGACTCCGCCAGGAATTGGAAGCCCAGCCCGAGATTCGCTTAATCATCCTGAACTATCCCAATAATCCAACGGGAGTTAGTTATAGCAAGGCAGAGATCCAAGCCCTAGCGGAAGTGATTCGGGACTATGATGTCCTTGTCCTCAGTGACGAAATTTATGCGGACTTGGTCTATGACGGTGGCCATTATTCAATCTACCAAGAGATTCCAGACCAAACCATTCTGATGGCTGGGGTGTCCAAGACCTATGCCATGACAGGTTTCCGGATTGGTTTCCTCCACCTGCCTGCCGCCTATTATGGCCACTTCTTTATCTACCATCAAGCCTTGGTTACCTGTGTTTCCACACCTGACCAGTATGCTGCCTTGGCTGCCTACCGCGACTGTGATGATGTGGTCGCTAGCAATCTTTCAGCCTTTAAGAGCCGGCGTCAGGTCTTACTGGACCGCTTGCCTGCTATGGGACTCGATTTCGTTCAGCCAGACGGTGCCTTCTACCTCTTTGGTCGGATCCACCCAGCCTATGGGGATGACGACTTCCGCTTTGTGGAAGATCTGATCAGCCAGGCCAAGGTCGGCGTGGTTCCCGGTTCAGTCTTCGGTCCCGGGGGTAAGGGCTACTACCGCCTCTCCTATGCTGCAAGTTACGAGGACTTAGTAGAAGCCATGGATCGCGTGGAAAAGTTCGTCAAAAATATTTAATCCCATCTCTTGAAAAGGACAAGTTTTGTGCTTGTCCTTTTTTGTTTGAAGCCGATTTTTATTTTCATAAAATACTTTGCCCTAAAAAGCCCGTTATTAAGGGATTGTTAAGCCTTTATTAGTCAAAAATAAGAAAAATATAACAAATTCACATAAAACCGCTTCCATTTTGGAGAGGAGTATGCTATTCTAGTGCTTGTAGATCGGTGCTCTGAATCTTTTTGCAAGCTTATAACTTGGTAAAAAGTTGGGCTGATAAGGTCTACGGGCCGAAGCCTTCCTTGAAGCGATTCGGTTAAAAAGAAAGTTGGCTAAGCTGTGAATTCGGTCACTAGCTCTCTTTTTTTAGCCTAAAATGAAAACGGTTTAATGGAGCTTCGGAGCAAAATTTAAGGGAAAACGCCCTAAAATATTGGAGGTATATATATGGCAAAGTTTGAATTAGAGGATGCGAAATACCATCGCGCGAAAAAATGGGAAATTGCCCTGTTCTCGATGAACAACTCGGCATCTAACCTGTATCTTTTCGCTTTTGGTTTCCTCACTTATTATGCAACTGGGGTGGCTGGTCTGACCACACTCTTAGTTTCTTCGGTTCTGGGCATGGCCCGCTTATTTGATGGGATCATTGACCCGACGATTGGTTTTATTATTGATAACTTCAACAGCCGCTGGGGGAAATATCGTCCCATTATGCTGGTATCAAATATTGGTCTGATCTTATCTTTCTTAATGATTTTCAACCTGCATAATTTATCTGGAACGACACAGACAGTCATGCTATTTATTTCTTTAGTTTTCCATAAAATTGTCTACTCCTTCCAGCAAACGGTTACTAAGGCAGCCCAATCAGCCTTAACTAATGACCCTGAGCAACGGCCGCTCTTTACTTTATTCGATACGGCTTTCTCATCTATTGGGGTCTTCGCTGTTGGACAATATGTCGTATCAAACTTACTTTTACCACAATATCAGAATGAGTATAACGGCGACTTCTTTAGCGTCTTCATTCCTGGTATCTGTGTAGTTTCTCTTGTCTTAACGATTCTCGCTATGATTGGTTTATCCCGTAAGGACCAGACCCGCTACTTCGGTCTGGGCCATGAAGCAGACCAGAAGCTCTCCCTACGTGATGTCTGGAGCATTATTAAAGGCAACCGTCCTTTACAAATCCTGGCGCTCTGCGGGGGCCTCGTGAAGTTTGTTGCCCAATTGATCGGGGACCAGACCTTCCTCGTCCTCCTCTTCGGGATTATTCTGGCTGACATGCAGTTAGTCGGTCAAGTCTCCCTCTACCTCATCATTCCACAATTCATTATGATCGCTATCTTTACACGGATTGCGGGTAAGAAGGGTCTGAAGTTCACCTATTCGACATCTATTATTCTGGGCTTAGTGTCATGGATCTTGATGACTGTTCTACTGGCAGTAACTCCAGATACCACCCAACTCTTCTCACCAGCTGGCTTCTTGGCCTACTGCTTCTTGGGCCTTTGGATTGCTGCAAAGATCTTTACAACTTATCCTACATCAACTGTTCTTACCATGTCAGCTGATATCACAGACTATGAAACCTCCCGTACGGGTAAGTATGCGGCTGGGGTTATCGGGACGATCTTCTCCCTAACAGACTCTATTGCATCCTCTCTTTCACCTATCGCTCTTGGTTTAGTTTTTGCAGGGATCGGCTATGTTGATGGCTTCCCACAACCTAACGAACCCCTAAACCCAGCCCTGATGCAAGGAGGCTACATCCTCTTAGGAATCATCGTTGCAGTCTTTGTACTAACAGCTATTTTGATTCACTTCTACCCACTGGATCCTGAAACCATGGAAGAAGTTCAAGCTAAGATCGCCGCTAAGAAGGCACAAAAAGCTAATGAAACAGCTTAATTAAAGTCAAAAACTTATGAATTAATTTTTGCCAGGAGAGTGACTCGATACTCTCCTGTTTTTTGTATTGTCCGAGGATTTTTTATTAGCTCTTCGCGCCTTTCTGAATAAAGCCTGTCAGCCAAAAAAGCGACCGGGACTAAGTGTCTCGGTCGCTTTTTAAAGCTGCTATCAAAACTTTATTCGGCCCCTCGACTAGGAAGTCTGGCTGGGCTTGAGTTTGCCCGTCCCAGTCATTTGGTGGAGGTCGTCCAGGAGGGGCTGGAAGAGGTTGAGCTTGTCCGGGTTCTTACCGGCATAGAGTTCGCTAGGGAAGTAGAGGCGCTGGTCTCCAATTTCCTGGCCGGTGACGGCACGGATGAGCTGGCTGGCCTGGGAGAGCTCGGTGGTGGTCCCATCCTTGCTGATAATTTCTAACTGGGTCCGCGGCTTCTTGGCATTGGGCCGGTAGAAGTCATAGGGGAGGTCGAAGTTGCTGTTCTGGGCGGTATAGTAGCTGGTGTCGTAGCCCAATGCCTGGATCTTTTCTTTGACCTCGTTTACTAGGGCCTGGTCTTCTGGTTCATAAGTGACGGACTTGAAGGGCTTGCGGTTGATGTAGCGGTGGGAGAGGTCGGTGAGGATAGGGTCATCACTCGTGGCTAGCCAGTGCTGGAAGTAGGTCTCTAAGACCCCATCATCTAAGTGGAGGTAGTCGCTGAGTTCCCAGTTCCCTCTGAAGAAGGGGAGGAGGAAGGGGGAGGTCTTCACGAAGTACTTAGGATTTGTCTGATAGAGGGCCTGAGCCCGGGCTAGGAGGCGGCTGAGGAGGACTTCCATGCCCCGGGAGACGGGGTGGAAGTAGACTTGCATATACATTTGATAGCGGCTGACCACATAGTCTTCCACCGCATGCATGCCGGCCTCATTGAAGATGATACCTGTCTTAGCGGGGCGCATGACGCGCAGGATGCGGTTGAGGTCGAAGGTCCCGTAATTGGTTCCTGTAAAGTAAGAGTCGCGCAGGAGATAGTCCATCCGGTCGGCGTCGCACTGGCTCGAAATCAGCTGGACCACCTGGGGGTTGGGGTAGGAGTGGTCGATGACAGCCGCTACTTTTTGCGGAAAATCGTCGCTGATGGCCGAGAGAATCTGGTGGACCTGGGTTTCTGGGCTGAGGATAATTTGCCGGGTGATGGCCTCGTGGTCGGTATCGAAGAGCTTCTCGAAGGTGTGGGAGAAGGCCCCGTGACCGATATCATGGAGGAGGGCTGCACAGAGGACAACCAGGCGCTCGCTATCATCCCAGAGGCCGTCCCCTGCTTGTTGGGAGGGATAGTTGCGGACGAAACGGTCGCAAATACGCCGGGCAATATCATAGACCCCCAGGCAGTGGCTGAAGCGGTTGTGGACCGCGCCGTGGAAGGTGAGGTGGGCCGTTCCCAGCTGCTTGATCCGGCGCAGCCGCTGGAATTCCGGTGTATTGATCAGGTCTAGGATCACCTGGTGCTGGACCCGGATCTCAGAGTGGACCGGATCGAGGAAAATTTTTTCGCGGATATCTTGTTGGCGACTAAGGGACATGGCTGGGCTCCTTTCCTCTTAAATATCTTGGTTGCGTTTGGTCATCTTAGCCAAGTCCTTGCTGAGGTCTAATTGGTCCAGGGCAAGGGGGCTTTGGCTAGCTGTATCAGCGCTTAGGGCCTCTTGGATGGCAGCCTTGAAGCGACTTAGCTGCCCTAATTCCGGCACAACATCGGAAACATTGTGCATGCTCTCAGGGAGGACATCAGGGTAGTCGTCACGCTTAGCCTCTTGGACGTGACTGGCCTGGTAGAAGTCACGGATTAATTGGCCGCGGCGGATCTGGTCGCCTTCGAGGGAGACATAGGCTGAGATGCCGATGGCCGACCCGATGCGGCGCTGGGCCAGGCCAGCGATTTTTTTGCCCTGGAGGCTGAGGTCATAGCTACCTGGACAGTAGGACCGGGTAATTTCACCTGCTTGGACTTCTTCTTGGTAGGGAGCAAAGATTTGGTTCATTAAGCGGACGAGGACTTCGTAGCCGTCATCGATACTGAGCCGGCCGTCTTCTGGCTTGATGAGGAGGCTGAAGTTGAGGATGCCCGGGTCACTTACCACAGCGAGGCCACCGGAGGGACGGATGACAGGCGTGTAAGCAGAGTGCTTGAGGAAGTTGACCCCAGCTTGGAAGTCAGGAAGCCGGGTATCCACCATACCGAGGTAGACAGCGGGGTCCCCCGGCCAGAAATGGAGGACAGCATCCGCTTGGAGGTCTTCCTTACTCAGGCAGCGGAGGAGGTAATCATCAACTGCGAAAGGACGGAGGGCTTGGTCAGTAGGCACGAATTCATCGACAATGGCCAAGCGGGGGCTTTCTGAATAGAGGGCACTAATAATCACAGCAGTCACACTTTCTATACTTAATTTACCCTAAGTATAACCTAAATTAGGCCTGGACAAAATGCTTGAGGCCTTTTCTTTTCCCTGTATTTCGTGTAGGATTAGGGGAAGACAAGTGGAGGTGGCCAGATGCCTAAGGGAAAACAAGCAGTCCATGTGAATTTAAGGAATCGAATCAGTCAAGCGGGGTCCAAAGAAGACCTGCAAGTCAACAGCCAAGGAGCCTATTTCCGTTTAGGAGACAAGCACTACCTGGAATACCAGGAGGAAGTGGCGGACCAAGGACCTGCCCAGGTCCGGGTCAAGGTCGATCTGAAGGCAGGCCGGGCCCTTATCCAAAGAAAGACCGCTGATGCTGCCATGCGCCTTCCCCTGGTGCCTGGACAGGCTGTCCCTAGCCACTACCAGGTCGGCCCCTACCGGATTCCAATGACGGTCGAACTAAAGAGCCTGAGCCACGATCTGGCAGCGGATAAGGGGAGCCTGCGCCTGGTCTATGAGATCTCAGACCTTGATGACCAACCCATCCGCCATGAATTAAAATTGCATTACCACGCTGAAATAGTGTAAAATTATAAGGAATGGATATTTTTTGATACCTAGTAATAGAGGAAGCTTGAAAGGATGAATAATCAGTGAAATTAGAACGTTTAGATCATCAAAATAAATCAGAGCTCTCAATGATTGAAGTGGCCCACGAAATCTTAAGAGAAAGCAACCAAGTCTATGAATTTAACCACTTATTAGAAGAAGTCCAAGAATATATGGGACTGACAACTGACGAATTAGAGCAGCGGATGGTCCTTTTCTATACCCAAATGAATGCGGATGGCTCTTTTATCTCCCTAGGGGAAAACCGTTGGGGGCTCCGGGCTTGGTACCCCGTGGACTCCATTGATGAAGAGATTATCTCAACTATTGATGATGATGACATTAAGAAGAAGCACAAACGCTCGAAGAATGTCCTCACAGCCTTGGATGAAGATGTTATCGACTATTCGGATGATGACCCGGAAGACCATGAAGGGGAAGAAGACGACTACGATTACGATGATGAAGACGAGGACGAAGAAGATGAAAGCCGGGAATTAAATGACTACCGGGCAGACCTCGACGAATTAGGGGATGATGATCCCGAAGATGAGTTAGAAGATGGCTTAGAGGGCGACCTGGGAATCATTGATGATGATGATTTGGATGAAGACGATGAAGACGAGGACGATGACCTCTAGTTTCTAGTCCAAGCTAAGACTTTCTTTTTCATAAGTTAGAAGCTAGCTTCAATCATTAGTACGAACTATCTAATATTATAAAATCATAAATCTGGCTTGACTTTGGACTGGCTTTGCCTTAGAATTTTATTTGGGCACTTTAAGAACGATAGTGAGTGAGCTCCTATTCCAAATGAGGAATGGGAGCTTTTTTATTTTTTGTCCTGGAGTGTTTGCCTCAATTCTAGGAAAGGTTGGACAAAAAAATGACTAAAGAAACGAAGTATATTTTCGTAACGGGAGGGGTCGTCTCATCGATCGGTAAGGGCTTGTTGGCGGCTTCCTTAGGCCGGCTCTTAAAGAATAAGGGCCTGAAGCTGACCCTACAAAAATTCGATCCCTATATTAATGTCGACCCAGGCACCATGAGCCCCTACCAGCATGGGGAAGTTTATGTGCTCGACGATGGGACGGAGACGGACCTGGACCTAGGCCACTATGAACGCCTGACTGATAGCCCCTTGAACCAGTATTCCAATGTGACAACGGGCAAGATCTATTCGGAGGTCATCGCCAAGGAGCGTCGGGGCGACTATCTGGGGGCAACGGTCCAGGTGATTCCCCACATTACGGACGCTATTAAGGAGAAGGTCCTCCGGGCAGGGGAGTCGACCCAGGCGGATGTGGTCATTACGGAGATTGGCGGAACCGTGGGGGATATGGAGTCCCAGCCCTTCATGGAGGCCATCCGCCAGTTGAAAAAAGACCTCGGCCCCGGGAATACCTGCTATCTCCACACGACCCTCCTCCCTTACTTGGAGGCTGCCGGAGAGCTGAAGACCAAACCCACCCAGCACTCGGTTAAAGAATTACGGAGCTTGGGGATCCAGGCGGACTTCTTAATTGTCCGCAGCCAGCTGGCCCTGCCGGAGGGGATGCGGGCGAAACTCTCAGGCTTCTGTGATGTTGAAGAGGACCACATCATTGAGAACCGTGATGTGGATACCATCTATGCCTTACCCCTGGCTCTTAAAGCTCAGGGGCTCGATGACAAGGTCTGCCAGGCCCTGGGGCTAACCGGCCTTCCAGAAGCGGATATGGCCAGCTGGACTCAACTGGTTGACCGCATTCATCGGGCCAAGCGCAAGCTCCGGATTGCTGTGGTCGGTAAATATGTGGCCTTACCCGATGCTTACTTATCGGTGGCGGAAGCCCTCCGCCATGCGGGTTACCAGGAAGGCCTGGAACTTGCCATTGATTGGGTCGATGCAGAAAGCTTGACCAGCCCTGACCAGGCCGCCCAAGTCTTGGCTGGTGCGGATGGTATTCTCGTACCCGGGGGCTTCGGTAGCCGGGGGATTGAAGGCAAGATAAGAGCAATTCAATACGCCCGCGAAGAAGGCCGGCCTTTCCTAGGGATCTGCCTGGGGATGCAGCTGGCTTGTGTGGAATTTGCTCGCCATGTGTGTGGACTGGAAGCTGCCCATTCTGCAGAAATCCAGCCCCAGACGCCGGACCCGATTATTAGTTTGATGGCGGACCAAGTGGCCCAACGTGAATTGGGCGGAAGCCAGCGCTTGGGGGCCTATCCTTGCCGCTTACTTGAAAGCAGCCTGGTTCGGTCAGTCTATGGTCAAGTAGAGATCTCTGAGCGCCACCGCCACCGTTATGAATTCAACAATGCTTATCGCAGTCAATTGGAAGAAGCCGGGCTTAAATTCTCAGGCTTGTCTCCCGATGGCCAGCTGGTTGAAATTGTTGAATTACCGGACCATCCCTTCTTCATCGCTAGCCAATTCCATCCCGAATTCTTGTCCCGTCCAGACCGGCCCCACCCCCTCTTCTTAGCCTTGGTCCGTGCCGCTAAGAAGCATTAATTGTGCTTTTATCTATGAAAAGCTTTCAACTTTAAACTTTTCTTAAAAACTTCGATTGGGGCTGTCAAAGGAATAAATATCCGTTATAATGTTAACTTGAGAAGATAGTAATTTTTTTATGTTATCGAGAGAATACTTGCGCCCAAGCCAAAACCCACTTAGCGATTTTGCTTGGGGACGAAAGGAATGCAAAATGAAAAAGTTTATCATAAATGGTGGTAAACCGTTAAAGGGAGAAGTTTTAGTTAGCGGTGCTAAGAATAGTACGGTCGCTTTGATTCCTGCTGCTATTATGGGGAATAGCCCAGTCAGTCTAGACGGTGTGCCAGATATTGCTGACGTCAAAGCCCTGATTGAGATTTTAGAAGATTTTAACTGTGACGTATCATTTGAGAACAACCATCTCGTCATTGACCCGGAGCATATGGTCAATATTCCCATGCCGGAAGGTAAGATTCAGAGTCTTCGGGCATCCTATTATTTTATGGGCGCGCTTTTGGCCAAGTATGGGGAAGGTGTGGTTGGCTTGCCAGGAGGCTGTTCCATCGGTCCACGGCCTATCGACCTTCACATCAAGGGCTTCGAAGCCTTGGGGGCAGTGATTGAGAACCAACAAGGCGCCATCCACTTCTCTACGCCAAATGGCCTCCATGGGGCAGAGATCTACATGGATGTGGTCAGCGTGGGAGCGACCATCAATGTGATGTTGGCGGCTACCATGGCAGAGGGCAAGACGACTATCGAGAATGCTGCCCGCGAACCAGAGATTATCGATGTTGTCTCCCTGCTCAATAAGATGGGGGCTAAGATCAAGGGCGCCGGGACGTCGACCATCCGTATTGAAGGGGTCGATGAGCTGACGGGCACCAACCATCAGATTATCCCCGACCGGATTGAAGCGGGCACCTATCTCACGGCAGCTGCTGCCGTTGGTCAAGGGGTAACCGTGAAGAATGTCATCTTTGAACACATCGAAGGCTTTGTGGCCAAGATGGGAGAGATGGGGGTACAGATGGATATCTATGAAGATGAGATCTATGTCCACCCAGCCCAAGATGACCTCAACATGGTAAGTACTAAGACCATGCCTTATCCAGGTTTTGCGACTGACCTCCAGCAGCCCATTACCCCCCTCTTGCTCAAGGCCCAGGGGGAAGGGACGATTGAAGATACCATCTATCCTAAGCGTATCAAGCACATTCCTGAATTGGTGCGCATGGGAGCCCAGGCCAAGGTGATCAATGACCAAATCCATCTGACAGGACCAAGTGCTTTGCGGGGGGCAGAAGTGACAGCTTCTGACTTACGGGCTGGGGCTTGCCTGATTAATGCCGCCTTAATGGCAGAAGGACGGACCGAACTCTATGGGGCTGAACATATCCTTAGAGGTTATGACAAGATTGCTGACAAGCTTCAACAGCTAGGGGCAGATATCGAACTCGTTGAAGACTAGAAAAAATAAAAAATCACATTGCATTTCGCCATGTGATGTGATAGTATACTACTGTTATGTCAAAATAATCTCTGGCTAGCAGATAGTCAGGGCGCAAAGGAGAGAAAGAATAATGAAACAAGGCATCCATCCAGACTACCAACCCGTTGTATTTATGGATACAACAACAGGTTTTAAATTCTTATCTGGTTCAACTCGTGGTTCAAACGAAACCGTTGAATGGGAAGATGGGAATACTTACCCATTAATCCGTGTTGAAATCTCATCAGATTCACACCCATTCTATACCGGTCGTCAAAAATTTACACAAGCCGATGGTCGTGTGGACCGCTTCAACAAGAAATACGGTCTTACCGACAAGAACGCTTAATGAAGGGTCTATTGATCCAAGTGAGCAGCTCATGGGAGCTGCTCTTTTTTTGTCTTTCGTGACTGGCTCTGCTAGTATGGGGAAGAAGCTTGTCGGATGGACCGATGATTTATGGCTTTCACTTTTCTTCCGGGGCTGAGCGTTTGACGGCTTCCTTGAGCCGTTGGATGTAGGCTTGGGCAATTGGATTAAGCGGCTGGTAGTTATGGGTGATATAGCCGATTTCAATGGCCTCCTCGCAGTCTAAGGGCTTGGCCAGGATGTCGCCGCCGTTGAGGTCTGAATTAATGATTCCTGAACAGATGGTATAGCCGTCCAAACCGATCAGTAAATTGAAGAGGGTCGCTCGGTCGGAGACAATAATGGACTTGTCCGCAACATGGTCGGCCAGGACTTCTTCCCAATAATAGAAGGAATTGTGGACCCCTTGCTCATAGCTGAGTTTGGGATAGGGGGCGAGGTCCTCAAGCGTCAGCCAGTCCCGCTCAGCTAGGGGATGCTGGGCATAGATGAAGACATGGGGCTGGGCTTGCATCAGAGGCGTGAAGCTGAGCTCCCGTTCAGCCAGGGCATTGGCGATGACTTGCTGGTTGTAGCGGCTGCGGTAGAGGACACCGATTTCAGACCGCTGGTTAGCCACATCGTCAATGACTTCATAGGTCCGCGATTCTTTGAGCGTGGCTTGGTACTTGGGATAGGCATTCTCCTTGAGCAAGCGGACGAAGGCATCGACAACGAAGGCGTAGTGCTGGGCCGATACGCTGAAGATCCGACGGGGGCGCTCGCTCTCCTGGTAGCGGGTCTTGAGGAGGTCGACCTGGGCGAGGATTTGTTGGGCATAGACTAGGAAGTCTTCGCCTGCCTCTGTCAGCACAGCCCCCTTCTTGCTCCGCTTAAAGAGCTGGACCTCCATCTCTTGCTCCAGTTCTTTGATGGCGTTGGAAAGGGAGGGTTGGGAGAGGTAGAGGGCCTTGGCGGCTTGGGTAATGGATCCCGTCTCGGCCACCTTACTAAGATATTGTAATTGTTCGATGCGCATAAATTATCCCTCCGCTTTCTCTTTTGGTCCATTATAAAGGAAGCCGGGGCTGGGAATTAAAGTTTAAATAAAGAACAAAAATTGGTTTATTCTATAATAAATTTGCCTTAAGTATGGATAAAGTTTTCGATGATACATGCTTGAAAGTAGAATCAAATCACTAGCTTGATATAGTTTTGACCTTGTTTTTTCCTTGTGTTTATTTATTTTCTAGACCGCCGCGGTCTGTTGGCGAAAGGCCGTGAAGGCAGACTTTTGCGATACATTTTTGCTTAGTTAAAGAGGGGCTGACCGCTTCTTTTAATCGATTGAATAGATTTTCAGAATGGCTATCATTGGGCAGCTTGGATAAAATTATCAGTAAGACTTTTCGTTCTTGAAGAAATTCTTGACGAATGATCAAAAGAGGAATGTGTTATATTATCGATTAGATATAAGTCTAGAAAGTTATAAGTGGAATAAATATAGAAGAGGTATTGACTAATGATTGAAATGAAGGATATTGAATACGTAAAAGCAATCCATGAGCATAGTATACTGACTAAGGCAGCGGAGAGTTTATTCATTACCCAGCCTTCCCTCAGTATGTACATCAAGAATATGGAAGAGCGTTTGGGCTACCATCTCTTCCAACGGGTCGGTAAACGTCTAGTCCTCAACTATGCTGGGGAAGAGTTCGTCAAGTATGGCAATGATATCTTGACCATGCGTGATGAGTTAGAGATGACCATGCAGACCATCAAGGATAAGAATTATGGGCGTATCCGGATCGGTATCCCTCTAATTCGCGGCTCCTATCTCATGCCACCCGTACTTCCCGAATACGAAAAGCTCTACCCACGGGTGGAAGTGCAGTTGGTGGAAGAAACCGCAACGATCTTGGAAGACCGGATTATGAACGGGGACTGCGATATTATTATCATTAATGCCAGCAACGAGAATGCCAACCTGACCTATGACAAGATTGGCACAGAAGAAATCTTGGTTGCCCTTCCCCATGACCACCCTGCCGTTGCCACTGCTGTCGACAATCCTGATTCCAAGTATCCGATGATTGATCTAGCAGACTTACAGGATGATCGCTTCATTGTTTCGACTAATGATACCAAGATCAGTCGGGAGATGGACAAGCTCTTCAGCCAGGAACACTTCCATCCTGCCCGCACAATCAAGACGAATAACATCCAAACAGCTGTTAATTTAACCATCCGGGGTTACGGGGTTTCCTTGGTTTATGAGAACCACTACCGCAATCTCAACCTGAAGCAAGAGAATGCACCCCGTCTCTTTTCTTTCTCCTGTCCAAGTTCTAAGTCCGATGTGATCATCGCCTATCGTAAGGGCATGCCCCTACCGAAATATATGGAAGATTTCATCGAATTAGCTAAGAAAATCTTCTCTACGGCCTTGCAGTTTAATTAATTTTTAAACTTTTTATAAGTAATATGACTTGTCATCCCTAGGGAAAACTAAGATAATAGCTCTATAGTAAACGATTTAGGGGGGCAAGTATGCGTCAAAATCTTACACGTCTTCTGGGAGTAGTCCTGATTGTGATTGGACTTTTCTTCCTTGGCCAGCACTATATCAGTGGCTACCAGATCAAACAGAACCAAAATGATGTTGCCATTGAGAATATGACGGCCGATCAATTGAAGGATAACCAGACTAAGGACGCGGTCTTTGACCATAGTGAAATCCGCAATGTGAGCGAGAAAGAAGTGCGTGAATCACGGGAGCGGATTAAGAATGGTTATGCCGATGTGAATGTCATCGGGGCCTTGGCCATGCCAGAGGCTGATGTCAAGGTTTCTATTATGAAAGGGCTGAGTGAGGATGTCCTCCTGTCAGGGGCAGGAACCTTCTATCCTGACCAGAAGATGGGTGAAGGCAACTATCCACTGGCCAGCCATAATATGAATGTGGTCCAAAAAGGCCTCCTCCTCTCGCCGATTGTCGACAAGGCCCAAGTGGGTCAGAAGATTTATATGACTGACTTGGAGAAGATTTACGTCTACGACACTTACTTTGTCGAAGATGTGCCACCAACCCGGGTCGACCTGGTGGATCCTGATCTCTTGGATCCGGAGAGCCAGCAGCCGATCATTACCCTGATGACCTGTACGGACGATGCCACGGAACGTCGGATTGTCCAAGGCCGTCTCGTGGAGACCCAAGACTTTAGCCAGGCTAGTCCTGACTTACTGGCACTTTTTGAAAAGGATTAGATTAGACTTTAGCCTCAGCTTGCCTGGGGCTTTTTGTTTGGGATTAAAGTGTGCAAGTGAGCATGCGTTGCGCTTTTGAATTTGATCATTAAAAAGCCGTGGCATCAGTTCGGGCCAAGATCCCTCGCCTAGCGTTCTTCAAACGGCTAGTATGGCTAATCCCCTACTATCCGTAATTCACAACCCTTGCTTGGTCACGGCTAATGATCAAATTCAAAGCTCCGCTCCTGCTCAAAAATAAATGATAGAATTTTTACTTTCTATATATCGATATACAAACAGAAAGCCCAAGTGCTCAGCTTTTGAAGTGAGCTATTGTATGAAGAAAGTCCCAAATACTTTTGTAATTTTGTGTTCTAAAATAATAAAAAAACAGCCCCAGTCGACGCTGTGATATAGCATGGGTTGACTGGAGCTGCTTTTGTTTTGTCTAACCTTCCTGGCCGATGAGGTCATCGAAGCCTTGAGGAAGGAGAGGGCGGAAGTAGTCGGTTTGGAAGGTCAGAGCTTCTTTGGCGACTTCTACTAGGCGAAAGTCTTGGGACTGGAGGAAGTGGCGGAGCCAGTGGAAGTACCAGGTCTTGTCGGCTTGCCCCTGGAATTCTTCGAAAAGGCGGGCTAATTGGTCGGGATGTTTAACGGCCAGGAAGGCAGCGTTAGCCCGGTGGTAGGTCCGCATGGGCGGTGCAGGTAGGGCAAAGCCCCGGGATTCGAAATGTTGGATAAAATAATCGAAATTAGGGGCCAGGTCCATCCACTGGTCGGTTTCCAAGTCGTGGTAGCGGACACTAGGGACCTTGGCTAAGCCGCGTCGGTCACGGGTCCTGCTATCGTGAGGATCATAGTCCAAGAAGACGATCCGGTCACCGTCTTCGTAGATAATCAAGCTAGTTTCAGGCAAGCAATCCCGGTGCTTGAAATGGTCCTGGAAGGCCAGGCTAGGAATGAGGTAATCTTGCTTAACCGCTTGGGGGAGGAGTCCAGCGAGATAGGGGATGTACACGGCGCTCAGTGAATCCGAGGTAGGGGCACTGGTGGGATAATAGGATTTGGAGGTATAACCGCCGTTCTGTTGGGTGAGCAATTGGTGGTAGCCCAGGGGCAGGTCGTCTACCATAATTTCCCCGTAGAGGGGGCTAGTCGGCAGGTAGGTGAGTTGTTGTTTTTGGAAGGCTAGGCCAATGAGATGCATATTCTTCGCTCCTTTAAATGGGTACAGTCTCTCTCATCTTAATACAAGCAGCCAAAGAAAGTAAAGCTTGAGATTTGCTAAGGCCGGCGATTTTGGGCTTTTTAGTCAAAGCTTATAGTTTTTTGTGGAGGGAATATGCTATTATTAAGGGGTATGATAAGGAGGTGGGGACGTGATTGAGAATTATATTTATATCTTAGTGGACGAGGTATCCAACCATGTGTTGTCGCGTGGTTTGGGACTCACTTATCTGCAGGGCAGCATGAAGAAGAAACCACAAAACTTGCTGATTCTATCCTGCCAAAAAGACTACGGCCAAGTGGATGAGCACACGCACTTCAAGCTTATCCGTGGTGAACGGAGTGTGCAAGATTTCTTAGCTGGTCAGAGTCGCTTACCTTTTCCAGATACGAAATGGATAGATTATTATTCCCAAGAACTTCTGCACCAGCTGACTCCAGGTGAAATCGCGGAATTATTATACCTGGGCCATGTCAACCGCCACCTGCATTCGCCTTTCTTCTATAAGTTGCAGAATAATTATGTCTTCCTTCCGATGGCGAATGGGATCTTGAAGACTTATTACCGGGATGTGAAGGAATTCTACTTCCAGCTCGCTTGTGTGATACGGGACAAAGTTCTGGCCCAACGTCCCGAGCGCCGTTCCTTATTCGGCTGGCGCCCTTATAGTGCGGGAGAAGAAGCCAAGCTAGCCTTGCCCCCGATGCAGGTCATGCAGGAGATCCGTCCTTTGTTAACCGAAGGAGTTATTTTTGACTTCAGCCAGTTGGTCTGGCGGGAAGACCAGGCTATGGAGATACCACTCTTATTGGCTGAAGACCAAGTCGACGATATTCTCCAACACAAGCGCACGATTCTTTTGGCCAAGCTAAGCTATACAAGTAAAGATAAAAAATGGGCATTTGAGCGCATTGCGGATGCCAACCTATTTGGAGGTTAAATTATGAGAATTGTACTACTTTATGGTGGGGACAGCGCGGAACATGATATATCTGTTCTAACCGCTGCTTCCATCCTCAAACATTTGGATTATAGCAAGCACCAAGTCCAGCCCGTCTTTATTGACCGGGAGGGGCAGTGGATTGCTGGGGAACTGCTTGAAGACTACCGGCTCAGTGAGGATAGCATCCTCTACCTGGAAGCCAGTGACCAACAACACTTCTACCGGCAAGGCGAAGCTGACATTTCCCAGGGCTTAGCCGTGGTCCCAACCGATGTACTGACTGAGGGCTGCTTAGCTTTTCCTGCGCTGCATGGACCGAATGGGGAAGATGGTACAATCCAAGGCCTCTTTGAAAGCCTGAATGTTCCTTATACAGGGGCGGGAGTCCTGGCCTCAGCTGCTGGGATGGATAAGATCATCTCCAAGCAACTCTTCCAACAGGCTCAGATTCCTCAAGTGCCTTTTGTCGCCTTGACGAGCTATCAATATGAGACGGAACGCAGCGAAGTGATTGCCCGTATTGAGGGACAGTTGGTTTATCCGGTCTTTATTAAGCCAGCCAATATGGGATCCAGTGTCGGGATTACCCAAGCCCCAGACCGCGAAGCCTTGCTCCAAGGCTTAGAAACAGCCTTCCGCTATGATACCCGGGTTGTGGTTGAGCAAGGCATTGAAGCCCGAGAAATTGAAGTGGCTGTCCTAGGCAATGAAGAAATCCATGTCAGCCAACCGGGTGAAATTGTGAAGGACCAAGGCTTCTATGATTACGAAGAGAAGTACATTAATAACAGCATTGAGATGGCCATTCCAGCTGACCTGCCAGAGGAAAGCGCCCAGGCCATCCAAGACTATGCCAAGAAAGCATACCTAGCTATTGATGGATCGGGTCTCACCCGCTGTGACTTCTTTGTGACCCACAATATGGATATCTATATCAATGAGGTCAACACCATGCCCGGCTTCACCCAATTCAGTATGTATCCTTCTCTATGGGCGGCTTCAGGACTGACTTATGAGGCCCTCCTTGAGAAATTATTAGAGCTCGCCCAAGAGCGCTTCAATAAGAAACAAGGACTAGCCAACCAATAGGATGTGTGTCATGAAAAAATTAGCCTTAAATGAAATTGCTCGAGCTGTTCAGGGCGAACTCCAAGCCGAAGATTTAGAGACGCCCTTGATCCAGCATGTTGTTTTTGATGCCAGACAGGCCCAACCGGGAAGTCTCTTTGTTCCCTTGATGGGGCAGCGGGATGGGCATGACTTCGCCCAACAAGCTCTTGATAATGGGGCAGTTGCTGCTTTCTGGTCCAAGGATCCCGCCCAGGCTCCTGCCGGTTTGGCCCTGATCCAGGTGGCAGATACCCTGGCTGCCCTCCAGGATCTGGCGGCCTATTACCTGTCCCTTGTCCAACCCAAGCTGGTGGCCATTACCGGGTCATCGGGTAAGACGACGACTAAGGATATGACGGCTGCCTGTCTAGCCGTTGCCTACCGGGTTCATAAGACCCAGGGCAATTACAATAACGAAATTGGGGTGCCCATTACCATCCTAGAGATGCCCGAAACAACGGAAGTCCTGGTCTTGGAGATGGGGATGAGTAACTTCGGTGAAATTCATGACCTCTCCCTCCTGGCCAAGCCCGACCTCGCTGTGATCACGATGATTGGCGAGGACCACCTGGAATTCTTGAAGACCAAGGCCAATATTGCCAAGGCTAAGCTAGAAATTCTAGATGGCCTAAAAGAGGGTGGGACCTTTATCTATCCAGGTGAGGAGGACTTGATCACTTCTCAATTAGACGACATCCGGGAAGATATTGAAACCCTCTCAGTGGGACTGACGGAAGACCAGGATGTCTATGCCCTGGATATTATTGTGGACCAGTACCAGACCCACTTTAGCAGTAACCTCTCGCCGGCTGTCCAGTTGACAATACCGGTTTCGGGCCGGTATAATGTTGTGAATGCCCTCGATGCCTGTGCCGTCTCTTACCGTTTAGGCCTATCGATTGAACAGATCCAGGAAGCCCTGGCTCATTTCCAAATGACGGCCAATCGCACGGCCTGGGTCGACGGTATCAATGAGAGTCAAGTCTTGGATGATACCTATAATGCCAGCCCTTCCGCCATGAAGGCTGTCATTAGTAACTTCGTCCAGGTCCCTCGGGCAGGGGATGCCCAGCAAGGACGCAAGCTCTATGTGCTCGCGGATATGCTAGAACTAGGCCCAGAATCTGCCCAGCTCCATGCCAGTGTAGCTGATGCCTTGACCCTCCAAGACCAGGACCAAGTTCTACTCTATGGTTTGGAGATGCAGGCCCTCTATGAGCGTCTCTTAGCTGCTGGCCAAGCCCGCCCCGACCAAGTCCATTATTTCAAAGAAGATAAAGGGGCGCTGGTTGCCTGGTTAGAAGACCAGACCCGCCACTATGACCAGATTCTGGTGAAAGGAAGCCATGGCATGGGCCTTCTGGAAGTCGTGGACGCCCTTCGCCGCAAAGATACCGATAACCAAGCTAAAGAAGATTAGGTTAGCAGCCTCTGTCTCCGCGATACAGCCCTCGACAAGCTGCCCAAAGAAAACAGTCGACTGGTCGGCTGTTTTTTTATCAAAGGGAACCGAGCCCCTTGAAGATACAATCCCTTAAGAATGAATATGGAGGAATGGAATGAAATTTAAAGAAATGGGCTTAAGCCCACAATTATTACAAGCTGTCGATAAGATGGGCTTTGAAGAAGCTACACCGATTCAGGCAGAAACAATTCCCTATGCCTTAAAAGGCCGGGACGTTCTCGGTCAGGCCCAGACTGGGACAGGGAAGACGGCCGCTTTTGGCCTTCCCCTCTTGGAGAAAATCGACCCCCACTACAAAGAAATCCAAGCCCTGGTCATCTCGCCGACGCGGGAACTAGCGATTCAAACCGGCCAGGAACTCTACCAATTAGGAGAAGAAAAACGGGTCCAATGCCTGACCGTCTATGGGGGGAGCTCCATCCAGCGGCAGTTGCGCCAACTGGAGAAGAAACGGCAAGTGATCGTGGGAACACCTGGCCGCCTGCTCGATTTAATTCGCAGGGGTAAGTTAGACTTATCCCACATCCAGACTCTGGTCCTCGATGAAGCCGATGAAATGCTTAACATGGGCTTTATCGACGATATTGAAGCCATTATTGCTAAGACACCGGCAGACCGGCAGACCCTGCTTTTCTCAGCGACTATGCCCAAGGCCATCCAGCGCATCGGGGAGCAATTCATGCAAGACCCGATCCAAGTGAAGATTAAGGCCCAGGAAATGACGGCAGACCTCATCGACCAATACTTTACCCGTTGTCGGGAGAGCGAGAAGTTTGATGTTCTGACCCGCTTCATCGATGTCCAAGACCCTGTCCTAGCGATTGTCTTTGCACGGACCAAGCGCCGGGTAGATGAGATTTCTCGTGCCTTGATTGAACGGGGCTATACGGCAGAAGGCCTTCATGGGGACTTGAACCAGGACAAACGCTCCCTGCTCCTCCGTCAATTCAAGGAGGAAAAGTTAGACATCCTAGTGGCGACGGATGTGGCTGCCCGGGGTCTAGATATCAGTAATGTGACCCATGTCTATAACTTTGATATTCCTTTAGATCCCGATAGTTATGTCCACCGGATTGGTCGGACGGGTCGGGCTGGACGCCAGGGGGTTTCTGTCACCTTTGTTGGGCCCAATGAACTGGGTTACTTGCGGACCATTGAAGACTTGACCAAGAAAAAGATGATGCCCCTGCGTCCACCATCGGCAAAGGAGGCCTTCAGTGGTCGGATCAACCAGGCCCTTGAAGAAGTGAAGAAACTAACGGAAGAGGCCGATCCTTCTTATTATCAAGAAGCCATTGACTACCTGTCAGCCCACTATAGCACCGACCAATTGGCCCTCGCTGTCCTCAGCAGCTTGACCAAGGACCCTAATGAAGTAGAAGTTCGGATTACGCCCGAACGGACCCAGCGGAAGAAATCAGGGGGACGCAAGCATCGGGGCTCTAAGCGGGGACACAATAAGTCGCGCAACAAGTCTTACGATAAGAAGGGCAAGAAATCTAAGCAAGGGGGCAAAGACCGCCAAAATGGCAAGAAACGTGGCTCGCGCCATAAAGCATCCTTTGATATTCGTTAGGAGGGAAGCTTGATGATTATTGGAATTGGCACGGACCTGGTCGAAATCAAGCGGATTGACCAAGCCAGGGAGAAGCAGGGGGACCGCTTCGTCCACCGGGTCCTGACAGCAGAAGAATTGGCGTGCTACCAAGGCTTTAGCTCGCCTAAGCGGCAAGCAGAATTCCTAGCGGGACGCTGGGCAGCCAAGGAAGCCTGTGCCAAGGCTTGGGGAAGCGGGATATCTAAGCAACTTTCCTTCCAGGACATGTGCATCTTGTCAAATAAAAGTGGTCAACCTCAGCTATTTTGTTTGAAAATCCCCTATGCCATCCACCTGTCGATTAGCCACACAGACCGTTATGCCAGTGCTTATGTCATTATTGAGCAGCCTGACCACTAAGTTCAATAAAAAACAATTATTGTTTATCGCAAGAGAGAAAAAATAACGTATCGAAAGCCTTAACTGAATAGGATTCGATGCGTTATTTTATTATGATTAATAAAAACTAAAACAAAAGATGCGGGCTTAAGCTGCCCGATTAGTCGTATTTTCCGCTTAGTTTGTTACAATAAAACTAAGAAAAAACGGAAGGGACCGAAAATATGATTGAATTTAAGAATGTCAGTAAGGTGTACCCAGGCAATGTTCACGCCTTGAAAGATGCGAATTTAACCATCCAAGACGGGGAATTTGTTTGTTTTATCGGAACCTCGGGGAGCGGAAAGACCACTGCTCTGCGGATGATCAACCGTATGCACGATCCATCAGAAGGGGAGATCTTAATTGATGGCAAGGCCACAACGTCCATGAATGCGGTCGATATGCGCCGCAAGATTGGTTATGTGATCCAACGCATTGGCCTCATGCCCCATATGACCGTTTATGAAAATATTGTCACCGTGCCCCGGCTCTTAAAGTGGGACGAGGACCGCTGTCGGACGGAGGCTGAGAAGTTGATGAAGCGGGTAGAGCTTCCCCTAGACTACTTGGACCGTTATCCGAGCGAGTTATCGGGTGGCCAGCAGCAGCGGATTGGGGTTATCCGAGCCCTTGTCGCCAATCCTAAAATTGTCTTGATGGATGAACCGTTTGGGGCCTTGGACCCGATTACTCGGGATGCCCTGCAAGAACTCGTTAAAGAGCTCCAGCGTGAATACCATAATACCTTTATCTTTGTGACCCACGATATGGATGAAGCCATGAACCTGGCCGACCGGGTAGCCATCTGGGACAAGGGGAAGCTCCTCCAGTATGATACACCGGAAGAGATCTTACGCCATCCAGCTGACGACTATGTGAAGAACTTCCTAGGAGAAGACCGGCTCTTTGAAGCCAAGACCCAGTATATCCAGGTTAAAGATATTATGAATGATAAGCCCCTGTCGATTAGCATGGGCCAGTCCCTGAGCGATGCCCTAACGCTCATGCGGGATAGCCATGTCGACAGTCTCTTCGTTGTGGATGACCGTCAGCGCTTGAAGGGGCAAATCAGTATCGAAAATATTATGAATGCCAAGGATATGGAGACCAGTGTGAGCGATGAAATGGTCAGACGCCAGGGCGTTCAAGAAGATGCTCTCGTCCAAGATACTATCCAGCGTATCCTCAAAGCCAAAGTGCAAAATGTGGCTGTCGTGAACCGCACGGGCCAGTTAACGGGTATTGTGACCCGGTCCAACCTGGTCAATATTGTCTACGAAGTGATCTGGGGCGAGACAAAAGCAATTGAAGGAGTTGAGATCTAATGGCAAACTTCCTAGCTGAAAACGGCCAAGAACTCATTAACTTAACTATCCAACACTTGCTCTTGTCCGTAGTTTCCCTCGCCTTGGGGATCTTGGTTGCAGTGCCTCTGGGCATCCTTCTGTCCCAGCACCCCAAGATTGCAGGGGGTGTGATTAGTGTCGTCGGGGTTCTCCAGACGATTCCAACCTTGGCCCTCTTGGCCTTGATGATCCCCATCTTTGGGGTGGGACGCTTGCCATCGATTGTGGCTCTATTTATCTATTCCCTCCTCCCCATCCTCCGCAATACCTATCTAGGGATGACCTCCGTAGATCCAGACCTCTTAGATGCGGCTAAGGGCATGGGCTTGACCGCTTGGCAGGTGATTAAGGATGTCCAATTGCCTCTCGCCATGCCGGTCATTATGGCGGGCATCCGCTTGTCGACCGTCTATGTCATTGCTTGGGCGACCCTAGCGGCTTATATCGGAGGCGGAGGCCTAGGTGAGATGATCTTTAATGGCCTCAACCTCTACAAGCCAGACTTAATTATTGGGGGCACGATTCCAGTTACCCTGATTGCGATTCTGGCTGACCTATTGATGAATTACTTAGAGAAAGTGACCCAACCACGGACGACATCGAAAGGAGCTGGTGAGGATGCGTAAATGGCTGAAGACTGTCTTCACCTTGGGCTTGAGCCTCTTCTTGCTTGCAGGCTGTAGTCTACCAGGACTCGGGGCCTCCACTTCCGAAGACGAAATTGTGATTACGGGTGGTATGTCAACCGAGATGCAGATCCTAGCCTATATTGTTGAAGGCATGTCCAACCACTACATTGATGTGCCGACCAAGGTGATTTCCAACCTGGGATCCTCCTCCCTCAACCACCAGGCCTTGATGAAGGATGATGCCAATGTGTCCGCTGTCCGTTATACGGGGACATCCGTAACGGGCGAATTAGGTATGGATGCTATCACCGATCCTGAAAAAGCAGCAGAAACGGTTGTCAAGGGCTTCGACCGGGAGTTCGACCAGAAATGGTACCCAACTTATGGCTTCGCAAACACCTATGCCTTCATGGTTAGCCGTGATAAGGCCGAAGAATTGGGCCTAGAAAAGGTCTCGGACCTGGCCCAATATGCCCCTGATTTGAAGGCGGGGGTGGACTCTTCTTGGCTGAGCCGGGAAGGGGACGGCTATGAGGACTTTAAACGGATTTATGGCTTTGACTTCGGGCAGACCCTGCCCATGTCGATTGGCTTAACCTATTCGGCAGTCGCTAATGATGAAGTGGATGTCATCTTAGGCTATTCAACGGATGGGCGGATTATTTCTGAAGACCTCTTTGTCCTAGAGGATGATAAGCAGCTCTTCCCACCCTATGATGCGAGCCCGGTTGCGACCCACCATATTCTAGAGGTTCATCCAGAATTAGATAAGGTCTTGCACAAGTTAGAAGGAACGATCGACGAAGAAACCATGCAGAAATTAAACTACCGTGCAGATAATTATCTTTTGGAGCCGAAAGTGGTTGCCGATGACTGGCTAAAGGCGCATAATTACTTTGAAGATAAAGCGCCTGAACTCAAACCGCTTGAAGCAAGTGTGGGGGGTGACTAAGATGACAGATATGACACAATTAAGCCTCTTGGAACAATTGGCGGTTTATTACCAAGAAAACCTGAGCTATGTGATCGGACAATTTGGCCAACATTTCTTAATGGCTATCTATGGCGTCTTATTCGCTTGTCTGCTTGCCATTCCACTCGGCTTCTATATTGCCCGCCACCATCGTTTGGCAGACTGGGTGCTTGGCTTAGCCAACCTCATCCAAACTGTTCCTTCCTTAGCTATGCTGTCGGTTCTCATGCTGGCTATGGGCCTAGGGAGTAACTTGGTGGTTTTGACCATCTTTCTCTATTCCTTACTGCCAATTCTTCGCAATACCTATACGGGTGTCCGTAATGTAGATGCTGATATTATTGACGTAGGGATTGGGATGGGGATGACTAAGTTTCAGATTGTCTACAAAGTCGAGCTTCCCCTCGCCATGTCGGTGATTATGGGGGGCGTCCGCAATGCCTTCATTACCGGGATTGGGATTGCCACCATCGGCACCTTCGTGGGGGCAGGCGGCCTGGGCGATATTCTCTTCCGCGGGGTTAACGCCTCGGACGGGACCAGTATTATCTTGGCCGCTGTTATTCCCATTGCCCTGATGTCAATTGTGGCGGACTGGGGCCTCGGCCGTATTGAAAAGAGACTCGATCCGAGTCAAAGATAGGAGCTACCATGGATTACCACTTATTAATCAAAATATTTAGCATTAACTTAGTTTATATCATGCTAAATACCATGCGTCTATTGCTGTCGATGCGAGGCTACCGCTTTCCGGCATCCTTTCTGGCAGTGATTGAAATTACCATCTACGCCATTGGCTTATCGATGGTGATGCAGTACTTAGACCAACCAGCCTACTTGCTGGCCTATGCCCTAGGTTTTGGGGTAGGCATTTACTGCGGGATGCTCTTAGAAGATCGGATTGCTCTGGGTTATGCGGTGATCCAAATCTTCATTGCCAGTGACAACCATGCTCTGGCTGAAGAATTGCGGAACCGCGGCTATGGGGTGACGGTCCAGTCGGGCTATGGTCGTGATGGCGACCGCTTAATCCTGACTATCCTGACGCCGCGGTCAACGGAGCGCAAGCTCTGTCGGACGATTGAAGAGATCGACGACCGGGCCTTCTATATATCTTATGATGCCAAGTACATCCATGGCGGTTTCTGGACCAAACGAGTAACCAAGCTGCGTGTCCAACGTGCCCATGAGGCTTTAGAAGACCAAGAACCCTTGGATCCGCGCACGGAAAGGGTTAGTGAAGACGAATTTGTTAACGATGAGAACAAGTAGAGCCAAAGCTTGTGATCAGAGATAGAGGTTGGGACAAAAGTTCCCGCCTCTTTTTTTACCCTTGTCAAATGCTATAAATTTAGCTATGATAAGTTTTGTGTTGTTCGAAACCCGCCAACAATAAAAAACTATGGGAGGAATTATAATGCAAAGTAAACACAATCAAGCACTGGTGATTAATGCGCTATTAGCTGCGCTCTATGTTGCCATTTATTTTGTGGCCCCGCAGTTCGCTTATGGGCCCATCCAGTTCCGTTTGTCAGAAGGACTCAACCATCTGAATGTCTACCACAAGAACTACAAGTGGGGCGTCGTCTTGGGCGTCTTCTTGTCGAATTTTTATGGCTTTATGACGGGCCTAGGCTGGTATGATATTGTTTTTGGGACAGCCCATACCCTGGTCAGCTTCTTTTTATGTGACTGGGTCTACCGTTATTTAAAGTCCGACAAGCAGAAATTGGCTGCTACGACTTTAATTTTTTCAACGATGATTTTTATTATTGCTTTTGAGCTCAACTTAGCTTTTGACCTGCCTTTCTGGGCGACCTACGCTTCCTTATTTGTGAGCGAAGTGATTATTCTAGCCCTGACGGCTCCTTTGATTTACCTGGTCAACCAACGTTTGAACCTGGCTAAAATTTTTGAAAGATAAGTATAAAAAATGCAAAAGACACGCTGGCTGGGCGTGTCTTTTGCATTTTTGGAGATGCTGCGCGAGGCAAGGGTGCGCAGGTAAAGGGAAGCACTTATTTTTTGCTTTGGACGAAGTCATCGTAGTCCTTTGTCGCTTGGTCATGGTCTGACCAGGCAGGGACATAGGTGCCATTGGAAACCGTCTTGATGAAGTCTGCAGTTTCCTGGCTTTGAAATTCGTCGACGACTTTCTTTAGGAGGGGGTCATCGGCTCGGTCGCGCTGGGACACGATACAAACCTTGTAAATATTAGGTGTGGTTTTGGGGTCTTCGATATAGATCGCCTGGTCTTGGCTGATACCGGCATCTTGGGCCCCTGAAGCACCTGTAATCATGAGATCCGCATCGGCCAGGCTACGCGCAATGCCGTCTCCCTTCATCAGGATGAATTGAATATTCTTAGGGTTCTCGGCAATATCGTCTAGGGTCTTTTGGCCTGGCGTGTCCTTTAGTTTAATCAAACCAGCGCGCTCGATTTCTAGGAGGCTGTGGTCCAGGTTGACCGGATCATCGGGAATGGTGAACTTGGCATCCTGGGGCACGTCAGCAACGGACTGGACCTCGGGATTGGAGCTGTAGATGCCGATAGGTGGGATGTAGGAGTAGCCGATAGGAATCAGGTCTGTCTTATGGGATTGGTTGAATTCAGCGAGAAAAGGGATGTATTGGAAGACGTTGAGGTCAATATCATTTTCAGCCACCGCCATGTTGGGTTGCACCCAGTCTGCAATCAGCTTAACTTCTAAATCAATGCCTTCCTTGTCTTTGAGCCGGCGGGCGGTATCCTGCCAGACTTCCTGGCTGAGTTGGTTCGAAACAGCTAGGCTGACCTTCTTATTCTCGCTTTCTGCAGGCTTGCCCTGTTGGCCACAAGCGGCCAGGAAGAGGGCTAGGATAGCCAGGCTCCAGATTAACAGCTTCTTTCTTTTCATCACCATCGACCTTTCTTGTCATTATCTTTATGCTTTATAGTTTAAGCCCTTTCACAGGTCGCTTCAAGCTTTTGCCGGCTAATCAATAAGGGCTAATTAAGTAAAAAGGGATAAAATCAAGCTTTATTGGGTGAACAAAACAAAAATTGTTTATATAAAAGAACAAAATGTGTATGTATTGCTGCAAGAAAAAGCTGCGCCAGTTAAGGGCGCAGCTTGAAGTGATAGGGCTTAGTTTTACCGGCGTTCGGCTAGGATAGCAGCGTTCTCTTCGACCTGTTTCTTATTCAATGGGTAGAGGAAGAAGAGGGAGACAGCTAGCAAGATAGCTCCTACTGCTGGAGCAAGGCAAGTGATGTTGTAGATGCCTTGGGTCACTGCAGGGTCGAAGGCAGTTGCTGTCGAATAACCAACTAGGGTTAAGAGCCAACCTGCTAGACCAGATGAAGCTGCTTGGCCCATCTTCCGGGCGAAGGAGTAGACCGAATAAATCATCCCGTCTGACCGTTCATTGGTTTGGACTTCTGTATGGTCGATAACGTCAGTGATCATAGCCCAGGTAATCAGCATGAAGCAGCCAATCCCAGAATAAGCTAAACCATAGAAGGCAACAAAGACCCAGGCATTTGAAATTTGTAGGAAATAGGCAAGAATCAATACCACAGCGGTAAAGATGGCGGCACAGATTCCCAATTCTTTACGGCCTAGTTTGCTGGAGAGTTGGACCACAAAGGTTGATAAGATCAGTGTGGCGGCAGAGCCAACAAAGGTTGCAGCAGCTTGGGCTTGGGTATTGCCGAAATAGTTAGGGAAGACGTAAGGAAGCATCGCGCTCAAGGTTAATTGGGTAAGGAGTAAGCAGATTGAAGAAACAACGATCCCAATCAAGGCTTTATTAGAAGCTAATTGCTTAACCATATCTTTGAAGTCAAAGCGTTCTGTCTTTTGTTCGATTTTGACCCGTTCTGTTGTCATCTTATAGCAGAGGGCATAGCAGACAACGGCGAGAATGGAACAAACCCCTGCGGCAATCGTCATCCGAGTACCTGAGAGGACTTGGGCACCACTGCTATCATTGTAGTAGACAACCAGTGGTAGGACCACCCCGATAAAGGTTTGGGCCAGGGTAGCGCCAATGGTCCGCCAGGTGGATAATTCAGCCCGGTGTTTAGGATCTGCCGAAATTGCAGAGGCCATCGAACCAAATGGGATATTGATCGACGTATAGAAGACAGAGCCCCATAGGATATAAGTAAAGATCATCCAGCCGATCTTGAACCACATTGGCATATCTTGGAACCAGCTCGCATACATGAGGAAAGAAGCTAAAGCAACTGGTCCAGCCATGCGACGGATCCAGGGTAAGAATTTGCCCACTGGAGTTGGTTTGGTCCGGTCAACAATCTGCCCCATGGTCATATCTGTGAAGGCATCCACAATCCGGGCACCGGCCATAATACCGCCGACGATCCCGCTTGAGACCCCCATAACGTCAGTGTAGAATTTCATCAAGAACATTGATGAAAGAATAAATGTAAAGTCGTTCCCGAAGTCCCCAAACATGTAGCCCAGTTTGTCGGACATCCCGAACGGCTTGGTGGCTGTTCTTTCTGCCACAATAATTCCTCCTTTAGACTTGAAATAAAAAATAAAGCATTAGTCATTATAGGGGAAAAACATTAACTTGAAAAGGAAATATGATTAAATATGTGAAATTGCCAACAAATTTAAGAAATTGAAGCTAATTAAGGTGCAATTTAAAGATTTGTTTCACATTTAATAAAAACTTTTCTGCTCCTTATGGTAAGGCTTCCAAAAAAAGATTGTGAAAAAATAAGCTATAAACAATATTGTTCATCATCTTGGAAACGCCAACAAGCCCTCCTTATCCCTAACGTAACGCTTACAAATAACAAGTAAAAAAAGCACCCTCAAGAGGAGGGTGCCTGTATCTATTGAATAGCTGCTTATTTGACTGAGATCATTTAACCGCGACGTTCAGCCAAGATAGCTGAGTTGTTTTCCACGCGTTTCTTGCTTAATGGGTAGATGATCAGCAGGGAAAGACCTGATAACAAGAAGGCAATCGCAGGAATTGAGGTAGCGGCACTGTAGATGTTATTGATGACATCTGCAGCTTGGGTTTCAGCTCCTGATTGGTAACCGATAAAGCCTAATACCCAACCTGCACTGGCTCCAGCGAAGGCTTGGCCAATCTTACGGGCGAAGGAGTAGAAGGCATAGACGGTCCCGTCATCCCGAGTATGGGTTTGAACTTCGATATCATCGATAACATCAGTAATGATCGCCCAGATAATGGCGTTGAAGACCCCAAAACCAATATACCCAATGGTAGAAATAACGATGTAAGTCCAGATGCTTTCGGTATGCATGAAGTATAAAATACCAAAGGCAGCAGAGCCAATCAAGACCCCAAGAATCCCTACTTCACGTTTCCCTAAGGCTTTAGCTAGGGATGGCGCAATCGGTGCTGCTAAGAAGAGGACAGCTAAGGGATAGATAATATTAACAGTTGCTAACATATCCGCATTTTCAAAGTAATTGGCAAAGAGGTAGTTGTTCATTTGGCCAATCCCCAACTGAGCGAAGATGAGGAAGAGGGCGGAGAAGATAATGCCCCAGAGTGAGCGGCTCTTCAAGACCTTACCAAATGTACGGAGGGTCCCCATTAGAGAGCTATCAGGGTCGGAAGGAATTTCTACCCGTTCAGTGGTCATCCGGTAGCAGAAGAAGTAGAAGACAAGCCCTAAGATGGAGAAGACCCCAGCTAGGATGGTGAAGGTAGCATCTGTTTTTACGACGTTGTTTTCAAAGATCAACAGTGGAACCGCCGCTCCGATAGCTAATTGGGCAATGGTCGCCCCAATAGTCCGGAAGGTCGATAGGCTAGCCCGATGGTCAGGGTCGGAAGTGATGGCAGAAGCCATAGAGCCGTAAGGGATGTTAATGGCTGTATAAGCGAAAGATCCCCAGAGTAAGTAAGTGATGTACATGTAGACAATCTTGAAGGTCATGGACATGTCTTGAAGACCTGTTTGGTACATCATAAAGCTGGCAAGGGTTACAGGGATCGCAATCCGGCGAATCCAAGGTTTGAACTTCCCTTCGCTAGTTTGCTTGGAGACGTCAACAATCCGGCCCATGGTGACGTCGGTGATAGCATCGACAAAGCGAGCTGCCAAGAATAAGTTTCCGACTGTAGTTGGATTAATCCCCCAAACTTCGGTATAAAAGACCATGAGGAACATACTTTGTAAGATAAAGGTCATGTCATTGGCTAAGTCCCCGAACATGTAACCGATCTTATCACGCATGCCAAATGGTTTAGCATTTGTATTCATTTTTATAATTCCTTTCTTCATAGCAAGTCTATACACTTAAAGAATAAATAATGGCAAGTGTATAAGAATAATAATATTTTCCTAAGTAAAAACTGCCTCCTTCTCAGTTGCTTAAGCGCTATCATTAATAGATAAAAGTCAATAAATAGAACTAGCTAATTGCCAGTAAGAGTATTATATAAAATTTAGTTAACAAATGAAAGCCCTTTTAGATAAAAAATACGGAAAAAACATTTCCCGTCCAGCTTTCTGGGAAGAAAAGTGGAGAAAAGGGGCTTATCGCCAACTTTTCGGGGCCCCTATCTGATAAAAATCTCATAAGATGAGAACATTATTGTCTTTTATGAGGGCTGACGACAAGGCGGAAGAAATTTGTAAACGCTTTTAAAAAAGCCCTTTCATTTTAAATCAGCTTGTGCTATAATTTTTATTGAGCAGTCGAAAGATTGCATCATCCTTTCATTTTTGTTTTTTCCTTTTTCATCTTTGCCAACTTTTTTGGCAAAGATGTTTTTTTATTCATTAGAGTGTGACAAAAGTTAATCAGCCCTGACTTTTGGAAGAGGCCTTTAAAAAATCGCCATTTAAAAAAGGCTGGACCATTGTCTCAGCCTTTTTAACTTTATGAGGGGGTGTCGCCCCGGCGTTCGGCTTGGGCGTCTTTTAATTTTTGTGGGGTGACGTCTGTCCCTTCAGGATCGACGACCTTGGTATTCATCAAGACAGAGCGGAAATTTTCCCGGAATTGTTTGAGATACTGGCTACGTAATTCTTTTTGTTCACTTAATTCGGCTTCTGTGATGGTGCCTTCTTTTTTCTTTTTGGCTAATTCATTGATCCGTGGTAGTAATTCGTCCATAGTGAGCCCTCCTTAACTAGACTTTCTTCCAATATAGTAGGTCTTCGCTTAAATTGCAATTCTTATGCTTAATAAAAAACTGATAAAAATGAACTTTCTATTATGGTAGAATAAATTCAGAAATTAAAAAAGGAAGTTGAGGGATGACGATGACCCAATCGAAGAAACTGTGGTGGGGAATTGGAGGCGGTTTGGCTGCGCTCTTAGTTCTCGGCGTACTGGTGTACAATGTTTTTTATGCAGCGAGCTTTGGCAAGGGAGATAGTGAGACAAACTATGAAACGGTCAAGGTTACAGACCAAGAACCTGTAACGGTTGACGGGAAGGCCCAGTTAAAGACGGATGATGCTTATTATTATAGTCGCGAGAAAGGCGATTTGGGAATTGTCAATGTGGCTGATGGGCAACGAGTGAACAAGGGGGATGTGCTCTTCTCCTACCAGCAAGCCGAAGCCCAGTACAAGATTGATGATACCAAACGGCAATTAAACCGTCTCTATGACCAACGCAACCGCCTGCAGAACCAGGCAGCGAGTCCCATGGCTAGTGTCAACCAGGCCCTAGTGGCGACGCCCTTGGTTTCAGGACTCGGTGTCTATACAGCAAGTCCGGTTAACCTAGCAGGGGCTGGGCTGACTTCCGGTCAAAATCCTGCCGAGGGCGATCCAAATTGTCCGCCAACAGCTGGTCAAGTCGGCCAAGCAGGGAATCCGAACCCTAACCCGAATCAAGCGGTGACGACTCCAGGGTCGGCTGGTCAAGTGGATCCGAGTCTTGGAGCCGGAGGTGTCGATCCATCTGCCTTAGAAGCTGGAGGGCAAGGAGCTGGCTTAGGAGAAGCGCCTGGAGCTGGCGCCCAAGCAGGAGTGGACGAACAAGTCCGTCAATTAAACCAACAAATTGAAGATTTAGAGATCCAACTCAACCGGGCCCAAGCTCAGACAGACAACCAAGTGAAGGCACGGACAAGTGGTAAAGTAATCTATGATGCCAAGGGAATTACAGACTCGTCTGTGCCCCTGGTGCGGATTGTAAGCGATGATATTTCCGTTACAGGAACGGTTGGCGAGTATGACTTCTACTTGCTCAAGGATGGTCGCAAAGTTGATTTGACGGTACCTGCCAGTGGCCAGAAGACAAGTGGTGAGATCATTAATTATGAGAACCTCCCTGCAGCTGGCGGAGGAGCTCCTAGTTTAGCTGGAGATGCCGGTGCGATGGCAGGGCAAGCAGCCCAAGCCGCTGGCGGCCAAGGGGGAGAGAGCCAATATCCTTTCACGGTCAAACCTAAAGATAAGATCCAGCCGGGCTTCTCAACTAAGGTGCATTTCAAATTACCTGGCTTCGTTCTTCCCAAGGAAGCTATCGTTGAAGACAAGGGCAAGTCTTATGTCTTCGTTTACCGTGATGGCAAGGTGAAAAGGGTTGAGGTTACAACTAAGCAGCAAGGCCGCCAAGAAGTGGTGACCAAGAATATTAAGGCAGGCGACCAGGTCATTAAGAATCCTGAGGGGCTCGAAGATGGTCAAGAAGTGGACCTTGCTGAAGCAGAAGCGCATGCTGAATCAGAAAATAAAGACTAGGGGGCAGAGGTCATGGTAGTTGAAAGACCAAGCCTTGGCCAGCCTTTAGGCCAGGCCGAGCCTTTATTTGAACTAAAAAATATCAATAAGTATTATGGCGAAGGTGAGAACCAGGTTCATGTTCTAAAAGACGTGAATCTCTCCGTCTATGATGGTGAGTTTATTACTGTCATGGGACCTTCTGGATCAGGGAAGTCGACGTTAATCAATGTGATTGGCTTCTTGGATAACCAATTCGAAGGGACCTATCTTTTCCATAATGAGCCGCTCAAGCAGCGGACGGACCAGGAAGTCTCCCACCTGCGGAATAGCTATGTGGGCTTTATCTTCCAGAGCTTTAACCTGATTCAGAACATGTCGGTGGCGGATAATGTGCGTCTGCCTCTTCTCTATAATGGCTTGCGGGCCAGTCAGACCCATGACCGGGTCCAAGAAGCTTTAGAGCGGGTTGGCTTGGGCGATAAGGGGCCATCGAAACCCTATGAATTATCGGGGGGCCAGCGCCAGCGGGTAGCCATTGCCCGGGCTCTGGTTAATCGGCCTAAGTTTATTATTGCTGATGAACCCACGGGGGCTCTCGATACGAAGACGTCACGCATGATTATGGATATTATTTCCTCCCTCCACCGCCAAGAGGGCGTGACCATCCTCATGGTAACCCACGATCCCACCCTCCAGGAATACGCTGACCGTCACATTACCATTGTTGACGGGGCCATTCACTCGGACGGGACAGAGATCATCATGCCCAAGGCTTACGAGCAGCTGATGGCTGGCGGGGACCCAGCGGAAGGAGGGGCTTAGATGCGCTTAAGTGAAATTCTAAAATCCTCTCTGGCCACGATGCGGATGAATGGTCGGCGCACCTTCCTGACTATGATTGGGATTGTGATCGGTATTGCAGCTGTTATTACCATTATGAGTCTAGGGAATGGTTTCCAGAAAGAAACTATGGACTCTCTCACTGATGACCAGGAAGGCCGGGTGAGCCAGAACTTACTCTTCCAACCGAGCGATCAGAACTTTGACCCTTCGCGAACCAAGGTCTATACCCCTCAAGATATTCAATTAGTGGAAGACTTCGAAGGGGTCAGTGAGGCCAAGGTAGACGACCAGGACAATGGCATGCCCACCAATGTGACGGTTAAAGTAGGCAAGGAGACAGAGTCCCAACCTGCTCGACCTTTCAAGGAAACTTCCGATGACTTGGTCGCCGGTCGTAATTTACAGACTAGCGACTCAGAAAGCTATGAGCGCAATGTCTTGATTAGCGAAAACCTAGCCAAAAAGTACTTTGGCCAAGCGGACCAGGCTGTGGATAAGAATCTGACGATTAATGGGAAGAACTTTACGGTAGTAGGGGTCTTTGCTAGTGAGGGGCCAGCAACTAATGGGAGCGCAGGGGCCTTCACCATCAGCAGCGGGCCAGAGCTTAAGATGCCAGAGAAGACCATGGAGATTTACAATCTCATTGATCGCGGGAGCTTGACCCTCAAGGTTTATTTCGACGAGGGAGCGGACTCTAAGAAGATTATGGATAATATCGTGAAGAAACTGAACGCTGAAGGAAGTAAGATGCAGAAGGGGCAGTATATGTTCTTCGATATGTCTAAGATGTTGGAAGGGGTCGGACAAACCCTGAATATGGTAACTTACTTCATTTCAGCAGTTGCCGGCATCTCCCTCCTGGTTGCGGGGGTTGGGGTGATGAATATGATGTATATCTCGGTCTCTGAACGAACCCAGGAAATCGGGATTCGGCGCTCACTCGGAGCCACCCAGTCCAATATCCAAAAGCAATTCCTCTTCGAAGGCATTGCGATCACGACGGTTGGGGGCGTCATTGGCTATATCCTAGGCATCCTTCTCGCTTATGCGATCGCCAGCTTCCTCCCATTCGGGGCCTCCGTTGACTTCGGCACCGCCTTGCTAGCTGTTCTGATTTCCGTTCTCATCGGTATTATCTTCAGCGTCTTCCCAGCTCGCGCCGCCGCCCAAAAGAACGTCGTCGATATCTTAAGATAAGGGTGTGAGGGCTAGCATTTAGCTTTCGTTCACTGGAACAAGTCACCAGATCAGTCTGAAGGACTGCGGCGGGGACTTGTGAAGTGACACGAAAGCTGCCAGACCGAACCCGACTGCCCAGGGTCAGAGCAAGACCAAATAACAAATAATTATCCAACATACAAGCTAGCAAGCAGAGCTTTTCTTGCTAGCTTGTTTTATTATTGAGGATAAGATTTTTAAACGAGCAACTTGCGAATAACGGCCCGATTAGCAAGTTGTGGCAGTTGAACTTGCGAAGACAGGTCCAATTAGCAAGTTCGTGGCTAGCTACTTGCGAACGGGGCTCTCGATAGCAAGTTCGCCTTCGCCTACTTGCGAATGGCCTCTTCAATAGCAAGTAGCCGTTGAGGAACTTGCAAACAAGGCCTCCGTTAGCAAGTTGACCACCCAGTTCTTATAGAATAAGCTGTTACCAATAGAGGATTGCTCTAAAGTTCAAACCAGCTTTTCCTAAGAGCGTGTCTGCACATTGTTCACCTTACGGATATTTGCTACAATAAGAGCTGTGAATAGTCAAATTAGAGAGGGTGCTAAGATGCGTATTTTAGCGATCGATAGTGCAACGCTATCCCTGAGCCTGGCCTTGTTGGAAGACCAGACCTTGATTAGTGAGATAACCACCAATACCAAGATTAAACATTCGACCCAGTTGCTGCCCCTAATCCAGACCATGATGGAAACGGTAGGCTGGCAGGCTGAAGACCTGGAAGGAATCCTTGTTTCCAAGGGACCAGGTTCTTATACGGGGCTGCGGATGGGAGTAACAGCAGCCAAAGTTTTGGCTTCGACCCTAGAGATTCCCCTGTATTCGGTCCCAAGTCTCTTGGCCCTGGCTGCCAATATCCGAACGCATAAGGCCTTGGTCTTACCCTTCTTCGATGCCCGCCGGCAGACAGTCTTTGCCGCCGCTTATTTGAAAGACGGAAATAGTTGGACCGCTTTAGAAGAGGTAAAGCATGGCCCCTTCTCAGACTGGCTAGCCCAGTGGGAAGACCGCCTAGATGATTATGATGCGGTTTACTTTATAAGTCCTGACCTAGCAAGTTATGAGGCAGACTTGGCGCCCATCCTATACCGGCACGACCATTGCCACTTGGCAGCGCCGGAAGACCGGCTAATCTATGCCCATAAGATGGTTCAGCTCCCGCTAGAATTAGAAGATGTGGATACCTTCTTGCCCGACTATGCCAAGTTGGCTGAGGCTGAAGAGAATTGGCGGGCGAAGAACCCCGGTCATGATGGGGACAGCTATGTTGAAAGAGCGGATTAACAGATACTTGACTTGGATGAATCATTGGTTCAGTCCAGGTAAAGAAGACCTATTGGACCGAATTGATATCCAGCAAGCTGAGCGCGTCTTGCCTTCTGGTCTAGTAGTCAGCCTGCGCTTGTCTGACCAAACTGCACTCAAACAGATGGTTGAATTGGAAAAATTAGCCTATGGTCAAGTCATGTGGCAGTTAAAGGATTTCTACCAAGACATGGTCGGCCGGTCAGATACTTGCTATCTCCAGGCTTTCATCAATGGCAGCTTGCTTGGCTTCATTGCTTGCCGGGAAGAAGCTGACCACCTGCATGTGTCTAATTTTATGGTAGATCCGACTTGGCAGGGGCAGGGCTTGGGTAGCTATTTACTCGAAGAAGCTAGACAGATTGCCCAGCAGCTTGACCTTACGCAAATCCAGCTAGAAGTCCGCCAATCGAATACAGCGGCCCAAGCTTTTTACCGGGCTCGGGGCTTTAGCCGACTGAAGACGCGGCGCTTTTATTATCATGATAACCATGAACATGCTGATTTATTGGCTTGGCGCTGGGAGGAGGGCGAGGATAAGGATGATTAAATGTTTGGAAGCAGGCTTGGGAGAAGCGATGTGGGTGGTCTTAGACGCTGCTTATCCTCAAGCTCCAACATGGACAGTTGACGCTCTGGACCACTTCCTCAGTCGGCCCCATGCCCAGGTTTTTGCTTATGAGGACCAGGGAAACTTACTGGCTCTGGCCCAGATTCAAGTTCTAGCGGGCGAGGCGGAACTCCTCAACCTGGCTGTTCTACCTGCTCATCAAAGGCAAGGCTTGGGTCAAAAACTCCTGAGCGAAGCGATTGACCAGTTGAAGAGCCAAGGGATGGAGCGGATGTTCTTGGAAGTGCGGGCGACGAATCTTCCCGCCCAGACCCTCTATCGGAAGCTAGGATTTGAACGATTAGCTATCCGTCAAAATTATTACCAGGATGGAGAAGATGCCTGGATTTATTGTTTACAGGTTTAATTAGAAAAGGTGAGAAGATGTCAGTAACCCTATTAGCAATTGAATCGAGCTGTGACGAAACAGGGGCAGCGATTATTCGTGATGGCAAGGACTGCTTGGCCAATATTGTTGCCACCCAGGTCAAAAGCCACATGCGTTTTGGTGGCGTGGTGCCGGAAATAGCGAGCCGCCACCATGTTGAACAAATTACTCAAATTGTCGATTTAGCCTTTGAAGAAGCGGGTTTAGGCTGGGAGGACATTGATGGGATTGCGGTGACCAAGGGGCCTGGTTTGGTAGGCTCGCTCTTGATCGGGATTACGGCTGCCAAGACCCTGGCCTTTGCCCATGATAAACCTTTGATTGGGGTCAACCATATTGCCGGCCATATTTATGCTAACCAGCTAGTCCAAGCCATGGACTTTCCCCTATTGTCACTGGTCGTCAGTGGGGGACATACGGAATTGATCTACATGCCCGCGGACGGGGTTTTTGAGAAGTTTGGGGATACCCGTGATGATGCCGTGGGTGAGGCCTATGATAAGGTAGGGCGCCTACTCGACTTGCCCTATCCTGGAGGTAAGAAGATGGATGAACTCGCCCAAGTCGGCCAAGATACTTATGATTATCCGCGCCCCATGCTGGATGAAGACAATTACGATTTCAGCTTTAGTGGGCTCAAGTCAGCAGTTATTAACCACCTCCACAATGCCGACCAACGCGGGGAGAAGCTTGTCAAAGAAAATGTTGCAAGTTCATTCCAAGCGGCGGCGGTGGAAGTTCTAGTGGAGAAAACTTGCCGGGCCCTGGACGACTATCCGGCCAAGCAGCTCTTAGTCGCTGGTGGGGTAGCTGCCAACAGTGGCTTACGCCAAGAACTTCAAGCGGCTCTCGCTGACCGCCACCCAGAAGTCGCCCTCTACTTCCCGCCACTTAAATATTGTGGTGATAATGCCGCGATGATTGGAGCAGCAGCCTATACCCTCTATCAGAGAGCTGAATTTGCTGACCTGAGCTTAGATGCTGTTCCAGGTTTGGATATTAGTGACTCTTAAAAAATATTAGAAATTAAAAATCCACCAGCTTCACTGATTTGATGTGAAAATGGTGGATTTTTTGTCTGTTTTTGTAGCTGTTATAGCTGCAAGGGGGGAAGGATCGCGCGATATTTTATATCCTATAGTTTCTCAAGCAGCTCTTCCCATTGGTCCATGAGGTCTTGGTGGTGTTGTTTGAGGGGTTCGAGTTGGGCGTTGAGGTCGAGGATTTGGGCGTTGTCTTGGTAGACTTCGGGTTTGGCCATTTCGTTTTCGATGGCCTGAATTTCTTCTTCGACTTGGCTAATTTCTTCTTCGCACTGGTCGATAAGTCGTTGTTGACGGCGCTGTTCGCGTTGTTTTTGTTTGTTTGCTTCGTAGCTGATCTTGCCAGAGGATTTTTCTTCCACTACTGTTTCGTGATCCTCCGTGCTGGCTTGGGCCGCTTGGCGGGCTTCTTCTTCGGCTTTTTTGGCTAAGTAATAGTCGTAGTCACCGAGGTAAAGCTTGCTGCCGTCTTCTGAAATTTCTAAAACTTCGGTCGCTAGGCGGTTGATGAAGTAGCGGTCGTGGCTAACAAATAAAAGGGTGCCGTCATAGTCGATGAGGGCGTTCTCTAAGACTTCCTTGGAGTCGATGTCCAAGTGGTTAGTGGGTTCGTCTAGGACCAGGAAGTTGTCGTGGTCGAGGGCGAGTTTGGCCAGCTCTAGGCGGGCTTTTTCCCCACCGCTGAGGCCGTGGACCGGTTTTTCAACGTCGCTCCCGCTAAAGAGGAAGCTGCCGAGGATGGTACGGATGTCTTGTTCGTTCATGGCGGGGTGGTCATCCCAGAGTTCGTGGAGAACGTCTTTTTTAGAATTGAGATTGCCCAGTTCTTGGTCGTAGTAGCCCAGACTGACATTGGTCCCTAATTTGTAATCACCTTCTAAGGCTGGAATCTGTCCTGTGATGGTCTTGAGCAGGGTCGACTTGCCCACGCCATTGGGGCCGACAACGGCTAGGGCCTTCTGCTTGCGGAGGTCAATATTGATGGGATAAGACAGGCAGTCTTCGTAACCGATAGCTAGGTCATCCACCGTGAGAACCACATTACCGCTGGACTTCTCCGTACTGAATTGGATGCGGGCCGACCGCTCATCCTGCTGGGGACGTTCCAACTTGTCCATTCGCTCGAGCTGCTTGCGCCGGCTCTGCGCCATCTTAGTGGTAGAGGCGCGGACCAGGTTGCGGGCAATATAGTCTTCTAATTTATGGATTTCTTTTTGTTGCTTTTCATAGGCCTTCATTTGCGTTTCCAAGCGAACGGCCTTCTCCTTTAGGTAGAAGCTGTAATTGCCGGCATAGTGTTCGATGCCATGGTGGGTCATTTCATAGGTTTCGTTGGTGACATGGTCGAGGAAGTAGCGGTCGTGGCTGACGATCAAGAGGGCACCTGGATACTTGGGCAGGTAGCCTTCCAGCCAATTGAGGGTATCGATATCTAAGTGGTTGGTCGGTTCGTCGAGGATCAGGATGTCTCGCTTCTCGAGGAGGACCTTGGCCAGGGCCAGGCGGGTCCGCTGACCACCTGACATTTGTGCAATGGGTTGGTCGTACATTTCTTCTGGAAAGCGGAAACCATGGAGGACCATGCGGATCTCGGAATCATAGCTATAGGCATTGCGCCGGTTGATCTCTTCTTGGAGCTGGTCATAGGTCTTAAGCGCTTGTTCATAGCGGTCAGGATCTTGGATCACTGCCTGGTCAGCGAGAACCATAGCCGCTTGGTTGGCTTGGTCGATAAGGGCCAAGCTCTCCGCAAAAACGCTCTTCATTTCTTCGTAAACGGTCCGTTCGCTATTGACAGCCGTATGTTGGTCCATATAGGCAATCCGCGTGCCTTTGCGCTGGGAAACCGTCCCATGGTCTGGACTCTCAATACCTGCGAGAATCTTGAGTAGGGTCGATTTACCGGTACCATTTCTACCGACTAGACCAATGCGACTAGTGTCTTGAACGGTGATTTGAATGTCTTCAAACAGGGTCTCTGCCCCAAATTGTCGGGCTAAATTGGAACCTTGTAAAAGAATCATTGTCTAGCCTCCTTCTAAAATACTAGTCCTAGTTTAGCATAATTCTAGAATAGGGACGACTGGGAAAATCCTTTGTCCTTGTGAAAGGCTTTGCAAAAAACACTTTATCCCTTAAAATAGACTTATACTGTGGTTAAAATTAATGATAAAGCGATAAGGAGCGATGAAATGGAACAAAAGAAATTAGTCAGTCGTCACTTAGACGAACTGGAGGTCGATGGGCTCTACTTCAAGGACCATAATAAGGACGGCCAAATCAATCCCTACGAGGACTGGCGCCTGAGTCCAGAAGAACGCGCCCAGGACTTAGTGGAGCGGATGAACCTCCGGGAGAAGGCTGGGATGATGGTGCTGATTGATAAGCCCATGGGGATCTCTGCTGAAGAGGGAGAGCCCACCAGCCACGACGGAGTGATTAATGAGGCGGATAAAGATATCCAATACCCTCATCCGAAGCATGAATACCCTACGTCAACCCTCTTAGAGGATTTCCAAATCCGTCACATCATCTTAAGAGAGAATGCCAAGCCTAATGAAATCGTCAGCTGGGTTAATACCATGCAGGAAATGGTCGAAAAGACCCGCTTAGGGATTCCTCTTGTTGTTCTATCCAATTCAAAGAATGAGAACAATGAAGCGACTTTCAATGCGGAATCAGCTATTGGCCGCTTCACCCAATTTCCTGGCACCTTAGGCCTAGCGGCAAGCCGCAACTTACCATTGATTAAGGCCTTTGCCCAGATCGGTAAGCAGGAATTCTGGCACAATAACATCCGCAAGGGCTATATGTACATGGTGGATACAGCGACCGATCCCCGCTGGTTTAGAACTTCGGGAACTTTTGGTGAGAATCCGGAACAAATTTCAGAGATTGCTGAAAGCATTATTCCCATCTACCAAGGTGAAAACCTGGATGACCAAGGGGTGGCGCTAACTATTAAACATTTCCCTGGTGGCGGTGCGCGAGAGAATGGCTTTGACCCCCATTATGAAGAAGGGAAGTATAATGTTTATCCAACGCCTAATAGTTTGGAAAGCTACCATCTCCCTCCATTTAAGGCAGCGATTAAACATCATCCTAGCGCTATCATGCCTTACTATGCGATTCCAAGCCAAGAGAAATCCAACCTGCCCCAAGAGCCCTTCCCAGCAGGCTTCGAGGAAGATGTAGCTTTTGCCTACAACCGGCAATTCCTCCAAGATCTCTTGCGTGATGAGCTTGGCTTTGAAGGCTATATTAATTCGGATACAGGGGTCTTGGATGCCTGTGCCTGGGGGGTAGAAGACCTGACCAAGCCTGAACGGGTCGCCAAGCTACTGAAGGCCGGCACCAATATTGTATCGGGAACCACAGAAGTTGAAGCCTTTGAAGCAGCTGTAGACCAGGGGCTTGTGGATGAAGCAACGGTCAATGACCGGGTTAAGGGGACGCTAAAAGAACTCTTTGCCTTAGGTTTATTTGAGAACCCTTACCAAGAAGCTGACCAAGCAGAAGCAGTGACCAATAGTGAGGCGAGTCGTCAGACCGCTTACCAGGCCCACCAAGAATCTGTTGTACTCTTGAAGAATGACCAAGACCTCTTGCCCTTGACAGCTGATAAATTAGCAGGGAGGAAGGTCTATGCGGAGATCTTTACTAAGGTTTATAATGAAGAGGAGATGGCCAGTCGCCGCAAGCAAGGGATCTTCGGTAATACGGATGAACTCAACCACAAATTACCTGACCAGATCCGCCAAGCCTTCCCACAGATTGACCTGGTGACAGACTACAAGGAAGCAGATATTGCCTTGCTCTTCTTGGAACCTATTTCAGGGTCCTATTTCGAAGCTACTTCGGGTTATCTCGACCTGCAGATCCACCAAGCAACGAATGTGGACCTCGACCGGGTGAAGGCCATCCAGGCAGCTGTGGACCATACCATCATCAATGTCAACTTGGACTTACCCTTTATTTTGGAGAATGTAGAGCCTTTAGCTGAGGCTTTAACGGTAAGTTTCAATAGCTTTATCCAAGCCATTATGGATGTCTATACAGGGGCTTGTCCAGCCAAGGGCACATTACCTCTAACCCTACCAGCGAGTGATGAAGTGATCGCGGTCAATGATGAGGGAATCTGTGCCTCGCCTAACGATGTCCCTGGTTATGATAAGGACAAGTACATGGACCGGCCTTATGCCTATCAAGACAGTGCCGGAAATACTTACCGCTATGGATTTGGTTTAAGCTTAAATTAATCATTTTGATTTGCTTCAAAAACAAAATCCTGGTAAAATATTTCTATTCTATTTTTCACAAGTGAACAAACAGGGGGGATTCAAGTGAAAAAGATACCAAAGGCAACAGCCAAACGATTATCCATTTATTACAGATGTTTAAAGAATTTTAAGGCGATGGGGATGGAACGCGTCTCCTCAGAGCAAATTTCTGATGCGGTTAAAGTAGATAGTGCGACCATTCGACGCGATTTTTCTTATTTTGGTACCCTAGGTAAACGAGGTTACGGCTATGAGGTGGACCATCTCATTGACTTTTTTAGTCGCTTATTGAGCCAGGACCAGTTGACGATGGTAGCCCTGATTGGGGTCGGCAACTTGGGGAATGCTTTGATTAGCTATAACTTTAAGCAGTCCAATAATGTCCATATCAATGCAGCGTTCGACATTGATCCAGATAAGATAGGAAAGATCCATGAAGGGGTGCCAATCTATAGTATGGATGAAATCGTTGACCAATTGGAAGCGCGTCAAATCGATATTGTCATCCTGGCCGTGCCTGGCCATGTCGCCCAAAGTGTGGTTCCACAGCTGGAAGAAGCTGGTGTTAAGGGGATTTTGAACTTTTCAGCTAGCCGGCTCAATGTTCCTAAAGACATGTTCGTCCAAACCGTGGACCTCGCTAACGAATTGCAAACTTTAATCTATTATGTGACCCACCATTAGTGGACTTAGAAAAAGTGCCTCAAAGGACTGATCCAGCTTCCTTTGGGGCACTTTTTTGTCTGCTAAGCGGAGGGCTTAACGTTTGTAATGATTAATTCTTTTGTAGACACCAACTAGCTTGATGCTCTGGTAAATATCGTGGCTGGCTAAGAGAATATTGATGAAGGGGAGAAAGGACCACCCATTCTCACGGACCATGGAGATGGCAAGGGAGAGGAAGAGGCCGGCAAGGACAATTTTAAGTAGAATATTCATGATTAGCGCTTGTAAAGACATAGCAACACTCCTTTAATAACTTGCATGGTAATAAGTAATGTAACGAAAATCGAGTGAAAAGACAAGTAAGAATAGCTATTGGGACAGGATTCTTTAAAGAAATATTAAAAGGTCAAAAAAAGTCAACAAAAAGCTTGCATTCTAAAATAAAATGTTTTAAGATAATAACTGTAAGTTAGCACTTGGAAGTCTTGAGTGCTAACAGCAAAAATGAAATGCTTTTTTGGAACTGATGGAGGAATGTGAATTATGTTAAAACCTTTAAATGAACGTGTGATTGTTCAGATCGAAGAACAAGAAGAAAAAACAACGTCTGGTATTTTACTACCATCCGCAGCTCAAGAGAAATCCCAAGTGGGACGTGTGATTGCAGTTGCTGATGAAACAGAAGATTTCACAAGTCCAGTTAAGAAAGATGACCTTGTCTTATTTGAAAAATATGCCGGCAATGAAGTGGAATATGCTGGTGAAAAATACTTAATCTTAAAAGCTAAAGATATCGTCGCTATTATCGAAGACTAAGTAAAGACAGAATTTAAGAAAGAATCATTAATCAATTATCGAGAGGAGCATGAATTTTAATGGCAAAAGATATTAAATTTTCAGAAGATGCCCGTCAATCTTTAGTGCGAGGGGTAGACAAATTAGCGAATACGGTGAAGATTACCTTAGGGCCTAAGGGGCGTAACGTTGTCCTCGAACAAAGCTATGGCTCACCATTGATCACTAATGATGGGGTAACCATTGCTAAGGACATCGAATTAGAAGATCATTTCGAAAACATGGGGGCTAAATTAGTCGCTGAAGTGGCTTCTAAGACCAATGATGTCGCAGGGGATGGGACCACAACAGCTACTATCTTAACCCAAGCGATTGTCCGCGAAGGCTTGAAGAATGTGACAGCAGGGGCTAATCCTGTCGGTGTACGCCGTGGGATCGATGAAGCCATCCGGGCAGCCGTTGAAGGTTTGAAAGAAAACTCTGTTCAAGTGGAATCCCAAGATGCGATTGCTAACGTTGCTGCTATCTCATCAGGTGACCAAGAAGTTGGTGACCTAATTGCAGAAGCTATGGGTAAGGTAGGCGAAGATGGGGTTATTACCATCGAAGATTCTAAGTCCATCGATACCACATTAGATGTAGTGGAAGGGATGGAATTTGACCGTGGCTACCTCTCCCAATACATGGTAACCGATAATGAAAAGATGGAAGCTAACTTGGAAAATCCTTACATTCTCTTAACAGACCGTAAGATCTCCAATATCCAAGACATCCTACCTCTCCTTGAACAAATCTTACAACAAGGCAGCCCACTCTTATTAATTGCTGATGATGTGGATGGGGAAGCTCTTCCTACATTGGTACTTAATAAATTACGTGGCACCATGAATGTGGTAGCTGTCAAAGCACCAGGCTTTGGTGACCGTCGTAAAGAAATGTTGGAAGACCTGGCTATCTTAACTGGTGGTCAAGTGATTTCTGAAGACCTCGGCTTAGAACTGAAAGATGCCACCATCAACCACTTAGGTAAGGCTGGTAGCGTTACTGTAACCAAAGACCACACCACTGTTGTGGAAGGTGACGGTAACAAGGAACAATTAGAACAACGTATTGCTCTAATCCGTAAACAAATTGAAGAAAGCACTTCAGACTACGACCGTGAAAAACTCCAAGAACGTCTAGCTAAATTAGCTGGTGGGGTGGCTGTCGTTAAAGTCGGTGCTGCTACTGAATCTGAACAAAAAGAACGTAAGCTCCGCATTGAAGATGCCTTGAATGCAACCCGTGCTGCGGTTGAAGAAGGGATTGTTGCTGGTGGGGGTACCGCTCTCATGAACGTTCAAGAAAAAGTTGAAAAAGCAACGGAAGCCCTGGAAGGCGATGCCGCTACTGGTGCTCGGATTGTAGCGCGTGCCCTAGAAGAACCTCTCCGTCAAATCGTTGAAAACGCAGGCTTAGAAGGCTCTGTGATCGTGGAACGCCTCCGCAGCAAAGACCAAGGAATTGGTTTCAATGCCCAAAACAATGAATGGGTAGACATGATTGAAGCTGGGATCGTTGACCCAACTAAGGTCACACGTTCAGCCCTTCAAAATGCTGGTTCCGTTGCAGGACTCATCCTTTCAACTGAAAGTGTTGTCGCTGACAAGCCAGAACCTGAATCTGCTGCTCCAGCTATGGATCCAAGCGCTATGGGTGGCATGTACTAAGCCACTAAGTCATGAAGAAACAAGAACTCTCGCAAGGGGGTTCTTGTTTTTTTAGGCTTGGAGGGCAGCTAGTCTTAAATCTCAAAGAATATTTCGGATTTGAGGCCTTTCACTTGAAATTTCGGAACTGAACTATTATCATAGGCTTATAAGATAAGTTGTTAAGAAATAGCAGTTAAAGAAAGAAGGAGTTTTAATTTATGACAAAATATGGTGTTGTTTTAGGTTCAATCCGTAAGAATTCATTCTCTGAAGCTATCGCAAAGGGCTTAGTTGCTGGCTTACCAAGTGATGCTGAGGTTACCTTTATCGAAACAGCTGACCTTCCACTTTACAGCCAAGACTATGATGAAGCCTCTGAACAGCCTGCAGAATATACTCGCTTCCGTGATGAAGTGCGTGCACAAGATGCAATCATCTTTGTTACACCAGAACATAACCGCAGTATTCCAGCTAGCTTGAAGAATGCTATTGACTTAGGCTCTCGTCCATACGGCTCAAGCGTTTGGGAAGGCAAGCCAGCTCTTGTTGCTTCTCAATCACCAGCAGGTATCGGGGGCGCTATTGCCAACCACACCCTCCGTCAATCCTTAGTCTTCTTAGACATGCCTGTTATGCAACAACCTGAACTTTATATTGGGAACTCTGCAGACTACATCGGCGAAAATGGTGAAATTACTGCAGAAGATACCAAAGAATTCTTAGCAAGTGCTGGTAAAGCCTTCGCAGACTTTGCAGCTAAATTTATCTAAGCTAGATCTCGATGAAACGCTCAAGCTCCCTTTAATTAGGGGGCTTTTTTTAAAGGCTCTGGCTTGAATTTAAGTGATGATTACTTGATAATTGAAGTGTAGACCCTTAACAGTCAGTTGAAGGAGGTTATTGGATGAAGACATATCAAAATTATATCAATGGTGATTGGGTAGATAGCAAGTCTGGTCAGTATACAGACGTTATCAACCCTACAACGGAAGAAGTTATTGGCCAAGTGCCAACCAGCAATGCTGAAGATGTGGATGATGCCGTTGCGGCGGCTAAAGCTGCCTTCCCTTCCTGGAATGCCTTGGCTGTGGCTGAACGCAAGGCTTATTTAGAGAAGGTGTTAGAAGGACTCAAGGCTCATAAGGAAGAATTAGTGGATATTGTGGTTGAAGAGATGGGAGCAGGCAAGGCCTTTTCCCGAGACAACCAAGTTCGCAAATCGATTGGCGAATTGGAAGGCAGTTTGAAGGCCCTGGACCGCTTTAACTTCGAAGAGCGTTACGATACCGCTACCGTTATTAAGGAAGGGGCTGGCGTGGTAGCCTGCATTACGCCCTGGAACTATCCACTGAACCAGATCCAACGCAAGCTGACCCCAGCGCTCTTAACTGGTAATACTATTGTGGTCAAACCAGCGTCGGATACACCACTCACAGCTATTAAATTTATGGAAATTATTGAAGAAGCTGGTCTGCCTAAAGGGGTCGTTAACTTGATTACTGGCCGCGGCAGTGAGGCAGGAGACCTCCTAGCTGGCCATGACGATGTGGCCATTATCTCCTTTACAGGCTCCACGGAAGTAGGCCGGGGCCTCTATGACAAGGCCAGTGCCACCATCAAACGCCTGGTGCTCGAACTGGGTGGTAAGTCTGCTCTCCTTGCACTAAAAGGTGGCGACAAGGAGTTGGCAGTGGCTAAGGCCATGAATACTGTACTCGATAACCAAGGGCAAACCTGTGCTGCCCTGACCCGGCTCTTCGTCCCTGAAGATGAATTGGAAGACTATAAGGCAGCGATTAAAGCCTTCTACGACAAAGAAGTGGTCATTGGCGACCCAGCCGATGAAGAAACAAAGGTCGGCCCTATGGTATCAGCCAAGCAAAAACAAACCGTTGAACAGTATATCGAAAAGGGTAAGGCAGAAGGCGCTGAGGTCTTAGTCGGTGGTGGCCAAATTGATCGGACCGGCTATTATGTGGATCCGACTGTTTTCGTTAATGTGACGAATGATATGACCATTGCCCAAGAAGAAATCTTCGGGCCTGTGCTTTGTGTCTTGACCTATACGGATACAGAAGATGCTATCAAACAAGCCAACGATTCCCCATACGGCCTCTCCGGAGCTGTGGTTGGCCCAGAAGAAGAAGCCAAGGCAGTCGCTCGTCAATTGCGGACCGGGAATGTCTTTGTCAACGATAACCCAGGCAGCGACCAAGCACCCTTCGGCGGTTATAAGATGTCCGGCCTAGGCCGCGAAAAAGGCTACTACGGCTTAGAAGATTATGTCGAAATCAAAGCCATATTCGAAAACGAATAAAGTAAGGGTGTGAGACTTGGCGGTTAGGCTTGGATGATTGGAGCAAGTCAGAATAAGAGCGAAGTATTCGCTCGTTTCGGACTTGTGAAATCACTCCAAGCCTGCCAAGTCGAACCCGACTAAAGGGTGTGAGGGCTAGCGGGAGAAATAGACCTCTGGAGCAAAGAACCAGAGAAGGCTGAAAGTCTTCGGCGGATCTTTGCGAAGAGGAGCCCTTTCTGCATCCTCGAACCCGACTAAACAGGGTGTGAGCAAAGGCGTTTAGAAAGGGGTGACTGGAGGCAAAGAGGAAAAGAGCGGCTGAAAGCCGATCGTTCCACTTTGCTGAAGTCACTCCCTTTCTGCCTTTGCGAACCCAACTAAACCCCCAAAGCACCAGTAGCTCAACACAAGGCTCTAACTGAATGAACAGTTGGAGCCTTTTCTTAATTTTCATATATCAGACGCTATGCTTTCAAAGCACTCAGATGATAGGTGGCAGGCTGACAAGGCCCTTGGCTCAAGCAAGTTTATCCAATCCATCTTGCACCTTGGCCGTTCTTTGTTTATGATTAAGCATAAGAATGAAAAGAATGGAGTGGCGAAGATGGCAATTTGGTCGAATGACTTTCATGATGCAATGTCTGAGGCAGCTTATCAATTTAATCAATCAATTCAGGTGGACGATAGGCTCTTAGATGCTGACTTACAAGGCTCAATGGCCCATGCGAAGATGCTGGGTGCCCAAGGGATTATTGATGAAGGGGAGGCGGAAGCCCTCTACCAGGAGCTGGGGCAGATGCGGGAAGACTACCGCCAAGGTGAGTTAGCGATTGACTACCAAGAAGAAGATGTCCATAGTTTTATTGAGGCAGAATTAACCCGCCGTCTGGGCGATACAGGGAAGAAGGTTCACACGGGACGGAGCCGGAATGACCAGGTTGCCACTGCCTTAAAGATCTATGTCCGAGATGAGATTGAGACCCTCTGTGGCCTCTTGGAGGATGCCATGCTAGCCTTCGCTCAGAAGGCCCTCCAGCATACGGAAAGCATCATGCCGGGCTATACCCATTTACAGCGGGCCCAACCGATTACCTATGGCCACTATCTTATGGCCTATGCGGAAATGCTCCTGCGCGACTATGGCCGCTTGCAGGATGTGGGCAAGCGGATTGACTTAACCATGCCCCTGGGAGCAGGGGCTTTGGCGACGTCTTCCTTCCCGCTGAACCGTGATTTAACGACCGAGCTTTTGGACTTCTTGACCCCATCCGCCAATAGTCTGGATGCGGTGTCTGACCGTGACTATAGTATTGAAATGCTGAGCGCCTTGTCGATTCTGGCCATGCACTTGAGCCGCTATGCCGAGGAGAGCATCCTCTGGGCCAGTCAGGAATTTCATTTTATCCACTTGAAAGATTCCTTCTCTACGGGCTCGTCCATCATGCCACAGAAGAAGAATGCGGATATTCATGAATTGATGCGGGGTAAGACGGGCCGGGTCTATGGTGATCTGATGACGGTCCTGACGCTGATGAAGGGCCTGCCGCTAGCCTATAACAAGGATATGCAGGAGGAAAAAGAAGCCCTCTTCGACGCAATCGATACCATGGAGATGATGGTCAGCCTCTTACCCGCTATGTTAGAAGCAACGATTGTCGATGAAGAGGCCATGTATGCGGCTTGTGGCCAGGGTTTCTTGAACGCGACAGACTGTGCAGACTACCTAGCAGCTAAGGGCATGCCCTTCCGTGATGCCTATCAAATTACGGGGAATATTCTCCAGTATTGTAGCCAGGAGGGCTTAACTCTGGAAGACTTGTCCTTGGAAGATTACCAGCGCTATGCGGATAGCTTTGAAGCGGATATCTTTGAGACAATTGACTTGAAGGCCTGTGTTTACCGCCGGAATGTCTTAGGGGGACCAGCCCCTGAACGGGTGGAAGAACATGCCCAAGCCCTCTGCCAGGCCCTGGAGCGCGCTCAGTCTAAATCGTAAAATAAAATTGAAAAGTTCAGTTGACATTTAGGTCAGCCGTGATATAATAACAATTAAATTAAAGTACTCTCATAAAAGGGTTGCGGAAAAGTAGCAAAGTCCCTAAGTAAAGCGAGCAGGTGGTGGTGGAAGACCTGTCTGAAGACTCTGTGAAGCGCGCCGCATGAACTCGACTAGATAAGATAAACTAGTCCGTATCCGAGCGTTAATCGGCTAGAGATGTTGGCTTAACCAACAAGTAGAGTGGTACCGTGGATGATTGTTAACTCCGCCTCTTCAATTGGGAAGAGGCGGTTTTTTTATATTTAAGGAGGAGTTTATTATGGCAGCGAAGGAAGTTAAGAAGGTTTTGATGGCCTATTCAGGTGGTTTGGATACCTCCGTGATTATTCCTTGGATCAAGGAAACTTATGGTGAAGATGTTGAAGTTATCGGGATGACAGCTAATGTCGGTCAGGAAGAAGACTACGATTATTTGAAGAAGAAGGCTGTGAATTGCGGGGCTTCTAAATTATATGTTGAAGATTTACGCGAAGAATTCATTACAGACTATATCTATCCTGCCATGCGGGCTGGGGCGAAGTATGAAGGCAAGTACCTCTTAGGAACGGCTTATGCGCGTCCTTTGATCGCCAAGCGGATGATTGAAATTGCCCATGCAGAAGGCTGTGACACCATTGTCCATGGCTGTACGGGTAAGGGCAACGACCAAGTACGTTTTGAGCTTGGCCTACGCGAATTCGACCCAACTATTCAAATCATTGCCCCATGGCGGATTTGGGATATCCAATCCCGGGAAGATGCTTTCGACTATGCGGAAGCCCACAATGTTCCCCTTCCGATTACCCGCGAAACCAATTATTCCAAGGATGAAAACCTCTGGCACCTCTCCCATGAAGGGCTGGACTTGGAAGATCCTAGCCAACAGCCCAAGCTGGATGCTATTTTAGAACTAGGGGTTTCTCCCCAACAAGCCCCAGATGAAAGTAGCTATGTGACGATCGATTTCGAAGCAGGGAACCCTGTAGCCGTTGATGGCGAACGCTTAGAACCTATCGCTCTAGTGGAAAAATTAAACGCGCTAGGTGGCGCTAATGGGATTGGCATTCTTGATATTGTCGAAAACCGTCTGGTAGGGATGAAGTCACGGGGCGTGTATGAAACCCCAGGTGGCCATATCATCTATCATGCCCATGAAAAATTAGAAGAATTGTGTTTAGACCGCGACACCCTGCAGTTTAAACAAGTTCTCGCCCATAAATATGCTGAGTTAGTGTATAATGGCTTATGGAATTCACCGCTGCGCAAGGCCCTCCAACAATTTGTGGATGAAACGCAAAAACACGTTACCGGTCAAGTGAAGCTTGAACTTTATAAGGGAAATATTATTGATGCGGGCACGACGAGTCCTTATTCCCTCTATAATGAAGCCCTCGCAACCTTCGATGAAGATGATATCTACAATCAGAATGATGCAGAAGGCTTTATCAAGCTCTTCGGCCTACCACAAACCGCGCGGGTACTTGCTGAACAGGAATGGAAAAAGGACGGCAAAATCTAATGAAAAAACTACTTAAGTATAGCCTGCAGGTCCTGATGACCTTTGTCCTTGCTTTTAGCCCGCTATTGGCGGGGGCAGGAGCCTTGGTCCAGGCAGCTGAAGACCAGCCCGCTGCATCGGGGCAAGTGGCAGGCGACGACCAATTACTCGATGAGATTAAGAAACGGGGCGTCATTAAGCTGGGCGTTAGCCCCGACTATCCTCCCTTTGAGTTCTTGACCCGTGAAGGGGGCGAGAACCAAACGAAAGGGATTGATATCTCCCTAGCAGAAAAAATCGCCGATGATCTCGGGGTTAAACTGGAAATTGTGAATATGGAATTCTCTAGCCTGATGTCTTCCTTAGAGACTGGGGCCATCGATATGATTATCTCAGGGATGACCTATACGGAGGAAAGGGATAAGTCGGTTGACTTCACCAAGCCTTACGAGAATGCCGGCCAGTCCCTGGTTATCCGCCAAGAAGATGCAGACAAGCTCAAGGATAAAGATAGCTTCGTGGAAGGAACCGTCGTGGGGGTCCAACAAGGCTCTTACCAAGAAGACCTAGCCAAGGCCCACATGCCCAAGGCTAAATTGCTCACCATGCAGCAGGTGCCTGACCTTCTCAGTGCCCTAGGAACCAAGCAGGTCGATGGGGTCTTGGTTGATGAGATTATGGCTCGGACTTCAACTAAGGGCAATGACCAGTTGACTTATGTTGATGCCAAAATTCCTCGGGAGAAAAATGACGGCAAGGCAGTTGTTATTCCTGAGAACCAACCCAGCCTAGCAGAAGCCATCAACCATACCATTGATGAAGTAGTTGACAAAGGCTTAGTCAACCAATGGGCAGATGAAGCAGCAGACCAGCTCGCTGACACAGAGAAAGTCGATTGGATGTCCTACTGGCCCTTCTTCTGGGACGGGATTAAGATGACCCTCTTAATTTCTCTTCTATCGATTGTCTTCGGGATGATCCTTGGCTCTCTCTTAGCCGTGTTGAGGATTTCTAATCTCGGCTTCCTATCTACTTTGGCTACGGCCTATGTAGAATTTATTCGGGGGACACCTCTGATGATCCAAGTCCTCTTTATCTTCTTAGGGGTTGGGGGCCTACTCGGTATCAGCCCACTAGTGGCCGGTTTGATCGCTGTATCGCTCAACTCGGGAGCTTATATTTGTGAGATTATCCGTGGGGGCCTCCAATCCGTGCCCAAGGGCCAAGCCGAAGCTGCACGGTCCCTAGGTTTGGACTACAAGACGACCCTGCGGAAGATTATCTTCCCACAATCCTTACGCTCCATCTGGCCTTCATTAGGTAATGAGTTCGTCACCCTGATCAAGGAATCGTCCATTGTATCGACCATTGGTGTCGCCGAGTTGACCTTCCAAACGCGGGCAGTCACCAGTCAGACCTACCAAGGGATTATCCCACTCTTTATCTCCATGGTGATCTACTTTATCATTACCTATGCCTTAACCAAGCTCTTGAACCACTACGAAAAACAAATGAACGCTAAATACAATTAATAAAAAACTGGGCCTTGTCCCAGTTTTTTGCTAGTTAATAGGAAAAATCTGTTGACTTCTTTAAAAATTGGTTACAAATCGGGAATACTTTTGCATTGAAAAATGAAACATGCTATCGTAGTGTAGACATAATATTGCGATAAATATTAACGGAGGAGATTGTCTTGAAGAAAAATAAGAAGAAAAAGTTCAACTGGCAAAGGGTTCTAGTCGTTGCTGTCTCTCTCTTCTTGATTGGGGGCGTGGGCGTCTATGCTGCCTTGCAGCAAGAACCAGTTCAGACTGCCATTGAAGACCACAAGGAAAGTGGGGCAGAAAAAGCTGTTGCTGATCTCTACTTTGACGAAGCTAAAATGTTCTTAGCTGAAGATATCAGCCAGGAAGACATTGAAGCAGCTAAAGAAGATGTCGCCAACTTGAAGGATGAAGAAGGGGTTAAGGGGCAACTACAGGCTGACTTGGAAGATGTCCAAAAACGCTATGATGTCCAAAATGCCACTAATAATCTTTTTGAGAAAACTAAGGATAAGCAACCGCTCAATGGGGCCACCTTGCAGAAATGGGTGATCATCAAAGACGGTTTGAAGAAAGCGGATGTTGATAAGGTTAAGGACCAATACAAGGGGGCCTTGGAAGCTAAGGAAGATGGCCTTTATAGCACCTTAGCCGACTTGGTGAAGACCGCTGAGGAACAAGCTGATCAGTTCGAGAAGTTTAGCAAGACCCTCAACGACCTGAAATCTGACAAAGACTTGAAGCATGAAGACCTACAAAAAGAATTGGACAAATTGCGTGAGGCTGCTGAGAAGGAAGAAAACCCTTATGTCACAGCCAAGATGTTAGAAATGATCAGCCAAGTTGATGAAGACTTAACGGAACGCATCAGTCAGGCTGAGATTGACCAAGCCCGTAAATCTGGTGCTTCACAAGAACAAATTAAGAAGCTAGAAGATGAAGCCAAGAAGGCCCAAGACCAAGCGCGTGAACGGAGCGACCGTCTGCAAAGACAAGCAGAGGATGCCCGTCAGCAAGCCACTCGGACTAACCGTAACCAAAGCCAAAATGTGGGTAACCGGGGAAGTCAACGTGTGACCCCACCAAGCTCACGTCCAGCTTCTAATAATAATAACGCGAACAATGCGAACAACCGTCAAAACCAAAGTAACAGTGATAAGAAGGATGACAAGAAGGCAGAGGAAAGCAAGCCATCTAATAAGCAAGAGAACAATGCTAACGCTAACAATAATGCAGGTAAGAAAGACGAAACGAAGCCAAGTACCGGGTCGTCTGCTGTCTCTTCGAAACCCCTGAATGACAAGCAAAGTTCAGCTAATCCATCGACAGCACCTTCGTCTACTGCACCTCAAGGGGACAACAATACAACCCAACCCGCACCAGAAACTCAACCGGAAGTACCAGCTAACAATGATACACCAGCTAATCCTGGCTCAACTGGCGGGGCGGACCAAGGCGGAGCAGCTAATAGCGGAAGTGCTGAAGCAGGCGCTGCTAACTAAGCTTAATCTTTAATAATTTGGAAAAAATTTGATAAATAGCTGCTTGAACTATGGGAATTATGCTAAGATACCATATAGTAGAACAGCTAAAGGGGCGGTTTGAACCGTCCCTTTTTCTTAGGAGGATCATTATGCAAAGAAACGGCGAATGGACCAATTGGTATCGGGTCATTATCGGGGCAACTGAGGCCTTAATCTTACTGATATCTTACTTCATTTCATTCTTTATCCGCTATGGCCGTTATGTTCCCTTGCGCAATTTTCAAGCCTTTCAGGGAGCAATTCCATGGATCTTAATTATCTTTATTGTTTTTAACTTATTATTTGGGATCTATGTCTTATACAATAAATCTAAGGGAGATATCTTCTTTATTACCCTGATTATCCAGGCCCTGCTGGCTGTTGTGGCCATGGTCTTGAGTTTTGTGGGGCGTTGGTTTGCTTTTCCACGCTCTGTCATTTTGATTGACTTCTTTGTTTCAACGCTCTTGATCTATGCTTTCCGAGCCCTGGTCTTCAGTATGTACCGGCGCTATGCCAGCAATAAACGGGTGATGATTGTCGGTGAAGAAGAGGAAGTCTTTCCCGCTATCTTCAATTTCAAGTCATCCAAGTCCACCCGGCATATTGTGACCCATGTGGTGATCGACCACTACTATGACAATGTGAAGGCCCGCTTGGATGAATTCGATATTGTCTACCTGGCTTCACAGATTGAAGAGGAGGAGAAACTCCGTCTCTATTCCCTTCTTATGGCAGAGGATAAGAAACTCTTTCTCAATTCGAAATTTGAAAACTTAGTCATGGTGAATCCAAATATCATGAACTTTGAGGATGAATCCATTATTGAAACCTCTGATTTCAAGATCCCGGCAGACCAAGCCTTGATCAAACGACTCCTGGATATTATCGTGTCCCTGGTCCTATTGATCATTGCCTCTCCTATCATGTTGGTGACGGCAGCCTTGGTCAAACTGACGTCTAAAGGCCCCGTCTTTTACCGGCAGACTCGGATTACTAAGGGTAACCGGGAATTTGAAATTTATAAGTTCCGCACCATGACAGCAACGGCCGAAGAGAGTACGGGCCCTGTGATTGCAACCAAGAACGATGCCCGTATTACAGGGATTGGCAAGTATTTGCGCTCGCTACGGATTGATGAATTGCCTCAGTTATTCAATATCTTGAATGGGGACATGTCATTAGTTGGACCGCGGCCAGAACGCCCCTTCTTTGTTGACCAATTCCAGGAGCAAAATCCTCATTACTATCTTCGCCACAATGTGCCAGCAGGCCTGACAGGCTATGCCCAGGTTTACGGTAAGTACGCGACAGATTTCAATAGTAAGCTCAACTTTGACTTGATCTATATCAAAACCTATTCTATTATCTTGGACTTCAAAATCCTGCTCCAAACGATTAAGATCCTCTTTGACAAGGTCTCTTCTTCAGGCGTCGACGAAGAGAGCCAAAAAGATGTGGACCGCGAAACCATCCAAAAAATGAACATCCAAGTCATTGACTAAATAGGGTGAGAGGGCGCGCGTTTAGCTTCCTTTCACTGGAGCAAGTCACCAGAGCAGTCTGAAGGACTGCGGCGGGGACTTGTGAAGTGACAAGGAAGCTGCGCAACCGAACCCGACTAAAGGGTGTGAGAGGATGCGGGAGAAAGGGAGCTCTGGAGCAAAAGGCTGAGGAAGTCTGAAAGACTTCAGCAGACTTTTTGCGAAGAGGAGCCCTTTCTGCATCCTCGAACCCGACTAAGGGTGTGAACTAGCGCGCTGTTAGGCTAAGACAACAGTTAGCCCAAGCTCGCGATGACAATTTCTGCAATAAAAGTTGCCTTCAATGTATGGAAGACGTAAAAGAGTCTGGAAGATATCTTCCAGGCTCTTTTTTCACTTTCTGTATAAGTTGGCTAAATAGCCTAAGATTGGCTTTTTTGCGACAAAATTAGGGGGAAGTGTTATAATGGGAGAAAATGAAAAACAGAGGTGCCTTTATGAATTATCCAGATGACAGTTTAACCCTACATACTGACCTCTATGAGATCAATATGATGAAGACCTATTGGGAAAGTGGCAAGGCTGAACAGTTTGGGGTTTTTGAAATTTATTTCCGTAAGAATCCTTTCAGTAACGGCTACGCTATCTTTGCCGGTCTTGAACGGGCGATTGATTATATCAAGAATTTACGTTTTACCGAGTCGGACATTCAATATTTAAGGGAGACAGTGGACTATCCAGAAGACTTCTTAAATTATTTAAAAGACTATCGCTTCCAAGCGACAGTCCGGTCCATGGTTGAAGGAGAACTCTGCTTCGCCAACGAACCCTTGATGCAGATTGAAGGGCGCTTGGTCGATTGCCAATTAGTAGAAACAGCCCTCTTGAATATTGTGAACTTCCAGACTTTGATTGCGACCAAAGCTTCCCGTATCCGTACCGTTTGTGGGGACGATGGCCTAGCTGAATTCGGCGCACGACGAGCCCAAGAAATGGATGCCTCCGTTTGGGGCGCACGGGCAGCCTATATTGGCGGCTTCGACTCAACCTCTAATGTCCGCGCTGGTAAGACCTTGGGTGTGCCCATCTCAGGAACCCATGCCCACGCTATGGTCCAGTCCTTCCAGAGCGATTACCAGGCTTTTAAGGCCTATGCTCAATCCCATAAGGACTGTGTCTTCTTAGTGGATACCTACGATGTGATGAATTCAGGCGTTCCAGCTGCCATCCGCGTCGCTGATGAAATGGGAGACCGAATCAACTTCATCGGGGTACGTTTAGATAGTGGGGATTTAACCTACCAATCCAAGCGCGTGCGGGCCATGCTGGATGCAGCCGGCTATGAAGATGCAATTATCGTGGCTTCAAACGACTTAGACGAAAAAACAATCCTTAACTTGAAGATGCAAGGCGCTAAGATTGATTCTTGGGGTGTGGGGACCAAGTTAATCACTTCTTTCGACCAAGCAGCGCTCGGAGCTGTTTACAAGCTCTGCTCCATGGAAGACGAAAGTGGTCATCTAGTTCCTACGATGAAGATTTCGAGCTCACCGGAGAAGACGACTACACCAGGCGACAAGCAGGTATGGCGGATTACCCGGAACGCTGATGGCAAGTCGGAAGGGGACTATGTAGCCCTCAAACACGAACGCCCTGATCAATTGGATGAGCTCTTTATGTTCCACCCCACCTATCCTTATATCAATAAGACGGTCGTTGATTTTACGGCCCGTCCACTCTTGCAGACAATTTTTGATAAGGGGGAATTGGTCTATGACCAACCGGAATTAGATGAGATTAAGGATTATACCAAGGGACGTCTGGATTCGCTATGGGACGAGTACAAGCGAATTTTGAACCCAGAGCAATATCCCGTTGACCTCTCCCAAGAGCTCTATGACTTGAAGATGAACAGCATTAAAGAAATCAAGGAAAAGATTAAAGCAGATATCGAAGCAGGTAAAGGAGGAGCATAATGCGTCCCTTACAAGCACATATTATTGACCAGCTCTGTGTCAAAGCGAGTATTGATGTAGACGCGGAGATCCGTCAATCGATCGACTTCATTAAGGATTACTTCAAGCAACACCCTTTCTTTAAGACTCTTGTCCTAGGGATTAGTGGGGGCCAGGATTCGACTTTGGTGGGGCGTCTCTGCCAATTAGCCATGGAAGAATTACGCGAGGAAACGGGCCGGCAAGACCTCCGTTTCATTGCCGTCCGCCTTCCCTATGGCAAACAATTGGATGAAGACGACGCCCAGAAAGCTTTGAAATTTATCCAGGCAGACCAGGTTGTCACCGTCAATATTAAAGCTGCTGTAGATGGCCAAGTGGAGGCCTTAGAGGCAGCGGGAGTCGCCATCACAGACTTCAATAAAGGCAATATCAAGGCCCGGCAGCGGATGGTCAGCCAGTTCGCTATTGCGGGAGCGGATAGTGGGATTGTAGCTGGCTCGGACCATGCAGCTGAAGCGGTCACAGGTTTTTATACCAAGTTTGGCGATGGGGCAGCAGATATCATGCCTATCTGGCGGCTCAATAAACGCCAGGGCGCGGCCTTGCTCCAAGCTCTGGGGGCTGAACCCCGCCTCTATGAGAAAGTACCAACGGCGGACCTAGAAGATGATAAGCCGGGACAAGCGGATGAAGAGGCCCTGGGAGTCTCCTACCAGGCCATTGATGATTACCTGGAAGGAAAAGATGTGCCAGAAGCTGATGCTGAACGGATCGAAGTCCTCTACCAAGCCAGCCAACACAAACGCGAACTCCCGGTCAATGTCTATGACCAGTGGTGGCGCTAAGGTCAAGCTAAAAATGAATTTGTCGATTAAATAAAACCCGCTAGGCTGTCCTTAGACCTAGCGGGTTTCAGCTTATTCTTGCTTTAGTTTGCGGTTGATTGCCTTAATTTGCTTCTTGTAGTAGAGATAGTAAGCTAGGGCAATCAGGATAAAGATGAAGCTAAATTGCAGGCTGGCAGAGAGGATAATTCCCCAAGTGAGGGGGAACCACTGATTCCAGGCGGCTAGACCAAGGAAGGTCAGAAGACTCAGAGTGAGATGGCAGGCACCGGCCAGGATGGGACTGAGCGTGTCTACTTGATAGAGAAGCGACCCACCGCCACAGACACAACCGATAAGGGACCAGCTGATCAATAGTTTAAGGTAGACAGGCGAGGGGGAATAGATAGCCCCCATCACAGCAAAAATAAGCATGCTGAGACAGATGCCTTGGAAGCTTCGCCGTATAAAATCTTTCATAATGGAACTCCTTTCATAGACCGAGTCTTTCTTTAAACTGATGGAGGAAGCGACGACTAATCAGAATTTTCTTCTGGTTACTGAGTCTGGCATACATATTGCCAGAGAAGGCCAGTTCCAAGCTTTGAATAGCGTCTAGGCGGACGAGGCTATAGCGACTGGCTCGTAGATAATCCTCTTCTGGCAGGAGGCTTTCCATTTTCTTTAGACTAAGCCGGCAAGTATAGCTTTTGTCCTTGGTCCAGATGGTCAGTTGGCCTTGGTTGATTTCGGCATAGAAGATGTCTTGGATGGTCAAGACTTGGTAACTATCCTGAGTTTTTATAGTTAAACGGTCAGCCGGACGCTTTCCTTCGAACCTGTAGAGTAGGTCTGCCGTGTGATCTAACCATTTGGAATCATTGGCACGTAGGATGACCTGGTGACTGCTTTCGTCTTGATCAAGAATACGTTGGATGATCAATTTTTCTTTTGGCATTGGGCTGTTCCTCCTTTCTGACCCTAGTATAGGCTAGTAGTGGCTAAATGTCGCCTCTTTTTGGCTAAGCGGTGGTTTTTAGGGCCTGACCGGTCAAAAAAACGACTAAACTCCCCCAGGACAAATGGCCCTGGGGGAGTTTAGCTTTGGGGTTTTGCTTATTTGACTTTTGAAATAGGGGCTTGCTCACACCCTTATATTTTCCAAATGTCTTCGTTATAGTCTTGGATGGTGCGGTCGGAGGAGAAGTAGCCGGCTTGGGCGATGTTGATGAGGGCCTTCTTAGTCCAGCTGTCTTGGTCTTCGTAGTCGGCATAGGCTTTTTCCTTGATGTCGATGAATTCTTCAAGGTCGATGAGGGCCATGAACCAGTCCTTATATTTGATGTCTTCGTGGAGACGGTAGAGGCGGTCGTGTTTGCCGAGTGCTAATAGGTCATCGCTCACAATGAAGTCGACTAGCGGTTTGATGCGGTCACGGTGGTAGTAGTCAGCTAGGTGGCGGTGGTAGTCGCCTGTTTCGTAAAGCTTGACGATGGTTTCACTGTCTTGACCGAAGATATAAATATTCTCTTCGCCTACACGTTCAGCAATTTCCACGTTGGCTCCATCTAAAGTACAAATGGTGAGGGCGCCGTTCAGCATGAATTTCATATTACCGGTCCCACTGGCTTCTTTAGAAGCGAGGGAGATTTGTTCTGAAATATCAGCTGCTGTGATGAGCTTCTCTGCAGAGGTCACATTGTAGTTCTCCACCATGATGACTTGGAGGTGAGGGCTCACGTCATCATCCTTGGCGATGAGTTCAGATAGGCAGAGAATTAAGTGGATAATGTCTTGGGCAATGGTATAGGCAGGTGCTGCCTTACCGCCAAAGAGAATGGTGATCGGGGTACTTGGCACATTGCCGGCTTTGATATCCAGGTATTTATGGATAATGTAGAGGGCAAGCATCTGTTGACGTTTGTATTCATGGAGACGCTTGATTTGAACATCAATAATCGCATTATCGTGTAATGTTATCCCTTGTTGGTCTGATAAGTATTCTTGGAGCTGGAGTTTATTATGGTGCTTAATCTCTTGTAAGCGCGCAAGGGTCTCAGGCTGGTCGATTTCTTGGGCAAAAGCCGTCAGGTCGGCATCGGTATGCCAGTCGTCACCAATCTTTTCATCCAATAATTGGGTCAATTCAGGGTTAGCTGCCATAATCCAGCGACGGAAGGAAATCCCATTTGTCTTGTTATTGAACTTGTCGGGATAGAGCTCATAGAAGGCTTTGAGCTCAGAATTCTTCAAGATTTCCGTATGAAGCTTGGCCACGCCATTTGTTGAGAAGGAGAAGTGGATGGCAATATGAGCCATATGCGCGCGGTCATCTTGGTCAATGATATAAACAGCTTCTTGGCCAGGATAGCGCGATTTAATCTCTTCGTCTAGTTGGCGAATGATTTTGGCGATTTCTGGGACGACTTCATCAATATAAGCCATGGGCCACTTCTCTAGGGCTTCAGCCAGGATGGTATGGTTGGTGAAGGCCACTGTTTTCTCGATAACGTCTAGAGCTTCTTTGAAGTCAAAACCATGGTAGTTGGTTAAAAGACGGACGAATTCTGGGATAATGAAGGCAGGGTGGGTATCGTTGATTTGAACGACAGCATAGTCGTAGAGGTCGTGCAAGTCGCTCCCCTTAGCCTGGGCTTCTTCAATAATCAGCTGGGCGGCATTGGATACCATGAAGTATTGTTGGTAGATCCGTAAGAGGTTACCCACATAGTCAGAGTCATCCGGATAAAGGAAGAGAGTGAGGTTCTGTGGGATATTCATCTTATCGAAGTTGATGCTGTCTGCTTCAATAATATCGGAAGTGACAGATTCTAAGTCGAAGAGGCGGAGACGGTTGTGGGCTTCTTGTTGGAAGCCAGGAATTTCAATCTCGTAGAGGCTCGACTTGAAGTTAAAATGACGGAAAGGAATCTCATAAGAGTTGTCGGTCTTTACCAACCAGTTCGGATGGTTGAGCCATTCGTCAGGGACAGAGCCTTGTTGGTTGTCACGGAAGACCTGGCGGAAGAGGCCAAAGTGATAGTTCAGGCCCACACCGTCACCATTAATGCCTAAAGAGGCAATGGAATCGAGGAAGCAGGCGGCGAGACGACCCAGTCCCCCGTTACCAAGGGAGGGTTCTGTTTCAGCTTTCTCTACATCATGGAGGGATTTGCCATTGGCTTCGAGGACTTGGCTGACTTCATCGTAGAGGCCAAGGTTGATGAGGTTAGTCGTCAGCAATTTGCCTAGCAGGAATTCAGCTGAGATATAGTAGAGCTTCTTCTTCCCTTGATTAACAGGGGATTCAAGCATTTGGTCTTGAACATAGTCAAGTAGGACTTTGTAAGTTTCTGCGTCTGAGAGGTCAGCAAGATTGGTCTTGAAGAGCTCTTTGGCGTGTTGTTCTAATGCGTGCATGTTAGTCTCCTTTATTTGTAATACTTGTGCCTGACTTAAACTTGGGATTTGCACGGAAGTAGGTTTCCGTAAAGTCTGTCAATTGTTCATAAACATCAGCTGTTAGGGCATCTTCTGCCATGCGCCATTGCCAATTGCAACCGATGGTAGAGGGCGTATTCATCCGAGCCCGATTGCCCAGATTCAATAGGTCCTGCATGGTGTAGATAGCGATTTGACTGCTTGAAGCAGCAATTCCCCGGTTGAGGGCTTGGGAGGCTGCTTCGCCTTTTCTTCGATTTAAGTAAGCATCCACTTGATCGCGCTGGGCTTGGTTGGCACTTTCTTCATACCAACCGCGGGCGGTCTCATTATCGTGGGTTCCTACATAAGCTATTGTATTGGCAGAATAGTGGTGTGGCAAGTCTAAACTGTCTGTTTTGCCGTTAAAAGCAAATTGTAAAATTTTCATTCCGGGATAGCCCGTCGCTTCCCGCATGTTAATCACTTCATCCGTCATAAAGCCTAAATCTTCCGCAATGATGGCGAGCTCACCAAGGGCGTCCTTTAAGGCTTTGAAGAGGTCTAAGCCCGGTCCCTTGGTCCAATGACCCGAGGCGGCTGTCTCAGAACCGTAAGGCACCTCCCAGTAGGACTCAAAACCGCGGAAGTGGTCAATGCGAACAATATCGTACATTTCAAAGCTCTTGGCCATGCGCTTAATCCACCATTGATAGCCTTGGTCTGACATATAATCCCAGTCATAAATTGGATTGCCCCAGTACTGGCCCGTATCGGAGAAATTATCTGGTGGCGTTCCTGCAACGGTTAAGGGATTCTTCTCCCGGTCCACCTTAAACATCTCAGCTTGGGTCCACATTTCAACGCTGTCCCGGGCCACATAGATGGGCATGTCCCCAATAATTTGGATGTTTTTTTGGTTGGCGTAATCTTTGAGGGCTTCCCATTGCTTGAAGAAGAAGTACTGGCTGATGAGGTGGTAGTCATAGCGGTCGGCATGGTCGCGGCAGAGCGCTTTCACTTGGTCTACTTGGTAGGTCCGGTAAGCTTCTGGCCAATCATACCAGGCCTTGAGGTCGAAGGATTCTTTAACCGTCATATATTGGCAGAAGGCTTCCAACCAGTCTTGGTTGGCTTGGACAAAAGTCTTGAAGTCTCTGCTTTGGTCTTTTTTATTTTTTTTGAAGGCCGTGACTGCTTTCTCTAAGAGGGGACGGCGGACCTGGAAGATACGTCCGAAGTCTACCTTCTCAGGGTCTTCGCCGAAATCTAGGCCTTCGAGATCAGAGGCTTTAAGGTAACCGGCTTCTACCAAGCGGTCAAAGTCAATGAGATGGGTATTTCCAGCGAAGGCGGAAAAGGATTGATAGGGCGAGTCCCCATAGCTGGTAGTGGTTAGAGGAAGGATTTGCCAATAGGTCTGCTTGCATGCACTTAAAAAATCGACAAATTGATAGGCAGCTCGACCAAAAGTGCCGATGCCATAGGGGCTAGCTAAGGATGTGATATGTAGTAAAACCCCGCTTGTTCTTTCCATAAAAGAGCCTCCAAATCTATTTTCATCATTATGATGGCGTTTACAATTTAATTATAGTAAAATTATAACATAAGCGCAAACGTTTTCTTAGATAAAATCATCAGAGAAAGGATGGTCATTATGACTGTAACCATTAAAGATGTTGCCAAGGAGGCAGGGGTTGCTCCCTCGACGGTTTCGCGTGTCATCGCAGACAACCCCTCTATTAGCCAAGCGACCAAGGAGAAGGTCCGCCAAGTCATGGCTGACCTCCATTACTATCCCAATTATAATGCCCGGCGTTTAGCAAGTCGCAGGTCGCGAACGGTAGGGATCGTCCTTCCGGCTGCTAGCGATGCTTTTTATCGCAATCCCTTCTTTCCAACTGTTCTCAGGGGGATTAATGAAGCTGCAAGTCAAGACCAGTATGCCCTCTTGCTGTCAACTGGAGAAGGGGACCAGGCTCGTTTAGACCACCTTCAAAATATGATTCTCGGTAAGCAGGTGGAGGGCCTGATCTTTCTTTATGCTAGCCGGGAAGATCCCCTCTTGCGGTTCGCGATGAGTCAAGATTGTCCCCTCGTTGTAATTGGTCATCTGCCGGGTCTGGATGTTAACCGGGTCGATAATGACAATCCAAGGATTGCTTACCAAGCGACCCGTCATTTGATCGACCGGGGGGCAAGTCGGCTGGCTTTTATTGGAGGGGATCCTAAGCAGCAATTCGTTAAAGAGCGCTTGGCAGGCTTTAAACAGGCTTTGGAAGAAGCAGGCTTGGAATTGGCAGAAGAGGCGATTTTCAATGACTTGCCCTTCTTGCAAGCAGCAGGTTATGTGCTGGCCCAGGAGGACTTGCTCAAACAAGACTTTGATGGCTTTGTCTTTGCGGACCAGTTATTGGCGGAAGGCGCCTACCAGGCGATACGCCAAGCCGGGGGAGACCCTTCCTGGCTGGTAACTTTCAAAGCTTATAGTGATGCTGAACTCGGTCAAATCGAAGGTTACCCTTACTTTGACCTCCACAGTCAAGAACTGGGTTACCAGGCCATGCAGGTGCTCCTAGAAGTCTTATCCCAGTCTGAAGCGACCAGGTCTCAGCGCTATATCTACCAATGCGTGACCAGTGATTTTGTGACTAAGCAATAAAATAGGAGGTAAGCCTTACAGCTGATAGAGGAGTTTTGCTCTGTTAACCCACACTCGGAGCCTTTAAATGCATGTTAGATTGCGCTGCTGACTTGTCCTAGCCAAAGGAAGTCTAACCGCTCTTGCTCACACCCTTTAGTCGGGTTCGAGGATGCAGAAAGGGCTCCTCTTCGCAAAAGTCCGTCGAAGGCCTACAGCCTTCTCTGTCCTTTAGCTCCAGAGGTCCCTTTCTCCCGCATCCTCTCGCACCCTTAGTCGGGTTCGCAAGAGCAGCTTTGAAGTGCTTTCGCAAGTTGGGAACGTGCAAGCAGAGCTTGCCCTTTTTCGTTCGTGCTCCAGTGGTAAGCTTCTAACCGCCTTTGCTCGCACCCTTATTATGTAATCGCTTTAAAAAGAACTTTACAAAAATTTAGGGGAGTGTTATACTTTGGTCGAACAATGAAAACGATTTCGTTACTTGGCAAAAATTTTAAATAAGGAGTTGGATGATGATGAATCGTATCAAGAGAATTTTCTCTTTTGATTTTTGGCAACAATTTGGTAAGGCGCTGATGGTCGTTATTGCCGTGATGCCTGCTGCTGGCTTGATGATTAGTTTGGGTAAGGCATTGCCCTTAATCAATCCGGATTGGGCCTGGTTGGTGACGACGAGTGGAGTGGTCGAGAATATTGGTTGGGCGATTATTTCCAACCTCCACCTTTTGTTCGCTGTAGCGATTGGTGGGTCCTGGGCTAAGGAACGGGCAGGTGGAGCCTTTGCAGCCGTCACTGCTTTTATCCTGATCAACCGTATTACGGGTTCCATCTTTGGGGTGACGACAGATATGCTGGTGGATCCGAATAGCCAGGCAGTCACCCACACTTTATTTGGACAAGAGATTCCGGTGAATGGCTATTTTGTTAATGTCCTCGGCGCCCCTGCCCTTAACTTAGGGGTATTCGTCGGCATTATCGCAGGTTTCCTTGGTGCTAATGCCTATAATAAGTACTACAATTACCGCAAGTTACCAGATGCCTTGTCCTTCTTCAATGGGAAGCGTTTTGTTCCCTTTGTGGTGATTCTCTGGTCAGCCATCGTTTCGATTATCCTTGCCTTCATTTGGCCAGTTATCCAAACGGGGATTAACTCATTTGGTCAGTGGATTGCCAATTCTCAAGACACGGCACCAGTCCTTGCTCCCTTCCTCTTTGGGACCTTGGAACGTCTGCTCTTGCCATTTGGTCTCCACCACATGTTGACCATTCCGATTAACTATACCCAACTAGGTGGGACTTATGAGATCTTAACTGGTGCTCAAGCTGGACAGGAAGTTCTTGGCCAAGACCCGCTCTGGTTAGCCTGGGCCTCTGACCTGATGAACTTGCGTCGGGCAGGGGACACGTCTCAGATTCACTACCTCCTCGAAAACTTTGTGCCTGCTCGCTTCAAGGTCGGCCAAATGATTGGATCGATGGGGATCTTGATGGGGCTCACCTTTGCTATGTACCGCAATGTGGATAAGGATAAACGAGACAAGTATAAGTCCATGTTCCTATCAGCAGCTATTGCGGTCTTCCTCACTGGAGTGACTGAACCCTTGGAATACATGTTCATGTTTGCTGCGATGCCCCTCTATATTGTTTATGCCCTGATCCAAGGGGCTGCCTTCGCTATGGCAGACTTGATCAATCTGCGGGTGCATTCTTTTGGGGTCATTGAGTTGCTCACCCGGACGCCGCTGATTATTAATGCGGGTCTCTTAGGAGACTTGGTTAATTTCATCATCTGCTGTTTGGTCTTTGGCGTTTTGACTTACTTTATCGCGAGCTTCATGATCAAGCGCTTCGGCTATGCAACGCCAGGCCGTATGGGTAACTACGAAAATGCTAACCAAGAGGACAAAGCGAGTGAGCAAGAACCAACTACTGACGCTAAGGGATCTGGTGATGCACAAATCGACCAAGTTATTCGCCTCCTAGGGGGATCGGATAATATTGATAATGTGGATGCCTGCATGACCCGGTTGAGAGTCTCGGTTAAGGATACAGACTTAGTAGGGAGTGAAAAACAATGGAAAGATGCCGGGGCAATGGGCCTGATTATCAAGGAACAGGGGGTTCAAGCGGTTTATGGACCAAAAGCTGATAACCTCAAAAATGATGTTCAAGATGCCCTTGACCGCAATGTCCACCTGGATGCCATTGACAAAGAATAGGATGCTTAAGGATTGGCTTAGCCAGTCCTTCTGCTCTTGTTAGGAGGAAATCGTTTTGAAATTACTCAGCCTTAACTGCCATTCCTGGATAGAAGACCAACAAGAAGCTAAGATTGAACAAATTATTGACCATATTGCCGAGATTGGCTATGACCTGGTCGCCTTACAGGAGGTAAATCAGTTGCGCGAGGGCCCCTTGCTGGACCAAGTGGGGGATACCTTCTTCCCATGCTCAGACCAGTACCCGATTCGAGCAGATAATTTTGCTTACCTTCTTGTGAAAGGCTTAGAGGAACGGGGCTTGACTTATTTTTGGGCCTGGGCCTTCAACCATATTGGCTATGATCGCTATGAAGAGGGGGTGGCCCTCCTGTCTAAGCGTCCTTTCAGCCCACAACGTTGCCTGCTCTCAGCCAAAGATGCCCCTGAGGATTATCGGACCCGGGCGATGATTTTGGCGGACTTCCCAGAGATTAACCTGCAAGCCGCTTCTCTCCACCTGTCTTGGTGGTCGGACCAGGCTGACGAAGGCTTCCAATATGAATGGTCTCGCATCCGGTCGGTTTGCCAAGACTTTGACCGTCCTAGCCTACTCATGGGAGACTTCAATGCTCCCAGCCATATTGAGGGGGAATCTTATAGCTTAGCTAGGGCTTCTGGCCTCCAAGATGCCTACCATCTGGCCCCTGTCTGCCAAGGGGACTACAGCATGGGGCCAGGTATTGCCGGTTGGTCGGAGACGGACCAATCCCAACGTATTGACCTGATCTTAATGACGGATGATTTCGAGGTGGCTAGCTACCAGAGCCAATTCGATGGGGTCAGGGGCCCCATTGTTTCTGACCATTATGGCGTCAGCGCTGTGCTTAACCCCCATTAGAGACGAAAACACCCACTGGCTACTTGCAAGCAGTGGGTGTTTTGTTTGGGCAATCTGCCCTATCTAGTTATCTTGAGCATTTTCGATAGCTGCAATTTTGTCGAGACGTTTTTGGTGGCGGCCACCTTCGTAGTTAGCATCTAACCAAGCGTCAACGATCATGAGAGCGAGACCAGGGCCAACCACGCGGGCACCCAGGCAGAGCACATTGGCATTGTTATGAGCCTTGGTAGCTTGGGCAGAGAAGACATCGCCGCAGAGGGCAGCGCGGATACCTTTTTCCTTGTTAGCGGTAATGGACATCCCGATACCGGTACCGCAGATCAGAATTCCATAGTCTACACGTTCTTCTTGGACGGCATGGGTGACCGCATGGGCGAAGTCAGGATAGTCGACAGATTCACTACTGTCTGTTCCGTAATTCACCACTTCAATCCCGCGTTCTTCTAAGTGGTCGGTGATTAAAGCTTTGAGCTCTACGCCGCCATGGTCAGCACCAATTGCAATTTTCATTTTTTGAAAAGCTCCTTTACTGATATAATCTGCTTCTTTTATAACGCACTTTGTTTGAAGATGCAAGTTTTTTGTAAGGATCTGGTAAAAATTCTAACTTTAAAGTTTTTTAAAGAAAAAAGGAGGCTTGGTCTGGGAAAACTAGCTATAATAGGTCTATGCTGCTTAGCGAAATACGAAACTAAGGGTGGTTCTTTTGTGAAAAAATTGAGTCAGATGATTTATCAACTATCGCTGTCAGGTCTCCAGCTCATTGCCGGTCTTTTATTGCTGGGTATTTTCTTCTTGAATAGCCAATACAGTGCCCAGGTAGAGGAGTACAATCGTGAAATTGTTCGTTTCTATCCAGCTAGCCCGCTCTATTGGCCTTATATTGGTCTAGTCCTAGTGATCCTCGTAATTGTTTACCTACTGAGAGAGCGCTTGCGGGCGGAACAGGTCTTTAAATTTCTCGCAATTATTTATTTAATCCTAGGTTTTTACTTAATCTTGAATGGCCCTCTCTACCTGCGGGCAGATACTCGAGCGGTCTATGATGCGAGCTTAATGATGGCTGACCAGAACTATGCCTACACCATGCTCGGGTCATACATGTATACCTACCCTTATCAGATGGGCCTAGCCCTTTATGAGCGAATTCTGGGGGCTTACTCTAACCAGGTCACTTTTCTCTTTGCGGCTAATTTATTCCAGGTTCTGGGCATTAATTACTGCATCTACCGGATCAGCGCCTATTATTTTAAGCAGGACCAAGGGATGGTTCTGATGACTTTGGTCTTATCTTTTATGTTTCTGCCCCAGCTTTTCTTTATCCGCTTTGCTTATGGCGAAATCCCTGGTCTCTTCTGCTTATTGGCAGGCTACTGGGCCCTTATCCAGTACTATGAGAAAAAACAGCCGCTTTATTTAATTTTGACCTTTATTTTCACGGCCTTGGCCTTGATCTTACGATTAAATTATTTAATTTGGGTGATTGCTATCATCCTCGGCCAAACCGTTCTCTTCTTTAAGAAAAGAAACTGGCGCTATCTCTTGGCAGTCGCTGTCTTAGCCCTGAGTATCCCAGTCGGTCAAGAAGCGATTCCAACTTACTATCGCCAGGTCCACGGCTTCGACTTGGGATCAGGCTCACCAACGGAATTATGGCTCGCTATGGGGACCGATCCCTTGAACACGGAAAAAGCCCCGGGTTGGTATGATGATAATGCTCTCAAGCCATTCAAGCGTACAGGTTTTAACCAAGAGAAGACCAAGGCGATTGGCCGGCAGAGGATCCAAGCTAATCTTGACTACTTTAAGAATCATCCCGACTATGCGAAGACTTTCTTTACTTACAAATGGATCAGTATCTGGGCAGAACCGACTTTCCAGGGGATTTGGTCAGGACCGCAGATTAAAGATGACCAAGTGCCGACAGCCAAGGGTCCTATGTTGTCCCTTTACCGCTTTGGCAAGCTATATTTTGCTTCCTTCCACTATATGAAGGGCATGCTCTTCTTAATTTATGGGGGGAGTCTAATCTTTGTCCTCTTCTTCCTGCGCAGGTATCCCCAGGCCAGTGTGGTCCTTATATTCTTTATTGGTGGGGTGCTCTTCCATACCTTCTGGGAAGGCAAGAGCCAGTATGTCTATCCCTATGTCATCCTCCTTGTGCCCCTCCTGGCTGCTTCTTTAGGGCAAATCTTTAAGGCAATAGGGGTTGGCATCAACAAGCTCCAGGAAAAATATTTTCTGAAATCTTAACGAATCTGATCGTGTTTATGGTAAAATAAGAAGTCCAAAGCGAGCTGCTCACTTGACCGGAAAGGAGGGTTGATATGAAACTCAATCGAAGCCATCGCTTGATTGCGATGACCCATTACTTACTTGCCCACCCACATACTTTAGTGTCTTTCTCTTATTTTGTTGACCGTTTCCAAGCCGCACGTTCTTCTATTTCAGAAGATGTCAGCATTTTGAAGAAAGAATTCCCTAATTCTAATATCGGACATATTGAGACCCTTGCTGGTGCGAGCGGAGGGGTGATCTTCCGTCCGAGCATCGCCCCTGACCAGGCCTTGGAACAAGTCCAGGCCCTCTGCCAAGAATTAACCGATAATGACCGTATCTTACCGGGGGGTTACTTCTATCTAACCGACATCCTGGGAGACCCTGACCACTTGCGGCTGATCGGGCAGATTATTGCCAGCCGCTACCGGGAGGCCGGGGCGACAGCTATCATGACGATTGCGACCAAGGGGGTACCACTCGCCCAGGCTGTCTCCATGTACTTAAATATTCCCTTCGTGATGGTGCGCCGGGATTCCAAAGTGACAGAAGGCGCCACAGTCTCAATCAACTATGCCAGCCAAGGTCAGAGCCGGGTTGAGAAAATGGAACTCACTAAGAACAGCTTAGGCGAAGGAGAGAAAGTCTTAATTATTGATGATTTCTTGAATGGTGGCGGGACAATCACAGGCATGTTGAGCATGACCAGAGAATTCAATGCGACCTGTGTGGGCATTTGTGTCCTAGCTGAAGTTCAAAACCCTGAGCGACAAGTGCCCTTCGACTACCAATCCCTCATGCAAGTCGTCAAATCACAAGATAACACCCAACTCGTCGAAGTCCTACCTGGTAGTATCTTTGATGATAAATAATAAATTAATCGAAGCTCCTGAGTCGCAAGCACTGAGGAGTTTTTTTGAGGGTTTTTCCTAGATAAAATGATAAGAATCATTTATAGTGATTGTAGCAAGCAAATTATTTCAAAGTGAATGAAAACGGCCGAGGGATCGAATAAGAAGCTTGATTTAATCAGCTTTTTTTAGTCTTCTTCCCGCATACGCGGGGGTGATCCTTTGGACTTGCCGACAAGCTTTTCAAGCTTGGTCTTCTTCCCGCATACGCGGGGGTGATCCTGGAGTTTCGTGATGGCCAGTGGAAGCGCTCAGCTTCTTCCCGCATACGCGGGGGTGATCCTTATTGACCACAAGGAAATGTTTATCGTGCGAGCTTCTTCCCGCATACGCGGGGGTGATCCTGGGAGCATGGTCGAATCAGCTTATCCAAAGAACTTCTTCCCGCATACGCGGGGGTGATCCCCTGAGCTGCCCTTTACCTTTTTCGTACTTCTTCTTCTTCCCGCATACGCGGGGGTGATCCCCTAAGACGTGTTTTTGCATTTCTGTCATAGATCTTCTTCCCGCATACGCGGGGGTGATCCTTATTAAGTGTTTCAATAAAAAAATACACGAAACTTCTTCCCGCATACGCGGGGGTGATCCTTCTAAGTGTGCGACTAATACTTTAGTCACTAGCTTCTTCCCGCATACGCGGGGGTGATCCTCAATATATGACCTGTACGGAGAAGGCTATCGTCTTCTTCCCGCATACGCGGGGGTGATCCTAGGATATGCAAAAGACGCACATCTATTGTGTGCTTCTTCCCGCATACGCGGGGGTGATCCTTGCAGGCGGCACTGAATGGATAAAATATTATTCTTCTTCCCGCATACGCGGGGGTGATCCCAGTTGTATCTAAATCAGAAGACAAATAAATAGCTTCTTCCCGCATACGCGGGGGTGATCCCGGCTTCGGCGACTTGAATGACTACGTCAAGCACTTCTTCCCGCATACGCGGGGGTGATCCTCGTCAGCTATGGCCGGAGAGATTGAGGAGTACCTTCTTCCCGCATACGCGGGGGTGATCCCATGAAAGTGAAAAAAGGTTGGGCCGCCATGTACTTCTTCCCGCATACGCGGGGGTGATCCTACATCCGCTTTAGCAAGCGAAAGCTCATCAGCCTTCTTCCCGCATACGCGGGAGTGATCCTGGTTTGTTGAGCTTTCCAAGTTGCCCCATGATCTTTTTCCCGCATACGCGGGGGTGATCCTCAAGCATTTTTCAAGATTACGAAGATCCTGTCCTTCTTCTCGCATACGTGGGGGATCTTAGATAACGACCAAAAAGAAAAAGAAGCCCAATCCAACGATTAAAGCTTCTTCTGTACCAGGGGAGGTAACAGCTCCCCTCGGTACTTCTATTATAGCACATTCATAGGAGGTTCAAATTATGTCAGCAGTTACAATTGTCTTACTCGCATTATTGGTTTTAGCTACTGTTGTCGGTTTAGGATTAACCGTTTACTCAACAATTAGAGATGAAAAGAAATATGGAAGAAAATAACTTTATCTTAGTCCTGCCATTCATTATCGTCTCTAATATGGGATTTAGCATTGGGAAGAATATCGGTGCTACTCCGCTCTGATCAATCGTCTTGCCAATAGAGAATGTAAAGTTGAAAATATGACGTCAGGTTTCTTCCCGCATACGCGGGTGATCTCACAAGGCGCACAAGATCAGATACAAGTTCAAGCTTCTTCCCACGCAAGCGGGGAAGACTCCAAGAAAAGAATATCATTCAGCAATACGAGAACACGAAAAAAGAGAAATGATAAAAGACGTACTCACAATACTCAATATCATTTCTCTAATAATTCAAATAGTCCAATCACTGACTAACTAGAATAATTGGGAAAGTTTATCTTCCTTCCCCTTTATTATATGAAAAAGGGCGAAGAAAAGCAAATGAATAAAAATAATAAAGACAACCTGACAATCATTTTGTTAATCATCATGCTTATATTAAATATCATTAATTTATTTTTGTAGGAGGGGACAACTATGGAAGTTTTATCAAAAGAACAACTTTATCAACTTATTACAACTGAAAGTGAGTATCGAATTTCTAAAGAGGCTGGAATTCTTCTTTCCACATACGTGGGAGGATCTTATAGGGGGTACAATTAATATGTCAGCACTCACGTTAGTTTTGTTAATTCTATTTGTCGGGGTAGTTATCTTCACTGTTGGAAGTACTGCTTATGACTCTTGGAAAGAAAAACGAGATGAATCTAAATAACCTAAATAATGTTTCTTCTCGCATATGCAGGGGGCAATCCTACTAAATAAAAGAAAGGAAGTCGAAAGATGTTTAGCTACTATGCTATTTTTGCCCCTTCAGACGGCATATGGGCGGTTGACTTTCCCGACCTAGATGGGGCCTACACTTGTGGGGAGGATATGGAGGAGGCCTTGTATATGGCTAAAGACCTTCTAGAAGGCTGGCTAATCATAGCTAAGGAGATCTTGAGCAAGCCAAGCGGAAACATTTGTCAGCAGGGAAGCAAGCGTGAGCTTGTTATTAATTGCTAATTTTCATCTTTCTATCAAGCAGTGACTCTTTAAAGAGGGGTCACTGTTTAATTTTTTCCTATTTTACCTGCCCATTTTCCACTATCTTCCATTTAAGTGGCTAACTGTGTTAAAATAGAAATAAGTGTGCCTTTGCCTCTTAGAATAGGGTAGAAGGTTCAATTTTAGAATAAAGCATGCTAAAATTATGAGATATATGAAGATAATCAATTGGGTTAACACGTGATAGCCGCAATTGACCAGATAAGGAGAATAGAATGGCTAGCCTTTTGAAACAAATATTTGAAAATGACCGAAAAGAATTACGTCGCTTCAATAAACAAGCGAAGAAAGTAGAGGCCTTAGGGGATAAGTTCGCTGAGTATTCAGATGACCAATTACGGGCCAAGACGGAATCCTTCAAGGAACGTTTGCAGAATGGTGAAACCGAGGAAGATGTGTTGGTTGAAGCCTTTGCGACCGTTCGCGAAGGGGCACGTCGGGTTCTAGGCTTGTATCCTTTCCATGTACAGATCATGGGTGGCCTGGCCTTGCATTACGGGAATATCGCCGAAATGAAGACAGGGGAAGGGAAGACCCTGACGGAGACCATGCCGGTGTATTTGAACGCCCTATCCGGCAAGGGGGTCCATGTGGTTACAGTCAATGACTATTTGGCACGCCGGGACTCGGTTGAGATGGGTGAACTCTATGAATTCCTAGGTCTGACAGTTGGTTTGAACACTAATGATATGTCTTCTGACCAGAAGCGTGAGGCCTACAACTGTGATATCACTTATTCGACCAATAATGAGCTGGGCTTCGACTACCTCCGGGATAATATGGTGGTCTACAAGAGTCAAATGGTGCAACGTCCGCTCCACTATGCCGTTGTCGATGAAGTGGATTCCATCTTGATTGATGAAGCCCGGACCCCTCTGATTATTTCAGGTCAGGCTGAGCAGTCCACAGCACTCTATCAACGGGCCGATTATTTTGTTAAGAGCTTACAAGAAGATGAAGACTATGTGATTGATGTGAGTTCTAAAACCATCAGCCTAACGGAGGAAGGGATTGAGAAGGCAGAAGAAGTCTTCCACCTGGATAACCTCTATGATGTGGAGAATGGTCGCTTGATCCACCATATCGATACCGCCTTACGCGCTAACTATATCATGCTCCTGGATATTGACTATGTGGTCCAAGAGGGTGAAGTGAAGATTGTTGACGGCTTCACTGGCCGGATTATGGATGGACGCCGCTATTCTGATGGCCTCCACCAAGCGATCGAAGCCAAGGAAAATGTCGAAATTCAAAATGAATCGAAGACAATGGCAACCATCACCTTCCAGAACTACTTCCGTATGTATGATAAATTAGCGGGAATGACCGGGACTGCCAAGACGGAAGAAGAAGAATTCCGTGAAATTTACAACATGAATGTGGTCCAAATCCCAACCAACCGACCAGTGCAACGGATCGATGCGCCAGACATTATTTATCCAAACTTGGAATCTAAATTCGAGGCGGTTGCGGATGAAATCCAGGAACGCTACCAAGATGGGCAACCTGTCCTTGTCGGGACGGTGGCTGTAGAGACATCGGAACTCTTATCTAACTTGCTGACTAAGCGGGGTGTTCCGCACAATATCTTGAATGCCAAGAACCACGCTAAGGAAGCTGAAATCGTCGCCCAAGCGGGGCAAAAAGGCGCGGTAACTATCGCAACCAACATGGCCGGCCGGGGGACTGACATTAAGTTAGGGCCTGGTGTGAAAGAGGCTGGTGGCTTGGCTGTTATCGGGACCGAACGCCACGAATCTCGCCGGATCGATGACCAGTTACGGGGTCGGTCAGGCCGGCAAGGGGACCCTGGCTATTCTCGCTTCTACCTATCCTTAGAAGATGACCTGATGCGTCGCTTTGGTTCCGACCGGGTGAAGGCTGTTTGGGAAAGTCTAAATATTGACGGCGACGGCGAGGATGATGTCGCCATCGAAAGCCGGATGATCTCTAAACAAGTGGAATCAGCCCAAAAACGTGTGGAAGGGAACAACTACGATACACGGAAGAATGTCTTGGAATACGATGAGGTCATGCGGGAACAACGGGAAATTATCTACGACCAACGCCAACAAATCATTGAGGAAGAAGATTCCCTCGATGAGATTATGTGGCAAATGATCGACCGGACCATTGACCGGGTGGTTGACCAATACACCGCTGGTGATGAATCCGATTGGAATTATGAAGCATTGACTGACTTTGTCCATACCGTTCTTCTCACTGAGAATGATATGTCCCAACGTGACCTAGAAGAATTGGACCCTGATGAGATGAAAGAAGAGCTCAAGGACCGGGCCCGAGACCGCTTCCAAGGAAAACTGAATGATATCTCAAATCCAGACTTGATATTGGAATTCGAAAAGGTGGTTATCCTGCGTGCCGTCGATAGCCGCTGGACCGACCACATTGACGCCATGGACCAATTGCGCCAAGGGGTAGGTCTACGCGCTTATGCCCAAAATAACCCACTGGTCGAATACCAAACAGAAGGCTTTGAACGCTTCAATGAAATGGTAGCAGGCATTGAATACGATGCCACCCTACTCTTCATGAACTCACAAATCCGCCAAAACCTCCAACGCCAACAAGTGTAGTAAGGGTGTGAGAGGATGCGGGAGAAAGGGACCTCTGGAGTAAAAGACCAGAGAAGGCTGAAGGACTTCGATGGGATTTTACGAAGAGGAGCCCTTTCTGCATCCTCGAACCCGACTATAAGGGTGTGAGACTTGGCGATTAGACTCGGATGATTGGAGCAAGTCAGAATAAGAGCGAAGCATTCGCTCGTTTCAGACTTGTGAAATCACTCCGAGTCTGCCAAGTCGAACCCAACTAAGGGTGTAAGCAAGACTAGCTTTAGCTAGCCGTTCCACTTTGCCAGCACCCGTTAATTTGAAAATTTAAGATGATAAAAAGCGTCTCCGGATTAGGCTGGGAGACGCTTTTTGACTAGCAGAGCTTAATATTTAGCCTGCATTTTCTTTTCATAGTAATTGAGCAGATTGCTCAGGGCAAAGGTCAGGATGAAGTAGATCACCATGGAGATTAAGAGGGGGATGATCCCTTGGTAGGTTTGGCTGGTGACTGCCCGGGTTTGGAAGGTCAGCTCAGCGACCCCAATAGTTGAGACAATCGAGGACTCTTTGATCAAGGTGATGAATTCATTGCCTAGTGAAGGCCAAATTGCCCGCAAGGATTGGGGGAAGATCACTTTCTTCATGGTTGTACCGTAGCTCAGACCGAGGGAACGTGCGGCTTCCATTTGCCCCTTGGGAACGGACTGGAGGCCGCCCCGGATAATTTCGCAGATATAGGCGCCGGAATTGAGGGAGACAGCGATTAGGCCAGCTGCCAGAGGTCCGATTCCTAGGAGCCCGCCGATACCTAAGAAGATAAAGAGGACTTGGATCATCAGCGGGGTGCCCCGGAGGAATTCGACATAGGCGGTTGCTAGGGAACTAAGTATGGCAATATTTGAAAGCCGCATGAGGGCCAGGATAGCGCCCAGGATGAGGCCACAGATAATCGCAACAGCGGAGATCACGAAGGTGAGCTTGATTCCATCCCAGTAGAAGGGCCAGTAAGATAGCCAGTTGATGGATTCCCCTTCAATCAGGAGGGGGGCCAGGTCATCGGCCCATTTTTCGACTAAGTGTTGGTCTTTAACTTCTGCTACTGTTTGGTTGATGGCCTTTTGAAGGCTGGGTTGGCGCTCGGGGATGACGACGGCCTTGCCATCTTTGTCTCCACTGGGCAAGCCGGCATCGACATAAGCAATATCGGATTGGGCATTGGCATGGCTATAGGCAACTAATTCATCCACTAAGATCCCGTCAATTTGCTTGGTGGTCAGGGCACCGAGCAGGTCAGGGACCCGCTGCATAGTCAATAGCTTGGCTTGGGGCATGAATTCCTTGGCCAGGTCTTCTTGATAGGTGGCTTGTTGGACCCCGATTGTCATTTGGTCGGTGAAGCTATCCTTATTCTTGATCTTGCCTTCGTCTTCTTTACGGAACATAATCGCTTGGCGGTCATTCTCATAGGGCTCAGAGAAGTCCACGGACTTATCCCGTTCTTCGGTATAGGTCATCCCTGAGATAATCATATCAATATTACCCGCTTCCAATGACGACATCAGACTGGTGAATTCCATGTTGACGACTTCGAGTTTAACGCCGAGATCTTCAGCAATCTTCTCACCCAGGGAGACATCGACACCAACCGTCTTATTCTGTCCATTCTCCCGGGTCAAGAATTCAAAAGGCGGGTAGTGGGGGTTGACACCCATCCGGATGACCCCACGTTCCTTGATCTCTTGGAGTAAGGCATCGTCCGCAACTGTGCTGGATTGGCTCTCGCTGGCTTGCACAGGGCTTACTTCTTGGGCAAAAACGGGGCCCATTAAGAGGACTAGTGCCAGACAGACTTTCAGGCTCCACTTGAGCCAATAATAGGTATCCTTCATTCTTTCTTCCTCCTCGTATAATAAAAAAACCGCCTCTAAAAAGAGGCGGAGCTAATCCACGGTACCACTCTACTTGGTCAGGTTCTCGGCCTAACCAACTTAAATAGATAACGCTCTAGGGCGGGCTCTTTATCTTATGAGCCAGTAATTTCAGGCGCGTTCATTCTGCTAAAGGGCAGGACTTCCACCAACTCCTGCTCGCTTGGACCTTTGAAAAGAACTACTCTCCCTAAAATGATAAAATAATTAGAATGTAACTATTTTTTAATATTATAGGGGCTGTTTTATCATTTGTCAATCCTAGCTGGGTAAAAATTTAAGAGCTATTCCAAGTTGAAGCATAAAGATTGAAAAGAAAGCGCTCTTATTTTATACTTAGATTAACTCGTGCTTTTATTTTGAAGATGGAGGTAGTTTATGGAGATTAAGGATTTAAACTTAGAAAAAGATTATAGCTTACTCATTAATGGCGAATGGACAAAGGGGGCAGGTTCTGACCGAATCGATGTCATCAGTCCAGCGAATGGGGAACATTTGGCTACGATTACAGATGCGGTCAATGAAGACGTGGACCGGGCTGTCGAAGCCGCCCAAGAAGCCTTTAAGACCTGGTCCCAAACCGATGTTAAGGAACGGGCAGCTATCTTGAATCAAATTGCTGATTTAATTGATGATAATGCAGACCGTTTAGCTTTGATCGAGACTCTGGATAATGGGAAACCTATCCGTGAAACTTCCGCTGCAGATATTCCACTAGCTGCAGACCACTTCCGCTACTTTGCTTCAGTGATCCGCAGCGAGGAAGACCAAGTGAAATTCCTGACCAAAGACACGATGTCGATGATTATTCGCGAACCGATTGGTGTGGTAGGCCAGATTATTCCTTGGAACTTCCCCTTCCTGATGGCCGCTTGGAAATTGGCTCCTGCTCTTGCAGCTGGCTGCGTGGTTGTCATTAAACCAGCTTCGGATACCTCACTCAGCTTATTAGAATTAGCTAAATTGGTCAATCCGATCTTGCCTAAGGGTGTCTTGAATGTCATCACTGGCCGCGGCTCTAAGGCTGGGGACTATCTCAAACACCACAAGGGCTTAGATAAATTAGCCTTTACAGGATCAACTGCTGTGGGCCGGGATATTGGCATTGCTGCAGCTGAAAACTTGATCCCTGCAACCCTCGAACTTGGCGGCAAGTCTGCCAATATCTTCTTTGAAGACATGGATATGGAACAAGCCTTAGAAGGGGCTCAATTAGGGATCCTCTTCAACCAAGGGGAAGTCTGCTCTGCAGGCTCACGGATCCTAGTCCAAGAGAGCATCTATGATGAATTCATTGAACGCTTGATTGAAGAATTCAAACAAGTTAAAGTTGGCTTACCATGGGAGAAAGAGACCCAATTGGGCGCCCAAGCCAATCCTTCCCAACATAAGAAGGTGGATGAATATGTCCAAATCGGCTTAGATGAAGGGGCTGAGCTCTTAACAGGTGGTCAAGCCTTGACAACAGGTGACTTAGACAAGGGCTACTATTATGAACCTACCCTTTTACTAGCTAAGAATGACATGCGGGTAGCCCAAGAAGAGATCTTTGGGCCTGTTGCGACAGTGATTAAATTTAAGGATGTCGATGAAGCTATCCAAATCGCCAATGATTCGGACTATGGCCTAGGCGGTGGGGTCTTCACCACTAACCTCAATACGGCCTTCAAGGTGGCCCGCGGTGTTCGGACCGGCCGTGTTTGGGTGAACACTTACAACTCCTTCGAAGCCGGCGCGCCATTCGGTGGCTACAAGGATTCAGGGATTGGCCGCGAAACCCACAAGATGATCCTCAATGCCTATACCCAGGCTAAGAATATTTATGTCAACCTGGGCCAAGGACGGACAGGTATGTTTTAGAAATCAGTAAGTAAGGAGCAGCTAAACTTCAGCCTAAGTTTGGCTGCTTTTTTTGCTCTAATCGATGAAAACGCTTCCTGTATGGGGTATAATAGGGCTGACCATTAGTTAAGAGGAGGTTTATTATGGTTAAACATGTGATTTTTGATACGGACCCTGGGATTGATGATGCCATTGCTTTATCCATTCTGCTCAATGCCGAAGCTGTTCAAGTGGACCTGATTACGACAGTTGGTGGGAATGTGGCTTGGGAGAAGACAGCCCGCAATGCCCTGAAGCTGCTTCACTTCTTTGACCGGCAGATTCCAGTAGCAGCTGGCAACAAGGGCCCCCTATTGACAGCTTTCACTGACGCCTCGGAAGTCCACGGGGAGTCCGGGATGGACGGTTACGACTTTCCTGAGGTGAGCTTGGATGATCTGCTAGAGGAACATGCGGTTCTTGCCATGCGCGATACCCTGTTGGCAGCTGAGGAGCCTATGACGATAGTAGCTGTGGGCCCGCAGACGAATATCGCTCTGCTCTTGACCATGTTCCCTGAAGTGCGCGATAAGATTGCTGAATTAATTATCATGGGCGGGTCTTTCACCCGGGGAAACAAGCATGTCATGGATGAATTCAACATAGGGACAGACCCAGAAGCCGCCCAGATTGTCTTCAATGCGCCGATTAAAAAGACCATGGTCGGCTTAGATATCGGCTATATCGCAACGATTGGGGTGGCGGAAGCCGAGGAACTCGCCCAAGTCAATGAAACCGGGCGCATGGTCTATGGCATGTTAAAAGCCTACCGGTCACAGGAGCGGGATGGGGAATTAGCCATGTATGATCCTACGGCAGTGGCTTACCTGGTCTGCCCGGATATGTTTGAGACCGTGGATTGCAATGTAGAAGTGGAATTGGCCAGTCCTCTGACTTATGGGCAAACAGTGGTTGACTTGGACCATAAGACGGACCGACCGGTGAATTGCACCGTACCGACATGGATTGACCGGGACCGTTTCAAAGCCTGGTTTAAGGACAGCATCCGTGCTTGTCGCTAATTCTTAACAAAGAAAACGGCTAGGACAAAAGTCCCGGCCTTTTTATAAAATACGAACTATTCTTTAAAAACGTGCTCCAAAAGTCAGCCCTGACATCCACTTCACGAACTATGGAAGAACCTTTGACAAGGTTCTTTCATAGTTCGCTCCAGTGATTCAGGGCTAACCGACTTTTGTCACACTCTCTTCTTTGTTAACTCGCTTGGCGGGCTTGGATCAGTTCTTGGCGGGAATAAATTTGTGGTTGGGGTGAGAAACCGTAGATTGCCGTGAATTTCTTAGCAAATTGATCCAGGTTAGTGAGGTAGATCATTGCGTCAGCTTCTTCCACGCTTTGAATGAAGGGGGTCACTTGTTCAGGATAGTCATAGGGCCGTTTAATCTTTGTCTGATCACAATAGAAATAATAAGAGATCATCAATTGTAAATAGGTGGTATCCTGGCGGTCATCTACCAGGAGGTAGTTTCCGTCATGGTAGTGGGTCTCTTGACCGACCACAGCCACTGTTTCCGCAACTATCTGGTCATCCCAGTGATAGACCTGGCTGAGCTTGTAGCTGTGGCTTGCGAGGGTCAGGAGGGCTAAGAGGAGGGTCAGAGCTTGTAGCGGCCGCTTGGGCAGAGGCTCTAAGCGATGGTCCCAGACCACCAGGAGTCCGAGGCAGAGGAGGCCATAGAGGAAGCAGAGGATGCTTCCCATGTAGCGGTGGATGCTGGCCAGGCGCAGGGCCTCGTTTAGGGGCATGGAGAAGAGGTACATGGCATAGAGACTCAGGATATAAGCCAAAAGAATCCCTAACATGATGGCAAGGCCCTGGCTTACTTTTGCCCGTTTTGCTTGGGCAAAGTGGTTAAGGAGGAAGCCAGCTAGGCAGAGGGCGAGGAAGAGATAGAGGGCTTGGTTACTTGGGAGGTCTTCTTTTAAGAAATGTTGGAGGAAGCGGCTGCTGATGGCCTGGATGTCAGCTAGGCTCTTCTCGCCCAGGATTTTTTCATAGGAGGCCAGGTTCATGCTGTGCTTACTGACTTGGCTGAAGGTCTGGCTCACATACTGGTTCCATAGACTGAGCGTGAGCAAGGGGCAGGCGCCTGCCAGCAGTCCGACTTTAAACCTGGACCGGTGCTTGGTCCAGACCAGATAAGCATAGTAGCCGATAATAAGGAGCACAAAGAAGATGCCGCTGTTTTTGATAAGGATGAGAAAGCTGGTCATCACGGCCGTAATAAAGCTCAGCTGGCCAAAGTTCTGGCGGTGGCGGTAGAGGGAAGTGACAGCAGCCAAAGCCAGGAGGGGGAGGAGGAAGTCCACTAAGAGGGAAGTGTATAGGATCTTGCCTGCGCCATAATCGAGCAGGTTCAGGATCCCGATAAAGACGAGGGCCATGCCGCTTGCTAGGTGTTGCTTCGCCTGGGAGCCCTTGACTAAGCCGACCAGGGGCCAGACACAGGCAAAGTTGATCAGGTTCTGTCCGATTAACATGAGGTCATCGCGGAGGGGGAGGCCCTGCATCCAATAGCTCAGATAGAGGGCGCTGCCAGGGGGATAGGAGGTAAAGCTGATGAAGGAATCCCCCTCCTGGACCAGCCGGCCTTCTAGGGTCAAAAACTTAACGATGCGGGCCCAGTGGGAGAAATTATCATAATGGGTAAAGTGGGTCCCGATGAGGACGATGGCATACATAAGAAAAAGCCCCCAGAAGATAAACTGTGGGGTCAGGTTTTTGGGCCAATGGAATGAGGGCTTGAGGATGAATTGGCTCAAGTGGACCAATAACAAGAGGCAGCCTAGAACATTGACCAGGTAGAAGCCTAGACTGAGCTCTTGGCCGAGTGCCAGGAGAAATAAGAGGCAGGTCTCTAGGCTAATGGTTAGAATAAGCGTCGTCTCAAGGGCCAAACCTGCCCAACGTTTCAGGCTTAAACACACGCCAAAACTTGCTAGGATAAAGAAACTAAAGGCCATCTGAGTGCTCCTTTGTATGGAAAATAAAATGCTTCTGGATATAGTAATTCAAGATAAAAAGGAAAGAGTCGACGAATACCTTAATGAGCGTGGTGGGAAGGAAGCTGATCCAATGGGTGAAGGCTGTCACCAGTAAGCTGGAAGATAACATTTGAAACATTACCAAAAGGCCGTACTTGAGCAGGCTCTGCCGCGAATTCGCACGGAAAACCACCAGTCGGTTCATCACATAATTTGCCAGGGCGGAGATACAGCGGGCGATGACGGTCGCTGTGGTAATTGCAGTGAAATCTTGCTTACCAATTAGAGCTAAGCAGATAGCAAAGCAGGCCAGATCAATCAAAAAAGAGACCAGGGAGGCTGCCACATACTTCAAAAAGACCGAATAGATGGCAAAAGAATCTCTCAGCACCTTAAAGTGAGACGAAGCATTGTCGTCCAGGTAAATCGTTGAAATGGCTACCTCAATGATAGGAATCTGGTGCTTCTTAGCGAAGAGGATCATGTTCATCTCATATTCGAAACGGTCGCCTTCGACTGCTAGCAAGGGCTCAAAATACTGGCTAGGAATAACGCGCAGACCGGTCTGGGTGTCTTCCAGATTCATGCCGGTGAGGAACTTGAGCAGCTTGCGGGTCATAATGTTGCCAAACTTGCTTCTTAAGGGCACATCTTCGCCAAAGTGACGCGCACCAAAAATAAAGGCTTCAGGTTCTTCTTGGGCTCTTTTCAGACAGGCCATCATATCTTCAAAGGTATGCTGGCCATCCGAATCGATGGTGACGGCTGACTGGATTTGCTTTTGTTCATCGAGTAAATAACGAAAGGCTGTCTTAAGGGCCCGGCCCTTCCCGTAGTTTTGATCGTGCTTTAAAATTTTAAGGCGGGGATAGGCTTTGAGCTGGTCAAAGTATGTGTCATAGGACGGATCACTCCCATCATTGACGACAACAATAAAGAGCTGGCTATCGTGGCCTTGGCGGATATTAGCCACCAGGTCTAATAAACGTTGGTCGGGATCGAGCGAGGGAATGATAATTGCTTGCTCGTGAGCATTTACCATGAATAAATCTCCTTCCATAAGTACAGTGAATTTGTTCTATTATACAATGAATGGTTGAAATAGGTTAATTATTTGCTGCTTTTAAGACCTTTTTTCTTATTGAGGCTTTTTAGGAAGATAAAGATCGAGACCAGGCTGATAGCTCCTCCTAAGATAAGCCCTCTGGGGATAAAGATCAATTGGACCTGGTGGGGGCCTGGGCCGAGGTCAAGGCCCAAGAAGTATTGGGCTTCACGGTGGACGGGGGTGTAGCGCCCATCGACAAAGGCATGCCAGCCCTTGTCATAGGGGAGACTGAAGAAGAGCCGGGATCCCTGGGCTTGCCCCTTGGTCCGGCCTCGGATAGCGGTCGGCGAGAAGTCTTCAATAGTTAGGGCATTGGCTTGGGCGACCTGGGCCATTTCCTGTGTCTGTTGCCGGCTGGAGAGGTAGAAGTTCGGTTGGGGATCTGCCAGCTTGTCTTCGTGGAAGCTGACCGTGATGTCCACCCTGTCCGTATTCTGGTCATAGCTGTGGAGGGTGTGGTTCTTCTTGCCTAGGTTGATATGGCTAAAGACCTGGTCGTGGTAGATCTCTAGGCCTGGACCAACAGGCTTGGCTTGGAATTGGTAATTGACGATTTGGTCGGGGGACTTTCGGATCTGATAGTGGATCCGCCCAGGCTTCTTGGGATCTAAGCGGCTGTAGCGGATTTGGCCCTTGCTTTCACTGGCGCGAACATTTTCCAAGCGGACCGTCAAGGCATTGGCTGCTAAGGGCTGGTAGTAATCCTCAAGGCCAGTGGTATAGGCAAAGAGCTCATTCTGGAAGGCGAAGCTTTGACTGGGGTTGCGGAAGCTTCTGTCTGGGGTGATTTCATAAGCCAAGGGGAAGGCGAGGGGGTTCTCATAGAGATAGAGGTCTCCTTGCTTTTGGCCCAGGCTGAGGCCGAGGAGGGGGTGGTCGCTCAGGAGATAGCGCAGGCCCATCCACTGGTTGGCTGCTAAGGTCGACCCATAGGCAAAGCGGGCCCAGTTCCCATTGTCGTGGAAGCCGAGCTTGCCCATGACCTCGATGACCTCAGCCCTTTCATTGGAACTATAGTGGGAAAGCCCCGGATAGTTGAGGAGGAGGGGGTCGTTATTGGCATAGTGTTGGTTCTTCTCCAGGCGGTAGGGGCCAGGATGCTTGGCCTTCAAGTCTTGGATGGGGGCCTGGTAGCGACTCACAAATTGACTAAAGGCCTGGGCTGGTTGGTAGCCCATCTTATTGAGGGTGTAGTAGCCATTAGTGAAGGTCTCATAAGCGACGAGAAGGACCAGACCGAGGCCGAAAACCTGCTGGCTTGAAGGCTGGCGCAGCAAGTTTCGAGCAGAGAGGAGGACCAGGCCGAGGCCCAAACAAGCGAGACTCGTTAGGATATCCGTCCGTCCCAAATAAGGATAGTGGGCTTGGCCAATGCGCCATGCCAGGCCAGTAAGGAGGGCGAAAGCCAGGCCATAGCACCACAAAGAGAAGTGACGGGCCTTTAGCTCTTCCCCTGCCATCAGGACTAAAAGCCCACTGAAGAGGAAGCTGTAGCGGAAGGGAAACCAGGTGGGCTCATTGAAGCCATGCCAGATTAAATTGAGATTGAAAAACTTCATCGAGAGGTAGAGGCTGAGCAGGAGGAGCCCTCCTCTGACTTTCTTTGCCCGGCTCATGGCGGGGTTGAAGAGACCCGCCAGGCTAACTAAAAGAATGAGGCTCGGCACAAAAATATTAGCCAAACCGGACTTGGTATCCCCGGCTTGGAAGGCGCCAATCACAAGCTTGCTGGAAAAATCTAAAAAAGAAAATTGTGAATGAAAATCGACCAGTTGGCTTGGATCAAAGCCAGCCTTACCCCCTTGGAGGGAGAGGAGACTGGGGATGAGTGTTAGACAGGCCATAGCGCCAGCAAGGAGGGAGGCAGGGACGAACGCTTTAAAAGCCCTCTTGATTGCCTGCCAAGACCCAGGACAGGTGAAAGCGCTGAGGCACCAGCAGATAAAGTAGATGAGGGAGAAGAGGCAGAGGATAGCTCCCATATAATAATTGTTGAGGAGGGCTAAGGCCAAGACCAGGGTGTAAGCCTGCCATTTATCTTCCTTGAATAAGCGGTCTAAGGCAAAAATTAAGAAAGGAAAGAGGATGCAAGCTTCTAGCCACATAATATTTTGCTGGTAGGCCATGAGATAGGCAGATAGGCCGTAAGCCAGTCCCAGGGCGAGTGCCGCCCAAGCTTGTAGCTTGCGCTTGGTCAATAGCCAGGTCATGGCGGCGCTGGCTGTGGCGAGCTTCAGGCTAGTGACGACTGTAATAGCCAGAGGAAAGGCCTGAAGCGGAAAGAAGAGGAAGACCAGGTTAAAGGGACTGAGCAGGTAATAATTGGTCAGTCCAATCATATTCCCGGACATAGTTTTAGAGAAGGAATAGAGGAGGCTATCCTGGCCTAGCAAGGCATTCTTGAGATAGGCGAAGTAAGCCACATACTGACCATTCATATCCGTGACCAACAGGGACTGGTCACCAAAAGGGGTGATGTCTAGCCGGTAGTAAATCGCAACTTGCACCAGCAGGGCTAAAAGAAAACTTAGGATAAGGGTCTGATGTTTTTTGAGTGAAGAAATTATCATGAACGTTCGGCCTCCAACTTAGTCTATAAGAATAAGTATAGCAAATTTTATTTTAAACTTTCCTAAAAGCCATAAGAATCCCAGGCCTTTGTGCTAAAATAGCTCTATTGTAAAAGATTGAGAAAAGAGGATCTAACGTGCAAAAAATTATTCAACAGATCATTCGTTTTGGCTTGATCGGTGTCATCGCGACGATGATCGACTTTGCCTTGTTAACTGCCCTCACCGAGTGGGGCCATGTCCACTACCTGCTATCAGCCGGGATTGCTTTCGTGGTCGCCACGATCTTTAATTATTTGGCCTCCATGCGCTATGTTTTCGTGAGCCGGTTTTCCAAGGAAGAGCGAATCCAGGAATTAGTCTTGTTTGTGACCTTGTCAGTTGTCGGGCTCATCCTCAACCAGGTCTTTATGTGGGCCTTCGTTGAGAAACTAGGCCTCTTCTACCTCCTAGCCAAAGTCCTTGCGACTGTCCTCGTGATGGCCTGGAACTTTATCTCCCGAAAATTGTGGATCGAATAAGACGCTAGGAAATCAGTCACTAGGCATGGCTTATCTTGGATAAAAGTGGGGAAATGCCTTATAGTAAGTGTAGGGGAAATGATAAAGTGAATGAAAACGGTCCAGGGATCGAATAAAAAATTTGATTTTATCAACTTCTTTTAGTCTTCTTCCCGCACACGCGGGGGTGATCCCTTAAGAAGGAGAAATAGCGATGAGAAAACTAGCTTCTTCCCGCACACGCGGGGGTGATCCTGTGCGGACTATCGTAGAGCAGTACCCTTCAGCCTTCTTCCCGCACACGCGGGGGTGATCCTGTGCGGACTATCGTAGAGCAGTACCCTTCAGCCTTCTTCCCGCACACGCGGGGGTGATCCCAATCGTTTGGATTCTCAAACTGCCACTCTTACCTTCTTCCCGCACACGCGGGGGTGATCCTCTTTGGGCAACTACCGCTCAACGGATAAGGTGCTTCTTCCCGCATACGCGGGGGTGATCCTAACCAGCTAACAAAGTGTGGAAAATTTTTGCCAGCTTCTTCCCTCTTTACCGGCTATATGTATTAAATTTGACCCTGTAAGTTTAAGAAGGGAGCCCATATGTTACGAGCCTATCCTGCCTTGTTTTACTATAGTCCTGATGAAAGCAATATTCCCTTTTCAATTGTATTTCCCGATATTCCCAGAGCGATCACTCAAGGGGCGGATATTCCTGATGCGCTCTATATGGCGAGCGACTGCCTGGGCCTTCATTTAGTAGATTATTTAGATCGTGGGCAAGCTTTACCTGAGCCGACTTCAATCAATACCTTATCCTTAGAAGCCTTCTTGCCTGACGACGAGGGCTTTCGCTTTGATCCTGACCGCTCCTTTGTCTCCATGGTTTTGGTCGACCTCGATGACTACAGGAGCTAAGAGAGGATTTCTTCTCGGAAGTGAAGAGCTTTTATTTTAAAGCGGTCCAAGTTTTGATACAATAAGATTAAAATAAGTAAGTGAAGGATGATAATATGGCCGAGAAAGTACGTGCAGCCCTGACCCATGCTCAGAATACCCAACTTCAAGAATTAGATGTACCCTTTGCTAAGAATGATGTGAATGAAGTGATGACGACGCTTCAGAACTTTGTTGACCAGTATGAGCCTTACTTTGAGGAAGGTTCCTTGAACATTTTTGCTTTGGAAGCCTATCCTAATCGGCGGACTAAGACGGCCCAAACGGCTTTTGCCTTAGTCAACCTCACAGGGAAGACCATCACGGAATTGAAGGCTAACTTACAACTCAAGGTTTCTGACTTCAATGTGAACTTTGCCCCTATCGAATGGGAGATTGATAGTGATTTCTTAGGCAATTGGGCCAACGACATTGCTATTATGATTGTTGATGAAGTGCCAATGGAAGGGATGGCGACCAAGCCTTCTTATAACCTGAACGATTTAGAGCTCGAGGTCAGCGATGTTACCGTCATGGAATACTAGCCTTGCATTTTTGATATAAAGCAGTTAAGATAATACTATAGAACACTAGGGGAACCAAAAGGTTGAGATACGTCAGTAGACCCTTAAAACTTGAACTAGTTAAGACTAGCGTAAGGAAGTGTACATGGCAGCTTTTGAGCTGGCCAGTTGTTTAACTTACTTGAATACAAGTTTTAAGCCCGTTTGTGTGATGCAAACGGGTTTTGTTTCTTTCTTAGTTAAAGAAAGGAAAATGTGAAATGGCACAACGTCAGCAATTATTAGGGATGATCGAGGCGGCTTTAATGGCTGTCTTGGCCTTTATCATCGCCTTGATCCCCTTAGACCTAGGGAATATTTTTGAGATTGAGCTCGGTATGATTCCGATTATGGTCTTTGCCTTCCGCAGGGGGCCTAAGTTCGGTATCCTGGCCGGCTTCCTCTGGGGGATCCTCAAACTGGTTTCAGGAGATATTGTGGTCCTCTCCTTCCTCCAAGTCTTTGTCGAATATGTCTTCGCCTTTGCGGTGACGGGCTTGGCTGGCTTCGGCGCACGGACCATTCAGAGCAAGCTCGCCCAAAAAGCAAGTCCCTATGCGACCATCACTTGGAGTGTGGGCCTAGCTGTCTTTGTGAAGTACTTTATCCACTTCATTGCTGGGGTGGTTTATTGGTCAAGCTATGCCCCAGATGGGATGAATATCTACTGGTATTCCTTCCTCGTGAATGGGTCGAGTGCCCTGGCCACCTTTATCGTGGACGGCCTTCTCGTGATGTTGATCTGCCGGGCGGCTCCCCACTTGTTAAGGGTCAAGGCCTAATATCCGGCTGGCTATCCGCTTCCCCCAGCCCTCAACTGGGAAGCGGTGAGGGCCCTCACTCTCTGGGGCCCTAGCCATTAAAAAATACGCTCACTTCGATCTAAATTCGGTCGATGTGAGCGTATTTTTTAGTTTTTCGGCGGCTTCGCTTTGCTTTTGAATTTAGGGGCCTTGGGTAGGGGCAGGCGTTTCTTCTCTTGTTCACCTTTGGCAGCTTTGGCGGCTTTCTTCTTGAGCAGGCGGCGGGCACGTTCTTGGCGCTGGCGGCGGATCTGTTGCTCGGCCAAGCTGATGAACATGAAGCCAAAGACAATGGCACCGGATACCTTAAAGACGGTCATGAGGTGCTGGACGCTGGCTACATAATCGCCCTCAACGGCATAGCGGACGAAGAGGTAGGCAGCATTCCCTGGAACCAGAGGCAGGATAGCCGGGGTATTTAGGATAATCACGGGAATCCTTAGCCGGCGGGAGAGCTGCATGTAGATGAGCCCAATGACGATAGCCGCCATGAAGTTGGCCACAATGATTTCATTGAAGAGGAACATAAAGAACTTATAGGTCATCCAGCCGCTAGTCCCTGTTAGCCCACAGTAGACGAGGGCGCGCTTGGGGACGTTCAGGATGGTCGAGAAGGCGATGGTGCCGAAGAAACTTAACAAAGCTTGCTCAAGGATACTGATCAGCATACTTCCTCCTTCCTAGCCCAACCACTGCAGGGTGAGGGCAATACCGATACCGAGGACAATGGCAATCAGGATGGCGTTCACGGCCTCCACCATACCGGAAACCAGTTGCCGGGCGAAGAGGTCGCGCAGGGCGCCCGTGATGGCCAGACCAGGTAGGAGGGGCATGATACAGCCCGTGATCATGGAGTCCAGGTGGCTGACCCAGCCCAAACGGTTAAAGGAAAGGGCCAGGACGCCGATAACGGTTGAAGCGAAGAAGTCACTGAGGAAGATCACTTCGAACTTTTCCTTGCATAATTCAGAAACCGAGAAGCCAATAGTCGCGATAAGGAAGGCCAGCAGAATGTCCCGGTAATTATTGTTATCTAAGAGCAACATGAAGGCCGCACTCGCAAAACCGGCGGCAATGACCTGGATAGGGAAGCTAAAGTTCTTGGGTTCCTTATCCACCCGTTGGAGCTCGCTTTTGAGCCCAGCCAGGTCTAGCTTGCCGGCTTCATAGGCCCGGGAGAGTTCGTTGGTTTCGTCAATCTTGGCGAGATTAGTGGATAATTTGCGGACCTGGGTCATTTGGGTCTTGGACCGCTGGTTGAGGCTCATGAAGATGGCGGTATTGGTGACATAGGCCTCCGTATCGAAGCGGTGGGTGTTCTGGGCGATCCGCTGCATGGTGTCTTCCACCCGGTAAGATTCGGACCCGGACTCCATCATGATGCGTCCCGCCAAGAGGCAGGTGGAAAGCAAGAGGTGGTTCTTTTCTTCTTCAGTCATTGACATCGAATTCCTCCTTTAATTACTGGCTTATCCAGCTAAGTTAAGTAGGGAAATAATCAGTGGAATAATCAACACAGAAAAGAGCGTAGAAACAAAGACATAGCGGGTCGCCAAAGTGACATCCCCGTCGAAGATCGTCGCATAAGCGGTGGCGGATGAGGGGCCCGGCATGGCGGCTGTCACTACTAAGACACTAATGATAATTGGATGGCTGAGGAAGGATCCAAAGAGATAATAAATGATAATAGGCAGGAGGACCATCTTAATCAGCATTAAGAGATAAATCCGCCAATCGTTGAAGCAGTCTCTGAACTTGATCTCCGTCATGGACATCCCGATAACAATCATAGCCAAGGGAGTGGTCATATTACCAACCATGCTGAGGAAGGATTCGGCTGCCTGGGGGATCTTCCAATCGAGGATAAAGAAGGCAAGGGCAATCAAGGAAGCTGCAAAGCCAGGCGAGAAGAAGATCTTGCGCAAGCTCAGTTGGCCTTCGCCCTTCTGACTGTAGCGACTCATAACCCAGACCCCGAAGGAATAAACCAGGATATTGGAGGGCACATTCATGAGCGAGGCATAGAACATGGCCCCTGCGCCGTAGAGGGCTTGGATGACAGGCAGGCCCATGAAGCCGTTGTTCTGGAAGGTCATCAAGAACTGCAGGGTCCCTTCAGATTCTTTATCAACGGGAATAAACTTAGGCACAATAAAAGAAAAGGCCATGTAAAACAGGTAAATAATAAAGGCAATGGCCAAGAAGGTCAGAGCCTCTTCCTTAGTTCCCAGTTCGCCAGCACTATTGATGGTGGATAAGATCAGGGCAGGCGAGGAGACATAGGTAATCATGGTTGAGAAATCATACTGGGCATTTGGGGTAAAAAGTTGCCGCTTCTGGCCCCAATAACCCAGAAATAGGGTGGCCAGTAGGATAAGCATGGGTATAATAGCTGACAATAAAATCCCTCCATAATGTATACTTGCCCCCATTATAGCATGAAATAATCGAAGACATCATGCGGGCTGGGCTCGCTTTCCAGCCTGCTTCGATTAGCCTAGAGGACAAGAAGGCAGCGCATCCGGCAAGCAACTTGGCAGGGGATACGCTGCTTTTGATAATTATTTTGATGAAGCTGCCTAGAAGTCCTTGGTATCTGGATCGGGAGCTTCGGTCAAGTCTTTGATTTGGTCGATCTGGCGGACTTCCTCTGGGGTCAAGTCGATATCGAAGACCTCATAGTTGGAGAGGATATGCTTAGGCGTCTTAGACCGAGGCAGGGGCAAGAAATCGTGGGCCAAGGACCAGGCCAAAGCAATCTGGGCAAGCGAGCGGTCATGCTTGTCGGCAATGGCTTGGAGTTCTTGGTTGTCGAAGATCTGACCACTGCCTAAGGGACTATAAGCTTCCACTAGAATATCGTGGTCCCGGCAATAGGCCACCAGTTCGTCCTGACTCAGTCCCGGGGCCAATTTAATTTGATTAACCATGGGCTTGATTTCCGCCGTCTGGAATAAGGGCTCGAGGTGTTTCTCAAGGAAGTTCGAAACACCAATAGCCTTGGCCTTGCCTTCCTTATAGAGGGTCTCTAAGGCCCGCCAAACTTCCCGGTTCCGAACCTCGAAGCCCGGCTCTTGGCGGAAGGGCTTGGGATTGGGCCAGTGGATCAGTAAGAGGTCCACATAGTTTGTTTGTAACTTATTGAGGGATTCCTCGAAAGAAGCCAGGGTATCTTCATAAGTGCCCTTATCGTTCCAGATTTTAGTGGTCAAAAAGATTTCCTCACGGGGGACATCACTGGCTTGGATGGCCTGGCCTACTCCCGCTTCATTACCGTAAGTCTGGGCGGTATCAATGTGGCGGTAGCCGGCATTGAGAGCATTCTTGACGGCTTGGATGACGGGTTCACCATCTTCCAGCTGCCAGGTGCCAAAGCCGATTTTAGGAATTGTTTGACCATTGACTAATTGATAAGTTTCCATTTGGGGTCACTCCTCTGCTATCAGTATAAGCCTATCATACCAAGAAGCTGGCTTGAAAGGTAGTGAAAGCCCTTCAGCCGTTAAGGGGAGAAGGTGATCACTGCTGGTATTTTTTGTCTAAGTCCTAAATATTGTTTCTGCCCTTCAAATATGGGATAATGCTAGTGACGACGATGTATTTCGAAGGAGGAAATAAAATGGCAAAAGTTGAAAGTTTTGAACTCGACCATGATGCAGTCAAAGCACCTTATGTCCGTCTAGCGGGCCGTGAAGAAGGCGCCAAGGGGGATGTCATCACGAAATTTGATATCCGCTTGACCCAACCCAACCAAGAAGCGGTGCCAACAGCAGCCTTACATACTATTGAACACATGTCAGCCGGTCTCATCCGCGACTATGTAGATGGAGTGATTGACCTTTCACCCATGGGCTGTCGGACAGGCTTCTACCTGCTCGTTTGGGGAGAGAAGACCCCCGAAGAGATTGCGATTGCCTATACCAAGGTGCTTAGAGATATTGTGGACTCCACTTGGGACGATGTCCAAGGGGTTGAACGTAAGGGCTGCGGCAATTACAAGGACCATTCCTTGTTTGGGGCTCAAGAATGGGCCAAGCATGTCTTAGCCCAAGGTTTCTCCAAGGATCCCTTTGACCGCCAAGTGGTTGAAGTAGCGGAATAAGTGTCCACTTGCTGGATGACTCTGTCTGACGAGGAGCTCCTCATCTAACAATTAATACAAGTAGGGAAGAAGCAGGGCCTAAGACTCTGCTTCTTTTTGTAGCAAACAAAAAGTCTGAAGGCCTTTTGGGGGCTTCCAGACACTGGTGTGATTAAATGGGAAAATACTCGGTGAAGAAGTCGACCATGGTCTTGATGGTTTCTACCCGGACCAGGTGGCCTTCGTCAGCAGCTTGGAAGTGGAGGGAAAGTTGGGGATTGGCTTGAACGAAGCTTTCGGCTTCTTGGAAGGGAATGCGGTCATCTTGCCGGCCGTGCCAGATAAAGAGGGGCCGGCCGCCGAGAGCCTGGGCTTGCTGGGAGAGGTCGTAAGCCTCTAGCCAACCGAGCAGTGTCTTCGCATCAGCAGGGAAGTAACGTCCAGCCGCCCGGGCATGTCGGCCAATCCGTTGGGCATAGTGGACCGGCATGGGTGTCCCCATTAGGCAGGCCGCCGCTTGGATCTCAGGGTGTTGGCAGAGGAGGGCACAGGTGCTAATCCCTCCCATGGATACACCGGCCACGGCCAGGCGTTGGTCAGCCAGGCCGAGTTGCTGGAAGTGGTCCACAATATAGCCAAACTCAAAGAGATTGGTCTGGATACTCTGCCAGAAGGTCATGGAAGGGATCTTGGAATAGGGGCGGTAGCGCTCCCCGTGGTTTTCAGCATCGGGCAAGAGGGCCCGGTAGCCAGCTTTAGCTAAACGCCGGCCGGCTGTCAAGTTAAGCTCTTTACGCGACTGCCAGCCATGATAATAGATGACTGTCGGTAAGCAGTCGTTCTTTTGGTCTTCTTGGACGAGCTCTAGGATAGGAATCTGTCCGAGGAGTCGACGACGAATGCTGATCTTCACTTGGATGGCTCCTTTCTATGGTGTGGCTTGTTGGAAGATTTGAAATAACAAAAAATTCATAAAAAGACTGAAAGAATTGCTTATAATTCACAAAAAATTAACATTTAAGGTCTATAGTATCAGTATACCCAAAAGGTTAGTTGACCTAACCATATTCTTCATACCTCTCCTTCTTATAAATCGAGAAGAGATGGAAAAAGTGCCGCGACTGTGCAGGCACTTTTTTTATTCAGTGAATGAAGGAAAGCTCTTATTGGTAAACGGTGAAGCCCTTCTTATCATAGAGGCTTTCTTTAGCTTCTGAGACCTCATCTTGGCCCTTGCCGAAGACTAGGGCGCCTTTGAAGGTCCAGTGGTCAGGAATGGCCCACTTGCTGGTATCTTGTTGGCGGGGATGGTGGAGGCTAGCGTCCAGTCCGAGGTCGGTTAGAGCGAGCCAGCTTAAGACAGCCGCGATGGCGTGGTTTTCACCGGAATAGCGGTCAGCTAGTGATTCGTCAATGGCATACTTATCGGTCAGGCTGTAGACATGGTTGCGGTCTTCGAAGAAGAGGACCGTCCCCTTAGCCTGGCTTAATGGCTCATAGCGGTCCGCATAGTCTGGGTTCAGCGCAGTGACCGCTTGCCAGTAGGACCGGCTTTCGTCATCGAGGAGGACCGCCACACGTGGGGTCTGTTCACCGAAGGCCATGGGACTCGCGTCAAGGGCAGTCTTTAGGGCTTGGCTGATCGCGTCATTAGACACGTCAAGGTCAGCACTGAGTTGGCGGTGGGACCGACGCTTGTGAAGTAAGTCTTGGTAGGTCATGTTAAACATCCTTTCTTGTCTCTGGTCGAGTTTATACTTATTGTATCAAGGGGCAGCGGAAGAAGCAAAATTAAGGCTTTTAACTTTTGCCCTAAAAAGCGGCCAAGCTTGTGAGTTATGGGCGAAATTATGCTATGATAAAAAAGATGATCCCACAACCATGAAGAAAGGAAACGATGATGGTAAAAGGAAAACGACAAGCACCAGTCAAAAAGAATGCGAATTATGAGGTCACGATTGAAGACTTGACCTATGAAGGCTTGGGGGTGGCCAAAGTGGATGGCTTCCCTGTCTTCGTTCACGATGCCTTGCCGGGTGAATCCTGTGCGATCCGGGTAGTCAAGGTCCTCAAAAAATTTGCCTTCGCCATTGTTAAGGCGCGTCACCAGAGCTCACCAGACCGCGTACCCCTGCGCGATAAGGATGGCTTGCGGACGGGGACTATGCCCCTCCAACACCTGGCCTATCCTGCTCAACTTAGCTTCAAGCGCCAGCAGGTTATTAACTCCCTCCACAAATTTGGCCTGGACCAAAATCTAGAGGTTAAAGACACGATTGGCATGGAAGAGCCTTGGGCCTACCGCAACAAGGCCCAGGTACCGGTAGCGGGGGAGCCGGGTCAGCTCTATACTGGCTTCTACAAGCGCCGGTCCCATGAGATTATACCGGTTAAGGACTATCAGATCCAACTCAAGAGGATCGATGAGACCCTGCAGACAGTGATTGAGATCCTCAACCGCTACCAGCTAACAGCCTACCAGGAGCAGGCCCACCGCGGTCTCCTGCGTTTCCTCTGCGTCCGCCAAGGTGAGCATACGGGAGAAGTGATGGTGATTCTCATAATTAATGGCCAAGCCCTCCCCCATGAGGAAGAAATTGTAGCCGCCATTCGTGAAGAAGTTCCCGGTCTAGTGAGTCTGGTCCTTAATTCCAACGAAGAGCGGACCAATGTCATTATGGGCAAGGAGAACCGTATCCTCTATGGTGAAGACCGCTACCACGACCAGATCCTGGGCCTGGACTTTGCGATTTCAAGCCATAGTTTCTTCCAGGTCAATACCAACCAAGCCGAGAAACTCTACCAGGCTGCCCTAGAAGCAGCTGACTTACAGGGCCATGAGTATGTCATGGACGCCTATTGCGGGATTGGGTCTATCTCCCTCTGCCTGGCCCAAAAAGCCAAGCATGTCTATGGGGTGGAAATTGTGGAAGACGCTATTGACATGGCCCGGGAGAATGCAGCTGCTAACGGTCTAGAGAATACCAGCTTCCAAGCGGGGGATGCAGGTGAGGTGATGCCAAACTGGGTCAAGGCCGGCATTCCCTGTGACGTCTTGGTGGTCGATCCCCCACGCAAGGGGCTCAGCGACGCTTTTATCGAAGCTTCCCTAGAACTTGACGCTGACCGGATCGTCTATGTCTCCTGCAATCCAGCCAGCCTGGCCCGAGACCTGGCCAAGTACACAGCAGCTGGCTACCAGATCCAATCCGTCCAACCGGTTGACCTCTTCCCGCAGACGACCCATGTTGAATCAGTCGTTTTGATGACAAGAATGCTATAGCCATTGGAAGCAAAGCGACGAAGTGATGCGGTAACAGCGAACCGCTGAGTGCGGTCCTATTGCTTGAAAAAGAAGGGATATAGATAGCTTAACAGCGGGGTTCTTGAGAAGTGTCACCTTCTTTGGAACCTCTCTATTTTTTTTAGAGGAGAAAATAGGTAGAGTATGCTAGAATGATGACGGCGTACGAGGGGACTGATCGATCGTTGAAAGGTTAATATAATGACCTTCACGTGATCCTTCGGTAATGTTTATTATTTCATATTTAGTTATTAGTCTATTTTAAGAGGAGAGAAGTAATGAAGGGAAAACAGAATGAACTGATGGTTGGTAGCTTATGCGCTATGGCGTGTGAAATTTTATATGGATTAAGTTACATGTTTACTAAACAAGCTACTGAACTAGCTAGCCCATTTGCTCTTCTAGGTTGGCGTTTTTTAGTTGCTATTCTGGTCATGACATTGATTGCAAAATTTTGGAACATAAAAGGCGATTTTAAGAGTCGGTCGCTAAAACCGCTCATTCTCATTGCTTTATTTAGCCCATGCATTTATTTTATTGCAGAAACTATAGGAATAAGTGAAACAAGCTCATCTGAAAGTGGAATTTTTTTGGCTTGCATACCTGTTGCTTCGTTGTTAGCATCTACTATTGTTTTGAAGAACAAGCCAAATAAATTTCAAACGGCAGGTATATTAGTTACTTTTTTTGGCGTTATGTTAACAGTATTTGCAGTAGGACAAACAACTACTTTCTCTTGGTTGGGATATTTTTTCTTAGTTTTAGCTGTTGTTTCCTATGCACTATATAGTGTTTGTGTGGAAAAGGCGTCGAGCTATACAGATTTTGAGATAACTTATGCTATGTTGTTATCGGGCTTCATATTGTTTACGACATTAGCTTTAATTGAGGCTGTTTTAAAAGGAGATGTCAAAACATTAGTGCTTCTTCCTACCCAGGAAATTAATTTTCTAATAGCAATTCTATATCAAGGAATAGGCTGTTCCGTTCTAGCTTTCTTTTTATCGAATATTGCCATTTCAAAAATTGGGGTAAACAAAACGTCATCTTTTATTGGGCTTGCTACGGTTACATCGATCATAGTGGGAGCAACCGTTCTTCATGAAAATATGACATTTTATCAAATCGTTGGGGCGATAGTTATTTTGTGCGGTGTTTATATTGCCAATATATTAGACCACGGAGATGGTGAAAGTAAGCAGAAAATATGATTTGACAAGTTTATTTTAGATTGTAATTAGTCTAACAATTGATCAACTGTGTGGTATTGGTTGCTGTTTTGAGTCTTGCTGTACAAGCTAGTCATCAAGATAGTGATCTCGCATGAATTCGTCTGTCAAAGATGAGAATTAGCTTTCATTTTAATTAGTGCGTATCCATCACGACACTCAGGCTATCTATTAGAAGGTATGTTAGTTGAAAATAAGCTTTATAAATTTTAAGAAATTGAGAAAAGCTCCAGAATTGAGGCTTTTTTCTGTGGGGAAGGCAAGTAGTGTCAATATGTATAAAGGCCTCAGAAAGCGGTCGATTGTTAAAATAAGTAAAAGAAGCGATAAATAAAATCCTTTTGATTTTGTCTTGACCCTTACCTTGGGGCAGGCTTTATAGTAAGTCATAGAGAAAGGGAGTGATCAAATGAAAACAGTGAATGAAGTGAGTAAATTGGCTGGCGTTACCGCTAAGACGCTCTATCATTACGATAAGATTGGCCTGCTAAAGCCATCGCAATATAGTGAGGCCGGTTATCGTTTATATAGCGATGAAGATTTAGAGCGCCTGCAGCAAATACTTCTCTTCAGAGAATTGCGCTTCTCCTTGAAGGAAATTAAAGGCATTATCGATCATCCGAGTTTCGATAAGCAACTCGCTTTAGACCAGCAGATCCAACTGTTAGAACTCGAAAAAGAGCGTTTGGAGCGATTAATTCTTTTTGCAAAGGAAGTTAAATTGTTAGGAGTGAAAGCAATGAATGATGAAGTTTTTAATCGTCAGGCGATTGATGATTATGCGCGTCAAGCCAAAGAGCTTTGGGGAAGTACAGCTGCCTTTAAAGAATTTGAAGTTAAGAACCGAGGCCGTACGCAGGAAGAAAGTAAAGAATTAGAAGAAAAAATGATGGATATTTTTAAAGCATTTGGTCAGCATAAGGAAGCTGATCCCCAGGCAGCTGATGTTCAATTATTGATCGAACACCTGCAAGATTTTATTTCCAATCATTTCTATCAGTGCTCAGATGATATGTTGGTAAATTTGGGTCAGCTCTATGCGGGAGGCGGCGATATTTCCATTACTATCGATAAAGAAGCAGGAGATGGTACGGCAGCCTTTGTTAATCGGGCCATTGAGCTTTACTGCCAGTAGTAGTTTTGCTCCTTTGAATTTGGATGATGCAAGCTGTCGCCTGAATGACCAATTAAGACAAAGTAAGAAATATTAAAAGGCTTTGACAGGGCAATAAAGGTCTCTGTTAAAGCTTTTTTGATGAGTGATCAGCGCTCAATTGGCCGGAAGCTAGGCGTACTTTCTTCCAATGCTAACTGGCTAATAAAGTCTAGAAAATCCTAGAGGACGGGATTGGGATAGGCTTCTGACCGATAGACGAGGCTGACTTGGCGGAAGGGCTTCTGGGGCATGATGGGGAGGTAAGCCAGACTATCTGGGGCCTTGGCTAGGAATTGCTGGATTAAATCGGAAAAAACGTGGGCATGGTGATGGCTAGGGAGAGCTGTCCTTCCTGGAGCGAGCGCTGTTTCTTTAAAGGGATTTTCTAGTTTTTTTACCGGCCAGGAAAGAAGCTCCAGAGAGGGGCTTTTTTCTATTCTTTACTCTTAAGCTAGCTGCTATAATAGGAATAAGTTAAGAGTTTAAGTCGGTGAAAGTTTGCTCTTATTTACAGTCAAGCATCACTGAGTTTTGATCGAATGAAAGAAAGGGCGGGGCGAGCCATATGGTGGGTAAGGGTAAAAAGTCTGGCTGCTTTGATGTGTTTGCTGTGACTTTAGTATTAGCCTTTATAACAGGCCAATTCTATTTTTGGGATCGGACCTACAAGGAACCGGCTTATCCCGAGATCAGCCAGGAATATTATGTGTCGGACTATAGCCATGCTTTGAGTGACTTCACCAAGACGCACATTATCTCTGAAGGGGAGAAGTTGGACCAAGCGACCGATACGGCTGTTCTGGTGGTTAGCCTGCCGACAACGGAGAAGCTAAGGAAGGAGCGCTATAGCCAAGAGCTGATGGACCGGTGGGGGATCGACAAGGACAAGCCCGGTCGTTGGGCCCTCCTCTTATTTAAGACGAACAGCCATTATAGTAGCGAACCCCACCTAAATGAAGACCCCTACATGCACCTGGAGCTGGCAGAGGATTTGGCGAGTGGCTTAAAGCTTCCCGGAAAAGCTGGGCAGACCATAGAGACTTACGCAGGCGATATTAAAGATGGTCAGAATAACTATGACCAGGCCGCCTATGACGGCTTCAATGCACTGGCCCGTGAGCTCTACCAAGCGAACCAACTGCCGGTGCCCGAATCTTTAACTCTCCCTTATGAAGAAGCCCTTAAAGCCCCCGAGAACCAAGCTTTGCTTAAGCGTCAGCAGATGCAAACTGAATTAAAGCAAGCCGAGTCAGAGGTCCGTTTGAACCCAGAGCCTCTGCCTATTCAGCTCGGCAAGGCCTTCCTGGTTGCGGTCGGCGTACTGGTCGCCGTCTTTCTCATCTGCATGGCTCTATACTATCTCATATTTGGCCTTGGCATGCTCTATTACTTTATTAGGAAAGTCTTTGGCTATGAAGACCTGGATTGAAAACAACATCCGATTAAAAATCCCAGTTAGATTGTTTGAGCGACTAGGCTCAGCAATTTAGCTGGGATTTTTTCTCGTCTAGGGAGGGTGTCAACTTAGGAAGAAGTCGATTTTTTGCAGTTCAGGAGGTCAATTCGACTGTTTAGGTAGGATTGGTCGAATGGAAGCATTTTAATGCTATACTTCTTTTATAAACTTGCTTCCGTCCTCTTAGCTTTGACCCAGATCCTATCAAGCTTAATAAAAAATGAGTATTCGATTAAAAATATGTTAGAATAAATCTATTGAAAACATATGAAAGAAATGAGGATGCGTGATGATTGGGCTTGGGACTGTGATTAATTGTGTGGGAATCCTATTGGGGGGACTGGTTGGCAGCTTGGCTGGTCATTTATTTACGGCTAAGCAACAAGATGCCCTTCAGAAGGCTTGCGCAGTAAGTGTGATCTTCATTGCCATTGCCGGCGCTATGGAAGGGATGCTGTCCATTGCGTCTGGGGACCTAGTCAGCGGCCGGTCCATGCTGGTCGTTCTCTGCCTGGCTCTGGGTAGCCTGATTGGGGAAGTGCTAGGGATTGATCGTGGCTTTGAGAAGCTCGGCCGCTTCCTCCACCAGAAGACGGGCAATGGGATGGATCCACTCTTTGTCGAGGCTTTTATTACGGCTTCGCTGACGGTGTCTATTGGAGCTATGGCGATTGTCGGGGCCATCCAGGATGGCTTACTGGGGGACTATTCCATGTTGGCTGTGAAGTCGGTCTTGGATGCTATTATTATTGCGGTTCTCACGTCAGCGATGGGCAAGGGAGCGGTCTTCTCTGTCATCCCGGTCCTCGTCCTGGAGGGTGGGGTGACCCTGTTAGCCCGCTTACTAGCCCCCATCATGACGGACCTAGCCCTGGCCTATCTCTCCCTGATTGGCTCCATCCTCATCTTCTGCATCGGGATCAACCTGCTCTGGGAGAAGAAGCTGAATGTCGCCAATATGCTCCCGGCTGTCGTCCTAGCTGTCCTAGCTGCTTTCTTGCCGGTTTAAAGTTATGAAAAATGAAGCTGTTACTGTTGTTAATGACTTTGTTTCAATGTATAGGGATAAAGATTTGGTAGAAAAAATTGGTGGCCAATTCTAATATTTTATCTGGTGAATCATTTATAAAATGAGAAACGCTCCAAAGTATTCTTTTTGAGACTTTGGAGCGAGGAATAATTTTATTTTCCTTAATGAGTTAATTAGCGTATTCATTAGTAATAAGAGTAGAGGAATTATCTTATTGTTCATGTTAATCATTCTAATATTGGAAATATTTTTCTGTAGAGTTCGCGATACGAACTAACATTAACATTACCGGAACTTCGACCAATACGCCTACAACTGTTGTCAGTGTTGCACCTGATTCGATACCAAATACTGAAATGGCTACAGCAACCGCAAGTTCAAAGAAATTAGAAGAACCAATCAATCCACATGGAGCAGCTATCGTGTAAGGAAGATTGGCAAAATAAGCCCAAGAATAAGCTAGAGCAAACACCATAATATTTTGTAAAATCAGGGGAATTGCGATAAGAAGAACACTCATAGGCTGTTGGATAATTTTTTCAGCCTGTACTGTAAATATAAAGATTAAGGTCAATAGTAAGCCAATATTTGTAAATTTATCTAGGCTAGGAATCAATTTTTGATCCAAGTAGTATTGACCTTTTGACTTAATGACAACATTTCTTATTAGAATTGCAGCAATTAAGGGGGTGATAATGAACAAAGTGATTGAGAGTAGTAAAGTTTCCCATGGAATATGGATATCCCCAAAGCCAAGTAGAAAAGATACGATTGGAATATAAGCAATCAGGATAATTAAATCGTTAGTTGCTACTTGTACTAAGGTATAAGATGGATTCCCCCCAGATAATTTACTCCATACGAGTGTCATCGCTGTGCATGGAGCAGCTCCTAATAAGACAGCACCTGCTAAGTATTCCACTGCTTCATTTGTTGACAGAATATCTTGATAAAAGATAAAGAAAAATAGGTAGGCTAAACCATACATTGTCAAAGGTTTTATCAACCAGTTTACTATCCAAGTAATCCAAAGACCTTTAGGGTGTTCTTTAACTTTTTTAATACTAGAGAAATCAATAGTTAAAAACATTGGGAAGATCATAATCCATAGAAGAATCGTGGTTGGGATAGATACATTATAAAATTCAAATTGGCGAAGGAATTCAGGGACTGTTGGAAATCCATAGCCTATTATAATACCTATCACCATACAGATTAATACCCAAAACGTTAAGTACTGAGAGAAAAATGACATTGGTCGTTGAGCTTTTGTTTTTGACATAAGAGACCTCCTGCACACAATACTAATACGAAATATTTTTTCTATTTTTCGGAGCCCATTCTTTAATAACAAAATGACCATGACTCAGTTCATTGATGTAATTTATCCATTGCGATTCTGATTGTGCTCTTGCTTTCAAAATGGGGTTCGAAGTTTCTGAAGTAAGGATAACTTGATTAATTAGCCACCAATTATGGGGGATTGCGGCTCGATCGAGATCCTCAGCTAGACGTAATGTTTCATAGACTGGAGTAGTTTCAGCTAAGGTGACCATTACAACTTCTGTTTCATTTTTATCTTGAAGCCTTGGCAATAATTGTTCAATGGCCTGTTCAACCTGCCCCGAAGATCTTTCAATCTCTTTATTGTATGCGTTTGAGGAATGGAGTAGTAGTAAGGTGTGTCCTGTTGGTGCCGTATCAATTACTACTATTTCATCTTTACTAGCGTAATCCACAATTTCGGCAAATCGTCTAAAGACAGCGATTTCTTGAGTACAAGGTGAACTTAAATCTTCTTTTATATACTCTAGGTCTTCTTCTTCCATTGTTTTTCGTGCATTGTTAAGAACTTTGTTAGAGTATCGTTCTAATTCCTTTTTCTCATCAATATGGTCAACTTTGATGCCATGTTCTTCTTGTAGGAAAAGATGTAAATGATCAGCTGGGTCGGTAGTTGCCAATCGAACTTCCTTACCTCTTTCAGCGAGCTTTTGTGCAATCTGTACTGCTACAGTAGTTTTGCCGACACCTCCTTTACCCATGGTAAATACGATATGCTTATCAGCATCGATGAGTGCGTCAATCAATTGATCGATCTTTGCATCTGGTAGGTCATTAGGCTGAATAGCAGGGGAACTAATTACGGGTTGATATTCCTCTAAAAGAATTCGTAATTTATCTAAGCCAGTAACATTATAAGCTCTTAGGGGAACAAAATAGCTAGAATAAGCTTTTAATTCTGGGGACATATTTTCCAAGGCTTCCATTTGAAGATTCAAGAATTGTCGAGAAAGTCGGTCTGTGGCTTGTTCTAATATACCGTTGACTATTAGCAATTGGTTACGAATTCCTAAATCTTTGAGCTCAAGGGCAGCTCTATTTGCTTCAAAAATAGCAGCTTCTTGAGGGCGGGTCACTAAACATAAAGTAGTTAGACTAGTATCAGTTAGCAGCTTCATAGCCTTTTTGATTCGGTCTCTTTCGTCTGTTAGGCCGGACAATTGGCCCATGCAAGATGCTCCAGTTGTGTTTTCATCAAAAAAGTTTGTCCAGGCTGAAGGTAATTCAAGCATACGAAGTGTATGACCGGTAGGAGCAGTATCAAATATAATATAATCATTATTTTCGGATTCTTCCGGATCTGTTAGGAAATATGCAAATTCATTGAAAGAAGCTACTTCCTGAGTACAAGAGCCTGATAACTGCTCGATCATATTATCAATTGCTTCTTTCGGAAGCAGTTCCCTATATGGGTCAACGCTTTTGTGGATATAGTCAGCTACTGCAGTATTGGGATCGAAGTTAGCAACTCTTAAGTTTTCCATACCGGATATGGCTTTTGGTTTGTTGGATAGTTCGGTTTCAAAAACATCTTGCAGATTAGATGCGGGATCTGTCGAAACTAGCGTTACTTTGAATCCTTCATCTGCTAAATGTGTAGCTGTAGCAGAAGCTAATGTTGTTTTACCAACTCCCCCTTTACCGGTAAAGAATAAATATTTCGTAAGGTTTAAATTTTTGGGAATATATTTTTTCATGCCAACTCTCCTTATGATTATTCTTTCATTATAATTCGATACCTGTATATTCTCGGAATTCTTCACGTGAAGGATAGTCACCTGTTTTTACAATTTCTCCATCTACTAAAGTTATGGGTAAAATTTTCTTTCCATTTTTATGAATTAACTGAATTGCTGTGCCGTTATCAACAAAAGCTTGTGGATTTTGTGCTAAATTATAGCGTACAGCCTCGCAAGTATCAGAGTTATTTATACGTTCATATATACCGGAGACTTCAAGCAGTTGAGGGTCTACAGACGGTCCGCAAATTCCTGTTTGACAACACATAGCGGGTTCATATAATTCAATTCGTTTCATTAATTATTACTTCCTTTCGTCTATTTCATCATAATTTGTCATTAAATGACATAAACAATCTGACTCGTCATCTGCAAGTAGTTTGCTTATTTGCTCATTAATTTGGCCGATAGTTTTTCTGTTAAGTGTGTAAAAAACCCACTTACCATCTCGTGATTTTTCTACTAAATTTGCTTCACACAAAGATTTCATATGATGGGAGAGTGTTGGTTGAGTAAAATTAAAAAAATATAATATTTCGCATGCTCTTTTTCCATCACATGAAATCAAATCTAGAATTTTTAATCGATTGGGATCAGACATTGCTTTCATCACTAAAGCTAATTCATCATAATTTATAGCAAATCCCCCCTCTCTTAACATTTTTAATTTACATATAGATACATATCTATATGTATTATACGTTTATAATAGATGAATATCTATATGAAGTCAAGAAATTAATTATTGCTAAAATAAAATCAAATTAATATCATAAAGGAGTCTAGCTATGAAAAAATTTAGCCAATGGGCCCTCGCCCTATCCGCTGGCCTGGTGCTCGCCGCCTGCCAAAATAACACGAACCAGTCAAACAATGACCAAGCCTCTTCTACGCCGGCTTCGGAAGAAGTTTCTAAGGCTGAGTCAAGCGACAAGAAGCAAAAAACTTCCAGTCAAAAAGACTCTAGCCAAATCGCATCTTCTCAACAAAAACAAGCCCCGGTTAAGCAAGAAGTCGACAATATGACGGCTTACGGCCCGGTCCTCCAAGAACTAGCCCAGGCCGAAGAGAATCGTCCTGACTACTTTGTCTTCTATGATATCGATGGCAACGGCGTGGACGAATTGCTGACGGCTACGGACTACGATGGCAAGCTCCACTACAGCGACCTCTATTACCTAAAGGGTGGCCAAGAGCCCACTCTCCTAGCAAGAAATTATGTAGCCGAAAGAGGCGGTCTGCGCCAAGCTAGTGACATCTTCCAAGATGGCACGGTTCTGGATTCCTACCACTACTCTACAGCTGGAGAGGGCGAAGCCCAAATCCTCCGTATCAACCCTGAGACCCAGACGGAAGAAGTGGTCGAGGAAGGGGCCTATTCTGTAGGGGATATGAGCACACTGGATGCCTTTACCGCTGGCCGCACTCCGATTGATTATGAGCAATTGGACTGGCAGCGAATCGACCAAGTCTTTGTCGACCAAGCAGCAAAGGAAGAAACTGCTCAGCCAACCAGCTTTGACCTATCCGCCATCCTGGAAGGCGACTATTCTAGCCTGGCTGGGACTTGGCAGGATGGCAATGGCACGACTATTGAATTTAATGCGGATGGGATTGTGTCTGATGACACAGGAGTTTTTAGGGCCGATGCTAATGATGATGGTACATTGAGCCTAGGAGTAGGGCCTAAACATGAAGTTCGGGGCGGCAGCTTCCTCCTCATCGTTATTCCTGCTGGCCAGACCCCTAACGGCCAATCCATATTTGAAGAGGCTTATGACGGTTCTGATATGAGCCAAGACCGCTTGTGGGCCGGCCAGAGTCTAGACTTTAGGGACCCTAATGCCTTTTTATATAAAGTCAATTAATCAAGTGCATTGTTTAGATAAATCTAACTTTTCTTGGTAAAATAGAACTGGAAAGTTTGGACGCAGTTTTTGAGATCATCGTCGCTGTCACTTTTATTGATTGTGCCTTGAAAGGATGATTTTCTATGCGCTTAGGAAAGGTTTTGAAGCGGATTGCCAAGGATGAACACTATACGGTGGAGAAGGACACGGGCTTAATCCACGGCAGGGTCAATGGCTACACGCTCCTAGTGGATATGATGCACTTTGGCCAGCAGTATGATATTATTTTTCACTTGACCAAGGATGGCCAGGCGCCTGACCGGCAGGAATTGATTCTCAACCTGCCCAAGCATAAAAACTTACAGAATGTCAGAGTGGAAGGGGATCAGGTCACTTACAAGGCCCGGACAGCCTTCCTCGTTCAGTCGACCGTGGATACGCTGTTTGAGATGGTGGAACTGATTACCCAGTCCCTCAAGGAATTGGGTTATGACGATATCTCTTAGTCAATAATGTTAGCTTTATTAAACTAAAAAGGAAATCATTAGGCGGTGGACGCCGTAATGATTTCCTTTTTTATTGGTTTGATAAGTAATCTAAGCTAATGAAGATAAGGTTCGCTTAGCCTTGTTTAGCTATTCAAGATGTCCTGGTAAAGCTGGTCATACCGCCCACTGATCTTGTCCCAGGAGAAGTCTTTGGAATGCTTAAGGGCGCGCTGGCAGAAGCTTGGATAGTTGGCGAGAATAGCTTGGACAGCACGGGCAAAGTCTTCGGGCTGGTCAGGATTCAGGCTGACACCCACTTCATAATTCGGATAGTAGCTATCGAAGCCCTCGCCCTGGGTATAGATAACGGGCAGGCCCTGGCTCATGGCTTCCACATAGACCAGGCCGAAAGTCTCTCTGGACGAGACCAAAGCAAAAATATCCATCTCCCGGTAGAGGTCGCGCATGCCGTCCTTGTCTTTGGGGCCGTGGTAGGTCACTAGGGGATGGTCTTTGACTTGGGCGAGGATGCTTTCATCCCAGGCAGGACCGATGAGGTGGAGTTCAGCCTCTTGAACCTGCTGGCGGTAATGGTCGACGAGACGGATGAGCTTGGGGATTTGTTTTTCTTTTAGGAGCTTAGCTGTACAGACGAAGCGCAGGGGCTGGTGGAGGTCGGGGCTTTTATCCACGTAGCGGTTGGCGTGCCAGTAGTCGTCGATGCCATTAGCGATGACTTGGGTCTTGGCTGCAAGCTCAGCCTGCATATTTTGGGGGATATACTTGGCAAAGACTTCCTGCCTGGAGTTCTCGGAGATAAAAACAACCTGGTCAGCATCTGCAAGAATGCGCAAGCCCAGTTGGCGGAGCCAGGGCATCTTCTGGAAGAAGGTGCGGATATCGGCACTTCGAACGGCGACAATATAAGGAATCTGATGACTGAGATAGACTTTGTGTGCTAGCCAGCCGTTGGAGAAGAGGGAGTGGGCATGGACGAGGTCGATTTGCTCGAAGGGGTAGCGCTTCTTGAGGTCTTGCCAGATCTTATAGTGTTTGAGGTGGAAGACATAGCGGTCCATCTGGTGGAAGGCTTCCACAATCTGACAGTAGTCTCCCTTAGCCGCTAGACGATCTTTGGGGAATTCTTTGGCAATGGGGACATAGACATCGAGATCCATTCCCGCGGCCACTTGCCGGTCGTAGAGGTTTTGGTAGAGGGGGGTGGTTGAATAATAGGAATTAATATGGAGGATGTGCACAAAGGTCTTCCTTTCTTATGAAATCAGGCATTCCCTATCATTATAGCAAAAAGAACAACGCTCTAACAGAAGATAAAAAAGTTATAAAATTGCTTTTTTTCTAGGGGAGGGGGCTTAATTATGAGGGCAGTATGCTATAATTAGCCCTATATGAAGTAATTGAACTGGAAGAGGAGAGCGAATCATATGAAAATAACAGTTGTCGGTGTCGGCTATGTGGGTTTAGCGAATGCGATCTTGCTTGCACAAAACCACCAAGTGACCGCACTGGATATTAATGAGAATGTGGTTAATATTATCAACTCAGGCAAAGCTCATATTAAGGATCCTGAGATGGAAGAATATATGGCCAATAAGGATTTGGATTTAACAGCAACAACAGATACTGACTTAGCCTATGCAGAGCCAGACCTCATTATTATTGCTGCACCAACTAATTATGATGAAGTGACAAATTCCTTCGATACCTCAGCTGTGGAGTCAGTTCTCGATGATATCTTGGCCCACGATACGGACTGCCCGATTGTGATTAAATCAACCATACCAGTTGGCTATACCGAACAAATTCGCCAGGAAAAGCAGTGCGACCGGATTATCTTCTCGCCCGAATTCCTGCGTGAAGGGAAGGCCCTCTATGATAACCTCTATCCTTCCCGAATTATTGTCGGGGATGACGGGCAAGCAGGTCATCTTTTCGCCGAACTCTTAATTGAAGGAGCGGAAAAGGAAGAAATCCCGGTTCGCTTCATGGCACCGACTGAGGCCGAAGCGGTCAAATTGTTTGCCAATACTTACTTGGCCCTGCGTGTCTCCTTCTTTAATGAACTGGATACCTATGCTGAAGTGAGAGGGCTTGACTCCAAGTCAATTATCGAAGGGATTGGCCTCGATCCGCGGATTGGTCTCCACTACAACAACCCTTCCTTTGGCTATGGCGGTTACTGCCTGCCTAAGGATACCAAGCAGATGTTGGCCAACTTTGAAGATATTCCAAATAATATTATCCGGGCCATTGTGGATGCCAATGACACCCGCAAGCAATTTATTGCGGATTCTGTCTTACGCCGGCAACCTGAAACCGTTGGCGTTTATCGCTTGACTATGAAGCAGGCCTCTGATAACTTCCGTCAATCGGCGATCCAAGATGTTATGAAGAAATTACGCGGCGAAGGGGTTGAAGTGATCGTCTATGAACCGAGCCTGGATGGAGATGACTTCCAAGGTTACCGCTTAGAGAATGACCTGCAAGCCTTCAAAGACCAGTCAGATTTGATTATTTCCAACCGACGCGCTGAAGACTTAGAAGATGTCACAGACAAGGTCTATACCCGCGACATCTATAACGAAAATTAAGCAAGCCCACATAACTTCCAAGCTGAGCGTTCTTTTCTTGGCTGGAAGTCTTTGTGTGCTTGGAAGAGAAATGAGGAAATAGGGAATGCCAAAAGACTCAGGCAAAGTCCATCGTGTCCTCCACTTGATGAGTGGCTATGGCGGTGGCATTTCATCATTTATAAAGAATAAGGCTAAGGAAATGCCACAGTATGGGATTGCCTTCGATGTGACGACCTATGACGAGTGTCCGGCTGACTTCCGTGAAGCCATTGAAGCGACTGGGGGTAAGCTTTATCCGCTTAAGAATCCGAAGAAAGAAGGATTCAAGGCTTTTGAAGCGAGTTTAAGACAGGCTCTCGACCATCACACTTATGATGCCTTTTACTGCCATATCAATGGTTATCGTGCGCTTCCTTATTACTATCTCTGCCGGCGCCAGAGTCAGGCGCCTTTCTATATCCACGCCCATAATTCAAATGATAATCAAGGAAGTAGTCTGAGGAGTCGCGCTCAAGTCGCCCTGTCTCAGCGCCTGAACCGTCGCTTGTCTGACTGCCCACTGGGTTGTGGTAAGCGGGCTATCTGGGCAATCTTTGGGTCTAATGTTGCTCTCGATGAGATGATGATCATCCCTAACAGCATCCATACCGACCGCTACCTACGTTCCAATGATTGGATTGAAGACCAGAAGAAGCAGTTAAGGCAAACTTATGCTTATGGGGAGAAGACCCTCTTGATTGGCCATATTGGTCGCTTAACAGCGGTTAAGAACCATGAGCAGAGCCTGGCCATTGCCCGAGTGATTAAGGACCAGGGACTAGATGCCAAGCTCTTAATTATTGGGGCGGGGGAACGAGACCAGGAGCTCAAGGAGGCTGTGCGCGCCCAGGACTTAGAGGATGTGGTGGATTTTACGGGCCGGATCAACCCGATTTCAGCCTTTTATCCGCTCTTGGATGCGGTGGTCCTGCCGTCCTATTCTGAAGGCTTGCCGACAGTGGTCGTTGAAGCCCAAGCTTTAGGTATCCCTGTCTTGATGTCCAACCGTGTGACGGATGAGGTGGACTTGGGCTTAGGCTTAGTCGAGTCCCTGTCCCTCCAAGCTGGACCGGAAGAATGGCTCCAGGCCCTTTGCCGCTTGGCAGCTAAAGACCGGCCTGAGCTAGGCCAACGTGAACAAGCCGTCCATGCCAAGGCTTTCAGCAATGAGGCCTCTGCCCGGCTCTTCGTTGAATTCCTAGAAGGTGACCGCCAGCATTTTAACTTTGAAGGGGGGCAGTCCCATGGCCATCTATAGTCTGGTATTACTCGCTAGTGTCTTCTTAGGTACGGAATTACTGGCCATCCCAACCCCCTTTGCCCAGATGACCCTCTACCGGCTCCTAGCCCTGGGAGTCCTTCCGCTGATTGCTTACCGCTGTTCGTTGAAAGGGCCTAGCCTAAAGATTAAGCGTCCAGGTTATGGCCTCTTGATGATCGGGGTCTATGGCTTTTGGTGGCTCTGGGCCCTGATTTCAGTGCTCTGGGCCCGGGCTTTAGGTCCTTGGGCCCAGGCCATGTTTCTCTTAACCCTTGGGATTTCCAGTGCCCTGGCTCTCTATCTATGGACGGATAGCTTGCGCCAGTGGAAGCGCCTGGTTCAGACAGCCTGGTGGATGATGTCCGGCCTCATGCTTTGGGGTTACTTTGAAATCATCAGCAATATTTACCTCTTTGCCGATATGGCCAAGCTGGATAAGTACGGGACCTTTGCGAGCCAGCCTTTGACCCGTCTGCCGATTACCCACTTTGAGAATCAAAACGACTATGCGACCATGCTCTTGGCCTATCTCGCAGTCAGCGCCATTCTGATGGTTCTATCGCGTATCAGCTGGCAAAAAATTGCCTATCTTGGCGCCATGGTCTTGGCAGAATACCTTATCTTCAGGTCCGGGTCGCGGATGAGCCTCCTGTGCTCCTTGCTTTATTTTCTTGCCCTCTTTATCCTGCAATTCAAGTGGGACTTGAAGCGGCGCTATTATGTTATTGGCTTGTTAGCCCTGATCGGCGGGGGGCTTGTCCTTTACTTGGGCGTGCCTCCTGTCCGAGAGGCTCTGGATGCCTTGATTTATACGGGCAGGGAAGGCTATATCTCTGGCGATACGGGCCGGGTGAACCTCTGGCGCAATGGCTTGATCTTCCTTGGAACGACCCTGGGCCTAGGGGTTGGGGCAGGCAACATCGAGACTTGGATGGCTGACTTTCCCTTGTTACCGACTAAGAATATCGTCAACATGCACAATTGGTGGCTGGAGATTATGGTAGCTTATGGGGTCTTGGTCTTTATCGCTTATCTTGTGGCCTATGCTTTAATGCTCTACAAGCTCAACCGCGTGCGCCTAGTTCAGGATCCCAAGTGGCGGCAAGTCAGCAACCAAGTCATCGCCTTCCTGGTCATATTTATTCCAGCGAGTGTAACGAGCGCAAACAACATGTATATTGAGTGGCACTGGGTATTCTTTGGCTTACTGATTAGCTACCTAGCCTTAGTCGAGAACTCCCCAAGGATTATAGAGAAAGAACGAGGTAGGATTTATGAGCTTAGCAACAATCATTAGTGAATTGTGGCGTTTTTGTAAAGAAAATCTATTAAAAATTATAGGGGGAGCAGCTGTTCTGACAGCCTTAATCTTCGGCTTACGCCTCCTGCTGACCGACCACCCGGAGGAGGCACTGACCGCGACTGCGGACCAGACTGTCCAAGCAGATAAGGCGACCTTGGAAGCGTCTAAGGAACGTCTTAAAACGGTCTATGGCCAAGAGCCTGCTGAGTTCCAGTTCAGCGCCTTAGTCGAAGATGGGAATGTCTTCAGCAACTCCTTCTTAATTGATGAATACTTGGCCCGCCCAGACATGGTCAAAGAGGCGGAAGCCAAGAGTGGTGTAGAATTTGCAGACAGCCTAGCAGCTGAACAAAACCTAGGCTTATACAAGAATGGGGACTTCCGCGGGGGATTGGCCGCTGTCCGTGATACCTCGAGTGGGGTCATCACCCTCCGTGTGCTCTTGGGCCAGACTCCGGAAGAGAATCAGAAGATTGCCCAGGCTTACTATGATATTCTCCAAGAGCCCTTGCCCTTTACCCGCGACCTTAACCTGATTATGTTGGGCCGACCTGAAGTTGGCGAGCGCTTGGACTTGTCTCAGTATGAGATGGTAGCGACTCCGAATACCATTGCGAGCATTGTGGGGGGGAACTCCCTTCCTGGCTGGCTCTTAGGAGTGGCTGCCTATATTGTGGCCCTCCTGATGACGGCCTTCCTTCTCTTTATCTGGCGGCTCTTCGATAGGAAGATCCGCTATGCCTTTGAATATGTGTGGGCATTTGAAGATGAGCACTTATTGGCTAAGGGCTTGGATGAAGGGGTCCAACACTTTATTAACCAGCCTTATGGTAAGGACCGCCTGCTCTTGACTGAAGAAGAAGGCCAGGCCTTACCCCTAGCAACTCAGCAGACTTTGGAAGGCTTTAGCGGCCAGGCGGATGAGATTGTAATTCTTCTCAAAGCGGGTCAGAGCCATAAGCACTGGTACCAGGCCCAATACCGCTTAGCTAAGCTTTACCATGTGCCGATTAAGATTGTCCACTTGACTCAAGCTTAAGGAGGAAATCATGCAAGACGACTTGGTTTCAATTATTACACCGGTTTACCAGGCAGAGAAGTATTTGGCCCATACCATTGAGAGCGTCCAGGCCCAGGACTATTCGAATTGGGAGATGCTCTTGGTGGATGACTGCAGCCCTGACCAGAGTGCGAAGATTATCAAGGCCTACCAGGCAGAGGATGCGCGGATTAAATACTTAAAATTAGAAGAAAATAGCGGAGCAGCTGTCGCCCGCAACCGCGGCTTGGAGGCTGCCCAGGGACGCTATGTTGCCTTCGTGGATAGTGATGATTATTGGACAAGTGATAAATTAACCAAGCAGCTCGCCTTTATGCAAGACCGGGCTTACGGCTTTACTTATACCAACTTTGCCCAGGTGGATGAGACGGGAAGAGTGCTCAAAGCAAGGGCCGACCTGCCCCAGCACTTGGACTATGATGGCCTATTGAGGAACACGGCCATTGCTTGTTCTACGGTAATGATTGACCGTCAACTGGTCGGCGACTTCCGCATGCCCCTAGTGCGCAAGGGGCAGGACACGGCCACTTGGTTGATGTTGATGCGGGAACGGGGGTGCCAGGCCTATCTCTTAGATGAGGTCCTCAACCACTACCGGCAAGTGCCTGGTTCCATATCCAGTAACCGCTTGGGAGCTCTCAAACGGACCTGGCATACTTACCGGGTATTGGAAGGGCTCCCGCTCTGGAAGGCGTCTTCGGTGTTTATTTCCTATGCCTTAAATGCCATTAAGCGTCGAATTTAACAAATAAAGTTACAAGAAGCTTAACAAGTATGTTAAAATTCTTGTATGGCCCCGTAGCTCAGCGGATAGAGCATTCGTTTCCTAAACGATGTGTCGGAAGTTCGATTCTTCTCGGGGTCGTTTTTTTATGCCTAAAATCTATGAAAAGAGGAAAGCTGGATGGAAAACAGTCAAAAAAACTACCGGGACTGGGCCTTAGCGGCTTTAAGTGCTTGCCTGGTCCTCGGTCTAACTTTTATTTTCTCACTGTCGCTCACATCAAGCCCTTGGGCCCAGGCCATTCCTGGTCACGACAGTTCCATGTTTATTTATATGGGGCGGGAGATGGCTAGGGGAGGGGTGCCCTACCTGGACTTTACCGACCACAAGGGGATCAGTATTATCCTAGCCAATGCCCTGGGCTGGCTGATGCCCCATGTCAATCCTTTTGGGGGGATTTATTTTGTTGAATTCCTGGCTCTCTTGGCCTTCACGGCTGTGCTCTATGCTTTGGGTCGCCAGGTCTTAGACCGACCGCGGGCTCTCTTAGCGGTGGCTGTGAGCTTACTGCTTTTGGACCCTCTGATTGAATCGGGCAATTTGACGGAAGTCTATGCCCTAGCTGGGATTATGCTGACGCTGAGCGCTTACCTGCGTTATTTTGAAGCTAACCGCTTACCGGCTTGGTCTTACTTCTTGGTCGGCTTGTCTGGGGCTTTTGCTTTTAACTTGAGGGCCAACCTAATCATCAGCTGGTTGCCCCTGATTGCTTTGATCTTTGTTCATTTGCTGGTCTACAAGCATCTTGCAGAGCTGAAGCGTGCAGTGGCTTGGACCAGTCTAGGAATACTTAGCTTTGTCCTGCCAGTTTCCTTATATTTGCTCTACCAAGGGGCTTTTGCTGAGATGGTTAATTTCTCGATTCGCTTCAACCTCCAATACCTTAGCGATAGCAAACTCACGACAGAAGAAATCCTTACGAAGCTGGAAGAGAAGTTAGCCTTCTACCATATTCCAAGCATAGGAATTTTCGGGCTCTTGCTTTGGCTGGTCAAGGATAGGGGACATAGGAAGACTTACTGGCGTCTAGCGGGTGTCCTCCTAGCCTTTGGAGCGACCTTCTATTCGACGCTCTTATCGGGGCGTTTCTACCCCCACTATTTTATGGTTCTCGTGCCCTTCTTTAGTCTATTAGTGATCCAAGCGCTCCGCCTTTTTGATCTCAAACGGGGGCAGGGCCTGGTTAACTTGGGCCTGGTCGTTCTTCTTGCCTATCTTTTTAAATATCCGGCTGATATCTTCTACAACCGGGTCTACAGTGTGAACCTGCCGGAGGACCATCCGACCCTAGTGGCCAAAGTCGACCAGTTGGGACCTGACTTCAATGGCCAGCTCAAAGGGCCTGGCGACTGGCAATGGGAGCTTGGAACGGATGAGCGCTATGTCTGGGCCTTGAAGCGGAGTTCGACCGAGAACAAATACGAAGAAGCCAGTCAGCTGATTGTCGCTGAGAGCCAGCCGGACGAGACCCTCTATAGCCACCGGATTGGCGGAGCCTTCTATCTTATGACCGACCGCCAAGCTCCCAGCCGTTACTTTAACTTGCCGGCGGTCGATTTAGACCAGGCAGAAGCCGTAGCTCAAGAGTTTCGCTCGGACTTGACCCAGCGACCACCCCAGATGCTAGTTATCGAAGATAAGCTGAAGGAGCGGTCTCCCCTGGACCGGTCCCAAGTGGAGACAGACTTCCTGGCTTGGATCCAGAAGAACTATGAAGAAATTGACCAGATCGGAGAGTTCTGTCTCTATAAGAAATTACCGGCCGGGCACTAAGCGTGAAAGGAGTTAGAAATGAAATTATTGAAGAATATCTTTAACGTCGCCTTGTCAAATATCATTGGATTTGGAACGAGTTTCATTATTAATTTCCTTCTTCCAGCCATTCTAACTGTTGCAGATTATGGGAACTACCGGGAGTATATTATGTATACCTCCATCACCTACTTGTTTAACTTCGGTTATAATGATGGGATCTATATCAAGTATGGGGGCAAGCGCCTGGAGGACTTAGACCCCATCGAAATCCGCTCTGAACATAATTTCATTGTGGTCTACCAGCTCTGTGTGTTTGCCTTGATGCTGACTTACTCTTTAGTCGTTAAGAATCCGATCTTAGCCCTCTTCTCAACCGTTACCCTCTTCGATACGATTAACATGTACCACCAGAATTTCTTGCAGGCAACGGGGCAGTTTGCGACCTTTTCCCGGGCCAATATTTCCAAGAGTATCTTCTATATCATCACCCTGCTGGTCGCTATCTTCCTCATGCGGAGTGATAATTACTACCTCTATATTGTGTTAAATATCTTGTCCTATCTCTTCTTGACGGTCTTCTATGAATATCGTTTTATCAAGAACCAGGGCTTAAACTTTATTTTTTCTTGGAAGAAACACCTGGGGCTCTTCCGGGTCGGCTTCTTTATCCTCTTTGCCAACATGTCACTGACCTTTGTTGGCCTGATTGGCGGTTGGGTGACCAAGTGGTGGTATGCGATTGAAGAATTCGCCCAATATTCCTTCCAGAATTCTGTCCTCAATGTTATTCTGTTGATTGTCAATGCGGTGGGTATGGTCTTCTACAATGTGATTGCCAAGCGCAAGGACCAGATGCTCTTGAATGTTATCAAAAGAGCCTGCATTTTCTTGGGGATCTTGAGTGGTTTTGCCTTCTTTATCTTTAAATGGATTATCTTAACCTTCCTGCCCAAGTATGAACCGGCGACGGTGCTCTTGTCGGTGACCTTCATTGCCATTCCTTATATTATGTTGTCGCGGATCTTGGTAGCCAACATTTATAAGGCGACGGTGCCTGAGCGCCGGTACTTCCGCGACAGTGTGCTTTATGCGGGCCTCTCTTTTGTCTTTGTCGCAGGGCTTTCCTTTGTCTGGCATGATACTCTAACGGTAGCCATAGCGACGACCCTGTGCTATATCTGCTGGTTCTTCTATACCAGCCAAATCCGCTTTACTTATCTGAAGAACAATTGGCGGGAGGTCTTCCTCTTGCTTAGCCATGCCCTGTGCTTCTATGGGGTGGCTAATTTCATGCCCTTTATCGCTGGTGCTCTGGTCTACCTCCTCTATTTAGCAGTTGTACTCTTCTTTTACCGCGATTGGCTCTTTGAAGCCAAGGCCCTGTTAGCGGATTAGTTTTGCTAGTAGTTTATATTATATAGGTGTTGGTTAGTGTTTCGATGCTAACCAACACTTTTTTCTTTGAAAGAATTTTTTAAAATCTTTCTGTTTAAAATCATCCTCGTATCAGTCGACTTTAAGCAGGAGTGGAGCGTTGAAGTTGGTCCTTAGCCATGAACAAGCAAGCAAAGCGAATTATGGCTAGTAGGCGATTAGCCGTACTAGCCGTTTGAGACTTGCTAGGCGAGAGACCGTGGCTCGAGCCGGTGCCATGGCTCTTTAAGGACCAAATTCAAAAGCGGAGCGGATGCTTAAAGTCGACTGATATAAAGAGACAAAAAAACTCCCCTGGGGTTTCCAGGGGAGTGTGTTCCAGCAGAATTAACGGGTCCATTCGTTAGCTGGGCTGCCGGCATAGCGGTGGAGCAGAACTTTCTCACAGCTTAGACTGATGAGGAGGCTGACCAGGGTGGGGAGCAACCAGCCGAGGCCCTGACTGGCCAAGGGGAGGTTGGCGACGAGGGGAGTGAGGCCAGGCAGACTGACGTTGAAGCTAGCTTGCAGCATGTCGATGAAGGGGAGGGTGACAGAAACAGTCGCAGCGACCAGATAGGAGAGGGAGCCGAAGTTGAAGACTTCCTGGCTGATGCCCATGAGGATGAGAACCAGAGCAACCGGGTAGATCACGGTGAGAACAGGGACAGAGAAGGCAAGCAGGTTGTTTAAGCCGAAGTTGGCAACGAGGAAGGAGAAGCCTGCCCAGATGAAGACCCAAGCCCGGTAGGAAAGTTTTTCTTTGAATAATTGGTTGAAATATTCAGCGCCGGAAGTGATGAGGCCTACGCAGGTGGTGAGGCAGGCCAGGGTGAAGATACCGGCGAGGAAGACGAGGCCGAAGTTGCCAAGAGAGGCTTGGACGGCTTGGGTTAAGATGAAGGCCCCATTATCGGCTCCAGCGAGTTTTTGCGAAGAGACCATACCGATGGCAGCCAGCATGGCATAGACGAGGAAGAGGACCAGACCGGCGAGGAGGCCAGACTTCATGGTATACTTGGCCACTTCCTTCTTGTCTTGGACGCCAAAGCGGCGGATGGCCATGGAGATGACGAAGCCAAAGTTTAAGGCAGCGACAGCGTCCATAGTATTGTAGCCTTCGAGGAAGCCTTGGACAACAGGACTTGTGGCATAGGCATCGACAGGTTCCGCAACGCCCTTAGGCATGAACATGACCCGGGCAAACATGAGGACGATCATTAGGAGCAGCATGGGCGTGAGGTACTTGCCCACGCGCTTGACCAATTGGTTGGGCTTGAGGCAGAGCCAGAGGGCCAAAGCGAAGAAGACCAAGGTATAGACCAGGCGTGCCAGACCCAGGCTCATGGCTTCAGGGATATAAGGGGCGACCGCCATCTCGAAGGGCACAGAGCCTGCCCGGGGAATCCCTAAACCAGGCCCGATGGATAAATAAATAGCTGTGGTGAAGATGATAGAAAACTTAGGCCCGACGCGGTTAGCGAGTTGGGAGAGGCCCTCTGACTTACCGACAACAATGGTTCCTAAGACAGGGAAGATGACAGCTGTCACCGCAAAACTGACTAGGGCCAACCAAGTCTGGCTCCCCGCTTGATTACCGAGCAAGGGAGGGAAAATTAAGTTCCCAGCCCCAAAAAATAAACCAAACAGCATGATAGAAGTTTGTAAAAATTGACTTCGTGATAACTTGTTCATCATAATTCCTCCTTAATTTACCATAACTTAACCAGCAACATTAACGACTCTAAAAACCAAAAAACGCCCCTTGTCCTATAGACAAAGGGCGAAATAGTCCGCGGTACCACCTTTATTCTTATCGAAATAAGCGCTCAAGCATCCAACAATGCCGGGGGAGGATAACGCACACCACTGCGACAAAGCTTACTTGTCTTCAGCCTTGCAATCAAGAAAATGATTTTCGAACTTACTGCCGCTATAAGCTTCCACCAAACGCTTACTCTCTATAAACTTTCATAAGTCTACTCGTTTTTCTATGTTTTTTCTGGTCTTTAAAAGTTAAACCTATTGTAAGACGGATTCTAATAATTGTCAAATGTTTTTCTCAGATTTCTTAAATAAATTTTATTTAAGCTCCCATAAAACTTGGTCGGATGAAGCCATCTAAGGAAAAATACTAATCCACCCGCTGCATCCGCCCGGTATCCACATCGTAAACGGCTCCGGAAATGATGATGTCTTCTGGGATGAGGGGCGAGGCTTTGAGACGCTGGATATCTTCGCGGACGCTGTCCTCCACATCGGTGAAGGGGAGGAAATCTTGGCCCTCAACGTCGACACCGAGGTCCTCCTTCAATTGTTGGGCGAAGCCTTCATTGGTGAAGGTCTGGGCCCCGCAGTCGGTATGGTGGATGACAATAATTTCACGGGTGCCGAGTTGTTGCTGGGAGATGACCAGAGAGCGGATCATGTCCTCAGTCACCCGTCCGCCCGCATTGCGCAAGATATGGGCATCCCCCAGGGCGAGTCCCAGGGCTTGGGCGACATGGAGCCGGGAATCCATACAAGTGATAATAGCCACCCGGGTCTTTGGCGGGAGGGGCAGGTGGGCCTCTTCATGCAGGTCGGCATAGGCTTGGTTGGTTTTTAAGAATTTTTCAAAGTAAGACATGGGTATCCTCCTCTTGGCGCTGTCAATTAAGTTGGAATTATCTTATCACTTTTTAGGGGGCTTGTCCTTGATCAGTCACTGGCCTTGGCGTCAGGATGGGTAGGGAAGGAGGAAGAAATTGACGAAGGCAGGGCTTAGGTCTAGAAGCCACCGTTTTTTTGTTATAATATAAAGCAAAAGTCATTTAACTGAAAGGAACATGTGCTGTGACAGAGACAAAACATTCGCTAGCTTTTAAACTGGTCGCCGTCGTGGCCCTGGCTGTCTGCTTACTAGCGGCCTTTAGAACGGGGCAAGCTAAGAGGGGCTACCATGTGGATGAGTATTATTCCTATGGCTTGGCCAATTCTTACTATAAGCCCTTCCCCGATGATTATAACCAGTGGCTGAGCCCTGATTACTATAGGGACTATTTAACCACGTCAGAGGAGGAGCGCTTTAGCTACGGCTCGGTTTATTATAATCAGACCCAGGATGTCCATCCGCCCTTTTACTATATGCTCCTCCACACGGTGTCTTCTTTCTTTCCAGGCAGTTTCTCTAAGTGGTTGGGCTTGGGACTTAATTTCCTTATCTACACTTTAATCTTGCTGGTTCTTTATTTCTTCTTGAGGGACTTATTAGCGAACCAGTGGCTGGCCCTTGCTTTTGCGAGCTTCTATGGCCTGAGTGTGGGTGGCCTGAGCTCCTTTGTCTATATTCGCATGTATCTCTTATTGGCTCTTCTTCAACTTGTCTTCGCCTATGTCGCTTACAAGTATCTGAAAGCACCCAGCCGAAAGCTCCTGCTAGCGGCTATGGCGACGACTGTCCTCGGAGGGCTCACCCAGTACTATTATTATATTTTTGCTGGGATCCTGACGGCGGGTCTCTTTGCCTTACAAAGCTTGGGCAAAGAAGTGAAGGCGGCTTGGCAATTTGCGCTCGGCCAGGCTTTGAGCGTCCTAGCCTGTGTCGCCATTTTCCCAAGTACGCTCGACCACCTGCTCAATAGTGGCCGGGGGAATGAGGTTGTCGGTAACTTGCTAGGGGCCCAGCAAGTAGACCAAGTGCGCGCCTTCTACCAGCTTATCATGGACCAGCTCTTTGCGGGCTATGGCCATGTGGTTCTTGGCTTAGCACTTCTAGCGGTCATTATTTTGGCCTGGTATCGAGACGCCCTGGCCAGCTTCCTCCTCCTAGCCTTGCCCACGACTTTAGGGGTCGCTTTGATCGCACTCGTTTCGCCCTACCCTTCTGCCCGGTACATCTTTGCTTTCTATCCCTTGGTCATTGCCTGTGCTGGTCTCTTATGGCGAAATCTCCTGCGGCCTATCCCGCATTTAAGGGGGACTAAGCTCGTTTTGACTCTTGGAGTCTTGGGCACTTTACTTTATGTCGGACAGCGGGACTACTCCATCGACTATCTCTACCCTGAAGCAGATGACTTCACGGCATTAGTGGCAGCCAATAGTCAGTCGCCAGTCATCGTCATTCCCCAGGCCAGTGAACCGCAACGGATTCTTTGGCATACGGAAGAACTGCTCCACTTCCCAGCTATCTATCCTATCGAGGCACGCCAGGGGGACTATGGGGATAAAATCCAGCAGATGGCAAGGGGCCCTGTCGAGGACCGAGCCATCCTCCTCATCCACCGTGATGTCCTCAACCAGAACCCTGAAGTTCTCAGCACACTCTACGACAAGTTCGGCTTCAGTCAGAATACTTGGCTAGGGCGCAACCGCCACTTTGAACTCTATCAATTGGATTAAAACAATCGAGAAAGGAGCCTCCCATGCCCAAAATCGCTAGCTTTATGGCCCTAGTCATGGTCTTCTGCGGCCTGATGATTATTTACCAGGCCTGGCTGATCGCCTATAAGGAGCGCTTGGACCTGCTCAATGGCTATCAGCCTGGGCGTCTGAGCGCTGACAAGCGATCTTATTTTGCCCGGGGGATGGGCCAAGGCCTGGCACTAATCGGAGGAGGCCTCGCCTTGACAGGTCTTGGCCTTCTCCTGACCCAGTCGCTCTGGTCCTGGGCCTTCTTTATCCTGGGCTTTGTCCTGGGCCTTGCTTGGGTCATTCGGACCAACCAGCGCTACCATGGCCTCTTTTAGCTTTCCTTTAGCATGCAAAAGCCTCCGACGCTTATCGCTTTGTCGGGAGGCTTTTTGTTTGTCTGTTGGTGCGGAAATAAACTTCCTTACTGGAAAGACTAGGCGGCATCTAGGGAAGATGGTAAACTGGAGGCAAAGGAGGTCTTGTAAATGAAGACAAGTGCTGAATGGGCTAAGGCCCTCAACCTAGAGCCCCATGTTGAAGGGGGCTATTACCGGCAAGTGGTCAAGAGTTCGGAGAGGGTTCGGGATGGCGAGCGGGCCCTCTACACATCGATTTATTTTGTGTTGGAAGCGGATAATCCGTCCCACTTCCACCGTTTGACTTGTGATGAGATCTGGTACTACCATGCCGGCCAGCCTCTGACGGTTCACATGATTTATCCGGATGGTCGCTATGAAAGGGTGGACTTGGGCTTAGATCCTGAGGCGGGCCAACGCTTATCTTATGTGGTGCCCCAGGGGACTATCTTCGGTTCGACGGTAGAAGAAGGCTATGCCCTGGTGAGCTGCTTGTGTGCCCCTGGTTTTGAGTATGATGATTTCGAGCTCTTTAGCCGCCAGGACTTGCTGGACCAGTACCCGGACCATGCGGCGATTATTGAGCGTTTGACGCGGGAAGATGAGGTCTAAGCATGGCCAGACACTTTCAAATCCGTGAACTGACTAAGCGTGAAGACTATCTAGCAGACCTGCTGGGAATCTGGGAGGCGTCGGTCCGAGCCAGCCACGATTTTCTCTCGGAAGCGGCTATCCAGGCCATCAAAGCAGAGGTCCCTGGTGGTCTGATGGGGGTAGCCCAGCTGGTCTTGGCCTGGTCAGCGGCGGGCGAACTTGTTGGTTTTATGGGGATCGATGGGGAGAACTTGGAGATGCTTTTCCTCCATCCGAATGCTTGGAGGCTGGGACTCGGCAGGGCCCTAATCGAGGAAGGCTTGACGGCTTACGGCTTGCGCCAGCTCACCGTTAACGAGCAGAATCCCCAGGCGGTGGCCTTCTACCAGCATATGGGCTTTAGGCCTTACCGGCGGACCGAGCAGGATGAGGCGGGCAGGCCCTATCCCTTGCTTTATATGCGCTATGTCGGTTAAAGATGGTGTAAGAATTAGGATGGAGGACTGATGATGAGAAAAGGATGGATCAGACTAGGGGGCTTGGTCTTGGCTTGCCAGTTGGCTTTGGCTGCTTGTGGCCAGGAGGTAGCTAGCCCCAAGCAAAGCCCAGACCAGGGGCAGAGCCAGGCGGCCGACCAGTTGACGCGAGTGAGTGAAGCGTCCCGTCAGGTGGAGAGTTCAAGCCCTGACCTGACCAAGGAATCCCTTGGGACTGCTTCTGAGACGAAAGATAAGGACCGGTCAAGCTATATTCAAGGCCTCCGCCAGGCCAATGCACGCTGGTCTAAGCGTTTGGACCAAGCACTGGCCTCGGGCTTACCCACAGCCCAAAGTGTTCAAGCCGCCGATCGTGATCCCGGTGATGTTCATCCGGCCATTGCCGCCCTCTATCAGAAATTGGACCAAGAACTGACGAAGGAGGACCACCAAGAGAACTACCGGGTCCTGTACTCGGATACTTTTGTCCTGGAGAAGATGCTCTTGCCAGAACTCGATGTAGCGGACCAGGAAGCCCTGGATCAGATGCGGGAATGGTTGACGGGCTTGGTTTATGAAGAGTACCAAAATCGCTTGGATGCTAAATGGCGGATGAGCCAGTATGTTTTAGATCACTTGGACTTTTCTAAGCAGATGGCGGATGTGGCGGCGATGACGGATGAAGCCTTTGACGAGGTCAACCGCTTGGCTGTCCATACCGGCGTCGCCATGGAAGCTTATCAGACCCTGGTTAACTATCCCAACTTTAAGGATGAAATTCCCTTCCAGGCAGACCTTTATTCCCATATTGTTTGGCCTTATTCGACGGATATCGGCTCGACCCGGGCCCAGGCCCAAGATCCAGCAACGGGTGAGATCTGGTTCGGCGTGCCACTGACAGGGGATATGGGGCCCAAACCAGCCGTCGACTATAGTGCCCGCTACGGTGTCACGGTGACCAACCACTATCCCGATCGGCCAGCTAATGGCTCAAACGCCGGCGCTTGGTCCGGCCATAGAGCGTCAAGTCTTGATTTCTTTATCAAGGAGAATTGGGGCAGAGTGATGAATCAGGACTATGAAGCCTACACGCCCGACCAGCCAGCTGATTTCTATGGAGCCAAGCTACCCCAGGAGGACTTCGGCATTGCCTTGGATGGCCAGACCCGCCAAGTCCAAACTGGAGGCGAGGCAGACGATCTGCGCTTGCTGGCGGCCTATAGTGATATCGAAGACAAGACACAATCAAGTTCGGAACGCCACTTCTATCTCTTTGTGGAAGACAAGGGGCGTCCCCGGGTCTTAGTAGCAGAAGAGGGCCCAGATAGCGAGGGCCGGGTCCACTTCAAGGACACCGCCAACCAGGAACTCCGCCAGGGCTTCTTGGAGATTTATGGCGCCTAGTTGATCCTTCTTAAGGCTGTAAGCTAGCATCACAGACAGATACAGACAAGCCAAAAAGAAGAGAGTGTGACAAAAGTCGGTTAGCCCTGAATCACTGGAGCGAATTATGGAAGAACCTTGTCAAAGGATCTTCCATAATTCGTGAAGTGGATGTCAGGGCTGACTTTTGGAGCACGTTTTTAAAGAATAATTCGTATTTGATAAAGAGGCCGGAACTTTTGTCCCAAACTCTTCTTTTTTAACTGCTGGCTTCACTTTAAATGGCTGCAGGCATAAAAAAACGAGCGACGCTAATACATCGCTCGTTTTTTTAATGATCGAGATGACAGGAATTGAACCTGCGACCCCTAGCACCCCATGCTAGTGCGCTACCAGACTGCGCTACATCTCGATATCAGTGCTGATAGAATGTATTATAGCACAGATTGGGGAAAGATGCTAGGGAAGTTATGAAAAACCGTCCCTGCATGAATGAAACAGGCTACTTTTTCAATTACAAACCATATTTTTTATGCTAGTGGTGGTTAAAGCAGAGTTTAGATGTATGTACTTTGCTCTATCATTCTGAGCAGGAGTGGAGTGTTGAAGTTGGGCCTTAGCCATGAATAAGCAAGCAAAGGGAATTACGGATCGTAGGCATTAGCCGTACGATCCGTTTGACTCTTGCTAGGCGAGAGACATTGGCTCGAGCCGGTGCCATGGCTTTTTAAGGCCCAAATTCAAAAACGCAACGGATGCTCACTTTCGTTTTGCTCTTTAGAATGGCTTAAATTCCTTCTGAAACCTGCAGGCTTTCACCAATAGCATTCAAGCGCTCTTCCCACTGGGCCTTGCTGAGGCCGTGTTCAGCCACATAGCGGTTGCGGGGATGGCGGCGGCATTCAGGGGAACAGCCACGCAGGTACTTGGCTTCGTTGGCTTCGGAAGCGAAGATTTGTTCGTTACATTCAGGATTAGCGCAGTTGACATAGCGTTCGCAAGGCTGGCCGTCGAAGTGGTCGCGGCCGACAACGCTCGGGTTGACGTGGTTGATCGGAACGGAGATCCGTTCGTCGAAGACATACATCTTGCCTTCCCAGAGGTCACCCTGTGTGTCGGGATCCTTGCCGTAGGTGTCGATGCCGCCTTCTAATTGACCGACTTTCTCCCCAATGCCTTCACGGACCAACCAGCCAGAGAATTTTTCGCAGCGGATACCGCCCGTGCAGTAGACCACAACCTTCTTATCCATGAATTCTTCTTTGTTGTCGATGACCCATTGTGGCAGTTCGCGGAAGTTGCGGATATCTGGCCGGATGGCGCCCTGGAAGTGGCCGAGGTCGTACTCATAATCGTTTCGGGTGTCCAAGACAATGGTGTCCTCGTCCAGAAGGGCTTCCCGGAAGTCTTTTGGTTTGAGGTAGTCGCCGGTGGTTTCTAGGGGATCCAGGTCGTCATTTAAGTTGAGGGAGACAATTTCCTTGCGGGGACGGACGAACATCTTCTTGTGGGCGTAGTCGTCCGCCTCGTCGATCTTGAACCAGACATCCTCAAAACCAGGCAGGCTGTGGACGTAAGCCATGTACTGGTCGGTCTGGTCGATGGTGCCAGAGACCGTCCCGTTAATGCCTTCCTCGCCCACAAGCACCCGGCCTCTCAGGCCAATACCCTTGCAGAAAGCGAGGTGGTCCTTGGCAAAAGCCTCAGGATCTTCAATGTGTTCGTATTTATAAAATAATAAGACGCGGTAGTCTTTTGACATAAGTTTTATTCCTCCTTTGTAGTTGCAAGCTACAAATTCTTACATTAGCCATTATACGCGCACAGCTTAGCGAGGGCGAATCTTATGCTCAGAGCTAGTTTCTGGCAAATTGGTCGAGTCAAAATAGGAGTCAGGGTATAGAATGATGACAAAAAAGAAAGTAGGCACAGACTATGGACAGATTGGAAAGATTAGAAGCGATTGAGGCCATTAAGCAGTGCAAGGCCCGCTACTGGCGCGCCATTGACAGTAAGGACTTTGACCTTTTAGCGACTGTTATGGCGGAACAGGTGGTCTTCGACACCTCGCTGTCGACTTGGGACCCCATCAAGGGCCAGCACCCCTTGCTTCCAGCTAAAGAAGAGCCTTCCCGGTCCCTGACAGAAGTGATGGGCAATGCCCGAAAGATTATGGGAGAAGGTACCCAGAGCGCCCACATGGGTCACATTCCAGAGATCAGCATCGAATCGGACCGGACAGCCAGCGCCTATTTTCCTTTCGAGGACCGGGTCCTCTTTAAGGACTTTGCGGCCTTTAACGGCTATGGTTATTATAAAGATAAATTTGAAAAGATTGACGGCCAGTGGTTGATTGTCAAGACCAAGATCTACCGCTACCGCTTAATCGTCGATTCTGTAGATTAATCAAGAAGCGGATGCTCTAAACAATACATTTCAGTCTTTTCTCTTCATTAAAATCTTAGAGAGTAAAGTTTTTATTTTGTACCTCTTAATAAAAGCGAAAAAGCAAAAAGGCTTGTTAAATCAAGTATTTGTCTGCATTTAAACTTTATTAAAAAGCAAAAAATACTTAGAAATTGCCAGTCTGGCAAGGAAATGCTAAGATACAATATATTGATTTAATTAAAATATCATTTAGAATAAAACAAAAAAATAAACACTTTAGTGGAAGGCTTGTCTCTTCTTTTCCTGGAGATAAGCCGTTAAGCTAGGAGGATTTGTATGGAGAAGAATTATCGTTATGCGATCCGCAAGACCACGCTTGGTGTGGGAAGTGTGGCGATCGCAGCTTTTTTAGCTGGTCAGGTCCAGGGGGTCGAAGCGGCAGAAGCAGTTGACCCCTCGGCTATCACGGTCAACCAACCTGCGGGGCCAGCTGTCAGTAATGAAAGTAATCCAGAAGCTACTGAGCCCGTAAATCCAGCGCCAGTTGCTTATCAGGCGGCGCCTGAAGAAGCTAAGCCACGTGAGGGTGTGGCTAAAACTGATGCAGGAGAAGTTAAAACGGATACCCAGAATTCGGTGTCAGCGGATGAGAACCAGGTCCGCCATTACCGGGATTCGGACTTGGCCAATAATGGGGTTTCTTCAAGCTTCACAACAGAAGATGTGGGCACGACTAGGGAAGGGGTTACCGCAAGCGTCCTTAATCCATCCCCTACCTCTACGGATAAGAAAAAATTTGGGATCCAGGTTGAAATTGATCGGGCCAATTCTGACCGTACCTATACCAATGTCTATGTGACTGACAATAAAAGAGGAGCTCAGGTTAAGCGTGGAAACGGAGAAATCATAAAACCTGGTCAAGATCCAGATTTTGCAGGGGTTAACTATCCAAGGTCGCCTGAAGAAGAGGGCAAAATCGATGCTACGGTCTCTACTGGTAGACAAGTTGAAATTGGCATTAGTACTGGGGAGGAATTTCTTAGAGACCTCAATGCTGTAGACAATAAGAATACGACCTTCGCTTGGAAATCAGAATACACTCGGGATAACCCTAATACCAAGATGTTTACTGGTAAAGACTTTGCAACAGGTTTTTCCGTCAACCCCTATCCTAATGAGAACAAGAACTTATCCATTATTTCAGTAGTAGGGGAGACAAATGTTGCCAAAGTTCCAGTCAAAGGCCAATACCTGAAGACCGGAGCGCGGATTGAGAACCTGCTGCCAGAAGACTACACTCGGATTACTAGCGAGGTCTACCATCCAGATGGTACCGTCGTTGATCCCAAGGAAGCTCGGGCCATTTTAGTAACGCCTGACAATCAAGCGGAGCTCACAGCTCAAGTTGGAGCCGTGAAGCCAGGTGAGATTGTCTTCAAGATGCCAGAGGGGGCTCTCCAAGACCCTAATTCCATCTTTAATAATAATAAATTTAGAGGCATCCAAAACCTAAGGGCACGCTTCTTTGCCAGACCGCGGACGGCGGATGAATTTAAGAACATAGTTAATGAAATTAATACTAATCAAGGTTATACAGATAAGTATTACGTTGAAACCGGTGCGGGAACTGAAACCATCACGCACAATGGCCAACCCGTCACCATCGACAAGCAAGGGATTGCCCGCTACGACCACTACAACAAGGTCGGGGAAATCACCATCAATTTGGACGATACCCGTTACTATGACCAGACCTTTAACCGTATCCAAGGGCCTAAGGATACCGATTATTCCAATGCTCTGAGACCCGGTAAGTCCATTACCTTAAAGATTAACTCACCGCATGGTGTAGGCTCCAACCCTTCTAAGTCCTATGATGACATGAAGAATGCCCAAGCTGAGGGGCGGACCAATGGAGACTTGGTAGAAGAATTCAAGAAGAAGGCTGAAGCTAAGGGCTGGAAGGTGGAAACCACCCCTGGTAATCCGTCCGAGTTCACAGTGATGGCGCCAGTCGATGCCCAACCTGGGGATACCATGTACTTGCCGATTGAGTACACCTATACCAACGGCTCCAAGGATACCCATGCCTTCTATTTCGTGGTTCAAGATTCTGATAATAATGTCCCCGCCTACCACGCCGAAATCGGCTACCAAGGTGACACCCTAAAACAATTACCAGAGATCCCAGATGATCCCAATAAATTGAAGCCAGACTCCTTTGAATTGGTGCCGGGAACCTATACCGATGACCGGGGCAATGTCTGGTCCGATGTTAGTGTGAATCCTACAACGGGTGAAGTAACCGCCGTTGTTCCTGAAGATGCGGATATCGTAGGGGGCGAGAATGTTTACATCCCTGTTAAGGCCAATTATATTGACCCGGTCACTAAGGAAGTGCGTTCAGAGACGGTTAAGGCCCAATTTATTGCCCGTCCAACTAACGTGGCGCAAGGCGGGCATGCCGTCGTGGAAGAAATTCCTTTTGACACCCATGTGGTCTATGATGACACCCTCGATGTGGGCGTGATCAAGAAGACGGATGGGGAACTAGGTTCTAAACGCACCGTCTATGACTGGAACTTCGACAACCGTAGACGGGTTAACCGTGATGGCCGGATGGTGGAACAACCGGTAATTTCTAAGATTGAAGAAAGCATCCTCAAACCGAAGAAGGATGCTGAGATTCGGATTGGTGTTAAACCCGTTCAAACGGGTGTGGATATTCCAATGACCACTGAATACATCCTTGATCCTAGCCTGAAGCCGGGACAGGATCAAATCGTTGAAGAGGGTCAGGATGGTCATGTGACGATCACGTCCACGCGTAATGCTGAGACTGGAGGCATTAGCTTAAACAAGACGGTTGACACACCGATGATGCCGCGTAAGATCAAGATTGCGAGTTACGAGCACACCAACGATATTCCTTATGAGACCACAGTTGAATTTGACGATAGCTTGCCATCCGGAAGCAAGCAAGTGGTCAAAGAAGGGGTTGTAGGTAAGACCCAAAGCAAGTATGTGCCGGCTTATCTGATTGATTCCAAGCCCCTAGTCGACTACCTCCAAAATGGGGATGGCCCAGCCTTTATTGATTCACGCCTGAACTTCGATAAGGTCGTTGACTTTATGGTGAACCAGGGCTATTGGGACAGAAGCCTCTATACGAAGGGTGTCGATGAATACGGCGAGCCAAGCTATCTCTATAACGGCGTGCCAATCGATGAGATCATTCCAATGGATCCGAAGAATATTTATGTTGGGGACATCCTCATCCCATCTTCTGTCCAGACCAAGACCCTGCAGCCTAAGCAAGACCAAGTCATTAAGGTAGGAACCAAGACTACCGGCACGGTAGTCGATACTGACGCGATTCCATTTAACTATACCGTGGAATTCGATCCGAACTTCTACACCAATTACCCGGACGCGACCGAAAACTACAAGGTCGTTACACCAGGCCAAGCCGGTTCCAACAAGAAGACCTGGACCATTGAAAACTCCAAGATTGTGGGCGACCCTGTCGTTGAAACAGTCGCTCCAGTTAATGCCGTGATCAAGGTCGGTCAAAAAGACTACCAAGGCAGCTTTGAAACAGTAGACAAGGATCCAATTCCTTATGAAACCGAATATATCGTGGACAAGACCTTAGAACCAGGCGCTGAAGTCGTGGAAAATCCAGGGGAACTTGGTGAACAAACGACAACAACCACTCATACCATCCAGAATGGTCAAGTGACAGCCTCCACACCAGGGCAAGCCACACGAACGAAAGAACCGGTTAAACGCGTCGTCCGCATTGGGGCTAAAACCAATGGCACCCACCAAGTGACCGCCCCCATCCCATTTGTGGTCGAAGTCAAGAAAGATCCGTCACTTAAGAAGGGTGAATACAAGATTGAAAATCCGGGTAAGGCAGGCAGCCAGACCAAGACCCTGACCATCGAAAACTCGCAAGTCACGGCCACTTCTGAACCAACCATTAATGAACAAGCAAGAAACGCTGTGGTATTAGTCGGTGACCAAGACTTCACGGGTACAGTTTCCCACGAGGTCACTGAGAAAGTACCATTCCCAGTCAAGGTCATTGAAGACCCAAGCCTAGACAAGGGCACTTACCATGTGGCCCAAGAAGGTGTGCCTGGGTCTAAGACCACCACTTACACCCAAGCCATCAAGAATGGGGCCGCTGATGGGGCCATGACGTCAGCTGTGACAGCCGAAACGCCAGCAAAAGAACAGATCATCCGTGTGGGGACGAAGCCTTTAGCTGGTTCAACGACGGTCACAACAACCAACCAAAAACCATTCGATGTGGACATTGAATACGACAACACCAAGCCTGCCGGAACGGTAGAAATTGTTCCGAACACAGGTATCCCAGGTGAAGAAAGTCAGACCACACCGGTAACTGCTGCAGATGGCACGGTGACAGCAGGGGCCACCACGACAACGGAAACCAAGGCACCCGTCAATAAGAAGATTATTGTGGGTACCCAAGGCTACAATGGCCAATTCAGCCATGAATACACCAATGTCCTGCCTTTTGAAACCGAAGTCGAAGTCGACCCAAGCCTGGCACCTAACGAAGTGGTTGAAGTACAAAAAGGCCAGTTAGGCGAAACGACCACCACGGTAACCCAAACCATCACGAACGGTGTGCCAGGAGAAAAAGTGGTTTCTGATCCTGTTCAAACTAAGGCTCCGGTTAATCGCAAGCTTAAAGTCGGCGCCAAGACAGAAGGTGTTCATACTTACACCGAAGAGCTACCATTTACCTACACGGTGGAATATGACCCAGCCATCGAAGCCGGCAAGTACGAAATCGTGACCCCAGGTAAAGTAGGTTCACGGACCACCGAATGGCCAATTACGAACTCTGTGGTCGGCCAAGGCAAGGTGACCCAAGAGACTCCGGCTACAAATGCCCTCATCAAGGTCGGCAACAAGGACTTTGAAGGCACATTTACAACCGTCGATAAGAACCCAATTCCATTCGAAGTGGAATACAAGGTCGACCCAAGTCTAGCGCCAGGTACGGAAGTCGTTGACCAAGAAGGGGTTCTCGGTGAAGAAGAAACTCCAAGCACCCATAAGATCGTCAACGGTCAAGTGACGGCATCCACACCAGGTGAGACCAAGCAAACCAAGGCGCCAGTCAAGAAGATTGTCCGCATTGGGGCCAAGACAGACGGTACCTACACCCACAAGGAAGAGCTCCCATTTGAAGTGGAAGTACGGAAAGTCAAGGACCTCAAGAAGGGCGAAACGAGAGTGGCCCAAGAAGGTCAAGCCGGTGAACAAACAACCACTGTCACGATTGAGAACTCTCAAGTTGTCGGCACACCAAGCACGACAACGACCAAGGCACCGGTCAAACATATTATCGAAGTCGGCGACCAAGACTTTACCGGCGAAGTTTCCCACGATGTTACCGAAAGTATTCCTTACCCAGTCGACATCCAAGAAGATCCAAATCTCCCACTCTTTGAAATTCAAGAAGTTCAAAAGGGTGAAAACGGGTCCAAGACCACCAAGTACAGTCAAGCCATTAAGAATGGTTCGGCTGATGGCCAGCTGAAGACGGAAGAAATCGCGCGGACGGAACCGAAGACTCATATCATCAAGGTCGGCACCAAGGCACCGGAAAATACTGAAAACAGAGTCAAGGAAGTGCCAGCTGAGATTGAATATGTTTACGATAATACTAAGGACAAGGGCATCGTTGAAAAGGGTGCCTACACCCCAGGTAAGGTTGAGACTAAGATTAAGAATGTCTTCAACCCTCAAACCGGCAAGATTGAAACCATTACGGAAGAAGTCGTGACCCCAGCCAAACAAGTCATTGTGGTGGGCACCAAGGACTTCTCTGGTGAATTCAAGCATACCGAACAAAGCTTGGCACCATTCAAGACCGAATATATTCTCGACCCAAGCCTGAAAGCAGGTGAAGAGGTCGTTGAAAAAGAAGGTAAACTCGGTTTAATTGAACGCGATGTTAGTCAGAAATACTCCAATGGCACAATGGCAGATAAGGTCTTTGGGGCGACCCGAGAAGTGATCGCGCCGGAAAACCGGATCGTTCGCATCGGTGGCCAAACGAATGGCAGTCATACGTCTACAGAAGAAATTCCATTTGATGTCAAGGTTGAAGTTGATCCAAGCTTGCCTAAGGGTGACTACCAAGTGCTGACACCAGGTCAACCCGGTACTAAGGAAACGACCGTTACGATTGAAAACTCTCAAATTGTTGGCCAACCCGTGTCCAAAGTGACCAAAGAACCTGTGACTCAAGTGATCAAAGTTGGCAACCAAGACTTTACCGGTCAAGTGAACCACACTGAACGCTTCGAAGTCCCTTACAAGGTTGAAGTCCGTGAGAATCCAAATCTCAAGGCGGGCGAGACCAAGCTGGTTCAACAAGGTCAACCTGGTTCTTATGACGTGACCTATACTCAAGCCATCAAGAATGGCCAAGCCGATGGGGAACTGGAACGTGCAATCTCTAATCCAGTCGAACCGAAACCGCACATCATTGAAGTGGGCACCCAGGTTGTTGCTGGTACCGAAACAGCCATCAACAAGGAAATTCCTGTTGAAATTGAATACGTCTTTGATGACAGCCTTGAAAAAGGTCAAGTCGAAACGGGACAATTAATCCCAGGCAAGACGGAAAGCAAGGTCGTTTCCAAGGTGGTGGACGGCAAGGTAGTCAATACGGAAGAAACGGTAGTGACCCCTGCTAAACAAATTGTCCGCATTGGCTCTAAGGACTTTACCGGCGACTACAGGTTCTCCAATACCTGTCCTGTGCCATTCCCAGTTGAAATTAGAGAAAACTCTGATCTAGCAGCTGGCACCAGCAAGGTCATTCAAAAGGGTGTTCCGGGTTCCAAGACTACGGACTACACCCAAGCCATCAAGAACGGCCAGGCTGAGGGCGCACCAGTCAGCCAAGACGGCGCCTACACTGCACCAAAAGCGCAGATTATTGAAGTGGGCACCAAGCCAGTTCAAGGCAACACCCATGAAGTCAACAAGGATGTTCCTGTTGAAACCATCTTTGAATATGACCCAAGTCTCGACAAGGGCAAGGTGGAAACTGTCCAAGTTGTACCAGGCCATGTGACCACTCAAATTGTCAATAAGGTGGTTGATGGCCAGGTAGTCACGGAAGAAGTTCCAGTGGTGACCCCAGCCAAGCATATTGTGAAGGTGGGTACCAAGGGCTATGACGGTCAGTTCAACCATGAAAGTGTCCATGAAACGCCTTTTGCAACAGAAGTGATCTATGACGACCAGCTCGATTCAGGCAAGGTCGAAGAAATCCAAGCCGGTCAGCCAGGACAAGTCAAGGAAACCGTGACCCAGTCGATCGTTAACGGCGTTCGCCAAGACAAGCAAGTCAACCAGGAAGTCCTCCGCGAACCGCAAAAACGCATCCTCCGTGTCGGCGTCAAGCAATTGATCAAGGAAGTTCCAGTTGAGAAGATTGTTGAAATCGTCAAGGAAGTTCCCGTTGAGAAAGTCGTCGAAGTGGTCAAGGAAGTCCCTGTTGAGGTTATCAAGGAAGTTCCGGTCGAAGTGATCAAGGAAGTACCAGTTGAGAAGATCGTTGAGATCATCAAAGAAGTTCCGGTTGAAAAAGTCGTCGAAGTGGTCAAGGAAGTTCCTGTTGAGGTCATCAAAGAAGTTCCGGTCGAAGTGATCAAGGAAGTTCCGGTTGAAATCATCAAGGACTGCCCAGGCATCGAAGTGGTCTACAATAAAAATCTCAAACCTGGCCAAGTCAAAGTGGTCGATCCAGGTGAGAAACGCATCACCGAAACACGGGACGGCCAGACGGTGGTCAAACAGGAAGGCCGCAAGATGATCGTTGAAGTTGGCTGTGCCAAGACCGATAAACCAGCTGTCATCCCTAACGATCCAGAAAGCGACAAGGACCAGTCTAAGGACCCTCAAGATCCACAGGGTGCTAAAGACCAGTCTAAGGACCCTCAAGATCCACAGGGTGCTAAAGACCAGTCTAAGGACCCTCAAGATCCACAGGGCGATAAGGACCAATCGAAAGATCCAAAAGATCCAGAAACTGGCCATAAAGATCCTCAATCCAATGAGAAAGATCCAGAAACTGACAAAACTCCTCAACATTCAGACAAGGATAAATTGCCAACTAAGGATCCTCAACCTTCGGACCAGGATAAGTTGCCGTCTAAGGATCCAGAAAGTGCGGACCATGACAAGCAGACAATCATTTCTAAAGATCCGACACCAGGTCACAAAGACCCAAGTCCTGTAGAGAAACGACCTTCGACAGAAGAAAGAAGTCAAGAGACTAGCTTTGACCAAGTTAAAGTTCTAAAAGCAGGCCATTCATCTGCTGGACAAGCCAAGGCCTATACCCCGCTGACCCAATTACCTCAGACTGGGGCAGAAGACAGCGCCAACCGCTTCCACCCGGCAGTATTGACCCTCATGCTAGGACTCGGCCTCTTGACCTTCTCTACGAAGAAGAAAAAAGCTTAATGAGCTGAGCCAAAGCTGTCTTTAAGCTGTAGTTTAGCTCAATGAAGGCAAGTCAGAGCGCATCAAGATGTTCTTGGTGCGCTTTTTTGAGGTGATGAGGGCGAATTATTAAAAGTTCAAGAAAAAACATGCTATGCTAAGCTTAAATTATAGAAGGAGGAGAGGCTATGGAAGCTAAAGAAGCCTTGCAGATATTGGAGGAGCGTTTTAAGGCACACCCGGACCGCCATTCGGATTGGGACTGGGACGAGCTCTTGCTTTATTTGGAAGCTGATAGCGACTTTTTGGACAGTATCATTGCCATGGAGGAGACTGGCGGACAGCCGGACTTGATTCATTGCGAGCCTTTCACTAGGGCCTTCTTTGCCGATATGAGTCCAGAGAGTCCGGAAGGCCGGCGGAGTGTCTGCTATGACCGGGAGGCGCGCTTGGGACGCAAGAAGTTTCCACCTGAAACCAGTGTTGAAGAGATGTGCCAGGCCATGGGAACCAAATTGATGCCTATCGATATGTACCTTACTTTGCAGCTTCTAGGGCCCCTGGACTCAAAGACTTCTTCTTGGTTGAAGACGCCAGAGCCTATGCGGCAACGAGGAGGCGCGCTCTTTGGCGACTACCGCTATGGGGAGCCCTTTGTCTACCACAATGGAGCTGATGCCTACTATAAGTCGAGGGGCTTTCGGACCTTTCTTTACTTGCCCGATTTAGATGATTTGGAGGATGAAAACTAATGACAACACAGGACCTACTCGCTCATTTGAAAGCAAAGAAATGGGTCAACCTAACCCATGAAGTGACCAAAGATATGGCCATCTACCAGGCCTTTAACCCCCTCCAGGAGCGGGTGTTGACGACCTTGGAGGAGACGGGCTCGGACAACCGGGAGTACACTCTGGGAACTTCCCACGGGACTCATATTGATGCCCCTGCCCACTTCATGGCAGGCGGACGGATCATGGCAGACATTCCCCAGAAGGAACGCTACCTGCCCCTCTATGTTTTGCACCTGGAAGACAAGGTGGCCGCTAATCCTGGCTATGCGGTGACGGTAGAGGACATCAAGGCCTTCGAAGACCGCTATGGGCAAATTCCAGCTGAAGCCTTTGTTGCCTTCTCTTCCGGTTGGTACAAGCGGATCTACTCCCAGGAAGCCTTCATCAACACCAATGCGGATGGGGTAGAAGTCACGCCAGGTTGGTCCGTTGAGGCTTTGGAATACTTGAGCCGCAACCGAGGGATTACCGCCATTGGCCACGAAACCCTGAATACCGACGCCGGACCTGAAGCCGCCGCAGCCGGAGACCTGGTCGCCCAACGCTTCTGGCTCAATGAAAATAAATTTCAAATTGAAGTTATGGCCAATTTGGACCAAGTACCCGCAACGGGCAGCATCATTATGATCAATGCGCCCCATATCAAGGACGCTGTAGCCTTCCCCGCTGAAGTGATTGCGGTTTTGGATGAGGAAGCCTAATTAGAAGACGGTGAGTTGCCCCTAATTAAATCTATGAAAAAACCAGCAGAATGTGGGCTCTGCTGGTTTTTCTTCTTCTGCTGGTTGCTTGGCGAACTTTCAAATGGTTCCACGGTTTATAAGTAGAGTCGTGCCAACTCGCAAACGGAGCTACCATTAGCAAGTAGCGCTGTGCCAACTCGCAAACGGAGCTCTGCTTAGCAAGTAGAGTCGCGTCAACTCGCAAACGGAGCTCTACTTAGCAAGTAGTGCTGCGCCAACTCGCAAATGGGCCTCTGCTTAGCAAGTAGGGTCGCACCAACTCGCGAACAAGGCTACCATTAGCAAGTTGCCTCCAGTCATCCCTTTCTAATCGCCTTTGCTCACACCCTTTGTAGTCGGGTTCGGTCGCGCAGAAGTGGCTCCTCTTCACAAAGATTCTTCGAAGACTTTCAGTCTTCTCTGGCTCTTTGCTCCAGAGGCCCACTTCTGATCGCGCGCCCTCACACCCTTTGTTTTTCTATTCCTTCTTTGAGGCAGTCTTCTAAGATGCTGATGAATTCTTTGGCGATGGGGTTGGGGGTGTGGCTGTCGTTGGTGAGGTAGCCGATTTCGATTTCTTCGCTGGAGTCGAGGGGGATGGCGATGATGTCTTCGCCGTTGAGGTTGGCGTTGATGATGCCGGAGGAGATGGTGTAGCCGTTGAGGCCGATCATGAGGTTGAAGATGGTGGCCCGGTCGCTGACGACGATGGATTGTTTGACGCCTTGGTCAGCGTGGACTTCTTCCCAGAAGTAGAAGGAATTGTGCTTGCCCTGGTCGAAGTTGAGCCGGGGGTAGGGGGCCAGGTCCTCGAAGGTCAGGCGTTTCTTCTTGGCCAGGGGGTGGCCCTTGTAGGTGAAGATATGGGGCTTGGCGGTGACTAGGGGGGTGAAGCTGAGGTGCTTGTCAGAGAGGACCCGGTCAATGATCTTCTGGTTGTAGTGGCTGCGGTAGATGACGCCCAGTTCGCTCCGCAATTGGTAGACCTCTTCGATGACCTCATAGGTTCGGACCTCCTTCACCGAGGCTTGGAAGGCTTTGTCCTGGTGGCGCTTGAGCAGGCGGGAGAAGGCGTCGACGACGAAGGCATAGTGGTGGCAGACCACGGAGAAGATGGGGAGAGCAGGGGGTTCCTTGTCGAAGTAGCGGCGTTCGACTAACTGCATCTGTTCCAGGATCTGGTTGGCATATTGGAGGAATTCTTCGCCATCTGTGGTGAGGGAAATCCCCCGCGAACTCCGGGTGAAGAGGGTCACGTCCAATTCCTTTTCGAGCTTGGTCATGGCATTGGACAGGGAGGGCTGGGAGATGTAGAGTTTGTTAGCGGCCTGGCTGAGTGACAGCTCGCTGGCAATGGTTTGGAAGTATTTAAAGTCTTCGAGGCGCATGCTTGGGCTCCTTTCTTCTAAAAGATTGGCTATAGTCTACCGCTATAGCTAGCTCTTGTAAATAGATATTTCAAATTTTTCCGCCCTTCGCGTATAGTTAGAGTCAAGAAAGCGAGTGATTGACATGACAACTTTTTCCAAACGATTCTTAACAGTAGGCTCTCTCTTACGCCCCAAAGAACTCTTGACTTATAAAAATGAAATTGAAAAACGTGACGACATTACTTATCCCTTCTACGATGACCTGCCTGGCTACAAGGAAGCCGAAGAAGCAGCGGTTAAAGACATCGTGGCTAAGCAAGTGGCCCATGGCTTGACTGAGATCTCGGACGGGGAATTCCAACGCTCTCTCTGGCACTTGGACTTCGCCTGGGGCCTGAGCGGGATTGACCGCTACATCAATGACTCTGGCTACCACTTCTACGAAGAAGATGCGGACGGCAACAAGCAGGACTATGAAACCCGCCGCGATATTGGTCTCCATGTGACCGGTAAGTTATCGGGCAAGAACCACCCCTTCGTCGACCACTTCAAATTGGTGAAGTCTCTAGCGCCCGATGATGTTGCTGTGAAGCACACCATCTTTGCGCCGGGCCACCTCTACTTCGAGCTCTTGGCTTTAGGTGAGATTGGCGAGGGCAAGTTCTATTCTGACCTAGCTGAATTCCGCCATGACCTGACCCAAGCCTATAAGGAATTCGTCAAAGAATATGCGGCAGCCGGTGCCAGCGTCCTGCAGATTGATGACTGCATCTGGGCCAGCTTTGTCGGTGATGAGGATGAGATCCGCCTCGACTCCTTAGACTTTGACGGGTCCAGCTTCTCCAAGGAAGAACTGGCCAATCAATTGATTGACTTGAACAATGCAGTGGCTGACTATGCCCATGAATTGGGGCTCAAGGTCTACGGCCATAACTGCCGCGGCAACTACGCCTCACGCGCCTTCACGGATGGGGCCTATACCGAAGTCGCTAAATACTTCCTCGCCCGCCAACACTATGACCGCTTCTACTTAGAATGGGATGACGAACGGGCCGGGAGCTTGTCTGCGCTCAAAGTCTTCGAAGACCGCCCAGACGTTGAAGTCGTTGTCGGTGCCCTATCTTCCAAGACAGCTGGTTTGGATGACGCTGACCGCGCCCTCCGCCTCTTAGAGGAAGCCAGCCACTATGTTTCAAAAGACAACTTATACCTCTCCCACCAATGTGGTTTCGCTTCTTGCGACTGTGGGAATGAATTGACCGAAGACCAGCAATGGGCCAAGATCGACCAGGGTCATGAGATTGCCTACCAATTCTTTGGTGAATAGGGAATCATTTCAAGCTCCTCGTGAGGGGGGCTTTTTGTATGGAAAGGGTCAAAATCCCCCTAGGCAAAGGCCACATTCTCCTCTATAATAAATGAGTAAAAGATGAGAAAGAGGTAAGAAAGTGGAATTGTTAACCTATCAGCCGAAAGATCTTGAGCAAATGACGGCGATCTGGAATGATGTGTTGGAAGATGGTCTGGCCTTTCCAGGGACGGCGCTCTACAGTCCGGAAGACTTTGCTGATTATTTAGCCCATAAAGCGGGCGTGACCTGCATGAAGATTGACGGCGAGCTAGCCGGTTTTTATACCCTATCACCCAATAATATCGGCCGTTGCGGGCATGTGGCCAATGCTTCCTACTGCATGAACAAGGCCTTCCGCGGGCGGGGGCTTTTTGCTAGCCTGGTGGAAGCCTCGCTGGAAGAAGCGAAATCATTAGGTTTCAAGGGGATGCAGTTCAATGCCGTGGTCGCCATCAACTATGCTGCCATTAAGGTCTATACCCAGCAAGGTTTCCAAATTGTCGGCACCATTCCTGATGGCTTCCTCTTGAAGAATGGGACTTATTCCAATATCTATATCATGTACCGGCCCCTGTAGATAGCTTGTAATAATTAGAAAAAATAAATGAAAGGTGATTCCATGTCTCTCAGTCAGAATAAACAGTCCATCCAACGCTTAACTTTAACCGCCTTGTTAACGGCTTTGGCCATCTTGATTCCCATGGTCATGCCCATCAAAGTGGTCCTCGGGCCGGCTTCCTATACCCTGGCCAGCCATCTGCCCATTGTCTTGGCCATCTTCATGGGGCCTGCGTCAGCAGCCTTTGTGGCCTTGGCTTCTGGTATCGGTTTTTTCTTGGCGGGCTTTCCCTTTGTTATTGGCTTGCGCGGGCTCAGCCACGTCTTCTTTGCGACTTTTGGGGCTTATTATTTTAAGAAACATCCTAGCGTGGTCAAAAAAGTGAGCACACGGACTATTTTTTCCTTCGTACTTGCCTTTATCCATGCCTTGGCCGAAGTGATTGTGGTCTACCTGGTGACGGGGCTCGGCACTGGCAACTTAGCAGCGGGCTACTTTACCACGCTCTTTGTCTTCGTCGGTTTGGGTGGGATTATCCACGGCATGGTGGACTTTGAGCTAGGCTATCAAACCGCACGCGCCTTAGACAAGGCCCGAGTGGTTTCCTTCTTTAATAAATAAGTAGTCAAGGAAAAGGGCGCCAGAAACTAGGGGGCGCCTTTTCTTATCGATTGCTTGCTGCTTTTTGTGCTATAATGGGAAAAGTTTTATCGAATGAGTGATGTGTTAAGGAGTGGATTGGGTGAAACAATATCGATATAAAAAAGCAATTGGCCTCGAACCTATTGTTTTTGTGGTGGTTTTCTTTGGGATATTTGGAGCGATTGGCAGTCGGATGGGGGTAGTCAATATGCTGTCGACCATTATGGCAACGGCTAATGACCTCCTCATGAATACCTGCTTCTTTTTGATGGCTATATCGGTCATAACGGGGGCCCTGTCTTCCCTCTTCTCTGAATTTGGTTTTGTGGCTTTGATTGATAAGCTCTTGTCCCGCTTGATTGGCCCCATCTATGACATGCCGGGGGCTTCCTCCTTAGGCGTGCTCAACTGCTACATGTCAGATAATCCAGCGGTCTTGACCCTGGCCAAGGAAGATAATTTCAAACGTTTATTCAAGAAATACCAGTTGCCTGCCTTGACCAATATCGGCACGTCTTTTGGGATGGGCTTGATTGTGACGGCAACGGTTCTCGCCATTCCGCTAGAGGGGGCGGCGATGGCAGCCTTGATCGGGAACTCGGGTGCAGTAATTGGGAGTGTGGTCAGTGTCCGCCTCATGCTGCACTTCACCAAGAAGGTCTATGGGACGACAGACTATGTGGAGACGGAACATGGCGAAAACCTGCCAACAGGATCGCGAGTGGTCCGCTCGGGAGGAGTCGGTGCTCGTATCCTGGGCTCTCTTCTAGATGGGGGCAAGAACGGGGTAGAAATGGGTCTGGCCATTATTCCTGGTGTCCTGGTGGTCTGCACCATGGTGATGCTCTTGACCCACGGCCCCGGACCAGACGGAACTTACACCGGAGAGCTCGGCCAGGGCGTTCCCTTCTTGCCTTGGTTAGGGGAGAAACTATCCTTTATCCTGACCCCAATCTTCGGCTTCTCCAACCCTGAAGCCGTCTCTGTGCCCATCACTGCCCTGGGAGCAGCGGGCGCTGCCGTGGGGATGGCAGCCAAACTGGTCGAATCGGGCCTCGCCAATGGCAATGACCTGGCTGTCTTCACCGCCATGTGCATGTGTTGGTCAGGTTACCTATCGACCCACATCGCCATGATGGATGCCCTAGACACCCAAGAAGTCACCGGCTACGCCCTCCTCAGCCACACCATCGGCGGCCTAGTCGCCGGAGCCGCCGCCCACTTTATCTATATTTTGGTCATGTAAAGGGTGTGAGGGCGCGCGTTTAGACTCAGATAATTGCGGTCGACAGCTCTGAGCACAAAACGGGCTCTCCAATTTTCCTTCGAACGGCCTATGCACAAAACGCCCCTTCAAATTTTTCAAACAATCGGTCCCGCTTTTTAATCAAAAATTTTCCTTGCACCATCCCGCCTTGGGCCAAGTGGTGTTCTAAGAGACCGGTGGCTAGGGGCAAGCACACCGAGAGCTGACCCAATGACTGATATGAATTTCCGGCCGGTCCTGATCTGGGACCGGTTTTTGTATTTTTCTTGTTGACAAGTGTGATCCGCCATGCTAGACTAGTTGCAATTAAACCGATGAAGCGGAGATAACGGCAACGATGCCTGCACAGAGAGCCCGGGGAGATGAGAGCCGGACCAGAAACAAGTTGTCAAATGGACCGCAGAGGGCGCAGTGAAAGACGGAGTCGAGTAGCCTGCGACGTGAAGGTTGGCGTGACGAACCAGGGATATGTTGGTATCCTAGCCAAGTGTGCGCGCGAGCGTAAATTCAAGGTGGCACCGCGGATTATTTACTCAAAGTAACGATTCGTCCTTGACAGATGTGTACTTCTGTCAAGGACTTTTTTTCTTGGCAGGCGGTTTTTAGAATTTGGAGGAAAGAATATGCCGTTAAAGCTAAGCCTGGAGGAGGTCCAAGCCTTCGCCCAAGACCCGGACTATACCATTGTGCCCCTAGCGCGCGAAATTCTATCAGACTTTATCACACCCATCGAAGCCATGCGGATCTTGAAGCAGGCTTCTAGTCATTGTTATATGCTGGAATCGGCTCAAGCTAATGAGACCTGGGGCCGCTATAGCTTCCTTGGCTATGAGCCTAAGTTGGAAGTGACCTGTAAGGATGGCCGTTTAGAAATCGGGGACCAGGTCTATGAGACGGAAGACCCCGCGGCCTACCTCCGCCAATTACTGGCGGACTATCGGAGCCCACGCTTGCCGGACTTGCCGACTTTTACTGGGGGCCTGGTGGGTTACTTCGCCTATGATTATTTCAACTATGTGGAGCCTGCAGCCAAGCGCCCCGTCGCTGACCACGAGAACTTCAAGGATCTGGACCTGATGCTCTTTGACCAGGTGATTGCTTTCGATCATTTGAAACAAAAAATCATTCTGATCGTAAATGTGCGCCTGGACCAAGTGGAAAAGAATTACCGGGAAGCAGTCCAGGCCCTGGATGCGATGGAGGACCTCCTCCGCCACGGCGACAAGGTTCAGGAAGAAGCCGGCAGGATCCAAGGCCCAGTGACCCCTTACTTCAACCAGGCGGAATTCTGTGACATCGTGGACCGGGCCAAGGCCTATATCCGGGAAGGGGATATCTTCCAGATTGTCCTCTCGAATTATTTATCAGCCCCCTTCTCCGGCAGCCTCTTCAACACCTACCGGCTCTTGCGGACAGTGAATCCCTCGCCTTATATGTTCTACTTCGCGGGAACGGATGTCGAATTAGCTGGTGCTTCGCCCGAAACCTTGGTCAAGCTAAAAGATGGCCGGCTCCACACCTTCCCTCTGGCGGGGACCCGGCCCCGGGGGAAAACACCTGAAGAAGACCAGGCCTTGGAAGAAGACCTGCTTTCGGATAGTAAGGAATTGGCCGAGCACAATATGCTAGTGGACCTGGGCCGCAATGACCTGGGTCGGATCAGTGAATTCGGCAGTGTGGAGGTGGAAGCACTGCATGCGATCGAACGCTTCTCCCATGTCATGCATATTGGTTCGGTGGTGGGCAGCCAATTGCGGTCGGACTGTGATGCCCTGGATGCCATTGGTTCGGTTCTGCCAGCAGGGACCTTGTCAGGGGCGCCGAAGATTCGGGCCTGCCAGTTGATTGCAGAATTGGAAGGAAGCAAGCGGGGGATCTACGGTGGGGCCATTGGTTATATTGACTTTACCGGTAATATGGAAAGCTGTATCGGTATCCGCTTGATCTACGCCAAGAATGGCAAGGTCTTTGTCCGCAGTGGGGCAGGGATTGTTGCGGATTCCCAAGCCGATAAGGAATACCAGGAATGCCTGAACAAGGCCAAGGCATCCCTAAGCGCGCTTGAACTCGCCCAGGAGGTAGACGAATGATTTTAATGATTGATAATTACGATAGTTTCTCTTATAACCTCTATCAATTGCTTGGGGAATTGAATCCCGACATCCAGGTCATCCGCAATGATGAGTTGAGCCTGGAAGAAATTGAAGCCCTAGCGCCAACAGCCATTGTAATCTCGCCCGGCCCCGGTCGGCCAGAAGATGCCGGGGTGATTGTGGACCTGGTCCGCGAACTGGGGCCAAAGATTCCCATCCTCGGGGTCTGCCTGGGCCACCAAGCCATCTGCCAGGCTTTTGGTGGGGTGGTGACTTATGCTGACCGGATGATGCATGGCAAGCAGTCAGAGATTAAGGTCGATACCGCTAGTCGGCTCTTCACTGGCTGCCCGGAAGTCTTTCCCGTGGCCCGCTACCACTCCTTGATTGCTGAGACGGAGAGCCTGCCCGACTGCCTCAGGGTGACTGGCCAGACCGCTAGCGGGGAAATCATGGCTTTAGAGCACCGGGACTACCCCATCTACGGCGTCCAATTCCACCCTGAATCCATCATGACCCCAGACGGCCGGCAGATCCTGGCTAACTTTCTTGAATAAAATAACTCATCGTTTGCTTATGATATTAAATAGAAAAAAAGGCACCGTATCTCCAATCGATACGGTGCCTTTTGGTCAAGTCAGACGACTTATTTTTCTAATTCGCCAGGGTAGTCAGGGGTTCCTTTTTCAACGTTAACGGCATTGAAACCATTCTTTTCTAAGATTTCGGTACCTTTTTTGGACCCTTTGCCGTCATGGCAGATGACATAGTAGACCTTGTCCTTGTCTAATTCATCTAAGTGGTCTTCGATCTGTGAGAGAGGGAAGTGAACGGCGCCTGGGACGTGGCCTTCTTCGTATAAGTCACGTGGGCGAACATCAAGAATGTTAACGGGTTCGTCTGCTTTTACAATGTCGTAAAATTCTTCAATCGTTACTTGGTTCATAATATCTACCTCCTATGACTTAATCATAACAGAAAGTAGGCCAGATACAACTTATATGCTCAAAGCGTTTACAAGTTTCGTTTACTCGGGGAAGAGAGGCTAAAAGCTAGCCGAGGGCCACGTCGAGAACCATCATCACGGCAAAACCAGCAATCAAAGCCAGGGTCGCCAGGTCTTCGTTGCCATTGCTCTGGGACTCGGGAATGAGTTCTTCCACGCAGACAAAGATCATGGCACCTGCAGCGAAGGCCAGGGCGTAGGGGAGGATGATAGTCATCTGGGTGACCAACCAGGCCCCGAGGATAGCCCCGATGATCTCAACTAAGGCCGAGGCCTGGCCGAGGTTGAAGGCCCGCCAGCGGCTGTTGCCATTGGCGCGGATGGGCATGGCCAGAGCTGAGCCTTCAGGGAAGTTCTGGAGAGCAATCCCCAGGGTCAGGGAGATGGCGCTAGCCATACTGGCATTGGCTATCCCAGACCCCACGGCCCCGTATGCCACGCCGACTGAGAGGCCTTCGGGGATATTGTGGATGGTGATGGCGAGGAAGAGGAGGAAGGTTGACGAGAGCTGGGTGGGGACCCCCTCTGCTTCAGACCGGCTTTTGTCCATGTGCATGTGGGGGATAATCTTGTCCAAGAGGCTGAGGAAGAGCCCTCCTGCCACAAAGCCTACCAGGGCAGGGAAGAAGGCCCACTTGCCGTAACCTCCCGCTTCCGCATAGTCAATGGAAGGCGCCAGGAGGGACCAGAAGCTGGCAGCAATCATGACCCCCGCTGCGAAGCCGTTCATGGCGTCCAGTAATTTACGGTTGATCTCCCCCATGAAGAAGACCAAGGAGGAGCCGAGAGCGGTGAAGAACCAGGTGACGATTCCAGCTAGGCCAGCTTGCGCGACAGGGTGTAAGTTTAAAAACCAATCAAACATAAAAATCTCCTTATCTCAATAATTTATCCAAGCAATACCCAGTATAACGCAAACAATTAGGAATGCCTAATCATAAGCTGCCCCTCTCCTAAAAAGCTATTGCCTAGCGGGAACTTTTATGCTAAAATTTTCCGATAAAATGACTGCTTAAGCAAGGAGCTGATCGGATGAAAACTAAATCTCTACCCCTCGCCTTAATCTATAGCCTGCTGGCCTTCTGCCTAATGATCCTAGCCCAAATCCTGGCTACGCTCTTGACCAATTTAATCCCCTATGAGGGCCTGGCTAGCCTGGTCAATCCGGTGCTGGACCTTGTCATCTTTGTGGGCTTCTTCAAACCCTACCAAGTGAAGGTCTTAGCCCTAGATGATGAGAGTCTGGGACTCAAGCCCCGGGCGGTCGCTAAGTCAACGGGGCTTCTGGCCTTAGCCCTGCCCCTGGTCCTGGTTCTAGGAACGGCCCTGGCCTTGCCGGGCCAGGTCCAAGCCGGGGAAGTCTCTTTTTATAGTCTGGCCTACCTGGTCTTAGCGGATGGCCTCAATGGGGCGGTCCAAGAGGAATTGGTCTTCCGGTCCCTTGCCTTGAAGCTGCTAGGTCGCGCGAGGTCGGTCTATTGGGGGATCTTCCTGCCAGCCAGCCTCTTTGCCCTGATGCACCTCCTCAACAAGCCCTTGGATGGGCCTTCCCAGCTGATCTTAGTCTTAGCGGGCTTCTTAGCGAGCGTGCTCTTCTCCCTGGTCGCCTATGTGGAGGGGAATGTCTGGTCCAGTATGGCCTTCCATGTGGCCCTGAATGGCCTGTCCTCGGTGCTTTACTTTGTTGATCCTGCCTTGGAAGAGGGCGGACTGAGCCTAGCACCAGCTTATTACGTCTACCAAGGCGGCCCCCTCTTCTTTACGGGCGGGGGCTACAGCATCCTCAGCTCCGGTTGGGCCTGCTGCCTCTATGCCTTACTGATCATCTACTATTATAAGCGCGGCCAGTCCCGGGGGAAATTCTAGGACAGGTCCGCTGGCTAGCCACTTGCCGATGCGGTCTTATCCGGGGCAGGTGGTTTTTTATCCTCTATTTAAAATGACAGAATATTCCGCTAAAGGACTTGAAAAATCAAGGGAGAAGGTATAGACTGGATAACAATGATAAATAAATGAGAAAAAGATGAGAAACAAGAAAGGAAGTTTTAGTGATGGGATTTTTTGCTCGGCTGAATGGCTATTTTAACCGCTATTTGGCGGTCATTGTCCTGCTAGTGGGTTTGGGGGCCTTGCTTGCACCCCAGGCCTTTGTTTGGGCCAGTGCTTATACGTCGATTTTTCTAGGCTTGGTGATGTTTACCATGGGGTTGACGATGAAGCCCCATGACTTCTCCGAGGTCTTCAAACACCCCCTCCAAGTCTTATTGGTGGCTGTGGTCCAGTTCGGCTTCATGCCGGCTGCTGCCTATGTCGTGGCCAACCTCTTAAACCTGCCCCAAGAAATTGCCTTGGGCCTGATCTTTGTCGGCTGTGCGCCAGGGGGAACTTCTTCTAATGTGATTACCTTCCTGGCAAACGGTAATGTGGCCTTATCGGTGTCCGCAACCTCCGTGTCGACCCTCTTATCACCCTTTATGACCCCCTTGCTCTTGGCGGCCTATGGGGGAGCCTATATTGATATCGCCTTTTGGCCCATGTTCCTCTCCATTGTTCGGATTGTTCTCTTGCCGATTGTCTTAGGGATTGTGATTAATTATTTTGCCGGTGAGCATTTGAAGGGGGCCCAGGACTTCCTGCCTAGCCTGTCCTCCTTAGCGGTCCTCCTGGTCTTAGCGGGGTCTGTCGCTATTAATGCGGAGACTTTGAAGGCCAGCGGTTGGGTCATCGTGGCTGCGGTCTTGATTCACAATATCAGCGGCTACTTGGCGGGTTACTTGGTCTGCAAGTTCCGCCACTACGACATCCCATCCACCCGGGCCATTGCCATCGAGATCGGTATGCAAAATGGGGGGCTGGCCTCGACCCTGGCTCTCCAACACTTCAACCCTAATGTTGCCCTGGCTGGGGCCGCCACCACCGTCCTCCATACCCTGGTCGGCACCCTCTATGCCAGTGCCTGCCAGCGCAAAGACCAGAAAGCGCCGGTTCCTGACTCTGAATTCTATGCTCAAGCTGCGGAATCAGAAGAGGAAGCTACAGTCTTAGCCGAAGAAAAGATTTAAGACGGATTAAGTTTAATCGATAAAAAGGCATCACCTCGACTTTAGTCAAGTGATGCCTTTTGTTATGGTTTGGATTGATCATTCTTTATTCCCGGATCTGGCCTTGGCCTTGGATCAGGTACTTGTAAGAGGTGAGGGCCTCAAGTCCCATGGGGCCGCGGGCGTGGAGTTTTTGGGTGGAGATGCCGATCTCACCACCAAAACCGAAGATTCCCCCATCTGAGAAGCGGGAGGAGGCATTGACATAGACGCAGGCCGCGTCGATATCGTTCATGAAGTCTTGGGCCACTCGGTAGTCCTCAGTGGCAATGACTTCGGAGTGCTGGCTGGAATAGGTCTGGATGTGGTCGATGGCTTCCTGGTAGGAGTCAACAATCTTCACAGCAATGTCATAGTCCAGGTATTCCTCGGCATAGTCGAGCTCTTCGGCTGGGCTGGCGTCTTTGACCAAAGCACAGGTCCGCTGGTCACCGTGGAGGCGGATACCATTGCGGTCAATTTCAGGCCGGGCCTTGTCCAGGAAGTCCTTGGCAATGGCTTGGTCGAGGACCAGGGTCTCCAGGGCATTGCAGACAGAGACGCGCTGGGCCTTGCCATTGATAAAGAGTTGGACAGCTTGGTCTAAGTCGGCGGATTGGTGGACATAGAGGTGGCAGTTACCCACTCCAGTTTCGATGGTCGGGATGGTAGCATTTTGAACCACACTTTGGATTAAATTGCCGCTTCCCCGGGGGATGAGGCAGTCCACATAGCGGTCCATCTGCATAAAGGCAGTAGCCAGGGCCCGGTTGGGATCATCGATATATTGGATGGCAGCCTGGGGCAGGTCAGCGTCTGCTAGACCGGCTTGGAGGGCTGTGACAATGGCCCGGTTTGTTTGGAGGGTCTCCTTGCCTCCGCGGAGGATCGCGCTGTTGCCCGCTTTGAAGCAGAGGCCAGCCGCGTCCGCAGTGACATTGGGCCGGGATTCATAGATAATGCCGATAACCCCTAGTGGGACCCGTTTCTGTACGATATTGAGGCCTTGGGGGCTGGTCCAACCCGTGATGACTTCATTGATGGGGTCGGGCTGCCGGGCCACATCTTCTAAGCCCAGGGCCATGGCTTCTATCCGGTCTTCGGTTAAGGTCATCCGCTCAATAAAGCTGTCGGGACGCCCTTGGTCCCGGGTTTGGGCAATGTCTTGGGCATTGGCTTCGAGGATGCTGGCTTGGGCCTGGCGGATTTGGTCGGCCATAGCGAAGAGGGCCTTTTCTTTGGTCTGGCTATGGGCCTGGGCCAAGTGGCGGGAAGCGGCTTTAGCTTGCTCGCAGAGCTGTCCGAGTTCTTTGATGTCCATGTTATTCTTCCTCCTTTAAGGATTCGGTGGCGGCAGAGACCAGGCTTCCGATCTCTTGCCCCGCTAGCAGTTTGAAAATATCAGCTGGCTCCTGGCTGCCCATGATGACCATGCTCCGGCCTTGGTCGAGGACCAGTTTGCCGGCCTTGAGCTTAGTGGTCATGCCGCCAGTAGAGAAGCTCGATCCCTTGCCACCGGCTTGGTCCAGCTGTTCTTGGGCAATGCAGTGGAGCCGGCTAATCTTTTGGGCTTGGGGATTGCTTTGGGGGTCATCGGTGTAGAAACCATCCACGTCGGTTAAGAGGACCAACAAGTCAGCGTTGACAATATTGGTCACCAGGGCGGACAGGGTATCATTGTCCCCGAAGCGGGTCTGGTGGTCGAGTTCGTCAACAGCGACGGCATCATTCTCATTGATAACGGGGATGACGCCTTGAGCCAGGAGGACGTCCAAGCTATTGCGGCAATTCTTCAGGCTCTCGGGGTAGTCCATGACGTCCCGGGTCAAGAGGATCTGGGCCACTTCTTGGTTATAATAGGTAAAGAAGCGGCTGTAGATACTCATGAGGGTCACTTGCCCCAGGGCAGCCAAGGCCTGCTGTTCCGGAATGGCTTGGGGGCGCTGGGCGATGCCTTGTTGGACACAGCCCACGCCAATAGCCCCTGAGCTGACGAGGATAATTTCCTTACCCGCTTGGCGGAGGCTAGCCAGGGTGAAGGCCAGACGGTCGATGCGCGGGTAGTCAATTTGATTATGGTCTGTCAGTAGGGAATTGGTTCCGATTTTGAATACTAGGCGTTGGGCATGGGCTAAATCTTCTCGCTCCATCTCTTAATCGCTCCGTTCTCTCATAATTTCTTCATTATTGTACCATAGTTTACTTTTTATTGCCTCATTTAAAAAGCTTTCGGCCCGGGCTAAAGGCTGTTATAATAAGTCTTAAGACTTAAGGGAGGCGGATGAGATGACAGAAGAGGGCTATAAGCATGCTAGGCAGATGGTCTATATGATCCTCTTGACCGGCCTGGTCGTGGGTCTGGGCCTAGTTGACCAGTCCAAGGTCTTTGAGGGGCAAGGGGCCGAGGTCACCAACCAAGTGCCCGCCCTTAAAGCAGACGAGCGCCCAAGCCAGGGTCAACTACTGGCACCAGAGAGCAAGGACTTCCAGGCTAAATTTGGGGACAATTTAGACCAAGTCCTGGCTGACCTTCCAGATGCCGTCGACCCTAGGGATTGGCGTTTGATCCTGGTTAACCGCCAGGAGCTCTTGGACCAGGAGCCGGATTTTCAAGCGGCCCAAACGCCAGAAGGCCAGGTCTATGACCAAAGAGTCCAGGCTGATTTGGAAGCCCTGATGGCCGATGCCCAGGCAGCGGGCCATGACCTGCGAACCATTTCTGCCTTCCGTTCGATTGCATCCCAGGCCCAGAACCGTCAGCACCAATATGAAGCCTATCTCAACCAGGGCAAGTCCAAGGAAGAAGCCGAACGTCTAACTGATGCTTACATTGCACCCGAACGGGCAACGGAACATGCCACGGGCTTGGCCTTCGACTGGCTGAGCCAGGCCTGGTTGGACCAGGGCGGGGGCCTAGATGAAAGTTTCAGAGAAACTCCTGCGGCCCAGTGGCTGGCAGACAATGCCCACAAGTACGGCTTTATTCTGCGCTATCTGGAAGGAAGCGAGGCCATCACAGGCTACGAATTCGAGCCCTGGCACTACCGCTATGTGGGCCGGGACCACGCCGCCTTTATCCACCGTTATCAGCTGACCCTTGAAGAATACCTCCAACTGGCTCATTACCGTGACCAAGTGAAGCAAGAATCTTAAGGCCAAATGACGAGAACTTATGTTATAATAAGCCGTGACAATGAATGAATAATTAGGCATCGATAGAAGCCGGAATCGGGGAAAGTTTGTATGAATCACAAAGGAACAAAGACGATTGAGACACAGAATTTGCTCTTGCGCAAGTTCGATGTGTCCGACTATGAACAGATGTATAAGCACTGGGCAGGCGATAGCCAGCTGACCCAATATGCTTCTTGGGGTGTCCATGATTCCAAGCGGACCACAAAGAAGCTCTTGGAACACTGGCAGATCAAACGCTCTAATGATAAGATTTACCGCTGGGGAGTGGAAGACAAGGCTAGCCAAGCCCTTATCGGCGAGATCCATGTCAAACGGATTGTCAAAAAAATTGCGGCCTGTGAATTGGAATTTCTCTTCGCCCAGTCGGACCAGCGCATTCAGCTGGGGGCGGAGGCTGTTCGGACAGTGACCCAATTCCTCTTCGACTCCGTCCAAGCTGACCGGGTCCAGGTAGGGATTGACGTAGAGGATAAGGCCAACCAAGCCATCCTAGAAGCCTGCCACTACCAGGAAGAGGGCGTCCAGAGACGGGGCCTGGCCAACAACCGCGGCATCGTTGACCGCCGCTGGTTTGGCATGATCAAAGAAGACAAAGATTAGAAAGGGCCTTGCGGGGCCTTTTTTTGTGGGAGGGGAGTCTTGCACCGCTTGTTCTTTTTCCACTAGAAATAAACTGGCGCTTTTGGCCGTATTTAGACGGGGAGTCTGTTATAATAAGACTGTTAGCGTTTCAATAGCTTGACTAGAAGGGTGGAGGCACACCATGCGTTTGGATGAATTATATACCCGTTTGAATCATTTGGCTTTCATTGAGAATTATTATGTAGCGACCAAGGAATGGGATGGTGAGAGTTTCCGCGTCTTGAAGATCTATGATGATGACAGTAAGCTCGCGGAGATCAACTTGGACCAGCCCTATATGTTGCGCACGAGTTTCCAGGGCTTTAACAACCGGAATCTCTTGGAGAAGCAGGCCCTCTTGAAGCTCTTAGTGGAGTTCTCAATGACCCCAATCGACCAGCGTCAATCGGACCTTTACTATGCTTATTACTACGACCTCTCCAATATAACACACTTCATCAAGCGCCTGGCCAATAAGCGCCTGGCGGATGATATGATTCCAATGGCCTATTTCCGGACCTTATCCGACGAAGAGAAGCAGAAGTATCTCTTTAATTCAGCAGAATTCGATGATTTTCCTAAAGATTACAAGCCGCGCTTTACCCCAGACTCTTTTGTCAAAGTGATGTCTTTGGAAGAGATGGAGGAATCTTTGGAGGAGCGTTTTCCTGCTGGGCCCTTGGATGATTGACCAATAGTGATCGGTAAAAGGCATCACTCGCTCGATGACCAGCCTTGAACTTTGACCAAGGGCCGATTACAATAATTACTGGTGTCTTTGACCGGTAATCATTATTCCGAATTAAGGGGAAGAATATTATGAATCAAGATCAAGAACAGTTACTTAAAGAAATTGAACAATTACTTGTGGGCAATTATAGCCAGGCCATTCGCGAAGTGGGCCAAAAATTGGTTGAGAATATTGTCCTGATCCGTAACGAAGAATTCCTGTCCAAGTTAGAGGACTTGCTCTATGAAGCTTATCCTGAAGAGACCTTGGCGAATCGCAAACGCTATGATGATTCGGACAAGCACTCCGATAATATCTTCATGGCCAAGATTGACGATATGCTCACGGCGGGTGAGGTGACAGAGGCGCGTTTCGCTATGGAAGATTTCATCCGTAGCTTGGATGCTGACTTCGACCAGTACACGCCCAAGCCGGGCCAGCGCCACTTGTCGATCTTTGATTTGGTGGGGCGCTTTGAATTCTTGCTCCATGAAGAAGCGGGGATGCAGCTTTTGCCGACCCACCGCGACTTCAGCAAGATCTACCAGAGCTATGCTAAGATCTTGCTCCAGGCTAATGAGCGCAAGGAAGCAGCCGATGCCTACCAACAGGCCCTGCTCTGGCACCCCTACCAAGTGACCATTATCTACGACTTGGCGGCCCTCTACCTGGATATGGACCAGTACGGCATGGCCTATGCCATGATTCTAAAAGGCTTGAAGTATTCCATTGAACGCTCAGCTCTCGCTCGGGGCTATGCCTGCTTGGCCAAGTTCTATTACGGCAAGGGCGACCGCGAGGCGGCGATGAACTTTGCGAAGATCAGTCTGCGCTGGAAGGAAAATGATGTGGCTGCTGGGCTCCTAGATAAGCTTAAAGAAGAGGGCTTGTCTGTTGACGATGACTTAACGACGAAGGAAGTGGCCCAGATTCTCCAAGACTACAAGATGGACCAGTTTCCTTCCGATGCTGCCCTCTGCAAGCTGGTCAACATGGCCCAGGCTGCTGTTGAGCTGGGCAATATGAAGACCGCCCGCTTCTACTTTAGACTCTACCAGTCCCTGACGGAAGGCCAGGAACTAGCTGCCGATGCTGTGATCGCCAATCTCGAGCGGCAATTGAATATGTAATAAACGATAACAGACGCTTAGATCTGATGATTTGAGCAGTAAAAACTTTAACTTATAGAAAGAGGCTGGAGCTTTTCATCCAGCCCTTTTTTTAGTCTCAAAGCCTGCCACTGACCTTTATGGGCTGGTCTAAAAATTTCTCGAGGCCTTTTATTTTTATTTCGGTTCCGAAATTGTTATACTAGATTTAACTTAAGAAAAGGAGGAATTTATTTTATGTCAGAGAAGAAAGTTGCAGTGATTACAGGTGGCGCTCAAGGTTTGGGTAAGGCCATTGCCCAACAATTAGCGACAGATGGTTTTGACCTCGTCTTAGCGGATATTGACTTAGAGACTTTAGAAGCTACCCAGAAGGAATTTGCTGACCAAGGGATTGAAGCAGCGGTTAAGGAAGCCGATGTCAGCAAGTTGCAAGATCAGAAAGACTTGGCGGCTTATGCGGTGGATCAATTTGGCCGTTTGGATGTCTTCGTGAACAATGCTGGGATCGAAGGCCGGGTCGCACCGCTGATCGACTTGGAAGAAGATGACCTCGGGGCTCTCTTTGACATCAACATCAAGGGGACGATTTACGGGATCCAAGCTGCCGCTAAGCAGATGAAGGAACTTGGCATTAAAGGTAAGATCATTAATGCGTCAAGTATCGCTGGGCGCGAAGGCTTTGAAATGCTCAGTGCCTATTCAGCTACAAAATTTGCGGTCAGCGGGCTAACCCAAACGGCTGCCAAAGAACTCGCTGATGATGGCATCACCGTGAACGCCTATGCTCCAGGGATTGCTGGAACTGGCATGTGGGACCGCCTGGATGAAAAATTCGCCGAATTAACAGGTGCTGAAAGAGGGGAAACCTTCAAGGAACAAGTGGATAACATTGCCCTTGGCCGTACCCAAGAACCAGAAGATGTGGCCAACCTTGTCTCCTTCCTCGCTTCAGAGAAATCCGATTACATCACCGGCCAAATTATTGTGACCGATGGTGGGATGGTCTTCCAATAAAATAAAATGAAAAAAATGCCTATTGTCCGACCTGGAATGGCGGTCGATAGGCATTTTTTTTGACTGGAGAGAGAGGGGGAGGGGCTTGGCTTGGGCAAGCCACACTCGGGATATTCGGTTGTGGGTTGGAGTCGTGCAAGCTCTATTTTCCATGATTGAAAGTTGCTAAACCTGAACTTTCAAATGATGCCACTATTAGCAAGTAGATTGAAAAAAACATCCCTCCCATTAATAATGAAAACACTCTAACCAGGCTAAAGGGGCCTGGCTAGAGTGTTGATTGGAGCGCTCGATCTGTATACGGAACCGTGCGAATGCCAATTGAAATTTCCTATTTGCATTCGGGACCTCTATTCGCAAATAGAACCGCGCGCCCTCACACCCTTAGTCGGGTTCGGTCTGGCAGCTTTCCTGTCACTTCACAAGTCTCCGCCGCAGTCTTGCAGACTGCTCTGGTGACTTGCTCCAGTGAAGGAAAGCTAACCGCCAGCCCTCACACCCTTTAGTCGGGCTCGAGGATGCAGAAAGGGCTCCTCTTCGCAAAATCCCATCGAAGGCTTTCAGCCTTCTCTGGTCTTTTACTCCAGAGGTTCCTTTCTCCCGCATCCTCTCACACCCTGTGTAGTCGGGTTCGCAAGAGCAGACTTGAAGTGATTTCAGCTCATCGAAACGTCTGACTGGCGTCAGCCTTTTTCGATGAGCCTCCAATCATTCAAGTCTAAGCGCTCTTGCTCACACCCTTTTATAGTCGGGTTCGACTTGGCAGGCTTGGAGTGATTTCACAAGTCCGGAACGAGCGAATGTTTCGCTCTTATCCTGACTTGCTCCAATCACCCAAGCCTAAACGCCAAGCCTCTCACCCTTTATTTTGCGTCGTGGGGTCTGTAATGGTAGTGTTTGATGAAGGATCGGTAGAAGTTGCTGTAGTCTTTGAAGCCGGCGTTTTTCCATGCGCGGCTGATGGACTGGCCTTTTTTGATGCAGTCGTGGGCGTAGCTGAGGCGCTTGGTGATGAGGTATTGGTAGAGGGTGTCGTGGTAGTATTTTTGGAAGATGCGGTTCACGGTTGAGGTGGAGATGTTGAAGTGCTTAGCGGTGTCTTGGAGGGTGATGGCTTGGTCGAAGTGGTCGTCGACATATTGCTTGAGATCGATAGCTAGCTGGTCGCGCTTGGTGTGTTCATGGAGCAGGGGGTCATCAGGGGCCTGGTAGATCTGGCAGGTTTCGAGGAAGAGCAGGCTGGCCAGGTGGAAGATGATTTTCTGTTGGTAGAGGGTCGCCTTTTCCGCTTGGACTTGCTTGAGTTGGCCGAAGAGGTCGAGGAAGACCTGCCAGTTGTTTTCGCTCACAGGGAGGATGCGCAACTGGCTGAAGACTTGGATCAGGTCGGTGGTGTCGATGAAGGTATGGTTGATCTCGTCCAGGTAATTATCCCCAATGGAGAGAACGTAGCCGTAGTACTGAGGGGTCGCATAGTGTTGCCCGGCTTCTAGCTTAAGGTCGATACTTGAAGGAATGACAATGATTTGCTTGGGTTCCACCTCAAGCGACTGTTGGTTAACGGTGATACGGAGAGCCTTGGTCACAAAAATCAGCTCATGCCGGTGGAAGGAAGAACGGTTGTACTGGTCAATATAATCTTCATCCATCGCGGTTGCTTTGATTCGAAAGGGGACTTGTCGATCGGTCATTAGTTGAAGCCTCCAATTGTAATGGTATATGATAGATACTATTTTATACTAAAACCGATTTTATTCAAGCTGATGAAAGGGAGAAAAGAAGACTGAAAATGCTTTCGCTCGCAGAAAAAAGAGCCTAGAAACATTCCAGGCTCTGAAAAAATGTTTTGCTTGACAGAATTAGAATCACTGGTCGTAAACTTTCGAATGACGGTTCGATTAACAACTTCTTTGCTAAAAGGCCCTGCCACTTTCTATAATAAAAAAACCATCTAGCCAGGCTAAAGGGTGCCTTGCTAGATGGTTCGCCTGTAGTTGGGTTCGCAAAGGCAGAAAGGGAGTGACTTCAGCAAAGTGGAACGATCGGCTTGCAGCCGCTCTTATCCGCTTTGCCTCCAGTCATCCCTTTCTAAACGCCTTTGCTTACACCCTGTTAGTCGGGTTCGACTTGGCAGACTTGGAGTGACTTCACAAGTCCGAAACGAGCGAATGCTTCGCTCTTATTCTGCCTTGCTCCAATCATCCAAGCCTAAGCGCCAAGTCTCGCACCCTGTTAGTCGGGTTCGGTCGCGTAACTTCCTTGTCACTTCACAAGTCTCCGCCGCAGTCCTTCAGACTGCTCTGGTGACTTGCTCCAGTGAAAGGAAGCTACCTGCGCGCCCTCTCACCCTATAAAGTCGGGTTCAGGCTAGCAGAAATAGCTCCTCTTCACAAAGCTCCGCCGAAGACTTGCAGTCTTCTCTGGACCTTTGCTCCAGAGGTCTATTTCTCCCGCTAGCCTTCACACCCTATAGTCGGGTTCGAGGATGCAGAAAGGGCTCCTCTTCGCAAAAGTCCGTCGAAGGCCTTCAGCCTTCTCTGGTCTTTTACTCCAGAGCTCCCTTTCTCCCGCATCCTCTCACACCCTGTTAGTTCAACAAGCCGAGTTCTTGCATTTGCTCTTTTAGTTTGGCCACGGTTTCTTCTTGGGGTTTGCCTAAGGGGAGGCGGGTTGGGCCGACCTCGTAGCCTTGGAGGGCGAGAGCGGCTTTGACGGGGATGGGGTTAGGCTCACAGAAGAGGGTGTCGATGAGGGGCTTGAATTTGGCCTGGAGTTGGCGGGCCTTGGCAAAGTCTCCATCGAGGGCGGCGTGGATCATGGTATGGACTTCTTCCGGTGCGATATTGGCTAAGACGGAGATGACACCTTTGCCACCTAAGCTCATAAGAGGGACGGCGGTATCGTCATTGCCGGAATACACATCGACTTGGTCGCCACAGTAATGGAGGTTGTCCACGGCATGGTTGAAGTTTCCGGTGGCGTCTTTGAGCCCGACAATGTGGTCGAAGTCATCGATTAAACGACGGAGGGTTTGAGGGGCGATACCCATGCCGGTCCGTCCTGGAACATCATATAAGATAATCGGAATGGTCACGGCATTGGCGATGGCCGCAAAGTGTTGGTAGAGGCCTTCTTGGTTGGTCTTTAGATAGTAAGGGGTAACAGAGAGCAGGGCATCGGCTCCTGCTTCTTCACAGGCCTTGGATAGGTTGACCCCATGGCGGGTGTCGTTAGAGCCAGCCCCAGCGATGACAGGGACACGGTGGTCGACCAGGTCCACACAGTAGCGGATAAGGTCAATTTGTTCTTCATCCGTTTGGTTGCTAGCTTCGCCCGTTGTCCCGGCAACGATAATGGCGTCGGTGCCTGCTTCAATCTGCCGTTCAACGAGTTGGCGGAAGACCTCATAGTTGATTTCACGCGTTTCAGTATCTTGGTAGGGGGTTACAATAGCCACCCCGGATCCACTATAAATAGACATTTGATTTCCTCCTTAATGGTTAAACAACTGGGTCAAATAGAAAAAGCTAAGATTCAGGAATCTTAGCTTACTTGGGTATGCCTATACAAAGTCAGCGTGTATGGTTCAAGGGCCCAAGTAGGATAAGTCCTCCAAAATAAGAATGGGCTTCTTATTTGACAGTGGCAGCCTTATTCAGTACTGCCCCCAACAAGCAAGCTTGCTTCGGCGCTGGCCCCTTTCGTTTCCTAATGATGGCAAGCGCGGCCTCTATATCTCTACTTTTCTATTGCTATAAATCTAACATAGCTAATATTAATAGTCAAGGACAAAACAATGAAAGGCTTTTAATCTTGGTAGGTCCTTGGCAGGCGCTGGCTGAGCAGGCAGAAGGCCTCATAGGCAATGGTGCCGGCATGGGCAGCGACTTCCTCGGCGCGGATTTCTTGGCCTTGGTTTTTACCGATGAGGGTCACTGGGGTGCCGATGGGATAGGCCTGGTCTAGGCGGACCATGCACTGGTCCATGCAGATCCGTCCGACAATGGGGCAGGGCTGACCTTGGATGAGGGCCTTGAGTCCGGAATAGGCTCTTAGCCAGCCGTCCGCATAGCCAATGGGGAGGGTGGCAATCCATTCATCCTGGCTAGCCGTGTAGGTTGCCCCGTAACCGACTGTCTCACCGGCATGCATTTGTTTGACATGGGCAATCTCTGTCTCCAGACTGAGGGCTGGCTCCAAGGGATAGGGCAGGCTTTCGGCTCCATTAGAGGGGTTGGCTCCGTAGAGGGCGATGCCTAGGCGCACCATGTCTAGGGTCTGATCGGGATACCAGAGGGCCATGGCACTGTTGGACTGGTGGAAGAGGGGCGGTTGGCTGAGACCGCTGCAATCGATGGCCTGGCGGATAGCTTGGAAGGCCTGGGCTTGGGCTGCCTGCTTGCTCTTGCCTTGGGGGTCCTGGCTATCAGCCGTGGCAAAATGGGTGAAGATTCCCTTGAGGGTGAAGGCTTTGGGGTGGGCGCTGATCCAATCGATAGCTGCTTGTAAGCTCTGGCTGTCGAGAAAACCGATCCGTCCCATGCCTGAATCAACAGCCAGGTGGACAGGGAGGGGAGGACAGTCGCTAGCTTCGAGTTCTGCACTGACGGTTTCTAGCCAGTCCAACCGGCTTACCGTCACGGCCACTTGGGCTTGGGCCATGTCCAAAGCTTCTTCTTTAGGAATGACACCGAGCACCATGATATCTTCTTGGATACCTGCCTGACGGAGTTCCAAGGCTTCGTCGGTCAGGGCGACACAGAAGCCATCAACACCGGCCTGGGACAGGGCTTGGCTGACCGCCTTGGCCCCGTGTCCGTATGCATCCGCTTTGACGGTAGCATAGACTAGCTTGCCTGGGGCTAGGGATTGCTTAATCACTTGGTAGTTATGTATAATAGCATCTAGGGAAATCTTAGCGCGGCTTGCGCGTCGATAAGCAGTAACCATTGGATAGGATTCACTTCTTTCTAATTCATTGGTCAACTTAAGAAACTTACTCTTATTTTAGCATTGCCCATGACATCATATCATTAAATTTTACTTAGGAGGTACTATGGTTAAGATTTGTTTTATTTGCTTAGGTAATATTTGCCGGTCCCCCATGGCGGAAGCCTTGATGCGGGAGGAAGTAAAGAAGCGCCATTGGGAGGATAAGGTTCAAGTCGACTCGGCAGCGACGGGTGACTGGAACCTGGGCTCTGCTCCCCATCCAGGAACAGCTGAACTTTTAGCCAGCAAGGGCATCAGCACCGACAATATGTATGCCAGCTTGCTGGAAGCTGATGCCGCCGACCACTACGACTACTTGATCGGCATGGACGACAGCAATATCGAAAATATTAAGAAAATTGTCGGTTCGAGCGACAGGGTTTACCAATTGTTGGACTTCACCGACCAGCCAGGAGCGATTGCAGACCCTTACTATACCGGGAACTTTGACCTGACCTATGACCTGGTCACTAAGGGGATCCAAGGCCTCTGCCAGCACCTGGAAGCGACCTACCCTGAATTGCGAGATTAGCGGATTGACAGAAGACTGCCAGCCAAGGAATAAAGTGCCTTGCCTGGCAGTTTTTTTGTGGAAATTTATGGAAAGAGCTGCTGAACTTGCTAATGGGGGCCCTATTTGGGACTTGCGGCCGCTCTACTTTTGAACGGCGGCTTCATTCGCAAGTTGGAGCGGCTTTACTTGCAAACAGTGGTCCCATTCGCAAGTTACGGTGGGGCTACTTTCGAACGGCGGCCTCATTCGCAAGTTACGGCTGATCTACTTTCGAACGGCGGTCTCCTTAGCAAGTTGCCCAGATCCAACAGCGGAAGGGAGGTTCAAAAGAAATGGCAAAGTAAAAAACAGCCCGCCCCATCCTGGCTAGGTGAGGCGAGCTGCTGTTTATAGTCATTCTTAGGCGAGCTTGTCAACCGCGGCTTTGAGTTCGTCGATGCGGTCGGTCCGCTCCCAAGGGAAGTAGGGGCCTTCTGCTTTACGGCCGAAGTGTCCATAGGCAGCGCTAGGTTCATAGATGGCTTGGCGCAGGTCTAGCGTTTCGATAATGCCGCGGGGGGATAGGTCAAAGATTTCCCGGACAGCCTGGGTAATTTTTTCCTTGGCGACGCTTTCGCTGCCAAAGGTATCAATATTAATGGAAACAGGCTGGGCAACCCCAATGGCATAGGCCAATTGGATTTCGCAGCGGCTGGCTAGCTGGCTGGCCACAATGTTTTTGGCAATGTAGCGGGCCATGTAAGAGGCACTCCGGTCCACCTTGGTGGCGTCCTTACCGGAGAAGGCCCCGCCCCCATGCCGGGCCATCCCGCCATAGGTATCCACGATAATCTTCCGTCCCGTCAAGCCGGCATCTCCTTTAGGCCCTCCGATAACAAAGCGACCGGTTGGGTTGATGTAGTACTTGGTGTTCTCATCGAGGAGATTGCTAGGGATGACTTCCTTGATCAGGTGTTCGTGAATGTCGGCTTCAATCTGTTCTAAGGGAGTTGATTCCGCATGCTGGGTGGAAACGACGATGGTGTCGACGCGAACCGGCTTCTTATGCTCGTCATATTCGACCGTAACCTGGGTCTTGCCGTCTGGACGCAAGTAGGGCAGAATTCCTTCGTGACGGAGATAGGCCAGGTGTTCCGCTAAGCGGTGGGCCAGTTGGATGGGCAGGGGCATGAAGTCAGAGGTTTCGTCGCAGGCGAAGCCGAACATGAGTCCCTGGTCGCCAGCCCCCAAGGCTTCTTCGCTACTTTCTTTGTCCCGGATTTCCAAGGCCCGGTCGACCCCCTGGGCAATATCAGGGGACTGCTGGTCTAAGGCCACCATGACATTGAGGTTTTCGGCGTCGAAGCCATATTTCCCCCGAGTGTAGCCAATTCTTTTGACCGTATCGCGTACAATGGTCTGGAAGTCGAGTCGGGCTTGGGTGGAAATTTCACCGAAGATGACCACGAGGCCGGTGTTGACGATGGTTTCACAAGCCACCCGGCTGTTGGGGTCCTGGCTGAGGGCAGCATCCAGGATGGCGTCACTGATCTGGTCAGCAATCTTGTCCGGATGGCCTTCGGTAACACTTTCACTTGTAAATAGATAATGGTTTTGTAACATTTTGTCCTCCTTAATGGGCAAGGATATTTTTCCGTTTTATTCCTTGTCTATTCTAGCATGTAATTGTAAAGCTGGGAATGGTCAAATAATATCTTGAAAGTTCGTTAAAAATTCAAATATAGCCGTTAAAATAGAAAAAAAGAATGCCTATGGGGGCTGCCTACTTGCTTAAGCTTGGCTAGGCTGGCCTTTGAGAGGGGAGGGGACCCAGTGAAACGTGCAAGCTACCGCCAGGCAAAAGCGGAACTCGCCAAAGAAAAAGAACGTCATAAGAAGAAGCGCTTAGCCTTATTTGATACGCATTACCAGCAGGAAACGACGGTCTATGCGGGAGACGACTTCAAGCGCGTCAACCATCCCGTCGATTCCTTAACCCGGGAGTTGGATCTGGATACAAATGAAATCTTCTATGCCCGCGAACGTAAGCGCCAGTGGTTCTGGTCAGATAGCCAGCATGGCGGCTACCGCTTCCTGGCCTTGGCCTTAGTGATTGTGACCCTAGTCCTCCTCTGGTTTATTGGGCCCTTCGTCATTAGCTATCTGCGGGGGCTCTTCCACCAGGCCCAGCTCTGGTTTTAGGGCAAGTGAAAGGCGCCTAGCAAGTTGCGGGCGCCTGAGCTATTTTAGGGTGACTTAGTTGGGTTCGAGGATGCAGAAAGGACTCCTCTTCGCAAAAGGCTGTCGAAGCTCGCTAAGCTTCTCTAGCCTTTTACTCCAGAGCTCCCTTTCTCCCGCATCCTCTCTCACCCTTTAGTTGGGTTCGGTCTGGCAGCTTTCGTGTCACTTCACAAGTCCCTGCCGCAGTCTGTGAGACTGCTCTGGTGACTTGCTCCAGTGAACGAAAGCTAAGCGCCAGCCCTCTCACCCTTGTAGTTGGGTTCGCAAGAGCAGAAAGGGAGTGACTTCAGCAAAGTGGAACGATCGGCTTACAGCCACTCTTATCCGCTTTGCCTCCAGTCATCCCTTTCTAAACGCTCTTGCTCTCACCCTTTAGTTGGGTTCGGTCTGGCAGCTTTCGTGTCACTTCACAAGTCCCCGCCGCAGTCTGTGAGACTGCTCTGGTGACTTGCTCCAGTGAACGAAAGCTAAGCGCCAGCCCTCTCACCCTTTATCGGAATAATCGTTAAGTCCTTGGGGTATTGGTTGATGACTTCGACGCCGTCTGTTTGGGCGATGACGAGGTCTTCGATGCGGACGGCTGTTTGGCCTTCTAGGTAGATGCCGGGTTCAATGGAGAAGCATTGGCCAGCTTCTATTGGCTTGGTATTGGCCTGGCTAACGTCTCCTGCTTCATGGGTTTCTTGGCCGATGGAGTGGCCGGTCCGGTGGATGAACTGGTCGCCGTAACCGGCTTGGGCGATGGTGGACCGGCAAGCGTTATCCACGTCTTTGAAACGGGCCTGGCCGACTTGGACAGCTGCGATGCCGGCTTCTTGGGCTTGGCGGGTCAGTTCATAGATGTCGCGGTCCAGGGGGTCGACCTGGCCATAATAGAAGGTCCGGGTCATATCTGAACAATAGCCTTGGTGGCGGCAACCAATGTCGACCACAATAGCGTCTCCTGGCTGAGGTCGGGTCTGGTCGGACAGGTGGTGGGGGTCAGCTCCATTGGCTCCGTAAGCAACGATGGGTTCGAAGCTAAATCCGCCATCTGCTCCTAGCTCTTGGTAGATATCTTCTAGGGCCCGGCAGGCTTCGATTTCGCTAGGGCCATAGGGGAGGACTTCTTCTACCAAGCGGGCCATGGCCTGGTCATTGAGCGCCGAGGCTTGGCGCAGGCGGTCCTGTTCCTCAGCTGATTTGATCCCCCGCTGCTGGTCCACCAACTGGCTGGCTAAGTTGAAATTACTTAAGGGATAGTTGCTGATGAGGGGCAGGAGGTAGTTAGCTGTCATCTGCTTGTCGATCCCGTAATTGCCCACTTCCTCTAGGGGGAGCTTTTTGAGGAGCTGGCTGAAGTCATCTTGGTCTTTGGTCCGAATGACTTGGAAGAGAGGGTCCACCTGGAAGCGGAAGAGCTCGTTCGCAACCAGGCAGGGCCTTCCTTCATGGGGCACGATGAGAAGCCAGAGCCGCTCCATGGGGTCGAGCAGGACACCGGTATAGTAATAGATACTGTAAGGATCCGTAATGAGGATTTGGTTCACATGCTGGGTTTCCAGCCGGTCTTGTAGGCCACTTAAACGGGCAGGATATTCATTTGCCATCCTGTCATCTCCTTTATGTCTTGATAGAAGCATTATAAAACAAATCACAGCCAAGAACAAAAAGATTCAGAGAAAGAGGGAAACAAATGGAAAAGAGACTAGGAAAGGATCAGAAGGGCCCTATCTTCTCCTTAACAGGGGCGCAATTGAAACTTTATGCTATGCTGGCTATGTTTATCGACCATGCGGCAGTGGTCTTTATTGAACCCCAGCTTCTGCTTCCGACAGGTCTGTCTAGTACAATCTTAGGCCTGCTCTATCTCTTCTTGCGGGCTATCGGGCGGATAGCTTTTCCTATCTTTTGCTTTCTACTGATTGAGGGCTTCGTCCATACCCGGTCGGTCAAGGCCTATGCGGGGCGTTTGACCTTGCTCGCCTTCTTATCGGAATTGCCCTTCGACCTGGCCCTCTCCAGACAGGTCCTGGACTGGTCCCATCAGAATGTCTTTTTTACTTTAGTTGCAGCCCTCTTAGCACTGGTGGCCATCGATCAAGACCGCTTGCCCTGGTTTAAAATCTTGGGGCCCCTGGCTTTAATGCTTATCGCCCAGCTGGGGCAATTTGACTACGGTTATTTTGGGGTGGCCTTGGTAGTTCTCCTCTATCTGAGCCGGCATAACCGCTTCTACCAGGCCTTAGTGGGGACCCTGGCATCGATCTGGGAGGGGCTTGGTGTTGTGATTGCTTACTTCTTAATCTACCAATATAATGGAGAGAAGGGACGAGCCAATACCCGCTGGCTCTACTTCCTCTATCCGGCCCACTTGCTCTTGTATGCGGGGCTCCGTCACTTGCTGCTGTAATGAATTAGAAAGAGGTGGCACAGATGTTAGCCATTAACTACGATGCTTATTTTGAGGACCTATTGACCGACCTCAAGGCCCTGGTCCGAATTCCATCCGTCCGTGATGAGGGGACGGCTTCAACGGAGGCTCCCTATGGTCAAGAAATCCGGCGGGCCTTAGACTTTATGACCGAACTGGGACAAGCAGCAGGACTGACTGTTCAAAATTATGCCCAGGAGGCCATTGCCATGGACCTGCCGGGGCAATTATCGACGCCCCACCGGATTGATGTGGTCAGCCATTTGGATGTAGTCCAGGTGGGCAGTCATTGGACCCGGCCTGCTTTTGATGCCGTCGTTGAGGATGGCAAGCTCTATGGGCGCGGGGTCAATGATATGAAACGGTCCTGCCTCTTGGTCTTCTATGCCATGAAGATCATCCAGGACTACCAGATCCCTCTCCGCAACCAGCTCCGCCTGGTCTATGGTTCCGATGAAGAGACCGAGATGTTGGACTTGGATCCTTACTTGCACCAGGAGGGCCAACCGGACTTTGCCTTCACCCCGGATGGAATTTTCCCAGTCTGTGTGGGGGAATTCGGTGCCATTACCTGGGAGTTTAAGAAAGATCTGACAGGCTATGGGCCCGTCCTCGAACTGACGGGTGGAGAGGGAGCCAATGTGGTGCCTTCCCAGGCCCAAGCTCGCTTGGCCGGGGACTACCAAGAAGTTATCCAGGCTTATCTTGACCAACGGGACTGGTCGGGCCAAGTGACCTACCAGGCTGGGGAGACTCACTTAAGGTTGGACGGTAAGGGGGCCCATGCCTCGGAACCCCAGCTCGGTGTCAATGCCATCAGCCGGCTTTTCCAAATCCTAGGCGACGGCTTAGACTTAGCGGTCTTTAGGGAACTGGCTCAAGCTTTCACCCCCTATGATGGGTCGGGGCTGGGGATTGCCTATGCCAGCCAGGAAATGGGGGCTTTGACTTTCAACCTAGGTTTAGTCAACTTCCAAGCCCAGACTGGCATGACCCTGGCAGTTGATTGCCGCTTTCCAAATGGGTCGACCTCAGATGAGCTAAAGGAAAAAATCCAAAGTCAACTGCCAGACTGGCAAATCCAAGCCAGTTTCGATGTCCCAGTGACCCTGGAAGAGGCTGACCGGCCCGCTGTCCAGCTCTTGTCCCAGACCTTCGCCCAACACTTCCCGAAAGAAAGCCAGACGCCGCTGATCGGCAAGGCAGTTTCCTATAGTAAGAAAGTGGCCAATTGTATCAGCTTCGGAGCCAACTTCCAGGAGGATCCTGAATTGGCCCACCAAGCAGATGAATATATCGCTATCGACACCCTCATCCCCCTCCTTCGTTTATATACGGAGAGTATGATCAAGCTGGGCCAGGCCAAGGAATTGTAGGCTGAACCGTGTCAGACAGATAGACAAAAGAAAAAAAGCAGAAGCTCCTGCGAGGATGGGCTTCTGCTTTTTTGCTTACTGGTTGATGGCTTAATCTTCTTTATTGCTGAGGTAGATACTTTGGATAATGGTGAAGATGATTAAAATCACATACCAGAGGATTTTGCGGTTACGCTTTTTTTGGGCTTTGGATGTTGCCATTGGATTCACCTCACTCTTTTTTTCTTAACCAGTATAGCATAGTTACAGCTTGGAAACCATTACAAAAGTGTCTGGGGAAGCTTTCAAATACAATTTTCATCACTTCCAACGATTAATTAATATTCAGGCGGACAGATTTACCAAGCCCTGTCAGATGCCCGCGACCAGGTGGAATTACAGAATATCCCTGCCCAAGAAGCCCTGGGCCAAGCACAAAAAGAGCACAAAAAGCCCAGGATGATTATTGGGATTCCAAATCAAAAGAATAGCCCAAGCCATGGCAAGTGCCAGCTTAAGTTGAAACGCTTTCGCGCCAAATCAAGGCTTTGAGACCGTCAAGTGAAAGCCTGCACATGAAAGCGCTGTAAATATATTTATATAAACTATTAAAAAACTCGCCTTTTCAAGCAAGTCTACTTGATATAATTATCGCTTATAAGGTACAATTGACTTAGAACACTGTGGATAAGCTTGGGCAACCAATGTCCCACAAGTTTTTTGTGAAAAGGAGAAGATAAAATATGGAAATGAGTTTTAGATGGTATGGCCATCATGACCCAGTAAAGCTGGAAGATATCCGTGTCATTCCAGGCATGCAAGGTATCGTGACAGCTGTTTATGATGTGCCAGTAGGGGAAGCATGGCCTCTAGAAAACATCGAAAAATTAAAAGCTTCAGTTGAGGAACAAGGGATGCACATCTCAGTGATTGAATCCATTCCTGTCCATGAAGATATCAAATTAGGTAAGCCAAACCGCGACGAATTGATTGAAAATTATAAAGAATCGATCCGAAATGTCGGTAAGGCTGGCATTCCAGTCGTATGCTACAACTTCATGCCTGTCTTTGACTGGACCCGTACGGACTTAGAATACCTTCTTCCTGATGGTTCCACCTGCTTGGCCTTCTTCAAGGATGAAGCAGACGCTGTGGACCCAATCAATGGGGACTTTAGCCTACCAGGTTGGGATGCTTCTTATACTAAAGAAGAAATGGCCCAAGTCTTCGCTGACTATGCAGAAGTCGATGAAGAAAAATTATGGGAAAATTTAGAATATTTCCTTAAAGAAATTATTCCAGTGGCTGAGGAAGCTGGCGTGAAAATGGCTATCCACCCTGATGATCCACCCTACTCAATCTTCGGCTTGCCACGTATTATCACTGGCTTAGACGCTGTGAAACGCTTCTTAGATATCGTGGATTCACCAAGCAACGGGATCACTATGGACCACGGCTGCTACTTCTCCGATGGGAAGAACGATGTGGATGCGATTATGGAATATGCCCTTAAACGCGACCGGATCAACTTCGTCCATGCCCGTAACGTCCAAGCTGGCGACTGGGGCTTCATGGAAACTGGCCACTTGTCTGCTAACGGGGACGTGGACTTCTACAGCATGATGGACCTCTTAGTGAAATATGGCTGGGAAGGCCCAATCCGCCCAGACCACGGCCGCCGCATCTGGGGCGACCAAATTGAAACACCAGGTTACGGCCTCTATGACCGTGCCCTAGGGGTTGCCTACATTAACGGCCTCTACGAAGCGCTCTGCCACAAGTATGACCGCAAGCCAGACTTCGGCCAAGCCGTTTATCCACACGACGAAGAGTTACTTAAGAACCGTAAGTAAGAAAGAGTGTGTGACAAAAGACCTTGAGGCCTGAGCCTCAAGAGTCACACCCTGTAATTTAGAAAGAAGGAATGCAAAAATGGCAAATAATCCATATGTTCATGATTTTTCAGGCAAGACTGTTGTGTTAACTGGTGCAGGTGGGATTATTGTTTCTAAGTTAGCTGAAGGCTTTGCGCAAGCTGGCGCTAATGTGGCTTTGCTTGACTTAAATGAAGATGCGGCGAATGAAGCTGCTGAGAAGATCAACGCTTTAGGCGGGGGTCAAGCTAAGGGTTACAAATGTAATGTTTTAGACAAAGAAAACTTAGAAGCTGTTCGCCAACAATTAAACGAAGATTTTGGTCCATGTGACATCTTAGTTAACGGTGCAGGTGGTAACAGCCCACGTGCAACGACAGATAACGAATTCCACGAAGAAGGTTTAGACGAAGAAACCACGACTTTCTTCGACTTGGATCCAGAAGGCGTTAACTTTGTCTTCAGCTTAAACTTCCAAGGGACCTTACTCCCAACCCAAGTTTTCGCTAAAGACATGGTAGGGCGTGAAGGGGCAAACATCATTAATGTCTCATCAATGAATGCCTTCACTCCATTAACCAAGATCCCAGCTTACTCAGGAGCTAAGGCAGCCATCTCTAACTTCACCCAATGGTTGGCTGTTCACTTCTCTAAAGTTGGCGTGCGTTGCAATGCGATTGCACCTGGTTTCCTTGTGTCCCACCAAAACATTGACTTAATGTTTGAAGAAGACCACGAAACCTTAAAACCACGTGGTAACAAGATCATTACCAATACCCCAATGGGCCGCTTCGGCGAACCTGATGAAATGGTTGGACCAACCCTCTTCTTAGCTGATGAAAAATCTGCCAGCTTTGTTAACGGGGTTATCATCCCAATCGATGGTGGTTTCGCTGCTTACTCAGGTGTTTAATCTGAGCGAGCTGATTTAGATGAATGAACGGGAAAGGCTTAAGCAGGAAAGTGACTTTGTTTAAGCCTTTTCCTTAGTGGTTGGAAAATATCAATTTAAGGAGGAATTATCTTGGCAAATTTACCTGAACAATTTACGAAACAAAGAGACTATTTAGTTTGCGTGGATTCTGATGGCTGTGCAATGGATACGATGAATGTGAAGCACTTCGAATATTTCGGACCTTTAGCAGCGGATGAATTCAATATTCAAAACAAGGACCAGTTCCAAGAAGACTGGAACCGGGTTAACCTCTTCTCCTCAACTCGGGGGATTAACCGTTTCAAAGCCTTAGTGATTTGCTTGAACAATGCTAAAGAAGCTGGGGAAGATATCATCAACATTGATGCCTTGGCTGAGTGGACAGAAACAACTTCATCCTTATCCAATGGGTCTTTAGAAGAAGCCTTGAAGGACCAAGACGATGAGTCACTCAAACATGCGCTGTCTTGGTCACAACGCGTGAATAAGGGGATTGAAGAAGAATTAGCAGGCAATGACAAGCCTTTCCCAGGGGCTAAAGATGGCTTGGCTGCGATTAGCCAAAAGGCCGACCTCGCTATTGTATCTTCTGCTAACTCAGAAGCTCTGAACTCTGAATGGACCCGCCATGGTTTGATGGACTATGTCGATGTGGTCTACGGTCAAGAAGCGGGCTCTAAGAAAGATGCCATTGCCAATCTCTTAGAACACGGCTATGACAAGCACAAGATCTTAATGGTCGGGGATGCACCTGGCGACTTGAAGGCAGCAACTGACAACGGCGTTCTCTTCTATCCCATTATCTTTGGTCAAGAAGAAGAAAGTTGGGCTGGCTTAGAAAATACGGGCTTAGACAAGTTCTTGAATGACGACTATGCAGGTCAATACCAAGAAAGCAAGGTCAAAGACTTCGAAGATAACTTAGCTAAGCACGATAAATAATTAGGAGGGAATTCACCAATGGCAAAAAAAGCTGAAACAATTGTACAAATGAAAGAAAACTATCTCTTCGCTGTTATCCGCGGTGAAAGCGAAGAAGATGGCTATGTCATCTCTAAAGCCTGCTATGAAGGCGGCGTTAAGAACATTGAAGTTACCTTCTCAACACCAGGGGCAGAACGCGTGATGGCTCGCTTAGCAGAAGAGTTCAAGGGCACCGACATGGTCGTTGGGGCTGGGACAGTTTTAGATCCTGTTACCGCTCGTATCGCCATCTTAAACGGGGCAGACTTCATCGTTTCCCCTGCTTGGAACCCAGAAGTTGCTAAGATCTGTAATCTCTATACGGTTCCTTATCTGCCAGGCTGTGGTTCAGCAACTGAAATCCAAGAAGCCTTAACCTTAGGCTGCGAAATCGTCAAAGTCTTCCCAGGTGGCGTTCTTGGTTCTGGCTTCATCAAAGACATCCATGGCCCACTTCCTCAAGTGGAATTAATGCCTTCTGGTGGCGTGAACATTGACAACATGGAAGAATGGATCAACAAAGGTGCTTGGGCTGTTGGTGTGGGCTCAGCACTTACCAAAAACTACAAAGCAGAAGGGGCAGAAGGGGTCAAAGCAACAGCTAAAGAATTTGCGGACCGCCTAGCTGCAATCTTGGCTGATAAGTAATGCTTAAAAAAGTTGTGACTTTAGGGGAACTCCTGCTCCGTCTGACGACAGAGAGCAGTGAGCGTTTCTCCCAAGCCCAAAATTTTGAAGCAACATTTGGTGGGTCTGAAGCTAATATTGCCGCCACCATTGCCCACCTTGGAATGTGGGCCAGCTTTATCTCAGCTGTTCCAGCCAATGAGATTGGGGACGCTGCAGTTGAATTTATGCGTAAGAATGGGGTACACACCGGCTACATCCTGCACCAAGGTCCGCGCCTAGGGATCTATTTTGCAGAGAAGGGCCACTCCATCCGTCCCTCTAAGATTGTTTATGACCGGCAATATTCGTCCTTTGTGGAATCGACGGTCGATGACTATGACTTCGACTTAATCTTCGAAGATGCCAACTGGTTCCATACCTCTGGGATCACAGCGGCTCTGTCACCTGAGCTCTTCGAACTCAGTAAACAGTGTATGATCGAAGCCAAACGCCGGGGCATGAAGGTCAGCCTGGACTTGAACTACCGAGCGAGTCTCTGGGGCTTTGAAGAAGCCCGCCATGCCATGGCCGAATTGGCACCTTATGCGGACCTCTTGATTGGGATCGAACCGCTCTTCTTACCTGATGTGGATGGGAATGATTATAAGGACAACCGGGACATCCACCTTCCTTATGACTTCAATACCATTACACCTATTCTCGAGCAGATCGCTTCCCACTACAAGTTGGAGAAGATCGCACTGACCAAGCGTAAGGTCATCAACGCGAGCCGCAACATCCTCCAATCCTACCTCTACGATGCCAAGGATAATGAACTCTATCCGTCCAATGTCTTTGATGTGGATATCATCGACCGGATCGGGGGCGGGGATGCCTTCGCAGCGGGCTTGATCTATGCCTTGAATACCGATAAGTACACCGATGCTGAAGCTATCCAGTTCGCCAATGCGACCTTTGCCTTGAAGCATACCATTCCAGGCGACATGGCTATCGTAAATCTGAAAGATGTCGAATCCCTCATGCACCGGGGGAGCAACTTCGACGTCCAACGCTAAAGCAATAGAAAGGGGCAATCCATTTATGCCATTTATTAATGACGACTTTATGTTACAGAGTGAAAGCGCCAAGCACCTCTACCATGACTTTGCAAAAGATATGCCAATCTATGACTTCCACTGCCACTTAAGCCCACAAGAAATCGCGGAAGACCATGAATTTGCGAATGCAACGGAACTCTTCCTCGGCGGGGACCACTACAAATGGCGTGGTTTACGTGCTATGGGCTATCCTGAAGCCTTAATTACGGGGGATGCAGCACCGGAAGACAAGTTCAAGGCATGGGCTGAAACCGTTCCAAATACAATCGGGAACCCTCTCTTCCACTGGAATGCTTTGGAATTGAAACGTTATTTTGGTATCGATGAAATCTTATCGTCAGACAACTGGAAAGAAATCTACGATAAGGTAAATACCAAATTACAAGACGAAAAATTAACCGCCCGTCAATTGATCAAGGACTCAAATGTTACCTTTATCTGTACCACTGATAACCCCTTCGATAGCTTGGAATACCACAAGCAAATTGCGGAAGATGATTCTTTCGATGTTGACGTGGTACCTGGCTTCCGTCCAGATGGGGCCTTCAAGGCAGGGGAAGAAGCCTTCGTTGACTTCTTAGCCAAGATGGAAGAAGCGAACGGTATCCATATCGATTCCTTCGCGAAGTTAATGGAATCCTTGGAAGACCGGATCAAATTCTTCGGTGAGCACGGGTCTCACGTTTCTGACCACGGCCTCAAAGTCTTAGCTTACGCTGATGCGACAGAAGAAGAAGTCGAAGACATCTTCCAAAAAGCAGCTAAGGGCCAAGCTTTGACCGAATTAGAATACGCTAAATTCCAAAGTGCCCTCTTAGTGGAATTGATGAAGATCTACAAACGCGAAGACTTTGTATTCCAAATCCACTTTGGTGCCATCCGTGACAACTCCACCCGGATGTTTGAAAAGACTGGCTTCGACTCTGGTTTAGACTCCATCAATGACCAAGGCAATGTCGCTGAAGCTCTCAACCGTCTCTTAGATGCGGCTGACAAGACCGATGAATTGCCTAAGACCATTATCTACCCATTGAACCCAACCTACTTTGACTTGGTAGCAACAACTTTAGCTAACTTCCAAGGCAATGAAGATGGTCAGAAGAGCCGTTGCCAATTAGGTTCCGGCTGGTGGTTCAACGATACCAAGTATGGGATGTTGAAACAATTCAAGTCTTATGCTGAAGCTGGTCTCTTGATGAACTTTGTCGGCATGTTAACCGACTCACGGAGCTTCACCTCTTACACCCGCCACGAATACTTCCGTCGCCTCTTCTGTGACTACATCGGCGACTTGGTTGAACGTGGTGAAATCCCTAATGATGACGCCCTCTTAGAGAAACTCATCACCAATGTCTGCTATAACAATGCGGTAAACTTCTTCTACGATGAAGAAAAAACCGTCGAAATTGGCAAATAACTTGCAAATTTTATAGCATCCGTTACAATAGAAGTAGCTGGAGAATGACAGAAGGGAGTGACACTTACGAATGACGATGCTAAAGCAAAGCTTAGTGAGTGTTACGCGTGCCGGTCATCCTTCATGCCCAAAATCTTATATTGTCAAATCCAACTAGCCCGCTTTTTGCTGGGCTAGTTTTTCTTTTTGCAGGAAGGAGTGACTGGATTGTTCTTGCTTTTCAATCAATTTCAACAGAAAGGTTAAGGTGATCCAATGCCAATTAAGGCCGTATCTCGCTATTAGGCGTTACATAATAAAGATAAAAAATAAAGGAGACCAGCTGGAGGGCTGGTCTTTTATTAGTGTTGAAAAAGTTTATTTAGGCTAACTAATCTCTCATGATCTTTCTTGTAATAAATTTTCCAGAATAGCTGTTAGTTTGTCATATATTTGATATAATAGGACTACTTAATTAAGAGATTGATGAGAAAGCGAAAGGATGATCATGATGGATAAAGTCGTCGTAAACGGGCTAAAGAAGAGCTTTGGCGATAATGAGGTATTAAAGGATATTAATTTCAAGGTGGCTGAAGGGGAAGTGGTTTGTGTGATTGGCCCTTCAGGTTCCGGGAAATCAACCATGCTGCGTTGTCTGAATCGCTTAGAAGATATTGATGCGGGAGAAGTGATCGTGGATGGTGTCAATATTTCTGATCCTTCGATCGATATTAACAAGGCTCGGGAGAATGTGGGCATGGTCTTCCAGCAGTTCAACCTCTTCCCCCATCTTACCGTCCAAGAAAATATAGCCTTGGCCCCTGTGGAATTAAATAAGATGAGCCAAGCTGAAGCGGACCAGAAAGCCCTCGAACTCTTGGATACGGTGGGCTTGGAGGATAAGGCGGACGCCTATCCCAACTCCTTGTCTGGGGGCCAACAACAGCGGGTGGCTATTGCCCGGGCCCTAGCTATGAACCCTGACCTGATGCTCTTTGACGAACCGACTTCTGCCCTGGACCCCGAAATGGTAGGAGATGTTCTAGAAGTGATGAAGGACTTGGCAGAAGAAGGGATGACCATGGTGATTGTGACCCACGAAATGGGCTTTGCCCGCGAGGTTTCTGACCGGGTCGTCTTCATGGATGGGGGCTATATTGTGGAAGAGGATGTTCCTGAAAAACTCTTCACCCAACCTGAAAATGAACGGACTAAGAGCTTCTTGGATAAGGTGCTCCACTAAGAATAGAGATTATACGAGGCCATGTTCAATGCGTGCATGGCTTTTTTGTTTTCACTGATTGTGTGGGGAGGAATTTTTTTGGTCTTGAAAGGATCAAAGGGCTTCTTTTAGAGGTCAGGTTGAGCAAGTCCTTGCCTCTAGCTCGCTTCTTTACCAGTTCTTAAATAAGATTGGTACATATTTACGGCTAAAGATGATAAAATAACAATTGACTATATTCGAATTTCTGGGACGTTGACCAGTTTTAAAATAATCAAGTATGGGAGAAGATAGTATGCAGAATTTAGCTGTGGGTATTGATAAGATGAACTTCTATGCGCCAGGCTACTTCGTCGATATGGCGAATTTAGCCCATGCGCGCGACGTTGACCCGAAGAAATTTAAGGAGGGGATCGGCCAGGACCAGATGGCTGTCCCTCCAATCAGCCAGGACATTGTAACCATGGGGGCCAATGCTGCTGTTTTCTTAACGGAGGCAGACAAGGCAGCGATTGATATGGTTCTGGTGGGCACGGAGAGTGGGATTGACCAGTCCAAGTCTTCCGCTGTCTACATCCACCACTTGCTGGGTATCCAGCCTTTTGCTCGGTCGGTGGAGTTCAAGGAAGCCTGCTATAGCGCAACGGCAGCCCTCCACCTGGGCTTGGACTATGTGCGCAGCCATCCCGAGCGTAAAGTGCTCGTCGTAGCTTCCGATATTGCCCGCTATGGCTTGGAGACCTCCGGGGAGGCGACCCAGGGGGCAGGGGCGGTTGCCATGCTGCTCTCTGCCAATCCGAGCCTAGCCCTAGTGGACCCAGTATCTGCCTTCATGACGGAAGACGTGATGGACTTCTGGCGGCCTAACTATACGGACAAGGCCATGGTGGATGGCAAGCTCTCCCTCCGCCAGTACACCCATGTTCTGGAACAAGTTTGGGAGAAGTACCAAGAAGAAACAGGCTTAACTTTGGATGACTTCGAAGCCATCTGCTTCCACCTGCCTTACACCAAGATGGGGCTTAAGGGCCTCCGTCGCCTGATGCGGGGGGCGTCTGACGCTAAGAAGGACAGCTTGCGGACCTATTTTGAGGCTAGCGAAGTCTACAGCCGGCGGATCGGCAATGTCTATACCGGCTCGCTCTATCTCAGCTTGATCAGCCTCTTGGACCAGGCTGATAGCCTCAAAGCGGGCGACCGGATTGGCATGTACAGCTACGGTTCAGGATCGGTGGGCGAATTCTTCAGCCTGACCCTGGCAGAGGGCTTCCAAGCCGGCCAGCATAAAGCGGCCCATGAAGCCTTCCTCGACCAGCGCGAAGAAGTGTCAGTCGAACGCTACGAGGAACTCTTTAATGACCGCCTGCCGAGTGATGGCAGCCAGCTCAATCTGACGCCTGCTCATCCGAGCGAGACCTACTATGTCCAGGGTATGGCCGCCCACCAACGCCGCTATGGGAAGAAATAAAAATCAAATAAAGACAAAGAAATACCTCTGCTAGGGAATGCCAGCAGAGGTATTTCTTTAGCTCTGATATTAATACTTATTCTTTTCTTGCCGGAGTTCAGCTAAGAGTTCACGGGCTGTTTCTTGGTTGATGGTCGAGCTATCAGCTAGGGCAGCGGCCAGCTGGGCAACTTCTTCGCCCTCGGCACCAACCTGGATGGCGACAGACCGGGCGTGGAGGGCCATATGTCCGGACTGGATACCCTCCGACACCAGGGCTCGGAGTGCGGCGAGGTTCTGGGCCAGGCCAATAGCCGCGATCACCTGCATGAGCTCTTGGGCGGGTAAGTGGCCGAGTAGGTCCTGGCTTAACTTGGCCTGGGGATGGATACCGATAGAACCCCCAACTGTGCCTACTGCTAGGGGCAGGCAGAGCTGGCCTCGGAGGGTCTCCGCTTGGGCATCATAGTCCCAAGTGGCGAGGCCGCGGTAGGCCCCATCCTTAGCGGCATAGGAGTGGGCACCGGCTTCGATGGCCCGCCAGTCATTGCCAGTGGCGACAACAACCGCATCAATTCCATTCATGATCCCCTTGTTGTGGGTGGCTGCCCGGTAGGGGTCGACCTGGGCCAGGTCGCTGGCATAGGCAATCCGCTGGGCGACCAGGCTACCAGCTAGCCCTGGACGGCTGAGCTTGCGCGCTGGAATTTCACAGCTTACCTCAACCAGGCATTGGTCAGCATGGTTGGAGAGGATGGCCATGAGGGGATCGAAGACAGGGCTGGCGTCACTGGCCAGGCTCTGGTTGAGGGCCTGGCAGCTCTTCAGCTTGACGGCCTCCAACATGGTGTTCATCATATTGGCCCCCATGGCTTCCTGGGTATCCACATCCAGGTAGATGAGGTAGAAGCCCCGGTCCTTGTAGGGGTAATAGGCCGAACGGACCGCGCGTGGGCCACCTCCATACTTGAGGATGGCGGGATAGGCCGAGCGCGCCCAGTCCAAGATGTCGCCTTCATGGGCACTGACCCAATCTTCGAAGTGATTTTGGAGGTCCGGATCAGCAGGACCTGTCAGGCAGACCTGGCCCGTCATTAGGCGGGACTTGACCTGGGCCTTGAAGCCAGAACCGGCATTAACGATTTGCCCGGCGAAGTTGCTGGCGGCAACTACGCTGGGTTCTTCGGTTACCATGGGCACGATATAGGCCTTGTCATTGACGGTCAAGTTCAGACTCAGGCCCATGGGAATCTGGTAGGTCGTGATGACATTTTCAATCATCTGGTCGGCCATCTCCAGGGATAGGCCCTGGCCCCCAGTGAGCGCTTGGTAACTTTCAGGACTCAGGATCCCTGCCTCTTCGAGGACCTGCCAGCGTTCTTGCAAGTCTTTTTTGTGAAAATGTCGCCATATTTTTTTGCTCATGGTGGAATCGCTCCTTTATTGTCATTGCCTTAAGTATAATATATTCCCAGCCTTTAGACAAAAGATTGGGAAGATGAAAAATGCCCCAAAGCAGGCTGCAAGACCTAGTTTGGGGACATTCGATTTATTCTTTTAATCTTCCACAATCTTCAGCACTTGGTCTTCCATTTGGTCGATAGACAGGATGTCTTTGTCGCGGACGGGGGCGCTTTCGAGTTCCTGGATGGCTTGAGGATAGGCAAGACCGCTCAGTTCGCGCAGGCTAGCCAGGCGGTCGCTGATGCTGGCTTGGCTGGCATCTTGACCAATGGCTTCAAGCACTGTAGCTGGGAATTTGTAAGGGCTGGCGGTGGAGATGATGACGCCTGCCTGGCCCGCTTCATGGTCAGCTAAGTACTTGCCATAGCTCCGTGAAGCCACAGCAGTGTGGGGGTCCATGAGATAGCCTGTGCGGTCGAAGACGGTCTTAATTTCATCCTTGGTCTCTGCCTCGCTGGCGTATTCCCCGCTTAGCCCCTGGAAGGCTTGGAGCTCTTCAGACGTTACTTGGTAGCGGCCATCTTGGTCCAGCTGGTCCATGAGCCGAGTCAGCTCCTGGCTATCATCGCCTAGGGCATGGTAGAGCATGCGCTCGAAGTTGGAGGAGACGAGGATGTCCATGGAAGGGGAGATGGTTAGCTTGAAGTCACGCTTGCGGTTATAGGTCCCAGTCTGGAAGAAGTCGTAGAGGACCTTGTTGTCGTTAGAAGCACAGATGAGTTGCTTGACCGGCAGACCACAGCGTTGGCCGTAATAAGCTGCCAAGATATTCCCGAAGTTTCCTGTTGGTACGGTGAAGTCGATGGCCTCGCCCGCCGTGATGGCGCCGGTCTTGACCAATTGGGCATAGGCATAGAAGTAGTAGACCACTTGGGGCAGGAGCCGGCCGATATTCATGGAGTTGGCAGAAGAGAACTGGGCCCCTTGGTCGGCTAGCTTTTGGCGCAGGTCGGGGTCGTTGAAGAGGGCCTTGACCTTGGTCTGGGCATCATCGAAGTTGCCCTTTACCGCATAGACATAGGTATTGGCCCCTTTTTGGGTGAGCATCTGCTTCTCTTGGATGTCGCTCACCCCGCCTTCTGGATAGAAGACCGCAATCTTGGTAGACGGCACATCGGCGAAGCCAGCCATGGCGGCCTTACCGGTATCCCCTGAGGTGGCCGTCAGGATGATGATTTCTTTATCATTGTGGTTAATTTCAGCTGCCTTGGTCATCAGATGGGGCAGGATCGACAGGGCCATATCCTTGAAGGCGATGGTTGCTCCGTGGAAGAGCTCCAAATGATAGCGGTCGCCCACTTGAACAAGCGGCGCAATTTTGGGATCATCGAACTTTTGGTCATAGGCAGCGTCGATGCAGGCACGGAGGTCTTCCGGACGGTAGTCATCGAGGAAGGGGCTGAGGATGAAGGCTGCCATTTCTTGGTAGGAGTAGTCTTTAAGCTGGTCCCAGTCCAGGTCCAGTTGGGGGAAGGATTGGGGAACATAGAGCCCGCCGTCTGGTGCTAGCCCCTGGAGGATAGCCTGGGAAGCTGAGACGACTTGCTTGGGATTGCGGGTGGATTGATAGTACATGGTGGGTCTCCTTTTTAATATTTTTGAGTTGATTCTAATAGTTATATCATAATTGAATTTTATAGACATTTGCAACTGTATTCTTGCAAAATTATGCTATAATAAGGGATACATAGGATTATGATTTGAAGACTTGAAAATAGTCTATTGCTTATGATAAGATTAAAAAGTATCTATTTTTAGGTAAACGAATCGATTTCAGGAGGTAAATACATGAAATTTGTAGCAAAGAAACGTGAAGCTGCAGGGACAAACGCATCTAAGAAATTACGTCAAGAAGACTTAGTACCAGGCGTTGTTTATGCAAGCGACCTTGAACCAATTAACATTAGCATGGAACGTGCTGACGTTGAATTAATCGAACGCGAACTCGGGATCAACTCCGTCTTCGAACTCGAAATTGAAGGCGAAGAAACACGCACCGTCTTCCTACGTGACATCTCACGTGCGGCCTTGAAGCCAATTATCTATAATGTCAACCTTCAAGCTATCAAGAAGGGTGAAAAACTTGAAATGGATATCCCAGTTTACATCGAAAACGAAGACAAACTGGCTAACCCAGACGGCGTAGCTGCCTTGAACTTCTTCGAAGTAACTGTTGAAATCGACCCAGCTACCGCACCAGAATACATCGTAGCTGACGTTGAAGGCTTAGATATCGGCGAAAACATCACCGTTGGCGACTTGACCTTCGAAGGCATCGAAAACGCTGAAATCATCACCGACCCAGAAGAAGTTATCGTCTCTATCGCTGTTCCTACTGAAGAAGCAGAAGTAGACGAAGACGTAGTCGAAGCCGAACCAGAAGTTATCAACGAAAAAGAAGCCAAAATCGTTGAAGAAGACGACTAATTATAATGATGTTACAAAAGTCACCTTATTGACTTTTGTGATCAATTTAAAAAGCTGGAGTAAAATCCAGCTTTTTTTGATGCAATGCTTTTTAATTTGAATACTAGCTTTGTTAAGGGCCAAGACGGCAGGACCGTCTTGCAGAGATTATTTTACCCGCTCGAGTTACAATTGGGTCTTACGAGTGTGGATACCTGTTTACTAAACCACACCCGGGGGCTCTGATTGTATGTTGATGGCTAGCAAGCCACACTTAGAAGGTTCGAATGTGGGTTAACGGCTCTCAAGCCACACTCGACCTGTCTGGTGGAATGTTGGCATTCCCTTACCCACACTCGCATTTTTTAATTGTGGGTTGGCAGCTTCCGATAGCCTTTCCAATAAATTTTCAATGGCAAGGGATTAATCAGGCTTCTGAGAGCGGCCTGCGAACAGAGACATCCGCTAAAAAAGTAGGTGGTGTCCAAGTCGCAAACCAGCGCTCCAATCGCAAGTTGCCGGTTCCCAAGTCGCAAACCAGCGCTCCATTCGCAAGTTCGCGCGAGCAATCCCCCTTAGCGCGGCACAACGAGGACGCGTTGGTCTTTGTAGGGGAGGCAGTCGACGGGCTTGCCGTAGAAGTCGGTCAGTAGGCGCTCTTGGAGCATGTCCTGGCGGGGGCCCTGGGCGAAGACTTGGCCTTCTTTGAGTAGGAGGACGTGTTGGAAGAGCTGGCTGATGTCTTCGCTCCGGTGGCTGATCATAACCAGGCTCAGGCCTTCTTCCTGGCTCACTTCACCCAGGAAGACGAGGAGCCGTTCCCGTGCGAAGAGATCCAGGGCGTTGAAGGGTTCGTCGAGGATCAGGAGCTCGGGCTTGGTTATCAGCCCTCTTAGGATCAGGATTTTTTGCTTCTCCCCTTGGGAGAGGGTGGCGAAGGGCCGGTCCTCTAAGTCTTGGCAGTCGAAGCGGGCTAGGAGTTCTTGGGCGGCCAGCTTTTCCTTGGGGCCGACAGCCTGGTAGAGGCCGAAGCTTGCGAAGAGACCGCTCAGGACGATCTTCAGCACCGAGTCATTCTCAGGTAGGCGGTATTCCAGCCAGGAAGAGACCAGGCCAATCCGTCGTTTGAGCCGCGAGATATTGGTTTGGCCGAAGCGTTCACCGAGTACCGTTACTTGTCCCGAGCTCGGCCAGTCGTAGCCACTCAGGATATGGATCAGAGTCGACTTACCTGAACCGTTTAAGCCGAGCAGGGCCCAGTGTTCGCCGCTTTGGATCTTGAAGTTGATATCTTTTAGGATGGGGCGTCCCTGCCGGTAGTAGCTCACCTTGTTCAGGCTCAGGACGCTGGCATTATCATGGGTCATGTCAAAACCTCCTCTATACTATTAGCCTTATTTTAGCATGAAATTCAGAATAAAAACCACTTTCATAAGAATTAAATGATAATATTATTAGAAATCCTATTGACAAATGAGATTGGGCTCAGTATAATCAATTTATCGATTAAGAAAGGAGTTCCACTCATGAAAATGTCTAAGAATTTTAAACAAGTGAATATTTTAGTCATTTTACACAGCTAGGACTGGACTGATTGAGATCAGCTTCGAGTCCTATTCGGCTTTGTAGAGTGGGACATAGCATCCCATGCAAGCATTGGGATGCTTTTATTTTAACTAAAGTGTAAGTAAGCAGAAGGATGGGTGGTTTAATGGCAAAGGAAGAAGAGACAAAACAGGGCATGCAGCTCCTTGTTGAAGCCTTGAATAAGGAAGGGGTAGACGTCATATTTGGTTACCCTGGAGGAGCGGTCCTTGATCTGTATGACCAATTCTTCAAGAACGGTACCAACCACGTCTTAGCCCGGCACGAACAAGGGGCGGGGCATATGGCCGATGGTTATGCCCGGGCGAGCGGTAAGACGGGCGTCAGCGTAGTAACGTCGGGACCTGGTGCGACCAATATTGTCACCGCAGTGGCAACGGCCCAGATGGATTCAGTGCCCATGGTCGTGATCTCGGGTCAGGTTGCCCAAGCTGGCATCGGCAAGGACGCCTTCCAGGAAACTGACGTGATCGGTGTGATGACGCCAATTACTAAGTACTGCGTCCAAGTGCGGGATGCCCGCGATATTCCACGCATCGTCAAAGAAGCCTTCTATATTGCCAATTCAGGGCGGAAGGGTGTCGTGGTGGTTGACATTCCTAAGAATGTAGGCCAGCAGATGGTGCCGGTGGATGAAGTGAACACAGAGATCTACTTGCCCGGTTATCAGCCTGAGAAGCAACAAAAGATTACGAATAATGAGCATATTCAGAATATTATGGAAGTAATCCAAGCCAGCAAAAAGCCTCTGCTCCTTGTGGGGGGCGGGATTGCTAAGGCCAATGCCGAAGAAGACCTGCGCGAATTCGTCCATACCCACAAGATTCCAGTGGTCGCAACACTCTTGGGCTTGGGAGCTGTTGACAGCAAGGACCCTTACTTCCTCGGCATGGGCGGGATGCATGGCTCTTACGCCGCTAACATGGCGCTCATGAATACGGACTGTTTGATCAATATCGGCTCACGCTTCGATGACCGGGTGGCTTCGGTGCCAGACAACTTTGCACCAGGGGCTAAGATCATCCACATCGATATCGATGCGTCAGAAATCGGCAAAGTCATCCAACCTGACTTTGAACTCATTGCGGATGCCAAGGTCGCCCTGGAAGCCCTCAATGCGGCCGCCCTCTCCAACTACCAGTCCTCAGCTGACTGGGTGGCCTTCCACAAGCAAAACTTGGCCGACCACCCCATGGCCCTGCCAGAAGCCCGGTCGACCATCCGCCCAGAAGCGGCGATTGCTTACCTGGGTGAGAAGACCGATGGCGAGGCCTTGATTGTGACGGACGTGGGCCAGCACCAGATGTGGGCCGCCCAATTCTATCCTGTCCGCCACACCAATCAATTCTTGACCAGTGGCGGGCTAGGCACCATGGGTTATGGCGTGCCCGCAGCGATTGGGGCAGCCTTTGGGGCTAAGGAAGGCCAGGATGTCGTGGCCATTGTCGGCGACGGAGGCTTCCAGATGACCAACCAAGAACTGAATATCTTGTCTTCCTACCCTGTCAAACCTAAGTTCATGATCCTGAACAATGAGGTTCTCGGCATGGTCCACCAATGGCAGGATAAGTTCTATGGCCAACGCTACTCCCATTCTGAATTCTTGGACAAGAACCCAGACTTTGTCAAGCTCTCTGAAGCGCTAGGGGTCAAGGCAGCCCGGGTCAGCGATCCAGCTGAACTAGAAGCCGCCATTGATGCCATGCTAGCCTATGACGGGCCTTATGTCCTTGAGGTTCGGATTGCCAAGGATGAACTGGTGCTCCCAATGGTTCCAGCAGGTAAACCCAATAATGAAATGGAGGGATTAGGCTAATGGAATCTCGTATCATTCAAACCCGGGTAGTGAACCGGCCAGGGGTCCTCAACCGGATCACCCAGACCGTGCTCAAACCTGGCTACAACATCGATACCCTTACCTTGCAATATGCCGGGGGTTCAGCTGATTCCAGCGCTGAATTTTCCATCATTACCCTAGGCATTAAATTCGCCGACCAGGCAGCGGTTGAGCTCTTGATGAACCAACTCGAGAAGCAGATCGATGTCATCTACGCGGTCGATATCACAGACGGTCTTCCCAGCGACCAAGAGCGCGAAGACCAATCCATTTATTAGGTAGTAACTTACTCTTTGGAGTAAATAATAATTACTATGGCAACCCTCGCGGTGTCTAAAAAAATTAGGAGGAAATAATTATGGCTACAATTTATTACGAAAAGGATGTACAAAACAACGCACTAGAAGGCAAGAAAATTGCGGTTCTTGGCTACGGTTCCCAAGGGGGCGCGCACGCTAAGAACTTACGCGACTCTGGCCAAGATGTTATCATCGGGATTCGCGAAGGGAGCTCAGCTGACCGCGCTCGCGAAGACGGCTTCGAAGTTTTCCCTGTAGCTGAAGCCAGCAAGCAAGCAGATATCGTGATGGTGCTTTTACCAGACGAAATCCAAGCGGACGTTTATGAAGCAGAAATCAAAGATAACTTAGAAGCAGGCAATGCCTTAGCCTTCGCCCATGGTTTTAACATCCACTTCGGAACCATTAAACCAGCAGAAGATATCGACGTCTTCATGGTTGCTCCTAAGGGCCCAGGCCACTTAGTTCGCCGCGAATTTGAAAACGGCTCAGCTGTTCCTGCCTTAGTCGCTGTTGCTCAAGATGCAACGGGCAAGGCCCACGACATCGCCTTATCATGGGCAGACGGTATCGGCGCTACCCGCGTTGGGGTTCTAGAAACAACCTTCAAGGAAGAAACAGAAACCGACCTCTTCGGCGAACAAAACGTCCTCATGGGTGGGGTGACTCACTTGATCGAAGCGGGCTTCGAAGTTTTAGTTGAAGCAGGTTACCAACCTGAATCTGCTTACTTTGAAACTTGCCACGAAATGAAATTAATCGTTGACTTGATCTATGAAGGTGGGATGTCCCACATGCGTCAATCCTGCTCTAACACCGCAGAATACGGCGACTATGTAACAGGTCCACGTGTCATCGGCCCAGAAGTTAAAGAAGCCATGAAAGCTTCCCTCAAACGCATCCAAGACGGCGACTTTGCCCGTGAATTCGTGAATGACTACAAGAACGGCTTCCCTGAATTCCACAAGATGCGTGAAAAAGAAGCCAGCCACCAAATCGAAGAAGTGGGCGAAGAGCTTCGCGATATGATGCCATTTGTTAAGAAGAATAAAGTCGACACTAAGAATTAATTCAAGAGAGTGTGACAAAAGTCGTTCAGGCCTGAACCAGCTAACGCATACTATATCTGTAACTCGCTGCGCTTCGAACAGCTATAGCAACTGTCCGTGAACTATGAAAAATCGTTAGCCAACGATTTTCCATAGTTCGTGAAGTGGATGTCAGGGCTGACTTTTGGAACAGGTTTTGAAGAACTTCGTGATTAAATAAAGGGACTGGCAGTTTTACTCCAGGCTCAGTAATTAATTCAAGCGACGATAAAGTGAGAAGGATTGCCTGTTAAGCGGTCCTTCTTATCTTTCCGGCACTTGATTTGGAAGGAAGGTATTTATGTCTGAATTAGTCACCAAAGAAGAGGTCCTCGACGCCTATCGTAGCTTGCGTCAAGATCTCCCCCAAACCCCATTACAATATGATAGTTATTTATCTGAGAAGTACCAAGCGCGGATTTACTTGAAGCGTGAAGACCTGCAAGTGGTGCGGTCTTTCAAGATCCGTGGGGCCTACTATGCCATCAACCAACTCTCAGATGAAGACTTGGCCAAGGGGGTTATTTGTGCTTCAGCCGGTAACCATGCCCAAGGGGTAGCCTATACTGCTCAGAAGAAAGGGATCCAGGCTGTGATTTTCATGCCGAATACGACCCCTAATCAAAAGATTAGCCAGGTCCAATACTTTGGGGGTGACTTTGTTGACATTCAGATTGAAGGCGATACCTTCGATGAATCCAACCGGGCAGCCCATGCCTATGCCAAGGAGCATGGCCTCAGCTTCATCGAACCCTATGATGACCTAGACGTGATGCGCGGCCAAGGGACCCTGGCAGTTGAAGTCCACCAAGACCTGGTGGCTGAGGGGCAACAAGCTGACTACTTCCTCGTCCAAGTCGGCGGGGGCGGCTTGATCTCTGGCGTTTCGGCCTATGTCAAAGACGCCATGCCCGAAACCAAGGTCATCGGGGTTGAACCAACTGGCGCGGCTTCCATGAAGGCTGCCCTCGACGCGGGTGCCCCCACGGCCTTGGAACGCGTGGACAAATTCTGCGACGGGACAGCAGTTGGCGAAGCTGGCCAGCTCACCTTCCAACATGTCAAGGCCAATGTGGATGACATCTGCCTGGTCCCAGAAGGTCTAGCTGCTCAAGCCATCTTGGAACTCTACACCAAGCAAGCCATCGTGGCTGAACCCTCAGGCGCCCTGAGCGTTGCCGCCCTCGAGCTTTTAGCTGACCAGATCAAGGGCAAAACCGTGGTCTGCTTAATCTCCGGCGGGAACAACGACATCAACCGCATGGCCGAAATCGAAGAGAAGGCCCTGATCTATGAAGGCATCAAGCACTACTTCATCGTCAACTTCCCACAAAGAGCCGGTGCCCTCAGAGAATTCGTTACCGACGTCCTCGGCCCAGGCGACGACATCTCCGTCTTCGAATACACCAAGCGCAAGAGCCACTCCAGCGGCCCCGTGCTGATTGGCATTGACCTCGCTGAAGCCGGGTCCATCCACGGCCTCAAAGACCGCATGGCCGCCTTCGACCCCAATTACATCGACATCTCCGAAAACTCAACCCTCTATCAATTTCTTGTATAGGGCGTGAGGGCGCGCGGGTAGCTTCGATAAATGAAGAAATCCTCCAGTTTTTATGCTGGAGGTTTTTTTCTTTAGAAAAGATCAGAGTGACTAGGAGAAACGGCCAAAAGGGCAGCCGCTATGACCGTAAGGCGCTGAGAAGCGGCCAAAAGGGCAGCCGCTATGACCGTAACGTGCTGAGAAACGGCCATAAGGCGAGCAAAGTGGCAGTTTCTCAGCCACACGGCTTGCCTGGCCTGACACCAGGCTTGTTTTTTATTGGGAGTGGAAGCAATCTGTGCTATACTTTAAGCAAAATATCCGATTAAATGGAGGGGTTGTGTGTTAACAGGTAAACAGATTGCAGTGGTGGTGACTGGTGGGATTGCGGCTTATAAGGTGCCCGGCTTGGTCCGTCTCTTGATCCGGGCAGGGGCTTCGGTTCGTGTGGCCCTGACACCGGCTGCGGAACGTTTTGTGACGGCGGAGACCTTTGAAGTGCTGACCAAGTATCCCGTCTTGCGCGAAGGAGGAGCTTATCCTGACCCGGTGGCCCATATTGCCTTGGCGGACTGGGCCGACCTGAGCGTGATGGTGCCTGCCACGGCGAATAGCTTGGGGAAAATGGCCCAGGGATTAGCCGACAACGAGGCGCTAAGCAGTCTTCTGGCCAATGCGGGACCGGTCGTCTTCGTGCCTGCTATGAACCATAAGATGTGGGCCAATCCTGGGGTGCAAAGAAATGTCGCCCGCCTGCGTGCGGATGGCCACTCCGTCCTAGAGCCGGCTACGGGCTTTTTGGCAGAGGGTTATGAAGGGAAGGGGCGGATGCCGGAGATTGAGGAGATCTATGCCGGGATTGAAGCCTTCTTCGCCTGCCAGGCCTTGGACCAGCCCCTCGATCTTAGCGGTCAGCGGTTGGTGGTTAGCGCTGGGGGAACGGAGGAAGCTCTTGACCCCGTCCGCTATCTCTCCAACCGCTCTTCCGGGAAGATGGGGACCGCCCTCGCCCATGTTGCCCTCCTGGCTGGCGCCCAAGTGACCCTGGTACAGACCCCTTCAGCGCAGCAGCTCCCGGTCCTGCCTGGGATTAAGACCCGGCCGGTAACGACTGCCCAAGAGCTGGCCCAAGCCATGCATGAAGAGATCCAAGGGGCGGACATCCTCGTCATGGCCGCTGCCGTGAGTGACTACCGGGCCGCCCATGCCTCTGACCAAAAGATTAAAAAACAAGACCAGGACCAGGGCCTCCACTTGGACCTGGCAGAGAATCCGGATATCCTAGCTAGCCTGCCCAAAGACCAGGCCTTCGTCATCGGCTTTGCGGCAGAGACCCAGCATGTGGTGGACTATGCCCGGCAAAAACTCGAGAAGAAGGGGGCCCATATGATCGTTGCCAACGATGTCAGCCAGGCGGACATCGGTTTCGCTAGCGAGGACAATGCCGTCCACCTGGTGACGCCGACAGAGGTCCGCTCCATCGCAAAGCAATCCAAGTATGGCATTGCGGCCCAGATCCTGGCCCAAGCCCTTAAGGAAAAAAGTAAGTAGCTTTTAAGCATAAGGAGGCTCTTTATTAATGAAGACACGGAAAGCTTTGAAAGTCTGCAATCTCTTCCCAGCCCTGTACTTCTCTCTTCTGGGACTGGCCTTCGTTAGCCTGCCCCTCGTTGCTTCCACCATGGGAGAGGGGGCCTTCATGGACACGCTCGTCGGGCTGGCCTTTGCCCTGGCCATCGGTTCAGGCTTCTTTGTGGGGGTTTGGACCTTGCTGAGCTTAGCCTTGACTGCCTGGCATTTCATCGCAAGGAAAGGGACTAAGCCGCGTCCCCTCTACCGGCAAGCCGCCCTCACCTTCGTCTTGGCAGGTCTCTTCTTCTTCAGCTTCGGCATAGAAGACCGCCTGCTCGCGATCTTTGGACAAGATCAGACCTGGCTGCTGAATCTCATTTACTTTGTCATCCTCATCCTATCCTTTGTCCTCGCTTGGCCGCATAATCGGTCGCTAGGCTAAGCCAATAAAAAGGCTGAAACCGCAAAAGTTCCAGCCTTTTTTGTATCGAAGTGAAGTGATTTTGACTTGGTCTATACTTTTTATCCTATTAAACTGCCGTGTAGCCGCCATCGACCTTGATGTCTGTCCCTGAGATAAAGGACGCATCATCAGAAGCCAGGAAGAGGATAGCAGCAGAGAATTCATCGACTTCACCCATGCGGTTAATCGGATGCAAGCTCGCTAATTTTTCACGGATCTCTGGTGCGACGGTTTCAGTCAGTGGGGTATTGATATAAGCCGGGCAGACCATTATGTTTGAAAAAAGCTAGCGGTCCTCTGTAAGCGAGTGAGTTGCCGGTAACTTGCGAATGAGGGCTCTGTTAGCAAATAGGAATCCGACAACTTGCGAATGAGGGCTCTGTTAGCAAATAGGAATCCGACAACTTGCGAATGTGGGCTCTGTTAGCAAGTAGGAATCCGGTAACTTGCGAATGAGGGCTCTGTTAGCAAATAGGAATCCGACAACTTGCAAACGAGGCCTCCTTTAGCAAGTAGGCTGGCGGCAACTTGCTAATGCGGCTTTCATTAACAAGTTGAAGCTCTACTAGGCAAGCTAGCTCACCCACACCATAATGAAAACAAGCTAGCCAGGGTCTGGCTAGCTTGCTGATCCTTCTTCTTTAATATTCTTCGCCCAATACGAAGGAGTTTTCGTCGAGGGAGAAGGGGTCGTCTGGGTTGATGTGGTCGTAGTAGAGGATGCCGTTGAGGTGGTCGATTTCGTGTTGGAGGACGATGGCGGGGTAGCCTTTGAAGCGTTTTTTGTGCTCATTGCCTTCCAGGTCTTGGTAGCGGAGGGTGATGCGCGCGGGGCGGGGGACGTAGCCTGGGACGTCTTGGTCAACGGACAGGCAGCCTTCGCCACTAGGCAGGGCAACTTTCTCCAGGGAGTGGCTGAGGATGCGTGGGTTGCAGACCACTTCTTCCATAATAATCTTGCCATCTGGGTCTTCCAAGTCAGGGATCAGGACCGCAGTCATTTGCTTGGAGACATTGACTTGGGGAGCAGCCAGGCCGACACCTGCACGCAGGCCGTATTTCTCAGCGATTTCTTCGTCTTGGCTGTTGTGGAGGTAGTCCATCAAGTCTTGGGCGAAGGCTAGGTCCTCGTCTGTCAAGGGGAAGGTCACTTTTTCCGCCTTTTTCCGCAGGGTGGGATGACCGTCCCGAATAATATCATCCATTGTAATCATAAGTTAACATCCTTTCTAGTCTAGCAAATGTCTTCCCTTCATTATACCGTTAAAAAGGCCAAATGTTTAGCGCTTTTGCTTAATATTTTCTTTAGCTAAAACAGTCCAAGAAAAAGCTTTCACCAAATCTGCCGTGAAAACGCTTAAAACAAGCGTTTTGTCTTCTTGTTCCACGGGATATTATAACAGATGCTCGCTAAAGACTGGTACAGGTATAAGATTTAATATTTAAATAAAAACTAAAAGTTCATTCAAAGGCCTGAGACCATGGCCTTCCTTAGCAATAAAGTCTTGTGAAAAAAAGCTCAAACTAAAGAAAAGACAGCCTTTTCATTCATTTTTCTGTACTATAAAAGAACTTTCACCTGTAAAAGCTATAAGGCTTGCTTTTTATACTTTAAAATGATACTTTATAACAGAGGGCTGCATTTGATTGATACAGAATTGAATGCACTTGATTTAATAACTGAAAGAATTTTTATTATAAGAGAGGAATGATTATAAATGGCTAAACAACCAGTAGATTATGCTGCGCAGTTGGAAGCAATTGACGAGCTTTTCCCAATGGTTCGTATTTTAGACGAAGAAGGGAAAGTCGTTAATGAAGAGATTATGCCTGATTTATCAGACGATGAATTAGTTGAATTAATGAAACGGATGGTGTTCTCTCGGACGCTTCACGAACGTTCTATGGCTCTCGCTAAGCAAGGACGTTTAGGATTCTACGCACCTACCTATGGGCAAGAAGCTTCCCAAATGGCGAGCTCTTATGCTTTCGAAGAAGGTGACTGGTTATTCCCAGGCTATCGTGACGTTCCTCAATTAATCGCTAAAGGACTTCCTATCTACAAGGGCTTCCTCTGGTCACGTGGACACGTGGAAGGGAACGACTATCCTGAAGACCTACACGCTATGCCACCACAAATCATTATCGGGGCACAATTAATCCAAGCCATGGGTAATGCTGTTGGCCAAAAATTAAACGGCTCTGACAATGTAACTTATGTTTACACTGGTGACGGCGGTTCATCCCAAGGGGACTCTTATGAAGGTTGGAACTATGCAAGCCGCTACAAGGCACCAATTGTCTTCTACATCCAAAACAACGGCTTCGCAATCTCAACCCCACGTGAGAAACAATCCGCTGCTAAGACCTTGGCTCAAAAAGCTGTTGCAGCAGGTATCCCAGGGGTACAAGTTGATGGTAACGATGCTTTAGCTGTTTACGCTGTGTCTAAACAAGCCCGTGAATATGCTGCAGCTGGTAATGGTCCTGTTCTGATTGAAACCATCACCAACCGTTTAGGTGCTCACTCCACATCAGGGGACAACCCTAAACTTTACCGGACCGATGAAGATATCGAACTCTGGACCGGCCGTGAACCACTCTTACGTATGCGTAAGTTCATGGAAGACAAGGGTCTCTGGAATGAAGAAATGGAAACTGAATATGTTGACCAAGTGAAAGAAGAAATTAAGGAAGCTATCCAAAAAGCAGAAGCTGCACCTCAACAAAAAGTTTCTGACTTCCTTAAGAATATGTTCGAAAACCCAGGTCAAAACATTAAAGAACAAATCGAACAATATGAAGCAAAGGAGAGTGAATAAGCATGGCTAAAAAGAACAACCGCAACAAAACAATGGTTGAAGCCATTACAGAAGCGTTAGACCAAGAAATGGCACGCGATGAAAAAGTCTTAATCTTTGGTGAAGATGTGGGTAAAAACGGCGGTGTATTCCGTGCCACAACAGGCTTATACGACAAGTATGGTGAAGACCGTGTCAGCGATACACCTCTATCAGAATCTGGTATTGGTGGTTTAGCCATCGGTTTAGCTCTTCAAGGTTTCCGTCCCGTTATGGAAATCCAATTCTTCGGCTTCGTCTTCGAAGTGATGGACTCCATCTCTGGTCAAATGTCACGTACTCGTTATCGGATGGGCGGCACCCGTCACATGCCAATTACTGTTCGCTCACCATTCGGCGGGGGCGTTCACACACCTGAAATGCACGCCGACTCACTAGAAGGTTTAATGGCACAATCACCAGGCCTTAAGGTCGTTATCCCATCAAGCCCATATGAAGCTAAAGGTCTCTTGACCGCTTCTATCCGTGACAATGACCCTGTTGTCTTCTTAGAACACATGAAACTTTACCGGTCATTCCGTGAAGAAGTTCCTGAAGAACAATATGAAATCGAATTGAACAAGGCTAATGTGGCACGCGAAGGGAATGACGTGACCATCATCGCTTACGGCTACATGGTTCGTGAAGCCCTGAAAGCTGCTGACGCCCTTGAAAAAGAAGGCATCTCAGCTGAAGTGATCGACTTACGTACGGTTCAACCTCTAGATATGGAAACCATCGGCGCTTCTGTTGACAAGACAGGCCGCGTGGTTATGGTTCAAGAAGCCCAACGTCAAGCTGGCGTGGGTAACCAAGTGATTGCTGAAATTTCACAACGTAATATCTTGAGCTTGGAAGCACCTATCCAATTTGTTTCAGCAGCAGACACTGTCTTCCCATTTGGTTTAGCCGAAAACGTTTGGTTACCAAATGCTGAAGATATCCAAGAAGCAGTGAAGAAAGCAACTCAATTCTAATTGATAAAGAACGCTTGGCAGCGGTTAGGGAGAACTTAACCGCTCCTGAGCTTTATGAGATAAAGGATAGCTTTGAACAGATACTAAGAGATAGAAGGGAAGAACTCTAACTATGGCTTACATTTTTAATATGCCCGATGTCGGCGAAGGCATGGCAGAAGGCGAAATCGTCGCATGGGACGTCAAAGTCGGCGACCAAGTCAATGAAGAAGATACATTAGTTGAAATCCAAAACGACAAATCCGTTGAAGAAATCACCTCACCTGTAACAGGTACGGTAACTAAGCTTTACTATGAAGAAGGCGACTTAGCAATGGTTGGTGAACCATTGATCGCATTCGAAGGCGAAGGCTTAGAAGACAACGAAGCTGAAGCAGCACCTGCTTCAACTCCAGAATCACCAGCCCAAGAAGAAAAAGCTGAAGATCCAGCACCAGCAAGCAATGGTGGCGGCTCTTACTACAAATTCCGCTTACCTGACGTTGGTGAAGGGATGGCAGAAGGCGAAATCGTTTCTTGGTTAGTTTCTGAAGGGGATACCATTACGGAAGAAGACTCCCTCGTTGAAATCCAAAACGACAAGTCTGTTGAAGAAGTAGCTTCACCAGTCGCTGGTACCGTTAAGAAGATCTTAGTAGAAGCTGGGACCATCGCAAATGTAGGCGATGTGTTAGCTGAAATCGACTCACCAGAACACAATGGGGAAGATGACGGCGCAGAAGATACGTCAACACCTTCTCAACCTGCCCAAGAAGCTAAGGCTGACGAAGGTAACGACGACGCAACAGGTAGCGCAGCTTCTGCACCTGCTACAGCTGATCCAAACCGTGTCATCCAAGCCATGCCTTCAGTTCGTAAGTATGCCCGCGATAAAGGCGTAGACATCTCCTTAGTGAACGGAACTGGCAAGAACGGTCAAATTACCCGTGATGACATTGACAACTTCGACCCAAGTGCTCAAGCTGAAGGTAGCCAAGAAGCCAGCCAACAACCAGCTCCAGCTAAGGAAGAAAAAGCGGCTAAGAAATCTCCAGCTCCAGCACCTACTGTTTCAAATGAAGACTTGGTTGAACGCGTTAAGATTTCACCAATGCGTCGGATTATCTCTGAATCAATGACGACTTCTAAGTTCACAGCACCTCAAGTATCCCTCTTCATGGATGTTGAAGTTTCTAAATTATGGGATCACCGTAAGAAATTCAAAGGCATTGCCGCTGAACGCGATGTGAAGTTAACCTTCTTACCTTATGTTGTGAAAGCTTTAGTCGCTGCCGTTAAGAAATACCCAATGCTTAACGCATCAATCGACGAAGAAAACCGTGAATACATCCTTAAGAAATACTATAACGTAGGGATTGCAACTGACACTGACAATGGCTTATTCGTTCCAAACATCAAGAACGCTAACCAAAAATCAATGTTTGAAATTGCTAACGAAATCAACGAAAAAGCTGCCCGTGCTCACGCTGGCGAATTAACCAACGAAGAAATGGGCGACGGTACCATTACCATTTCTAACATTGGGTCTGCTGGTGGTGAATTCTTCACCCCAATCCTTAACTTCCCAGAAGTTGCCATCTTAGGTTTCGGTGCCATCAAGCAAGAACCTGTTGTCAACGATGAAGGCGAGTTAGCTGTTGGCCGCGTTCTGAAATTATCCTTGACCTTCGACCACCGTATTGTCGATGGGGCTGTCGGACAACGCTGCTTGAACGAAGTCGCTCGCTTATTGTCAGAACCAGAATTGCTATTAATGGAAGGATAGGTTGATAAAATATGGTAGTAGGAGCAATGGCAATTGAATTAGATACAGTCGTTATCGGTTCAGGTCCTGGTGGCTATGTGGCAGCAATTCGTGCTGCCCAAAAAGGCCAAAAGGTTACAGTAATTGAACGCGAATTCCTCGGTGGGGTTTGCTTGAACGTGGGCTGTATCCCTTCTAAAGCCTTGATCCAAGCAGGTCACGCTTACCATTCTGCCTTAGAAGGCGCAGAAGTTTTCGGTGTGACAACTGAAGGAACAAACTTAGACTTTACCAAGACCCAAGATTGGAAAGACAACCAAGTCGTTAAGAAAATGACTGACGGGATTGGCTTCCTCTTCAAGAAGAACAAGATCGATGTGATCTGGGGCGATGCTTACATCAATAACGACAAAGAATTAACCGTTACGGGTGAAGGCGACGAACATCAATTGTATACTTACAACAACTTGATTGTCGCAACTGGTTCAACCCCAATCGAAATCCCAGGCTTCAAGTTTGGTGGAAACATCGTTGACTCAACAGGCGCTTTAGCCTTCGAAGAAGTTCCAGAAAAACTTCTCGTAATCGGCGGGGGCGTTGTTGGTTCAGAATTAGGGACAGCTTACGCTAACCTCGGTTCTGAAGTAACCATCCTTGAAGGTTCGCCACAACTCTTACCAGGTTTTGAAAAAGACATGGTTAAAGTGGTTCAAAAAGACATGAAGAAAAAAGGCATGACCGTGATTACTAAGGGCATGGCGAAAGAAGCGACAGACAACGGCGACTCAGTAACCGTTAAATACGAAGAAAAAGGTAAAGAAAAAGAAATTACCGTATCTAAAGTTCTCGTATCTGTTGGCCGCCGTCCGAATACGGCTGAAATCGGCCTACAAGCAGCAGGCGTTGAAATGGACGACCGCGGCTTAGTGAAGGTTGATGAACAAGGCCGTACCAGCGTGAAGAACATTTACGCTATCGGTGATATCGTGCCAGGCTTAGCCTTAGCTCACAAAGCTTCTTACGAAGGAATCGTAGCGGCTGAAGCTATCGCTGGGGAAAATGCAATTGTTGACTACAAGTCTATGCCATCAATTGCTTATACTGACCCTGAGTTAGCCAGCTATGGTTTAACGGAAGAAGACGCTAAAGAAAAAGGCTTGGAAGTTCACTCCTTCAAATTCCCATTCGGTGGGAACGGGCGTGCTGTGTCTATGGCTAACGCTGAAGGTTTTGTACGCTTGGTTGCTACTAAAGACAATAACATTATTGTCGGTGGCCAAGTGGTTGGGCCACAAGCTTCTGATGCTGCGGCTGAAATTGGCCTTGCCATTGAATCTGGCATGACAGCTGAAGATATTGCTTTAACCGTTCACGGTCACCCAACCTTAAACGAAGCAATCAAGGACTGTGCAGAAGGTCTTTTAGGCCAAGCTATCCACGCTTAATCCTTTTAGACAAAAAATTGATTCTATACACAAAAAAGAGCCTGCCCAGGCTCTTTTTTAATGGGGATAGGATTGGACTAAATACTTTGTGCTAGTGAGCATACGTTCCGTCTTGAGTCTGATCGTTAAATGTTTAGAGGATCAACACGGCTAAAGCCGTCTTGTACTTTATCCGTAAGTCGCTAGCGCTCCAACGGCTAAAGCATAGCACCGGCTCGAGCCTTGGTCTCTCGCCTAGCAAGATTCAAACGGCTCGTACGGCTGACGCCTACGCTCTGTAATTCGCATCTAGTCGGGTTCAGGCTAGCAGAAATAGGTCTTCTTCACAAAGATCCGCCGAAGACTTGCAGTCTTCTCTGGCTCTTTGCTCCAGAGGTCTATTTCTCCCGCTAGCCTTCACACCCTGGGGCTTGCTTATTCATGGCTAAGGACCAACTTCAACGCTCCACTCCTGCTCACTAAACGAATTGCAAAAATTTCGCTTAATAGTGGTTCTTATTAAAAAGCTTAAATTAGTTCTGCTTTTATTTGATAGGGGTTGGAGACTTTAACTGCTAGTGAGCATACCTTGCGCTTTTGAATTTGGGCCTTGAAACATTAGCGGATCAACACGGCTAAAGCCAAGCAATCCCCTGTCTGCCATGGCTTTCTATTTTCTGCTATAATAGAAGCAAATAGAGCGCTGAAGGGGGAATTTGAGATGGGCTATGCTTACCCACTGGATATGAATTGGACGACGGAGGAGATGACGGCGGTGGTCGAGCTCTGGCATGCGGTGGAGCTTGCTTATGAAGGCGGAGTTGACCGTGCGGACTTGCTGGCGGCTTACCGAGACTTTAAGGAAGTGGTACCCAGCAAGATGGAAGAGAAGCAATTGGGCAATGCCTTCGAGAAGGTGTCGTCCTATAACTTGTACCGGACCATGCAGAAGGCCAAGGCGACTGATGCTGGACGCGTAACCATGCCTTAAGGGGGAAGTAGAATGAATAGACAAGCCATTGAAGAACTCGTTCACAGCTGGGTGATGACGGCAGCGGACCACATCCGCCAGGGGATGGACCAAGGCCTGACGGTGAATGAGAAGACCAGCCACCAGGATATTGTGACCAATCTGGACGAGGAGACCGAGCGTTACCTCCGCCATCAGATCCAGGACAACTTCCCGGATGACCGGATTATCGGGGAAGAAGGCGAGGGCAAGCAGTCGGACAGCCTGGAGGGCAGCGTTTGGATTATCGATCCTATTGACGGGACGGCTAATTTCTACGGCCAACGCCGCCACTTCGCCATTATGCTGGCCCGTTATGTGGACGGGGAAGGCCAGTTTGGGGTGATTTACGATGTGGTCAATGATGATTATGTCGCTGCCTGGCAGGGGCAAGGGGTGACTTGGAACGGTCAGCCCTTCACCAAGACTTTTGACGACAAGCCCTTGCGCCAGGGGCTGATTGCTGGGAACGGGTCCTACGCCCTCCATAATACCCACCGCATCCAGGACTTCATTGACCAGGCTTTGGGCTTTCGCATTTATGGGTCAGCTGGCCTGCAGATTCTCTATGTGCTGAGGGGCGACCTCCTGCTCTACTTCTCGCCCAAGCTTGCTCCCTGGGACGTGGCAGCGGGGTCTGTGATCGCCCAGGAGGCAGGGCTTAGCTTTAGCCAGTTTGACGGCAGCAGGCTCGATCTCCTCCACAAGGGCTCAGGTGTGATCGGCTATCCCAGCGCCTACCAGCAATTCGTCAAGTATTTAGCGGTCGAAGCCGCCTGGGATAAAATGTAAAAATCCCCAATAAGCGCTAGGCAAGGCCTAGTAATAGTGATAAAATGATAAAGCAGATTTTTTGGTTCTGTACGGTGTGCTGTGTGCTGGTGACCATGCTTTGTGCTTGTGAGCGAAGGCCTTGGACAAGCAGAAGGCCAGGCACTATGTCACCACCAGCAAACGTATCGAACCATATTTGACCAGATAATAGAAGGAATAGAAAAAGGAGTTAAGACATCAATGACAAAACGCGAAGATATTCGGAATGTCGCCATTATAGCCCACGTTGACCACGGCAAAACGACCCTGGTTAACCAGCTACTAGAAAATTCAGATACCTTAGATGAGCGGGCGCACTTAGACGAACGCGCCATGGATTCCAACGACCTGGAACGAGAACGTGGGATTACCATCCTCTCTAAGAATACAGCGGTTAACTACAAGGGCACCCGAGTGAATATCATGGATACCCCAGGGCACGCGGACTTCGGGGGTGAAGTGGAACGGATCATGACAATGGTTGACGGGGTGGTTCTGGTTGTGGATGCCTATGAAGGGACCATGCCACAGACCCGTTTTGTCCTCCAAAAAGCCTTCGAAGCAGGGAAGACCCCGATTGTGGTTGTGAACAAGATTGACAAACCTGCCGCTCGCCCCATGGAAGTAGTGGATGAAGTCCTCGACCTCTTCATTGAACTGGGGGCAGACGAAGACCAAATCGAATTCCCAGTCGTTTATGCCTCAGCCATGAACGGGACCTCTAGCTATTCCGCAGACCCTGCCAAGCAAGAGAAGACCATGGCACCAATCTTTGACGCCATCATCGAAAATGTGCCAGCCCCTGAAGATAACAAGGACGAACCCCTTCAATTCCAAGTCTGCATGCTCGACTACAACGACTATGTGGGCCGGATTGGGATTGGCCGGATCTTCCGCGGGTCGATCAATGTTGGGGACCAAGTAACCCTGAATAAATTGGATGGGACCAAGAAGAACTTCCGCGTCACCAAGCTTTTAGGCTTCCTTGGTTTAGACCGGATTGAAATTGACCATGCGGAAGCTGGGGAATTGATTGCCGTGTCCGGGATGGAAGACATCTATGTGGGTGAAACCGTGACGGATACCGACGTACAGGAAGCTTTACCTCCACTTCGGATCGATGAACCGACCCTGCAAATGACCTTTATGACCAACAACTCACCTTTTGCTGGGCGGGAAGGGAAGTTCGTGACGGCTCGTCAGATCGAAGAACGCTTGAAGTATGAGCTCCATACTGACGTTTCTCTGCGTGTTGAAGATACCCCAGAACCTGACCAATGGATTGTGTCTGGCCGGGGCGAACTCCACCTCTCCATCTTGATTGAGAACATGCGCCGGGAAGGTTTCGAGCTCCAAGTGTCTCGGCCTGAAGTGATTATCCGTGAGATTGATGGGACCAAGCAAGAACCTTTTGAATCCGTTCAAATCGACACGCCAGAAGAATACCAAGGCTCTGTTATCGATTCCCTGAACCAACGCAAGGGGCAAATGTTAGATATGGTGAACGAAGGCCGCGGCACGGTCCGCTTGAACTACCTGGTGCCAGCCCGTGGGATGATCGGCTACGGTACCCAATTCGTGACCATGACACACGGTTACGGGATCATGAACCACAGCTTCGATTCCTACCAACCCCTGATTAATGCAGAAATCGGCGGCCGCCGCAATGGCTCGCTGGTATCCACTGAAACCGGCAAGGCCACCACTTACGGTATCATGAACGTGGAAGACCGCGGAACAATCTTTGTTCACCCAGGGACAGAGGTCTACGAAGGCATGGTTGTCGGGGAAAATGCCCGGGAAGAAGACATTGACGTGAACATTGTCCGGGCCAAGAACTTGACCAACGTGCGTTCTGCAACCAAGGACCAGACCGCAACCATCAAGGAACCCCGCGTCTTGAACCTGGAACAATCTCTTGAATTCATGGATGATGACGAACTCTGCGAAGTAACTCCAGAAACCGTCCGCGTCCGCAAACGTATCCTCAACAAGAGCGAACGTGCCCGCTTCAACAAGCGCAAGAAAAAAGCAGAAAATTAAGCAAGAACCGGCAGGAAGTGGAGGGATAAACCCCACTTCCTGGTTTTTTCTTTGGAAATGTGCGGAGAACAGGGTTTTGAATTTGTTCCTTTAATTTTGGAAGTCCAAGTCCAGCTGGCATCGTCTAATCGCTTAGCCTAGATTGCTAGCACAGCTAAGCTAGCTTCTCAGTGACTTTTGGGAGAAGTTGCATTGTTGTAAAGGGAGATGCAGTAAAGGCTGTAGAAACTGCAATGTTATGAGTGAAGATGCAGTAAAGCCCCGAGAAACTGCATTGTTATGAGCAAAGATGCCGTTTCCTAGCTTATAGCAAGAGCGAGCTAGCCTTAAGGAGACAAATCACATGACGCTCTGTCGGTATCTCGAGCCGCAAGCGCCACAAGCCCGCTCGCTGTGTCTCGTTTTTCTTGCGCAGGGGATAAGTCCCAACTTTCTCTGATCTTTCACCTCTCATTCGATCCAAAGTCCAAGCCCTAACCCGTTCAAAGCGAATAAAAACCCGAAAACTAACAAGCTTCTCATCAAGTTATGGTATAATTTCAAGTATATATGCTTAGTCAAGAATTCTTTACCATCTAGTGTTGGTGACGGTGATTAAAGTGTAGTGACTATTCCGTTTATTCTTAGGCTGTTTACTAGTGAGCAGTAGTGGAGTTTTGAATTTGATCGTTAGCCGTGACTAAGCAAGCGATGTGAATTAGGGATAGTCGGCGTTAGCCGTACTAGCCCTTTGAAGCTCGCTAGGTGAGGGACCTTGGCCCGAACCGGTGCCACGGCTCTTCAACGATCAAATTCAAAAGCGGAACGGATGCTCACCAACGCGATGTAGTAAAAATTCCAATAAAAAGAAGGAGGGGATAGCGAATGGATATCAATCAGAAGCAAGCAGAAGAGATCTTGCTTCATGAAGCCCAGCGCATCTCTCACTTAATCCTCAGTCAGAAGGAGCACTTGTGCTTTGCCCAGTGTCCGGCTTTCGAGGAGATTGTGGATACCCAGATGTATGGCTTCTCCAAGCAGGTCGCTTATGCGATTGCGATTGGTGCGATTTCAAAAAATAAAGGCCATCAAATTATTCGAGAACTGGAAGATACCCTCAACCAGGTCTATACGGAGATTTTTGAAGAGGGCCAATTCTACCATGTAGAGGGGGACCACCGTGTCAACAGAAAAGACTCATAAGTCCAAGACACAAGGATTGGCGTCAGCAATCAAACGGGCCTACCGGGAGCTGAACCTATCGATCTTCCTGCCCTATATGGTCCTATCCATTATTGGCCTGATCATGGTCTTCTCGGCCTCTGCCTACCGGGCCATTTCGGAGGGTAATGACGTGACCTACTATGTCATCCGCCAGCTGATCTTTATGGTCCTCGGTCTAGGGGTGACCCTGCTGATCTACCGCTTGCGGGTTACGGTCTTTCGCAGCCAGGCCTTCAAGAAGCTGGCCCTGGTCGTTATCAGCCTGGCCCTGGTCTTCGTCCTTATCTGGGGGGAAGAGATCAACGGGGCCAAGGGTTGGATCGACCTCTATGTGATCTCCATCCAACCGATCGAGTTCGCTAAGCCGGTCCTGGTCTTGCTTTTGGCGGATTATTTCAGCCGTTACCAGGAAGATTTCGCGAAGAACACCGGCTGGAAGGGCTTCTTCCGGGTGGTCGGCCGCCATCCCATCGTGCCGGCCGCCATCTTGCTCTGGCTAGGCATTGCGGTCAGTCTCCCGGATATCGGGGGCTTCGGCCTGCTCCTAGTCATTGCTAGCTTGATGGTCCTTGGTTCAGGCATCCCGTCCAAGTTGGTCAAGGCCCTGACAGGTATTGCGATAGGGGCCTATGCCCTCTTAGTCTTAGGCGTCCGCCTGGCCAACCACTTGGGCTGGACCTCATCCAACTACCGGATCCAGCGTCTGCTCAGCTTCGTCAACCCCTTCCCTGAGGCCCAGGGGATCGGCCACCAACTGGTCAATTCCTACTATGCCCTCAAGGGGGGCGGCTTCTTCGGCCGCGGCCTGGGGAATTCCGTGCAGAAGCTGGGCTACCTGCCTGAAGCCCATAACGACTTCATCATGGCCATTGTGGGGGAGGAGTTGGGACTCCTAGGCCTCGTCTTTATTCTGGGCCTCTACTTCTACCTCACCATCTATCTCTATTACCGGGCCCAAAAAGCTCGGACCGTCTATATCCAAATGCTCTTAATCGGGATTGCCTCCTACTTCCTCATCCAGGCTGTGATTAACCTGGGCGGGGTGAGCGGGCTCCTGCCTATCACGGGGATTACCTTCCCCTTTATTTCATACGGGGGGTCCTCGGTCCTCACCACAGCTATTATGGTGGGGCTGGCCCTCTCTGCTAGCCGGGCCGACCGCTTTGGCCATCCCAAGAGACGTCAATCCAAGTAGCCAAGTATTAACCAAAGGGGAGTGTCAATATGATTAAAAAAGTCCTAGTCGCCAACCGTGGGGAAATTGCTATCCGCGTCTTCCGGGCCTGTTTTGAATTAGGCTTGGAAACAGTCGCTATCTTCGCCAAGGAAGATGAGAATTCTGTCCACCGCTTCAAGGCGGATGAATCCTACCTGGTTGGAGAAGGCAAGAAACCTGTTGAAGCCTATCTGGATATCGAAGACATTATCCGGATTGCCAAAGACACCGGTGCGGATGCTATCCATCCCGGCTATGGTTTCTTATCTGAGAATGTCGACTTCGCCCGTCGCTGCCAGGAAGAAGGCATTATCTTCATTGGGCCTAAAGTAGAAACCCTGGATATGTTCGGGGACAAGGTCAAGGCCAAGAAGGCAGCCCGTGCGGCAGGCATCCGGGAAATCCCAGGGACACCGGGACCGGTCGAATCTGTCGAAGAAGTCCGTGACTTCGCTAAAGAAGCCGGCTATCCGATCATGGTCAAGGCAGCCAATGGGGGTGGGGGCCGCGGCATGCGGGTTGTCCGCTCGGATGACGAACTCGAAGAACAATACGAGACAGCCTCCAATGAAGCCCTCAAGGCATTTGGCTCAGGCGTCATGTATGCGGAGAAGTATATCGCGAATCCTAAGCACATTGAAGTTCAGATCCTCGGCGACCAGCACGGCCACGTGATGCACCTCTGGGAGCGGGACTGCTCCGTCCAACGCCGCCACCAAAAAGTCGTTGAAGTAGCTCCAACCGTTGGCCTACCCATGGAAGTCCGCCACGAGGTCTGCGATGAAGCAGTCCGCCTCATGTCCCATGTCGGCTATCAGAATGCCGGGACAGTGGAATTCCTGCTCGACGGCCACGACTTCTACTTCATCGAAGTCAACCCCCGGGTCCAAGTGGAACACACCATTTCCGAAGAAATTACTGGGGTGGATATTGTCAAAGCCCAGATCCGGATTGCGGACGGGGAATCTTTTGAAGCGATCGGCCTGCCCAAGCAAGAAGACCTGCCGCTCATGGGCTATGCTATCCAATGCCGGATCACAACGGAAGACCCGGCCAATAACTTCTTCCCCGATACCGGTAAGATCAACACCTACCGGTCACCAGGGGGCTTCGGCTTGCGCTTGGATGCGGGGAACGGCTATCAGAATGCGGAAGTCTCTCCTTACTATGACTCCATGGTGACCAAGCTGATCGCCCATGCCATGACCTTCGAAGAAACCGTGGCCAAGATGACCCGGGCCCTGCGCGAGTACCGGATCCGCGGCGTGAAGAACAATATTCCCTTCCTCTTGAATGTGGTCCGTCATGAAGAATTCCTGTCCGGCCAAGCCACGACCCTCTTCATCGACCATACCCCATCCCTCTTCGAATTCCCGAAAGAGAAGAACCGCGACCGGGGCAACAAGATCCTCCGCTATATCGCCGAAACCACCATCAATGGCTTCCCTGGCCTCAAACGCGGGGAGAAACCCCACTACACCAAGGCCCAGCTGCCTAAGGACCTAGCGGAAGTTACAACAGACGGTCCCACGGCCAAGCAGGTCCTCGATCAGGACGGGGTCAAGGCGGTTCAAGACTTTGTCAAGAATAAGCAAGAACTCCTCTTGACCGACACCACCATGCGGGATGCCCACCAGTCCCTGATTGCGACGCGGATGCGGACCCGGGACATGGTCAAGGCGGCCCAAGTGGCAGAAGAAGCCAATCCGAACTTTTTCTCCATGGAAGTCTGGGGTGGGGCGACCTTCGATACCGCCTACCGCTTCTTAACCGAAGACCCTTGGGAACGCTTGGAGAAATTCCGCCAAGCTATGCCGAATACCCTCCTGCAGATGCTCTTTAGAGGGTCCAATGCCGTGGGTTATACCGCCTATCCAGACAATGTCCTGGAAGCCTTTATCAAGCAGTCTGCTGCATCAGGTATTGACGTCTTCCGGGTCTTCGACAGCCTGAACTGGATCAAGCAGATTGAGAAACCTCTCCAATTCGTCAAGGATACCGGGAAAATTGCCGAAGCCGCCATGTGCTATACCGGGGATGTCCTCAATCCTGACCGGCAAAAATACTCCACGGACTACTATGTCAACTTCGCCAAGGACTTGGTGAGTGCAGGGGCTGATATCATTGCCATCAAGGACATGGCCGGCCTGCTCAAGCCCCAAGCTGCCTATGCCCTGATTTCTGAACTCAAGGCAGCGGTCGATGTGCCGATCCATCTCCATACCCACGATACAGCGGGCAATGGGATTATCACCTATGCGGAAGCGGCACGGGCTGGCGTGGATATTGTGGACGTGGCGACTTCTGCCTTCTCCTCAACCACCAGCCAACCGAGCATGACGACCCTCTACTATGCCCTGGAACACGATGACCGCCGTCCAGCCCTGAACGTGGACAATGCGCAAAAGATGAACCACTACTGGTCAGGCGTCCGGGCCTACTACAATGACTTCGCTTCCGGACTCAAGGTCCCAGAAACCGAGATCTACAAGACCGAAATGCCGGGTGGCCAGTACACCAACCTCCAACAACAAGCCATTGGGGTGGGGCTAGAAGACCGCTGGGAAGAAATCAAGGTCATGTACCATGATGTCAACATGCTCTTCGGCGATATTGTGAAGGTGACCCCATCTTCTAAGGTCGTTGGGGACATGGCCCTCTTCATGGTCCAAAACAAGCTCAGCATTGACGACTTCTTCGAACGCGGCAAGAGCCTGGACTTCCCAGACTCTGTCATCAAGTTCTTCCAAGGCGACCTGGGCCAACCCGTGGGCGGCTTCCCGAAAGATGTTCAAGAGATCATCCTCAAGGGCGCCCCTGCAACGACCGAACGTCCCGGTGCTCTTTTAGACCCTGTGGACTTCGATGCCGTCCGTGATGAATTGGCAGAACAAGTGGATATTGAAATCACCGACCAAGACTTACTGGCCTATCTCATGTATCCTAAGGTCTTCGTTGACTATTGCAAGAAGCTGGACAATTATTCCGACCTCTCCAATATCGATACCCCAACCTTCTTCCGCGGCATGCAGCCCGGTGAAACTGTCTCGGTAGAGATTCAAAAGGGTAAGGTCTTACGGATTAAACTGATCCAAGTGGGCGCAGCCAACCACCTAGGTGAACGGATTGTCTACTTCGACCTCAACGGCCAACGCCGGGAAATCACGGTCAAGGATACGACCATCAAGACCACCGTGGCCCTCCGTCCAAAAGCTGACCCATCCAACCGTGGCCATATCGGGGCTACCATGCCTGGAACCATTGTGAAGGTGTCCTGCGAACAGGGCGACAAGGTCAAGGTGGGCCAAACCATCCTGGTGACGGAAGCCATGAAGATGGAAACCACCGTCAAGGCCCCAGTCAACGGGACCATCAAGGCCATCCACGTCCAAGCCGGTGACCAAGTCGACTCCAATGACCTGCTGATCGAAATTGAAAAAGACTAGTGACGATCCCAAGGGAGGTGATGCCAGTGGCAGAATACGATAAACGACAAGACCGGGCGGGACTCATTGTCTGGCTCCATTCCACCAAGCACACCCGCCCCCTGCAGAAGTATGGCTATGTCTACTATATCTCCTACAAGCTCAAGTACGCCGTCGTCTACACCCCTGTGGAAGACCTCGAGCGTACCATGCAAAAAATCAGCAAACTCAAATTCGTCCGCCAAGTCGACGAATCCCCCCGCCAGGAGATCAACACCCAGTTCGACCAGGTGCTGGGGGAACTGAAAGAGCGTATGCCTAAAGACGATGGGTTGCCGGAGATGAAATATCGCTTCTAGAAAAGGGTGTGAGAGGATGCGGGAGAAAGGGACCTCTGGAGTAAAAGGCTAGAGAAGCTCAGAGAGCTTCGGCAGCCTTTTGCGAAGAGGAGCCCTTTCTGCATCCTCGAACCCGACTAGGATGAGTAAGTAAATGGTGCTAGTGAGCATCCGTTCCGTTTTTGAATTTGGCCCTTAAAAAGCCATGGCACCGGTTCGGGCAGCTTCAGCTCTTGGAGCGAAGCGACTTAGAGATGAAGTTCAAGGCTGCGACAGCAGCGTTGCTACATCCTCTTCGCCTAGCAAATCTCAAACGGACCGTACGGCTTTCGCCTACTATCCCTAATTCGCATCTAGTCGGGTTCGGTCTGGCAGCTTTCCTGTCACTTCACAAGTCTCCGCCGCAGTCTTTCAGACTGCTCTGGTGACTTGCTCCAGTGAAGGAAAGCTAAACGCCAGCCCTCACACCCTGGAGCTTGCTTGTTCATGGCTAAGGACCAACTTCAAAACTCCACTCCTGCTCACAATCCTAAAGTAAATTATTATTGCATAGCAGTTAGCTATTTCAAGGATAATGGATGGAGAGGCTGCTCAAAAATGAATTGATAAAAACCAGGTAATTGTGCCTGGTTTTTATTGTGCCCCTTGATCTAACTAGTGCTAGGGAGCGTGAGTTTCTTTTTGACTTTGATCATTAAATATTTAGAGACTCAATTTGGGCTTGCTTCGTAGGCTGTGAAGTGCTTTCTGGAAATTGCCGGCTTCAATTTGCGTTCAAAGCTCCTATGTGCAATTTGCTACTTTCTATTTGCTTTTGAGCTTCCTGCATGCAAATAGATATTTTCTATTTGCGCTCGGACTTCCCACATGCAAATAGCCACTCTCTATTTGCGTTCAGAGCTCCTGTATGCAAATTGTTATTTTCTATTTGCAGAGAGAGCCGTCAAAAGCAAATTACTAGCTTGTAAGTCCCAGATTTTCTCACACCATGATGATACCCAATTCCAAGGCTTCACTCCTGTTCATTAAGCTGAATGACATTAATATTAAAAAAGAGGAGCTTGATGGCTTCCTCTTTCTGCTTTATATGTTATAATAAATGTGTGGAACGCGATGATGGCGTTCATAACTAACACAATACCCCCGGGAGTTGGTGGCTCCTGGGGGTATTTTTTTCGCTCAGAGGTGGGCTAAGCGTGTGCGGTTGAGATTGGGCTAGTCGATTGTCACTTCTTGTTCAACCACCAAGAAAATAACTCGATGAGTATTCCCACAATTAGTGGTGCGACAATCAACACGATGATGGCATTAATTGACATAACTAACACCTCCCCTCTAGGGAGTTAGCCCATACCAAATGATATCATAAATAAGGCTCAACGATTAAAATATTCATTAAGTGCTTATCTACACCCTGAAATTTATTAGACCTGACCAAGATTAAAGCTGAAAAATCACTTAAATTAAGTCTATATTCGAAAGTCCACAACCAATTATTCGATAAGTCCAATGTCAAAAGAGGAGAGGTCGAATTTCTTCATTTCCATGAACGCGATGATGGCGTTCATAACTAACACAATACCCCCGGAGTATGTGGCTCCTAGGGGTATTTTTTTGGTTTTGATGGGGTTGATTCCGGGACTAATTTTGTGCGTGATTGGGTCATGAATGTTTTTTGGCTTTAGTATGGGAAACGAAACTCTTAATATAAATGCAAATTATGTACACGCTACCATTAGAATACGATGAGAAAAAATTTCAAAATAGGAACGAAAGGCTGATTTAAACTCTTCTTTGGCTAGTGATCGTCTTTATGAGTACAAAACAACAGATATTATGAATGCATTCTTAGTTTGCTTTTGCTATCGTGAAATAATTCTTATATGATAGACTTGTCAAATGATGACCATTTGATAAAGTTTTGCTAGAAGTTAAGATTTTGGTCAATAGAAGAACAATCTGAACTAAATGAATTTGAACTGCCCCCTGTCAAGTAGACAGGCAAATAAATAAATTTTTACCATGTGTGATTTTTGTCATGCATGGTTTTTATTTTGGATTTTAAAATAGAATTTATCAGTGAATACGATATTTCATAACA
>NZ_VYWO01000003.1 GCF_008726925.1 Aerococcus sanguinicola | reverse complement strand
TGCCGCCAGCGTTCGTCCTGAGCCAGGATCAAACTCTCATGAAAGATTCATGAGCTTTGATAAGCTCGTTATTGCTGACTTTTTATAGTTGTTTGCTCAACTATTTATTGTTTGAATTGTTGGTTCACCAACTCGAAGTTGATGCCCTACACAATTGGTTCGTCTTCTTTGTTCAGTTTTCAAAGGTCTATCTCGCCGCCTCACTGAAGCGACTCAATTAGTATATCATCTTTATCGAAAGCTTGTCAAGAACTTTTTTGAAATTCTTTTTTTTAGAACTTTTTTGATAAGATGATGGTCGTTAGATTCTCGGCTCAACGCTTCTGAATCAAGCGACTCAATTAGTATATCGAAGTCTATTAGACTTGTCAACACTTTTTTAATTTTATTTTTTTGTTGGCGATCAATCTCGATCAGCAACAAAAATTATTATACCTCCTTCTCTTCCCTTCGTCAACTCTTTTTGATAAAAAAAGCCAACTTTTTTGTTAGTTGGCTTTAAATCAATCATCTTGTTCTTATATTTTAGAGGCGTTCATTCAGAGCTTGTGCGAGCTCTTCGTAGCCTTCCCTACCTAAGAGAGCAAACATATTCTTCTTGTAGGCTTCCACACCTGGTTGGTCGAAGGGGTTAACGCCATTCAAGTATCCAGAAATTGCAACAGCGATTTCAAAGAAGTAAATCAATTGACCAAGGGTATAAGCGTCAATAGCTGGAGCGTGTAATACGAGGTTAGGTACACCGCCATCGGTATGGGCAAGGAGGGTCCCTTGGAAGGCTTTGGTATTGACCTCATCTACTGACTGCCCTTCCAGATAGCCAAGGCCATCACTATCTTCCGCTAGGCTTGGAATCTTAATATCCTTCTCTGTTTCTTCAACTTTGATGACTGTTTCAAAGAGGATACGCCGGCCGTCTTGGATATATTGGCCTAAAGAATGTAGGTCCGTTGAGAAATTAGCAGAGCTTGGGTAGATGCCCTTGCCATCTTTACCTTCAGATTCCCCGAATAACTGCTTCCACCATTCAGCAAAATATTTAAGCTTGGGCTCGTAGTTGACAAGAATCTCAGTGTTATAGCCCTTGCGGTATAAAATATTGCGGATAGCTGCATAGAGATAGGCATCATTTTTTTCTAGTTCAGGGGCTTGGTAAGCTTGGTGAGAGGCTTGGGCGCCTGCTAGCAGGTCATCTGTATTGGCCCCGCTAGCTGCAATTGGTAAGAGTCCCACAGCCGTTAAGACAGTAAAACGTCCGCCTACCCCATCTGGAATAACAAAAGTTTCGTAGCCCATTTGGTCCGCTTCCGCTTTGAGCGCCCCCTTGGCTTGGTCAGTGGTGGCATAGATACGGCGCTTAGCTTCCTCTTCCCCATATTGGTCGATCAAACGTTTCTTAAAGATGCGGAAGGCAATCGAAGTCTCCGTCGTTGTCCCAGACTTAGAAATGACATTGATGGAGAAGTCTTTGCCTTCTAAAGCTTCCATCACTTCGCTGAGATAAGTCGCACTCAGACTATTGCCCGCAAAGATAATTTCTAGCTTCTCTTCTTTTATAAACTGGTGGGATAAAAAGGAAATGGCTGCCTTAGCCCCTAAGTAAGAGCCTCCGATCCCTAAAACAAGTAGGACATCAGAATCCCCTTGAATCTTCTTAGCGGCTGCTTTGATTCGTTCGTATTCTTCTTTATCATAGTCAAAAGGCAGGTCTAGCCAGTCCGTAAATTCATGGCCGGGCCCCTTTCCCGACCGTAGGAGACTATGGGCCTGGTTGACTTCACTTTGCATGAAATCAATTTCATGTTGTGAGATAAAGGGAGCAAGTTTTGAGACATCTAATTTTAAATCTGGCATTTTAAAGACTCCTTACTTATTAAAGTGATTTTGGTGGTAATCCTTAACCAGTCCTGATTGGATATTGGCGAGGCCCTCATCCACCCACTTGGGCAGGTTCTCTGCGACTAGGCCGAAACCATAATCTTTAGGGTGGTGGTGTTTGTGCCAGTTTCCGCGGGCTGGTTTCTTATTTTTGAACAAGGGTTGGAGCGCCCGTAGAGAGAGGGAGATCTTTTGGCTATATTCATCAATGTCAATGATCTTAGCCGTCACTTCTTCGCCAATCTCATACTGGCTATAAATATCTTTGACAAAGCCGTGGTTAATCTCCGAGATATGGATGAGCCCCTGGTGGTTAGCTCCTAAACTAACAAAGATACCATAGCTTTGAATTCCGGTTACTTTTCCTTTGACAATATCTCCAATCGCAAATGAGCTAGTCATTAGGCATCACTTTCTGGATCGATGATTTGGATACCTTCGATGACGACATCTTCCAAGGGCTTATCCTGAGCATCCCGGTCGACCTGCTCAATCTGGCTGACTACATCCTGGCCCTTTCGCACTTGACCAAAGACCGTATGCCGGTGGTCTAACCAAGGAGTTCCCCCCTCTTCAGCATAAACGTCAACAATCTCTTCTGGCCATCCCCCGGCACGCAATTGGTTAACCATCGCTTTATCGACAGGACCAGCTGAAACAATAAAGAATTGTGAGCCATTGGTATTGGGCCCAGCATTGGCCATAGAGAGGGCCCCTTTAATATTAAAGAGTGACAAGTTGAATTCATCCTCAAAAGCCTGGCCATAAATGGATTCTCCCCCACGACCGGTCCCTGTTGGATCGCCCCCTTGAATCATGAAGTTCGGAATGACCCGGTGGAAAATTACCCCATCATAGTAGCCTTCTTTGGCATGTTGGATAAAATTTTCGACTGCTTTAGGGGCAAATTCTGGAAATAGGGCAACTTCGATCGTCCCTTTGTTCGTAGTAATAAGGGCTTTACTTTCCTTAGCCGCTTCTGTTAATTGTGGAAATGACATAACATTCCTCCTTATGAAGATCATTAATTTTACTCTCTTCTATTGTACCAATAGTTAAAGAAAATGTATAGTTATCGCCAGTTCTCTATTAGAAAGATTTGTGTTATATTTATTAAGTAGCCGTCAAGACTTACGGCATACCTTTCACCTAGCCAATAAATTACCGGAGGCCCTATGGACGTACTAACAAACCTACCGCTTGTGGCAACGCTCAGCGCCATTGTCGTTGCCCAAGCCCTAAAATTTCCGATTGCCCTGCTGATGCGCAAGAGCAATGCCAAGCTTGCCTTGCTCCATGCCACAGGGAGTATGCCGAGCTCACATTCGGCTGCTGTAACCGCCTTGATTACAGCACTCATTCTCAAATACGGCTACCAATCGGCCTACGTTGCCATTGGGGTGTGCTTTGGCGTGATTATCATGTTCGATGCCATGGGGGTCCGGCGGCAAAGCGGAGAACAAGGGATGCTCCTTCGCCAGCTGCTCTTGATTCTGGAAGAGCGGGCAAGTAAGGAGGAAGACCCTGTGCTTAGCCGTCAACTCCAGGCCATTAAGGAGAGTAAGCTCGTCATCGACGATTACTTAGGCCATAAGCCATCCGAAGTGATCGGTGGTATCCTGACAGGGATTCTAGTGACCTTACTCCTTAACAGTCTCTTTACTTTTTAAAATAGTCATTAGATATAGAAAGGACCTTATATGGAAACACAGTCAAGTGATCTTATCATTATTGGTGCTGGGCCAAGTGCCCTCTTCGCCGCTTTCTACGCCGGCATGCGCCAGTTAAGTGTGAATATTATCGATAGTTTGCCTGAATTAGGCGGCCAACCCAAGGCCCTCTACCCTGACAAGATTATCTATGATATCCCGGGCTACCCAGAGATTTCTGGGGCCGAATTAATTGACCGCCTCTCCCAGCAGTTGGCGCGCTTCCATTCCACTACCCAGTTTAGCCTCAACCAAGAAGTCTTAAACTTAGAAGCAAGTGGCGATGAATTCATTGTTGAAACTAGCCGTGCAACCTACCGCAGCAAGGCGGTAATTATTGCAGCAGGCAATGGTTCCTTCAGCCCACGTAAGGTTGACCTGGACCAATTAGACCACTATGAAAATCGTGGCGTCGCCTATTTCGTCAGCAACTATACGGCCTATGCTGGCCAGCGTGTGGCGATCTGTGGTGGCGGGGACAGCGCCCTGGATACAGCCCTAGCCCTCAGTGACTATGCCAAAGAAATCTACCTGATCCACCGCCGCAATCGCTTCCGGGCCCACGAATACTCCGTCGAAGCCGCCCGGCAAAAGGATAATATCCGCTTCGTCACGCCTTATGTGCCTACTGGGCTTGAAGGAGACGGGATCAACCTTTCCGCCATCCATTTAGAGAAGGCTCGTTCGGATGAGACCCAGAAGATTCCGGTAGACCAAGTGATCATGGCTTATGGCTTCACTTCCTCCCTTGGTGAAATTAAGAACTGGGGCTTGGAAATCGAGAAGAATAAAATTTTAGTAGATGACCACTTACAAAGCAACCGTCCGGGCATCTTTGCAATTGGCGATATCGCAGGCTATCCAGGCAAAACCGACCTGATTGTTTCGGGTTTCGGTGAAGCGCCAACCGCCGTCAACGCTGCCTATCAATTTATCTACCCAGATAAACGGATCAGTCCCCTTCATTCTTCCGACCTGCTCAAAGAAGACAAGAAATAAACAAAATGACGCTCAGCTGGAGGCATCTTTTCAGCTGAGCGTCATTTTTATGGTGTCCGCAATTTTTTACCCAGATAGTGGTAGACCCCTTGGATACCTAGTTGGAAGAGGATAAAAAAGAGGATAAAACAAAGCATGAAATAACTCTCGGGTAGGACTTCAATAATGGGATCCCTGCTAGGGTCGAAGAGCCAGGCCTGGTTGTCGAACAGAAGCTCATGAAAACGCAGAAACACCCAGTTGAAATTGAGGACCAAACCCACAAGAGCTAAGAGGGGGAGGAAGCGTAAATAGGCAAAGATCCGGTAGAGCAGGTATTGGCTGCCCGCTTTCAAGGGTTTTCGCGTGAGGACATAGGTCAGGCCCAGGCCCAAGACTAGGCTGGGATAGACCATCAAAAAGAGACGCTTCACCTCATAGAAATGAAAGCGGGCCGAAGCCGAGGAGGGAAAATAAGCAAAATCAAGACTGTGCCGCCAGGGAAAATTCAAATAGGTCAGCATCTGCCAATAATCGTGGAGGACTTCCTGGTTTGTCAAAGCTACCCGGTCAGCTAGTTGGCCCCCATATAAGACGGCTAAATAGAGGGGCAAGCACCAAATCGTCAAGAGCAGGGCCGCTGCGATAATCCCTGTGAGGAGACTGAGGGTCAGTAAGCCCACTCTTAGATACTTGGCCATAAGTCCATCAACTCTTGATAGTCTTTAACCAGCCAGGTCGGCTCAATATTCAATTGCTCAATATCGTCTCTTTGGTGGACCCCTGTTTCAATTAAAATCGTCGCTAGGCCCGCTCGGTTTGCAGCTAAGATATCAGTGGTCAGGTTGTCTCCCAGCATCACGACTTCATCCGCTTCAAGGCCTAACTGCTCCAGTGCACCGAGGATAATATTGGGGCTCGGCTTACCGCAGACAATCGGTTCTGTCCGTGCTACCTTAGCGACTAATTGCCCCAAGGCCCCCGCTCCCGGCACAAAGCCATGGCTGGAAGGAAATTGGATATCGGGATTGGTCAAGTAAAATTTAGCCCCAGACTGGGCGGCATAGGCACACTGGGCCAAGTCTTGGTAGGTCACACTTTGGTCCAAGCCCATAACTAAGAGGTCGGCAGGGTCAGCTAAGGGATCCACCGTCAATTGATAGCCCTCAGCGGTAACGGTCGCTTTCAAGTAATCGCTCCCCATCACGTAGGCCTTCTGCCCCGACTTAGCTTCTTCTTGAACCAGCAAGTGGGATAGGGCATCCACACTGGTATAGACCTGGTCGGGCTGAACATCAATCTGATGGTAGTCGGCCATAAATTGGGCAGCTTCTTGGTGGGAACGCATGGAATTATTGGTAACAAAGAGGAAGGGCGTCTGGCTTGCGCGCAAGTCAGCGATCCATTCCCGAGCACCAGGGATGGGGCGCTTTCCCTTATAGACAGTCCCATCCAAGTCTAAAAACATGGCACGTTTCTTTTTCATGCTTATTTTTTTCCTTTCGTTGAACGAATTTTAAAACCTTCTCTTTTCTTATTGCCTTGGGTAATGGTTTGACGCTTGGCTGGCTTGGCCGAGCTCTTGTCTGTTTTAATGCTGAAATTCGTCTTATTGTCTCTTGGGCGTTTTTTCCGACTGGTCTTATTGTTTTCTCGGCGTCGACTTTTTTTCTTTTGGGCCTTACGGTTTTTGTTCTTTTTCGGCCGTTTCTTTAACTTGGCATTTCGTTCCTGGCGTTCTTCGTCATCTCGTGAATGCTCCAAGACAAAATACTCACAAGCAAAATTGCAGTATTCTAAGAGATAATCGGTCAGATGGGAAATCTTACGCTCAAGGGGAACATGGGGCACGTCATCTTTGTAGAAGCCCTTTAAGCGAAGTTGTTCATAGGCCCAGTCCCCCACAATATAATCATAACTATCCAAGATGGGCATATAGCGGTCAGCCAAGGCATCCAGGTCAATAGCCTCTTCCTGGCTCCATTCTTTAACGGTAAAGGCCTGGCCATTGATGGTGAGTGCCTGGCTATCCGTGCGTTGGACGTCAGCTTTAGGGAATTGTTTCTGTTCTAAGCTTTTTTCAGGATTCGTTTTTCTAGGCATAGGCAAGCTCCTTTCACTGGTCGCGCTTATAGTGTTCTTCCGCATTGAAGCCCAATTTCTTGTGAATCAGTCGCAAACGTTTCAATTCATCGGCATCCAGGACTGAGAAGAGCTGACTCACATAGCGGACATGTTCTTGGTAGTCCGCAGCAATTTTAGCTTGGCCCTTGGGTGTTAGCGCAATGATGATCCGCCGCATATCCTGGGAAGAACGTTCACGCTTGACTAAGCCCTTGCCTTCCAAACAGTCGATCACATAAGTTACCGAACTATTGGGAATCAGCAGGTGTTCCTTGATGTCTTGGACCACATGGGGTCCCTTATTCAAGAGAAATTCTAATACCATAAATTCGTTTTCAGTCAATCCATAAGTCCTCATATTTTGCTTGAGGGCCCGCATCATCAATTGATGGGACCGCAGCAAGATACGGAGGGTATGTAATTGTTGCTGGGTCATATTTTGCAAGTTGCTAGCTCCTTACTCCTGGTCTTTTTTTATAATTTTTTTCATGGGTGCTGGTGGCAGGTCAGAAAGCGAGTGTTGCTGGCTTTGTTTTGAAGTTCTTTGCTTGGGGTTGCGTCGCCAATTCATTAAGACCTTGTCAATATAGCGTAGACTATAGGCCTGGGCGAGAACAGCTTCTTTGATTGCTTCAAGGATCATGTCAGTTGGAAACTTATCCTTGTGCAACCAATCCGCCACTTCTTGGTATTCAATGGGCGACAAAGGCCGGCCAAATTCACTTTCTAAGACTTGGAAAACCCTGGTTTCTCGGTCTTCAGTCTCTTGGCTCGCTTTGGCTGCTTCTTCCTGCTTGACTAAGGCGTCAATCCTATTATACAAGAATTCCAAGTTATAATACTCGGTTTGTTGGTTTTTTTCATTTTTCTTACTATCAATCCGCAAGTACTGGCGGTCGACCAGGGAATTGATCAAACTTAGGATCTCATCGCGAGTCATCCCCATCCGCTTCATCAGCATAGAGAAGGAGGGGAATTCAATATTGTCTTGCTGGAAACTAATCAAATGTATGAAAAAAAGCATCTCCTCATTGGTGATGCCTATTTCGTGATACATCTCAAGAAGAAGTGTCCGCAAAACAGTATATTTTTCGATTTTCATTCTTGATCATGCTCACTTTCTCGTGCTTTATGCTTGCACTTGGTGGTCTGCCATAAAGGCTTCAATCCGGTCCATGGCTTCTAGGAACTTGTCCTGGTCAGCAGCATAAGAGAAGCGCAGGAAGTCTGGCATCCCAAAGGCGCTACCAACGACGCTAGCAACCCCAGCCTCTTCGAGTAGGGCCATGGCGAAATCATCTACCGTGGCATAGCCTGTTAGACTAGCCGCTTCACGGCAATTGGGGAAGAGATAGAAGGCGCCCTGGGGCTTGGCGGCTAGATTGAAACCTGGCAAGGCAGTCATGCGGTCATAAGCGGCATTCAAACGTTTTTCAAAGGTTTGACGCATATGTTCCAGGTCATCTTGGGGACCCGTCAAAGCACCGATCGTTGCGTACTGGGCAATACCTGATGGGTTCCCACTCACTTGACTAGCTAACTTATTCATAGCCCGCATAATGTCTTCATCACCCAAGCAATAGCCCAAGCGCCAGCCGGTCATAGCGTAAGCCTTAGAGGCGCCATTAACCACGATCGTTTGCTTGCGGATAGCTGGTGAAATGGAAGCCATAGAGATCGCCTTGGTCCCATTGTAGACCAATTGATAATACATCTCATCCGAGATAATCAAAATCCCCTTGTCCACACAATAATTGCCGATTGCACGCATTTCATCTGGACTGAGCACAGCCCCCGATGGATTAGATGGCGTGTTCAGGATCAAAAGTTTGGTCTTATCTGTACAGGCTGCTTCGAGCTCTTCAACAGTTAAGACAAAGTTATTGCTTTCCTTGGTTTCGATAATAACGGGCTTACCCCCAGCTAGACGGATTTGTTCGTAATAGCTGACCCAGTAAGGTTGGGGGATAAGGACTTCGTCGCCAGGATTGACTAAGACTTGGAAGAGATAGTAGAGAACAAGTTTACCCCCATTCCCTGCAAAAATTTCACTTGGCTCATAAACAACCCCATCATGTTTCTCATGGTAGTGGGCAATGGCCTCGCGCAATTCTAAAGCCCCACTGGCAGGGGTATAATGGTGACCCTTGCCGGCATACATGGCTTCCTTAGCATAATCCAAAATATACTGGGGCGTATCAAAGTCCGGTTCCCCAACAGTTAAGGAAATAATATCCCGCCCTTGGGCCTTGAGTTCCCGGGCTTTGTCATTAGCTGCGAGTGTTTTCGATTCTTGTAAATTCATGATGCGATCAGAGATCATATCGTCACCTCATTGTTTCTATAAATTATTGATAGTTTCGTACCAAGTGCCGTTGGTTGCATTAATATAATGATACCCTAAATTCCCCTCTTTATCGACAAAACTTACTTCCCAAACGAAAAAATTATCATCAAAACCGAGCCGGGCTTCCTTGACCTCCACCTCAGGCAGTTCATTATGGGTCAAGGCAATGGCATTTTCTTCCGTTACCATTTCATCAACAAAGCCCTTGTGTACGGTTTTGCTATCTGGTTGATAGGTCAGATAGACTTCGCGCCCGTCCTTATTCTCCGCCCGGACGGAATACCAAGTCTCGTCCTTAGTGAAGAGGTAAAAATCCTTAATAGCAGATAGCTCATGGTCTTGGGCCACCTGGCTGACTTCATCCTCCGCATCGATGAGCGGTTTTTGGGAAGAAAAATAAACATTATTGGTCAGTAAGATGTAGAGTGTGAGAAAGGCAATTAGGATGTAAAGTAGTTTTTTGCGCATGCTGTCATCCTTTATCTTGACTTGAATCCTGTAAATCTGCTTTGAGCTCTTCTAGGCAAAGCGACGTGAAACTGGCGGTAGAGGCTAAATAGGCTTGGAGCTTGTCCGCATAAGCACTCTTGACTAAACGTTGGTCGAGGGAGAGGAAGGCAGCAGGCTCTGACTGGCCATTGGCAGCTCGGCCAATCGCTTGTTTGAGCCGGACCAGCATATCGGGCAGGGCCACTGTTTCAAAATAATCCCTTCCCTCTTCTCTAGCCAAGGCTTGCTTGGCCAATTCGTCCGCTGCTTCCGGAGCCGCAAAGGGCAAGCGGGGCAGCAAGACCAGGTCCAAGCCTTGCTTAAAGTGGACCCCTTCGCTAAAGTTCTGCAAACCGATTAGTAAGCCCGAATCCTCTTGGTCGAAGAGTTGGAAGAGCTTATGGGTATGTTTAAAATTAAGCTGGCTGTACACCTTCTGGAAGCTCTGATAGTCTAAACGCTCTTTTAAAGCAGCTTCTAGTAGCCGGGCCTGGTTTTTAGCATTGACCAAGACCAAGACGCGGTTATAGGAGCGGGGCCAGAGACTTAATAGGCAGTCAGCCGTCCAAGCCGCTGCCACTTTAGCATTCATCTTATCAATGGATAGGCCATCCATCAAGACAAAGACTTCTTGCAGGGCCTGACGCGTTTTGTAAGAATAGCGGACAGGCTTAGTCTCAAAGTCTCGGCCAGCCAAGGGACTTGCTGAAATAAAGACGGTTTGGCAGGCTAGTCCTTTAAGAAAGCGGTCGAGCAAAGCCTGGTCTTCGAAGGGCTTGGCTTGAACTTGGCAGTGGAGATTATCCCCCACTTCGACCAGGTTCAAGACGTAATAATCTAAGTTCCTTCCTCCAAGTAAGCGGTCAAGCTGGTCATTCATCCGTCTTTGCTCCTGGACTAAGGCCTTCAGTTGGTCTAAGCGTTGCTTACTATAGCCTGCTTTGACTTGGACAGCCTGGCAGAGTTTAATCAGGGAAGCCGACAAGTCGCTTACCCGAGCCTGGACTTCCTTGAGCTGGCGATAGAAGGCTGAAGCCTGGAAGTCCGACTTTAACATAAAGCTCTCTTTGGTCTCACTCTGCTGTTTATAATAGACCAGTTTGCGATAGTTTTCTTCCAAGTAAGCCATCAACTGGTCAAAACTTTGCCAGACGGTCTGGATTAATTGACTGGACTGGTACAATTCATCGAAGGATTGGCCAGAGAATTGGTAGGCCTCAGGGAAGTGAATCAAATTGGCCAGCAATTTTTGAATGTGGTTGGCTTGCTTTTCAAAGGACTGACTGGACCATGCCTTGCTGCCGTGGGACTGGAGGGTATCCAAGAGTTGATGGCTCTCATCCACCAGGAAGCAGCCCTTGGAAGAGAGTAGACCCCAAGCTTCCAGGTCATTCTGGTGCTGGCAAAGAAAGGCTTGGTTGGTTAAGACCAGGTCCGCCTCAGGAATCGCCTGCCATTCCCGGGCATAGTAGGCATGGTCTCCCCACTTCGCCAGAGCCTGGTCACAAGCCTTGGCCGTCGTCATCTGTCCTGTGAAATCCTTGGTCAATAGGCCAGGATTCAGCTCAACTAAGAGCCCCGTCTGACTTTGGGCCAGCCAAATCATCAAGCCGGCTAAGAGCAAGGCATCCCGCTTCTTGACCTGCTTGCTCGCTAGGAGGTCATGGTGAAAGGCTTCCAGGGCAGATAGGTCGATATAGTGGCGGGAACTCTTGAGCTGGACATAGCGCAAGGGCCGGCCCAGAATATCAGCCACCTGTTGGAGACTCTCCTGAGCCAAACGGTCCTGGAGCAGACGGGTCGAAGTCGCTAGCACCAGGTCCGCTTGCCCCGGCGAAGATTGCAGAGCCGCTAATAAGTAGGCCAAGCTCTTACCTGAGCCAGCGGGAGCATCCAGGCAGGCCAATCTTTCTTGATCTTGGTCAAAAAACTGGGACAAGTCCCGGCAAATCCCTTCTTGAAGACCAGTCAAGTGGACATCCCCCTGGCCCACATAGATAGCCCGCTCGCCCAAGTCTAAGCTTGTCGCTTGGTCCTGGCCAAATTGTTTAGGAAAGACCAAGCCCTGGCCTTTCTGTTCAGCGAGGTAAAAGGGCCCCTTCTTCACTAGACCTTCCCTCGTGCGCGGTGCCCAGTCGTCGACCCAGCGGTTCAAATAGGTCCCAGTCTGCCGAATCATGCGCGCAGTCAAAGGCTGGATGGACTGGAAGAGGTCATAGGATAGCTGGCGGATTCTGTCTTGGATCAAGAGCAAGATATGAGCTGTTGCCCGTGCATCATCGAGGGCACTATGGGCATGGACTAAGGAAATGCCATGCTTTTCTGCAAAGTCCCCTAATTTATAACTTTGGTCACAAGGATAGAGCAGGCGGATCAATTCGACGGTGTCAATTCCCTCATTGCTAAGGGGGGGATAGCCCAAGCGCTCCAGGCTCCGGCTCAAGAACTTATAGTCGAAGTTGATATTATGGGCCACCAAGATTCGCTCCCCCAGTTTCTCTAAGAAATCATCCGCTATGTCTCTTAGGCGGGGTGCCGGGGCCAACTGCTCATCTGTAATTCCCGTTAGGTCAACAATGCGTGGGGGAATTTTTTGGTCGGGCTGGATATCCCAGCTGTATTCTGCTTCAATGCCTTGGTCGCTTAACTGAACCAGACCGATTTGAATAATCTTGTCGCCCTCTTTAAAGGAAGGACCGGTTGTTTCAATATCTACCACGGCATATCGTCTCATCACACATTTTCCTCCTCAGCTGCAATTTCGTCTTCAAGCCAAGCCAAGAGAGTGGCCTTGTCATTGGCAACCTCCCCCTCCAGAACGGCTGCTTCAAGGGCGCGCAGCCAGCGGCCAATTTGAGCCCCAGCTTGCGGCTGGAAGGCCTGGATCAAGTCCGAGCCATTCAGGGCAAGGTCTTTTAGAGAATGGATGGGGAGTGAATGCCAATTCGCCTGGCAAGCTTCTAGATTGGCTGGACTAAAAGCCTGACTCAGTAAACTCGCTTGCGCTTCTTCCTGGGCCAGAGCCTCTTCCACCTGCCAGGCTAGGTCAAAGCCCTGCTGGTAGAGCGAAATGGGGTCCCAAAGCGCTAAATTCTGGCGGACAGCCAGGGCATAGGCCAAACCAGCAATATGTTGGTCTTCACGCTTGGACATCTTCCAAGACCGGGCCAGTTCGTGGCTAGCTGCTTGATAAGCTTCCTGGTCAGCACCAGGGCCTAAGTCTAAATAGAGATAGAAGGCCCAGGCCAAGTCTGATTCGCTAAAGGCTGCGGGGGCGACTTGGGCCAGCATGGCCTCCAAGACGGGGCCTTTGAGCATGGGACAATAGGCCCACAACTTAGCCTCTAACATCTGCCCCAAACCTTTTTGCCAGTTTTTCCCTTGCCACAACTTGTTCATTTCAACAAGAATCCGCTCAATGGCAATTTTCTCTAGGAGGGGGGCATTGGCCTGGAGGGCTTGGGCCGTTTCCTCTTCAATCTCAAAATCCAATTGACTCGCGAAGCGCACCGCCCGCATCATGCGCAAGGCATCTTCATGGAAGCGCTCCTGGGCGACCCCTACCGCTTCAATCCGCCCCGCTTCAATGGCCGCTTGTCCGTCAAAATAGTCAATAATGCGACCATCAGATGCCATGGCTAGCGCATTCATGGTGAAGTCTCGCCGCAAGAGGTCTTGTTCTAGGGATTGGACAAATTCGACCTTATCCGGCCGTCGATAGTCTTGGTAGCCAGATTCTGTTCTGAAGGTTGTAATTTCATAAGTCTCTCCTTCATACCAAGCCATGACGGTACCATGTTCCAAGCCCACATCGAAGTGCTTAGGGAAGACGGCCTGGACCTCTTGGGGATAGGCGGAAGTTGCGATGTCGACATCATGGATGGGCAAGCCGAGCAAGGCATCCCGGATCGAGCCGCCGACAAAATAAGCCTCATAACCGGCTGCTTCCAAAGCCTTTAGGACAGGTAGGGCCTGTTGAAAGACAGGATCTTGGATCATAGGATGTTCTCAAGGCCATAGATCAGTTCTTGGCTTGTCATTACATGGTCAACTGCCATAGCCACCCCTTTCATATAAGATTCCCGGGTAAAGGAATCTTGACGGATGGTCAGGGCCTCACCTGTCCCTCCGAATTGAACGACTTGGTGGGAGTTGAGGCCGGGCAGGCGGACACTATGGATCCGAATCCCGTGGAAGTCAGCTCCCCGGGCGCCTGTCATCTGTTCTGTTTCGTCGGGATGGCCGCTTTCATGGTCGCCCCGCTCTTCATAGATGAGTTCAGCCGTCTTTTGTGCTGTCCCGCTCGGTGCGTCCAATTTTTGATTGTGGTGCATCTCGATAATTTCAACGTCCGGCAGGTATTTGGCAGCTTCCTTAGCGAAAACCTGCATGAGGACAGAGGAAATCGCAAAATTAGGTGCAATCATCCCGCCTAGCTTGGCTTCTTGACTTCTTTGCTTCAAGTCCTCAATCTGTTCGGCTGTAAAGCCCGTCGTTCCCACAACGGGATGGACCCCATGTTCAATATAATAGCGGGTATTGTAGTAAGCCGCATCTGGTTGGCAGAAATCAATAGCCACATCAATCGTTTCCTGGTCTAGGGCTTCTTCAATCGAATGATAGACAGGGGCAAGTTCTTGCCAAGGGCTGAGGTCGTCGACTTGGTCTGCCTTCAGATCAACCAAGGCTGCCAGTTCAAAGCCTTCGTGGTTGACCACCATACGGGCTGAGGTTTGCCCCATCCGTCCTAAAAATCCTGTTACTAAAACTTTCATGCTTACGCATCCTTTCGCTGTTCGTTTCTCTCAAAAGATTACTTCTTCATTATAGCATTTATTCCGAGTAAAATTCACCCATATCTTGGTCTGCCCAGAAGCTGTAGAGGGAGGGATCCGACTTAAGCTCAGGTTGATCATTAAGGGCCTGGGCAATGGCCGTTTGGTCGCCTTCTTCGCGCATAAAACGCAAGTAATCATAAATAAAGCTCGCGTCCCCTTGCAGGTCCGGATAGGCCTTCTGATAATAGTCGCGGGCCTGGGCATAGTCTTCGTTCAAATCATAAGTCCGGGCCACAAGCCAGGCTAATTCTCCAGATTGGTAGGCGTCGACTGGCATGGCCTCAACTTGGTCTTGAGCCGCCTGGCCATCCTCAGCCGCTAAATAACTATGGAGGATGAGCTCATGCATGGCCGTATAATCTGGATCCAAGGCTAAAGCTTGCTCGGCATCAGCCAGGGCCTGGTCGGTCTGACCAATTTTCTGGTAGAGGCGGGCCCGCTGCCCCCACAAATCCGCATCAAAAGGTTGGCTGTTGAGTGCAGAAGTCAACATTCTCAAGGCCTCATCATCTTCATGGTAGGCTTCCTTCACTTCAGCATAGAGGGCGAGTTCCTTAGCTGTCAGTTGGTCTTCTAGATAAAAAGTTTCCAAGATGCCCTGGGCCTTCTCATACTCTTCACTTAAAGCATAGAGCAAGCCTAATTGCTTCTCTTCAGCCTCTGTCCGGTCCTCAGCCTGCTTGGCTTGGAGTTGGTCTAGGGCCTCATCGAAGTGGCCCACAGCTATTTGGGCAAAGCGGTAGTTTTCTTCCACTTTCGCTCTGATCGGGTCAGGCAGGTCGCTGCGGTCCAAGAGCTGGCGGTAATCCAATAAGACCGACTGAAAGTCTCCCTGGTCAAATTTCAGCTGGGCTATTCCATAAGAAATAATTGGTTCATCCGGTGCCAGGGACTGGGCTTCCTGGAGCTTGACCATGCTGACTTCTGGTAATGAGAGCATCTGATAGGCATCGGCCTGCATCAAGAGGGCTTCTAGCTGGTAGGGATGGTCCTCCCCCATGGCTAGCAAGTCATCAATAGCCGCCGTGTAGTCCCCTTGGTCGATCTCTGCCTCTGCTTTAAGGAGCTGCCATTCCTGGTTATCGGGTTCTTCAGCCTGGGCCAGGTCATAGAGTTTGAGCAGGCTGGGCATATCCCCTAAGGTCCGGACCGCTTCAATCAGGTCTAAGAGCTGGTCACGGCTATAAGCTTGGAAGTTAGCCCGCAAGTCTGCCAAGCCCTTGTCAATGCTGGCTTGGTCTTGGACCCGGATGGCTTGGACCAAGCGGTTAATATTTTCTTCTATCTGCATGCGAATTCCTCCTCCGCTATATTTTAGCATATTGACCCTCCCAGCCAAGGATAAGTCCCTGTCATTTAAGAAAAATAAAAAGTCAGATCCGAAGACCTGACTTTTAACTTCTCTTTTGATGAGATTAATTTCCTTTAACAGCGTCTTTCAAGCCTTTACCTGGTTTGAAGGCAGGTACTTTACTTGCTGCGATTTGGATTTCTTCACCTGTTTGTGGATTACGTCCTTTACGTGCTGCACGTTCACGAACTTCGAAGTTACCGAAGCCGATGATTTGTACTTTTTCACCTTCTTCAAGGTAAGCTTGGATAGATTCAAAAACCGCATCAACTACTGGCGTTACGTTTTTCTTTGAATCACCAACTGCGTTAGCAACACTTTGTACTAAGTCTGCTTTATTTGCCAATTTAGTTCACCTCCTCCGATAAATATTATCGGAATGTTTATTGAAAAACATTTTTAGGATTTCTCTATCTGCTTAGATAATCCATTCTAAGGATACCACAGAAGCCTTGTCACTACAATGTTTTTCTCAGTAAATTAGATAAAGTTTATGTCCTAATTACTTTCTTTCACGAGTAATTAATTTGATCGGTGTCCCCTCAAAATCGAAAGATTCTCGGATTTGATTGACTAAGAAACGTTCGTAGGAGAAGTGCATCAGGTCCACATCGTTGACAAAGGCAACAAAGCAAGGTGGCGCACTGGCAACCTGGGTCAGGTAATAGACTCTAAGCTTGCGGCCCTTGTCGGAAGGCGCAGGATTAATGGTAATGGCCCGGTTCAGTACGTCATTGAGGAGCGAGGATTGGATTCGACGCTGGTGGTTTTCATGGACATGCTTGATGAGCGCAGGTAATTGGTGGAGACGTTGCTTGGTCTTGGCGGAAACAAAGACGATTGGGGCATAATCAATGAATTGGAAGTGGGCCCGGATTTCTTCTTCAAAATGTTTCATACTGTGGTTATCCTTCTTCAAGGCATCCCATTTGTTCACAACAATAATCAGGCCACGGCCGGCTTCATGGGCATAACCCGCAATATTCTTATCTTGGTCACGGATCCCTTCCTCAGCATTTAAGACTAAGAGGGCCACATCCGCTTCTTCAATGGCTCGCATGGAGCGCAGGACGGAATATTTTTCCGTTTTCTCATAAACTTTGCCCCGCTTGCGCAAGCCAGCTGTATCGATAATCCGATACTTCTGCTTGTCCACTGTGAATTGGGTGTGGACCGCATCCCGGGTCGTTCCAGCAATATTAGAGACGATGACTCGTTCTTCCCCCAGCATGGCATTAACAATGGAAGATTTTCCTACATTAGGACGGCCGATTACAGCAAAGGAAATGGTATCGTCCACTGGCCCTAGGTCAGGCTCTTGGGGACTGACCTTTAAGACGGTCTCCAAGAGTTCCCCCAGGCCCAGACCGTGAGCGCCAGAGATAGGCACAGGATCTCCCAAGCCTAGGGAATAGAAGTCATAGATATTGGCCCGCTGTTCGGCATTATCTACCTTATTAACGGCCAGGATAACGGGCTTATTGGTCCGGTAAAGCAACTGGGCGATCATTTCATCAGTATCCGTCACCCCATCACGGACATTGGTCAGCATGACAATCACGTCCGCCTCTTCCATAGCAATCTCTGCCTGGGCCCGAATTTTGTCCTGGAAGGATTCATTAGAGAAGTCAATCCCCCCGGTATCAATGATATTCAAGCGCCGGCCCAGCCATTCCGCATGGGCATAGATCCGGTCCCGGGTAACCCCAGGAGTGTCTTCCACAATGGAGATCCGGTCGCCAGCCAAGCGGTTAAAGATGGTTGATTTACCGACATTAGGACGGCCCACAATTGCAATGGTTAAATTAGCCATTTTAAAACCTCCTTTAAACAACTTTCTTTCTGATAAAAAAATAAAGGCTGGCAAAATAAAGTATTTTGCTCAAGCCTCTATTTTCAACTCATTATTCTTAGATTAGTCTTCGTCGCTAAGGTCTAATCCTTTTAATTGGTCGCCTAATAAGTCACCAAAGGTAAAGCCTGTATCTTCTTCAGCTGCTTGGTTTTGGCGAACAGCTTGGCCGCGGTTATTCTTACGTGCTGGACGAGATTTCTTAGCACGTGGTTTGTTGTCGCGGTCAGCGTTTTCTTCTTTAGCTGGTGCTTCTTCTAAGGCTTTGATGCTTAATGATAGGCGGTTTTCTTCTGGGTTCACATCAAGTACTTTAACTTGTACTTCTTGACCTTCTGATAATTTGTCAGATGGGGTATTCACGTGCTCATGAGCGATTTGTGAAATGTGAACTAAACCTTCCACTCCTGGGAATACTTCAACGAAGGCCCCGAAGTCAACTAGACGGCGAACAACACCATCTAATACGGCACCCTTAGGCGCTTTTTCTTCGATATCTTCCCATGGTCCAGGTACTAAGTCCTTGATTGAAAGTGAAATACGGCCACGTTCTTCATCAACAGACAAGATCTTCACATCAACTTCTTCCCCAACAGTTAAAACATCTGAAGGATGTTTCACGTGGTGGTGGGCAATTTGTGAGATGTGAACTAAACCGTCAATACCACCTAAGTCGATAAAGGCACCGAAGTTAGCTAAGCGTGCCACTGTACCAGTAACAGTTTGGCCAGCTTCAAATTGTGCTAATTTTTCAGCGCGTTCAGCAGCAGCCTTTTCAGCAGCAATTTCTTTGTGAGATAAGATCAAGCGGTTTTCAGCTGGATCAATTTCCACAATTTTAACTTCTAATTCTTTATCTTTGTAAGGGGTGAAATCTTTAACGAAGTGGTCCTCTACCATTGAAGCAGGAATGAACCCACGAACGCCAGCGTCAACAACTAAACCACCCTTAACCACTTTCTTAACGGGAACAGTGATTGTTTCGTCGTTTTCAGCCTTTTCTTCAAGTTCTTTCCAGATTTTCTTCGCTTCAACGCGGCGACGTGAAAGTAAGAAGGAACCGTTTTCTTTTTCTTTGATTTGTTTAACAACAACCAATTCAATAACGTCCCCAACTTTAACGACATCTTCAACATTATCGATTGGTGTTGAAGAAATTTCACGGAATGGGACAACGCCTTCAACACCGGCGCCTTCAATCCCTACGATTAATTGGTTGTTTTCATCGATGGTTAGAACTTCACCATTGACAGTGTCGCCAATTTTAACGTCCAAGGTTTGGTCAAGGACATCTTCCATTGATGGCATTGCCTCTGTTTCTTCTACTTCATGATTTTGTGCTTCAAATTCGTTTGACATATATTGTATCCTCTCCTAAAGTACTAGCCACCAGTCAAGAGACCAGTGTTACAACGTTGATTTTACCATGTTTGGCTTAATAAAACAAGCGATCTACTAAATATTTTCCGCTTTCTCTTGCTTTTTCTCATCAATAATAGCAATTAGCTTGGCTTGGACCTCTTCGATGGTCAGTTGGGAACTATCGAGCTCGATGGCATCGTCTGCCGGACGCAAGGGGCTCTCCTCCCGGTTCATATCATAGTGGTCGCGCTGGCGGATTTCTTCTTCAATCTCTTCCAGGCTTTGGTCCGAATAGTGGCGGTCCAAATTCTCTAAGTAGCGGCGTTTGGCCCGCTCATGGACGGAAGCAAGCAGGTAAATCTTCACCTGGGCTTGGGGAAGGACCACGGTGCCGATATCGCGGCCATCCATGACAATACCAGGCGCACTGCTAGCGATTTCCTGCTGGCGGTTGACCATTTCCTGGCGGACCATGGGGATGGCAGCATAATAAGAGACCAGGTTAGATACCTGGTCCTCCCGAATCGCCCGACTCACGTCTTCACCATTCAAATAAACCAACTGGCCCTGGTCCGAGGCTTGGAAAGTAATCTCCACTGAAGCCAAGAGCTCTTCAAGCTGGGCCAGGTCTTCAGGCCCAATCCCAGCGCGCTTGGCAGCTAGGGTCAAGCACCGGTACATCGCTCCCGTATCCAAGTAGATATAGCCGTAGTGCTGGGCCAGACGCTTAGCCAAGGTTGACTTGCCCGAAGAAGCTGGACCATCGATTGCAATTTGAAAATTTTGAGTCAATTCAGGCGCTCCTTTCCTCATTACTGTACCCTAAGTACAGTTCCTGGAGCAATGTTAGAGTTAGCACTGAGCCCGTTAGCTTGCAGTAATTGGTCGAGGGTCATGCCATGGTTGACCGCAATCCGGTAAAGGTTGTCCCCAGCTTGAACGGTATAGGTCCCCGATGTGCCGGCTGTATTTTGCCCTTGTTGGTTCTGTTGGGCATTCGCTGAAGACTGGGCCAGTGAAGCCCGTTCAGAAGCTTGGGCGGCTTGCTGTTGTTGGGCAGCAATGCTAGCTGATGCAGCTGCTGACTGGCTAGCTTGGTTGGCACTCTCTGCTTGCTCGGAAGAAGCAATCGATGCTGATTTTTTCTCAGCTTCTTCTTTAGCCTTTGATTCGGATGCTTTCTTCCGGCTCTCTTCTTCTGCCTTAGAAGCCGAAACATTCTGGGTCTTAGACACCATCACTTGGTCGGTTGATTGGGGCTCAACGGTCTTCTTCTGGTTGGCCGTATAAACCGTAATAATCAAGGGAACAATCACCATCACTAAGAGAATGAAGGTCAACACTTTAGCGAAGGGCGAAATCTTCTCATCTTGGCCCTTAGGATTGCGGGCTGAACGCGAATACTGGCGTTTCTTCAAGTTCTCATACTCACCAAAGTTCTGGTCACCCTCTTCGCTGAATTCACTCGTTTCGGGCTCATCTCCTAGGTCCTCATAGTCATAGTCGTCGACTTCATCGTAGTCCTCGTAGTCGAAGTCCTCCTGGTCCAAATCATCTGAAGGACGATTTCTAAACTGTTTAAACTTATCGCGTAAGCTCATTGCGGGTCAATCCTTTCCAATTCATTTAAAAAAATTGTATCACTTTATGACAGAAAAGTCATTTAAATTCCTTGGTCATTCCTGCCTAAATAATTGGCGCAAACGGTCCTGCCACTTGACTCTACCTGGACTGGAAACCCTCTGCCCTGATTCCAAGAAGGCCTGCCAGGGGGCCAAACTTTCAAAGTTAGGCTGGCAGCGACTGCAACAAAAGTCCGAGTCCACCGGCTCCTGCGCTTGAAAATAAGCCAGAAGCCCTTGCCTCAAACAAGTCTGGCCCTCAACCAAGCCCAGTAAATGGTCCAGGGCCGCTTGTTTTTTCTTGATATAAGTGAGATAGTGGGGGCGGGCCTGGCTGTAATCTTTAAAGTGAAAGCGATAGAACCGTAGCCGGGCTGCCACCGCTTGGTCGACCCCGCGGCAGAGCTGGTCTAGGCCCTGGTCATTTAAGTTAAAGGCCTGGGCGAGTAGCGGCAAGAAGCTCTCCGCCTCTTCCTCTGGATGCTGCCTAAAATACAGCAAGCGCCGCTTCTCTTCCTGGTCCACCAAGATCAAGTGATAGGCCTGCTCGCCATCCCGACCGGCTCGCCCACTCTCCTGGCTCAATTCATTGAGCGAAAAAGGCAGGTGGTAGTGGATCACAAAGCGGAGATCGGACTGGTTGATCCCCATACCGAAAGCCGAGGTCGCAAAAATCACATCCAAAGCATGGGCAAGAAAGCGTTCCTGGATGGCGAAACGTTGGCTGTCTGGCAGGTCGGCATGGTAGGCCGCTACATTGAAACCCTGGGCCCGGAAAGTCTGGCTCAATTCTTCAAGTTCTGCCTTCTGGTGGACATAGACAACCCCTGGCTTGGGCAGGCGGCTTAATTGCTGGCTGAGGAAGTCTAACTTGTCTGCCTGGTCCAAGACTTCACAATCATAAAAAATATTGGGCCGGTTGAGAGGAAGCTTCAAGGTCTCCACTACTTCCTCAGGGGCAAAGAGATAGCTCTGGATATCGCGCAATTCGGCAGGGCTAGCTGTGGCGGTGAGGGCCAGGGTCAAAGGGTATCCTAAGTCTTGGCGTAAGGCCTTGAGCTGGGAGTATTCTGGGCGGAAGTCCACTCCCCATTGGAGGATACAGTGGGCCTCATCCACGACGAAGAGATCAATCTTCAACTGGCTGAGTCGGGACTTAACCCGGGCCTGTTGGATCATTTCAGGCGAGAGAAAGAGGAAGCGGTAGCTCCCTAATTGTGCCAAGGCTTGGTTAAAGGCTGGTGCCGTCAAGGAACTATTTAAGGCCATGGCTCCCTTGAAGCCCCGGACTTGGAGTTGGGCCAGCTGGTCCTGCATCAAGGCAATCAAGGGGGAGACAATCACCGTTAGCCCCTCTTTTTTCTGGGCAAAGAGCTGGTAAATCAGGGACTTGCCCCCACCTGTTGGCATTAAGGCCATGACATGCTGGCCAGCTTCAAGGCTCTCTAAGGCTTCCAACTGGCCCGGCTTAAACTTGTCCCAAGCAAAGTAAGTCTCTAATTCCTTCTGAAAATCACGCACGGTCAGACACCGCTCCTTTCCCTTTGAGATTAGCGATCTGCCAGACCCGGTAGAGCCAAAAAGCTTGACCTTCGTACTGGTCCTGAAAAGCGGCATAGTCTTCCGGTGCTGGCTCTGCGTAAAAGCTAGCAGGAGACCGGCCCAGGGCTTGGCTCAAATAAGGCAGGAGGAGTTCACAGTCAAAGACCGCTACTTCAATCAAATGGTCATACAAGGTGGACGCCTTGAGCCCCCGCTTGTCCTGGAGTTCTTTAAGACTAGCCCCCTGAAGCAAGGCCTGCAAGGTAACATCAGCCGAGGGTTTCCAAGCCGGAAAGCGACGGTCGAGCCCCCTCTTAAAATAAGTCAGATAAGGAAGCGTCGCGGAGTCTTGGAGGCTCTGGTCCAAACGGCCCAAAACATAGCGCCGGGCCAAGTCAAATTCTCGACCGTGGACGAGGTCCAAACAGTCTTCAGCCGCTAAGGCAGGCGCGTCGTGACCGGAAAACTGGCTAACTAAGAAGTCCGCCTGGTCCTGAGGCCAGCTGTCCAACATCTTCCCCCATTCGTGATAAAAAGCTTCTAGAACAGTCTCTCGGTCAAGCGGGCTAAGTTTACTCAAATAAAGTTTGACAAATTGTTGGACTTCCCAATCCTGGGTCACCGTAACATAACGGCTTTGCTTATAGGCCAACTGGGACAGGGCTTGGACGAGGAGCAAGTAGGCCTCGTAGCGCTTCTGCCGGGAGGGCGGAAAGACCATGCCCTGGCGAAAGTCAAGCAAGTCTGCCAAGAAAGCAGGCTTTGTGTTAGAATAATCCTGGTAGGCCGACTGACCAGCTAAGACTTGGCCCCAGTCCGCCTTCTTGAGCTGGGGGAAGAGGCCAAAATAAGCCGCCAATTGATGCTTAAGCGCAAAATAAAGCGTCGATGGGGTCCGCTTGCCTACAAGCACCTGGTAGGTCGAATTAGCTGGCAGGTCTAGGCAGCTCTTTACCACTTTAACAAGAATTTCGTTCACGTAACTCCCTCCAGAAAGGTGATTGACTATGCAAGGACACATTATCCCCGAAGCCTGCATTGCCTGTGGGATTTGCCAGCTAAAGGCTGGGCAAGTTTTTGATTATGACGATGAAGGCATTGCTTACTTCAAAGATTCAGACCAGCCCTACCAGGCCCAGATCCCAGCCGACCAGTTGGAAGCCTTCCGCCAGGCTTTGACCCACTGTCCCACTGGTGCTATCCAGCGGAGCAAAGGCTAAATAAACAAAAAGCTTTTCGTTATCGGACTTTTCAGTTCCATTATAACGGAAAGCTTTTTCTTTGTCTGCTTCCTTCCCCTAGTGTCTCAGAGCCAGCGGTCTAGGATAGGTAGGAGGCGGCCCAGGAAGAAGTGGGCCACGATAGATACTAAGACGCCCTTGACGAGGTTAAAGGGTACAATCCCCATGAGGAGGTAGTGGACCATATCATTAATGGGGAAGTTCATGACTGCTGAATAGAAGGGGGCTAGGACAAAGTAATTCAAGGCCACCATTACCAGGGTCAGCGATAGGGTGGCCAGGCCGTAAATCAGGATCAGTCTAGGCCATGGCAAGTGGCGCTCTTTGGACTTAAGGACTTGTAAGTGGCCCCTCAAGAGGTAATAAATGGGATAGATATAAGCCAAACTGGCCAGGAAACTCGCCAAATCCCCGATCGGATAGCCGGCGTCCCCACCTGTTTGAATATAGTGGAGGAGGGTCCGGATTAAAGCCGCCAAGGCCCCAGAGAGCGGCCCATAGAGGAAAGTGGTCAGTAATAATGGAATATCGGAAAAATCAATCTTTAAAAAAGGCAGGGCAAAAAGAATGGGAAAGGCAAAGAACATTAAGAGATAAGCTAGAGCGCCCATAATGGCCGTAAACATTAACTTCTTAGCATTCACTTCTATTTCTCCTTTCCTTGTTCTGCCAAGGCTTTGAGCTCTTGAACTTCAAAGGGTAAGAGAACGCGTGATTGACCGGGTCTTAAGTCATCCAGGTAGACATTACCGTAGAAGTCCCGACGCAATTTTTGTACGGAATGACCGATGGCATCGAACATCTTACGCACTTGGCGGTTGCGGCCCTCATGGATAACGATTTCCACGACAGCATAGTCCTTAGCCTCTTCAAGCTTGATGAGACGCGTCTTGGCTGGAGCGGTCTTCTTACGGTCAATGACCACGCCCTTCTCTAATCGGCGCAGGTCTTCTCGGCTGGGAATGCCATTGACCTTGGCAATATAGCCCTTGGCCACTTCATGGCTAGGATGCATCAAGAGATTCGCGAACTCCCCGTCATTGGTTAACAGTAAGAGCCCGCTCGTATTGTAGTCTAGACGGCCGATGGGATAAATCCGTTCTTCCACCTCAGGAAAGTAATCCGTGACGCAAGGACGGCCACGATCATCTTCTACCGCTGAAATCACGCCCGTTGGCTTGTTGAGGACAAAGTACTTGGGTTCTTCTTTGTAGATAGGAACCTCATCGACTTCTACGCGGTCATGGCGGGACACCTCGGTTCCTAATTCAACCACGGTCTCACCGTTCACCTTGACCCGGCCAGCTGTAATCAATTTTTCTGCTTGCCGGCGTGAGGCTACCCCAGCATGTGCAATAACTTTCTGTAATCTTTCCATAGTCAATCTCCTTTAAGCAAATTCAGTATCCCGTCGTTAGTCAACCAGGTCCCCCGCATCGAATAAGGCGGTCTGTTCGGGCTCCTCAGGCTGGACAGTGGCTAGGTCGGGTAAGTCGTCTAAAGAACTTAAGCCAAAATATTGGTAAAAATAATCACTCACCCCATAAATAATGGGACGGCCTGGCCCCTCTTTACGTCCCATCTCTTCGATCAGGTCATGCTGGAGAAGTTTTTGGATCATGGCTGACGATTGAACCCCTCGGATATCGTCAATTTCCATCCGCGTGATGGGAGCCTGGTAGGCAATAATCGCCAAGGTTTCCAGAGCAGCTTGGGATAATTTAACCGAGAATGGGGACCGGGCATAGACTTTAATAACTTCAGCCAACTCTGCCTTGGTGACTAATTGGATGCGCTGGTTAACCCAGGATAAGTTCAAGGCTGACTCCTGGTCAGACTGGTACTTCTCAGCCAGCTTCAACAAAGCATAGCGGGTTTGATCAATCGATAAGTCGAGCAAGTGAGCCAGCTCTTCTAAGTCCAAGCCTTGGTCGCCTGCAACAAATAATAAACTTTCAATAGCTTGCATGGCTGTCATCAGCCCACCTCATTTCGTCGGATCTCAATATCAGCCTGGCCTGGCCGTTGGGCAAAGCTAATCTCTGCTCGCTTGACCAGCTGCAAGACGGCTAAGAAGAGGGTCACTATCCTTTCGCGGCTTAGGGGCCCCTCGAGGATTATTTGATAGAAGGAAACCACCCGCCCCTCAGGACAGGCTGAGAGGAGGTCATCCATGGCTTCCTGGACCGTGTAAGTCTCTGCCTGGACCTGGCGTTCGAGCGGCGCTTGATTCTTTAAGCGGCGCATCATTTTTCGCAGAGCGGCTAGCAAGTCCTCTTGGTCAAAAGCCCCTTCAGGCAAGGGCAACTTGACCTGCCATTGCGAGAGGTCGCTAGCTGCCTTAGGATATTCTAACTGCCGGGCTTCCTGCTTCTCTTCCAAGAGCTGGCTGATATTTTGGTATTGCTGGTAGGTCAGCAACTGTTGGACCAGGTCATCCCGCGGGTCTTCTTCCTCTTCAGCTTCTTCTTTGGCCTGGGGAAGCATCATCTTAGACTTGATCTCAATCAGGCTAGCCGCCATCACTAAATATTCGCTAGCCAAGTCCAATTCCAATTCCTTCATATCCTCTAGATAGGCCAGGTACTGTTCAGTTACCAGGACAATGGGAATATCAAAGATATCGACTTCTAAAGTCTTAATCAAGTGTAAGAGCAAGTCCAAGGGCCCCTCAAAACTAGCTAAATCCAGCCTCAAGGCAGAGGCTGGATACGCTTCAAGCTGTTTCTTTTCTTCCATTTAAAGGTCTGACACTTCCTCCGTTGAATGATCGGCATTGGCCTGGCGCATCTCTAAATTCCACTTCTTGAAAAAATCAGACATCTCAATGGAAGCTGAGAAATTGCGCTGAGGGAAAAGCTCACTGACTTCCGTTATCATGCGAGAAACCAAGCCCTCTCCCCTAAAGGACGGCATGACGGCCACATAGCGCAATATAATGCTTTGACTTTCCAAGTCCTCATCAAAGGCAATTAAGGCATGGTAATTATCAGACGATGGGTCCTTGTAGAGATAGAGCGACCGGTAGCCCGATTCGACTTTTGCAATTTCCTTACTCATCTCATCATAGTCTTTGAAGCGCGGAATATAAGAGAGTAAGCCCATAGCCACTTTCTTATACTTTGGAATATATGGTGTTAGCATATGTTCTCTCCCAATCTAAAAGTCAAAATTTAATTAACGAAACTTTAACATATTATCACAGATCTTGCAATTTTTACAAGTCTTCTTCACTCAAATACCGACGCATCCGCTGCCAATAGTGCTGGTAGAGCAGGGCATATTTATCATTAGCGTTAGGATCCCAGGGCTTGCGCTTACCGCAAAAGTGCAAGAGAGCCGTATGGGAAATCACCCAATGGTCGTCCCATTCCCCGGCAGAAATTAATTCATAAGTCTTCTGATAGCGCATATCATAATTGTAAACCTGGTCAGGCAAGGCATAGACCTGGTGACCATAGAGGGCATTGAGAACATCCTGGTCAGGCAAGAAGAGCTGGTAGTAATGAGAAGCAATGTACTGGTAAATAGCTTTTGCCTGGACTTGGTCGCGCAAGGCTGGCAGGTTCATCAGGAGCACCCCCGAATTATAATAGGCCCCGCCATCCTCCCGCTGGAGCCGGACGCGGTTAAATTCATCGGACAGCCGGGTCAAGCGGGAATGGCTAGCTGCCGCGTATAGGTTATCGCCTAGGTCTAACTGGTAGAGCTCGGTCAAGTCATTGATGCAGAGAATATCCGCATCCAAGTAGAGGATACGGTCCAAGTCAGCAGGCAAAAAGTCCTGGGCTAAAAGCCGGTAGTAAATCGTTTCAGGATAGCGCTTAGAAACCGGAGCCTGGCTAAAATCCGCCTTGTCCATGTTGATCAAGTGAAGGTCAAAGGCAAATTTGGCGGCCAGTTTTTGGACTTGGCCCTCCCCTTCCAGCTTTCCCTTGTGCAAAACATAGACCGCCTCGACTTCCGACTGGCTATTCTCGATAACCGAAGTCAGCGTCGTTAACATCTGATAGAGAAACGAATGGTTAATGGCAAATAATAAATTCATTGTGGCCTTTCTAGTTCTAGTAATTGTCAGAACAGCAAATTTTATCTATAATGAATGAAGTTAAAAAAGGAGTGAAAGCATGTCCCTAGACCAAGAAAGACAGAAAATCAACCAAATTGACCAAAAAATTGTTGCCCTCTATGAAGACCGGCTCAAGGTCAGCGAAGCCATTGCCCGGCTCAAAGCCACTCAAGGGGCTGACATCTTTGTTGCTGACCGCGAGCAAGCCGTGATTGACCATGTGCTCCAGGGCTTGGAGGACCCGGCCAATGCCGATAGTGTCCGAGCCCTCTACCAGGAAATCATGCGCCTGTCCCGTGAACGGCAGAAAGAAGTTCTAGCCGCTGACGAAACTAATCCAAATGACTAAAGACCCGGCCCACTGCGTCTTGGAAGACCGTGAGCGATTGTTTCTTTGGAACTTGGAGGGGGCTCTTATTGATTAAGACCAAGTCCTGGCCAGCATAGTAATTAATCAAGCCTGCTGCCGGATAAACCACTAAGGAAGTGCCAGCAATAATCAGCAAGTCCGCTTCTCCCAAGGCCCGGACAGCCGAACTTAGCGCACTGGCATCCAGGCTCTCTTCATAGAGAACAATATCCGGCCGCACAATGCCCTGGTCCTTCTGACAGCGGGGAATGCCTGACTCGTCACGAAGCAGGTCTTCATAGTCATAGGCCTGGCCACAGTCCATACAATAATTCCGCCATACCGAGCCGTGTAATTCAATTACTTTTTGACTCCCTGCCTTCTGGTGGAGGCCGTCAATATTTTGGGTAATCACTGTGACTTCTTTGCCCCTGGCCTCCAAGTCTGCGAGGTAGCGGTGGGCAGGATTAGGCTTGGCTTCAGGGAAGACCAAGTGTTCAAAGTAGAAGTCAAAGAAGCTTTCCGGATGGGCCATGAAGTAGTGGTGGGAGATCACTTCTTCAGCTGGTATCTGCCTCTCTTGGTCCTTACTGTAGAGGCCTTCTGAAGAGCGGAAGTCAGGAATACCACTCTCAGTCGACACCCCTGCCCCGCCAAAAAAGACTAAGTTCTGGCTCTGATCAATTAAGCTTTGTAATTTATCTATTTTTTCCATAATGGCACCCTTTCTCAGTGAAGCGAGCTTTCGTCTCCTTCTATTCTAACAGAGCTTGGGGAAAAGCAGAAATTTAACGTAAAATATTAACGCTTTAAAGTATTTTCTGTTAATATAAGACATAAAGAAGTGGAGGTTATTCCTAATGCGTAAATTCTTATCCATCATCGGCCTAGCCTTTTTTATTTTCCTAGCTGGGTGTTCCCAAGTCCAAAAAACGGACGATGCCTTCTTCGCCGACCTGGCTTCAACCTGGCAGGACCGGACGGAAACCATGAAGAAGGTTGAAAATGAAAATGACATCACCAAGTCTTTCAAGGCTATCTTTGAAACGGAGTTAAACGGTTTAAAACAGTATGAAAATGCTGATTTCGAAGATCCCAAGCTCGGTGAAACGGTTCAAAACTACCTCAAAGAAGTCAAGGCTTGTTTAGAAGCCCTAGATACCGACCAATTGGGCTACGACGACCTCGAAAACTATCTGAACCACTATGACAAACGGGTCGCTTATCTCAAAGAACTCTCTAAAGACAAGCGCTATGTCCTCCCCGAGGGCTCGGAAGATGACTTAGCCTTAGACCGAGAACAGATCAAAAAAGATAAGGCCAAGGCCGAAGAACGGACGGAAATCCTGAAGAAATTCCAAGAAGACCTCAACCAATTGAGCTTCCAAGGTAGCAAGGATGCCAACGGCCAAACCAATATTAGCGGCCAATTATCCAATTCAACAGGTGCTGACTTAGCGAACTTTACCATCACCATCAAGTTCCTCGACAAAGAGGGCAAGGAAGTCGATAAGCAAAGCGAAAAAATTGACGTCCTGAAGAATGGCGAGACCAAGGAACTCAAGTATTCTACTGACAAAGACTTTGCCAGTGTCGCACCAGACCTTAACTTAGATAATTTAGAAATCAATCCTTAAATCTAAATATAGAAAAGAAGCCTTAAGCTAAGCAGCTATGACGCTTAGCTTAAGGCTTTTCTTTTGCTTAATTTTTTAAGCCTAAGACCGCGGAAAGGCCTTAGCATAAATTTCTTTAAGGTGGGGGGCATGGATATGGGTATAGATTTGGGTGGTGGAAATATCACTGTGCCCCAAGAGTTCTTGGACCACCCGTAAATCTGCCCCATTCTCCAGGATATGGGTGGCAAAAGAGTGGCGTAGGGTATGGGGGCTGACATTTTTTTGGATGCCGACTTCTTGGACATAGGCCTTGATCCGCTTCCAAACCCCTTGCCGACTAATCCCTCCCCCATGGTGGTTCAAGAAGAGCAGGTCTGATTCCTTAGCCTTGAGTAATTGGGGCCGGGCATAGTCCTGGTAGCGGCCGATCCAATCAGCAGCGACCTCCCCTAGGGGTACAATCCGTTCCTTATCCCCCTTGCCCAGGCTCTGCAAGAAACCTAATTCCGAATGGATATCGGTCACTTTGAGATGGATCAGTTCGCTCACCCGGAGCCCCGAGGCATAGAGGAGTTCCAACATGGCCCGGTCCCTGAGACCCAGGGCCGTCCCGATATCAGGTGCTTGGAGCAAGCGGTCGACTTCATCCATGGTCAAGACAGTCGGTAGGGACTGTCTTTTCTTAGGTAGGGCAATCTTCTCCATGGGATTCTGGTCAACCTGTCCGCTTAAGAGCAGGTGGCTAAAAAACCGGCGCAAGGTCGAAATCAAATGGCTGATCGTCGTTGCTTTTTGCCCCTGGTCGCTCTTGCTTTTGAGATAGCGTCGGATGTCAGCAGCTTGCAGTTGGGAGTATGTCTTGATATTTTGACCCTGCATCCAGGTGTCCAGGTGCTTGACATCATTGGCATAGCTCTTGATGGTATTGTCCGCTAGGCCTTCCTCGACTTTGAGGGTCAAGAGAAAATCTTCTAAAATTTCCTTATTGGTCATCGAGCAGGTCCCCTTCTTGGCAGTCTTGGCAGAGGCCGTGGATGACTAAGTGGTGGTTGGTTACCTTGAAGTGGAAGTTCTTTTCAACTTCTTTTTCCACGGCATCTAGCAAGTCTTCATTGATTTCAATTATGCGGCCACAGTGGATACAGACTAAGTGGTGGGGGGCATGCTGGGATTGGCGGTTAATCAAACTATAGTAGGCCAAACCTTCAGACCCCATGACCTTACTGACTACCTGGATGGAGGTCAAAATCTCTAAAGTCCGGTAAACAGTGGCTAGGCCAATGGATTCATTCTTTTCTCGGGTGTACATGTAGATTTGCTCGGCACTGAGCAACTGGTCACTCTGTTCAATCAAGACCTGCAGGGTAGACTGACGTTGGGGCGTCAGCTTAAAGCCTGAAGCTTGAACTGAAGCCTTCAGTTCTTGAAATTGATCGGTCGCCACTAGTCCTCATCCCCTTTGTTCACCAGGTAAATCCCTGTTGGATCCTGGCGCAAGCGGCCGGCTTTCATAAGATGGCCGAGCGCCCGTTTGAACTGGGCCTTGGATAGGTTGAAGAATTGGCGGATATCTTCCGGTCGACTCTTATCATTATAAGGGAGGAAGTGGTCCGGCTGGCGCTCTAGAATGGCCTGGATCATCTGAGCATCCTCGCCAATCACTTGATAAGCTTGGGGCTTGAGGGAGAGATTCAAATTTCCGTGCTGGCCTACCCCAATAACGCGAGCACTAACTTCTTCACCTAGACTAGGCTCTTCATAACGTTCACTTTCATGGATGTAGGCCTGGTAGTAGTCTTCCGTCAAGAGATAGGTCCCCACAAATTTACAGCGGTAGACCCGAGCCTTGACCGTCTTATTGTTCCAAGTGGAGGTATGGGGGGATAGGCGCTTAGAAATCTGCTGGAAGACCTGGTCATCTGCCAGCTTAGCCCAGAGCCGGTCCTTCTTATCCACTTCCAAACGGACAAAGAGCTTGGCCCCTTTTTTGGGCCAGAGCTGTTTCTCTTGGGGCAGGTCATCCAGGGACAAGACGATGTCCTTATCGGGCAAGCCAATATCCAAAAAGACCCCCAGATCAGGCTTAATCGAAATCACTTCAGCCCAAGCATAGCGTCCTTGGCGGATTGCTGGCAGGTCCAAGGTCATACACAAGTGTTTCCGGCTATTTTCATAGACAAAACCGCGGACCGTGTCCCCTATTTGGAGACTACCGGCCTGGTCCTTGTCTAAGCGGTAAGCTAAGCCATCTTTTTGCACAAAAAAGTATTTGTCATTTTCATCGGTCACAATGCCTGTCAGCAGGCTTCCTAAATATCTATTCATGGTCTACCTCTTTCTGTGGTCGAATCGTGTTCGATCTCATACGCTTTCTATTCTAGCATATTTTAAAGCTTGGACGGGCGACCAGATCCCATAAAAAAAAGAATTTTGCTCATTGGATGACCCAACAAGCAAAATTCTCTCAATCAACTGACTGAATTTAAGCGTCGCCGCCTTCATAAACCACACCGCGACGGGCATCAACTGTGACTAATTGGCCTTCTGTCACTTCTTGACAAGCGCCTTCAGCACCAACAATCACTGGGGTATTGGTATTGATCCCGAGGACAGCAGCATGGCTAGTCACGCCGCCTTCTTCAACGATAACAGCCTTAGCCTGGCTAATAACATCATTGTAAGATTCGTCCGTTGTCTTCACTACTAGAACTGAGTTAGCTGTCACTTTTTCCTTAGCCTCAGCTGCATCTTTAGCTAGGACCACATGGCCGACAGCTGAGTTCTCGCCGATACCTTGGCCACGAACAATTTGACGGCCAACGATTTGAATCTTCATTAAGTTGGTCGTGCCGCGTTCACCGACAGGAACACCAGCGGTTACTAAGATCTTATCGCCGTCTTGGGCATAGCCGTTTTCTTTGGCTAGGTTAGCAGCTAAGATCATCATATCATCGGTTGTTGCTGGACGTTCAGCTACAATAGGTTCTACCCCGCTCGAAAGCATGAGCTTGTTCGCACGACTTTCTGAGAAGGTTAAAGCTAAGATTGTCGCATTTGGACGGTATTTAGAGATCATCTTAGCGGTGAAACCGGAGTCTGTAGCAGCCACAATGGTACGGATACCCAAGTTGCTTGCGGTATAAGCCACGGATTGGCTGATTGCTTCAGCAACATCTAATTGGGCATGGTCGCCGCGTTCCACATGGTTAGGTAGGACACCATCTGTGTGGGCTGCGATTTGTGCTTCTGTTGCTAAGGCAATCCGGTTCATGGTTTGAACGGCTTCTACTGGATAGTCCCCAGCTGCTGTTTCACCAGATAACATAATGGCGTCGGTCCCGTCATAGATTGCATTGGCAACGTCGGAAGCTTCAGCCCGGGTTGGACGTGGGTTCCGTTGCATAGAGTCAAGCATTTGTGTTGCTGTAATGACAGGCTTACCTAAGCTATTGCAGAGCTCAATCATATCTTTTTGGGCGATTGGAACAGTTTCAACAGGAATTTCAACCCCTAAGTCCCCGCGGGCAATCATTAAGCCGTCTGAAACGTTCATGATTTCTTTGATGTTGTCCACGCCTTCTTGGTTTTCAATCTTAGGCAGAATTTGAACATCTTCGTTGCCTGTTTCTTCTAAAATTTCGCGGATTTCTAGAATGTCTTCTGGTTTACGGACAAAGGAAGCCGCAATAAAGTCAATGCCTTGTTCCAGACCGAAGCGAATATCAGCTTCATCTTTATCTGTAATCCCAGGTAGGTTGATGGAAACGCCTGGCACATTGACACCTTTTTTATCTTTGATGATGCCGCTATTTTCAACAACAGTCACGATTTCACCATCAGCTTTGTTAATGTCAGTGACAAGTAGGTCAACAAGGCCATCATCAACCAAGATATGGGAGCCCACATGAACATCATCGATCAATTGAGGGTAAGTAATTGAGAACTTAGTCGCGTCCCCTTCCACTTCTGTTGAGAAGATAGAAACCGTAGTTCCCTTTTCCAGTAAAACAGGTTCGTGGTTTACCATGTTGTGGGTACGGATTTCAGGGCCCTTGGTGTCCAGTAAGAGGGCCACACGTTTACCACTTTGTTTGGCAGCTTCACGGATGTTCTTAATCCGGGCTTCATGTTCTTCATGAGAACCGTGTGAGAAGTTCAAACGAGCGACATTCATGCCCGCTTCCATTAATTGAACCAAAGTTTCAACTGACTCAGAAGCTGGGCCGATAGTACAAACAATTTTTGTGTTCTTTTGCATTTTTGTTCTCCTTTTTGCTTTAATCCTTTGAACGATTAGACATTATAGACGGCTTAATAAGAAATTTCACCGTTAATTTCATACAATTCCATCAATGGGGTGTGGTTTTCCCGGTTCAAGACTTCGGAAATATCCCCGTAGACAATATCATTGCCACGGATGCCTAGGCAGATACCTGAATGGCCTTGGTTGAGAAGCTCTACGGCTCGATAACCAAACATGGTTGCTAGGACACGGTCGCGGGCTGAAGGGGCGCCCCCTCTTTGCATATGACCGAGGACAGTGGCCCGGCTGTGGAAGTTCCCATAAGTCGAGAGTTGGTCCATGAATTTATTGGCAGACATCACGCCTTCAGCGAGGATAATGATAATGTGCTTCTTACCCCGTTCCCGACCTGCCTTGATATCAGAGACAACCTGGTCCATATCAAAACCAATTTCAGGAATAATGACCTTCTCAGCCCCAGAAGAAATCCCCGTCCAGAGGGCAATATCTCCTGCATTGCGTCCCATCACTTCAATGATGAAGGTACGCTCATGGCTGGTTGCCGTGTCGCGAATCTTATCGACCGCTTCAATGACGGTGTTACAGGCTGTGTCGAAACCGATGGTAAAATCCGTCCCGGCAATGTCATTATCAATGGTACCTGGGATTCCAACGGTTGGAAAACCTTGCTCACTTAGAGCCTTGGCCCCCATGAAGGAACCGTCCCCACCGATCACAATCAAAGAATCAATCTTAAATTTCTTCAATTGCGCAATGGCCTTCTCTTGCCCTTCTTTCTCAGCAAATTCAGGATAGCGTGCCGTGTACAGCATGGTCCCTCCGCGCGACAGCAAGTTGCCGACATCATCAATTCCCATTTGATAGATATCGCCTTCTGCTAGTCCACGAAAGCCATAGCGGATACCATAAACTTCATTGCCATCGTAGATTGCTTTTCTAACGACAGCACGAATCGCGGCATTCATCCCTGGTGCGTCACCACCACTTGTTAAAACGCCAATACGTTTAACCACTTGGACACCTCGTTTCAAAAAATTAATTCATACATTTTTATCTTAACATTTTTTTCAAAGAATGTCGCCCCATTTATTATTTTTTCAAGAAGCTCTTAGCTTAGAATGACATGTTTTCCCCCATAAATCTCTTCTAGGGAGCTGAGGACCTGGGGGCTGTGGGCCAGGGCAAATTGCGGACCTAACCAATAATGCGTCCCCTCTTCTTTGAAGATAAAGTGCAAGGGGCTGATCCCCGGCTGGTCCTTGACCAAAGCCAGTAGCGCCGCCTTCTTCTCTGAGGCTGCCGCTTGGTTAGCCACTTCGATGTGGTAGGCCCCGGCCCTTCCTTGCTTGATGGCCTGATCCTTTAACTGTTGATAGTAAGCCTGGTCTAGGGGGTGGACCTGGTCCACTAAGACTTGCAATTGGTCCCGGCGCTCTTCTGTCTTACCGCGAACAGCCAGCTGCTGCTTGTCCCGCAAGAAGGCCGCATAACGAATATAAGTCTGGGGAAAAGCGGTGAGATTAACTGTTCCGCTAGCATCCTGGAGCTCAAGAAAGGCCATGGGCTGGCCCTTCTTGGTTTGAATCCGTTTAACATGGACCACTTCACCGATGACCTGGACCGTCTGCTTGGGCTTCAGCTCGCTGATCGCCTGAACTTGGCCCGTCCGGTAGAAATCTTTCCAGGCCGCATAGGGATCGACACTCAGGCAGAGGCCCAGGTAGTCAATCTCCTGTTGAATAAGTTCAGAATCACTATACTCTTCCTGTTCCTCAATCACTGGGGCAAAGAGAGCCTGGTAGTCATTCGCCATGCCCAGGTCCAAGTGACTCTGCTGGTCCTGTTGGCCGAAGAGCTTGCGGTGGTCCAGTAATTTAGGCAGGGCATCTTCGACTAAGGTCCGCCGGTTATAGCCAAAGTCATCGAGGGCGCCCGATAAGGCTAAAGCAGTTAAGACTTTCTCCCGGGCCCCCGCTTGGTCCAAGCGGCTGACAAAGTCCATCAAATCCTTGTAAGCCCCGCCGTATTGGCGCTCCGAGATAATGCCACGACTCACTGGCCGGCTGAGGCTCTTGATATTGGATAGACCCAGTCGCAGGCTAGTTTGGTCGACAAGGTCCAAGGGCATAAAGGACCGGTTGACACTCGGCAAAAGAATCTTAATCCCTGCCGCCCGGGCTTCTGCTAAGAGCTGCTTGCCCTTGCTATCATGGATACTAGAATGGCGGAGGTTGCCGTAGTAAAAGGCAGCCGGGCAGTGGACCTTAAACCAGGCCAGGTCATAGGCCAGGTAGGAATAAGCGAAGGCATGCGAGCGATTGAAGCCGTAATTGGCGAAGGCATCGATATAGTGATAGACTTCTTCAGCCAAAGCTGGCGCATAGCCCTGGTCCCGGGCGCCAGCAATAAATTGATCATGGAGGCCATCCAGGACTTCCTGCTGCTTCTTACCCATGGCCCGGCGCAAGATATCAGCCTGTCCCAGGCTAAAGCCCGCAATCTTCTGGGCCACCTGCATAACCTGTTCTTGGTAGACCATGACCCCATAAGTCCCCTCCAAGATAGGGGCGAGGTCCTCATGGGGGTAGCTGATGGCTTCCTGGCCATGCTTGCGACGGGCAAAGTGGTTAATCTGCTTCATGGGGCCCGGCCGAAAGAGAGCATTGACGGCCGCTAGGTCTTCCATCGATTCAGGACTCACCTGGCGCAAGACATTACGGATCCCATCCGATTCAAATTGGAAGACCCCCAGCGTGTCGGCCTCTTGGAAGAGCCGGTAGACAGCGGGATCATCCTTTTGGGCTAAGGCTTGGTCCAAATTCTTGAAGCCCAACTTCTCGGCTGCGGCTTTCACATCATGGAGGATACTCAGGTTGATCAATCCTAAGAAGTCAATCTTCAAGAGTCCAATCCGTTCCACCTCCCCCATCGTGAATTGGGAGAGCAGGATCTCATTGTTAGCATTCTGCTGGAGGGGGATGTCTGCTACAAGAGGTCGGTCACTGATCAAGACCCCCGCCGCATGGGTCGAGACATGGCGGGGTAGGCCTTCAAGCTTGAGCGCTGCCTGGAGCCAGAGCTTGCCGTCTTCTGTTTCTCTAAGCAAATGCTGGAAGTCCTTCGAGCCTTGGTAGGCTTCTGACAGGCTGACTTGCCCCTGGATTTGATTGGCCCAAGTGCTAATTTCTGCCTGGTTCTTGCCTAGAGCAGAGCCGACATCACGCAGGGCCTTACGCGCCGCAAAGGTTCCAAAGGTAGCAATCTGTGCCACATGGTCTGCACCGTATTTTTCATAAACATAGTGGAGGACCTCCTGGCGGCGGTTATCAGGGAAGTCGAGGTCGATATCAGGCATGCTGTGGCGCTCGGGATTCAGGAAGCGTTCAAAGAGCAGGTCATTAGCTATCGGATCGACATGGGTAATGAAGAGCGCATAGGCCACTAAGGATCCAGCGGCTGAGCCCCGGCCAGGTCCAACCGTGATCTTAGAAGCCCGGGCAAAGCGCATAATATCCCAGACAATTAAGAAATAATCATCGAAGCCCATGCGGTGAATGACTTGGAGTTCATAGGCTAAGCGGTCTTGGTAGGCCTCGAAATCTGGCTGGTCACCCAGCCGTTCAGCCAACCCCCGGGCCGCCTGCCGACCGAGATAGGACTGGGCATCCTCCCCTTCTGCTAAAGGGAAGCGCGGTAAGAGTTCTTTATGGTAGACCATCTCTACATCAAGCTCATCCACAAGTTCGGCCAAACGATCTACCGTATCCGCCAAGCCAATTTCCTCATATTCAGCCCGCCAGTCTACTGCTGACTTGAGAAAGTGTGGGCCCCGGATCTCCTGGCTTGCGGCAATATCTTCCAAGGCTTGGTTGCGGTCAATCGCGGCTAGAAGCTCTTGGTAGAAGTAATCTTCTGTCTCCAGATAGGCAAGATAGGGCAAGGCGACCAGGTCCAAAGCTGTGCTTTGACTCAGATCTTTAATCCGCGGCAAGTGGTAGCGGTCAAAGGCCTGGGCACTTACCCCGATATAGAGGTTATCGCGCTTAAAATGTGCTTTAAAGCTCTGGCACCAGGCCAGAGCTTCAGCGTCTTGATTCTGCTTGAGGCGCGCCATATGCGGGCCATAGACAGCGGATAAGATAACAACCAGGTCATCATTAGCCGTCTGCAGAAGCTCTAAGGCCTCTGCATAGCGTTCGGTCTTCGCTAGGGTGGATAATTGCATGAGGACCTGGTAGCCCGCCTGGTTCTTCGCATAGACCACATACTCTTCAAAGCCTTGGCCCAAGAGCTCTGAAGGAAGCTGCAAGGATAAGCCAATCAAAGCCTTAAGCCCAGCTGCCTGGCAGAGGTCGTAAAATTCGCAGACGCCATAAAGGACATTGACATCGGCCAAGCCCAATGCCTGGTAGCCTAATTTTTTGCCTAAAGCGACATAGTCAGCCAGGGACATGGGGCTCTTGAGTAAGGTATAGGCACTATTGACATGCAGGGGGGCAAACATAAGCTCTCTCCTTTCCCTAATCGTTGATCAATTACAAATCGTCACCCTGGTATTGGGGACCTTGGATATACATAGCGTCACCAAAACTAAAGAAGCGGTAAGCGGCTTCTACAGCGTGCTGATAAGCCTCTAGCACATGCTGGCGGCCCGCAAAAGCAGACACCAACATAACTAAAGTTGACTTAGGCAAGTGGAAGTTAGTAATAATGGCGTCCACAACTTTAAAATCAAAGCCGGGATAAATAAAAATAGATGTCCAACCGGAATCAGCTTGGACCTGACCGTCAAATTTTTGGGCGATAGTCTCCAGGGTACGGATACAGGTTGTCCCGACAGCGACTACCCGCTTGCCCGCGCTTTTAGCGGCCTTAATCTTCTCTGCATTGGCTTCGTCCAGGCGGTAGAATTCAGAGTGCATCTCATGGTCCGTCAAGTCATCAGCGCTGACTGGTCGGAAGGTACCTAAGCCCACATGGAGGGTCAGATAGGCCAGGTCGACGCCCTTGGCTTGGACTTGGTCTAGGAAGTCCTCGGTAAAATGCAGGCCCGCCGTTGGAGCAGCTGCTGACCCATTTTCTTTGGCATAAACGGTTTGATAGCGGTCTGGATCGTCTAAGTGTTCCTTGATATAAGGGGGCAGGGGCATCTCACCTAGGGCTTCTAGGATCTCCATAAAGATGCCGTCATAGAGAAAGTCAATCTCCCGGCCGCCGTGGTCTAATTCCTTAACCACCTTGGCCTTCAGTTGACCGTCGCCGAACTGGATAACCGTTCCCTCCTTGAGTCGGCGGGCTGGTTTAGCCAGGACTTCCCAGCGGTCCCCTTCTATATTATTTAATAACAAGAGCTCCGCATGGCCTCCTGTTTCTTCCTTGGTCCCTAAGAGCCGGGCAGGCAGGACGCGGGTATCATTGAGGACGAGGACATCGCCGGCTTCCAAGATATCTAGCAAGTCGGCAAAGACATGGTCAGCGTACTTGCCTGTCTGGGCATCCAGAGTCAAGAGCCGGCAATTTAAGCGGTCCTTGGTCGGGGTCTGGGCAATCAGTTCTTCGGGCAGGTCATAATCATAGTCTGATGTTTTTAAAGTCATTCCATTCGCTTCCTTTTTTACGTGCTTTCGATTTCAATTCCTAAATGGCTATAGGCTAGGGGGGTCACGATCCGGCCCCTAGGTGTCCGCTGGAGGAAGCCATTTTGAATCAGGTAGGGTTCATACATATCTTCGACAGTGAGGGGGTCTTCTGCAATATTGGCTGCAATGGTGGATAAACCCACCGGCCCTCCTTGGTAGTAATAAATCATGGTTTCTAAGATCTTCCGGTCAACGGCATCCAAGCCTTTGTCATCAACTTCCAAAACCTCCAAGGCCTTGCGGGTGATGGCCAAGTCAATACGTTGGTCCTCATTAAAGACCTGGGCAAAGTCACGGACCCGCTTCAATAAGCGGTTAGCTATCCGCGGTGTCCCCCTTGACCGCAAGGCGATTTCCTGGCTAGCCTGGTCATCGATTGGGCTAGCCAGCACCTGACTGGTCCGCTGAACAATGGCTTTGAGCTCTTCGGGGCTGTAATAGCGCAATTGCTTGACAATGCCGAAGCGATCGCGCAGAGGGGCTGAGAGTGCCCCCGCCCGGGTCGTTGCCCCCATTAAGGTGAAAGGAGGCAGGTCAAATTGGATGGCATGGGCCTCCGTATCCTGCCCCACAATAATGTCCACGCGAAAGTCTTCCATGGCGGAATAGAGCATCTCTTCAACCACCCGGGGCATGCGGTGGATCTCGTCAATAAAGAGAATATCGCCGGGGGCCATCTCATTCAATAAGACCAGCAAGTCCCCTGTCTTCTCAATAGCCGGCCCACTCGTCGTGTGGACACCGACCTCCAGTTCATTGGCTAGCACATAGGCCAGGGTAGTCTTCCCCAAGCCGGGCGGGCCGTAGAGGAGGACATGGTCCAAGGACTCGTCGCGGGCCTGGCAGGCTTGGATATAGACGGCCAGTTCTTTCTTGAGGGCAGATTGCCCAATATAATCCCTTAAGTACTGGGGACGGAGCGAACCTTCAAAGCGTTCCTCATCTAGGCCTTGGTTATTCTCATCTACTATACGCTCTGCCATCGAAAGTCTCCTTTCATCCTGTCTTATCTCTTCTCAACTAGCGAGCCGTGATCAAGCGCAAGGCCTGGCGGATGGCTTCCGAAGTGGTGGCCACTTGATCAAAGTCCATTTGCTTGACCACCCGCTGGATATCACGTTTGGCATAGCCTAGGCTGTCTAAGGCTTCCTCGAGTTCTTGGGCAATGGGATTGGCCTGGCTGGTTGCCGCTTGGTCTGGCTGGTCCTGACCTTGGCTGGCACCGGTCAATTTGCCCTGCAAGTCGAGGATAATCTGCTGGGCCGTCTTCTTCCCTACCCCTGGAAACTTAGTGAGAAACTGGCTATCCGCCTGGTCAATAGCCCGGACTAAACCTTGGTGGTCGCCCAAGCTGAGGATTGACAAGGCACTTCGGGGGCCAATCCCAGACACTGAAATCAAGTGCAAGAATAAGTCCCTCTCCGCTTCATCGCTGAAGCCATAGAGGCGGATGCTATCTTGACTAACAGACTGGTAGAGCCAGATGGTCGCTTCTTGCCCTAGTCGACTAGAAAAGCGATAGGGATTGGCCATAATCACTTGGTAACCAATCCCATTCACTTCGATCACGACAGCATTCGGTAAAATGCTGGTAATTTTTCCTTTAAAGTAAGCATACATTGCTGGATGCTCCTATTCTACAAACTTCTTATAGTCGCCATAGCCTTTTTCATCCATTTCTTCATAAGGAATGAAGTCTAAGGCTGCTGAGTTGATACAATAGCGCAGGCCCCCTTGGTCTTTCGGCCCGTCGTTAAAGACATGGCCCAGGTGGGAATCTGCCCCTTGGCTACGCACTTCTGTCCGCACCATGCCGTGGCTGGTATCGGTATTTTCCTTAATTTCTTCCTCAATTAAAGGCTTGGAGAAAGAAGGCCAGCCGCATCCTGCATTAAATTTAGTCGTTGATGCGAAGAGCGGACTTCCGTCTACAATATCCACATAGATTCCCTTCTCATAGTGGTCATCATACTTTCCTGAGAAAGGGGCTTCTGTTCCACTCTCTTGGGTCACCCGGTATTGGATATCATCTAATTCTTTCAAACGTTTTTCTTTATTTGCTTGGTCCATTTTGGTCACTCCTTTAAGTCTCTTTCTCTTTTATTCTAACATAAAGCTTGTAGAATGCGAACGTTTGTGCCCGAGTCTAGCGGCTATCCTGGATGCGCTTGAACAAGCGCTCAATCTCATAGGTCGAGTAATGGATCAAGACAGGGCGCCCATGGGCACAGTTAAAGGGATTCTGACACTGGCTCAGGTCTGCAATGAGTTGCTTGGCCTGGTCATCGGATAAGTAGTGGTTGGCCTTAATGGACAGCTTGCAGCTCATCATAATAGCGGTCGCTTGACGGAACTTGCTCACACTGGCTGACTTATCGGTCAAGGCCAATTGGATCAATTCCTCCACCGTCTCATGGACCTGGTCCGATCGAATCCAAATGGGATGGGCCGACAACTGCAAGGTGCGGCTACCAAATAGCTCGAAGTCGAGCTGCATCTCCTTTAATTTAGGCAGGAGGGGTTGGATTTCAAGCATCTCATCCTGGGTAAATTCAAAGAGCTCAGGAATCAACAACTCCTGCATGGCCGTTCCGTAAGAGCCAATATGGTCCCGGTAGTATTCATATTTGATCCGCTCCTGCATGGCGTGCTGGTCCAGCAGGTACATGCCACTGGCATCGGAAGCCAGCAGGTAAGTCCCGTGCAATTGGCCGATATAGTCCAGGTCAGGGAAGCGCGGGGATTGGTCAGACTGGTCCGCATCGATCCGTGTAATCCGGTCCACATCCCGCCAGACTTCTTGCTCACTGTGCTTATGTTGCCGCTCCTCAATCGAGGCTTGAACGGTTTCTGAAGAAGCCGGTTGGGCCTTGCTTTCAGCTGCTTCGGACTTAAGAACTTGCTTAGCTGGCTGAAGCGCTTCTTCCTCCGAATGACTAGCCCCTCGTATCGGTCGGCTGGCTGGCTCAATGTCACCACGACGCTGGCTTGGCTTTTGCGAGCTGGACAAGGGAAGTTCACCCTGCTCATAAGTCTCCTCCAAGCGGAAAGTTTCTGGCTTCAACTCTTCAGTATATTGGAGGGGCTGGTCCGCCTCTGGAATCCGCTGGAGGGGTTGGAAGATATGGTCCAAGCTCTCTCTGATTAAGTCATAGAGGACGTCCTCCTTGGAGATTCGCACCTCCATCTTGGTGGGGTGGACATTGACATCGAGGAGCTGGGGGTCGGCTTCGATATGGATCACGGCAATCGGATAGCGCCCAATCATCAGCTTCTCCCGGTAGCCATCAATCACCGCTTGGTTCAGCTTGTAGTTCCGGATATAGCGGCCATTCAGATAGAGCGAGATATAATTCTTACTGGCCCGGGTCAAGGTCGGCGGTGACACATAGCCCGCCAAGTTAAAGTCCAAGCTCTCGGCCTCCAAGGGATACATCTCCCGGGCTTGCTTGAAGCCATAAACCGCCGCCAAGACTTCCTGGAGTCGCCCCTTCCCATTAGTCTCGAAGACCAGCTTGTCTTCATTAAAATAGCGGAAACGAATCTGGGGGTGCCCCAAGGCCTGGCGGTTAATGATATTGGAAATATGGGAGAGTTCAGTAGGCAGGCTCTTAATATACTTCAAGCGTGCCGGCGTATTGTAGAAGAGGTTTTCTACTAAGACAGAGGTCCCCTGACGGAGGTGGCTCTCCCGCCGGTCTACCACTTCCCCTGCCTGCAAGTAGACCCAAGACCCCGTCTCACCATCTGAGGTCTCCAGGGTCATCTCGGAAACGGAGGCAATACTAGGAAGGGCCTCCCCGCGAAAGCCCAGCGAATGGATACGGAATAAATCCTGGCTCTGATGGATCTTAGACGTGGCATGGCGTTTAAAGGCCAGGTCCACTTCCTTTGCAGCAATTCCAATCCCGTCATCAATCACTTGGATACTCCGTAAGCCGGCCTCTTCCACGCGAATTTCAATCTCTGTGGCCTGGCCATCGATGGCATTCTCTACCAATTCCTTGACAACGGAAGCCGGACGTTCGACCACTTCCCCTGCTGCAATCTGGTCAGCCACCTGACTCGGTAAGAGTTGGATTCCCATGCTTAATCGTCTCCTTCCACTTTCGCCAGAAGCTTACGCAAAATTTCAAAAGCCTGGATGGGGCTTGTTTCGTTAATATCTACCTGGTCCAACTGGTCCATCACCCAGGTCGCTTTGGGATCTTCGGGGGCTGGACGAGTCTCGGCTACACTGAAGAGGCTCAATTGTCCCGTTTGCTCGCCTGCCTGACCTTCCTGGAGTTCTTTTAGAATCTGCTTGGCATTCGCCAATAGACTGGCTGGCATACCAGCCAACTTAGCCACATGGATCCCATAACTCCGGTCAGCTGGTCCAGGGAAAATCTTATGGAGGAAGACGAGTTCCCCATCCTTCTCACTGGCCCCCACATGGATATTGCGCAGGCCAGGCAAACGATCTTCCAGGCTGGTTAGCTCATGGTAGTGGGTGGAGAAGAGCAGCTTGGCCTCTAAGTGGTCATGAAGGTATTCCAAGATGGCCTGGGCTAAGGCAATCCCATCATAAGTCGAGGTTCCCCGGCCAATCTCATCGAAGAGAAGAAGGCTGCGGTCTGTCGCATACTGGATAGCTTGGTTAGCTTCCAACATCTCAACCATAAAGGTGGATTGGCCTGAAATTAAGTCATCCGCTGCCCCGATCCGGGTAAAGATTTGGTCAAAAATCGGCATCTTAGCTGACTTAGCAGGAACATAAGATCCCATCTGGGCCATGATGACAATCAGGGCGAGCTGCCGCATATAGGTCGACTTCCCGGACATATTGGGCCCTGTAATCAGCAAGACATTGGTGGCCTCATCCATCACAATCGAATTAGGCACAAATTGGTCCTTGCCAATGACCGCTTCCACGACGGGGTGGCGGCTGTCGATAATCTCCAAGTTGCGGTCTTCCAGTGAAATTTCGGGGCGGACGAATTGATGGTCCTCACTGATCTGGGCAAAGCTCTGCAAGACGTCCAGGCTAGCTACCGACTTAGCCAGAGCCTGGAGGTCCTGCTTGCAGCCTTTGACCTGGTCTCTCACCTGGATAAACAGTTGGTATTCCAAATCGATGGACTTATCTTCCGCTTCCAAGAGCGTTCTTTCCATCTCCTTTAATTCAGGCGTGATAAAGCGTTCCGCATTGGCCAGGGTCTGCTTGCGTTCGTAATTATTCTCCTCCAGGGCATCCAGGAGCTGGAGGTTGGCCTTGGTGACCTCGATATAGTATCCGAAGACCTTATTGTAACCGACCTTGAGCGACTTGATCCCTGTCCGCTTGCGCTCGTCCGCCTGGAGCTGGGCGATCCAGGCCTTACCGTGGCGCATGGCATCCCGGTAGTGGTCAAGTTGGTCATTGAAGCCGTCGCGAATAATATTACCTTCTGTAATCTGAACATTGGCGTCAGGATCAATGGCCCGGTCGATCAAGTCGACCACTTCCGGCAAGGCGGTGAGGCTCTCTAAGACCGGCTGCCAGTGGGCTTGACGGCTTTCATCCTCTCCCAATAAAATTTGAAGATTATGGACAAGGGCTGGCACCTTGCTTAAAGATTGCTTGAGCTGGAGAAGTTCACGGGCATTGACACTGCCCATAGAAATCTTAGCCACCAAGCGCTCCAGATCATAAACTCCCTTGAGCTGTTCTTGGATCTCTAAGCGAACAAAATACTGGTCCATGAGATCAGCCACACAATCCTGCCGACGTTCAATATCTTTGGCAATAATTAAGGGCCGGTCGAGCCACTGACGCAAGAGCCGGCCGCCCATGGCTGTCCGCGTCTGGTTGAGGAAGGCTAAGAGACTATTGGCCTGTTGGCGGGTCCGAATCGATTCTGTTAATTCCAAGTTACGCTTGGCATAGTGGTCCAAGTGCAGGTAATGGTCCACTTCATAGTGCTGGGCCGCCTGCCAGTGGTCCACCATCTGGAACTGGGTCGCTTGGACATAGGCCAGAAGCAAGCTCAAGGCGGTGCGCTCATCCTCAGCTTCAATCGCGGCCAGTAAATGGCCCTGGTCTTCGATAGATGCTGGGTCCGGCGCATAAACAGACAGGGTAAAGGAAGCCAGGCGCTCTAGCTTGTCTAAGAGCTCTGACTCCGGCTCTGCCTCAACTACCAATTCGCTGGGCTGGAGCTGGGCAAATTCAGTCAAGAGGCCCTCCAAATTGTTCAGCTGGGTGACCTGCAGCTCCCCTGTCCCCAGGTCACTGTGGGCTAAAGCATAGGCCGAGTGCGTCTTAATCAGAGAACAAATATAATTATTGGTCTGCTGGCCCCCTTCTTCCAGGTAGGTCCCAGGTGTAATCAAGCGGATCACTTCCCGGCGGACCATCCCCTTGGCCTGCTTGGGATCTTCCATCTGCTCAGCAATGGCTACCTTATAGCCCAAACGAATCAGTTGGCGGATATAGTCCCCCGCCGCATGGTAGGGAACGCCACACATCGGAATCGGATCTTCCGCATTCTTATTGCGACTGGTCAAGGTAATCTCTAAGAGCTGGGCCGCCTTCAAGGCATCCTCATTAAATAATTCATAAAAATCTCCCAGCCTAAAAAAGAGAAAGGCATCGGGATACTTCGCCTTCATGGCATCATACTGCTCCATCATAGGCGTTTTCTTCTTTTGAACCATCTTGCACTCCTTTGCTTGTATCTATATCTAGTCTGTGATTTCCAAGCGAGAACGGGCTTGGCTGAACGATTCATCTTCCCATTTTAACACAAATCCTTCCAGGCCGCCTAGGCAGGTGCCAGACTATTTTGGGAAAAGCGCACTGCTCACCATACCCATTACAATTTCCCCTTGAATTTCTAAGCAATTCGAGTTAAGATAATTCTTGTACTTATTCTATGGAGACGTAGCGAAGAGGTCATAACGCGGTTGACTCGAAATCAACTTGTCGGTGACTACCGGCACGAGGGTTCGAATCCCTTCGTCTCCTTTTTGTGAAAGCTAGTGAGGGCTAATAAAGACCAGTGTTGATTTGTCAGCCTTTGTCGCACTTACTAAAGGCTCGTAAGGTCTAATAAGAGCTAGTTTTTACTCGAATTTCTATAACTTTTTTTAATTTAGCTAGCTAAATTAAGAGATCAATAGAATCCATAAAAAAGCAGCCCAGCAGGTCAATCTGCCAGGCTGCTTTTGTTTTCATCCATCTAATCCAACTATCCCTATCAAAAGAAGACAAGGCCACTTAATCGTCAGAGTCATTATCATCGTCATCTCTTACTTTGAAGAACTGTGACCAAAAGCCTTTTAAAGTTAGGTGTTTACAGAAATAGAACCATGCTAAGGTTACAAAAGCCACGAAGAGTACATATAAGAAGTGTAGTAGACGATGAGGCATTTCAATCACTCTTCCTTTATATTTTCCGAGTAATGACTATAAGTTAAACATTAAACAAGTCAGCTTTTGCACTTTTATTTCAACATATGAGCCAAAAAAAAAAGCAAATCTTTTGCACAAGAAAAGTAAAATTTTTTCTTGTGGAGATCAAGCTAAGAAAGCGCCAGGCAGGAAGAAAGTAAAGAAAACAAGCCTGAAGAACTAACAAAAGTGGGAGAATTGAAAATCCTTCTGACCAAGTCATGCGAGTTGTCCTAGCAACTGAAGACTTTGAGGGCTTTTCCTTACAAATGACCACTGCTAGGACGATGGATGTAGCTGCCGTGGATCCAATGATTAAAACCCAAGCCATTGATATTAAATTTTAAGCACTAGCTTCCTCAACAAATAGACAAAATTTACGGGGCCCTAGAATAAGACTTCTGGGCCTCCATTTTTTTGCCATGGCTTCGTCCCTTGTGCTAAAATAAGCCTAAATGACTAAGGAAAATAAAGGAGGATGCGATGATTTCCAAGCCAGCCCAAGCTTATTTAGAAGCTGAGGGGATCCGTGCTTTACGGGTGGAATACCCCCAGTCTGTATTCAATTCTTGCTGTGAAGCCAGTAACTTCGAGCCAGAGGTCAAGCGCGGCCAGCCCGACCATCCGGAAAACTATAAGAGCTATCAAGCGGGGCCCGTCACCATCTTCCTCCACCGGTCCATCCGTCTCTCTGACCGGGGCGACTGGGAGATTGGCCTCTTCCGCTTCTTAGGCTACAAGAAACTCGTCTTCTCTGGCTTCCGCCCCATTTAATGAAAGGAGTCTATATGTCTAAATTATTCCAACACCAGAGCCTCGGTGATTTGATGGCGGGGCTCTTTGACGGCAGCATCCGCTTCGGCGAGCTCCTCGAGCATGGCGATACCGGCCTAGGCACCTTCCATGCCTTCGATGGTGAATTCATCATGGTCGACGGCCAGGCCTACCAGATCCAATCCTCTGGGCAAGTGGTCGAGGTTGAAGAAGAGCTGACGAGTCCCTATGCTGCGGTGACTTTTTTTGAACCCAATGCTTTCGAAGAGATTAAGCGACCAACCACGCTTAAGAAGATGCGGACAGAAATTGGGCAAATGGTCCAAAGCCGCAATGTCTTCTCTGTCATTCGGATTGACGGCCACTTTGACTATGTCCATACCCGTGCCGTGCCCAAGCAAGAGAAACCTTATCCTCGCTTAGTCGAGGCCACCCGGGTCCAACCGGAGTTTGAACGCTACGATGTCATGGGAACAGCAGTTGGTATCTATACGCCCTACCTGTATGATGGCGTAGCCAAGGGCGGTTTCCACTGCCATTTCATTAATGATGCCCGTGATTTTGGCGGCCACATTCTCGACTATATTGTGACCGATGCCAAGGTCCAAATCCAAACCATCGAAAGCTTGGAACAACATTTTGCGACAAACTATGCCGACTTTATGGACAACGATATTGACTACAACAACCTGACCGCTGAAATGGAAGAAGCAGAAGGTTAAGGGTGTGAGGGTGCGAGAGGATGCGGGAGAAAGGGACCTCTGGAGTAAAAGGCTAGAGAAGCTCGGAGAGCTTCGGCAGCCTTTTGCGAAGAGGAGCCCTTTCTGCATCCTCGAACCCGACTACACAGGGTGTGAGGGCTAGCGGGAGAAATAGACCTCTGGAGCAAAAGACCAGAGAAGGCTGAAAGCCTTCGACGGCCTTTTGTGAAGAGGAGCTATTTCTGCCTAGCCTGAACCCGACTAAAGGGTGTAAGGGTGCGCGGTTAGCTTCCTTTCACTGGAGCAAGTCACCAGAGCAGTCTACCAGACTGCGGCGGAGACTTGTGAAGTGACAAGGAAGCTGCGCGACCGAACCCAACTAAAGGGTGTAAGCAAAGGCGCCCAGAAAGGGATACCCCACTATCATAATTTATTAAATCAATCCAATATAAAAATTGAAAAAGAGCTTGGAAAATCCCAAGCTCTTTTTGCTGCAAATTAAGGGGTAATACAACCTAACGTGCGTAGTCTACGGCACGCTTTTCACGGATTACCGTTACTTTAATTTGACCTGGATAGTCAAGTTCTTTTTCGATTTGCTTCGCTAAGTCATGTGAAAGTTTCACTGCTGCAAGGTCATCCACTTGGTCAGGTTGGACCATCACGCGGATTTCACGACCTGCTTGAATGGCATAGGACTTGCTGACACCATCAACACGGTTGGCAATATCTTCCAAGCTACGCAAGCGCTGGATATAATTTTCCAGCGATTCCGACCGAGCGCCTGGTCGCGCTGCCGATAAGGCATCTGCCACAGCAACGAGGACTGAGATTGGTGAAACAGCTTCAACATCGCCATGGTGACTAGCAATCGCATTGATTACTAAGTCACTTTCATGGTAACGTTGGGCCAGTTCGACCCCTATCTCAACGTGGGTCCCTTCAATTTCATGGTCCACGGCCTTGCCGATATCATGCAAGAGACCGGCACGCTTGGCACAGGCTTCATCCAAGCCGAGTTCCCCAGCCAGGGTTCCGGCTAATTTAGCCACTTCAATACTGTGGCTTAGGACACTTTGCCCATAACTGGTCCGATAATTCAAGCGCCCGACCAACTTAATCAGGTCAGGGTGCATGTCATGGATCCCTAAGTCAAAGACAGTATCCTCCCCAATGGTTCGGATACGGGTATCCATTTCTTTGCGGGCTTTTTCCACTGCTTCTTCAATTCGAGCAGGATGGATGCGGCCATCTGCAATCAGTGCATCAAGGGCAATCTTAGCAATTTCTCGGCGAACTGGGTCAAAACCACTCAAGACGACGGCTTCTGGGGTATCATCAACGATTAAGTCAATCCCCGTCAAGGATTCCAGTGTCTTGATGTTCCGCCCTTCTTTACCGATAATCCGACCCTTCATATCATCATTAGGTAAGTGGACAACTGTTACTGAACTTTCAGATACAGTATCCGCCCCACTGGTTTCAATGGCTTGAAGGATAATCGATTTGGCGATCTTATCAGCTTTTTCACGGGCTTCCTGTTCCGCATCACGAATTTTAATCGCAACTTCATTGCTTAATTCACGTTCTGTTTCAGATAAAATCAAGTTTTTGGCATCTTCTTGGCTTAAACCTGATACTCGTTGAACTTCTTCTTCACGTTCTTGGATCAATTGGTCCGCATGGGCTTCTTTCTCTTCAAGATTGGTCATGCGGTCACGCAAGGATTGTTCTTTGGAGTTCAGCTGATCCTCTTTATTATTGAGCGAGCTTTCGCGGCGGGTTAAACTTTCTTCCCGCTGGTTGAGACGATTCTCACGTTGTTTAAGTTCATCACGATCAGCTTTTAAATCTTTTTCAGCTTCCGTTCGATAAGTTTGGGCTTCTTCCTTCGCTTCGACAATCATTTCTTTATGTTGGGATTTGGCTTCACGTTCCGCACGGCGGAGGATATCCTGGGCTGAGCGTTCGGCTTCAGCTAATTCGGCTTCCATCCGTTCTTTGCGTCTCTTGTCTCCAACATAGTTCCCGACTAAAAGGCCAACAATTAAAGCAACGATAACGAAGGCTATTCCTGTAAACTGCATAGTTCACCTCCGTTTCTATTTAATTGTAGTCTTAAATACTTTAAATATTTTTACTCAGTGTAAACTTTTACACCTAATATATATTGTATATTTTTGTTTCTAATCTGTCAATTATTCTTTGACTTAGCCTTGACCAAGCAAAAACGCCCAGGCTCTTGGACCCAGACGTTTCGTCGCTTATTCTTTGCTGCTTTCGTCGTCAACATCTAAAGCCGCTTGGCCACTAGCTTCTTCTTGCTCTGAGTCAGCTTCTGAAGCTTCAGCGCCGAAGCCGTAATGGGCCCGGACTTGCTGGTCAATTGTTTGGAAGATGTCAGGATTTTCAAGCAAGAAATTCTTAGCATTCTCCCGGCCCTGACCGATCCGGTCTTCGCCGTAAGAATACCAAGAGCCAGATTTTTGGATAATATCCAGGTCAGCCGCTAGGTCAACCAATTCGCCAGCTTGGGAAATTCCTTGGCCGTACATGATGTCGACCTCTGCCACCCGGAAAGGTGGGGCTACCTTATTCTTGACAATTTTAATCTTAGTTCGGTTACCGATCACGTCCCCGGCGGCTTTCAATTGTTCGCCGCGACGGACTTCTAAGCGGATGGTGGAATAGAACTTCAGAGCCCGTCCGCCTGGTGTTGTTTCAGGGTTACCGAACATGACCCCTACCTTCTCGCGAATCTGGTTGATAAAGATGGCAATGGTCTTGGTCTTATTAATCGTCCCTGATAATTTACGCAGGGCTTGGGACATGAGACGGGCTTGGAGTCCCACATGGGCATCCCCCATCTCCCCTTCAATTTCAGCCCGCGGTACGAGTGCGGCCACGGAGTCAACGACAACAATATCGATGGCCCCAGATGAAATCAAGGCATCGGCAATCTCCAGACCCTGTTCACCCGTATCCGGTTGAGACAGGAGTAATTCATCAATATTTACCCCCAAGTGCTTGGCATATTCAGGATCCAAGGCATTCTCCGCATCGATAAAGGCCGCAATACCTCCACGTTTTTGGACTTCAGCCACAGCGTGCAGGGCAACGGTTGTTTTCCCTGAAGATTCTGGGCCGTAGACTTCGACAATCCGGCCCCGAGGATAACCGCCCACTCCTAAGGCGATGTCTAGGGTCAAGGACCCGCTCGGCACGGTTGAAATTCTCTGGTCGGCGGTGTCACCTAACTTCATAATGGCCCCTTTACCAAAATTTCTTTCGATTTTTTTGAGGGCTTCGTCAAGGGCTTTTTGACGGTTGGAATCGTTGTTGGATTTACTCACAGTACTTCCTCCTTGTCGTACATTTACTCTAGCTATATTGTAGCGGGCTTCTGCTCAAATAGCAAGCAAAAAGCGAACAGTTGTTCTAATCTAAGTGCTTAATCAGGGCGAGGCAGGCGGCGTGAACCGCAGACCGGCGGATATTCTCACGTTGACCGGACAAATGAAGGCGGTGGACTTGGCAGCCCCCAGGCCCCGCTAGACCGATAAAGACGGTTCCCACGTCCTGGCCTTCCATTTGGTCGGGACCGGCAACCCCCGTAAAGCTTAAGGCATAGTCTGTTTGGAAGAGCTGGCGGCATTTCTCAGCCATGGCCTGGGCACAGGCTTGGCTGACCATTCCCTCTTTCTCTAAGAGCTCTGCGGGCACACCCAGGACATCACGCTTGGCTTGGAGGCTATAAGTCACCACGCCCCCTTCAAAGATTTCAGAGGCACCCGGGCTATCCACAATCGCTGCTGCCGCCATGCCGCCGGTCAGGCTCTCAGCAAGGGATAGGCTTTGCTGGTGGTCCTTGAGCGCTTGGACCAAGGCCTGGCTGGGCATATAATCCAGACCTTGGCCATAGTAATAGGCCCCGATCCGGTCGTTGATTGCTGCTTCTAGGTCATCTAATAAGGCCTCGGTTGTTGACTCATCGGGACCGCTAGCAGTCAAGCGCAGGGTGAGGACATTGTTCTTGGAATAGGTCCCAATCGTAGGATTTGCCTGCTTTTGAATGAGGTCATCCAAGAGCTCCGCCAGTTGCGATTCACCTAAACCATAGTAATTCAAATACCGTGAGCTCAGGACTTGCCGCCTCTCCCCAGCAGTAAAGTCTACAAGTAAGGGCTTGGCCTCTTCCAGGAACATCGCCCGCATCTCCTTAGGAAAACCAGGCAGCACCAGGTAGAGCTTGCCCGCTTTGAGGAGGGCTGTGCCCACAGCTTGGCCAACAGGGTTCTTGAGGCTTCTCCCCCCGCTAAAATACAAGGACATCCGCTTGTTCAAGTCCGACATAGGCGCCTGGCGTCGGCTAAAGTCTTGACGGACCCGGTCTAGGTTGGCTTCATCATAGACCAAGGGCTCGTCCAAGTAAGCAGACAGGGCTTGCTTGGTCAAGTCATCACGGGTAGGGCCGATACCGCCACAATAAATAATAATATCTGACCGCTCTTCAGCCTGCTTGGTAACGGCTGCCAAGCGGTCCGGATTGTCACCAATCGCCGTTTGGATATAGTGTCCCACCCCCAGTTCGGTCAGCTGCTGGGCCAAAAATTGGGCATTGGTATTAACAATTTGTCCCATTAAAATTTCGGTCCCAATGGCAATAATTTCCGCTTTCATTTTTTTCCTCCTCAATCATATATAAACCATCGATTTAAAAATTCACTTTTATTCTAACAAATTTTCTTAATAAGCTTAGCTTAAACGACCTCAAGGGATAAAAAAGTGACTAGGAGCTTGACCTAATCACTTTTTATTTTTTATAGGGAAGGCTTAGAGGCCATCGCTAAATACTTTTTTGTTCTTTACGAAATAGTCAAAGCCTGAGTAGAGGGTAAAGAAGAGGGCAAGATAGAGTAAGACCTGGCCTAGGGAGAAAGGTAAGAAGCCAAAGGGCGCATCATCAACCAAGAGGAAGATCACAGAGAACATCTGGGTCATGGTTTTCACCTTACCGATAAATTTCGCCGCCATCACCTCCCCTTCCTGGACCAAGATCAAACGCAGGCCAGATACTGCCAGTTCCCGCATCAAGATGAGACTGACTACCCAGCCAGGCGCTCTCCCCAGGCTCACCAGCTCAATCAGGGCCGTAGCGACCAGCATCTTGTCTGCAATGGGATCGGCAAACTTACCGAAATTGGTAATTAAATGGTCACGGCGGGCAATGTAGCCGTCCAGCCAGTCGGTAAAACTGGCGAAGATAAAGACCAGGGCCGCTAGAAACAAATGCGGGTCAATCTGACTGCCTAAAAAATGCCAAGTTCCCCAGTCCAAGGGCAATTCCACTAAGACCAGGAATACGGGAATCAATAGAATACGAAATATAGTTAATTTATTGGGTAAATTCATGGCTTATCTCCTTTAATCAGCTTCCGAAGGCGCTTCACTGCTTTCGGATATATTCACAATCCTCGGCTTCGACCCATTAGCTGGACCCACGATCCCGCGCTGTTCCATATCATCAATGAGCCGGGCCGCCCGGTTATAACCGATGCGGAAACGGCGCTGCATCATAGACGTCGAGACCGTTTCCCGAGTCTTGACAAATTCCAGGGCTTCCGGCCACATCTCATCGAGCTCATCAGCCGGATTATCTTCGCTAGGCTCACTTGGCATCATGGCTTCCACATAATTGGCTTCTTGCTGGGACTTAACAAAGTCAACGACGCGTTCCACTTCATCATCATCAATAAAGGCCCCTTGGACCCGGATCGGCTTACCTTCACCCATGGGCATAAAGAGCATGTCCCCGCGTCCTAGCAACTTCTCCGCCCCGTTCTGGTCAATAATGGTCCGCGAATCGGTCCCGCTCGACACAGCGAAGGCAATCCGCGAGGGCACATTAGCCTTGATAATCCCTGTGATGACATCCACAGAAGGCCTTTGCGTGGCGAGGATCATATGGATACCTGCCGCCCGGGCCATCTGAGCTAGGCGGATAATCGCTGCTTCAACTTCCTTGGAAGCGACCATCATCAGGTCAGCCAGCTCATCGACAATCACAACAATATAGGGCAGGCAGGGGTCCTCAGTCCCCTCTTCCCGGTTCTTTTCGCGAATGTGTTGGTTATAGCCCTTCATATTGCGGGCCCCTGTTTCGGCAAAAAGTTCATAGCGCCGCTCCATCTCAGCCACAATCTTATTGAGGGCCTGGGCTGCCTTGCGGGGGTTGGTTACCACTGGGGTCAGGAGGTGGGGGATCCCATTATACACATTCAATTCCACCTTCTTAGGGTCGATCATCATTAATTTAACTTCATGGGGTTTGGCCTTCATCAAGATGGAGATGATCACCCCGTTGATACAGACCGACTTCCCTGACCCGGTAGAGCCAGCGACCAAGAGGTGGGGCATCTTAGCCAGGTCCGCCATCTGGATTGAACCGGCAATGCTCCGTCCCAAGGGCACTTCCAAGAGCTTGGAAGACTTCGGCGCATGCTCCAGGCTATCACGCAAGGAAACCAGACTGACTTGTTGGTTAGGCACTTCAATCCCGATTGCTGATTTGCCTGGAATTGGGGCTTCAATCCGAATATCCTTAGCTGCTAAAGCCAAGGCAATATCGTCAGCCAAATTGGTAATCTTACTTACCTTTGTCCCAATAGCCGGCTGGATTTCAAACTTGGTGACAGCAGGGCCAAGATTGGCTTTGACCACCTTGGCGTCGACATTGAAGCTCTCAAAGGTTTCTTCTAGCTTCTCAATATTGTGCTGGATGACACTGTACTCACCAGATTGGTCCGTCTCTTCACGGTCATTCAAGAGCTCGGGCTGGGGCAAGCGGTAATTGGGGTTCTCCTCCTCTGCTTCCATCTGCATGTGGTTCAAGTCCTCATGGTCATCCTCTTCTTCCTCCTCAAAGTCGAACTTTAGGGGAATGTTTTGAGGGGGAGCGGGACTTTGGCCCCCAGCTTCCTGTTTGGCGGGCTTGCTTCTTGCCTTAGATTCCTGGTCTTTAGGAGAAGACAGGCCGACAATTTCTACTGGTTCCCGACTTGCCGGCTGGGTCGCTTGGTCGGCACGGTCTTTTTTCGGGCGGATGCGGTTCTTAGCTGGCTTGTCGCTCCTTTGCTTGGCCTCTGTCTGGGCCTTGGTCTGCCGCCTTTCAGACTGCTTCTGTAGGCTTTCCTTGCTGTCGGCTAGGAAGCGGGAAAACCAGTCTGTAAAGACACTCCACAGCATCTGGATGCCTTCCAAAAATTCCTGCCAAGTAATATTCATCACATAGCAGAGCAAGACCAAGATGGCAATGAAAATCAAGACATAAGTGCCGATCTGGCCCAGGGTGAAGTAAGAGACCGTGTAGAGCAGGGCGCCGAGCATCCCGCCCCCTAGGCTCTGACTGAAGCTGTCCTGGCTTAGAGCCTCCGTTCCCAGAGCCCAAGTCACATTAATCAAAGACTGGCCCTGGGCAGCAAAGGCTGAGAAATACCAGGAATGTAGGATAAGAGCTAACAAGGGAAGGAGCCAGAGACAGGCTTGGGCTAGGCGGTTGCGCACTTCTAGGCCCTTACCGCTTACGATCAGCCAAGCCATAGCCAAAGCCAGGCCGACAAATACAGGCAAATAGAGTTCGCCGACCAACAAGCGCATAAGCTGGGCTAGGAGCCGGCCCACAAAGCCTAAGCGGAAGATACCGAATAAAGTAAGCACGAGAAGCCCCAGCGCAATGGCTTCACGTTTAAATGGACGTTTTTTTGTTTTTTTCCTTCTTCTTTTTGCCATTGACTTCTGACAACATCCTTTCTAAAGTCGTCGCTTCGACGATGGTACACCATATATTATATACAATTTTGAAGCTTTACGCAGCCTCTGAGCCAGGATTAATTCTAGCAAGAAAGTTTTCCGTCTCTCCTATTCCCCCTCGCACAGGAAGCATGCTATGATTAAAGAAAGGAGGTTAGAAGATGTTAACCAGTAAACTTCGTATCAGCGGCCGGGTCCAAGGGGTCGGCTTCCGCTTCCATTGCAGCCAATTAGCCCGCCAGTGGGACTTAGGCGGCTCGGTAAAAAATGAAGCAGACGGTAGTGTGAGCTTGGTCCTCCAAGCCGATGCCCAGACCCGGGAAGACTTCCTCCAAGCCCTTGAGGAAGCCAATCCCTATGCCCGGATTGACCAGGTCGACCTTATCGCAGAAGAAGACTTAGATTTTAAAGATTCTTTTGAAACGCTTTATTGAAATCACTAGCTAGTTTCGATAGAATAATAGGGTAAGTTTTTTATCAAAGTTTAAAGGACGTGACATATTGTTTAACTCATTGACAGGCAAGCGGGCCAAGCTGCTTGCCTTGACGCTAACTAGTACGCTTTTACTAGCTGGCTGTGCCAACCCGAATAATCCGGACGGTTTTGGCTTCCGTTGGTTCGCCATGCCGATCAACCGCTTACTCAATTGGTTTGCTGATATCTTTAATGGCAATTATGGCCTGGCCATTATCACCATGACCATTTTGGTACGCTTGGTCCTCTTGCCACTCACCATGCGCCAGCTGAATTCCACCATGGAACACTCGGTACGGATGAAGGAATTCCAACCCTATATGAAGGAAATGCAGGAGCGGCAAAAGAACGCCGCAAGTGACGAAGAGCGGATGCGCCTGGCCATGGAGCAGCAAGAATTTCTCAAGGAAAACAACATTTCCATGCTCGGTGGGATGAAGGGCTGCCTGCCTCTCCTTATCCAATTGCCGATCTTCTCAGGCCTCTATGCGGCAATCCGCACCAGTCCTGAAATCAAGGCCTATACCTTCTTCGGGATTCCACTGGGAGAGCCTAGCCTACTCTTCGCTATCATCACGATTGCCCTCTATGCCCTACAGTCCTGGGTTTCCCTCCAAGGGATTCCAGAAGAGCAACGGGCCCAAATGAAGATGTCTATGTTTATGATGCCAGTGATGATGGGCTTCATTGTCTTCAGCGCCCCTGCCGGTCTGACCCTCTATTTCATTGTGTCAGCGCTCTGGGGTGTCCTCCAGTCCCTCTACACCAACTTCGTTTACCGGCCGCGGATTACCGCACGGATTGAAGCAGAGATGAAGGAGAACCCAATTAAGGTGAAGTCCAGTCCAAGACCTCAAGCTAAGGACGTTACCCAAAGTGCCAAGGCAGACCAGCCACGCCAAGTCAGCGACCGTCCGAAAAAACAACGGAACGCCGGCAAGCAAAAACGTCAATAAAGCTTAAATCAAGCTAAAATGAAATGCCTTAAAGCAGACCTAGTAAGCTGCTTTAAGGCATTTTTGTTTTAACGATTAGTCTTCGCCAGGGGCTGATAGCTCACTATCCTCCGTCCGCACCTTGTCGTCTACTTCTTCAGCCAAGGGCAGGCGAATATGGAAGATGGACCCACTATTCAAGGAGGATTCTACAAAGAGCTGGCCCTTGTAACCTTCAATCAACTGCTGGGCAATCGGGAGGCCGAGGCCATTGCCCCCTCTTTCGCGGGACCGGGCCTTGTCAACCCGGTAGAAGCGGTTAAAGATCTTATCTTGGTCTTCCTTAGAGAGCCCTTCCCCAAAGTCTTGGACAGCGATTTCCACATAACGAACAACATCGGTCGAAACGGTCAGGTGGATCAAGGGCGTATCCGTTGAATACTTGACCGCATTGTCCATCAAGATAATCAGACATTGCTCTAAATGATGGCGGTTAATGGCCACATAATAGGGCTTAGAGAGCTCATTATTCAAGATAAAGGTAAAATCAGGGTGGAGCATCTTAAAGTTCTCATAGACCTCCTCCACGACCATACCGGCATCCACCGCCTCATCCTGGTAGTGGATCTCGACCTGGCCGGCCCGTGATAAGTCAAGCATCTCTTGGACCAAGCCGCGCATCCGCTCAATCTCACTCAAGGCTGACTGGATGGATTCCTGTAAGATTTCCGGGTCATCCTTGCCCCAGCGGTTGAGCATCTTCAAATGGCCCTGGACAATAGCCACTGGCGTCCGCAGCTCATGGGAAGCATCCTCGACAAAATGAACTTGCTGGTCAATGTAATGGGTCATCCGATCCAGAAGTTGGTTGATCCCCAAGGAAATATCGGTCAGCTCATCCTGGCTGTCACGAATAAGGACCCGGGTATCCGCTATGCTCTTAAAGCTGATTTGATCCAGAGTAAATTTAATATCGCGAATCGGTTGGAGCATCCAAGACGCCGTCAGGAAACCGGCAACCCCCGAAGCAAAGAGGAGGAAAAAGGCTATAAAGCCAAAAGAAACCACCAATTCACCTGGACTTAAGATCACAATGGCAATTGGTACCAACATGGCGATGAGCCAGATAATCCCTGATAGGCAGAGCCCCCATTTCCAAAAAAGTGAAATTCGCTTTTTCTTCTTTTGGTCATCAGGTTGATTATCTAATCTCATTGTTCCGTCCTCATGACATAGCCCGTGCCGCGTACTGTCTGGATATAAGAAGGTTGGTCTTCGCGGTCAATCTTATTGCGCAAGTAACGGATATAAACATCCACGACATTGGTTTCAATTTCGGTTTCATAATTCCAAACCTTGTTGAGGAGTTCCTGGCGGGAGAGGACGACATTTACGTTCTCCATCAGGGTGACCAGGAGCTCATATTCGCGCTTGGTCAAGTCGATAATGTCGTCCCCCCGGTGGACAATCCGGTTCTCTTTTTCCACTGTGATATCCTTGAAGGTCAGCTTGGTTTGTTTCACTTGGAATTCACTCTCCGCAATGTTGATGCGACGGAGTAAGGCCCGCATCCGAGCGAGGAGCTCTTCAATCGCGAAAGGCTTAACAATATAGTCATCTGCCCCTTGGTCCAAGCCTGAAACCCGGTCGATAATCGAATCGCGGGCCGTCATCATAATGACAGGGGTTGTCTTCTCATGGCGCAAGCGGCGGCAAACTTCCACCCCATTGATCTCTGGCAGCATCAGATCCAGTAAGATAATGTCCCAGTCTTCTTCTAGAGCAGCCTTGAGCCCCGTGCGGCCATTGTAGCAAGTTTGGACTTCATAACCTTCATACTTCAACTCCAATTCAATGAAGCGAGCCAAATTCTTCTCATCTTCAATAATTAATACGCGTGTTGCTTCTTCACTCATTCCATTCACACTCCATCTCCATAGTATTTAGTTTTTGTGAAAAATATTCCTTAAGCAATTCATATATCCCTATGCTATAATAAAAAGCGTACAGCTTACAAGAGAAAGCGAGGTTTCTTATGCCACAGCACATGCCAAAATCAAAAATGTACGATAAGAAAAAGAAGAAAAAACGTCGCGGCCAAATTTTAATCTGGATCGGACTCATTGCGATCATCGGCTCCGTGGTCTTCGCCACCGCCATGGCACTCTACGGCTACTACGCCGGGTAAAGGTAAGGGTGTGAGGGCTAGCGGGAGAAATAGACCTCTGGAGCAAAGAGCCAGAGAAGACTGCAAGTCTTCGGCGGATCTTTGTGAAGAGGAGCTATTTCTGCTAGCCCGAACCCAACTAAAGGGTGTGAGCAAGAGCGTTTAGACTTGGATGCTTGGAGTAAGTTGGGATAAGGGCAAGCCACGCTTGCACGTTCCCAACTTGCGAAAGCACTTCAAGTCTGCTCTTGCGAACCCAACTAAAGGGTGCGAGTAAAGGCGCCTAGAAAGGGATGACTGGAGGCAAAGCGGATAAGAGCGGCTACAAGCCGATCGTTCCACTTTTCTGAAGTCACTCCCTTTCTGCCTTTACGAACCTAACTAACACACAAGGACTGGGAAGATCCCAGTCTTTTTTTGTTCCCGACTTTTGTCACACTCTCTTAGTCTACTCCTATTTTACAACAAATCTTCAAATTCATCTGCAAAATGCTCAGCTTCTCGCACCTGGTCCTGCCACTCAATCCGTTCAAACTTCGTCTGGTCAACAGCTGCTTGAACGAGCTCATCAATGGCCAAACGCTGCTCCAAGTATTCCACCTCGTCCAAGTGGGGCTTGGTCTTAGGAGATGGAGGGGCAAAAACCGTACAGCAATCTTCGTAAGGTAGGATAGACAGATCATAAGTATCGATCTTTTCAGCAATATCAATGATTTCAAGCTTATCCATGGTCACTAAGGGGCGGAGGATAGGCGTCGATGTGACGTCATTGATGGTGTACATACTCTCCAAAGTTTGAGAAGCCACTTGCCCTACCGATTCCCCATTAACAATGGCTAAGCCGTCATATTGGTCGCGCAAGGCATCCGCTACCCGGTACATCATCCGCCGGGTTACCGTCATCAGATATTCTTTAGGGATTTTTTCTTTAATTTCTTCCTGGATTTCGGTAAAAGGTACCTCTAAGAAGTTAATCCAAGCAGAGAAGCGGCTGAGCTTGCCCGCTAACTTCTTAGCCTTCTCCAGGGCTTGGGGGCTGGTATAGGGAGGCGACGCAAAGTGGAGGGCCGTCACCCGGATGCCCCGCTTCATGGCTAGGTAACCGGCTACTGGCGAATCAATCCCCCCCGATAGCATGAGCACAGCTTTGGCACTCGAACCCACTGGCAGGCCACCCAGTCCAGGCAGCCAGTCCGTTGACAGGAGGAAGTCCTGTTCGCGCACCTTCACTCTTAAGCTTAGATCAGGTTGCTTTAATTGGACCTTGAGCTCGGGATAGGCTGCCCCCACATGAGCGCCGAGTTCCCGGTTAATGGCATTGGTATCTAAGCGATAAGAATGGTCCGAGCGCGACGTAGCAATCTTAAAGGTCTTAATTTCTGACTTGGCCATTTCCTGGGCAACTACGTCAAGGGCAACTTCCTTTAGCTTGTCAAAGTCGCGTTCGATAGACAAAGCCGGGCTATAGGATTGGATGCCGAAGACGTCCTGCAGGCGTTCAAGGACGAGCTCTTGGGGGGCATCATCCAGGTGAAGAAACATAAAATCATGTTGTTGGCTCACTTTGACTTGGGGATAGTCATAGAGGGCACGCTTGATATTATCCGATAGTATGCGGATGAAGCGGCGCTTGTTCTTGCCCTTGATGGACAATTCCCCATAACGGATCATAATAATTTTTTTCATAGGACCTCCTATTGAATTTTGGCGAATTTGTGAAGCAAACGACGGTAGACGGCAATAAAGCTTTCGATTTCGTCCATCCGGTTATCCTGGCCGAAGCTCAGACGGATGGCACAGCGGGCAAGACTTGGATCGACCGGCATGGCCGCTAGGGTGGACGACCCCTGTTGGCTCTTCCGGCTAGAGCAGGCGCTGGTCGTTGATACATAGATCCCCTCTTCTTCCAAGGCATGGACCATCACCTCTCCGCGGACACCTTTGAGGGCAAAGCACAAGATATGGGCTGCCCCATCCTCGGGACTGAAGACAGTGACTTGGTCGGCTTCTTCGGCCAAGAATTGACGGAGACGGTCTTGGAAGCTTTGGTGTCTAAGCTTCTCCTCAGCTGCTCCTTCCTGGGTCAAGCGCATGGCCTTAACCGTCGCTACAATAGCGGGCAGGTTCTCCGTCGAGCTTCTGAGCAAGTGCTCTTGTCCCCCACCATCGAGTAAGGGGAGGATCTGCCGGTTAGCTTTCTTATATAGGATACCACATCCCCTGGGCCCATTGAACTTATGTGCTGAAAAACTCATTAAATCGACCCGGTCGTGGATCAAAGGACGTGGTGTCTTCATGAAACTCTGCACCCCGTCGACATGGAAGTGGATGCTGGGATAGTCTTCTAATACTTCAGCAAGCTGGCTAATGGGCTGCTGGCTGCCAATTTCGTTATTGATGGCCATGATCGAAACTAGAGTGGTATCGGGACGGATGGCCGACTTCAAGTCTTCTGGGTTAATTTTGCCCGTTTGGTCCACCGGTAAATAGGTCACATCAAAGCCCTGTTTCTCTAAGGCGTGCATGGTATTCATAATGGCCGGGTGTTCGACTTGGCTCGTGATCAAGTGCTTGCCAGCCCCTGCCTTCTCCAAAGCGGTCCCTTTGACCGCCCAATTATCGGATTCTGTGCCTGAACCCGTGAAGAAGACTTCTTCTGGTGTGCAGCCTAGGATAGTCGCCGCCTGCTTACGGGCGGATTCCAGGAGGCGGTGGGCTTGATTACCCAAGGCATGGAGGCTGGAGGGGTTGGCATAGTAAGTCTGCATAGTCTTCAGCATGGATTCAGCTGCTTCTGGAAAAATCTTAGTGGTGGCACTGTTGTCAAAATAAATCGTTTTTGACATGACATTAGCTTCCTTTCTCTTAAAACAGTGAACCCTCTCCAGATGTCGCCGATCGGGAGAGGGAACTTGACGATTCTAATAATTATACTTGGCCTTATCTGCGCGGTAAATTTTTTCAATTTCGCTTTGGGCTTGGCTGTCGAATTTCGACACACCATCCACAATCGCCTGGTAGGCTCCTTGGTAGTCATAGCGCTCATTGAAGAGGTAGTGGGAGTAGTCCACGGCATCGTTAATCTCAGGATGACTAGCCCGGTAACGGTTGGCATATTGGATGGCGGTTTCGGTCAAGCGCACATAGTCGAGTGTTTTCTCGATTTCCGTATCCAAAAACTCAATATCCTCAGCAATTATTTGATTTAAACGGTTAATCTCATCCATATCCAGCTTGACCCGGTTGAGTTTGGATCGCATAGCATCCAGGGTATCCTCACAGGCAAAGAAGCGGTCCAAGTAGCTAGCGTCTAGACCTGGTAGGTGGTATTGGCTAACCTTACGCTTGATATTGCGGAGTTCTAACTCATAGAGGTAGAGCTGGTCGCGGGCTTCCCGTTCCTGTTGCTTGAGTCCAGCGAGTGAAGAAACAATCTTTGACTGGCCCTTCTCGATCTCAGACAGGGTGTCGTAGCTATCCCGGTAGCGGGTCTCCATATCGGTATAGGCAATGGTATGGTTGCCTTCCTGTTGGTTGCTATAGTCGATGGTTTCTTGCAGGCGGTCAATCTGGTCGGCATAGTCCCGCATCTGGGACATTTCGCTACCAGAGAGTTGGTAGTTCTGCGCTACCCGGTCAATCTCTAAGATCGCGTAGCGGTTGGACTGGTGGACCTTGGTCAGGGCTTGCTGCATGGCCCCCTGGTTGGCGCCAATATACTGCTTGGCGCGAAGTTCCGCTTCCATTAGCTCATAGGTCCGGTCAATCTGCACTTCAGCTCGTTCCATAATGGCTTGGGCTTCATCCAGATCAGCCCGGGCAATCGCTTCCTTGGCATTCGTGATGACCTTGTCCACTTGGTTGATCTCTTCAGGAATATCCACATCCATGGGGAAGCGGTAATCCTCTTCGAGCATGGCCTTGTAACCTTGGTTTAAGTCTTCATACTGGGCCATATATTCCTCATCGATCCGGGTCAAGAGGCTTGGAATCTCTTCCATCATTCCCTCTAAGGACTCAATGTCCGCTTGGATCTGCTCGAGGATCTCATGGGCCCCGATGAAGTCCCCATCATTCATTAGTTCATTATATTTGGTGAAATCTAACTCGATATAAGATAAATTCTTCTCTAAAGTTTCCTGGGAAGGTCCGTAAGCATAGCTATGGGCAAGCAATTGCTTGCGAATCTTAGCATAACGGTCATAGAGCTCTTCATGATAGGTCGCATTGGCCGCTTCCTGGTCTAGGAGTTTCTCCAAACGTTGGTTAATCCCCTCAACTTCCGTCCGCGCTTCCTGGATGAGGTCTTCGGCCTTATCCGACATTTGACGAGCTTTGATTTTTGAGAACAATTTATCTGTCGCGTCTTGGGCTGAGACAAGAACCGCTTCAATTTCTGGCAGCTTATACTGGGTGATGGTTTGCCAGTTGGCCTGTTCATTCTCGAGCGCCCGTCCGGTTTTACCTGTTACATTCTTATTCTTGATCGTATAGAGTTTGTCAGCAACCGGAATCGCCATGATTTCTTGCTTCTGCTCATCCAGTTCCTGATTGGTCTTGGTCTGCTTCTTACTTAAATAATACAGTATCCCATAGCCGATGAGCACAATCAGAATCACGACGAGCAATGCGATTAATAGCTCCACATTCGCTCCTCCAATTCATTAATAATTTATCATGTCTTACATTCTTATACTCATAAATTATAGCAGAAAAAAGCCCCTAAGCCTAGGGAGAGTCCATAAAAAGGCCCAGGTCTCCTCTTCTTTCTCGCTTGGAAAGATTTTATCCGACAAAAAAGGAGCCAGCCAGGCTAGCTCCTTTATAGCGATTAAGCTTAAAATTAAGATAATTGGTTGTAGTATTCAACGACGAGTGATTCATCGATATCTGGGTTCATTTCATCACGTTCTGGATAACGTGTTAATGAGCCTTCGAATTTCTCTTCATCGAATGATACATAAGGGACGTGGCCGTATAAACCTTCAACAGAATCCTTGATCACTTGGATTTCTTTAGATTTTTCGCGAACGCCGATTACTTGGTCAACATCCACTAAGTAAGAAGGGATATCCACGCGCTTGCCATCAACTAAGATGTGGCCGTGGGTAACCAATTGGCGAGCTTGGCGACGAGTTGAAGCCAAACCTAAGCGGTAAACCATGTTGTCTAAACGGCGTTCAAGTAAGATCATGAAGTTAACCCCGAGCTTACCTTCTTTAATTTTACCAGCTTTAACGAATAAGTTATGGAATTGTTTTTCAGTCATCCCATAGATATAACGTAATTTTTGTTTTTCTTGTAATTGTAAACCGTATTCAGAAAGGCTCTTACGACGTTGGTTAGGTCCGTGTTGGCCTGGTGCGTAAGGGCGACGGCTTAATTCTTTACCTGTACCTGATAATGAGATCCCTAAACGACGGGAAACTTTCCATGTTGGTCCTGTATAACGTGACATTGATGAATTCCTCCATATAAATTAATTATTGGAGTAAAATAAGTCATTCAGTTGATCGCATTCGTGCAGTCCGCTCCTTGGCTTTCTCCTATTGCAGCCGCGGATACTTGCTTCACCATTGTGGGAGGACTGTTGACGAGCTTGCTTCAACTGTGCTGCATTATTTTACACAAAAGCTATCTTATCAATCTTTCAATAGAATGTCAAGGCTAATCTTCTAAATAGTTGCCGATAAAATCGAGAGTGAGACGGGCACTCTTAGGGCCCACTTCACTGATAAACTGATCAAAATCAATGGCTGCATCCTGCGCCGCCGTATCCGACATCACGCGCGCAATGAGGAAGGGCCGGCCGAACTGGTGGGCCACATGGGCAATGGCTGCCCCTTCCATCTCTGTACAGAGAGCGCCGGGTAACTTAGAGGCAATATCCTCCACTATAGCAGGGCTAGCAACGAAACGATCCCCTGAGACCACGAGGCCCCGGCGGACAGCTTCGCCCTGGTCAGCCAAGCATTGCTCAAAGCGGGCGAGATAATGAGAATCTGCTTGGAAACGAGCAGGCAGGCCTTCAATCTGACCATAAGCCTGGTCAAAAGCTGTCATATCGACATCATGGTAGGCGGCTTCCTGGGCTAAGACCAAGTCGCCGACAGCTAGGTCCTTGGCTACTGCCCCTGCTGACCCATTATTGATAATCAGGTCTGGCTCTTCCATGGCGACTAAGGTCGTCGCTAAGGCCGCGTTGACTTTGCCTATGCCACATTGGGCGATAGCCAGGTCATGGCCTTGGTAGTGGCCGTGCCAGAGATGAACCCCTGCCCGTTCAGAGGCTTCGAGGTCTGGAATAGCATCCAAATAGTAGCTAATTTCTTTCGACAAGGCGGCAACAATGGCAATTTTCATTTCTTTAGAACCTCCTATACAAATAAGGCAATTAGAGTGACAATGACAATCCCTAAGAGGCTAAGCCCAATTCCCCAGTTCAGGTAGTCGTCAATCGGCCGGGGCTCCACTTCTTCAGTCGTCGAATCATCTAGCTGCTGGGCAGCTTGACCCTGACGCCAGTGCCAGCTCTTGCCCCGGTCTGAGGACTGGGCAGCTTTGGCCTTGGCCTTAGTTTGAGGCCGCTTATTGGTCTGGGAAGACGGCTGGGCTTTTTTTCTCGGCTTTTCCTCCCTAGCTTGCGGCTTCTGCTGCGCTTGCTTGGAGCTTTGGCCCGCCTCCTGCTTGGCTTCTGCTAGGGCCTTTTCTCTTTTCTTCTTCTGGTATTTGCGGTAAGACTGTCGGGTAATTAAAGGATCTTTAGCCATGTTTTCCTTCCTTTAAGATTTTATTTTCTAAGTATTGGAGGGCATAGATGGTCTTCATATCACAGATGTCCCCACTAGCCTGAGCTACCTTGGCTTCCTCTAGGCTCATGCGGAAGACTTCGATATGTTCATCGTCATCTTGGGGGCGGGGATTGCTGACTGGGGTCAAGTCCTGGCAGCTATAGATCTGCAAGTATTCATCTAAATAACCGGGAGACACATAGAACTTATCTAGTGTCTGCCAGTTGTCAGCTTGCAGTTGGGTCTCCTCTTCCAGTTCCCGCTTGGCGGCAGCTAAGAAGTCTTCACCAGGGTCTACTAAGCCGGCTGGAATTTCAAGAATGGGACGCTCAATGGCCTTGCGGAATTGTTTGACCAATACCAAGCGCTGGTCCTCATCCACCGCAATGACTCCAACGGCTGGTGCATGGTGGATAATTTCGCGATTGGCTTTTTCACCATTGAAGATCTCCACTTCCTGCTTCTCCAGGGTCAACAAGCTGCCCTCATAAATGACCTCACTGCTTACTGTCTTTTCACCGAATTCCATGACCGACCATCCTTTCACAAAAATATCACTTTATATTATACATGGAAAATTATAAAAATTCTTCTAAATCCACTCTTCCCTTCCCTAGGCAAAGTCATCCCTAAGACGGATGGGCTAGCGGCTATTCCTTGTTATAATACCATTAAAATTAGTAAAGAAGGCGATTCAATGAAGAAAATATGCAAAAGAGCCTGGGACCAGGTCCTCTACAGTCCCTTCAATGTCTTCCTCATTCTAGCGGCTTGGGGCTTAGAGCTCAAGTTCTGGCCGACCCTAGCCAGTATTCTGTTGGTTAACTTTGCCATCTGCTACTACCTAGAAGCTAAAAAACGCGCCCCTCGTATCTCGCGCAAGAACTACCAACACTATAAGGACCACGGTCTTAGCGACCAAGACATCCACTACTTCCGCCAAGAGATGGCCGCTTGCCTGGATCAAATTGAACGGATCCTCCCCCTCATGGTGACTAGGGACAGCAGACGCTACCGGGCCCAAGACCAGGTTAACTCCAAACAGATTAAAGCCTACTTCCATGCCATCCAGCAACAGCCCCACTTGCTAGCTGATTCAGCAGACTTTCGCTATCAGCTTCTCCCCCACTTGGAGAAAGAACTCCGCCACTACCAAGCCTTAGACTCTGCTGGGGAAGACGCCGATGAACGAGCGGCCAGCCGGGACAGACTCGACCAGGTCAACCAGGAAATTAAAGCATCCTACCAAGACTTTCTCAAACTCAGTATATAGAAGGAGTGTTGTTAATGACTCAGAATAATTTTTCCAATGATTTCGACGATTTATTGGCCCAGCCCTTTGCCCTTGACCAAGAAGACAATAGCCTCGAAGCAAGTCCCCACAAGCAAGAAGCCAGCCTCTTCGACCGCCTATCCGACAAAGAAAAGCAACAAGCCCAGGCCATGGCCAAGATGATCGATGAAAAGAACTTATCCGGCTTGACCGCTTACGGCAGCAAGGCCCAGTCTAAACTCAACCAATTCTCCCACGCCATGATTGACCAAGTGCGAAATAAGGATACCGGCGAAATTGGAGTCAGCTTGCGCCAACTCATGGACCGCTTAAATGAGAGCGAATTGAACAAGCTCCAACAGAAAGAAAGTAACCCTATCAAGCGCTTCTTTAATCGGTCGAAACTTTCTCTCTATGAGGCCAATGCGAAGTTCCAACAGGTTGCCGTCCAAGTCGATCAAATTGCGACCCAATTGGACCAGCACCAAGCCCAACTGCTCAAGGATAACCAGGACCTCGACGGCCTCTACGATGAGAACTATGAATTCTTCAAGGTTCTCAATATCTATATCGCAGCAGCCCAGCTCAAGTACCAAGAGTTGGAAGAAGAAATCATCCCAGCAAAGATCCAGGAAGCTCAGGCAGCGGATAATCAGATGGTCGCCCAGGAACTCGCTGACCTCCGCCAATTTGCCAGTCGGCTAGAGAAGCGGATCTACGACCTCAAGCTCACCCGCCAGGTTTCTATCCAACAAGCCCCTCAGATCCGCCTGATCCAAAATACCAACCAGGCCTTGGCTGAGAAGATCCAGTCCTCGGTCCACACCGCCATCCCCCTCTGGAAGAACCAAATGGCGATCCAGCTCTCCCTCCAGCGGCAGACTGACGCCCTCAAGGCCCAACAAGCAGTGTCTGACACGACCAACCAACTCCTCCGCCAGAATGCGGATATGCTGGAACAATCAAGCTTGGAAATCAGCCGGGAAAATGAGCGTGGAATCGTCGATATCGAAACACTGGAACATGTGCAAAAGAGCCTGGTCCACACCATCGAAGAAACCTTCCAAATCCAACAAGAAGGACGGAAGAAGCGGCAAGAAGCAGAAGGCCGGCTCATCACCATGGAAGACCGGCTCAAAGAAAGCCTGCTCAAGGACATGGACCGGCGCCGGGCCTAGGTCCAGTCCTATAAATTGCCTCTAATACACGAATGTATTATAATTAAGATATAAAAAAAGGAAAGGAATGAATCATATGCTTTGGACACTTATCTGGGGCGGTATCGTTGGTGCAATCGCAGGATGGATTGCCGGTAAAGATATCCCATTTGGAATTATTGGTAACATTGTTGCTGGTTTAATCGGCAGCTGGATTGGTGGTAAATTGCTACCAGTCTTCGGTCCAGTTTGGGGAGGAATTGCGATTATTCCATCCATCATCGGCGCCGTTATCTTAGTCATCTTAGTTTCTTGGCTCATGCGTCGCTTCGCTTAAGCAAGCGGACAAGCTAAGAAAAGAGAAGGCCGTGCCTCGAGGGCATGGCCTTTTTTTGTAAGGGTGCGAGGGCGCGCGGGAGAAGTGGACCTCTGGAGCAAAGATCCAGAGAAGACTGAAAGTCTTCGACGGAGCTTTGTGAAGAGGAGCCACTTCTGCGCAACCGAACCCGACTACAAAGGGTGTGAGCAAAAGCGTTCAGAAAGGGATGACTGGAGGCAAAAGGGATAAGAGCGGCTAACAGCCGGTCGTTCCCTTTTGCTGAAGTCACTCCCTTTCTGCCTTTGCGAACCCGACTATAAAGGGTGCGAGAGGATGCGGGAGAAAGGGACCTCTGGAGTAAGAGGCCAGAGAAGGCTGAAAGCCTTCGACGGACTTTTACGAAGAGGAGCCCTTTCTGCATCCTCGAACCCGACTAAAAAGGGTGTGAGGGCGCGCGGTTAGCTTCCTTTCACTGGAGCAAGTCACCAGAGCAGTCTCACAGACTGCGGCGGAGACTTGTGAAGTGACAAGGAAGCTGCGCAACCGAACCCGACTATAGGGTGTGAGGGACGCGCTTAGACCTGAAGAGCGATGAGCATCCATTTCGCTTTTGAATTTGACCATTAAATGGTTAGCAGTTCGAGGACGGCTAGTGCCGTCTCGTACTTTAACCGTACGTCGCTTTGCTCCTACGGCTAAAGCAGCACCGGCTCGAGCCAAGGTCTCTCACCTAGCGAGACTCAAAGTTAGAGTGTGACAGAAGTCGTTAAGCTCTGAACCACTGGAGCAAAGGCTGGAAGAACCTTGTCAAAGGTTCAGCCAACCTTTGTGAAGTGGAGTCAGAGCTGACTTCTGGAACAGGTTTGGGCTCGTACGGCTGACGCCTACGATCCATAATTCGCTTCGCTTGCTAATTCATGGCTAATGGTCAAATTCAAAGCTGCATTCCTGCTCAGAGCTATATCGCCGAAACAGTATGATTGAGAAGCTAGTAAAAATGCCAAATGTAAATGCTTTTAAAGTTATGACTAAAACGTGCTTGTTTTAGTAGCTAGCAGCTTGGAAAATCAGAAGAGCAAATGATTCTATCAAGGCAGGATTTTGCTGAAGAGGAGCTATTTCTGCTAGCCTGAACCCAACTACAGGGTGTGAGAAGATGCGCGCTTAGCTGCCTATAGATATCTAACACTCAAACAGAAGCTGCGAGTGTGGGTTAACAAGTTCCAACCCACAAACAAATCCTGCGAGTGTGGGTTAAGGCCTCTCCATCCACAAACACTTATACCAAGGATAAGGGCATCTAGCTTTCACCTAGCAGCTTAAACTTTTACTCTACACAACAAAACTGCGCGAACCTTTTATGATTCGCGCAGTCTTTTATTTCCTATACTTAAGCAAGCTGGATATTGACAGCTTGAGGGCCACGTTCCCCTTCCGCAATTTCAAAGCGGAGCTTTTGGCCGGGTCGTAGGTCTTGGCTAAAGGCCCCTTGGAGGGCAGAGGCATGGAAGAAGAGGCTGTCTTCTTCTGGATTCTGTGGCAAGTCGATGAAGCCGTAACCTTTATCGGCTGAATAAGATTTTACAATTCCCTGGTACATGGCTCTACTCCTCTTCTTGAACTAAGGCTTGAGGGAAGTGTTCGCTGACAATGTCATAGCAGCGTTGGCAGAGTGTTGGTGCTTCCGGGATTTGACCCACACTTGGGTAAACACCCCGGCAGCGTTGGCAAACTTCGCCATCGGCTTGACCGACTTCCAAGGCATAGTGGCCATAATCATGGGCTTGGTCAGACTTCTCTTCGAGCGGCTTGATTTCAACTTGTGACACAATCAAGTAGGTACGGAGTTGGTCGCCTACTTGGGCCAGTTTGGCTTGGGTGTCCGCATCTGCATAGATGATGAGGTCCGCTTCGAGTGACTTCCCAATTAATTTAGCATTTCTGGCTTCTTCCAAGCTCTTATTGACATCGTCACGGAAGGCAAGGAAGGCATTCCAGAAGTCTAATAATTCTTGGCTATTGCTGTAGTCTTTGACTTCAGGGAATTCAGCTAACTGGGCATAATCTGCCTCTTCTTCCAAGTAGAGCCAAATTTCTTCCGTCGTATGAGGGATCACAGGGGTGAGGAGGAGGGTTAAGTCCCTAACCACTTGGTACATCACGGTCTGCATCTTCCGACGGGCAGGACTATCAGCGAGCTCAATATAGGTGACATCCTTAGAGTAATCCAAGTAGAAGCTGGACATTTCTGTCGTGAGGAAGTTGAGAATACCTTGGTAAATAGCCATGAAATCATAACGCTCATAGGCTTCTTCGACCGCTTTAACCAATTCATTGAGCTTGTTGAGCATAAATTGGTCGATTGGATCCAAGTTGTCATAGCTGACCCCATTTTCGCTAGGTTTGAAGTCAGTCAGGTTGCCTAACATAAAGCGGATGGTGTTCCGAATCTTACGGTAGGCTTCGGAGACTTGGCCCAGGATATCATCAGAAATCCGCACATCATAGAGGGTATCCGCAGACGTTACCCAGAGTCTGAGGATATCGGCCCCGCGTTGCTTGCAGACATCATTCGGTGACACCGTATTGCCGAGCGACTTACTCATCTTGCGGCCTTCCCCATCGTTAACGAAACCTTGGGAGAGCACAGCCCGGTAAGGTGCCTGGTCGTTAACGGCAACTGAGGTCAAGAGGCTTGAGTTAAACCAACCCCGGTATTGGTCAGAGCCTTCGAGGTAAAGGTCGGCTGGGAAGGTTAAATTATCCCGTGTGCCTAAGACCCCAGCATGGGTCGACCCAGAGTCAAACCAAACATCCATGATATCCATTTCCTTGGTGAATTGTCCGTTAGGTGAACCGGGATGGCTGAAGCCTTCAGGGAGTAAGTCTTTGGCCTCCCTTTCGAACCAGACATTGGAGCCGTGTTCCCCAACGAGTTCGGCCACATGGTTAATGGTCTCTTCAGTGATGATTTCTTGGCCGTCTTCAGCATAGAAGATAGGCAGTGGGACGCCCCATACCCGTTGACGGGAGATGACCCAGTCCCCGCGGTCACGAATCATGTTGTAGATGCGTTTTTCACCTGAAGGATGGAGCCAGTCCACTTCATTCTCAATAGCTTCAAGCGAGCGGTCGCGGATCTTATCCACCGAGCAGAACCATTGAGGGGTAGCCCGGTAGATGACAGGTTTCTTAGTCCGCCAGTCATGAGGATAGCTATGGGTAAAGTAAGAAACATGGAGCAAGGCGCCAACTTCTTTTAACTTGTCGAGGACTTTCTCATTGCCGTCTTCATAGAAGATGCCTTCCAGGCCAGGGGCTTCGTCTGTGTAGCGGCCTTGGTCGTCGATAGGTGAGAGGGCATCTAGGCCGTAAGCTTGGCCAATGTAGAAGTCGTCTTCCCCGTGGCCAGGTGCGGTATGGACAAGCCCCGTACCAGAATCAGCAGTCACGTGGGTCCCTACCATTACTAAGGAATCACGGTCGTAGAAAGGATGCTGGGCCACCATGCGGTCCATGTCAGCCCCCTTGATTTCATCCACTTCGCGGTAGTCTTCCCAGCCTAAAGTTTCCGCCACATCTTCTAAGAGTTCCTTAGCAATGACGAAATGATGGCCATCAACTTCAACCACGGAATAGATAAAGTCAGGGTGGACAGAGATCCCCAGGTTAGCTGGCAGGGTCCATGGTGTCGTGGTCCAAATCACTAATTCGCTGTCTTCAGGTAACTTTCCTTGGCCGTCCTTTAACTTAAAGGCTACATAAATACTTGGGGATTCCACATCCCGGTACTCTACTTCCGCTTCAGCTAGGGTCGACTCACTAGAAGGTGACCAATAAACCGGACGCTTGCCTTTGTAGATCAAGCCCTTAGCCGCCATCTTACCGAAGACACGGATTTGTTCTTCTTCGAATTTAGGATCCAAGGTCACATAGGGATGGTCCCATTCCCCGGCAACACCTAAACGTTTGAAGTCTTCCTTCTGGCCTTCAATTTGCTTCCAGGCATAGTCTTCGCAGATCTTACGGAATTCGGCAGTGGACAGGGCCTTGCGGTCAACCCCGGAATTCGTTACCGCTTGTTCAATCGGTAGGCCGTGGGTATCCCAGCCTGGTACATAAGGCGCCCGGTAACCGGACATAGACTTGGAGCGGACAATAATATCCTTAGCAATCTTATTCATGGCATGGCCAATGTGGATCGCCCCATTCGCATAGGGAGGGCCATCGTGGAGGACAAAGGGTGTCTTGTCCTTGTTTAAGGCTTGGCGCTTGCCGTAAATATCCTGTTCTTCCCATTCTTTTTGTCGTTCAACTTCTTTAACTGGTAAATTCCCACGCATTGGGAACTTAGTTTTCCCTAAATTAAGGGTTTCTTTCATCTTCATGTGTTTTCCCCGCTTTCTTTGATCCATATCCGTACATAAAAAAAGCCTCATCCGCAAGGGACGAAGCAATCGTGGTACCACCCAAATTTAGTTGCAAGCAACTCTCAAAGCGTTAACGCCGCTAACGTCTCTGCCTACTTCCTTTCAGCAGAGCCTCATTCGGATGATGATCTTAAGCTTAGCTTAGTCTGCTTCACAGCTACCGCAGATTCTCTGATAAGCGCCCCTTAAGACCCTGTTCCGTTCGTTTTATATACATGGCTAATGATACTAAAATTTTTCTCATCTTTCAAGCCCAGACCGCTTAATAATCTGGTTCATCCGCATTCTTAAAGACGAATTCTTGGCCTTGATCGGACTCTGAGCTATCTACTTCCGAATTGGCAGGCTCTTCTTGAGGAGCTTGGCCCTGGGTGAGATGCTGGACATCTTCAGGTTCGAGCACTTCCTTGACCTCCTCTGGCATGACCGCCACTTGGTCATTGTTGAAGAATTCTTCCTTCTGCTTGGCTTCGTCCACCTGGGCATTGGCCAGGTCGAAGATTTCCGCTGCCTTGTCATTGCGGACAGGCAGGTCCAAGTCCGCAATCAAGTCTTCCAAGTTCGGGCACTGGCCCCGGGCTTCTTCGCGCGCCGTAAAGATCTTATCCCAACGTTCATCTTCTAAGCTCTGTTGGCTGTTGTGAATGAGTCCCATGAGCTGACCTCTGAGCACCTGACCGTGTTGTTGGAGGTAAGTGGTCTCCGTGTCTACTGCCACAGCGCGTTCCCCGGCCTCTGTCAAGAGCTCCTTAGCCGATTCTTCCGCCCGGCTGACAATCAATTCTGCTTCGTTGAGGGCTTCTTCCCGTAATTTATCTGCGGCTTCCTGGGCCACTACGATGGACCGGTTGAGGGCCGACTCCTTGCCCCGGAATTCATCCAATTGGGCATTTTTCTCGAAGATTTCCTGCTGCATGTACTGGTTCAGGGTTTCTAGATTATCCATGGCGTGGCGAACCTCTTGGAGGAAGCTATCCACCTCTTGCTTATCATAACCTGATAACTTACTCTTGAAGGTCTTATCTTTTAAATCACTTGCATTCATTCTCATCAACCTCTTTTCATTGATTTGCTAGGTACTGAATGGCCAAACGGACCTTGCCCTTCTTGGACTGGCCTAGGATTTGGTCGATATAGAGCCGGCCGTAACCGCGGACGCTGAGGGTATCGCCGACTGCTACTTCCCGGTCGACGCGGTCTTGGACCTGCCAGTTCTGCTTAATGGCCTTGGCTTGGACCAAGTCCTTAGCCTTAGACCGGGAGAGCTTAAGGGCCTCCGCCACTACCAGGTCCAGGCGCAGGGAAGCCGCACTGATAGTTCGCTCCTGCCAGTGCTCCTGGCTAATGACCCGGTCTGTCCAGGCGGTCTGCTTGAGGGCGACTTTAGCCCGCCCTACCCGGTCAACTTCCTGGACAAAGAAGGGCAAGAGTTCTTGGCTAGTAATGAACTGCCAGCGGTCACCATCTGTGAGGATATCCCCCAAGGCCTTGCGATCAATCCCTTGGCCCAAGAGAGAACCTAAGATTTGCCGGTGGCTCAACTGGTTGAATTTCTTGGCATAGTTTACTTCAACCAGGACCAGCTCATAATCTGCCCGCTCTGGCTCCAGATAAGTGGGATAGATGAGGAGGCGCTGGCGCTCCGCCCGGTCATAGCCTCCCCATAAAGCATAGGCATAGTCTGGATGGTCTTGGCCAAGGACCGTTTGGGCAATCGCTTGCTCCCTTGGGTCGAGAAAGTCAGACAAGACAGGCCGGTATTGGTCAAGCACCTGGCCCTGCCAGTCCAGCACTTGTTCGACGAATAATTTCTCTTCAGCTGGAAAATGTTGGAATAGGTCTCCAGACAAATTGGAGCCCTCCTTTCTTCAGTCTTTCTTTTATTCTACACTAAGACTGAGCCCAGGGGAAAGAAATCGCTAAAAATTAGCCGGAATAATAATTGCTCCAGCAAAAAATTGACGCCTAACCCTAGTAAAAAGGCCTGCCCTAAGCACTAAGAATGAGGACAGGCCGCTTGATGCTAGTAAAAAATCGTTAGACCGCGCTGGGCGAGTTGGAGCACGAGCAGGCCAATCACCACATTGAAACTAATCCCTCCAAGAGAAGGGATAAAGGAGTCAAAGAAGGAGATATAAGGCTCGGCTAGGCTGTTGATCAGCTGCCCCAGCTTGCTGTCCCTTGCCCCTGGAAACCAGGAGAGGAGGGCATAGATAATCAGAACAAAGCTGTACAGGCGGATGAGTTCTTGTAGTAACCAAATGATATTAGTCATGGATGTCTTCTTCCTCCTTGAATGGATCATAACGGCGGTCGGACGCATAACGGTAGTGACTCGGGTCGATTTGATCTTCGTAGACCCCCTGGATATCGATACTGGCTGGAACAGCTAGGAAGACATCCTGGCCAATCCGCTGCATATCGCCATGGATTGCAAAGACAACGCCAGCGATATAATCGATGAAGCGCCGGGCATCAGCTTCTTCCATGCGGTCAAAGTTTAAGATGACACCCTTACCCTCTAAGAGTAGGTCGCCAATCCGTTCGGCTTCGCCAAAAATCCGCGGCAGGAAGATTTGGATGGTCTGCTGCTTGGCTTGCCGGCCTCCGTCCATACGAATTAATTTTTGATTGGTCTTCTTTGCTTGGTCAGCCATCTCTACATCCTCCTCAGGCTTGGTCTCTTCTCTAGCCAAGGGGGCAGCCCCTTCTGGATCTGACGCCAGGTCCTCGTCATAGCTATCGTATACATCCTGGTCTTCATTAATAAAAATTGATTGGACAAAATCTTTAAATGCCATAAATCCCCCGTTTATTCTTGATACAAGGCTGAGCCAATGCGGACACATGTTGCCCCTTCAGCCACCGCTAAAGGATAGTCGGAGCTCATTCCCATGCTCAGTTCCAAGCAGGGTGCATAGGCGAGGTCCAGGGCTTGAACAGCCTGGCCTAGGTCACGCAGGCCCCCAAAATAAGATCGAATGGCTTCATCACTGGCATCGTGAGGGGCCATGGTCATCAAGCCCACAATTTCTATCTTGTCATAGGCAGCCAGGTCCTTAATAAAGCCCTCCAATTCTGAAGGGGCTAGACCTGACTTGCTAGCTTCTCCCGACACATTCACTTGAACGAAACACTTGATGACATGGTCTGCCCGTTTTTGGATTTCCTTGGCAATCTTTAAGCGGTCTAAGGCATGGAAGTAGTCCACTTCATTAATCACGTCCTTGACCTTACGCGATTGCAAGGGACCGATCAAATGCCAGGTGCAGTCGTCGGGCATGGCTGCCTTCTTCTCTAATAGACCGTCGACATAATTCTCTGCGTAATCTCTTAGGCCCACTTGGTAGAGGCCTAGGCTTTCTTCTACCGAATGGTACTTAGAAACACAAATCAGCCTCACATCCTTAGAGGACAAGGCTGATTCCTGCTGCACAGCTTGAATCCGTTCCCGGACGGCCTGTACATTATCTTGATAGGTCATGCTTACCGACGACGCTTTCTAAAGAATGGTGGGGTATCGAGTTCATCTTCCCCTAACTCATTGCCATAGCTTTCATTTGGCGCATTGTAAGTATTGTAGTCATCAGCAGCTGGACGGTGGTTATCGCGTGGCGCTTCCCAAGCATCATAGCTGTCTTGACGGCTTGGACGAGCAGGACGACTTGGCGTTTGTTTCTGTTCGAATTGTTCTGGACGGTTGCCATAGTCGCGGCTAGGTGTCGTTTGTGCTCCTGTCTTAAAGGCAGAACTTTGACGGCTGGCCTTCTTTTCTTCATGGCGACGTTCTTCGTCAATCCCAGTCGCAATAACAGTCACAATGACTTCATCATCCAAGTCTTCATTGATGGTGGTCCCGAAGATAATGTTCACTTCAGAAGAAGAAGCGGCGGAAACAATATCAGCTGCATCTTGAGCTTCGAAGAGGGTCAGGTCTTCCCCACCTGCAATATTCAAGAGGATTTGTTCTGCCCCATCGATAGACACTTCAAGTAATGGCGAAGAAATGGCCTTCTTAGTAGCATCTGCTGTACGGTTTTCACCTTGACCAGAACCGATACCCATTAAGGCGGTCCCTTGGTCTTGCATCACGGTACGTACGTCCGCGAAGTCCAAGTTCACATAGCCTGGTGACGTAATCAGGTCAGAAATCCCTTGAACCCCTTGGCGTAAGACATTGTCTGCTTCGCCAAAAGCTTCACGCATTGGAGTCTTCTTGTCTACAATTTCGAGCAAGCGGTTGTTGGAGATGGTCACCAAGGTATCCACATGTTCCTTCATCTTGGCAATCCCTTCCGCAGCAGAACGGCCACGTTTAGGTCCTTCAAAGGTGAAAGGACGGGTCACAACCCCTACCGTCAAAGCGCCCAGTTCTTCTTTGGCGATCTGAGCAACGATTGGTGCGGCACCGGTACCGGTCCCCCCACCCATACCAGCAGTGATGAAGATCAGGTCAGCGCCTTGGAGGGCTTCCCGGATTTGGTCTTCACTCTCTTCAGCTGCTTTGCGGCCTACTTCTGGTTGGGCGCCAGCACCAAGTCCCCGGGCAATCTTAGGCCCTAAGTGAATCTTAACATCTGCACTGGAATGGGCTAAGGCCTGGGTATCGGTATTGGCTACAATGAACTCAACCCCACGTACGTTTTCTTGGATCATGCGGTTGACTGCGTTATTACCGCCACCACCAACACCAATAACCTTGATATTAGCGCCGCGTTCAAAATCTTGTAAATTGTCAAATTCTAAATCCATCTTTTATCCTCCTGAATCAATACTCGTCTTAGTTAAAGATATCTTCAAAAAAGCTCTTCACTTTATCAGCGAAGCCTTCGTTGCCTTCTTTAGCCGAGCTGTCGGCTGCTTGGCGAGTGCCTCTGACTTCGACTTCATGGTCCTCTTCTTCATAGCCAGCATAAGGCGCTTCAGGAACGCTCTCTGCTTGAGGCTCATGGTGGTCGACTTCCGGCTCATGGGCGCGGACTTGAGGGCGGGTATAGCTTTGGTCTTCCCGCTTAGCTGCATCCCGGGTCCGGTTATCGAAGTTATAACCTTGGGCGACATGGTAAATTTCCTCTAAGCCCGAAGCATATTCAACCAGGCCGACTGCAGTGGCAAACATCGGATTGCGTAGGCCCACATGCTCTGGAATATAGAAACGGACTTCTGTTTCAAAATATTCTGAAGCGAGCTCAATCACGCCAGGGAGGGCAGCTGCCCCACCAGTTACCACCACGCCACCAGGAAGATCAAAGGCTTCCACTTGGTCTAAAGCGCGTTTAATCGTTTCCAAAATTTGCATCACGCGTGCTTCAATAATTTCAGAAAGATAGTGTTCGTCTACCTTAGCAGGTTCTTTCTTGCCGATAATCTCAACCGGGAAGAATTCATTCTCACTGGTATGACGGGAATCGGCATAGCCGTATTCTAACTTAATCTGCTCGGCATTTTCCAAGGTTGTATTTAAGACTGTGGAAATATCCTTGGTGATATATTCGCCACCCTCTTGGTCAATATAAGCAAATTTTAGCTGGTTGTCATGGATTACGCTCGCACTGGTCTGGCCACCGCCCATATCGATAATAATCGTTCCGAAATCTCTTTCACCTTCAGATAGGGCTGCGGCTGCCGTTGCTAGGGGTTGAACGACCAAGTCGGCAATATTCAAGCCCGCATTCTCAACGCAACGGCGAATATTGTGAATAATGGTCTTAGTCCCTGTAATCATGCTCGCATAGAGCTCTAGACGAACGCCAATCATCCCACGTGGATCACGGATGCCATCAAAGCCATCCACCACGAATTCTTCCGGGATCACAGAGATGATCTCCCGTTCTGGTGGAACAGCGCGTACCTTAGCTGCAGATAAGACATTGTTGACATCTTTGTCCGTAATTTCACGGTTCTCATTGGCCACAGCAATCATCCCATAACAAGGCTCTATGTTCACTTGATTACATGGTACGCCAACAATAACGTTCTTAATTTCACAGTTTGACTTGCGCTCAGCTTGCTGAACGGCACGCTTAATGGCTTCGACGGTCTTGTCGATATCCACAATCACACCCCGGCTCAAACCTTCTGAACGCTCACTTCCAACACCAATCACATTCAGGTGCTGGTTCACATATTCGGCAACAACAACTTTTACTGAAGTGGTTCCAATATCGAGACTCGCATAAACTTTTGGTTGCACCATGTAATTGAAACCTCCAAATTCTTTAATCAATAATCAAGATATGTCTATATCGCTTCTATTTTAACATAAATGAAGGAGCAAAAGCAGTAAACTTTTCCTAAATCAATGAAAGAAAAGAAAGCTAGCCGCTCGCAAGCTCTCTTCATATAGAAGCTATAGATATCAGATCATAATCAAGTTTACCATACAGAAATATCGATAGCAATCACAAGCAGTCGCCCCAGGGGAAAAGCAGATCATTGTCAAGAAAAAAGCGGCGGGAGACTAGCTCCTACCGCTGGACAGGTGACGCTTAACACACCCTTATTGGCTTTGACTTGAAGGCTGGCTACTGCTTGGGGTCCCGCTCGCTTGACTGGCTGCTGGCGCTTGGTTAGGGGCTGGCGCTTGGTCGGCTTGAGTCGGACTAGGCTCTGAAGAAGCCGACGAGCTTGTGCCAGCAGCTGAGCCTTGCCCGCTTTGGCTGGAAGACTGGTCCGCTTGGCTTCCAGACTCTGCTGGCGCCTCCTTGTCCTTGACCTCAATTTCTTGACGGTCGGCCTGGCTCGCTGATGGATGGGCCGCTTCATAAGCTTCCTTCTCTTCCGCGCTAGCGAAGGGGTTATTGGCAGGGGTCAATTCCGTAAAGAAGATGCCCAGGTCCATATCCAAGAGGCCCTTCTGCCCGTCCAGAATCTCTAAGACCTGGTCATAGTATTGGAGATAGTCCACAAATTTCAGCATAAAGCCTGTCACGATATTCCCATCCCGCATCTTGAGTGACAGGTGGTTAGGATAATCAGCTGTCGAGGTGTTATGGATGGAAACAATCTGCTGGAGGATACGGTCTGGTAATTGACCGAGCTGCTCAGCCAGCTTTAAGACTTGCCCATCGTCAAAGCCCTCAAAAAGGGGCAGCTCTTTATCGGGTTCAGCCATGGCCTTGTCCAGGATAATCTGGTTCTCTAAGACCGGATAGTAGAAGTCTTTCTTCTTCACATAACCCACGACCCGGTGCTCTTGGATATTGATAAGCACATTGCGCTGGTCATCAACTTGGATATTGACGCTCTGGACCTGGGGATAGGCTGCGTTAATCCGCTGCATGGCTGTTTCTTGGAGGGCATCGACTCGGCCGAGGCTCATGCTGGGATGGAGACCTGATACCCGGACCAGGTCCTCTTCCTTAATCTGCCGGTTCCCCCGAACCTGGATCCCTTGGACATGGTTAAGGGGTGAAGCAAGGTAGATGGCGACGAATAAGAGGAAGATAAAGATGCCATAGTAAGTCCAGCGGGTCTTAGCTGGGACCTTGGCTGCCTGCTTCTTTCTGGGCGGCCTGGCCTTGGCTTGGCTCGGCTTGCCCAATTGATCTTTGGCCGAACGCCAGAGTTTAATCCGCCGGCCCTGCTTCTTTTTCGCTTGGGGCTTGGGCTGACCTGGCTGGTTGGGCCTAGTCGCCTTGGTCGCTTGCTTGTCAGAATCAGCCTGGGACTGGCGGGAAGCAGCCGGCGCGTCTTGGCCCTCCTCGCGCCCCCGGCTTCTGACCTGGGACCTTGAGGGGTGTGCTTTCTTTTGATAACGTCGTCTTTCTTTCTCCCAGTCCATGCTTCTCCCCCTTTTTATGCTTTATTTTTCTTCAATGGCTGCCTCCAGGACGCGGCGGAGACGGTCTGCAGCGTCTGGCACGCCCAGAAGTCGGGCTTGTTGGCTCATCTGTACCCGTTGGATATCGTCCGCCATCAGTTCATCGATGGTCTCGAGGAAGAGTTCATTGTTGAGGTCTTCTTCTAAGAGCATCTTGGCTGCCCGGTGATCGACCAAAGACTCGGCATTGCGCTGCTGGTGGTTACCGGTCACATTGGGACTCGGAATCAGCAGACTGGGTGTGCCCAAGGCCGTTAATTCAGTTAAAGTCGTTGCCCCCGACCGGCAGACTACCAGGTCCACGGTATTAAAGAGCTGGGGCATATTTTTGATATAGGGCACGACCTTCACATTAGTCAGATGGTCTAAGTGGTCAAATTCTCTCTGGTAGTCTTCATAATAGATTTCACCAGACGCAATGAGCACCTGGTATGGCCGCTTGGTGAAGGCTTCAAGCGAGGCCATGACCGCATCATTGATCCGTTGGGCCCCCCGACTCCCCCCAAAGATAAGCAGAGTCGGTCGGTTATTGGCCAGACCATAGTCCGTCAGGTCGACCCGGCCTTGAATCGCTGCGACTTCCTGGGCCCGTGGATTGCCAGTATAGACAACTTTATGGGCATAGCGGCTGAAGTCTGCCTTGACCCGGTCAAAACAAATCGCGATCTTATCCACATAGCGGCTCAAAAATTTATTGGTAATCCCGGCCACCGAATTCTGCTCGTGGATAACGGTTGGAATGCCCAAATGAGATGCGGCGTAAAGTACTGGGGCACAGACATAGCCCCCCGTCCCGACCACAACATCCGGTTGGAATTCTTTCAAAAGTTTGCGGGCAGCTGAGACGCTCTGGAGCATGTAAAAGGCCGTTTTTATATTATCCATAGAGAGTGACCGCCTGAGCCCCTGGATCCTGACAGTCTTGAAGGGAATCCCCTGTTCGGGCACAATTTTGGCTTCCATGCCCTGAGCTGTCCCGATATAGAGAAATTCTGCTTCGGGATAATGGGCTGAAATATTCTTCTTGAGGGCCAGAGCGGGATAGATATGGCCTCCCGTTCCGCCACCAGATAAGACAACGCGCATGCTTTCCATCCTTCCTAATTTACTGTTTTGGTCGTGATTGGGCTAAACGCTTGGCCGCTTGGACAAAGCGGTCGCCACGCATTTCGAAGTTAAGGTATTGGTCCCAAGAAGCGCAAGCCGGTGAGAGGAGAATCACATCGCCAGCTTGGCTCTGGGCAAAGGCCAGGTCCGTTGCTTCTTCAATATTTTTGGCATAAAAATAAGGAATCTCCATGTCTTTGGCCAGGTCTGCAAAACGATCTGCTGTCTCACCCATGACCACCATGGCCTTGACCTGACCGACTTCAGCCTTGAGATCATCCAGAGCTAAGCCCCGGTCTAAGCCGCCTGCAATCCAAACAATGGGGGCTTGGAAGCTGCGTAGAGCGGTCTTAGCTGCATCATTATTAGTTGCCTTAGAATCGTTGTAGAAGCGACGTCCCTCACAGTCTAAAACAAATTGCATTCGGTAGGCCACCCCGTGGAAAGCTTGGCAGGCCTCCTGGATAGCTGCATTCGAAACCCCAAGGAGTTTGGCGATGGCAATGGCGATCAAGGCATTCTGAACATTGTGGTCCCCTGGAATAAAGACTTGGTCCCGGTCCAAAACAGCTTCTTTTCGCCACATCAAACGCTGGCCTTCTCGGTCATACCAAGCCCCCTCCTGCGACTGGCCAGTTAAGGAAACCGGAATAACTTGGGCCCGGGTCTCCTGTCTTTTCTCCCAAAGCATCTCCTGGTCGGCATTCAAGATGAGGTAATCCGAAGCCTCCTGCTGGGCTGTAATCTGCCATTTGGCCTCTAAATAGGCTTCCAGGCTCCCATGGTAGTCTAAGTGGGTGGGGTAGAGGTTACTAATGGCCGCAATCTTGGGCTTGAACTGGTAAGTCCCCATCAGTTGGAAACTTGACAGTTCAAGCACCAAGCGGTCGCTGGCCTGGGCATCTAAGGCCACATCCAGGGCTGCTAGTCCGATATTACCTGCCAGGTAATTCTTTCCAGGCAGGTCGGTTGCTGCCTCTAGGATTTGATAGGTCAAAGAAGCCGTTGTGGTCTTCCCGTTAGAGCCCGTGATGCCGATGATTTCAGCCGCGGTCAATTGGCCAACAAGTTCGATATCCGTATAGACCGGCAGGCCCTTGGCTTGGGCTGCTTGGACCATGGGATTGCTGTAAGGAATCCCGGGATTTTTAACCATGAAGGCGAAGTCTTCTTCCAGTAATTCCACCGGATGGGAACCTGCAATGACACGGACATTCTCTTCAATCAGGGTCTGGGCTTCCTTGTTCTCATCCAGGGGCTTGATATCATTAACCGTGACAAAGGCGCCCAAGTCCCTCAAGTGGCGCACCACACTCATCCCAGTCATGGCGAGTCCCAAGACCAGGATTTTTTTGTTTCGGAGTGATTCTCGACTAATTGCTCGTGTTTCGTTCATAATTTCCTCCTAGAAGATCGCAATGGCGATCAAAGCACCGATAAGTTGGACAGCCCAGAAGACCAGGTCAACCTTCCACTCTGACCAACCCAGCATCTCAAAATGATGGTGGATGGGGCTCATCTTAAAGATCCGCTTGCCTGTCAGTTTAAAGGAAGCCACCTGCAAGATCACGCTGGCTGTTTCGGCCACATAAATAATGCCTGCAAAGAGTAAGGTCCAAGGGTTCCCAATCAATAGAGAGAGGACGGCTAGGACGGCACCTAGGGCGAGGGAGCCGACATCCCCCATAAAGATCTTGGCTGGCTTCACATTGAAGAGGATAAAGCCGAGCAGGGCCGCAATCATGGTCACGCAGAAGAGCGCGATCCCCTGCTCTCCTGCTTGAAGGGCCATAACCAAGTAAGCCATAAAGGAAATAATCCCACAGCCCGATGACAGGCCATCCAAACCATCTGTTAGGTTAAAGGCATTAGAGAAGCCCGTAATCCAAAAGAGTAAAAAGAGAAAAATCAAGATAGGATGGCTCAAGCTGGCTAGGTTGAAGATAGGAAGCTCTACTTCCAGGCCGAAGAGCACAAAGATAAAAGACATGAGGGCTGAGCCCAGGAGCTGGAGGACAAACTTTTGCTTGGAGGACAAGCCTTCGTTTTGTTTCTTGAAAATCTTCAAAAAGTCATCCGCAAAGCCGATCCCGCCAAAGAAGAGCAGGGCAATCACCAGGGCCCAGGCGCTATTAGACCAATGCTGTTGGACAATACTCATCATTAAAATCGTCAGCACGCTAGCCCCTAGGAAGACCAGGCCGCCCATGGCAGGGGTCCCAGACTTAGCCTGGTGCCAGGCCGGGCCTTCTTCACGAATCGCCTGGCCAAATTGCTTCTTATGCATGTACTTGATGAAGAAAGGCATGGCTAGGGTGGTAATGGCATAGCAGAAAATGAAACTTAATAGCATGTCGAAATCCTTTCATTTAGTATCACTTAAGGTTGTTGGAGTTGGAGGAGGACTTGGTCAACCGCTTCGATTGGCGTGTTAACATCGACACTCTGACCGACGACGAGGCCTTCGCCTTCAATCCGAACGGGGATGCCGAGGAGCTGGGCTAAGGCTTCGCTCTCATTGCGGCTCAATCCCGTAAAGTCAGGCAGGCGCACATCGTCATCGGTTAAGAGGTAGACCTTCTTAGCCATGGAATAGTTGCTTCCTGCTTTAGGGAACTGGTCGATCACCTGCTTACCCTTGCCTAGGACCTCCACCTTGAGGAAGCCTTGGCTCTCTAGGGCTTGTTGGGCAGCGCCTGGATTCTTCCCAGTCACATCTAGCATCTCAGCCTGGTCGTAACCTCCTGTCTCAGCTAGCTTAGCATAATCCAAGGCCCGTGTTAATAGGGGAACAAAGATATCCGCTAGCATGGCTGCGGGTTGCTTGCCATCCCCGGCCATCTTCGGTTTCTTAATGGTGAGGTAGAGGATGTATTGCGGGTTGTCAGCCGGCGCAAAACCAACCACTGAATAGAGGTAGTTAAAGCCGCCACTCAGATAGGCTTGTTTGTCGGTGTCATAAATTTCAGCGGTCCCTGTCTTCGCGGCAATCTCTGTCCCTTCCACCGCGTAGATCTGACCCGTTCCTTGAGGGTCTTCGACCACTCGGCGGAGGTATTGGAGGGTCCTTTGGGCGGTTTCTTTAGAGACAGGAGCTGCAATCTTCTCAGGTTGAACTACTTCCAAGTCGCCCTGGCTGTTCTCCATCCGGTCAATGACTTGGAGACGCATCATCTCGCCCCCATTGGCAATCGCCGTGAAGGCTTGGACCATTTGCCAAGGCGTGACACGGAGCCCTTGGCCAAAGCTGGTCGAGGCCTTCTCAATCTCATAATTATAGGACATCGAGCCGGGAACTTCTTCCTTGAAGACAGAATTCGGTTTCTGCATGAGCCCAAATTCGTACATGTATTCCTTCCAACGGTCATAGCCCATGTCCCCCACCAATTGGACGAAGAGGACATTGGAAGACCGGGCCACCCCATCTAGCTGGCTAATCACACCCCAGCCGACATGGTTGTAGTCGCGAATGACCCCGCCATCTACGCTGATAGCACCGGACATGTAGGGAGCATTGGGATCAAAGACCCCTTCTTCAATGGCGGCTGCCAGGGTGAGCACCTTCATAGTTGAACCCGGTTCAAAGGATTCTTCCACCAGCAGGTTCTTCCACATGGTATCCAGGCCTTCCCGGGTCTGCGGGTTAAAGGTCGGCCGCTGAGTTGCTGCTGCAATCTTCCCCGTCTTGGGATCGACCAGCATGGCCGTCAAATTCTCCGGCTTATAGGTCTCATCCACCTGGCTAACCAGGGTTTCTAAATAAGTCTGTAAGCGCGAATCCAGCGTGGTATAGAGGTTCTGCCCATCGACTGGCGCAATCTGGGCATCCGCTGCTTCCTTCTCTTGGTCAGTCTCCTTGTCCTTACTGAAGCTGACATAGCCGTTCTTGCCCTGGAGTTCCTGGTCCTTATTCTTCTCTAAGCCCAATTGTCCCACCAAGCGGTCATCCATGGCATTCTCTGCTTGCTTGAACTGGGCATAGCCAATCAAGTGGGAGGCAAAGACCCCATTAGGATAGGAGCGGCTGGGCGTTTCTTGGAATTCAATACCGGGTAAATTTTCCTGGCGGATGGCATCCATCTGGGCATAGGAGAGGTCAGAACCGGCATTCCCGAATTCAACCTGGTTGACATTCTTGGTCGAGAGAATCTTTAAGATTTCTTCCTTGTCCAGGTCCAAATGCTGGCTCAAAACCTCAGCCGTGTGGTCCCGGGTCTCGTCCGTCACATGCTCCGCATCCTGCCAGGCTTCTGTTAAGACGGCATACAATGAATAAGAAGTAGCATCCAAGGCTAGGGGATTCCCACCGATATCATAGATGGTTCCCCGCTTAGCCGTTAAGATACTACTTCGTTGATACATGGCTTGAGCGCTCTTCTCTAGGTCAACCCCGTTCACATGGCCGCCTAGCATCACGAAGGCAAATCTCAAGATCAAGCTAGCGAAGAGGACGGCCACAGCAATGAGCATCCAATGTAGAAACTGCTGGCGCTGCTTTCTCTGCTCTTTACTAGTTCTCATTCTTCCACATTCCTTATATTATCTTCATCCATGGTCAAACCCTGGTCTTTAGCAACCTCCATCACGCGGTCATAGTTACCGAGTTCATTGACCTTTTGTTGGATATTATTTTTATTGTTTTGCACATCGGAAATTTGGGCTTGGATGCCCTTGAGTTCCTGGTCAGCCTGCATGTACTGGGCCTTGCTACCGACCAAAAAAATCAGGCAGGCAGCCGTGACCAAAAACATGGTGCCGAGCTTGATCCAATCAGCTGTCGTCAGGAAGCCTTTCTGGGCTTGCGGTTTTGTTTTCTCTAGCAAGTGGACCTGGCCCTGACTGGTAGCGGGTTGGTCTTTTAAGGGGGCTGCCTTCTCAGCTGGCATGGCATAGGCGGTATGTACTTGTTCTGGGTCTAGTGCGAAGAGTCCCATTGTTTTTCTCCCTTCACGAGTGTGATTAGTTATGGATTCTTTCGATAACGCGCAATTTAGCGCTCTGGGCCCGCGAATTATGGGCCAATTCTTCCTTAGAAGGATAGATGGGCTTGCGGGTAATTAAGCGGTAAGAGGCTTCTTCTAGGTCTTGGGCGAGGATGGGGATATTAGCTGGGGGTTGGTCAACGGTAGAAGCGTCCTTGAAGAGCTGCTTAGCGATCCGGTCCTCTAGGGATTGGAAGCTAATGCAGGAAATACGGCCGCCAAGCTTGAGCAAGTCCAAGGCCGCCTCTAGGGAATCTTCTACCGCCCCAAGTTCATCATTCACCGCAATCCGGATGGCTTGGAAGACCCGTTTGGCCGGGTGCCCCCCCTTGCGCCGGGCGGGAGCGGGAATGCCTTCTTTGATCAGTTCGACCAACTCCGCCGTCTCCTTGATCCGGTGGTCCTGGCGGCGATGCTCAATCTGGCGGGCAATCTGCTTGGCGAATTTCTCCTCACCATAGCGGTAGAAGATCTTAACCAGCTGGTCATAAGACCAATCATTGACCACCTCTTCGGCCGTCAAGTCAGCTGTCTGGTCCATCCGCATATCCAGGGGCGCATTCTGGTGGTAGCTAAAGCCCCGGTCGACTTGGTCCAACTGGGGCGAGGACACGCCCAGGTCATAGAGGACCCCATCCACACCATGAACACCTAAGTCCGCCAATTCTTCCTTGATATAGCGGAAATTGCGGTGGATCAAGTGGAGCTTGCCCTGGGCAATCTCCTCAGCGAAACGATCTTCTGCATGCTGGATAGCAGTCAGGTCTTGGTCAAAGGCATAGAGTCGCCCCTGGTCAGACAAGCGGTCCAAGATGAGCTGGCTATGGCCCCCACCGCCCAAGGTACAATCCACATAGATGCCATCTGCCTTCACTTGCAGGGCCTCCACGCTTTCTTCACGGAGCACGGTAATATGTTTAAAGTCTTCTGTCACCCTAGGACCTCCTTCTATAAACCTAAGTCAAATAATTCTTCAGCAATATCTTCAAAGCTATCATCCAGGTCATCCTGGTAGGCCTGCCAGGTTTCAGCCGACCAAATTTCCACCCGGTCCATCACGCCAACAATTTGGCAGGCCTTATCAATCTGGGCATGGTCGAGCAAGACCTGGGGAATGTTGACCCGGCCCTGCTTGTCGACAGACACTTCCACCGCTGCAGAATAGAAGAAGCGAGTGAAGGCCCGGGCTTGGCGTTTGACTAGGGGCAGGTCCTTTAATTTAGCCTGGATCTGTTCCCAACTGGCTAAGGGATAGGCGAAGATACAGGCATCCAGGCCCCGGGTAAGCACAAAAAGCTCCCCTAATTCTTCCCGCAATTTCGCTGGAATAATTAGACGACCCTTGCTATCGATATTATGTTTGTACTCGCCCATTAACATCTTATCGTCACCCTTAGCCTCAGCCCATTTTTTAAAGCCTCTTCTCAGCCATTTAACTTCTAAAGTAAGTTAAGTTTACCATAATCTACCACTTTGCACCACAATTCTCCACAATTTTTCCCCTTTAGGGAAGAGACTAAACAAAAGTTTAAAGTTTGAGGGGCAAGAAACAAAAAAAGCCCCCGACCGAGCAGCATTTGAGCTACTTGGTCGGAGACTAGTGAGGATTATATTTACTTGTTGAGATGAGCTTTTAAACTGATGGGTCTAGGCAAAGATCAAGGCAAAGATGCGGTAGAAGACAAAGCCGTAATAAAGTAAAAAAACGATAATAAAGCTCAAATTCGACAGGCGACGGAGAAAACGTCCCGGTGTAAAAGGCAAATTGTCCCGAAACTGGATAGCGAGAATTGCCAGGGCTAGCACGGAAACAATGGCTAAGACGATGGGTAGGAAGGACCAGTGCAGGACCAATTGGGAAACGAGGTGGAAGCAGAGCCAGAGAATAGGATGGACCACATCGATCACTACTAAGTTAATGTGCTTGCCATCCGTCAAATAAGGCTTCCCATATTTAGCCACCAGAATAATGGTAAGGATGGGAAGGATATAGAGTATAATTTCAAACCAAGTAAAAGCTTCCATTAGCAACACCCCGTCTTTTTTCTTTTATTTTAGCATACTTTTCCTAAGGAATGTGGCAAAAGTCTGTCAGCCCTTTTATGCGATTGGCTTCCTTAGTCCGGAGGCTTGCTCATAAGCTCGCCTTGTAAAGCCACACGTGGGGACTGTGTTTGGGGCTTGCGCGGGGTGAAGCCACACTTGGGGCTTCTGTTTGAGTGTTGGATAGTTGGCCGCTAACCCTCACACCCTGTAGTTGGGTTCGAGGATGCAGAAAGGGCTCCTCTTCGCAAAGGGCTTTCGAAGGCCCTCAGCCTTCTCTAGCCCTTTACTCCAGAGGTCCCTTTCTCCCGCATCCTCTCACACCCTGTAGTCGGGTTCGCAAGAGCAGAAAGGGAGTGACTTCAGCAAAGTGGAATGATCGACTTACAGCCGCTCTTTTCCCCTTTGCCTCCAGTCATCCCTTTCTAAGCGTTCTTGCTCACACCCTATCTAGTCGGGTTTGGTCGCGCAGCTTCCTTGTCACTTCACAAGTCTCCGCCGCAGTCCTTCTGACTGCTCTGGTGACTTGCTCCAGTGAAAGGAAACTAACCGCGCGCCCTCTCACCCTAACAAAAAAAAGGTTGGGGGTCCCAACCTTTCTCATCAACTTATTCAGCTGCTTCTTCAGTCATCACATCTTTACCGTTGTAGTAACCGCATGCTGGGCATACGTGATGTGATTTACGTAATTCGCCGCAGTTAGGGCATTCGTTCATGCCAGGTACGTTTAATTTATAATGTGTACGACGTGAACGTTTCTTTGCTTTTGATGTTTTACGCTTTGGTACTGCCATCATTCACACCTCCTATATCGTCATTTAATCTTCAGACGCTTCATCAGCAAACAAGTCCTTCAGCTTTGCAAGGCGCGGATCGATTTTTTCCTCGCCCTTAAGACTTGAGCGGTAAGAATCCTCCGTCATCATATCCCAGTCCTTGCCCATTGGAAGCTCTTGCTCCTCTGCTTCTTCCGCTGTTAAGCGCTGTTGCGGCAAATGGAGCAAGATGTTGTCTTCAATCGCTCGTGTGAGATCGACTGAATTCCCTTCAACTTCAATTTGTAGAACCGCCTCTTCATCAATGATATCTGTTTCCATGCCCTTAGGCAAGTAACGCTCATTAATGGGAAAGGCCATCGACACATTGACAGGCTCTAAGGATCGTGAAGATGGTAGCGTCACATCTAATGCTATTTGCAATTGTGCCAATACAGTTGCCTCTTCATAAATCACGAAGCCGTCAACCTTAACGGGCGACATGGCTAGGATCTCATCGCTACGTTCCTGCATCTCATCGGAGATTTCGATGCTAGTATGGATAGCTAGAGGGTCTTGCGCCTGAATTCGTAATTCTTGAAATGACCATTTCATGATTGACCACCATTAAGCAACAAGAAAAATTATACCGACTCATCAGACATTTGTCAATGATATTTCCTTGACAAGTCATTTTTTTCTTCTTGCTCCCTTTCTATGATTATTTTTTAAAGACTGAGGGGCCAGCGCCCAAAGTTCTCGTCCCGGTCTGTCTGGAGTAAGTAGTCGCTGTAGATGCGGTCAGCTGCCAGCCACTCGGGCCAGGTCTGAGCCACTTTTCGGTCCACTCGCCCAATCCAGCGAAAGTTAGCGGGTAAGTGCTTCTTCATCTCCCGGCAATAGGCGCGGCCTGCCTGGTTGGCAGCCAATAAGAAAAGGGGCTGGGGACCCTGGTGGAGGCTTTGGATCTGGGCTTTGGAAACTTGCAGGGCCAACATAAGGAGCAGGCGCTGGAGCCGCAAGACCGGCCAGGACCGGGTCTGGGCACTGGCTAGGAAATCCGTCAAATTCTTGTGCTTGTGCGCCAAGTCTTGCAAGCGCCCCTCGATCCCGCCTGCCATCAGATGGATTCGAGCTAAAGTCTCCCGGTCCTGGACCAGAAGTAAATAGCGAATATAGGGGTAGAGGCCCTCAAGGCGGGGCCAGTGTGCCTGCCCGGCCAAGGCTGACAGCATCTCTTCCGGCATATAGGCGGCTAAGTCGTCCACCGCCCCGGCTTGGAGGGCCTGCCTTAAATAGGTCCCAGAGACAAAGTGTTGGTCCACCGCTTGGTCCTGCCGGTGGCCATCCCCCTGCCTTTGAATGGGATGGGGGGTCAGAGGCAAGTCCTCCCGGTAAATGGTCAAGGCATAGACCATGGCGAGGAGGCTATTGCTCTGGCCCTCGAAGTCTAAGTGGATTCCTGCTAGGTCTTCCTCCTGGTCCAGTAAATAGGCCCAAGCGGTCAGTTCTTGGTCCGCATGACTGGCCTTGGCCTGGCTCACCGCTTGCCGAGCCTGGTCTAGGGCTTCTGGGTGCTGGGCCAGCCAAGAAGCAAAGTAAAGATAGGGCTCAAAATCGGCTGTTTCTACCCCGAAGGCTAGGTCCTGGCAGCCCAGGGCCCTGAGATAAGCGAGGGCGGCCTGGGAAAAATAATTAGCGGACTGGCTGGCCCACCAAACCGGGAGTTCCACGACCAGGTCGGCCCCATTGGCTAGGGCAGCATAGGCCCGGTCCCACTTGGAGGCAATGGCTGGCTCCCCCCGCTGGCAGTAGTTGCCGCTCATCACGGCCACGACCAGGTCGGCCTGGCTCTGCCTTCGTGCCTCCTGCAAGAGGTAGGCATGGCCATTGTGGAATGGATTCCACTCTGCAATCACGCCACACGCACGCATCCTATTCCCCCTTCACACAAGTAAAGAAGAGCCGCTGACTCTCAGGCCCAGGCGCTTCAAAGGCGAAGTCCGCCGTAAGCTTCACATCAACAAAGCCCGCCGCTTGGAGCAGGTCTTGGTAGACTGATAAAGGAAAAATTTGTTCCCGGTGGAGCTCCTCATGGCGGTCATAGCTGCCCGTTTGGGGATCTTCCACAAAAATATTCAAGACATGGTCGATGGTCCCCTCCCCCCGAAGCTGTTCGCTCCGCCAGGTAAAGACCGCATCGTCCCATTCTTCAATATACTGGTAGCCTGGGTAGACTTGGTTCATCTGATAAGCCGAATGAATATCAAAGATAAAGAGGCCGCCTGCTTGTAAAAGGCTTGCCTGGGCCGCAAAGCACTGAGCCAGCTCTTCTGGACTTTCCAAGTAGCAGAGGCTGTCGCAAAAGAGGGTCACCAGGTCAAAGCCACTGACTGCCTGGTCTTCTAACATATTGCCCTGGTAGATCCGACCGGGATAACCTGCTTCCTCCAAGCGCTCCTGGGCCCGGCTTACCATCTCTTCGGACAGGTCATAGCCTGTGACATCAAAGCCTCGCTCCAACATCTCCAGGGCAAACTCCCCGTCCCCGCAGGCCACATCCATGAGTCGATAGGAAGTTTGGTCAGGCAGGTAGCGGTCTAAGGCCTCCTGGCAGAAGTCCGCCCAAGCCGGATAGAGGGACTTATCAAAGAGTAGGTCATAGACCTCCTGGAAGACTTGGTAGTTCTTATCGGCCATCTTAGCTCAACCAGTCGTTCAGGTTCAAGAGAGGGGCTTCATGCCAGAGTTTCTCCAAGTTGTAGCGTTCCCGCTCATCCGCCTGGAAAATATGGACAATGACATCGTGGCAATCAATCAGGACCCACTTACCCGCTTGCCGGCCTTCAATCTGTTTTACATCGAAGCCATGCTTGTAAACCGCTTCCTCCACCGCATCCGCTATGGCATTAACTTGGCGTTCATTATTGGCTGTAGCAATCACAAAATAATCCGCCAGGGTCGTTAAGCCCGCCATATCTAAAGCCACAATGTCCTTAGCTAAACGGTCATCCGCCGCTCTTACCACGCATTCTAGTAATTCTGTATTCTGTGCTGTCATTAAAAGGCATCCTCCTCATGTGCGTCTACCCACTGGTTATACACGGCAATGGTTTGTGGGTGGATTGTTTGGCGTCTTTCCAATAAATGCATTAGACTATGCCGGATCTTATAATCCACAGCACGGTCTAAAGACTTTTCGGCGGCTTTCCGGGCTTCTTTAACACCTGGAAAGTCGCGGTTGGGTTCAATATAGTCCGCAATGTACAAAATCTTATCCAAGCGGGTCCAAGCCAAACTGCCCAGGGTGTGGTTCCAGACCGCCTGCTCAATCAGATGGTCATCTAGGCCTAGGTCGCGCTTGGCCATCAAAACAGCCAAGGGGCCATGCCAGATGGCGTTTCCTGCTTCTGGCCAGTCGGGATCATAGTCTGGATGGTCAGCAAAGGCTTGGAGCTCTTCTGGGCTAGCCTCCTTGGCATAGTCGTGGAGCAAGGCCGCGATACTGGCTCGCTCTTTGTCTTCCCCATAGCGGTCAGCCAGGTGGACAGCCGTCTCTTCCACCCCGACTAGGTGGCGGAAGCGCTTCTTAGACAAGCGCGCTTGGGCTCGGTCTAAGAGCTCTTCCCGGCTCACTTGAATAAGGTTTTCTTTATAGCTTATTTCTTCATGGTTCAAGATACAAGCCCTCCTCTTCAATATAATGTCTCACAGCTTCAGGTAAGAGATAGCGGATACTGTGGCCTTGTCCCACAGCCTGGCGGATCTGGGTCGATGAAATCGCCATTTCGGGCACATCCACATAGAGGACCGGATAATCCGTTGCCAAGTCATAGCCTGGCCGTTGGACGCCAACAAATTGCACCATATCAACCAAGTCATCAATCCGATACCAGGTTGGCAGATATTCCACCATGTCCGCCCCGATAATAAAATAATAATCCGTATCGGGATGGAGCTTGGTCAAGATATCCATGGTGTCGTAGCTATAGGACTTGCCCTTGCGTTCGAGTTCAAGGGTCTCAATAGCCAGGTGGTCATTGCCCGCAATGGCTAAGTTTAACATAGCCAAACGCTTGTCGGCATCCAGGAAGGCCTTGGGGTCCACATGAGGGGCCTGGTAGTTAGGCATCAGGTAGACCTGGTCCAAGCACAATTTGTCATAGACCTGGTCGGCGATAACTAAGTGGCCCTGGTGGACGGGATTAAAGCTTCCGCCCAGGATCCCTACCCGCCGTCGCTTGCTTGTCTCTTCTTCTAAGCGTGGCTCTAGTGCGAGGCCAAGGCCTTGGTCACGCTCTCCCATATGCTCGCCCCCTATTTCAACGCCTTAAGATCGGCGGATACTTTTTGGTTTTTGCCTTCTTGTGACGGCCGGTAAAGGACCAGGGTCTTACCAATAGTCTGAACAATATCAGCCCGCAAGCCAGCGGCCAATTCGCGAGCGGCCTCATCGACCTCCGCGCTGGAGTTCTGGAGGATATTCAGCTTCACTAATTCCCGCTTCTCCAGGGCCTGGTCCACCTGCTTGATCAATTCATCTGTCAAGCCATTCTTACCAATTTGGAAGATTGCTTTTTCTTTTTGGGCAATCTTTTTGAGGTATTTCTTTTCCTTATTATTTAACATCTTGCACGCTCCTTAACTTAAATGAGGGCTTCCCGGACGAGAACGTCAATTCCCTTCGGACTGTAAACGGCTACTTGGGCATCCTCTGATACGGTGAGCCAACCCAGACCAGAAATAACAAGGTCTTGACCGGCCTGGAGCTGGAACTCACGGCGCACCCGGCCGACTTCCTCCGGCAAGCTAGGGGTCAGGAGTTCACCCACATGGTCGTCATAGAAGGCCTGAGCCCCCTCCAGCTTCCGCCGGTGAATCTTGAGGGCATTGCTCAGGTAGAAGGTGAAACTGTTGCGGTCCCCTGCCAAGTAGTCGACCTGAACCAAGCCCCCAATAAAGAAGCTCTGCTCAGGATTAACTTGGTAGGTCCGAGCCTTCACCCGTTTCTTGGGCATGACTTGCTTGAGCCCCTCAGCCGAGAGCTGGGAGGTCAGCTGGCCATCTTCCATAATACCTGGCGTATCAATTAAATACGACCTCTCGTCAAAAGGAATCTCGACCAAGTCCAGGGTCGTTCCAGGGAAGACACTGGTCGTAATCAAGTCCCCCGCAATCCCTGTGGCCTTGAGGATACTATTGATCAGTGTCGACTTGCCCACATTGCTGACGCCGACCACATAGACATTGCGGCCCTGGCGTCTCTCTTCGATGGCTTCCAAGAGCTCATCGACATGGTAGAGGGTCTGGCCACTGGTCAATAGCACCTCTTCCACAACGAGACCCTGGGACCGGGCATAGGTCTTGACCCAGTGCTTCAAGCGACTTTCCTTCACCGAACTGGGGAGGAGGTCTAATTTATTGGCGACCAATAAGACCTCATTATCTCCCACAAAACGCTTGAGGCCAGGGATCAGGCTGCCTGAGATATCAAAGAGGTCGACCACATTGACCACCAAGGCATCCTCATCGCTAATACTGTTGAGGATAGTGAGGAAGTCATCATGGCTCATGGTGACCCCCTGTAACTCGTTGTAATGGCGCAATTTAAAACAGCGCTGGCAGTACAGTTCACCGGTCTCAAGACCTGCCTCATAGGCAGACTGGGGTGTATAACCTCGCTGGTTCTTATCAACTGTCTGTATGCTAGCGCCGCATCCGATACATTTCAATGACTCATCTGTCATCTAATTGATTCCTCCATTCCCAATTCTTATGGAATTTATCTAATAAATATTTCAAAGGTTTCTCTACGCCGCGGTTGACCCGGGTCCACATGCCATCCGTCTTGACCACGGGCTTGACCAGGATGGTTCGTATCCCCACCCGGTTGGCCCCAAAGACATCAGTCAGGAGTTGGTCGCCGACAAAGGCCACCTCTTCCTTGGTCAAGTCCAAGACCTTGAGAGCAGAATAGTAACCAGAGGCCCGGGGCTTATAGGCAGGTGCCAGGTACTGGACACCCAATTGCTTGGCCACATCCGCTACCCGGAGCCCGTTGTTGTTGGACAAGATCAAGATCTCAATGCCGGCACTGGTCATTTCCTCCGCCCACTGTTTCAAGTATTCCGGAACCTGGGCAGAATTCCATGGAATCAGTGTATTATCTAAGTCCGTGATGATGGCCTTGATGTGGTGCTTGTGGGCCTGGTCCGGACTAATCTGTAGAATCGTATCCAACATCCAGGTCGGTTGGAATTTTTTTAACATGGCACGTCCTCCGTTTATTTCTTAGCCTAAGTATAACATAGGTCTTCAGGCATTTTGAAGGCCGAGGGCTAGGCCTAGAGAATTTAAGGGACGAGAATCTCCTCGAGAGTGAAGGCCTGGCCATCATAGTTAAAGACCAGAAGCGAGCAATTCGCAATCTCCCCTACTTTAGGCCGGCCTTCCTTAGCCTGCCAATAATCCGCAAAGAGTCGAATGCAACGGCCATGGGCAACCGCAAAAGCCTTCTCCCCATCTTCAATCTGGTCCATGATATAAGAGCAGGTGCGGATCAGGCGCTCCTGGACTTCTGGAATGGTCTCCCCGCCTGCAGCTTTGATCTGCCGGTTAAAGTCTTCCCGGGGCAAGTTATCGCGGGACTGCTTCTCATACTGGCCAAAGCAGGCCTCCCGCAAACCTGATAATTGGTGGAAATCCCCTCTTGGCTCCTGGGCCAGGCTTAGGGTATCCTGGGCCCGTTTGAGGTCAGAGCTCGCTAAATAAGCCCAGTCCCTTAGGCCCTTATCCCGGAGATAGGCCTTGACCTGGCTGGCCCGGTCGCGCCCTTCCTCTGTTAGGGGCGAGTCGCACCAGCCCTGAATCCGGCCTTCCACATTATACTGAGTCTGTCCATGTCGCATTAAATATAAAGTTTTCATCCCATACCGCCTCTTTTTTCCTTTTTTCTCCCCTAGTATAGCACGGGTGCGCCCGCAAGTAAAAAGAGCTAAGGGGTCAAGTCAAGGGGACGAAGAGGTGAAGGGGTCACCGGCATATACTGGCGGGACTGGTCCAGGACCTGGTTGAGGAGTTGGATGCCTTCCTGGATATGGTCCCCTTTGTTGAGCATCACGAGGTCACAGCGGCCAGCCAACATGACATCGGCCATTTCCGCCCGGGTCGGAATGCCTGTCTTGACCATGTTTTCTAGGACTTGGGTCGCCCAAATCACGGGAATGCGAGCGGCTCGAGCGATAGCGACCAGGTCTTCTTGGACACTGGCCAAACGGAGGAAGCCGAGTTCAGCCGCCAAGTCGCCCCGGGCAATCATCAAGCCGGCGTGGTGGCTGCGGTTGGCTTCCACCAAGACCTGGAAGAGATTTTCTAGGATAGACTGGGTCTCCACCTTGATAAAGAAAGGCGGGTGCTGGCTGACAGCTTCACCATAGACCTCAGCCAATTGCTGCTTAATGGCTACAATATCCTCCACCTGGCGGACGAAGGAGAAGTTGTAGCCCCGGGCAAAGTCCTTGACCTGGGCCATGGCTTGGCAGTCGGCCGGCGTTAAGATAGGCAGCTGGCTATCCCGGCCAGGGAAATTTATTCCCTTGCTGGCCTTAATTTTTTGTCCCTTGGCCTTGCGTACACGGTCAACCTCTACCACTAGGCCCTGGTCATGTTGGGAAACCACATGGCCTAGGAGGTCACCATCATACATCACCAACGGGTCCCCGATGGCTAGGGACTGAATGATCTCTTGGTGGGAGGTGTAGAGAACCAAATCCTGCCCTTGAAAATCTTCCAAAGCTTTGACGTGACTAATAAAGAAACGATCGCCCTGGTAGACCCGGGGATTCTGCTGCTTGGTATAGAGGGCTTCGATTCGGACTTTGGGGCCAGCCAGATCGCAGTAAATCGGGTGAGCCCGCCCCCTAGCTTGCTCGGCAGCGCGGATATGGTCAGCCATAGCTTGCCAAGTCTTCGCTTGGTCATGGGCACAATTAATCCGGGCCAGGTCCATGCCTGATTGACTTAAGTCCCTGACATAGTGGGGATCACGGCCAGCCTCGGTCGGCAGGGTGACCAAGTTCTGCGCCCGCTTGCCAGCTTGGAGGCCAAAGACTTGATAGGTATGCATCTGCTCCTGGTCCAGGTCCGTCCAGTAGGCTTCTTCATTGGCTATAGGTTCATCTTGGAGCAGGTGGACTAAGTGGTCAAGTCCTGGCAACACATTGGCCTCAATCCCGCGAAACCCCTGGTAGCCGACCCTATCAAAGCTCTCCTGGAGCTGGCGCAAGTCCCTCTGCCGCATGACCGCATAGGCCGCTAAATTTTGGGCGCTAGCTCGAAAATCCTCCCGCATCGTCTGGGGCTCCCAACTCTCATAGAGGGCCTGCCCCTCTTCCTGAACTTGTTTTCGCAATTGTCTGACTTCATCAATTAAAAATTGCTTCTTCATAGAAACCACCTCTCTCAAATATAGAATATCCCTTTAACCCTATCTTACCAGTAAGCCCTTGAAAACAAAACAAATAGCACTTTAGCAAGGGTGCGAAGGCTAGCGGGAGAAATAGACCTCTGGAGGCAAAAGCCAGAGAAGACTGAAAGTTTTCGGCGGATTTTGCTGAAGAGGAGCTTTTTCTGCTAGCCTGAACCCGACTATAGGGTGTGAGACTTGGCGGTCAGGCTTGGATGATTGGAGCAAGTCAGAATAAGAGCGAAGTAATCGCTCGTTTCAGACTTGTGAAATCACTCCAAGTCTGCCAAGTCGAACCCGACTAGATAGGGTGTGAGAGGATGCGGGAGAAAGGGACCTGACCCTGGAACACTGAGGCGTATTTCGTCTGGAAATCCTTAATAAATCAAACAGGTGGTAATATAAAAAAAGAACATGCCAGCAGTCAATATTGACTGTTAGCATGTTCTCTTAAAAACAATTCCAGTGATCCAGGCCTCAACGCCTTTTGTCACACGCTCTTAGTTTTTATTCTACTTCAAAGCTGACTTGGCCATTAGCTTCTTTGATTTCTACTTCTTGTCCTGCTTGGACATCACCGGCAATAATGGCCCGAGCTAGTGGGGTTTCAATATGGTTGGTGATGAAGCGACGCAGTGGACGGGCCCCGAATTGGGGTTCATAGGCTTCATCGGCAATCCATTGTAAGAGGTCTTGGCTGTAGTCGAGGTGGATGTTTTGGTCAGCTAAACGTTGGTTCAATTGGTCCAAGAGTTTAGCCACAATCCCTGACATATTTGCCTTGGACAATGGGCTGAAGAAGATAATGTCATCAATCCGGTTCAAGAACTCAGGCTTGAAGTAGCTGTGGAGCCGGTCTTTGACCTGGTCACGGGCTTCTTCCGAAATCTCATCACGGCCTGATTCGCTGTCTTCCAAGAGGATATCCGATCCTAGGTTGGAGGTCATAATGATAATGGTGTTCTTGAAGTCAACGGTCCGGCCTTGGCCATCGGTTAGACGCCCATCATCGAGGATCTGTAAGAGGATATTGTAGACATCGGGATGGGCCTTTTCGATTTCATCCAGCAAGACGACGGAATAAGGATGGCGGCGGACAGCTTCCGTTAATTGCCCACCTTCTTCGTAGCCGATATAGCCTGGGGCAGCACCGACCAAGCGGGAGACATTCGCCTTCTCCATGTATTCACTCATGTCGATCCGGACAATATTGTCTTCACTGTCAAACATTTGTTCCGCTAAGGCCTTGGCTAATTCGGTCTTCCCGACCCCGGTTGGTCCGAGGAAGAGGAAGGAACCGAGTGGACGGTCTGGGTCTTGGATGCCAGCCCGCGAACGGAGGACCGCATTGCTGACGGTATCCACGGCTTCATCTTGGCCGATCACACGTTGGTGGAGGCGGTCATCGAGGTCGAGGAGTTTTTGCCGTTCACTTTCAGCTAATTTAGAGACTGGAATTCCCGTTTGACGGGAGACAACCTCTGAAATTTGTTCTTCGGTCACAGCTTCTTGAACCAAGCTAGACCGGCCTTCCATGTCTTGGGCATAGTCCTCTTCCATTTGCTTCAATTCTTTTTCCAAGGCTGGGATGGTCCCGTGTTGGAGGGTAGCCGCCTTTTCCAGGTCATAGTTTTGTTGGGCTAGGTCCAATTGCCGCTTGGCATCGTCTAGTTCTTGACGTTTGTCTTGGATCTTCTTGAGCCCTGCTTTTTCATTTTCCCATTCCATGGTTAATTGGTTGGTTTTTTCCCGGACTTCGGCTAGTTCTTCTTGTAATTCAGCCAAGCGTTGTTTAGAAAAGTCGTCCTCTTCTTCCTTGAGGGCTTCTTCTTCGATTTCCAGTTGGAGCAAGCGGCGGCGTTGCATATCCAATTCGGTTGGAATGGAGTTCATTTCCACCCGGATCTCCGCACAGGCTTCGTCCACTAAGTCAATGGCCTTGTCTGGCAGGTAGCGGTCGGTGATGTAGCGGTCCGATAATTGGGCAGCTGCAACAAGGGCTTGGTCATGGACCTTGACATGGTGGTGGTTTTCAAAGCTTTCGCTCAAACCACGCAGGATGGAGATGGTGTCTTCCACAGTCGGTTCCTTAACCAGGACTCTTTGGAAGCGGCGTTCCAGGGCCTTGTCGGTTTCCATGTATTCCCGGTATTCATCCAGGGTCGTCGCCCCGATGCAGTGCAATTCGCCCCGGGCTAACATCGGTTTGAGCAAGTTACCAGCGTCCATGGACCCTTCTGTCTTACCCGCCCCTACAATCATATGGATTTCGTCGATGAAGAGGATAATTTCCCCATCGGAGGCTTTCACATCATTCAAGACAGCCTTGAGCCGTTCTTCGAATTCACCCCGGTACTTGGCCCCAGCAATCAGCGCCCCCATATCGAGGGAGATCAGCTTCTTGTCCTTTAAGTTGCTAGGGACGTCCCCTTTCACAATTCTTTGGGCCAAACCTTCAATAATGGCCGTCTTACCGACCCCTGGTTCCCCGATAAGAACGGGATTGTTCTTGGTCTTACGGGATAGGATACGGATCACATCACGGATTTCTTCGTTCCGACCGATAATAGGATCCATCTTGCCTTCACGGGCGAGTTGGGTCAGGTCAGCCCCATATTTTTCTAAAGCTTCATAATTAGCTTCTGCATTCTTGGAAGTCACACGATCACCCTTTCTTAAGTCATCGATCAAGGCTTGGGCAGCCTCTTTACTGGATACGCGGTTGAGCCACTGGCTGAGCTCTAAATAAGTCAAATCAAAGATCGCATAGAGCACCATCTCCGTTGCGAGGTAGTCATCTCCTCGTTCAGCGGCTAAGTCTTGGGCCTTCTGGATCAATTCTGCCAGTCCCCTGGAGATAGCTTGCCCGTATTGGACATTCCCCCCACTCACGCTAGCAATTTTATCGAGTTCACGGTCTAATTCTGCATCTAAGGCATTCATGTCGATGTTTAAACGTTGATAGAAATTGTATGCGAAGTTGCCTGGCTCTACCATGGCTTTGAATAAATGTGCAACGGTTATTTCTTGGTGTTGGCGCGTCTTAGCAATTTGTTGGGCATTAGCTAAGGCTTCTTGCATGGCCGTTGTCATTTCCATATTATTCATCTTATCACTCCTTTGCATACTCTTATTATAGCCTATTGGTCAGAGAAGGTCAAGCTTTTAATTGACATTTTTTGACCTTTATTTTGACCATTTGGATGCCGGCAGGATGCGCAGGTGGCGGATAGCCTCCCAGGGGTAGAAGTCCTCGCCGAGCCAGAGCCCGGAGGCATTCCAGCAACCATTAAAGTAAGCCTGGCGCTTGTCCCAGAGCCGGCCCAAGTGGTCATAGCGGTTCAGTTGGACTTCCAAGGGGCGGTGGTAGAAGTAGGCCTCATAGAGGACGGCGCTGATGGCTTCAGGGGACATTTGGGCTTCTTTGGGATTCTTTTTTTGATCTTCTTCGATGTTCCCCTCAATGCTTTGAACGAGTTCATCCAAGGCAAAGGCCGTCCGCCACTTCAACTGGAAACCGCGGTCGTGGTAGGCATTGTAGTCCGTAAAGTGCTTGCCTGACCTAACCATCAGCTGCCACATCCTCAATCCCAGCTAGGCCCCCTGCATGGCCGCCGACTAACTGGGACCGGGCGATGGCACACGCACCCGAACAGAGTGAGGTAGCGGGCACCAGGCTCTTGAAGCCATACTTCTGACGGATCTTATCGATGACAGCTTCTAGGGCATCCGTCTCTGGGGCAGCTGAAAAAAGCGACAGCTGCTCACACTCTACTTCTACCAGGTCAAAGGCGGTCACCCCCAAGCTGCGGACCAGCTGTCCCTCATAAATTTGATCAAACAAGGCTTGGAGGACGTCCAGGATCTCACCCCGGCGCTGGCTCGCTAAGAGACGTCCCGAAGCCCTGCGGAAGGTCCTGCCGTCCGGCGCAGAATAGGCCTTAGAATAAGCCAGAACCAGGGTCAAGCCCTGGGCCTTATAGCCCTCCCGCCGCAGACGAGTGGCGACTTGTTCGCCCATCTCCTTGACGACGGTTAAGATTTCGCTGGCTTGGTCATAGTCTCGCGGGAGGATCTGATGGTTGCCCAGACTCTTGCTGGCTGGCGCCTGGAGGGGTTCGATAAAAGACCGGTCGATCCCCCAGCTATGGGCATAGAGCTGCTCCCCCAGCCGGCCAAATTTATCCCGCAAAAGATAGGGGTTGCTGTGGGCCAGGTCGCGAATGGTCTGGATCCCCAGGGCCTGGAGATGGCGGGCCATCCGCTTGCCAATCCCCCAAAAGTCCGTCAGGCAATCGATCTGCCAGAGGGTCTGGGGCACATCCGCATAGCGCCACTCTGCCCGCATCGTCGCCCGGTGCTTGGCCGCATTGTCCAAGGCCAGCTTAGCCAGCAAGGGGTTGTCCCCAATGCCGACGGTGACATAGATCCCCGTCTGTTCAAAAACTGCCCGCTGGACCATAGCCGCAAAGTCCTCCGCTGTCTTTTGCTTGAAGAGCCGCATAGAGGACGTGATGTCCATGAAGCTCTCATCGATACTGTAGACAGCATGGTCCTCCGCTGCGACAAAGGATTGGTAGATCTGGTTAATTTCTTGGTTTTTCTTCATATAATAGCGCATACGTGGGGGCACGATATAGAGGTCAGCGGGATAGGGATAAGGCAGGTCCCCCGCCCGGGATACATTGGAGATCCCATAAGCCCGCTTGGCTGCTGGCGAAGAGGCCAGGATCAAGCCTGAAGCCCGCTTCCTCGGGCCATCTGGCGGATAGGACATGACCACTAATTTGGCCTTCAGGGGATCCAAGCCCCGGTCCACCGCCTCCACAGAAGCATAAAAGGACTTGCAATCAATGCAGAGAATGTCTCGGCTGGGTTCTTTCTCATAGTCAAAAACATAATCATCATGAACTTCCATAATACTCCCTCCTATAGAACAGGTGTTCCCCTCCATTCTAGAACATATGTTCCCAAATTGCAATCAAAAAAAGAGCCCGCCTAAGCGAACTCTTCAGTAGGGAAATTATGTTACTTCTTATCTTGGTGTAATTTGTCAATAAAGACGGCAATAGCGTTGTCGCCTGACACGTTAGCAGCGGTCCCGAAACTATCTTGGGTAATATAGAGGGAGATCATCAGCTGCTGCATAGTATCTGAGACAATCCCCACCATGGGCAGGAAGGGCAGAGCCGACATGATGGCCCCACCTGGTGCGCCTGGCGCTGCGACCATGGCTACCCCTAGCATCATGATAAAGCCGAGCATCATACTGAAGGGATGGGGCATATCATACATCAACAAGAGGGTCATGGAGCAGCAGGTGATAGTAATCATCGAGCCGGCCAAGTGGATGGTCGCACAGAGCGGCACCACAAAGTTCCGGATATCCTCGGAGACCCCATTCTTCTCCGCACATTCAATATTGACGGGAATGGTAGCAGCTGAAGACTGGGTCCCAACAGCTGTGATATAGCCTGGGATTTGGTTCTTGATCAACTGGATAGGGTTCTTCCCTGCATAGAGACCAGCCACCACAAACATGGCACTGATATAGAGCAGGTGGAGGATAATCACCACAATGAAGACTTTCCAGAAGACACTTAGAATGGTGAAGACCGATCCCGTATAAGAGAGGTTAGCGAAATTCCCGAAGATATAAATAGGAAGCAAGGGAATCACAACCTTAGCAAGGACCTGGGTAATCACCTCGCCAAAGTCACTGAAGACTTCATAGAGGGCTTCCCCCTGGCCTTTTTGCCGTAACCAAGAAATACCTAGCCCCATCATGAAGGCGAAGATAATGGCGCCTGTCACATCGAAGAAAGGTTCTAGGGGAATTTCAAAGATTGGGGTCAGCCCCTCCCCTGCCTCACTCAGCTTCTGGACTAGGGAGTCCGTGATGAAGTGGGGGAAGAGGGTAATAGCGGTGGTATAGGCAATCGAACCCGCGATTAAGGTTGAAATGTAGGAAGTCAGTGCAGTGATCCCTAACAGGCGCCCAGCCCCATCGCTCAAGTCGGCAATCCCCTTGATCACTAAACCTAGGATCATAAAAGGAATGACGAAGTTCAGGAAACTACTAAAAATGGCGGAGAAGGTAACAAAGACACTTAGGAACCATTCCGGAATAAAGGATAGTTGGCCGGCAATAATCCCTAAAATAATAGCAATAATCAGTCGCGGCACAAGGCCTAATTTTTTCTTTTTCTGCTCACTTGTCATAAGCAATCCTCCTAAAAATAAAAAACCACCGGGGTGGAAATATGAGTTTTTTTTAATTTTCCCCACTGTATTCTAATCATAGCAAATGCCCCGTCCAAAGTAAACAAGATTTTACATTATCTTAAACTTTCTGTGCGAGCAGTTAACAAAAAAGACCCTGCAGGCAAGAGGGTCTCGGTGAATCGATTTAAAAACAGCCCTTTCCTTCCCCATTAGATATCCAGCCCCATCTCCCTGAGCCGGTTAAGGGTTCCGGGGCCAATCCCCTTGATGGCGAGCAGGTCACTGGCTTCTGCCTGGGCCAGGTCTTCGCAAGTCCTATAACCCGCCTCTGCCAGCAAGGCATAGCGCTTCTCACCGACAGCTTGCTTGAGCTGCCGAGTTTCTAGGTTGGGCTCTCTTTTTGGCTGATCTTCCAGGCTAGCCTGGGAATCGACAAAATCCCAGAAGTCCTCCTCTTCGTCGCTGCCCCCATGTTCCCAGCGGTAGCTTGCAAGAGCCTCGACCAGGTTCTGGTCCTCCGCCAGGTCAGCCAGGCTTAAGCTTGGCCCCTGGTCAGCTTGGACCTTGTCCCTGAAGTAATGATAGCTGTAGTCATCGGTCAAAAGACTAGGCAGGATGGGGTTAGCGGCCAAAATCAGCGTCTGGTAGTCGTGCTTGGTCAGGTAGCTGACCAACTTGCCGGTCCCCATCGGTTGGTCGATGATGTCTTCAATGGGCCAGGTCTCCTGGCTGAAGAATTCGTCCAGGTCTGAGTTGAGCCGGTCGAGTTCCTGCCAGAAATAATCCGCCCAGAGCAAATGATCGGTCCGATAGGCCAACAAGAGGCAGGGCAGGAGGATGACTTCATGGATTTCATCCGCCTCAAAATGCGGGTAAACTTGCGCCAGGCCCTCCCAGTCTCCCGTATGATAGTAGACCATCAAGAGCTCCCGCTTGAATTCAAAGCACTCAAGAAGCCCCGCCTGGAGCAGGAGGTCATAGAGGCCAGCCGCCAGATGATAGCGGCCCATGCCGGCATAGGTCACGGCCAGTTCATGGAGGAGGCGGAGATAGGGACGCTGGGCCAGGTTCGCATAGGTCAAGTCTTGGCCCTTCAAATAAGTGGGGGCATGTTCCTTGACCAGGGCCTCCAAATAAATAAAGCGCGAAGACAGGGGCACCCCTTCCAAGCGAGCGACCAAGGCGTCTAAATTCTGGGGCCAGAGCTCCAAGGCATGTTCCAGATAGTAGTGGCGCGGCAGATCCGACAAGACAGCCCGGGCCCACTCCACACTCTCCAAGGACTTGGCCCGGTCCTCGTCCCCTTCCGCCTTCCGCAAGCGATAAAATTCAATTTCTTTGGTCAGTTCGCCCATCAAGCCATCCTCCTCCATTCATTCATCAGGGCTATTATAGCATCTCCAAGGCAAAAAATAAGGCTTTTCCACCGATTTACCGCTTTATTCTTCTGCCCTTCAGCCCGCCGACTTGACATTTCCCTGGCCATGGCCTTTAATGAAGAAAAAGCGTGACGAAAGGAGCTTATCATGACAAAACACATTCACGTGATCGGAACCGGTGGCACCATCTCAGCGGCTGGAGACTCGGGCAAGACCACCTCCTACCAGGCCGGTGCCTTCGACGCCAGCCAATTACTGGAGGGCCTGCCGCCCCTGGATGGGATCGCTGACTTAACCTATGAACAAATCTTCTCCGTAGCCAGCGAGTCCCTGACCAATGCCCAGCTCCTCCAACTGGGCCAGCGCGTCCAAGAAATCTTGGCCGATGACGCCGTAGATGGGGTCGTAGTCAGCCACGGGACAGACACCCTGGAAGAGACGGCCTACTTCCTTCATCTAACCGCGCCTTCAGACAAGACCCTCGTCCTAACCGGGGCCATGCGCCCTGCCACAGCTAGCAGCGCAGACGGGCCCATGAACCTCTACCAGGCCATCTGCCTGGCTGCCAGTGAACAAGCGGTGGGCATGGGAGCCCTGGTCGTCTTCTCCGATGGCATCTATGCCGGCCGTGAGGTCCAAAAGACCAGCAACTTCCGTCCCCAAGCCTTCGACAGCCGAGACCTGGGCTGCTTGGGCTATCTGCGGGAAGACCAGGCCTACTTCCTCCAAGGCCCGACTAAGGCCAGCCCCCAGTTCGACTTGTCAGGAGTGGCCCGACTCCCCCGGGTGGACATCGCCTACTACCATGTGGGGGCCTCAGCCGATATCCTAGACTTCTTCAAGGACCGGTCAGACGGCATCGTCCTCGCTGGGGTGGGCACTGGCAATATCAGCCAGGACTGGGCTAGCTACATCAAGTCCCATGAAGGCCAACTCCCCCCTATCGTCCGCAGCTCCCGGGTCGGCAACGGCCTGACCCTCTACGAAGCCAGCGTCGACGAGGGCATGCCCTTCATCCCTTCCGGCAGCCTCCCCCCAAGCAAGGCTAAGATCCTGCTGAGCCTTGTCCTGACCCAGACCCAAGACCCCCAAGCCATTCGGGAAGCTTTTGAAAAGTATTAGATTATGCAGTCAAAAAGGAGAGTGTGACAAAAGTCGATTAGCCCTGAATCAGCTAGCGCATACTATATCTGTAACTCGCTTCGCTTCGAACAGCTATAGCAACTGTCCGCGAATTATGGAAGAACCTTGTCAAAGGATCTTCCATAATTCGTGAAGTGGATGTCAGGGCTGACTTTTGGAGCACGTTTTTAAAGAATAGTTCGTATTCTATATAGAGGCCGGAACTTTTATCCCATCTTTCTTTTATTAATGGATTATTCACTTGACTGGTCGAAACGGCTCCGTCATTGCAACAAAAATAAAAATCGCTCGAAGGTCGAACCATCGAATGACCTTCGAGCTAAACTTAATCTATTTGTATTTTTTATTGATCTTCTTTTTCCTGATTGTCTGGTCTTTGGTCTTGGTCCTTATCTTTGTACAGATATTTCTTCTTAATCCACTCAATAAAAGCGAAAGTTAATGAAGCAGAGAGGACAAAGAAAAGTATGCTGAACCAGTTAACCATGTCAACAGTCCTTTCTTACTGTGAGCGAATGCTGAGTGGGCTAACCAGTGGGCCGTATTCAGCAGGAGCTCCTTCGATAGATCCGGTAGCTACGATAGACATATTGTTCATTAGATCATCAGTTAAACGTTTGGAAATATAAGCTAAAAGATTCCTCTTCTCCTTTCGCTTCCAAAGTTACACTTTACATTTTAAACTTAGCATAAATAATAAGCGCTTTCAAATCATTTTGTCTATATTCCACTTATATTAGCCATTTTTTATCTTTCTTATCGCTTCTTAACACAAGCCGTAGCCTCATGGTATCCCCTTGTTCATCGATTAATGGCCGATGAATTAAAGTGCCAGGCTAGCTATTGGCGAAGCCAAGATCATTCTTTTCCTTTAAATAATATGCAATAATTGAAGAGAGCTAAGATGCCCACTGCTAGTATGCTCATAGGGCTTTGTTTGCCATCGACAAAAAAATTAACTGCAGCTGCGCTCAATACCTTGAGATAGAAATATTTGGCAAAGCGAGGTAAATGATAAAGGCTTTGATGGATTTTATTTAGCATAGTAAGTCCTCCAATGCTTTGGCTGGATAGCTATCTTCAAAAAAATACTTAGAATAGTGGTATGCTCCTCCCAAAAAACTAATCATTCGCTCAGCAAAGAATTGAAAAAATGATTATAATAAGAAATAGCGAGTAGGACTTTATTCTCAGAAAAAATCCTACTCACATTTATTAATTAACCTCTTGGTTTTCTAAAAATCATCCCTAATATATTAGCCAGAACAAAAGCAAGTATTGAAACTATTATACGACTGCTAAATGGATTATGCTCTAATATCCAAAAGTAACTCATTAAAAACAAAAGAATTACAATTGTTAATTTAACCCATTCTGGTAATTGATACAAATTTTTATGCAATTTATTCATTTATTGCACCTCTTATTGGTAGCCCCATCCAGTAATAGTGACCGTTGGCTGTCCACCTGGGATGTTTACATTTTTTAAATTAAGGTAAATACCTTTGCTGGTATCTAATGAATTCAATGGTAAAGTGCCTAATTCAAGAATTGCTCCAGCTTTTCCAAATCCTAAAAAGCCTAAAACAGTACTTGCCACATCACCACTTACTGCAATAGCTTTTGTATAAGCTGACGATAGATACAGATCCCAAGTATATTGCCCTGTTGAAACGACTTGTGTCACACCAGCACGTGACATGTCTTCAGCCTTAGCTAATTGGATCTCTTCTTCCGTGTAAATGTCACGCAAGTCATAGCCTTCAGCTTCTAAGGCGTCAAATAGCTGCTGGTTACTGTAATAGGTAACTTGGCCATAATTTTGTTCCTCAGCCACTGTACTGGCATAAGTTTGAACACTAGTGGCGCTCCCTACAGCAATTGGTGAAAGTAAAACGGCAACCGCAGTTGAGACTAAAAGTTTCTTCTTTAACATATTCTTCTCCTTTCGGTTCCAAAGTTACACTTTACATTTTAAACTTAACATAAATAATAAGCGCTTTTAAATCATTTTGTCTATATGCCACTTATATTAGCCATTTTTTATTTGATTCATTCTTTCTTAACTTTTTAAGCGTGCAAAAACCCCTCCCCAAGCCATTCCGAAAACTTTTGAAAGCTATTAGACCATGCACTCAAAAAGGTGTCGGCCTGTCTCCATTGAAGACGGGCCAACACCTTTTATTGATGGCTTATTCTTTGGACTGGTCGAGACGGCTTCGCTTCAATCGCCAGAACACATATAGACTCGCAAGAATAAGTTGGAGGATATACGGTATGTCTATAGAAAGAAGCTTCTCAATTGCTGCGCAAAGGAGAAAGATAAAAACTTGCATGCAGCAAGGTAAGTAAAAATGATCTTAAAATTTCTCTGGACATATAGCTGCCTCCTCAAGCATGGCTTGACGCTAAAATATCTCACTCCCCTAGCTTAGCCAGGGTGTCTTTGCGGATTTCTTCCCGAAGCTGGGTCATGTAGTCAGAGAACTGAACCTTGTCATCGGCATAGCTTAAGTTGAAGGACTTCTCAAAGTCCGTCCAGGTGTCTAAGTCAGATAGGTTGTGCTGGATCAGGGCTTCTTGACTGTCGATGGCTTTATAGATCTTGGCTTCAAGGCTGGTGCGCTCTTCCATCTCACGGTATAAGGCCGTCATTTCTTGCGCGGTGGCAGCAGGAAGGGAATTCACCCAATTCTTCAGCAAGTCTTGCTCCTTGACCTCGTCCGCTTCCCCCTTGTCAAAGGTCGGAATGTCTCCCGTGAAGCACTCGCCCAGGTCATGGATGAGGCACATCTGAACCACCTTGTTCATGTCCGCTCCCGAAAATTCCTCCATCAGAAGAAAGGCGATCAGAGTCATCATCCAGGAGTGTTCAGCCACGCTCTCATGCCGGCCTCCCTCTGTATAACAGTGTCGGGTCGTGTCCTTTAATCTGGCCGCTACGGATAGCGTATCGAGTAATTCTCTGGGGTTCATTGGGATACCTCCTTAACAAGTGTTCACGCATCTTTCTCTCTATTCATCCTAACACAAACCGTAGCCTCATGGTATCCCCTCGTCCATCGATTAATGGCCGATGAATTAAAGTGCCAGGCTAGCAATTGGCGAATCCAAGATCATTCTTTTGCTTTAAATAATATGCAATAATTGAAAAAGGCTAAGATGCCCACTGCTAGTATGCTGATAAGGCTTTGTTTGCCATCGATAAAGAAATTAACTGCAGCTGCGCTCAATACCATAAGATAGAAATATTTGGCAAAGCGAGGTAAATGATAAAGGCTTTGATGGATTTTATTTAGCATAGTAAGTCCTCCATATTCTCATATTCTTGGATTCTATATGATTTAAACTTAACAAAGTAAATAAACGCTTTCAAATCATTTTGTCTATATTCATATTATATTAGCCATTTTTTATTTGATTCATTCTTTCTTAATTTTTAAGCGTAGAAAAAGCCCCTCCCCCTTATCTCGACAAGTGAACTTGTCGAATTGGGAAGAGAGGCTTCTTTATTAGCTTAATCTTTCTTTATTTTATGGCTTCAACCTTGTGCATGGAATATTGGCCGTAGCCGGTGATGACCTTGTAGTAGCCGGTGAACTTCTCATCGATAGCGTCGTCCATGGTGTAGATGAGGAAGGGGTTGGTGCCGATGGTCATGATCTTGCTGGGGGTGGCTACGATGGTGAGCTTGTCCTTGTCAATATGGGCCAGGACCCGCTTGGAGAGCTGCTGGTTGCCCCGGCCGAGGATATAGCCCTGGCCGCCCATGGGAGTTACGATCAGACGGACATCTTCCTCACCCTCGATGGTATCCAGGATCTCCTGCTCATTGGCATCCTTGACCAGGAGCTGGCGGTTCTTGATGATATCAACCCCCAGGACCGTCACATCTAGGCCGAGTTCGTCCATAATATGGCGGGTGGAGGTACCTGAGCCCACCAGGTAGATAGCATTGTCATCCATGTGGTCGAGAACTTCGAGGGCAATGGATTCCTGGGCAGCTTCATCCGACTGGGGACTGGCTGACTTGAGGTTCTGCATGAACTGGCTGTGCTGGGGCACGCGGAGGTAGCCGAAGACCTGGATATCGACCTCATCCTGGCGGAAACCCGCTTCGTCCAGGTCCAGGACCTCGGTTTCGTGATAATCCATGGGGCTGTCCTGGGCCCATTCCGCCAACAAACGGCCGGCGCTCTCAGGGGAATTGGCATAGACCGCGGAGTAAATCTTAACCCCGGCTGGTACACCCAAGGCTGGAATGTCCAAGCCAATCTTCCGGCAGACATCCCGGGCTGTCCCGTCCCCGCCGACAAAGACAAGAAGGTCTGGCTGGGCTGCCTTAGCTGCGTCCAGGAAGGCTTCACTATCGGCCTTCTGGGTCTCTAGGGCCTCCTTAGCGCTTGGTTCATAGATCACGTCATAATCTAGTCCTGCCGCTTTCGCCGCATCCTCCCCCATGGCGCCGGCCGCCACTAGGAGCTTAACAGGCGCGTCAACTTCAGCCAAGTGGTCGAGGGCCTTGCCTGCCTTGAGCCCCGCTTCCGGTTGGGCGCCCAGATCTAGGGCCCGCTGTAAGATATCGGCCCCATCCGTCCCCTTCAAGCCAGCCCGACCCCCCATACCGGCAATCGGATTAATTAATAATGCCATTGTTTTCATCCCATCACTCCTCTAAAAATAATGTTAGCGTTTTCATTATAACATTTCTATGGGAAGAGGGCCAGAAAAATGTTGGAATAAGGATTCTAGTCCTAAGTCGGCCCCTGTTAGCGAGTTGAGGGGCGGCGACTTGCTAAGTAAGCTTCCGTTAGCAAGTTAGGGCTGTGCGACTTGCTAATAGAGCTCTTGTTAGAAAGTTGGGACTGTGCGACTTGCTAAGTAGCCCCTCGTTAGCAAGTTCGAGCGCGAATATCAAGACATTTTAAAAGCAGAGCACACACTCAGCATGGACAATTAAAAAAGCTGGAGCTTAACCCCAGCTTTGTTTTCAAAATAAGAACTTATCGGCTTAGTTGGGTTCGGTCGCGCAGCTTCCTTGTCACTTCACAAGTCGCCGCCGCAGTCTTTTAGACTGCTTTGGTGACTTGCTCCAGTGAAAGGAAGCTCCCGCGCGCCCTCACACCCTTCCTAGTTGGGTTCAGGCTAGCAGAAATAGCTCCTCTTCACAAAGATCCGCCGAAGACTTGCAGTCTTCTCTGGCTCTTTGCTCCAGAGGTCTATTTCTCCCGCTAGCCTTCACACCCTGTCTAGTCGGGTTCAACTTGGCAGACTCGGAGTGATTTCACAAGTCAGAAACGAGCGACTGCTTCGCTCTTATTCTGACTTGCTCCAATCATCCGAGTCTAACCGCCAAGTCTCACACCCTTCCTAGTCGGGTTCGCAAGAGCAGAAAGGGAGTGACTTCAGCAAAAGGGAACGACCGGCTAGAGCCGGCCTTATCCCTTTTGCCTCCAGTCATCCCTTTCTAAGCGCTCTTGCTCACACCCTTTTTTAATAATAATGTCCGTGGCGGTAGTCCCAGCTGTTGAAGTGGTCGGCTAAGATTTGGAGGATGCGGTCGTTGTAGACGCCTTTGCGGATGAGGATTGGGGCTGGGGTGACGTCACGTTCGCCATGTTGTTCTGGCACGAGTTCACCGGATTCGTCTTCAACGAAGGAGACCATCACGCCTTGTTCATAGCGGGTGTTTTCATCCTTGTTCGGTTGGATGGACGCCACGTAGTCATCGGCTTCGATGATCAGGTCAGCTTCTTGTTCAATTTCTTCGCCGATGCCTTCAACCACGCCGCGGTTCCCTTTACCTGAAGGGTTGGCAGAGGAAGCGAACATCAAACGGCCTTCACGTTCCCAGAGTTCATGGGCGATTTGTTCACCAGGGACACCGAAGCGGATAACGAAGCAGCTGGTCCCACGTACGTCGGTGGCTAATTCTTCAGCCCCGTCCTGTGGCATGTATTTAGCCTTAGCTTCTTCTTGCCAAGGGAGGATGCAGCCCATCAAGATGTCTTCATCCCAGCATTGTTGGTAGAAGGCTTCGATTTCAGGGGTCATCTTAGCCAAGCTCTTCAATTGTTCCATAGACCCACAGAGGGTAACGCCTGGTTTGTTCCGTTTCCGATGTTTGACGGCGAATTTACGTTCCAAGCCTTCCTTGTCGCTGGTCCCGATAATATAGCCCACCTTGGTTGGGGAAACAATCATGCCACCCTCACCCAAAAGAATATCAACAGCTTCCTGGTTCGTTTGGCCATCCCAATGTACTTTCTTTGTCTCTGTCATAGTAATCCTTCTTTCTATTAGTTAAACGTCGTATTTATGGTCGTTTGCAGCCTCATAGGTGGCAATAGCGTCTTCGTGTTTCAGGGTTTCGGTAATGTCGTCCAGACCTTGGAGGAACTTGTCCTTGATTTGTTCATCAATTTCAAAAGGTTTGTCCCCTAAAGGTGAATGAATGACTTGGGCTTCCAGGTCCACTTCAATAGCTGTCTCAGGGTCGAGCTCAGCCAGGCCTTGGCGGTAGGCATCGTCTTCAATGACCACCGGCAGGAGGGAGTTCTTGGTGCAGTTCATATAGAAGATATCCGAGAAACTCCCAGCAATGACGACCTTGAAGCCGTACTGGCTGAGGCCCCAAACCGCGTGTTCACGCGAGGATCCACAGCCAAAGTTATCGCCAGCTACGAGGATGCTGGCTCCTTCATATTCCTCTTGGTTGAGGATAAAAGCCGGGTTCTCTGTCATTTCTTTATCCAGATAGCGCTGTTCAAAGAAGATGAAGTCCTCGTAACCAAACTTGGAAATCCGTTTGATAAAGGCTTTCGGCATGATCTGGTCGGTATCAATATTATCTTTCATCATCGGCACGACACGGCCGGTGTGCTGTCTAATAGGCTCCATCGGGCACCTCGATTTCTGCAGGTTCAATCTGGCGAACGTCAACGATCTTACCCGCAACAGCCGAAGCTGCTACGGTTGCGGGACTGGCCAAATGGGTTCTAGCATTCTGCCCCATCCGGTGCTCATAGTTCCGGTTAGTCGTCGACAGAACATGCTCATAGGCTGGGTAGCTGTCCGGGTTCATGCCCAGGCAGGCGGAACATCCAGGTTCGCGCCATTCCAAGCCCGCATCGATAAAGATCTTGTCAATCCCCAACTTCTCTGCGGCATGCTTGACCCGCTTGGATCCGGGCACCACAATACCTGAAATATTATCGGCTACCTTATGGCCCTTGAGGTATTTGGCAGCTTCCACCAGGTCAGCCAGACGGGAATTGGTACACGACCCGATGAAGATATGTTGGAGCGGGACATCTTGGTGGTACATGCCAGGTTTCTCATCCATATAGGCATAGGCCCGCTTATAGTCCGCATTCCCATTGCTTTCAGGATAGGGCTCATCGATGGCCACGCCCATCTCAGGGTTGGTCCCCCAGGTCACATAAGGCTTGAGGTCCGACACATCGAGGGAGATATAGGCGTCATATTGGGCATCGGGATCAGTCTTCAGTTCCTTCCAGTCCGCAATGGCTGCTTCCATATTTTCGGGAGCTTCGGGCCGGCCTGTCACCCAATCGAAGGTGGTTTGGTCAGGGGCAATCATGCCCATCTTGGCGCCGAATTCAATACTCATATTACAGATGGTCATCCGGGACTCCATGGTCAGGTTCTCAATGGTTTCCCCAAAATATTCCACCGCATAACCCGTCCCGAAGCCTGACCCATAGCTGGCAATTAATTTCAAAATAATATCTTTAGCATAGGTGCCATGGGGCAGCTTCCCGGTGATTTCAACCCCCATTTTCTTGGGCTTGGTCTGCCAGATACTCTGGGTGGCAAGGACGTGTTCGACTTCTGAAGACCCGATCCCGAAAGCCAGGGCACCAAAAGCCCCGTGGGTTGCCGTGTGGGAGTCCCCGCAGACAATGGTCCGACCGGGTTGGCTGGCTCCCAGTTCCGGTCCAATCATGTGAACAATCCCCTGGCCGTCTGACCCGATATCGTTCAGTTCAATCCCGAAGTCCTCGCAGTTCTTGCGCAGGGCTTCGATCTGCTGGCGGCTGATTTCATCTTGAATATTAAAGACATCCTTGGTTGGCACATTGTGGTCGATGGTTGCGATGATCCGGTCCGGCCGTCTAACGGGCCGCCCCTGTTCACGCAAGGACTCAAAACCTTGAGGCGTGGTCACCTCGTGAATCAAGTGCAAGTCCACGTAGAGGAGTTGGGAGCCGCCTTCTTCGCCGGCTAGGACGTGGCGGTCCCAAACTTTATCAAAGAGTGTTTTTCCCATTTTTTATTTAGCTCCTTTCATCAAGTCTAACAAGGCTTGGGTAAAGGCTGTCGTGCTGGCTTCACCCCCTAAATCCTTGGTTTTTATTCCTTTGGCCATTAAGTCTTCAGCACATGCTTCCACAAAGTCAGCTGCTTCATTGTAGCCAAAGCTCTGTCTGAGCATCATCGTCACACTGAGGATCATGGACATGGGGTTGGCAATATTTTGGCCCGCAATATCAGGTGCTGAGCCGTGGATGGGTTCATAGAGCGAGGGGCCAACTGTCCCGTGGCTAGCCGAAGCTTGCATGCCCAGAGATCCCGAGAGAACCGAGGCTTCGTCGGATAAGATATCGCCGAAGAGGTTCTCAGTTAAGATCACATCGAAGGCCTGGGGTTGGGTGACAATCTTCATGGCTGCCGCATCGACATAGAGATGGTTGACCGTCACCTCTGGATAGTCATCCTTGATGGCTTCCACCGTATGCCGCCATAAGCGGCTGGAGGCCAGGACATTTGCCTTGTCTACACTGGTTAAGTGCTTGCGCCGGCTCTGGGCCAGTTCGAAAGCCTTGCGGGCAATCCGCTCCACTTCCTCGCGGCGGTAAGGCATGAGGTCAGAAGCATAGTCTGTCCCCTCCACCTTGTCCCCGAAGTAGGCCCCGCCGGTTAATTCTCTAACAACCACGAAGTCTGCTCCCCTCACCCGGTCGGCCTTGAGGGGCGAGAGGTCCGCTAGGGAAGCCCCCACCTTGACTGGCCGGTAGTTGGCAAAGAGGCCCAAGTCCTTACGCATAGCTAAGAGTCCCGCTTCAGGAGTCACCTCGCAGTTTTCGTACTGGGGGGCCCCGATTGCCCCTAAGAGGATGGCATCCGCTTGGTGGAGGGCTTCCTGGGTGGCCTTGGGATAAGGGTGGCCGCTGGCATCAATCCCGGCCCCACCAAAGGGTTGAGGGTCCAGGTCAAAGTGGTAGCCGTAGCGGTCAGCCACTGCATCCAGAACGGCCAAGCCGCTGGCCATAATCTCTTCACCGATCCCGTCCCCAGCGAGGACGACAATTTTTTTCGTATCCGTCATGGGCTAGGCCTCCTTTGTTGCTTGGTCAGCCTTCAATTTGCCGCAAGCTTGGACATAGGCCATGGCAGAGGCTGTGACCACATCGTAGTCAATCCCGCTCCCGTTGTATTGGGTGCCGTTTTCGTCGGCTACCGCCACATGGACTTCAGCCTGGGCATCGATCCCACCAGTCAAGGCTTCCAAGCGGTAGTCGGTCAAGTGGGAATTAGCCTGCATGATATCGTCCACGGTATTGAAGATCGCTTCGATTGGGCCCTTGCCCATCCCTTGGCCTGTGACGATTTCGGCATCTTCCTTGTTCTCCTTAATTTGGATCACAGTCGATGGAATACCATTAGTCCCCGTCATCAATTGGAGGCTAACTAACTTGTAGTCGGCCGCTTGTTCGTCTTCATGGCCGAGCACCAGGTAGCGGATATCTTCATTCGATACCTGTTTCTTCTTATCAGCCAAGACCTTGAACTTAGCGAAGGCCGACTTGATATCTTCTTCGGATAAGTCGAAGCCCAAGTCCTCTAGGCGCTTGCTGAAGGCATGGCGGCCGGAGAGTTTACCCAGTGGCAAGGCATTGGTTTGAACGCCCACCATTTGAGGGGTAATGATTTCATAAGTTGAAGCATTCTTGAGGACCCCATCTTGATGGATGCCCGATTCATGGGCGAAGGCATTGTCCCCAATAATCGGCTTGTTCCGTGGCACAGGCATCCCGGACAAGTGGGAAACCAGGTCAGACAAGCGTTTGGTTTGTTCAAGGTTAATATGGGTGGTGCATTGGTAGTGGTCTTCCCGGATTCTCAAGGACGTAGCCACTTCTTCTAAGGCCGTATTCCCTGCCCGTTCACCGATCCCATTGATGGTGCCTTCCACCCGGGTGGCCCCGTTCTCAATGGCAGCCAAAGCGTTGGCCGTTGCCATGCCTAGGTCATTGTGGCAGTGGCAGGAGAACATGACCTCATTGAATTTAGGACAAGCTTTTTGTAAGTGCTGGAAGATTTGGGCCATTTCCTTGGGGTTGGTGTAACCGGTAGTATCCGGGATATTAATAATGGTTGCCCCGGCTTCAATGGCGCAGTTGACCGCTTCAGCTAGGAAGTCCAGCTCCGTCCGCGTCGCATCTTCGGGTGAGAATTGCACGCTATCGAAGTATTGCTTGGCATAGCGGACATGGTGGTCAATGTTCTCTAAGACCTCTTCCTTGGTCATCTTCAACTTGAACTCGCGGTGGATAGGGCTCGTGGCAAGGAAGACGTGGATCGAAGGGGACTTGGCATTCACTAAAGCATCACGGACCGCCTCAATATCCTTCTCCCGACAGCGGGCTAGACCAACTGTGGTGGTGGTCTCTAAGCTATCGGCAATTGCCTTCACCGCTTCGAAGTCTCCAGGACTCGAAATCGGGAAGCCGGCTTCAATGGCATCAATGCCCCATTCTTCTAATTGTTTAGCGATACGAACTTTCTCCTGGGTATTGAAGTTCACGCCAGGCGTCTGTTCCCCATCACGGAGAGTTGTATCAAAAAAATCAATCTGTTTCATTCGTCTCTTCCTTTCCACATTTTTGGAATTCATCACTTCAAAAGAAAAGGCACCTTGTTACGGAACAAGGTGCCTGCCACCTGCTCCCTTTGTTGTACGCAAATAGGACGCAGATGTTAGTTTAAGAACCACATATGCGCCTGCTAGCATAATAATAAGAGAGCAAGATGACGGAAATCGTTACAACAAGGATAGTTGCTGGTCATTGGCATGTTATTTTGCGAAGTCATAAAGTCCATTTCTCTTACTCCCTTTCTGTGATTTCTTAATTCATGTTTTAATCTTAATCTAATCTGATCGAATTGTCAAACTATTTCGCCGGAAAAATTAAGTTTTTTTGAAATGATTTTAATCTTTATTTTATAATAGCTCTAATCAGCATCCCTTTCGCTTTTGAACTTGGGCCTGGAAGGGAAAATTTAGGCACGGCTCAGCCTAATAAATGCATGGCAGGCTGCATGCGATAAAGATTAAAGTTGAAAATATAGAATAATGACAAAAAAGGCTGAGGCAAAAGCTCAACCTTTCACTTCTGTTAGACTTGTCGGGTACTTGGTATGCCTTTCTAACCGCGCGCCCTCACACCCTGAAGTCGGGTTCGGTCGCGCAGAAGTGGCTCCTCTTCGCAAAGATCCGTCGAAGACTTGCAGTCTTCTCTGGATTTTTGCTCCAGAGGTCCAATTCTAACCGCGCGCCCTCACACCCTTATTCCCAAAGTTTGATTAAAGCCTGGGTGCCGGCGTCTTGATAGCCTTTGTCGGCTAGGCGTTGGTAGAAGTCATAGGCCATCTGGCAGGCGGGAAGGTCGATGCCCATGCGGTCGGCTTCGGCGAGGGCAATGCCAAGGTCCTTGATGAAGTGTTTGACGAAGAAGCCAGGCGTGTAATCGCCCTTGAGGATCCGTGGGCCATAGGAGGTCAGGGAGAAGTTGCCTGCTGCCCCAGAGGACAGGGTATCAATGACTTGCTGGACATCCAGTCCGGCTGTCTTCGCATAGACGAGGGTTTCCATAACTCCCAGCATGGTCGAAGCAATCATAATCTGGTTGGCCATCTTGGCATGCTGGCCGGCTCCCGCCTGGCCGAAGTACTGGACAGCCGCGCAGAAAGTATCGAGGACCGGACGGATGGTCTCAGCAGCGGCCTGGTCTCCGGCCAAAAGACAAGTCAAGCGGCCCTCGCGCGCCCCGACATCGCCACCCGTCACGGGCCCGTCCAGAACCTGGATGCCCTTGTCTTGACCAAATTGAGCTAATTCTTGGGCCAGGCCCGGGGTTGACGTGGTCATATCCACAAAGATCTGGCCCTCATGCGCTCCCGCAAAAAGCCCCTGGTCACCGAGATAGACATCACGCACATCATCCGGGTAACCCACAATGCTTAAGACCAGGTCCACTTGACCAGCTAGGGCTTGGGGCGAGTCGCACCAGTGGGCCCCAGCAGCGACAAGGTCATCCGCCTTGGCCTTGGTCCGGTTGTAGACAAAGAGGTCATAGCCTCCGTCGAGGACATGTCGAGCCATGGACCGGCCCATCACACCTAAACCAATAAATCCAACTTTCATTTGTCATCTTCCTCCTTCTCTTGACCAAGCACGAGTGGACGCTTGAGGAGCCAATCGCACTGGACCGTCTCCCCCATCACAAAAGCGTGCTCGGAAAACCGTTCAAAACCATACTTCTTGTAGAAGGCTTGGGCTTTAAGATTATGCTCCCAAACTCCCAGCCAAATATAAGGGCAATCCCACTCTTCTGCCTTGCTTAAGGCAAAGTCCATAAGCACAGAACCGAGCCCATGCCCTTGCTGTCCCGGGCGGATATAGAGGCGTTCGATTTCTAGCCAGTTTCGGGGCTGGACTTCCGACTGCTGGTCTTTTTGGTTGAGCTTGAGATAGCCCAAGACCTCGGGCCCCTCCTTTAAATAATAAAAGTGAGAATCCTCTTCGGCTAATTCCTGACCCAGACGTTCAGGAGCGTAGGCCGAGTCTAAATAGGCCAACATATCCGCCTCTGAACAGGTCCCCTCAAAGGTCGCCAGATAACACAGCCGGCTCAGCTCGGACAAGCCTGCGGCGTCGTCAAGAGGCACCGCTTCAATCTTTAATTCGGCCATCCATCTCCCCCTCTCTAAAGCATCTACCTAGTCTTATTGTGGCAGATTATGCTTTGAAAATAAAGAAAAAGCAGACGATAGGGCCTGCTTTTTCGGATAAGGATTATTTTACTTCGTTAACTTATCGAACAAACCACCCAAGAGGCCACCGTCCTCTTCCTCTGATGGCTTCGCTTGCTTATCCTGGCCGCCTTCATCAACCGTCACATTGTCGATGACCTTGCCCAAGAGGCTGTCATCTTCTGTCTGGTTCTCATCCACCGTGACAGCATCGAGAACGCGCTCCAGGAGGCTGCCCCCTTCCTGCCGGGCCTGGCCTTCAACTTCACGCGAGGCGCGGTCGGCTTCCTGGCCCATGTCTTCAGCCGATACATTATTGGATTTCCGGCGGTGGGCCAAGTACATCAGAACCATTGGCGCTAGAACCACCAGTGTCCGTTTCACCGAAGCAGTGTCCATATTCAAGGCCTGGGCGATCTTATCAATGATCCCTTCTTTTTCATTCTGGTCCTTGAAGACATGGTTGAGGATCTTGTCCCCATCTTCATGGTCCACCTGCTCAACTGCTTGGTCGATCGAGTCGAACTGGTCAGCCTTATCGTGGTCATTGAGGGCCTGGTTGAGGGAATCCACCCCCGACTTATCCTGACTGTTGCGGTTAATCGCCTTCATAATCATCGGAAGGCCCAGGGTCATAATCTTGCCAAAGTCCCCTGACGACACATTAGCTTGCTTGGCCAAGGAATCATTGGATTGGTCCCCCTGACCCGTCAACATTCCCAGTAAACCGCCTGCCTGATCAAATAAACCCATTGCACACACGTCCCTTCTTTTTTCTTTTATTATAGTCCAAAAAAACAGCGCTACCAAACAAAAAGCACCAGGGTGTGAGAGGATGCGGGGTTAAGGTTGAATAGCGATGAGCATCCATTTCGCCTTTGAATGTGACCATTAAATATTTAGAGGTTCGAGGACGGTTGGCCGTCTCGTACTTTATCCGTATGTCGCTTTGCTCCTACGGCTAAAGCAGCATCGGCTCGAGCCAAGGTCTCTCGCCTAGCGAGCTTCAAACGTATAGTACGGCTGACGCCTACTATACGTAATTCACATCGCTTGCTAGTTCATGGCTAATGGTCACATCCAAAGCTCCATTCCTGCTCAGAACTGTATCACCAAAATAATATGATTGACCTGTTAATAAAAAAATATTAAGCTTCTGGCTAAAATTCGCTTGCATTATTAGCTGACAGTTTGGAAAAACAAAAGATCAAATGATTTCACCTAGACTGAGAGTTGTAGAATTATATCAAAAATGCCAAGTCGAACCCGACTATAGGGTGTGAGCAAAGGCGTTTAGAAAGGGATGACTGGAGGTAAAAGGGATAAGAGCGGCTTTCAGCCGATCGTTCCACTTTGCTGAAGTCACTCCCTTTCTGCCTTTGCGAACCCGACTTCAGGGTGTGAGGACGCGCGGTTAGCTTCCTTTCACTGGAGCAAGTCACCAGAGCAGTCTGCAAGACTGCGGCGGAGACTTGTGAAGTGACAAGGAAGCTGCGCGACCGAACCCGACTATAGGGTGCGAAGACTCGCGAGAGAAATAAACTTTTAACGCAAAAAAAAGCACCAGGCCACTCACCCGGTGCTAACATTTTTAGCTATAAACTTCTTCCTTGAGGACAGCGATCTGAGGGTAGTTGCGCAATTGGCCCTTGAAGTCCAGGCCGTAGCCGACCACAAACTTATCCGGAATTTCAAAGCCGATCCAGTCCGCTTCGAAGGCCTTGGTCCGGCGAGCAGGCTTGTCCAAGAGGGCCACGGTCTTAATGGAGGCAGCCTGGCGACTTTCTAAGACCTGGTAGAGATAGGTTAGGGTCCGCCCGGTATCGATAATGTCCTCAACAAAGATCACATGGCGGTCCTTAACCGGCTGGGAGAGGTCTTTTACAATCTTGACCTCCCCGCTCGATTCGAAGCCATCCCCATAACTCGACACATCCATAAAATCAATCTCTAGGAGGATATCCATGGCCTTCATGAGGTCTGCCATAAAGGGCATGCCCCCCTTGAGGACACAGACCAAGAGCGGGTTCTTATCCCGGTAGTCCTTTGCAATTTCACCCGCTAATTCCTTAATCCGAACCTGCAAGTCTTCCTCAGAAACTAAAATTTCTTCCATTAATTCATCCATGATTTGACACTCCCACTCCTTCAAATTGCTGCGCTGCCTTATTCAAAAGGCTTGAGTACCCCTATTCTACCAGTAATGCTAAGGACTTGGCAATTGCCTGCCTAAAAATAGGGCCTCACTTTTCCCGGCTGAGGAAATTGCATATAATAGAAGAAAGAAAGGATGATTTCAATGACTCTAATTGACCAAATCAACGCTTTCCGTGATGCGCGGGACTGGCGGCAGTTCCACAATGAGAAGGACCTGGCCCTGTCCTTGGTGCTCGAAGCGAGTGAACTCCTGGAAATCTATCAATGGAAGAGTGCGGAGGAAGGCAATCAAAACATCGAGGCCATCAAAGATGAACTCGCCGATGTCCTCATCTACGCCCTCATGCTGGCGGACAACCTGGACCTCGACGTTAACGAGCTCATCCCCCGCAAGCTCGCCAAAAATGCCATCAAATACCCCATCGACAAGAGCCGGGGGCAGAATAAAAAGTACACGGACTTATAATGTGGATCTTCCGGAGGCCCAAGGCACCATTGAGGCCGGCGAGTGTGGGTTGCCGCCCCTGGCCTCCCCATTGGAAAAAGCCGGCTACTGCCGGCTTCTTTGTCTTCCAATGATTCAGACCTGAACGACTTTTGTCGCACTCTATTCTTCAAATTTAACAACTTGCATGCTGGTGACTTGGATGCCCCGGCTGCGGAGGTCGAAGTAGAGGGCATTCTGCATGATCATCTTATTGACGGCAATCTTATCATAGGGGGTGAAGAATTGAATATAGACATTCATGGACCGGTTACCGTATTCGATCCGGATTTGGGGCTTGGTTGAGGCCTCCAAGCCGTCCATCTTGCGTTTGAAGAGGGCCAATTCTTCTTCGGTGCACTGTTCGAGGAAGCCCTCGTACTTCTCATAGGCCACCTTGGCGGTAATTTTCTTCACCTTTTCCAAATCTTGGCCGTAATCAATGGGCACCATGACATCGACCACCACATAGGGGCTATCGTGGTTGTAGTTGTAGATAGCATGTTCGAAGATCCAGCGGTTGGGGACCGAGATATAGCGGCCGGTGTGGGTGCGCGCCTTGGTCATGGTCCCCACTTCGGCCAGGTTAATCTGGAGGAAGTCCAGGTCGACCACCTCCCCCGAGACCCCATTGATATCAATGACGCTGCCCACTTCCAGGGGCGAGCGCAAGATAATATAGAGATAGGCTACCAGGTCCACAATCACATCCCGGGAGGCCAGGGTCAGGAAGGCCAAGATAATCAGGATAATAATGCCCAAGAGCTTGGCCTGGGAGAACCAGAGGCTAAGAATGAAAATAAAGGCCAGTAAAACAATCACTATCCGGCTAAAACGACTAATTCGCTGAACTAAATTCTCACTATCTACCAGCTTGGGCAAGGCCCACTTGAGGCCTTTCATCAAGGCAAAGGCGAGGAGAATAGCGGCGAGTGAATAAAGGGCCTTTTCAATAAAGAGTTCAGAATCGAGTTGGTCACTGTTGAGGTATTCCAGGAAATGGTTCATAAGCTCCTCCTTTGATGGCTTGTTCACTTACACCTATCTTAGCATAGCTTGGCCTTCTTTTTTTAGCGAAAAGTCTAGAATTAATAAGAAAATTCCCTTCCAAATGAAAGCCTTTTGCTTGTGAATTTTTTCCTTTTGTACTAGCATGGACTTAGAATAAAATTTAAGGAGGAGTTATCATGAAAGTTGTTGTTGTTGGGACATCCCATGCGGGTTACGAAATGGTTCAAACCCTGCTCAAGGCAGACCAAGACATCGAAATTGATCTCTATGAAAGCGGAAGCACCATGTCCTTCCTCTCTTGTGGGATCCAGTCTTACTTAGAAGGCAAGTCCGACCATCTGGATGACCTCCACTATGCGACCGAAGACTCTTACAAGAAACAAGGAGTCAATGCTTATACCAATAGCCAAGTGGTTGCCATTGATAGTGATGCCAAGGAAGTTACGGTTAAAGATGACCAAGGTGACCACCAAGTTAGCTACGACAAGCTTTTCTTAAGTCCAGGGGCTGTGCCCGTTGAACTGCCCATCGAAGGTACCGACCTTGACCATGTTTACTATCTCCGCGGCCGTGACTGGGCAGACCGTGTGAAAGAACGCATGGCGGATGCTAAAGAAGCCGTTGTCGTTGGGGGCGGTTATATCGGGATTGAAGCGGCTGAAGCCTTCACCAAGGCTGGCATCAAGACCACAGTGATCGATAGCCAAGACCGCATCTTGCCGACCTACTTAGATAAGGAATTCACTGACGTCCTCGAAGCCCATGCTGCTGACAAAGGCCTTGACTTCCACGGCGGCGAATGCGTCCAATCCATCGAAGGAAAAGATGGCCAAGTTGCCAAAGTCATCACCGACAAGGGCGAATACCCTGCCGATACAGTTCTCTTCGCTGTTGGCGTGAAACCAAACACCGAATGGCTCAAGGGTACTTTAGAATTAGATGACAAGGGCTTCGTGAAAGTTAATGAATACCTGGAATCATCTGTTAAAGACATCTATGTTGCCGGGGATGCCACCGAAATCCCATTCACCCCAACTGGTAAAGGCAAGGCTATCGCTCTCGCCAGCAATGCCCGCCGTCAAGCAGTAATGGCTGCGCAAAACATTATCGCTGGGGAAAACAAATTCAAGTCCCCTAGCGTTAACGGGACCAGCGGCTTAGCCCTCTTCGACTACCACTTTGCGGCAACTGGAGTTAAGGATTGCGACAAGGCAGAGGTAGACGGCGAAGTAGAAAGCAAATTCCTACAAATCCCTGTCCTACCTAAGTTTATGAATGACGACCAAGATGTCTTCATGAAGATCCATTACCGCAAGGATGACCACAAGTTAGTCGGGGCACAAATCATGTCCACCATCAACTTAGCTCGTGACATCAACACCCTATCCGTTGCCATCTCCGCCGGTTGGACCCTAGAAGACCTCGCCTTAGCCGACTTCTTCTTCCAACCCGAATACGACAACACTTGGAACTACCTCAACCAAGTGGCCCAAGAAGCCCTCGGCCAACGCTTCGGTAGCGACAAGCAACTATTCTAAAAAAGGGTGTGAGAGGATGCGGTAGAAAGGGACCTCTGGAGTAAAAGACCAGAGAAGGCTAAAAGCCTTCGACGGGCTTTTGCGAAGAGGAGCCCTTTCTGCATCCTCGAACCCGACTATAGGGTGTGAGGGAGCCCTCTCAGCTCCCATCACTTAGACAATTAAAGCTAGGCGACCTGCCTAGCTTTTTTGCTTACAATTTGTTACACTTAAGCAAAAAAAAGGAGGATCCTATGTCTGAAATTAATGAAGTGGCATCCTGGATTTTTAACGAAGAAGTGCCTGTTCCAGCTGATATTCAAGGCATGCTCGTGCCCGGTGAAGAAGCCTTTCGCGCCTTTAAGACCATCCGCGATATTGCGATCTTTACTAACAAGCGTTTGATTGTCCGCGACAGCCAAGGCTTGACCGGCAAAAAGATTGAAATCTACAGCCTTCCCTACCGGTCCATCACCATGTGGTCCACAGAAAATGCGGGACGGCTGGACTTAACTTCTGAAATCGAACTCTGGACCAGAGCTGGCCATATCAAGATCAGCCTGGGCCGCAAGGTAGATGTCCGCGAATTCGATGACCTCTTAGCCCGCGTTTGCCTTTAATGAAACAAGAAAAAGTGCCGCCTTCTCTTCTTAGCGAGAGGGGCGACACTTTTTTACTTTTCACTACAAGCTCGTGATTAAAGCGATCGTCTTGGTAAGGTTCTGATGCGCAGGAGGGAAGCTTTAAAGTTGAGACCTAGCCACAGCTTCCTAAAAGTCCATTTAAAAAGCAAGTAAAGCGAATTACGGAGCGTAGGCGTCAGCCGTACGGTCCGTTTGAGATTTGCTAGGTGAGAAGGATGTAGCAACGCTGCTGCCGCAGCCTTGAACTTCATCTCTAAGTCGCTTCGCTCCAAGAGCTGAAGCTGCCCGAACCGGTGGTGTTTAGCCGTAGGAGCAAAGCGATGTACGGATAAAGTACGAGACGGCACCAGCCGTGCTCGAACGCCTAAGCATTCAAGGACCAAATTCAAAAACGAACAGCTCCTCACCCAAAGCAAATGCACAATAAAAACCAGGCACAATTACCTGATCTTTATCAATTCATTTTTGAGCAGCCTCTCCATTCATTACACTTGAAATAGCTAACTGCTATACAATAATAATTTACTTTAGGTTTGTGAGCAGGAGTGGAGTTTTGAAGTTGGTCCTTAGCCATGAAAAAGCAAGTAAAGCGAATTACGGAGCGTAGGCGTCAGCCGTACGGTCCGTTTGAGATTTGCTAGGCGAGAGACCGAGGCTCGAGCCGGTGCCATGGCTCTTCAAGGACCAAATTCAAAAACGAAACGGATGCTCACTAGCACCATCTATTTCCAGGAAATTTCTATTTCACCACTAAATCCTTCAGCTGCTTCTCCATTTCTTCCTGGTTCAAGCCGGCCTGGGTCAGGGCAGCAGCATTGTAGGCACCTTCGACGAAAGCAGTGTCGTAGATGGTGATCGGCTTATCGGTCATCTCCTGGACCATCTCCAGGTTCATCTTGGCCGAACCCAGGTCATAGAAGGCATAGATCTGGTCGGCCTCAGTCTGGTCGATAGCGGCTTGGATCCGTTCAAAAGAGGTCCCAATCCCGCCGTCTTCAAGACCGGCTGCTTGGATGATTTCCACATCCTGGGCCACTTCCCCTAAGAGGGCTGCCACACCTTGGGCCAGGTCTGCCACATGGGAGACTAAGAGGATTGCACTAGTCATGGCCAACACCTGCTTCCACTAAGGCCTTGAGCCAGTAAGATGTGGACATGGCTCCCGGGTCGATATGACCGACTGACCGTTCCCCCACATAGGAGGCCCGACCTTTGCGCGCCTGCATGTCCTCGGTCGCTTGGACCCAGCCATCAATCTGGTCAGCGGTCAAGTCCCCCTCTTGGAGGGCTTCCGCCGCGGGCAGCCAGACATCCAACATGGTCTTATCCCCGGCCTGGGCGTGGCCGCGCTTGGCAATCCCATCCGCTGCTGCCTGGATAGCCCCTGCCCAGTCACCTTCTTGGCTTTGCAGGGCCTTGGACATCTCTAAGAAGGCTGTCCCGTAGAGCGGGCCCGAAGCACCACCCACCTTGGACATCATGGCCATAGCGGCGGTCTTTAAGAGGTCAACAACAGAAGCCTCTTCCTTTCCCGCTAACATCTCTTGGAGGCCATCCACGCCCCGCTTCATGTTACCGCCATGGTCCCCGTCCCCGATCGGCGTATCCAGTTCAGACAGATAGTCTTTGTTCTCTGTAATTTTTTGGCTAAAAAGTTCTAAGGCTTCACGCACAGCTTGTTCTTGGCTCATTCGTCTACCATCCTTCCACGTCAACATCAGCTTCAAGTAAGTCCAGCCAGCCATCTTCTAACTTCAAAAAAGTGAGGGAAATGCCGGCCATATCAATCGAGGTCATCAGGTTACCGACCTTGGTGAAGGCAATGTCTAGGCCCTCATCGGCTAGAAGGTCCATGACATCGTTTAAGAAGATATACTGCTCCATCAGTGGGGTCGCCCCCATGCCGTTCACGAGGAGGGCATAGCGGTCGCCGGCCTGCCAGTTATTGTAGGCCTTCAACTTCTCCAACATTTCCTGGGCCATGGCGCGGGAGGGCTGGAGTTTTTCACGCTTATAGCCAGGTTCACCGTGGATGCCCACGCCGAATTCGATCTCGTCATCGGCCAGGTTGAAGCCCTGCTTGCCGGATTCTGGAACAGTGGCGCCGGACAAGGCTAGGCCGATAGAAGAGAGATGGTCAACCACTTCCTGACCCAGGCCTACCAAGTCGTCTAAGCTCGCGCCTGACCGGGCTGCTGCGCCGAGGATCTTGTGGACCAAGACTGTCCCGGCTACCCCGCGCTTGCCCTGGGTGAAGTCGGAATCTTCCACGGCAATGTCATCATCCACAACCACCTTGCCCACCGGAATATCCTCCATCTCAGCCATCTCCATGGCCATCTCGAAGTTCATAATATCGCCGGAATAGTTCTTGATCACCAGCATGACCCCCTGGCCCTGGTTGGCTTCCTGGATGGCCCGGTAGACCTGGTCGGAGGTCGGAGAGGTGAAGACCTGACCGCAGACTGCCCCAGCCAGCATGCCATCCCCGATAAAGCCCGCATGACTGGGTTCGTGGCCGCTGCCTCCCCCACTGATCACCGAAACTTGGTCGCCCCGGTCCTTAGCCAGGAGCACCCCCGTTCCTTCAATCCGCTCTAAGTTAGGATTGGCCCAGACCATGCCCGAAAGCATCTCATCGACCACATCCGACGCTTGGTTGATAATCTTTTTCATAAGCGATCTTTCCTTTCTTTCATTAGGCACACATTCTTGTCCCTTCTAATTTACCACAAAAGCGCTTTCTTTTCTATTCTTTGCTTCTTTATTAAGGGGGGACTTGAGCCTAGCGGATGATCAAACTCAAGACGGAACGGATGCCCACTAGTACAATTTGATAAAGAAAGCAAAAAGCCCCCAGCCGGATCAGACTGGGAGCTGGACACTTAGCCGAAGACTTGGAAGAGGTAAGTGCCTAAGAGAATAATAGCCGCAAAACCATTATTCATCATATGGAGAAGGATCGCATCCTTGAGATTCCTCCGCCGGCGATAGGCCAGGTAGAGGGCGACCCCTATGATGATATACATGAGGGCCTCGATGATGTTACTGGACAAGTGGTTGAGACCGAAGATCAACGAACTCAAGACCAGGGGCCACCAGAAACTTTCTGCCTTGAAGAAGAGGTGCTGGAAGATGCCCCGGAAAACCAATTCTTCTAAGAAAGGCACCGCAAAGCCCATCATAATAAAGAAGGCAATGTTAGAGATAGGAGAGATTAGGTCTGGATCGCCTGAGAAGAGCATCTGGTCATTGGCCGATACCCCGGTCTCATAGACAGCTTGATTGGCCATGGTCAAGACCACCACTGCCAGGCGGACCCCAATATAATAAAGGAAGACAATCCCCACGTCCTTCCAGCCCAAGCGGTCGAAGTTATCCTTGCCCTGGGCACGCTTGTAATAGAAGTTATAGAGAAAACGATAGGTCACATAAGCAAAGGCCAAAACTAAGAGGGTCAAGCCAGCCACCACAGGCCAGGAAAATCTATGGGAATTACCATTAACCACAAGCATTAAGCCCATGGGCAGGGTCCCCCAGATCATCAGGCCAAGCCATTTCAAGATATCCAAGAAGCGGTGACCCCAACCCTTCTCTTCATTACTGGTCGTCGTATATTCTTCAGTCATTGTCGCAACCTCCTTTGCCTCCATTGTAGCATAGGCCAAAAGCCCAACTCAATTGAAAAGGAAAAGCCTTACAAAGAGAGGGCTTTGCTTCTTGGTCAAGCCGTTCACCAGCGCAAGGATGATCATTTTACAAGTAATAACAGAGACAAAAAAAGCAGCAGGACAAGCCCACTGCTTTCAATTCAATCGATCTATTTACGACGGCGTTCTGGAATACGAGCAGCCTTACCGTGACGATCACGTAAGTAGTATAATTTCGCACGACGAACTTTACCTTGACGGATCACTTCGATTTGGTCAACACGTGGGGTGTGAACTGGGAAAGTCCGTTCCACGCCAACACCACTTGAAATCTTACGAACAGTGTAAGTTTCGCTGATGCCTTGGCCACGGCGTTTGATAACAACACCTTCAAAGATCTGAATACGTTCGCGGTCACCTTCGACAACCTTAGCGTGGACACGAACGGTGTCACCAGGACGGAAGTCTGGGATGTCAGAACGTAATTGTTCGTTTGTGATAGCTTCAATTAATTTACTCATGTTTTTTCTCCTTCCAACAAACACTCATAGCAGGCAGACCTGCTAGCGGAATATCGTTTGATACGTGACAATAACTCACAAGTACGTATTTTAACAGATTAGACTGAGCTTGTAAAGGTTTAGTTGAGATTTTTTTGGACCCAAGTGAGGACTTCTGAGAAGTCGGCACACTCCTGGTCGACATAGCTGGCTACCCCATCGAAGTCTCGGTCCCGGTGGTTGAGCCAGACGGTGTGGAAACCCGCTTCCTTAGCGGCCACCATGTCATGCTTGAAGTTATCCCCGAAGTAAACACTCTCTTCGGCTTGAATCCCCATCCGCTGGCAAATCATATCAAAGATTTCGCCTTCCGGTTTGGCCACGCCCACTTCTTCTGACACCAGGATATAGTCTGCTGGAATCCAGGCCGTTAAGCCCATGGTCTCGACCTTGGCCCACTGCTTGGCGGTCTCCCCATTGGTAATAACGCCCATGGGCTGGCCAGCTGCCTGAATTAAATCGAGGACTTGGCGCATATCCGCCTGCAGGGTCAGGTCTTTTTGGTAGCGTTGGTAGGCCTCTTGGAAGGCCCAGCCTTCTTCACTGGAAATAGCAATCCCATCATCGGCCAGGGGCGCTTGGATCCGCTTGATCTGCATCTGCTTGATGCCCTCGGGGTCGAAGGCCAGGCCGGGGAATTCCGTATCCGAAATATAGCGGCTCTTTTTATACCAGATTGGTGCCCGGTCCTGGTCCAAGTCGGGAAAGACCTCGGTCAAGGCCCGGCGGAAGGGGTCCATCTGGTCATAGAGGGTGTCATCGATATCAAAAATAAAGTTCTTCAGCATAAGCTCTCCTTCTCTATCGCTCCCTAATGGTCATATCTCCCCTATTCTATCACACTTCCTGCTAGGAAGACCGGAATGAGAAAAAATTTAGACTAGGCGTCATAAATTTCGCTTGGTCGAAATTTCTGTTGCTTACTAGTCGGGTTCGGTCTGGCAGCTTTCCTTCACCCCCTGTCTAGTCGGGTTCGCAAAGGCAGAAAAGGAGTGACTTCAGCAAAGTGGAACGATCGGCTCAAGCCGCTCTTATCCGCTTTGCCTCCAGTCATCCCTTTCTAAGGGCCTTTGCTCACACCCTATCCAAGTCGGGCTCGAGGATGCAGAAAGGGCTCCTCTTCACAAAAGTCCGTCGAAGGCTTTCAGCCCTCTCTGTCCTTTTGCTCCAGAGGTCCCTTTCTCCCGCATCCTCTCACACCCTATGAGAATTTTTTCACTTTATCATAGTGTTTTCATGACAAAAATGGTAAAATACAGGTGTACTTAATTTCTGAAGGGAGATTTTAAATTGGTTAAGACAATTATTGCCGGAAACTGGAAATTAAATAAAACTGCAGGGGAAGCCAAAAGCTTCATCGATGACTTGAAAGCTCAAGTCGACGGAAGTGTGGACGCTGACGTTGTGGTTATCCCACCTGCCCTCTTCGTTGCTGATGCTGTGGAACGTACTCAAGGTTCTGCCCTTAAAGTTGGGGCTCAAAACTGCTACTCTGAAGATAGCGGTGCCTACACAGGTGAAACCAGCCCTGCTGCCTTGAGCGACTTAGGCGTGGACTATGTGGTGCTCGGCCACTCCGAACGCCGCGAAATCTTCAAAGAAACTGACGAAGATATCAACGCCAAGGTCAAAGCTGCCCTCGACAACAAGTTGACCCCTATCCTCTGTGTGGGTGAAAGCTTGGAACAACGTGAAGCCAACGAATACATTGCCTTCATCACCGAACAATTAAAGGCTGCCCTCAAAGGCCTAGACGCTAACGACATCTCACACGTTGTCTTCGCCTACGAACCTATCTGGGCCATCGGTACTGGCAAAACAGCTTCTGCCCAAGATGCTGAAGAAGTTTGTGCTGAAATCCGTCAAGTCATTGCTGAATTGACCTCTGAAGATGTGGCTAAAGAAGCCAGCATCCTCTACGGCGGTTCCGTTAAAGCCGCTAACGCCAAAGAAATCCTCTCCCAAGACAACATCAACGGTGTTCTCGTTGGTGGCGCCAGTCTTGAAGTAGACAGCTTCACTGGGATTATTGATGGCGCGAAATAAGTCCATCTAGCATTATCAATGAATAGAGCCCCCAAAAGCCCGGCACTGACCAGCTTTTGGGGGCTTTGTTAATAATAAGGTTTAATACACAAAAAAGATGCTAGTAAATTCCTGTCGAATTCACTAACACCTCCACATTATAGGATTAAGACGTCAAATTTTCCTGAGTTTATTTCGCTTAACATTAGTAGGACTCATAACTTCCTAAGCTCGACCAGCATATAGAGCCCAATAGCCAATATAATGTACTTGATAACCAGATACACATTATCGGCTATATAGCTGGGACCCGTAGAATGTGCAATCAATATTGCTAGCATCGTCATAAGAAGTCCCGTGTAAATATTCTTTTTGGTTTGATTTTTCATAGCTTACACCCCTTCTTAGTTAGTGACTAGTCAGTGAGCGCCATAAGCGGTTCTTAGTAACACAGCAAGGCGACTTGAGAACAACCATTGCTTGTTCCTATCTTACAAACTTAGTATAGCAATAAACAAAAGCGCTTTCAAATGTCATGATTGAGTGATTTCTTAATTTAAGTGTCAAAGAGGAGAATATTAATTCTTAATAGCTATACAGGCCTCCTAACGGTATGCGTTGGGAGGCCTGCTTTTATTTTATAGTAATTAAATAAGGATAAGCTCTTAATCGTAGGCTTTAGACATCAAGATTCGAATAATTACAAAGATGATCACAAATGAAAGGAAATCGACCAAAAGATTGTCTAAATTTATCCAATTTCCTAGCACACTTTGAATAATAAAGGCTAGGGCAAGGATTACCACATCGAGTATAAATTTCTTCATAGTGCCTCCTTAAATTGAATGATTCTTCAAATTTTGACTGTCTTTTTCGCTAAGGATCAATAGTCACAGTCTCTCAATATAAAAAAGTAAAAAGTCAGGGCAATGATCACTGCGGGAAGGATAGCGATTAAATTGTAAGTCAAAAACTTCTGTAGGACAAAGACCACAATATGACTGGCAGAACTGTCCAGCACATACTGAAACTTCCCAAATCCCATCTACAATAATAGTAATCGCAAAGATAATGAAATAGGCATAAAAACCATATTTCAAGCTCAATTTCCCCTTCATCGTTTGGTCCTTCATATAGGGCCTCCTTTTTCTAAATCAACGCTAACTTAATCATCCCTCTTATCGTAAGACTCGAATCCCATTCCGATGCCAGTACCAATTGCAAGACTCAGGCCAATCCCAAGCGGCATATTGTCAACCGTCTGCCCCAGGATCACCCCGACGATAAACGCCAAACCTAGCCAGAGTCCAAAATTATCTTTCATAAAACTCCTCCTCAGACTAGTCACAAGCCTCGGAAACACATCGTCTCTTCAACTTATAAACTTACTGTAAACGTTTCAAAGTCCCATGTCAACAAATATAGTATTTATTTATATTAAAATAAACTGAATTTATATATATATATATATATATATAAACTAGAACTATTATCTTGAAGGAAAAGAAAAAAATTAAACGCATCTCCCTAGCACTCTTTCACTTATTCATCTCCCAACTTAAACCCAATTTTTGATTTGGCAGCAATTCACTCGTGAGCAGGAGTGGAGCTTGAAAGTGATCGTTAGCCATGAACAAGCAAGCGATGTGAATTAGGGATCGTCGGCGTAAGCCGTTACGAGCCCTTTGAAGCTCGCTAGGTGAGGGACCTTGGCCCGAACCGGTGCCATGGCTCTTTAACGATCACTTTCAAGACGGAACGCATGCTCACCAGCACCACTCCCCCAATCCAATCCCAAAACAAAAAGAGCCAGCCCCAAGGCCGACTCTTCCATTCACTTTATGCATTCAACAATAAATCCAGACCTGCTGCAAGTAAGCTCCCTAGCATGGGGCCAAGAATCGGCACCCAGGCATAGGACCACTGGCTGGATCCCTTATGAGGGATGGGCAGGAAGCTATGGGCCAGGCGGGGGCCCAGGTCACGGGCGGGGTTGATGGCATAGCCGGTGGGCCCACCCAGAGAAACGCCGATGCTGACAATCAAGGCAGAGACTACTGCAGTACCAATCCCTGGCGCCATGTCGGTATATGCGAAGGCTAGAATACCGTAAGCCAGGACAAAGGTCCCAATGACCTCGGCAATCACATTATCAAGCGGCGAATCGATGGCCGGTGCCGTGGCGAAGGTCCCCAGGATAGTATCTGGATCTTCGGTCTGGGCATAGTGGGGCCGGTAGAGGAGCCAGACGCCGCAAGCGCCAAGGATGGCTCCCAGAACCTGGGCGGCGGTATAGGCCAGGAAGGTCCCCCAGCTGATGGCCCCTCTGAGGGCGAAGGCCAAGCTGACCGCTGGGTTGAGATGGGCCGGTCCCATGTGGCCGGTGGCATAGGCGGCGATTGCCACGGCTAGCCCCCAACCGATAGTAATGGCAAGCCAGCCGGCATCCTTGCCCTTGGTCCGGTCCAGGCTGACATTGGCCACCACCCCGTCCCCTAGGAGGACGAGGAAGGCCGTTCCGAGGAATTCTCCAATGACATCTGTGGGCATGGTGGTCCCTCCTTAATGGGCCTTGAGCTGGGCCAGGTCGTTTTCTTCAATGGTGGCTTGTAATTGGTCCAGCTGGGCTTGTTTTTCATCTGCTGTCCAATCATAGGCTGCTGCCATGATGTCCAAGACTGGTTCGATCATGTGGTCCACTTCATCCCGCTTGAAGAGCAGGTAGTTGGTCCGGCGGAGGAAGTAGTCCACTGGGGTCAGGGTCAGTTCATAGGCCATGGCATAGGCCAGCATGATATTTTCCTTGAGGGTTAGGCGGTCATCCAGCTCAATTTGGTCAACGAGTTGGAAGACTTGGGGAGCGTTGGACCCGTAGAGGGCAGCAATCTCGTAGGCTTCCTCATTGGTCAAGCCCCGGCTGACACCAATTTGGGCATAGGCTTCGAAGTCGCGTTCGATATTGTCCGGGTTGATCTCCCCGCCTGAAACAGGATAGGTTCTGGAATTGATGGCCCGGAAGTGGCGGTCGAACTTGTCGGCGAGGATGCCGATAATTTTCTCCAGGGCACCTGCAGCCATCTTGCGGTAGTCAGTGATCTTGCCCCCGGCTAAAGTAATCAGGCCATTGTCATCGATGGAGAGGTCGGAACCACGCGACACTTCTGAAGGCTTCAATTGTTGTTCGGACAGGCTGCCTTCCAGGTTAGCCACGACTCCTTCGACCTCTTCCCGGGTCTCTTCCTCATTGAGATAGGCTTGGACGGAATGAATCAATTGGTCGAAGCTCTCATCCGTCAGCTTGCCGCTGTCGCCCCCATTGTAGTCAGAGGATGAGTTGCCTGCCAGGAGAGGACGGAGACCAGCCCAGGAAGATTCCACGTCATCGAGCGTGATCTTAGCCTCTGGAAAGCGCCCGTTGACAGCAGCCAGGAGGTAGTCCACATCGTCTTGGGTCACTTGGGGGTGCTTGAGGTCACCTTGGTAGTCGGTGTCCGTGGTCCCGAAGTAGGTCTTGTTCTCTCTTGGGATGACAAAGATCATCCGGCCGTCCTGGTGGCCACTGTCGAAGTAGACTGGATGGTTGACCTTGAGCTTGGCGGAATCGATCACCAAGTGGACCCCTTTTGTCGGCCGCATCTGGTGGATGGCTTCTTGGTCAGAACGGTCCAAGTTCCGGGTCTTATCGGACCAAGGACCAGTGGTATTGATCACGACCCGGGCCTTGATCTCGAATTCCTCATCGGTCAAGCGGTCCAGGGCGCGAACGCCGGTAATGTCCCCAGCTTCATTATAGGTGTAGCCCACTGCTTGGACCCGGCTAGCAACGAGGGCGCCATCATCTTGGGCCCGCTTGATGTTTTCAATGACGAGGCGGATGTCGCTATTATTGAAGTCGAGATAGCGGCCCCCACCTAGTAGGCCTTCTTCCTTGAGCGCCGGTTCTTCAGCCAGGACTTCTTCCTTAGAGAGGACCTTGTTGGCATAGGGCGAGGTTTGGATGCCTGCCAGGAGGTCGTAGAGGTCCATGGCGACTTTAAGCCGGAAGAGGTTGAAGGTCGCCCCTTCTTCATCATAGACCGGTAAAATCATAGGGTCGGGCTTGGGAATATGGGGGGCAATCTGTTGGACCACCGCCCTTTCCTTAACCGTATCGGACACGACTTCCACGTCGAAGTGCTTGAGGTAGCGGATCCCCCCGTGGACGAGCTTGGTCGACCGGCTGGAGGTCCCTTCAGCGAAGTCCTGCATCTCAATCAGACCCGTCTCTAGGCCTGAAGCAGCGGCTTGAAGGGCGACGCCAGCTCCGGTGATCCCGCCACCGATGACAAGCAGGTCGAGTTCCCGGTCCTGCATCTTTTGAATGGCTTGTTGACGACTTTGGTATGAAAATTTCATGGTAATCCTCCTCTAATCCTTAGCTTCTTCATCTGTCTGATTGGCGAAGACCTGGGTCGCCTTAACGGCCCTAGTCCAGCCCTTGTAGAGTTGTTCCTTGCGGGCATTGTTCATGGACGGGTTGAAGGCTTGGTCGACCGCAGTGAGGGTCTTCAATTCTTCCATATCTTCCCAGTAGCCCACTGCCAGACCTGCCAGGAAGGCCGCACCCAGGGCTGTCGTCTCTAAGTTCTGGGCCCGGGCAATCTCAATGCCTAAGATATCGGCTTGGAACTGCATGAGGTAATTGTTCATGGCGGCCCCACCGTCCACCTTGAGGACATTGATAGGCATACCTGTGTCCTTCTCCATGGTGTCGATGATATCCCGGGTCTGATAGGCCAGGGATTGGAGGGTCGCCTTGACAAAGTCCTCCCGGCTGGTCCCCCGGGTCAGGCCGAAGACCGAACCCCGAGCATCGGAATTCCAGTAGGGCGCGCCTAGGCCAGTGAAGGCTGGCACCACATAGACCTCGTCTTCACTCGTGGAAGCACGGGCCAGGTCTTCGGATTCGGGTGAGGACTGGATCAGCCGCATACCGTCCCGCAGCCACTGGATGGCAGACCCGGCCACGAAGATAGACCCTTCCAAGGCATAGTGGATCTCGCCGTTAATCCCATAGGCAATGGTCGTGATCAGGCGGTTGTCCGAGAGCTGGAAGTCTTCACCGGTATTCATAATAATGAAGGCCCCGGTCCCATAAGTGTTCTTGACCATGCCCGGTTCAAAGGCGAGCTGGCCAAAGAGGGCTGCCTGCTGGTCCCCAGCCATCCCGGCGATAGGAACCTCTGCCCCATAGAAGTGGAAGGGAATGGTGTGGCCGTAGACTTCCGAATTGGACTTAACTTCTGGCAACATAGCACGCGGAATGTTGAGCAGGTCCAAGATCTCTTGGTCCCACTCCAAGTCTCTGAGGTTAAAGAGCATGGTCCGAGCGGCATTGGAATAATCGGTCACATGGCACTTGCCATCGGTGAGCTTCCAGACAATCCAGGAATCAATGGTCCCAAAGAGCAATTCCCCCTTCTCCGCCCGTTCCTGGGCCCCGTCGACATGGTCGAGGATCCAGCGAATCTTGGTCGCGGAGAAGTAAGCATCGATCACTAGACCGGTCTTCTGACGGATCATCTCCGTATGCCCCGCTGCCTTGAGCTGGTTGGCGATGGCTGCGGTCTGCCGGGACTGCCAGACAATGGCATTGTAGATTGGGAGCCCGGTCTCCTTGTCCCAGATGACGGTCGTTTCCCGCTGGTTGGTGATCCCAATCCCTTCAATTTGTTCGGGCTTGAGCCCTGATTCGATAAAGGCCCCTGCAATCACGGATTGAACCGAATTCCAGATCTGGTTGGCATTGTGCTCCACCCAGCCCGCGTGGGGGAAGATCTGGTCGAATTCCTTTTGATAAGAGCCCACGTTCTCCCCCTGGTGGTTGTAGATAATCGCCCGGGTGGACGTGGTGCCCTGGTCAATGGCCATAATATATTTTTCCATCTTAGCCTCCTGTATCTCACTTGGATTAAACGTTGCTTTCTAACTTCTGACCTTATTATACCGGTAGCGCTTACATCAATGGTCTTAACTTTTTTTGGATTTCGAAAAAAGCTGATAGTTCCTTCAGATGGGGATTGTGCTGGTGAGCATGCGTTTCGCTTTTGAATTTGGTCCTTGAAAAGCCATGACACCGGCTCGAGCCTTGGTCTCTCGCCTAGCGAGCCTCAAACGGTGCGTACGGCTGGCGCCTACGCTCCGTAATTCGCAACGCTTGTTTACTCATGGCTAAGGACCAACTTCAACGCTTCACTCCTGCTCACTAAACGAATTGCAAAAATTTCGCTTAGTAGTAGTTCTTATTAAAAGCTTCAATTAGTTCTGCTTTTAATTGATAAGGGTTTGAGATTTTAACTGTTGGTGAGCATACGTTCCGTCTTGAGTCTGTTCGTTAAATGATTAGCGGATCAACAAGACTAAAGCATGGCACCGGTTCAGGCAGCTTCAGCTCTTGGAGCGAAGCGACTTAGAGATGAAGTTCAAGGCTGCGCCAGCAGCGTTGCTACCTTCTCCTCACCTAGCGAGACTCAAACGGAGAGTAAGGCTTACGCCAACTCTCCATAATTCGCTTCGCTTGCTTAGTCATGGCTAACGATCACTTTCAAGCTCCACTCCTGCTCACAAATAGATGGCAAAAATATAATTTCTGTTTGTTTTAAAATAGTCAATAAATATTAAAAAATTAGACAGTGAATTTTTGAGATGTACTTGAACTTTGGAGTCTGGGATTAATCCTTTTCGCATAGCCTTAGTCTAAAGGGGTGAGAATATAATTCTTGTAGTCTTTTTCTATTTTTGTTACGGTGGGGATGTAGCTAAGCCCAGAGAATAATTGCTTTGAGGAATGATTTGTCTATGGAAAAACACAAAAAAATTTCGTTTTGGATAATTGTAAGTCTTTTTACAATCGATCATTTTATTCGATTATTCATTAACCCGAACTGGGGACAAGCGATCCGAGATGTCACAAGTTCCCTCCCCCTAGTCTTAAAAATTATCATTACCCTATTATTTATTATCTTGCTTGTTTGGTTATTCCCATACAAGAATAATAAATAATCAAAATAAGCTTTTGATCAGTCAAAAGGATGAGGCCCCGATTTCAGGCCTCATCCTTTTTTTCTTATTTTCCTCGCCAGGTCTCTCCTTTTAAGGGGCGACGTGCTGGCTGAAGACCTGTTTGAGGTATTTGATATCGTAGGGGGATAAGTTGGCCTTGAGGTAGTAGGTCCGGTCGGGGTCATCGCCGGCTTGGCGGTAGTCGCTGATCAGGAAGTCGTAGGCCATGCCCTCTTGGTAGCTGTCCAGGCTCAGGCGGCGGTGGACTTCGAGTGCTTGGCGCAGGCTAAGTAAGGTCTTCCGGTCCAGGTTGGTCAAGGGGTCGAGGCGGACGGCGACTTGGTAGACCCTTTCTTCTCTAAGCTCTAGGCTCTCCAGGGTCTGGCTCCACTTCCACTGGGCCCAACTGCTGAGCTCGCCCCGGTCTTCCGCTTGGATCTTGAGGGTCTCTTGGCTGACTGCTTTCAAGAGGGTCCTGGCTTCCTTTGCATAGGAGGGCTGGCTTTCCGCTAGAGGGGCTCTGAGGAGGATTCCCTTGAAGTAGCTGAGAGCAGAGAAGCTCTGCCCAGCTTCATAGAGGATGCGGGCCTTTTCCTGCTTGTCTAGCTCGTGCGTGTGGCTGAGCTGGCGGACGGTCCGGGTCGTAGCGGCCATGATCGGTCCCCCGTAGCCTAGGAACTGTTCGTTCACGCTAGCTGAGAGCAGGTAGTTGGACATGAGGAAGAGGAGCTGGACGATCAGGTCGCCCTCCTGGAAGTCCCGAGCCAGTTGGGCCTGGTAGCGGAGGAGGTGCTGGCGGGCCCGCTGATAGAAGGGGCGGTCCTGGAGGTCAGCGGTCACTTGGTAGAGGGTCGCATAGTCCCGGTCCCGCCGCTTGCCCAGGACTTGGCACACATAGAGCCAGAGAGCCAGACGGTCTTCCCCCGCCGGCAGGAAGGGGCCCTTATTGATCCGTTCAAAATAGGACAGGCTGTCCTTGATCCGGTAGCGGGCAAAGACCTGGTTCCGGACGTCGCGGTCGAGGCTGAGCTGGTAGAGCTGGTAGTAGAAGTAAAGAATTTGTTGGTGGGGACCCTTGAGCCGGCCATTGCGAATCTGCAGGTCAAATTCCTGGAGGTCTTGGTTGAGCTGGGCCAAATGCCGGTTGAGGGTGGCTTCAGAGACTGCCAGTTGGTCCGCCAAGTGGTTGATAGCAAATTCGTCATGGTGGAATAAATAATCGAGGATCTGGTACTTGATACTGTCTTGGAGGAAGAAGGCAAGGACGGCTTCTAGGCTGAGGTCTTTAGCCAAGAACAAATCCACCTGGTCCCCCTGCCAGTCCAAGTGCCAGGCGATGGCGCCCTCCTGCCCTGCTTCCTGGATGGCCTTGAGGTACTTGTCCAGGGTGGCTTGGGAGAGGCCCACCTGGTCTTTGAGAGTCTTGGTCCTTAGGGGGCCGGCTGCCTGCATGAGCTGGGTCAGGACCTGGTAGGCCGCGGCCTGACTGCGTTCCATGAGCTGGCTAATCTGCATGCTTGGTCCCTCCTTCGCCTAAGTCTTGGCACCGGCTGCGCCAGTGTTGGTTGATGGCTTGGAACCAGTCAGGAGCGACCAAGGCTTGGCGGCCCTGGTAGAGGTTGGCTTGAAGGCTCAAGAACTGGTCGGTCAAACCAGCCTGGAGGGCCGTGGTCAGGACTGCGACCAGAGACTGGCTTTCGGCCTGGTCAGGCAAGGCAGCTTGGACGCCCCATAAGCGGCCTGTCCCTTGGTCAGAGAGAATCTGGATAGCCAAGTCGCCCTGGTCGAACTGGGTCAGGCAGTAGGCCAGGTCCAGATAATCGGCCTCCACCTGGCTGATCCCGCCGCTAAAGTAGACCACTTGGCCCAGGGTCAGAGCTTCCGTCCGCTGGCTGACCGGTAGGGGGTAGCGGGCCTTATTGAGGTTGAGGGCTGCCAGCCGGCCCGTCTGCTGGGCATGGCCAATTAGAGGCAGGTAGGTCGCCTTTTCCTCAGGACCGAATGGCAGGCGGATCAGGTCCCCGCAGGCAAAGATCCCCGGCTGGGACGTTTGCAGGTAGTCATCCACCCAGACCGTCCCATCCGGATTGCGGGCGATTTGGTCTGGGATCAGATCCGTTTGCGGGGCAAGGCTGATGGCGAAGTGGACCGCATCGGCAGCATAAGTTTCCCGCTGGGTCTTAACCTGGACCCCCGCCTCCCCCGTTTTAAAGTCCTGGTAGGTCTCCTGGCAGTGGACCCTAACGCCTAACTGGGTCAAGTGATCCTGGAGCCGCCGCCCGAGCCAGGCATCGAAGAGCTTGTAGGCCGGATGGGGGCCCGCTTCCAACAAGGTCACGTCCTTGCCAAGTTGGCGGTAACGAGCACTCATCTCAATACCGATCGCCCCTGCTCCAACCACCAGGACCTGGTCTGCTTGGTCCAAAAGAGCATGACTCTGCCTGCTCGACCTCGCATCACGGGTCTGAATCAGGCCTCGGGTCTGGTCAGCGGGTAGTTGGCGCGGATAGGTCTGGCTCCCCATGGCTAGGATTAAATAATCATAAGCTGCCTGCTGGACCTGGTCAGCGCTTCGGTAAGTGATGGTCTGGTCCTCAAGCTGGATGGCCTGGACAGGACTCTCCAAATAGCAGCAAATCCCCTGGGCCGCCAGCAGCTCAGGGTCAACTGTCGCTCCCTGGTCTAAGTCTACCAAGTTCCCTGCTAAGACATCCTTCAAGCTATTAGGACTATAGGCCAGGACTTTCCCCGCTTCAAAAAGCGAAACCGTCGCTTCCGGATAATTTTCCCGGCAGGCCAAGGCCGCCGCAAGGCCAGCAAAAGAGCCGCCAATAATAACAATACGCATCATATTCCCTCCCCTAGGATCGACTTTCTTCCTATTATATAGAGAGTGGGTGGGAAATGCAAAAGAGAATTGGTGCTGAATATTCCACGACTTACCGACTTAAAGGAAGGACTTATGTCGGTTTCTCCACTAGTTACCGACATATCGAAAGACTTGTGTCGCTTTCTCCACTAGTTACCGACATAAGGAAGGACTTGTGGCGCTTGCACCCTTAGTGAGAAGCACGGCAAATAAAAAAACCGGGCACATTTACCCGGTTCTTAAGGATTTATTCTTCACTCTCTTCCTGGTCTGCCTGGATATCCGCTAGCCAAATTTTTTCTTGGTCGGTCAGGTCGTAGTCTTCTAGGAGGTCTGGCCGACGTTCCAAGGTCCGGCGCAGAGATTCTTTCTGCTTCCATTGGGCAATCTTGGCGTGGTCGCCGCTGAGCAGGATGTCTGGCACGGTCATGCCATTGAATTCGCGCGGCCTGGTGTATTGGGGGTGTTCCAGGAGACCGGTAGAGAAGGAATCTTCCACCACTGACTCGGCATTTCCCACTGCTTCGTCCAAGAGGCGGACAGTGGCATCGATCACAGCCATGGCCCCGAGCTCGCCACCGGTTAGGACAAAGTCACCCAGAGAAATTTCATCCGTGACATAGTGGCGGATGCGCTCGTCATAGCCCTCATAGTGGCCACAGATAAAGATGAGATGGTCCGCTTGGGCTAGGGATTCCGCCTGATCCTGGTCGAAGGTCTTCCCGGCTGGGTCCAAGAGAATCACCCGCTTGTCGGTCTCCGGATGGCTGGCCTTGATAGCTTCAAGGGCCCGGTAGATGGGACCCACCTGGAGCAGCATGCCCGCCCCACCGCCGAAAGGATAGTCATCCACGTGGCCGTGCTTATTTTCGGCGTATTGGCGGAAGTCCGTGATGCGGATGTCGACCAGGCCTTTTTCCTGAGCCTTGCCGATGATGGATTGGGTCAAGGGCGCAAACATTTCGGGAAATAAACTGAGAACGTCTATCTGCATTAGTCGATCAATCCTTCCATGGGCTCAATTAAGACATAGCCTTCGTCCAGGTCGACGGTCTTCACGACGTCTTCGATATAGGGCAAGAGGATATCGGCCCCCTTGGCAAAGCGTTGGACATGCCAGACATCATTGGGGCCCAGCGCGGTAATTTCACGGATCCGGCCCAGACGCTTGCCATCCGTCGTCCGGACTTCCAGGCCGATAATGTCTTCATAGTAATAGGCCCCCTCTTCCAGGTCGTCCTCGCGGTCTTCCGCTGCAACCATGAGCACCATCCCCTTGAAGCGCTCCACATCGTTGATGGAGGGATACCCCTTGAAGTGGAGAATGTGGAAATTCTTGTGGAGGTAGTGCTTGTCCACTTCCACTTCCTCAACCGCCTGGCCCTTGTCGAAGAGGGTCAAGCGACTCCCTGGCTGGTAACGCTGGTCGGGAAAATCGGTGGACGAAATTACCCGGACATCGCCCCGGATGCCGTGGGTATTGACCAGTTTGCCCACCTGATAATAAGTCTCTGTCATCTGCATGACCTCCCTTTAATGGTTAAAAAAGCTAGGGCAGAGTCGCCCTAGCTTATTCTAGCATAATTGTGACGTGTTGGTTAGGCCGCAGCCTGTTTAATTAGCTCCTCGCAAAGTCCTTGGGCTCAGGCGGCGATTTGTACTCGGGACTGCCGAGTGCAAATTGCTGCCTGGTGGTTTGCGCTCAGAGCTAGCGAGCGCAATTAGCCGAGCCTAAGCGCTAGCCTTCACACCCTTTATAGTCGGGTTCGACTTGGCAGGCTTGGCGTGATTTCACAAGTCAGAAACGAGCGAATGCTTCGCTCTTTTTCTGACTTGCTCCAATCATCCAAGCCTAAGCGCCAAGTCTCACACCCTTTAGTCGGGTTCAGGCTAGCAGAAATAGCTCCTCTTCGCAAAGATCCGCCGAAGACTTGCAGTCTTCTCTGGCTCTTTGCTCCAGAGGTCTATTTCTCCCGCTAGCCTTCACACCCTTTATTTTTCATCGCGGTCGATGAGTAAGCGGACGCGGCGGTGGTTTTCGACGCGGACGCTATAGAGTATGGTGCGAATGGCATTTGCTACACGGCCACCTTTACCGATCACACGCCCTACATCCTCTGGGTTTAATTGCAGGTGGTATTCTAAGTATTCGTCACCATCGACAATTTCCAGCTGGATATCTTCTGGATATTTTACTAACGGTGTAACAATCGTTAGCAGTAAATTTTCAATATCTGGCATGCTGGGTCATCCTAGTCTTATTTGTTGTTTTTTGCTTCGTGGTGTTTCTTCATGATCCCTTGGCGTGAAAGGATGTTACGAACGGTATCTGTTGGTTGTGCACCGTTAGCTAACCATTTAAGCGCTAATTCTTCATCGAGTACAACTTCTTCTGGTTCAGTTGTTGGGTTGTAAGTCCCGATCTTTTCGATGATACGACCATCACGTGGTGCGCGTGCGTCTGCTGCAACAATACGGTAGAATGGGTTACGTTTCGCACCCATACGTTTTAAACGAATTTTAACTGCCATGAGTTAATTTCCTCCTTGTTTCTTTTCTTAATATTTTTCTTTAATCACATTTGTATACTATATCAGCTTTTCCTGACCTTGTAAAGTATTTTTTCTTTACAGGGCAATTTTTTTGCCAAAATCAGGCCTGAACACCCTGACTTATCCGATAAGACGATGTTGCTTCCCCTAAAATCAAGAAAAGGGCAAGACGCTGCCATCTGCCCTTGATTAAAAAATATCTTTTATCTTCCTCTACCCTGTCCATTGCTTAAAGCGTTTATATTTAGCAATTTATATGGGAAGGTCAGTGACTTACGGATTTTGATTTCAAGCTTTTAATCACAACTGCTATTAAGGCATTTATTGCAATCCATTCAGTGAGCAGGAGTGGAGCTTGAAAGTGATCGTTAGCCATGAAAGAGAAAGCGATGTGAATTAGGGCTAGTAGGCACTAGCCGTACTAGCCCAAACCTGCTCCAGAAGTCAGCTCTGACTCCACTTCACAAAGGTTGGCCGAACCTTTGACAAGGTTCTTCCACCCTTTGCTCCAGTGGTTCAGAGCTTAACGACTTCTGTCACACTCTAACTTTGAAGCTCGCTAGGTGAGAGACCTTGGCTCTCACCGGTTCCATGGCTCTTTAACGATCACTTTCAAGACGGAACGTATGCTCACCAGCATCGCTTCCAAAAAAATTCTTTAACCATTCCTTAACGCCGTTTCTTCTTGCCCAGCTTCTTATTGAGCTTGCGCATCATGCGACGGCTGGCGACTTCTTGCATCTTATTGCGCTTGCCACCGCCTGCTTGGCCGAGGCCGCCCATAAGATTCTCCAAGCCACCCAGGTTACCATTGGAGATCTTACTCATCATGTCCCGGGACTGGTTGAATTGCTTGATTAGGCGGTTGACCTCAGCTACCGTCGTTGCAGATCCCTTGGCAATCCGCTTGCGCCGGCTCTGAGAAATTTCATCGGGATTCTCCCGCTCAAAGTTAGTCATGGATTGGATGATGGCCTTGGTCCGGGTCATTTCTTTTGGATCAATCTTGAGCTGGTCCAAGCCGGCCATTTGGTTGAGGCCTGGGATCATTTTGATAATGTCTTCCAGGGGCCCCATCTTGTTCATCTGTTCCATCTGCTTCATGAAGTCGTTGAAGTCGAAGGTGTTCTCCCGCATTTTAGCGGCCATGGCTTCGGCTTCCGCCTCATCGAATTCCTTCTGGGCACGTTCAATCAGGGTCAGCATGTCCCCCATACCCAGGATACGGTTGGCCATCCGGTCAGGGTAGAAGATCTCAATATCTTCCAGCTTCTCCCCGGTCCCGGCGAACTTGATGGGCTTGCCGGTGATGCTGGCGATAGAGAGGGCTGCCCCGCCGCGGGAGTCCCCGTCCAGCTTGGTCAGCATGACCCCGGTGATGGCTAGTTCATCATCGAAGGCCTTGGCCACATTAGCGGCTTCCTGCCCCGTCATAGCGTCCACGGTCAAGAGGATTTCATTTGGCTCAACCGCTGCCTTGATATTTTGGAGTTCGGCCATTAATTTCTCGTCAATTTGCAGACGGCCGGCGGTATCGATGAAGACGGTATCGTAGCCCTTCTCCTGGGCATACTGAATCCCCTTCTCAGCGATTTCGACCGGGTCAACCTGGTTACCCAGTTCAAAGACAGGTAGGTCCAGCTGCTGGCCGATGGTTTGGAGCTGGTTGATGGCAGCTGGCCGGTAGATATCGGCAGCCACGAGGAGGGGCTTGCGGCCCTTTTCCTTGCGCAGGTAGTTGGCCAACTTCCCAGCTGTCGTGGTCTTCCCTGCCCCTTGGAGGCCGACCATCATGAGGACGGTTGGTTGACCAGCAGGCGCATACTGGATACCTACCTGGTCACCCCCTAAGAGTTCAGTCAATTCCTCATTCACAATCTTCACAACCTGTTGGGCAGGTGACAAGGAGGCCAGAACTTCGCTGTCCAGAGCCCGTTCATTGACCCGCTTGACAAAGGTCTTCACGACCTTGAAGTTAACGTCCGCTTCCAAAAGCGCTAGGCGGACTTCCCGCATCATTTCCTTTAGGTCTGCTTCCGTAATCTTGCCCTTCTTGCCGACGCCTTGGATAGCCCCCTGCAAGCGGTCAGATAAATTTTCAAATGCCATATTTACACCTCACACTTTAGTCATCAATTTCATCGTTTAATAAGATAAGCTGGTCCAGCAAGTCCTGGAGTTCCTGGTCTTCTGGATACTGGCTCGCAATATAAGCCTGGATCTTCTGGCCGAGGACTTTGCGCTGGCGGTAGGCCTTGACATTATGGAGGACAGATTCATAGTGTTTGAGAATCTTCTCCGTCCGCCGAATATTGTCATAGACCGCCTGGCGACTGACTTGGTAAGCCTCCGCAATCTCTCCCAGCGAATAATCATCCCGGTAGTAGAGGGCCATGTAAGCCTGCTGCTTGGCCGTCAATAAGTCGCCATAAAAATCATAGAGGCGGTTCATTTCATTCGTCTTTTCTAATTCCATCCTGCCTTCGCCCCTTAACTAATCTGGGAAGCCAGAAGCTTCCTCCTCACAATACTTAAGGATAACGAAGCGCCAAGGGAAAGTCAATTCAAATCTTCCCTTAAATGCTCGCGATTACCCCCCTAGTTAGCTAAAAACCAGCAAGAGCTAAATAGCCCCTAGAATTAGACAAAGCCATCAATAGTAAACACTGTTAGTGAGCATCCGTTCCGCTTTTGAACTTGGTCGTTAAAAAGCCATGGCACCGGTTCGGGCCATGGCTCTATAACGATCACTTTCAAGACGGAACGCATGCTTACTAGCACCAATTAATTACTCTTTTATAGGCTGATATTGTCGTTACAATGCATATCATGAGCAGAAGTGGAGCGTTGAAGTTGGGCCTTAGCCATGAAAAAGCAAACGATGTGAATTAGGGATAGTAGGCGCTAGCCGTACTAGCCCAAACCTGCTCCAGAAGTCAGCTCTGACACCACTTCACAAAGGTTGGCTGAACCTTTGACAAGGTTCTTCCACCCTTTGCTCCAGTGGTTCAGAGCTTAACGACTTCTGTCACACTCTAACTTTGAAGCTCGTTAGGCGAGAGACCTTGGCTCGAGCCGGTGCTGCTTTAGCCGTAGGAGCACAGCGACGTACGGATAAAGTACGAGACGGCACTAGCCGTCCTCGACCCCTAATCATTCAAGGCCTAAATTCAAAAGCGAAACGCATGCTCATCAGCACCATTCCAAAATGAAAGCCATCTTGCTTTTCGTTTCTCAGCCTATTGCACTTCCACGACATCCCGGACCATCTGGTAGATAAATTGTTCGGGATCAAATTTCTGCAGGTCGTCTAATTGCTCCCCTAGGCCGATAAACTTGACTGGAATGTCCAGCTCATAGCGGATAGCGAAGATGACGCCCCCCTTGCCAGTCCCGTCCATCTTGGTCAGGATGATGCCGGTAATATTCACCACTTTGGCGAATTCTTTGGCCTGTTGGAGGGCATTTTGACCGGTTGTGGCGTCGAGCACGAGCAGGGTTTCGTGGGGGCCATCAGGGATTTCCCGCTGGATCACCCGGTTCATCTTGTCCAATTCCGCCATCAGATTGGCCTTGTTCTGGAGCCGGCCGGCCGTATCGACTAAGAGGTAGTCGAAGCCCTCTGCCTTGGCCCGCTTGACCCCGTCGAATACAACGGAGGCGGGGTCTCCCTGGTCGCGGCCTAAAACAATGGGCACGTCCACGCGCTGGGCCCATTCTTCTAATTGTTCCACGGCGCCGGCCCGGAAGGTATCCCCGGCAACGAGGAGGACCTTCTTGCCCTGGGCCTTCAATTGATAGGCGATCTTACCGATAGTGGTCGTCTTCCCTACCCCGTTGACGCCGACAAAGAGCATAACAGTAGGGTCGTCGGTCTGGCTGACATTGAGGGCCACGTCACTGTCTTCACCCTTGTCATAGATTTCGATCATCTTTTCGACAACGGTATTCTTGACTTCTTCGCCGGACCGGGCATTCTTCAATTGAATTTCTTCGCGGACAGCATCCGACAGGGCAATGGTCATGTCGAAGCCCACATCACTGGAGATCAGGGTCTCTTCCAGGTCATCGAAGAAGTCTTCGTCCACCTCGCGGAAGCCCGCAAAGAGTTCATTAATGCGTTCAGAGAAGGTCTTACGTGTTTTTTCGACACCCTTGTCATATTTCTCAAAGACAATCTGCTCTTCCTTCTCTTCGGCTGTATCTGGCTTGTCTGTTACAATGGGGTCTTCCCCCGTGAAGGCTTTTTTAATGCGATCAAATAATCCCATGCTTGGGCCACCTTTCTTTTTTCCTGCGACAGCTGGTCGCTTCTGGTCTTATTGTATCAAGTCTTCGTCTTTTTTTAAAATAAATTCTCTAAGGGCATAGGCCACCCCATCATCATTATTGGACTTGCTGACGTAATCGGCCGCTTCCAGGATGTCGGGCTGGCTATTGGCCATGGCGATACTGGTCCCGGCATAGGCGAACATGGCGGCATCATTGCGCTCGTCACCTAGGGCATAGACCTGGTCTTGGCGGTAACCCAAACGCTCAGCGAGGATCCCTAAGGCCTTGCCCTTGTCAATGCCCTGGGCCATAAATTCCAGCTCTTCCGGTACGGAATGGATGAGGGAATAGTCCTGGTAGAAGGCCTGGGGCAGCTGAGGAATCTGGGCGTCCAAGTGGTCCGGCACTGTGGCAACCACCAGTTTGGGGAAGGTCAGGTCGCTGGCTAAGTCTGCCAGACGGACTTGCTCAGTCGGCAGGAAGTCGCGCTGGTCCCCGTACTGACCGGGATAGCCGGCCGGATAGGGCAGCTGGTAGACCCGGTCCCGACCCACAGCTTCTAGAGGGAGGGCCAAGTCATAGAGGACAGGATAGATCCGATCCAGGTCAGCCCGTGTCAGACTTTCTTCGAAGAGGACCTCCTGTCCCTGGTTGGCTAGGACTAAGGCCCCGTTATAGGTCACGCTGTAGTGGTCGGCTGAATCCAAGCCGATTTCTTCCAGGATGGCTTCAATGGCTGCCAGGGGTCGGCCGGTACAAATCACCACGTCAACCCCTGCTGCGAGCGCCTCTTGGATGGCCTGGCGGTTGCCTGGGCTCACCGCTTTCTCATCATTCAATAAGGTACCGTCTAGATCAATGGCGACGAGTGCTTTCATTAGATGACTCCTTTCCTTCGTCAATCTTGTCTGGGTCAAAGTCTGCCAGGCTGACCGAAGCCAGCTTGGAGATTCCTGATTGCTGCATGGTCACCCCATAGAGGACATTGGCAGCTTCCATGGTGCCCTTGCGGTGGGTGATCACAATGAATTGGTTTTCTTTAGAAAAATTCTGCAAATACTGGCCATAGCGGCGGACATTGGCATCGTCCAAGGCAGCCTCCACCTCATCTAAGATGGTGAAGGGGATGGTCTTGACATGGAGGATGGCAAAGAGCAGGGCGATGGCGGTCAGGGCCCGCTCCCCACCGGATAGGAGGCTGAGGAGCTGGAGGTGCTTGCCAGGGGGTTGGGCCATGATTTCCACCCCTGTGTGCAAGAGGTCATTGGGCTCGGTCAAAACCAGGGTCGCCTTGCCCCCGCCGAAAAGCTTGGGAAAGACGGTCTCAAAGGCATCACGGATGGCTTCAAAACTCGCCTTGAAGCGGGCACTTACCTCCTGGTCGATCCCTTGAATGGTCTGGTAGAGATTGGTCTTGGCCTGGTCCGCATCCTCCCACTGCTTGGTCATAAAGTCGTGGCGTTCCTTGACCTCATCATAGTCCTGGATGGCCGCTAGGTTAACGGGCCCCAGGTCTTCAATGGCCTGCTTGAGCTGGCGGACCTTAGTGGAGGCCGCCTCCATGGACATGTCCAGCTGGCTGATCTCCCGGGCCCGCTCATAGGTCAGGCCGTATTCCTCCCGCAGGTGGTCCAAGTGGTTGTCGATGGAGACCTCATAGCGGGAGACCGTGGCGCCGAGCTTGGCTTGCTGGCCCAGGGCTTCCTGGAGCTGGTCGTTGAGGGCTTTTTGCTTTTGACTCAGAGCTTGGCTTTCTTTCTGCAGGTCTTTGCGGGCTTGCCGGGCGGCTTTGAGGGCCTGGTCCACTTCCTTGAGCTTGGCCTTGGCCTCTTGGTAGTCGGCCTGGTAGCGTTCTGCCTGGCCGCTTTGTTCCTGGAGTTCTTGGTCGAGCTCGGCCAGGGCTTGGCGGGTTTGGGCCTGGTCTGCTTCCTTCTGTTTGAGGCTAGCCTGGGCCGCCTGGTAGTCCTTCTCCGCCTGCTTCTTCTGTTCCGCAAGCACCGCGAACTGGCTCTCGAACTGGCGGAGTTCGGCTTGGAAGTCCTGGAGGCGTTGGGCCCGGTCGGATTCCGATAAGTTCATCCGTTCAATACTGGCCTTAAGTTCTTGGACGACCTGGCTTTGGTCCTTGGACTTCAGCTCTAAATCCGCTGCCCGCTGGTCCAAGTCCTGGACTTGGTCGCTGGCGCTGGCCTGGTCTAGGCTTAATAGTTCCAGGTCTTGGGCAAGGGCTTCCAGGTCCCGGTCCATTTGGTCCAGAGATTGCTTGAGCTCTTGCTCCTTCAAGCGGCTATCACTGCCTGCTTCTTTGACCCTTTCCATCTGTTCTAGGATGGCCTGGCCCTTAGCTTGGACGCTTTCGCGGGCGGCCTGGCTCTGCGACTGGGCTTGGCTCAGTTCTTGGACTTCTGCTGTCAGGCGGTCGATCTCCTGCTTGCGCGAGAGTAAGCCGTTCTTATCCTGCTTCTGCTGGCCCCCGGTCATTGACCCACCGGCATGGATGATATCCCCTACCAGCGTCACAATCCGCTGGCGCTGGCCGAGTTGGGCAGCCATCTGCCGGGCATGGTCCAAGTGGTCAGCGACCAGGGTCGTCCCCATCAGGTTCATCATAACATCCCGATAGGTCGCTTCATAGCTGACCAGGTCAGCCAGGACCCCCACATAGCCCGGACAGGCCTGGGCTTGCTTGAGGACCTGGGCATTGAGCTGGCGGGGCCGGATAACGGCTAGGGGGAGGAAGGTTGCCCGGCCACCGCGTCTTTTCTTCAGGGCTTGGATGACCTGGCTGGCCACCTTGGCATCTGAGGTGACGATATTTTGCAGGCCCCCGCCGAGTGCCGTTTCGACGGCTGCGGTGTAGGTCGGATCAACCTGGATCAGGTCGGCTACCGCCCCGTGGATGCCAGGAATTTGTTCCTTCATCCCCAGGGCATTCTTAACCCCGTAGAAGAAACCAGCATGGCTCTCTTCCAAATCCTCCAGGCTGGTCAGCCGGGCCTGGACCTGGATCATCCGCTCATGAGCCTGGCGGTAGGCTTGGTCAGCGGCCTCCAGGTCCGCTTGGTAGGCCTTGGCCTGGTCGGCGAGGTCCTGGTAGTCGCTGAGTAAGTCTTGGGTCTGGCCTTGCCGGTCCTGGTAGGCTTGGGCCTTTGCCTCCCGCTGCTTGGACAAGTCATCGTATTGGGCCTGCTTTTGGGTCTGCTTAGTCTGGTAGCGGGTCAATTGGTCCTTGAGCCGGTCGCCTTCCTTAGTGACTTCCTTGTGTTCATTGGCGTAGCGGGCCTGGCCTTGGAGGGCATCGATATAGGCATTGCGCTTCTCCTCCAAGACCTCCTCTTGGCCCGACGTCAGTTCAGTCAGGGCCTGGTTGAGGCGTTTGTGCTCAGCTTCTTGGTTGGCATAATCCTGGCGCACCCGGTCCAGGTGCATGCTCAGGTCTTGGACTTCCTGCTTGGCCGCCTGGATGCCCTGGTCGAGCTCAGCTAAGAAGCTCTGCTGGCTGGTCTGGTCGCGCTGGTGGAAGTCTTGCTTCTCTTGGTAGAGGCGGATCTTCCCTTGGAGTTTCTCCGCCTTTTGGACGGTATCCACATAGTCTGCTTGCAGCTGGTTGACCTGGTCTTCCTTAGCTTCTTCCTGGGCCTGGACCTGGTCGGCTTGGGTTTGGTCCGCTGCCAAGTCGGCCTTGAGCTGGTTCACCTGGTCCTTGCAGGCTTCCAGGTCGCGCTGGGCCACCTGCCACTGCTCAGACAGGGTCTCCACCTGGACCGAGGTCAGAGCAATCTCAATCTCAGAGAGTTCCTGCTTGGTCCGCTTATAGGTCAAGGCCACATTGCGCTGGTCTTCCAGGGGACCCAGGCGGCCAGCCACTTCAGCCAGGATATCTTCGATCCGGTTGAGATTGTCTTCGGCCCGGGCCAATTTGCGCTCGGCTTCGACCTTGCGACTCTTGTATTTCATCACGCCGGCTGCCTCTTCGAAGATCCCCCGCCGCTCTTCCGCCTTCTGGGTGAAAATCGCCTCCACCCGGCCTTGGGAGATAATGGAGAAGGAATCCCGGCCTACCCCTGTATCGAGCATTAATTCCGTGATGTCCTTGAGCCGGCACTGGCGGCGGTTGATCATGTAAGTGGCTTCTCCAGACCGGGTATAGCGCCGGCTGATGGACACCTCGTCCTGGTCAATATCGAGGACCCGGTCTTCATTGTTGAAGGTCAGGGTCACTTCGGCATACTGGGCCTTGCGCTTGGCCTCTGAGCCCGCAAAGATCACGTCATCCATCCGCTTGCCGCGAAGGGACTTAGCTGACTGCTCGCCCAAAACCCACTTGATAGCTTCGGTAATATTGGACTTACCCGAACCGTTGGGGCCGACAATGGCCGTAAAGCCCCGGTCCAATTCAATCCGTGTCTTATCGGCAAAGGATTTAAAGCTGGTTAATTCAATTAACTTTAAATACACTGAAAGCCCCCTTCTAGTGCTTGTCTTGGGCTAGGCGGTCTAAGGCTTCTTGGGCTGCCGCTTGTTGGGCGGCCTTCTTAGACTGGCCCTGGCCTTCTCCGATGACTTGCCCGTCGAGGGAGACCGCCATGCGGAAGACCCGGTTGTGGGCTGGTCCGCTGGCTTCGATCAAGTCATAGGAAAGCTGAATTTCGCCGTTCTTTTGGAGTTCTTCCTGGAGAGCGGTCTTAGGGTCCACTTGGCGGTCAAAACGTCCGGCTTCAATCTTAGGGTAGATGTTATCAGCCAGGATCACTTCCACTGCTTCGAGTCCCAGGTCCTTGTAGACGGCTCCACAGGCGGCTTCGTAGAGATCGCAGAGGAGGCCGGGACGTTTACGGCCCCCGTTGGCTTCTTCCCCCTTGCCCAGGCGGATCAAGTGGTCAAAGCCGACTTCCACGCAGCGCTTGGACAGGCTCTCTTCACAGACAATCCGGGCCCGGAAGCGGGAGAGGTCCCCTTCCTTGAGTTCAGGATAGTGGGCATAGAGGTAGTTGGACACCAAGAGCTCAATCACCGCATCCCCTAAAAACTCGATTCGTTCGTTGTCCGTCAAATCTTCGCGCTTCTTCTCATTCACATAGCTGGAATGGGTGAAGGCTGTCTCATAATAAGCCAGGTTTTGGATTTTTAAACCAAACTGGCTAGCAAATAAATCCTTAATCGCATCAAAATTCATAGCAATCGCTCGCTTTCTATTTTTGTAATGGGTGAATTTTTATGATAATAGCTGTGCTAATGAGCATCCGTTGCGCTGTTGAATTTGGTCCTTATAAAGCCACGGCACCGGCTCGAGCCTTAGTCTCTCGCCTAGCAAGACTCAAACGGCTAGTACGGCTAAGGAATTAGCCTACTAGCCGTAATTCGCTTTGCTTGCTTAGACGTGGCTAAGGACCAACTTCAACGCTCCACTCCTGCTCATAAAATAAATTGTTAAATTCATAAAATCCTATCAGCAATTTCAAAATCTAATAAAATAAAGAATTTATGAATTCAACTAATAAATATGCCTTTGCTTTTAAAAAAGCTAAATTGGTCGTATTTCATTTAATTAATAAACCAAATATATTATAAGACAGAAGCTAGTCGAACTGATGTTGTTTTGGTCATTATCGCTTTTCTTATATTCAAAAATTGCTGCTTCTAAGACAAAACCAGCGTTTGCTAGTCTGATTTATATTTTTATTCTAGCACTAATATTTATGTATTTTTGCCATTTACTTGTGAGCAGGAGCGGAACTTGAAAGTGATCGTTAGCCATGAACAAGCAAGGAAAAGGGTGTGAGGGCTGGCGCTTAGCTTTCCTTCACTGGAGCAAGTCACCAGAGCAGTCTCACAGACTGCGGCGGAGACTTGTGAAGTGACAGGAAAGCTGCCAGACCGAACCCGACTAGATGTGAATTAGGGATCGTCGGCGTAAGCCGTTACGAGCCCAAATCTGCTCCAGAAGTCAGCTCTGACTCCACTTCACAAAGCTTAGCCGAATCTTTAACAAGGTTCTTCCACCCTTTGCTCCAGTGGTTCAGAGCTTAACGACTTCTGTCACACTCTAACTTTGAAGCTCGTTAGGCGAGGAGGATGTAGCAACGCTGCTGGCGCAGCCTTGAACTTCATCTCTAAGTTGCTTCGCTCCAAGAGCTGAAGCTGCCCGAACCGGTGCTGTTTTAGCCGTAGGAGCAAAGCGACGTACGGATAAAGTACGAGACGGCACCAGCCGTGCTCGACCCTCTAAATATTTAACGATCACTTTCAAGATGGAGCGGATGCTCACTAGCACAGTTAAATTTCTTACAAATAAAATAGACTAAGCGATGGAATATCCAGCTGGGCTCGGACATTCCATCGCTATCTATCGGTCAGTGTTTGGCCTCCTTGGCGGGGACGTTTTCGCGGATATAGTCCAGGACATCGCCAACTGTCTCAATGGCCTCCACCTCCCTATCAGGAATCTGGATACTGAAGATATCCTCCAGCTCCATAATCAGTTCCACCACATCCAGGGAATCCGCGCCGAGGTCGTCAGCAAAGGACAGGTCCCGACTGACCCGCTCTGCTTCCACCCCGTAGCGGTCAATAATCATCTGAAAGACTTTCAATTCGACTTCCATCTTAATCGTCCTCTTTCTTCGCTTGGTCGGCTTGGGCCAGGGCTTCAAAATCTTGGGCGAGTTGGTCATAGAGCTGGCTTTGGACCATCTGCCGGGCCTGTAGGATGGCGTAGTAGAAGGCATCGTCCTTGGCTGAGCCGTGGCATTTGAGAACAGGCTGCTTGACGCCAAAGACGACCCCAGCTCCGATATTGTCTGAGTTCAGCCCTGCAAAAGTCTGCTTGAGGTCTTCTTTCACCAGGAGACCAGCCAGCTTGCTCTTCCAGGAGGTTGTCTTCAAGGTGTCGGATAAGAGGGTCACAAAGGCTTTACTGGCCCCTTCCAGGCTCTTGAGGACCATGTTGGCCGCAAAACCATCCGCAACAACCACATCGCAGGCATCGTTGAGGACTTCGCTGGGTTCCACATTCCCAATGAAATGAATGTTCTCTTCCTGGCTGAGGAGCTCATAGGCAGCCTGGGTCAATTGGTTGCCCTTGCCGGCTTCCTTGCCATTGTTCAAGAGGCCAATCCGGGGCTGGTCAATCCCTTTGACCGCCCGCATATAGGCTGACCCCATGAGCGCATACTGGTGGAGGTGGGCCGGCTTGTTGTCCACATTGGCTCCCCCATCGATCAGGACCCAGGACTTGTTGAAGTCCGTGAAGCAGGGCATGTTGACCAGGAAGGCGGGCCGGCTAATGCCCTTCATCCGCCCCACTTGCATCAAGGCACCAGCCATTAGGGCACCGGAATTCCCCGCCGAAATAAAGGCATCGGCCTGGTCCTTACGCACGGCCTTTAAGCCAAGGACTAAGGACGATTGCTTCTTCTGACGGAGGGCCTTGACGGGTTCTTCCGCCGTCCCGATGACTTCCTCGGTCGCAAGGACTTGGATATTGGTCGGCAGATTCTCAGGCAGGTAGGGGGCCAGGTCGTCTGGCCGGCCGTAAACTCGGAGCTCTAAGTCCGGGTATTCCTGGGCTGCCTTGAGAGCTCCTCTGAGGGGTACTTCTGGGGCGTGGTCGCCGCCCATGGCATCAATTGCAATTCTCATTTTTGTCTCCTTTTATCCTTCGTTTTAAGATTTTTTCATCACGATTCGCTTGGTAAGTTAGGCCTGGACGTCCTGGTCCTGGGCCTTGAGATAGGCCAGCAGCTGAGGATAGTCGCCAGCATGGGTCTCCAGATGGGGGATAAAATAGCCCACATCCTGGCGGGCTGCTTCGAGGATGGTCGCATCCGCCAGGGGATCAGCCAGCTTGAAATGAGGGAGGCCGCTCTGCTTGGTGCCAAAGTAATCCCCCGCACCCCTGAGTTCCAGGTCGGCCTGGCTCAAGTAGAAGCCATCCGTCGACTGGGTCATAATGGCCATCCGCTCCCGGCCGTTCTCGGTGTGGGGGTCGGCAATCAAGACACAATAGGACGGGGCATCCCCCCGGCCGACCCGTCCGCGCAGTTGGTGGAGCTGGGCGAGGCCGAAGCGGTCAGCATCCAGGATCATCATAAAGGTCGCATTGGGGACATTGACCCCCACTTCCACCACCGTCGTTGCGACCAGAACCTGGCTGGCCTGGCTCTGGAAGTCGGCCATGGCCTGGTCCTTGTCCTCGTTAGACATTTTACCATGGAGGAGGCCCACCTGGAAGCGCCCAGCAAAGTAAGTACAAAAGCGCTGGTAGATTTCCTCAGCATTCTGGGCTTCCTGGGTCTCTGATTCAGCGATCAGGGGGCAGATGATATAAGCCTGGTGCCCCCGCCTGAGCTCAGCTTCGAGCTGGTCGAGGGCAGTGTCTTCCTGGCTGGGCCGCAACCAAGTCGTGGTGATGGGCTGGCGGCCGCTGGGGAGTTCCTTGAGCTTGGAAACGTCCATATCCCCCATGGTCGTAATCTCCAGGGTCCGTGGAATGGGGGTCGCCGTCATATAGAGGACATTGGGCAGGGCCCACTTGCCCTTCTCGATCAACCGGGCCCGCTGCTTGACGCCAAAGCGGTGCTGCTCATCAATAATAATGAAGCCAAGCTGGGCGAAGTCGACATCGTCTTGGATCAAGGCATGGGTCCCAACCACCAGGTCCAGGTCCTCATTAGCCAAGTCATCCAGGATCTGCCGGCGGTCGGCGGCCTTGGTCGACCCGGTCAGGCAGGCTAGCTTGACATCAGCAGGCAGGAGGCTTTGGGCAGATTGGAAGTGTTGGTCGGCCAGGATCTCGGTGGGCACCATGAAGGCCCCCTGGTAGCCCCCGTAGACCGCTGCCATGAGGGCAATGAAGGCCACCACCGTTTTCCCGCTCCCCACATCCCCCTGGAGGAGCCGGTTCATCTGATAGGGCTGGCGGAGGTCTGCACAGATCTCATTGACCACCTGCTTTTGCCCCTGGGTCAGCTCAAAGGGGATGGACTGGATAAAGTGGACCAGGTCCTGGTTGTCATAAGCGATGGCAATCCCCCGGTCGGTCCGCCGCTTGACTAACTTCCGCCATTGGATGCGCAGGATATAGAGAAAGAACTCCTGGTACTTGATCTGGTAGCGGGCCTGGCGGGAGGCCGCCCCATCCGCTGGAAAGTGCATCCACTCCAAGGCCTGGCGGTGGGTCACCAGGCCATACTTCTCGCGCAATTCATCCGGCAGAACTTCCTGAACCTGGTCGCCATAGAGCTCCCAAGCCTGGCGGATATAGCTGACCAATTGCTTCTGGGAGAGTCCAGAGGTCAGCCGGTAGACCGAGGCTTGTTCGCTCAGGTCCTCTGACTGGGCCAGGTCAATGATCCGCTGGCCGATCATCTGTTGGCGCTTGGCATCGAACTTCCCATAGATGATCATGTCCTCACCGGGCTTGACCTTGTCCTTGAGATAGGGCTGGTAGAAGAAGACCACCCGCAAGACCTCGTGCTGGACAGCCAGGGTGAAGGTCAGCCGGCTCCCCTTCTTACCGCGGAAATAATCGACGACAGCGGGGGTGGTCACCCGGCCCATGACCGTTGCCTTCTGCCCATCCTCTAATTCAGCCACATCCTTGACCGACAAGTCCTCATAGCGAAAAGGGAAGTGGTAGAGCAAGTCCTTCACCGTGATAATTCCAATTTTTTCCAGGCGTTCGGCCGTCTTGGGGCCTACCCCTGGGATCTTAGTCACCGGATCGGAAAGACTTGACATCGTGCTTCACTTCCCTTCTAAGTATTCATCTTTAATTCTAACATAAATGCCCTTAAATCACTATCTCGCTCATGATTTCGATGAGCTGCTTACGGTAGATATGGGCGGGCAATTGGTTGAGCACCATGAATTCATCGCAGTCCAGTCGCTTCTTCAAGGCCTGGAGCTGGCTGGCCACCTGCTTGGGTGTGCCGACCACTTTCTGGTCCTTCATGGCGGCTAAAGTGGCCGCCTCCTCCTGGTCAAAGGGGAAGTCTGCCGCGTCCTCGACCGAGAGGAGCTGGTAGACGGACCGCTTATCGAACTTAAAGGCCAGGCTCCAATAATCGACCGCTGTCTCCAAGGCCGGAAGCAGGCTGGCATCATAAGCGGTCACCACATAGAGGGAGACAATCACATGGGGCTGGCTGAAAAAGGCCGAAGCCCGGAAATGTTCCCGGTAGGTCGCAATCGCGCGCTGGGCCTCCTCCAGGTCGCTATTGATAAAGAGCCCGTAGTTTAGGCCAAAGCCCATCTCAGCAGCTGCTTGGACATTATTCGCGCTCCCTGCGAGGATGAAGAGCTCAGGCTGGTCCCCCACCCGGTGGGGAATCAAGAGCCGGTTGGCATAGGGGTGGCCCTCCGGAAAAGAACTGGTCAGGAAGGCCCCCGTCGCCAGTAATTTCTCCTCATAGGTCAAATCCGACTGGAAACTTTCCCGGTCCAGGATATCATTCATGGCATCCCCTGACCGACTCTTGCCCAAGCCCGCATCTACCCGGTTGGGGTACATAGCTTGCAGGGTGCGGATCTTCTCCGCCATCTGATAGGTCGATTGGTTGTTGACCATAGCGCCGCCTACCCCCACACGGATCTGATCCGTCTTCGCGGCAAAGTGCGCGGTCAATAAGAATGGACTCGAGCTAAAAATCGACGGTGTGCTGTGGTGTTCCGCAAACCAATAGCGCTTTAACTGGCGCTGGTCCGCATACTGGATCAGCTGGGCCGAGCTATCAAAAGCATCCACCGCCGTTGTATCCTTATCCCGGGGAATAAAGTCCAAAATCCCAATATTTGTCTGCTTACCGTTCATTCCAACATTCCTCCCACGCCCACTGCCCACCAGCACTGGGCTTAGCAATTTCCTCATTAAGCGTATTATAACACTAAATGATGATCCGCCCACAAGCAATTCCCCTGAAAATACAGAAGACCCCCAGCAGCTCGAGTAAAAGATACAAAACGGGTACCTCATGCCAGGGCGCATGACTTTACTCGGGGTAAATTCAAAAGCGAAAGGCAGCTTCATCATGCGATTTCCAAAACAAAAAGGCCTCCGCCTAAAATAGCAGAAGCCCTTTTACCACAACAATTTACATTGACACTGCCCTTACACTCTTCAATCATTGAAGATATTATTCTTCTTTTTGATGGTATGAATTATCTGTTAGCTTAGCTATACCTTTATGAGCAGGAGTGGAGCTTGAAAGTGATCGTTAGCCATGAACAAGCAAGTTTCAGGGTGTGAGAGGATGCGGGAGAAAGGGACCTCTGGAGTAAAAGACCAGAGAAGGCTGAAGGCCTTCGATGGGATTTTGCGAAGAGGAGCCCTTTCTGCATCCTCGAACCCGACTAGAAGCGAATTAGGGGACGTAGGCGATAGCCGTACGGCCCCTTTGAGTCTCGCTAGGCGAGAAGGGTGTAGCAACGCTGCTGGCGCAGCCTTGAACTTCATCTCTAAGTCGCTTCACTCCAAGAGCTGAAGCTGCTCGAGCCGGTGCTGCTTTAGCCGTAGGAGCACAGCGACGTACGGATAAAGTACGAGACGGCACTAGCCGTCCTCGACCCTCTAATCATATAACGATCACTTTCAAAGCGGAGCGCATGCTCATAATACCATGCCCAAAACAAAAGGCCTCCGCCTGAAACAGCAGAAGCCCTTTTGTTCTTTCAATCATTTGACCGAAAATAATAGTTTACTTTTTATCGTATACTCATTGCACCATTCGGGTTTAGAGCGCTAGTTTTTCAAGTCCATTTAACCTTGCCCTTTTGAGCAGAAGTGAAGCTTGATTTTGCTCGTTAGCCACGTAGAAGCAAGCGAAGCGAATTAGGGGACGTAGGCGATAGCCGTACGGCCCCTTTGAGTCTCGCTAGGCGAGAGACCTTGGCTCGAGCCGGTGCCGTGGCTCTTTAACGGGCAAAATCAAAGCGAAACGTATGCTCACTGCAGGTTTCAATTAAGCCAGGCCCTATTCCACCGAAATCAAATAAGCATAGACCGGCTGCTTGCCTTCGTGGACCTCGAACTCAAGGTCAGGGTGCTTAGCTTCCAGGTCTTCGGCTAAAGCGTCCGCTTCCGCTTGGTCCACCCCTTCACCAAAGAAGAGGGTCACAATTTCAGAATCTTCGTCTAACATGGCCTCAACCGTCGCTAGGGTTTGCGCCTGACGGTCCGCTTGGCTGCCGATAATGTCGCCATCGACAATGCCCATGTAGTCGCCTTCCTTGATCTCCAGGTCGCCAATCTTGGTATCGCGGACGGAGGTTGTCACCTGACCGGACTTGACATAGGCCAATTCGCTGGTCATGGCGTCCGCATTGTCGTCCAAGCTGGCTTCTGGGTTGTAGCCCAGCATCGCCGTCAAACCTTGGGAGATGGACTTGGATTCCACCACGCGGGTCTCTTGGTCCAGGATATCCGCTGCCTGCTTGGAGGACATGAAGATATTCTTATTGTTTGGCAAGATCAAATAGCTTTCAGCATTAACTTCTTGGGCTGCCTTCACAATGTCTTCGGTCGACGGGTTCATGGTCTGACCGCCGTTGATGACCTTAGAAACGCCAAGACTCTGGAACATGTCTTGGATCCCTTGGCCAGCTGCCACCGCAATCACGGCAATCTTTTCCTTGGGCTTGGCCGGCGCTTGGGCTTGGGCCTTGCCTTCAAGGATGGTGTCGTGTTGGAGGCGCATATTGTCCACCTTGATCTTAATCAGCGACCCAAATTTTTGCCCGTATTCGAGGACTTGGCCCGGGTGTTCGGTGTGGACATGGACCTTGACCACTTCTTCATCATTGACCACGAGGAGGGAATCCCCCAGGTCATTGAGGAAGTTACGGAAGGTCTCATAGTCGAAGCTGTCGGTCACGGTCTCCCCTTCGCCCAGTTTGACCATGATTTCCGTACAATAGCCATAAGTGATGTCTTCATTGGACACGGCATGGGAGGTCTTGAAGTAGTTCTCCTGGTGGGCCAGTTCGGTCACATCCGCCTGGGACATGCCGAGCTTGTCGTCCAGCTCAATCTTCTCCCCTTTGAGGGCTTCCAGGAAGCCGGTATAGATGATGAAGAGGCCTTGGCCCCCACTATCGACAACGCCCACTTCTTTGAGGACAGGCAGGAGTTCAGGGGTCTTGATCAGAGCTTCTTCGGCCCCCTTGTGGACTTCTTCCATAACATAGATGGGGTCATCCTGCTGTTTGGCCGCTGCCATCCCCGCTTCGGCTGCTTCCCGAGCCACCGTTAAGATGGTCCCTTCCACTGGCTTCATCACGGCCTGATAAGCCGTTTCTACCCCATGGTTAAAGGCTTCCGCTAGGTCCTGGCCGGAGAGCACTTCCTTGGCCTCACAGCCCTTAGCGAAACCGCGGAACAATTGCGACAGGATGACGCCGGAGTTGCCCCGGGCCCCCATCAAGAGTCCCTTGGCCAGGTCTTGGGCGACCTCTCCCACAGCTGGGGCACTGTTCGTCTTCACGAGCTCATAACCGGATGAGAAGGACAGGCTCATATTGGTCCCTGTATCCCCATCTGGCACGGGGAAGACATTCAAGGAATTGACAAATTCCGCCTGGTCTTCGAGGCGCTTGGCCCCGACTGAAATCATATTTATTAACTCTTTTGCATCAATCGAATTCACATTAAACCTCCTCAAGCTATCCTAGTCGACATCTGTTCGGATGCCTTGGACAAAGACATTCACCACATTGGCAGAAAGTCCTAAGACTTTTTCGAGCTCAAACTTCACCGAACTTTGAACATTGCGGCAAATCTCGGAGATCTTTGTTCCATAGTTCACGATAATATAGACGTCAACCACTACACGCTCATCCTCGCTGTGGACCACCACGCCGCGCGCATAGTTTTCCCGGTTGAGGATCTCTTGGATGCCGTCACGAATTTGATTCTTCGAGGCCATACCGACCACCCCGTAATTCTGGGTCGTGGCCTTACCAACTACCATGGCAATGGCTTCATCACTAATTTCAATTTCACCATGTTTTGCTTCCATTTTTACTGTCATCTAAAAAGCCTCCTTATAGGTATATGAAGCTATTAATCTAAAAAATCCTTATGAATAGTGTAACGGATTCAAAGCACAATTTCTACACATTCTCTCCCATTATACTATATTCTTCTAGTAAATTATGTAAATTAAGCGATTTATTATTTAAAAAGCTATCTAATCATAAAAAGATGGCTTAATGGTAATCGCAAGTGACCATGCCTTACGCTGTTGAATTGGGTCCTTGAACTCCTGCCACAAAAAAAGCGAACGCCGAGGATTTTTTCGAGCGTTCGCTATTCATTCGTTTGATATTCAAGAGGCTGGGACGAAGGCTCCCCCAAGACCCTTTTATTCAAGCTATGACTTAAAGTCACGCGGGGTCATCAGAAGGCGGAGGGCATTGAGGATGACCAGGATGGTTGAGCCTTCGTGCATGATTACCCCGATGGCGATATCCATCTTACCCAGGAAGTTGAGGGTTACTAGGGTCAGGACAACCAGCATGGAGAAGGCAATGTTTTGCCAGGTGATCCGGTCCATCTTCTTAGCCAGCTGGTGGGCGTAGACCATCTTGGAGAGGTCGTTCTGCATGAGGACCAAGTCTGCCACATCCATGGCCACGTCGGTCCCATCCCCCATGGCTACGCCGACATCAGCGGTGACTAGGGCTGGCGCATCGTTGACACCGTCTCCCAACATCGCCGTCGTGCCGAAGCGGGTTTTCTGGTCAGCGACGATACTGGCCTTGTCTTCTGGCATGACATTGGCCACCACCTCTTGGATGCCGATCATCCGCCCCACGGCTTGGCCGGTCAGTTCCGCATCACCCGTAATCATGGTGGTGTGGATGCCCGCCTGGTTGAAGTAGTCGATCGCCGCTTGGGCTGCGGGGTTAGGCAGGTCCATGAGGGCGATCAAGCCGACCACTTGCTCATTCACTGCCAGGTAGACCACTGTCTTCCCTTCTTGGGCCAGGGCCACTTGCTTGGCCGCCATGTCGGGATGGACTTGGGCGAAGGAAGTCGGTTTGCCGATACGGTAGGTCTGGCCTTGGTAGTCGGCGGACAAGCCCCGGCCGAGTTCGTTTTGCACACTGAGGGCCGGTGTTGTCTGGGGCGTGAAGTGCTTGAGGATGGCACTCGCTAGGGGGTGGTTGGATTCCTTTTCCATGGCAACTAGGATGTCGACCATCTCCGCTTCATCCACGCTCTCATCGAAGTAGACATCGGTCACGCTCGGTTTGCCGTAGGTCAGGGTCCCGGTCTTGTCGAAGGAGATTGCTTGAAGGTCCGCGACTTGGGAGAGATAGGCCCCACCCTTGACCAGGACACCTTTTTTGGACAGGTTGGAGATGGTCGCTAGGGTAGCGGGCACCGCACTGGCAGCCAGGGCGCAGGGAGAAACAGCAATCAGGTAGACCATGCTCCGGTAGAGGCTCATCTCCCAGGTCCAACCGAAGATGTAAGGGCCGGCTAAGAGAACGAGGGGGAAGAGCAGGAGGACAAAGGTCACATACTTGGGTTCTAAACGTTGGATCAGGCTGGCCGTCTTGGTCAGGCTGGACTGGGATTGGTTAACCATGTCTAAGATCTGGGCAAAAACGGTCTCCGAACTGTCCTTAGTGACAAGCATGGTGAAGGTCCCGGTCCCATTGATGGTCGACCCGAAGACTTCATCCCCTTCTCCCTTCTCCTTAGGCATGCTCTCGCCATTGATAGAGGACTCGTCCACTGTGGTCAAGCCGGTTAAAATCACCCCATCGGTAGGAATCTGGTCGCCGTTGAGCACCTTCAAATGGTCGCCCAGCTTAACCTGGTCAACCGGCACCACTTGGGTATCTCCATTAGCTAGGATCAAGCGTGCCTCGGTCGGATTCATTTGTAATAGATTGGTAATTTCGCGCTTACTCTTGCCATCCACATAGTCTTCAAGGAAGTGGGCCCCGGCAAAAATCACAATCAAGAGCGCACCCTCCTCGAAGTTCCCAATCGCCATCGCCCCTGCCGTAGCCAGGGCCATGAGGAAGTGGATATTAGGTAAAAACTTCTTCGCTTCTAGGCTCCGACGAATGGTATCGCCAAAACCTTCGAGAATAATATGGTAGCCTGCTGTCACGATGGCCAGGGTAAAGGCCAGACTGGCATAGGCCAAACCTCGCGCCTCCAGGTAAAGGCCAACGAAGAAAGCAGCTAAACCGACAAAATACATCATCACAGGCAACTTGCCATCGTGGTCGTGTTGGTCTTCAGCGGCCGCCCGGACCTTGCGTCCTTGGACCTCTAAACTTTTCTCAGACATTTGATTTTCCTCCTTAGATCGGATTAGTTACACATGAATAACTGTTCATTTATTTGTCAAGGGCTTACATGAAGTTCCGTTCATTCGTACCTTTATTATACTTGAACAACTTTTCATATGTCAACCCTTTTAAGGGGAAAAGTCTAGATAAAAGAAAAAACTAGGTTGAGACGAGCACATTGCCCCCTATCCGGCATCTTCTTCGCTGAACATGCCGGTGGTGTTTAGCCGTTGGAGCTTTAGCGACTTACGGATAAAGCACGAGACGGCACCAGCCGTCCTCGAACCTCTAGCCATTCAAGGCCCAAATTCAAAAGCGCAACATATGCTCACCAGCACCATCTCATCCCCCACCACACATAAAATCAAAGCAGACCTGATTTCAAGCTTTTTTGATAAAACTCGAATTAAAATACTTTTTTGCTATTCGTGTTGTGAGCAGGAGTGGAGCGTTGAAGTTGGGCCTTAGCCATGAACAAGCAAGCTTCAGGGTGCGAGGGCTAGCGGGAGAAATAGACCTCTGGAACAAAGAGGCAAAGAAGACTGAAAGTCTTCGACGACTCTTTGTGAAGAGGAGCTATTTCTGCTAGCCTGAACCCGACTAAAGCGAATTACGGTGCGTAGGCGTTAGCCGTACGCACCGTTTGAGACTTGCTAGGCGAGAAGGATGTAGCAACGCTGCTGTCGCAGCCTTGAACTTCATCTCTAAGTCGCTTCGCTCCAAGAGCTGAAGCTGCTCGAGCCGGTGCCATGGCTCTTCAAGGCCCAAATTCAAAAGCGCAACGCATGCTCATTAGCACCGTCCCCCTAGCACAAAAAAAGAAGCCGAGATCCACATCTCCGCTTCGTTTTTCTTATTTAATTGCCTTAAGCACGTTTAACCAGGCCTGATTTAATAGCACGAGCTGACGCCCATACACGTTTAGGTTTACCGTCTTCAATAATACGAACTTTTTGTAAGTTTGCTTTAAATGAACGTTTTGAAGCGTTTAAAGCGTGAGAACGGTTATTTCCTGTTTTTGCTTTACGACCTGTGAAGTAGCATTCTTTAGCCATTATGTCATCATACTCCCTTCGTTCAAAAATCATGTACCAAATAATGATAGCATAAAGTCCTTCACCCCGCAAGGAATTTTTTTAGCGCCAGGCGTCCCGACTCTGGATAACCAAGAGCCGGCCAGAAGTAAAGCACAAGTTCATCTGGTCCGCATCCGGCAGAAATTCATTGGAGATAAAGGCGCGCGGCACCGTCATCTGGTAGTGGTCCAGAGGATAAAGCACCTGGTCCAGGCTCAGATCCGCAACCGGGCCCAAGCCAATAAAGGACAGGTAGACCTTATCGGGCTGGCGGTCGACTTGGTGGTCACCGGGCAAGAGGAAGCCTAGGCTGTTATAAGGGTCTTCAAAGGTCAGCCGCTCCAGTAAGTCCTGGTAGCGGTCCTCATAACCCAGCCAAACCACGCTCAAGGTGTGGTCCAAGCGCCCCCCGAGAAAGCCCAGGCAGCGGACCTGCCCCTGCCAGTTGATAGCTAAGAGATAGTCCAAGGCTTCCTCCAAGTCGGTCGCATCCTTCATAGCAGGTAATTCCACGACTTGCTTGGCCTCAGACTGGATCCAGGCCTTCTCTTGGGCAGACACCGAGTCGAAGTCACCCAGGGCCAGGTCCAAGGGCAGGCCCGCTTGCAGGAGACGGAGCGCCCCCTTGTCCACGCCCAGGCAGAAGTCGTCGGGGCCCAGATCCAGGCGGTCTAGCCACTTGTCCTCCAGGTCCCCGCTCCCCACCAAGAGGGCTTGTTTTTCGCCCATTAAATCACCGCTTCTCTCAGGGAGAGGATGGCTTGTTCGACGTCATCCTGGCCATAGACATAGGACCCAGCGACAAAGACATCCGCTCCCTTGTCATAGCAGGTCTTGATGGTCTGGTCGGTGATCCCCCCGTCAACTTGGATCAGGAAGTCCAATTCCCGCTCTTGGCGCAAACGGACCAGCTGGCTGATCTTATCGGTCACTTCAGGCAGGAAGGCCTGGCCACCGAAGCCAGGGTTAACGGTCATCACGAGGACCATATCCACTTGGCCTAAGACAGGTTCGACCAAGCTGACAGGGTCCGCTGGGTTCAGGGCCACTGCAGCCTTCATGTCCTGCTTGTGGATCTTTTGGATCAGGGCATGGAGGTGCTGGCTGGCATTGGCGTGGACAGTCATTTGGTCCGCCCCCGCTTCGGCCAGGCTATCCACAAAGTCTTCGGGCCGGGCCACCATCAGATGGCAGTCAAAGAAGAGCTTGGACTTGGGGCGGAGGGCAGCAACAATCGGGGCCCCAAAGGTCAAATTCGGGACATAGTGGCCGTCCATGATGTCAATATGGACCCAGTCGGCACCGGCGTCTTCAATCCGTTTCACTTCACTCGCAAAGGCGGACATATCCGCACTCAGAATGGATGGGGCAATTTTCATTGGGATTCCTTCTTTCCTATAGATTCTAATACTTGGGTTTACGCTGGGCCAGTTCATCGAGGAGCTGGCAATAGGAGGCATAGCGGGAGTCTGCAATCTCACCCGCCGCCACCGCTTCCTTGACCGCACACTTGGGTTCTTGGCGGTGGAGGCAGCCGCGGAACTTGCAGCCTGCCGCGAAGGCCTGGATCTCGGGAAAACAAGCCGTTAATTCGATCGCTTCCATATTTGGCAAATCGATGGAGGAGAAGCCGGGGGTGTCCAGGAACTTGCCGCCTAGGAGGTCATGCAATTGGACATCCCGGGTGGTGTGCCGGCCGCGGCCGAGCGACTTGGAAACTTCTGCGGTTTCCAAGTTCAGCTCGGGCAGCAAACGGTTCAGCAGGGTGGACTTGCCTACCCCAGACTGGCCGACGACGACCATGGTCTGGCCCTGGCTAAGATCTTCCAGGTCGGCTAGGTCCAGGGCATCACTGACGAAGACCTGATAGCCGATATCTTCATAGATGGCTAGGAAGTTCTGGACTTCTGCGCTTTCCGCTTCATCCAAGAGGTCCATCTTGCTGAAGTAGAGGACGACGTCAATCCCTTCATAAGCCAAGTAGGCCAAGAAACGGTCTAGGAGCTTGGGCGAAATGCTGGGGTCTTTGACCGAGACCACCAGGAAGGCCAGGTCGATATTGGCCACTGGCGGCCGCTGGAGTTGGTTCTTGCGGGGCAGGATGTCCGTAATCAGCCCTTCTCTTTCCTGGTCGGCAATAAAACGCACATAGTCGCCGACCAAGGGACTGGTCTTGGTCTTGCGGAATTGGCCGCGCGCCCTGGTCTCATAGCGTTTATGGGACTGGGCTTCTTCCACATAGTAGAAGCCGCTCAGGGCGTGGACAATCTGTCCCTCATAATCTGTCTTAGTCACTGGCTTTCACCCGGTTTTCTATAATGGTCTTGCCATCCCGGACCACCTTGAAGGAGGCCACATCCCCTTCCACCGTCTCAAAGTCTAGGGTGTAGGAGGTGTCTCGCGTAATGGTGAAGCTGTCCACGGGGCTGGCATAGGAATGGTTGTAGTCATCGATATAAATCTCAATCTGGTTCTCGCCACGGCTTAGGAGGGGCCGGTCAGTCAGCCATTCGCTGGCTTGAACCTGGGTCCAGATTGGCCAGGACCGCCAAGACTTAAACACAGCGGTCGGTTCTGTCAGGCTGCGACGGCCGAGCGTCGTCTCGTTCCGGCGCTCTTGCCGGGAGTGTCTGGACGCATTACTGGATGAGGACCGGCTCTCTTCTTCTTCCTCTTCCTCACTTTCACCAGGGTCGCTGTAAGGAATGGTGATGGTATGGGAGAATTGGACGGTGGCTGGTTTCTCAGGGCCGAGGGAGAGAACGACCGATAGGCTGTCACCGGCTTGGACCTTGGTCCCAGAGCCTGGGCTTTGGCGAATGACCCGGCCAGCGGTGACTTGGTTGGAATATTCACTGGACGTCGTCAGCTGGAGGCCGATTGAATCCGCATAGGCTTGGACTTCAGACTGGGTCTTCCCGGATAGGTCCTGGAGCTCAAAGGTCTCCTTGCCCTTGCTTACCTTCAAGGTCACCGTGGTGTCTTTAACCTGGACTTCCTGGCCGGAGCCGGGCTTCTGGCTGACCACATGGCCGGCCTTGATCTGGTTATCGTAGACCTCTTCTTTCTTGACCTTGAAGCCTTCTTCTTCCAGCTCGCGCTTGGCCTCGTCAAAAGGCTGGTCGCGGTAGTCCTTCAAGGTGACCTTCTTGGGCCCAGTGGACACATAGAGGTCAACCGCCGACCCCTCCTTGACCCGGCTGCTGGCTTCAGGATCTGTCCGCGTCACCTGGCCATCCTGGATTTCTTCTGAAGACTCCTCTTCTTGCTGGCCTAGCTGGAGGCCCGCTTCTTGGATGAGCTGGACGGCTTGGTCAGGGCTCATCTTAGCCACATCCGGGACTTTGACCCGGGTCATGGCCGAATAGACCGTTACCGATAGGAGTAAGAGGACGACCAGGCCAGCCGCCAGGAGCCAGCGGGGCAGGTCCTGGAACTTGGCCCAGACTCCCTGGTTCTGGTCGCGATGGGGCCGGTCGCCTACTGGAATCGGGGTTGCTTCCTCTTCCATAGACGCTTCAGTCTGGGCCGCCGTTGTGGCGCTTTCGGGACGGGCTAAGACCAGGGTCTGGTCCAGCTGGTCGGCGCTTTGGTCTGCCTCTAGGTCTGGCTTGGCCAGGATAATGGTCTCATCCGCCAGTCCCGGGCTGTTGACCAGGGGTACTTCCAAATTCTCAGCATCTAAGGCCGTCGCCAGGTCCTGAGCCATGTCACGGCAGGTCTGGTAGCGGTCCTTGGGCTCCTTAGCAGTCGCTTTATAGATAATATTTTGGATGCTGTTGGGGATATGGGACCGCTCCGCATCCAGGGCGGGCAGGTCTTCTTGGAAGTGCTTGAGGGCGATAGAGACCGCCGACTCCCCATCGAAGGGCACATGGCCCGTCAGCATCTCGAAGGAAACAATCCCAAGCGAATAGATGTCCGACTGGGCCGTCGCCAAGCTTCCCCGGGCCTGTTCCGGCGACAAATAATGGACCGAGCCGATAATGGTCGAGGTCTGGGTAATGGAGGTTTCCGTTGAAATAATCGCAATCCCAAAGTCCATGATCTTAACTGTCCCGTCCGCCTTGACCATAATGTTTTGTGGTTTCAGGTCGCGGTGGACAATGCCGTGGTCATGGGCACACTGGACCCCGTCGAGAATCTGCAACATGATGGCCTGGTAGGTCTGGGGCGAGAGGGGGTGGTTGTCTCGGATATAGGTCTTCAGGTCCTTGCCGTCCACATATTCCATGACAATATAATTCTCCCGCTCCTTGTCCCCGATATCATAGACATCCACAATATTGGGATGGTCGAGTTCCGTGATGGACATGGCCTCGCGCCGGAAGCGGCGGATAGAATCCGTTTCATCATCTAAGTCTAAACGTAAAAATTTAATGGCAACTTGTCGCTCGAGGATGTGGTCGAAGGCCAGGTAAACATTGGCCATCCCACCAGAACCGATATGACTTAAGAGCTCATAGCGCTCATCAATGAGCTGCCCAATTCGCATACTAGTCGCTCCCCTCAATCCGTGCCAAAATCACTGAAATATTATCCTTGCCGCCCGCCTGGTTGGCCGCCTCAATCAAACGCTGGATGGATTCATCCAAGTGGGGGTAGTGGCCAATAATGGCCAAGATATCCTCATCCGCCAACATATCGCTCAAGCCATCCGAACAGAGGACAAAGACATCGTCCGGGTAGAGATGGAGGCGGTCGATATCCACATAGAAGTCCGGACTAACGCCCAGGGACTGGGTGATAATATTCTTCTGTGGATGGGACCGGGCCTCTTCTTCGGAAATCATATTGAGGTCCAAGAGCTCTTGGACATAGGAATGGTCCTTGGTAATCTGCTTAATGGCCCCATCCCGGATCTGATAGGCCCGGCTATCGCCAATATGGGCAATGGTCGCTTCCCGGCCCATCACCGCAATGGCCACCACCGTCGTCCCCATCCCCTCTAAGTCTTGGAATTGTTGGGACTTCTCAATCAAGCGGTCATTGGCATCCTGCAAGATCAGCTGGAACCAGTCTCTGGCCCGCTGGTGGGTCATCTCCACCGTCTCCTCCCAGGCCTTACCCACCTGGTAGAGAGCCATCTCACTGGCCACATCGCCGGCATTCTGTCCCCCCATACCATCGCACAGGATCAGGAGGGCCTGGCCGGACTGGTTATAGAAATCCCCCAGCTGGTCCTGGTTCTCCTTGCGCTGGATCCCGATATCTGTTAGCTTCGCTACTTCCATCTAATCACTTCCCTCTGTCTTCTTTCTAAAGTTGGCAATAAAAAAGCCATCACTGGAATAATAATGAGGTAGAATTTCCAAACACCCGGTCGCTGTCTGAGCCCGCTCTAAAGCCTCCCTTGCAAGTGGGACAGCTTCAACCACCATCTCAGGGTGGCGGTCCAGGTAGGCAGTCACCACGGCTTGGTTCTCTTCTTCTGTTATTGTACAGGTACTATAGGTCAAAAGGCCAGACTTTTTCAAAAGTGGGGTCACTTCTTCCAGGATGGCTAGCTGGATGGACTGGAGGGCGGTCAAATCAGCTGCCTGCTTGTGGTAGCGGGTGTCGGGCTTGCGGCGGAAGAGGCCCACCCCAGAGCAAGGGGCGTCCACTAAGATCCGGTCCAAGCTCTCAGGGGCAAAGTCCTGGCCCAAGTTCCTGGCATCCCGGCTGGCGACTTGGACCCGATCCCTGAGCCCCGTCCGCTGGAGATTCTCCTCAATCAGCGGGAGCTTCTTCTCCTGGATATCATAGGCATAGACCTGGCCTCCACTCCCCACTGCCTGGGCCAGCTGGACCGTCTTCCCTCCCGGCGCAGCACAGGCATCGAGGACCTGGTCGCCCGCTTGGACTTGGAGGGCCTGGGCCGCTAGACTGGCCGACTCATCCTGGATAGTAATTAAACCCTCCTGGAAGGCCTGGCTATTGGCCGGATTGCCCTTGGTCACCCGGTAGCTCGCCGGATTAATGGGACTAGCTTGCAAATGATAGCCCGCTTCTTTTAGACCTTGGACGATAGCTTCTGCCCGGTCTGCGTCCAAGATACGGATAGCCGTCGCCGGGGCCTGGTTGAGGGAGGCCATGAGTGCCTCGGCCTCCTCCCCGAAACGGTCCTTGAAGTAGGCCACCCAGTATGGGGGCAGGCTGTAACGGAGGCTAGACGCTTCTTCTTCCTTTGCCGCCTTGGCTTCAATGAAGCTTTCCAGGTCCGGATAGGTCCGGAAGCTATTGCGGAGGACGCCATTGGCAAAGCGGCCCAGGCTGACATTGCCCCGCTTCTTGGCGATCCGGACCGCCTCATTAACAATGGCGTGTTCAGGGATGGCATCCAGGTAATAATACTGATAATAGCTTAAAAGCAGGAGCTGTTTGAGCCATTTTTTGACGCGCTTAGGGCGCTTGACCATGTGCTCAAAGAGGGCCTCCAAGGGGATCTGATACTGGATGGTCCCGTAGACTAGCTGGGTGTAGAGGGCCTGGTCCCTTGAAGCCACCGCCTGGTCCTGGATGGTCTGGCTCAACACATGGTTGACATAGGCCCCCTCCTGGAAGACGGCAGTCAGGGTCTCCATGGCCTGGTAGCGAGCCGTCTGCTTGAGGCTGGGCTTATTCGAAGCGGTCGTTGACGTCAATTTGCCCAGCCCCCCCATTAATGAAACTTGCGATAGCCATCGCCTTCTTGCCGTTAGGTTGGATCTCTAAGACATTGAGGAGCTGGCCGTCACCCGCCGCAATGACGAACTGGGCAGGTTTCTTCTGGATGCGGACCACGGTTCCCGGGGCCTTGTCCGTCGTTTCGCCCGCCAAGACCTCGGTCCGCCAAAACTTCCAGCGCTGGTCCTCATAGAGGGCATAGGCACCCGGCCAAGAATTGAAGGCCCGAATCTTATTGTGGATGGCCTGAGCCGGCTCCTTCCAATCGATCCGCTCCTCCGCCTTCTTAATATTAGGGGCGTAGCTGGCCTGGCTCTCGTCTTGGTCAACTGCTTCGAGGGTCCCCGCAAAAAGTTCCGGCAGCTTAGCGACTAAGAGCTCAGCACCAAGATCTCCCAAACGGTCAAACATTTCGGCGACGGTCACCTGGTCGTCAATGGGGGCCTTGGCCTGGGCTAGGATAGGGCCAGCGTCCATGGCAGGCACCATCCGCATCAGGCTGACCCCCGTCTCCTTGTCCCCCTTCCAGATGGCATAGTGGATAGGCGCCCCACCCCGGTACTTGGGCAAGAGGCTGGCATGGACATTGACCGCCCCATACTTGGGCGCTTGGAGCAGGGACTGGGGCAGGAATTGCCCGTAAGCCGCCGTTACCAAGAGGTCCACTTCCTCTTGGGCAAAGAAGTCGGCCACTTCTTGGTCCTGGCCAATGTTTTCAGGTTGGAAGATCTTTAAGTCGTGGGCTTGGGCCAGTTCTTTAACAGGGCTTGGCGTCAGCCGCCGCTTCCGCCCCACTGGACGGTCCGGCTGGGTCACCACGGCAACCAGCTGGTAATCAGCTTGGTCCAAGAGGGCTTGCAGACTTTTCACAGCAAAATCGGGCGTGCCCATAAAGACAATTTTTTTCATAGTACCTCCTAGATAAATGACATGGGTTCAACATCAATAGCAACATAGACTTGCTTCTTGCTCCACTCCTGGGCGATGGCCTGGATCTCCTTGAAGACTTGGTCGAGGCCTTGGCGCTTGCGGTATTGGAAGAGGAGCTGGAAATAATAGCGGTTCTTCATCCGAGCAATGGGCGCTTGGCTGGGCCCTAGAATCCGGGTATCTTGCCCCTGGTCATAGTCCCTGAGCAAGCGGGCCAGCCGGGTCATTGCCAACTGGGCCTCCCTCTGGTCAAAGTGGGAGACGGTCAAGCGGATGGTGTAGTAATAGGGTGAATAGTGGTTGAGCTTGCGAAAGCTCATTTCTTTTTGATAAAAGCGGTCATAGTCCTGGCTCTGGGCCAGCTGGATGGCATAGTGGTCGGGGTTATAGGTCTGGATAAAGACCCGGCCCGGCAAGTCGCCCCGGCCCGCCCGACCGCTGACCTGGGTCAGGAGCTGAAAGGTCTTCTCGCTGGAGCGGAAGTCCGGCAGGTTGAGGGCCGTATCCGCATTGATCACGCCGACCAGGGTGATATTGGGGAAGTCCAAACCCTTAGCAATCATCTGAGTACCCAGCAAAATATCAGCCTCCCCCGTCTCGACCTGCTTGAGGAGCCGGGCCGTACTCCCCTTGCGCCGGGTGGTGTCGTTATCTAGCCGCACCAAGTTCGCCCGGGGGAAGAGCTCTTCAATCTCCTGCTGGACCCGCTCCGTCCCGGTCCCAAAGTCGCGCAAGTGCCGGTTGAGGCAGAGCGGACAGCGCTGGGGCAAGGGGATGGAGTAGCCACAATAATGGCAGTCCAGCGACTTGGCGTGATAGTGGTAGGTCAGGCTCACATCGCAGTGCTCGCACTTGAAGACATAGCCGCAGTCCCGGCACATCATATAGGACGCAAAGCCCCGGCGGTTGAGCATCAAGGCTACTTGTTGGCCCTGGTCGATGGTGGCCTGGATGGCATCCCGGAGCTTGCGGGAGAATTGGTAGTAGTTCTTATGGCGGAATTCCTCGCGCATATCCACAATCTCTACCTGGGGCAGGGGCTTCTTGTTGGCCCGCTGGCGGATGGTCAAGAGCTGGTAGACCCCGTTCTGGGCCCGGGCGCGCGATTCCAGGGATGGGGTCGCCGAGCCCAGGACCAAGGGGCAGTGGTGGTAAGTCGCCCGCCACTTGGCCAGGTCCCGGGCATGGTAGTGGGGCTGGTCAGCCTGCTTGTAGGAGGTCTCATGCTCCTCATCGATAATAATGAGGCCCAAGTTATCCAAGGGGGCAAAGATCGAGGACCGGGCCCCCACCACCACCTGGGCTTCTTGGCGGCGGATCCGCCGCCATTCATCGAACTGTTCCCCCACCGAGAGTTGGCTGTGGAGGACAGCTACCTGGTCGGCAAAGCGTCCCTTGAGATGGCGGACCATCTGCGGGGTCAGGGCAATCTCTGGCACCAGGAGCAGGGCCTTTTGCCCAGCGCTGAGGGCCTTCTGGATAAGCTGCAGGTAGACCTCGGTCTTCCCGCTCCCTGTCACCCCTTGGAGGAGGAAGACCTGGTCGGACTGGTCATCCATGGCCTGGCTCACCTGGTCATAGGCCGCCGCCTGTTCGGGCAAGAGGGGCAGGGCCTGGGTCGGCTCAAAGTCGCTGTCAGCTAGGGGATCGCGGCGGACCTCCTGCTCATAGACCTTGAGCCAGCCCTTGCGCTCCCCCGCCCGGACCGTCTGCATGGTGAGATCATAGTCTTCGCGCAGGGTCCGGGTAGGCAGGGCTTTGCCCTCGAGCTCCATCAGCAATTCACAGAGGAGGACCTGCTTATGGGCAGACTTAGACAGCTTGGCATGCTCAACTTCCAGGTCTTCTCGGTCCAGCAAGGGTTGGATCCAATTTTCCGTCTTGACCTGCTTCTGGTCCTCCACCCGGTATTCCAGGGTCAGCTTGCCCTGGTCCTTGAGCTTGAGCAAATTTTTGAGCTGGCCCTCCTGGTCGGCCCGGCTCCAAGCATAGGCCGTCTTGTCCGCGAAGTAATACTGGTGGTCCATATAGGAGAGCTGCTCCGTGGGCCGGAAGTATTTCTCATACTTGACCTTGAGCAAGCGCGGCAGCATAGCATGGTAACACGTCACCAGGAAGGAAAAATAATGGTCCGCCATATAACGGCCCAAGTCCAAGAGCTCCTGGTTGAGGACGGGAACATCATCTAAGAGCGCCGTCAGGGGGCGGAGCTCACCCTCGTACGCCGTTTCTGACACCAGCTCTAAGACATAGGCCTGGACCTCCCGCACACCAAAGGGCACCTCCACCCGCATGCCAGGTTGGACAAATCCCAGCAAGTCGTCAGGTATGGCATAGTCATAGGATTGGTCTGTCTGCCGGGTCGGCACATCCACAATCACACGTGCAATCGCCTGAGTCACAAAATCCCCCTCCCTAAAAAATTCTTCTCTTCCATTGTAAACGATTCAGGACCAGAAACAAATTTTTTCCCTGGAAAAATGTTTCCTGGATAAAAGAAAAAAGCCGGACAATAATTCCAGCTTCTAAACTTGTATGCTTCCGCCAAAAGAGCAGAATGAGCGTGCGCAGATCAGCTTGGCCACCCCTCTTTAGTCATTGGCGGCTGGCAAGCCACACTCGGAGCTTCTTTGTGGATTGAATCCTGTGAAGCCACACTTGAAGGGGCTATTTGTGGATTAAAGCTCGTCTATCCACACTTGGCGCTTCTGTTTGGGGGTTCAGGCGATTTGCGCTCAGGACTGTTGAATGCAATCATACGAGCCTAAACGCGCGCCTTCACACCCTATAGTCGGGTTCAGGCTAGCAGAAATAGCTCCTCTTCGCAAAGAGCCGCCGAAGACTTTCAGTCTTCTCTGGCTCTTTGCTCCAGAGGTCTATTTCTCCCGCTAGCCTTCACACCCTATCCAGTCGGGTTCGGTTGCGCAGCTTCCTTGTCACTTCACAAGTCTCCGCCGCAGTCCTCCAGACTGCTCTGGTGACTTGCTCCAGTGAAAGGAAGCTAACCGCGCACCCTCACACCCTATAGTCGGGTTCGTCTTGGCAGAAAGGGTGTGTGACTTCAGCAAAAGGGAACGACCGGCTTACAGCCGCTCTTATCCCTTTTGCCTCCAGTCAACCCTTTCTAACCGCCAAGTCTCACACCCTATCTTAGCGATTCGGGGTCGATAACGAGGTCGTTGGAAGTGATTTCTTCTAAGGCTTGGCCGACGTATTTGGGTGAGCGGTATTCGTTAAGCATAGGATTGTGGTTGACTTGTAGGTCGTGGGCCCGCTTGGCAGATACGCTGCAGAGTGAGTATTTGGAGTTCACTTTTTCGAGTAAACGGTCAATGGATGGGTAAATAATCATTAGTCAGTCTCTCCTTCATCTAAGTAATTTTCAACGACATCATCGATAAAGCGGTCTACCTTCAAGTGTTCCGCTTGGATGATGGTTTGGATATTCTCAACAGCTTTGGATACGTCGTCATTCTCAACGACATAGTCATACTGGGTCATTAATTGTAGTTCGGCCCGGGCTTGTTCCATCCGCTTGGCAATAACGTCAGGGGCGTCTGTGCCGCGGTTGACGATCCGGGTTTCTAGTTCCCCGAGGTTTGGTGGCGCGAGGAAGATGAAGACCCCGTCTGGCATCCGGCGCTTCACCTGGAGGGCCCCTTGGACTTCAATCTCCAAGAAGACGTCCTTACCCTGCATGGTCATGTCTTCAATATAAGCCAGGGGGGTCCCATAATAGTTGCCCACATATTCGGCATACTCCAATAATTGCTCTTCTTCAATCATTTGTTCGAACTTGCTGCGGCTGACGAAGAAATAGTCCTGGCCATTCACTTCGCCCTGGCGCGCTTCACGTGTCGTCGCTGAGACAGAATAGAAGAATTGGTTACGATCATGGTCTGTATCAAACAAGGCCTTCCGCACGGTGCCTTTGCCCACCCCAGAAGGGCCTGATAAAACAACTAATAATCCTTTTGATTTCATAGAACACCTTTCACCCTCTGAATTTGTATAAGAACTATAGTAACATAAATCTCAGCCTTTGACAGTAAGATTACAATTTTTTTATCCGATTGCCTGCTCACCGTCCTAATAGCTCTATTATACCATGAATCAAATCTTTTGTTTGGCTATTGACAAGGGAACAAGCGTTCGCTATACTAGGGTTACAGAACGTTTGTTCCGGTGATTGCCATCATTTACCCATTATCTTAGAGAAAAGGAGCCTCAGTATGCAAAAAGTATCCCATTACCAACGTCTAAAAGCCCTCTTCACCCCTGTGAACCAGCTGGCTGAAGTTCAAGCGCCCCAGGTAGCCAAGCCCCGTTCGGCCGCCCAAGCGAGCCAGCTGACCCAGACCATGCCTGCCCTGGCCATCGCCCAAGGCTTAGACCAGGCCTTGAAGCAGGGGCAACCCATCTACCTGACCGTCAGCCGGCAAAACGGCCCTCTTCTGACCAAGGACATCCTCTTTGGCAGCGTCAAAGAAATCGACAGCCAGAAAGAACGCATCATCTTCGCTGAAGCCCTCAACCCCGTCACCCATCTCATCGCCTTGGACCGGATCCAGGCTGTTAATGGTATTGAAATAGTTGAAAAGGCATAAGGAGGGTGACCGCAAAAGCGTTCAGCTTTGATTCTTGGAGTCAGTCGGGATAAGGACAAGCTCTGCTTGCACGTTCCCAACTCACGAAATCACTCCCTATCTGATAAATGAGTCCCATACAGGGGCAAGCACAATGATTAACATATCAAGTAAAGATTAACAAGCTAGCAAGGCCCTTGCTAGCTTGTTTTCATTATGGTGAGGGAGTAGGCTGCTTGCTAATCGAGAACCTGTTTGCTACTTGGTGCGATCCTACTTGCTAATCAGAGCTCTGTTTGCTACTTGGTGCGATCCTACTTTCTAATCAGAGCTCCGTTTGCGACTTGGCGCGATCCTACTTGCTAATCAGAGCTCCGTTTGCGACTTGGTGCGACCCTACTTGCTAACGAGGCCTACATTCGAAAGTTGCCGCGATCCTACTTGCTAACAAGAGCGCCATTCGCAAGTTGACCACTCTCTACTTACAAACCGAGCTGCTAGTTGAAAGTTAGCACGGGCCTATCCAGCCATTCTTGAAGCTCTGACCATTTAAGGGCAAATTCAAAAGCGCAACGTATGCTCACCTGCACCATCTAAATCATTAAAAAAAAGCTGTCCTCTCCGTTTGAGGGCAGCTTTTTTCTTGTACTATAGAATGGGCGATAGGAGGCGGGAGAGGTTCTGGCGGAGTTTCTTAAACCAGGATTGCTGGTCGAAGTAGGCCGCATCCAAGTCCGTCGATACCTTTAAGTCATCCTGGTAGGCCGCTTTTAATTTGGCGACCAGGTCCTTGTCGTAGACGAAGGCGTTGACCTCAAAGTTCAGGCTGAAAGACCGGATATCGAAGTTCGCGGTCCCCACACTAGCCACATCATCATCCGCAATCACGACCTTGGAATGGAGGAAGCCCTTGTCATAGCGGTGAACATGGACGCCCTTATCGATAATCTCCCGGCAGTAGTACTCCGTCGCCCGGTAGACGAAGGGGTGGTCGGGCTTGCAAGGGATCATCAGATGGACCTCGACCCCTGAGAGTGCCGCAATTTCTAAGGCTTCATAGACACTCTCATCCGGAATAAAATAAGGGGTCTGGATGTAGAGGGAGTGTTCGGCTGAATTGATCAACTGGATGTAGCCGAGTTTGATCTGGTCCGTATCGTCTTCCGGCCCACTAGAGACAATCTGCATAGGCACATGGCCATGGTCTGCCTCGTCCACCACAGGAAAATAGAGCCGGGCATCGTCGGAGATTTCAAGGAAGTCATCGTAGCTATAATCCATGGAAGCACACCAGTCGCGGATAAAGCGGGTCTGCAGGGCTTGGACTGCCTCGCCCCGGACCCGGAGATGGGTGTCCCGCCAATAACCTAGCGGCCCCAAGCCAATATATTCCTTGGCCACATTGAAGCCACCGATATAGCCGAGCTTCCCATCAATAATCACCAACTTGCGGTGGTTGCGGAAGTTGAGGCGCAGGTCAATCAGCCAAAAGCCCCGGCTAAAGAAGGCCGAGGTTTCCGCCCCCGCCTCTTGGAGCCGGTTCAGGTCCTTGCGGCTGAGCTTCCGACTGCCTAGGGGGTCATAGAGCAGGCGGACTTTGATCCCCGCTTCTGCTCGTTCGGCCAAGGCTTCGACCACTTGCGAGCCCATCTCGTCAGAGCTGAAGATATAGTACTGGATGTGGATATGGTCCTTAGCCTGGCGGATATCTTCCAGAAGTTGGGCCATCTTAGCCTTACCATCCACATAGAGGTCCACGTCATTACTATTGGTCAGGAGGGCATCATCCGTCTGGTAGAAGAGCTTGATCAGACTCTGCTGGCTGGAGGGATAGGCCTTCAAGTCCCGGTGCACCCCATCGTCATCCATATATTTATCAACCAGGCTGCTCATCCCCATGACCTGTTGCTGGGACAGGGAAAAAATCTTATCGTCGGACAAGCGGCGTCCCACGAAGAAATAGAGGATAAAGCCAAAACCTGGCAGGAGGATCAGAACCAAGAGCCAGGCCCAGATGGAAGTCACGGGCCGACGCTGCCGGAAGACCGTGAAGATGGCCAGGATGGTATTGGCAATAATGAAGAGCGAAAATAAATTGGCTAAAACCGTTCGGGTTGTTTCTAACATGCAGTCACCTCTTAAAAAAGAGGCCGAGACAAAGATGGCTCAAACTTAAATCGTATTGGTGAGCATCCATTCCGCTTTTGAATTTGGCCCTTAAAAAGCCATGGCATCGGTTCGGGCCAAGGTCCCTCACCTAGCGAGACTCAAACGGTTCGTACGGCTAAAGCCTACGAACCGTAATTCGCTTCGCTTGCTAATCATGGCTAAGGGCCTAATTCAACGCTTCATTACTGCTCAAAAATAATTTTCTGGTCCATTTTTAAGGAGCCGTCGATCACCAATACTAAAAAATAAAGAACCACAAAGCTTCGGCCTCTTTTTGGATTATGAAGTATTTTGGTTGGATTGGTCAGATTGTTTTGGAATACGCTTGGAAAAAGTGAAGGCTTAAGGATCAATTGGCGTTCAAGCTATGCGAATGTCAATTGACGAGCTCTTATCTGCTCTCAGAGGCAACGCGTGCCCTCTCACCCTAGTCGGGTTCGCAAAGGCAGAAAGGGAGTGACTTCAGCAAAGTGGAACGACCGGCTTGCAGCCGCTCTTATCCGCTTTGCCTCCAGTCATCCCTTTCTAAACGCCTTTGCTCACACCCTTTGTAGTCGGGTTCGACTTGGCAGGCTCGGAGTGATTTCACAAGTCTGAAACGAGCGAATGCTTCGCTCTTATTCTGACTTGCTCCAATCATCCGAGCCTAAGCGCCAAGTCTCACACCCTTTAGTCATTCAAGAGTCTTGAGCGTTCTTTGCGGGAGATGTATTTGGTGTAGCGGGGGATGAAGTATTTGGCTGAGACGTTGAGGGTGACGACCAGGATGGCGAGGGCGATGCCTAGGTTGAGGAGGAAGCTGAGTCCGTTGCTGCGGAAGGCTTCGGCTAGGGCGGCGCCTTGGACGAGGGCCTGGTCGATGAAGCGACAGATAAAGTAGCAGAGGACACCAATGAAGGAACCGGTGACTAGGTTGAGATAGACTGAAGACATCCGTCGATTATGCAAGGTTCGCTGGAGGTTGCGGGCGAAGAGTCCGGCTAAACCGACAGCGGCTGAGGCAAGGACCAAGGCTAGGCTATGGGGCCAGTTGGTCAGTGCGTCAGGCACCTGGTAGAGCTGGATTAAGCCCACCAAAGCACCTGCCAGGCAGGCTGGCAAGGGGCCCCGGCGGAAGGCGTAGAAGAGAATCAAGACGAGTCCCATCTCCAGGCTCAGTCCCGTCTCCCCCAGTTCAGCGGGGAAGACCAGCTGCAAGAGCCCAGCCAGTAACGCCAGTAAGAAGCCTTCAATGATTGTCATGAATCGCTGTGATGCTTGCATAATCTATCCTTTCTTTCCGCCCTTCTTCTTGCGTCCCTTGCGGTAATTGGAAGCTTCCATAATCACAGGGAGGATCATGGGGCGGCGGTTGGTTTGCTTGAAGAGGAATTTACCTAATTCGTCCCGGATACCGGATTTGAGCTTGGACCATTGGAAGTTCTTGTCTTCCAGGTTCTCAAGGACGACCCGGCGGACACGCTCGCTCGATTCTTGGAGCAGGTCTTCACTTTCCTTCATGAAGATAAAGCCCCGGGAAATGATCTCTGGTCCAGCCAAAATCTTGCCTTCACGGCGGGAAATGGTCAGGACAACCACGAAGATCCCGTCTTCACCCAGCATGGTCCGGTCGCGGAGCACGATGTTACCGACATCGCCAATACCAGATCCATCGATGAGGACATTGCTGGCGGGAACCTGCTGGCCAAGGGTCATCTTGCCGTCCTTGTAGGTCAGGACATCGCCCTTGTCCAAGAGGAAGATTTGGTCGTCCGTAAAACCAATCTGCTCAGCCAATTGCTTGTGGGCATGCATGAGTTGGTATTCCCCCGATACAGGGAGCAGGTACTTGGGCTTCAGGATCGACAGCATGAACTGCAGGTCCTTAGGCGAAGCGTGGCCGGAGGTATGGTACTTGGAAGAGAGTTCCAGGGTATGGCCTCCTGCCCGGTAAACCATGTCCTTGGTTTCTGGAACCACCTTTTCCATGTCGGTATTCGGGGTGGTGGCTAGGATAACCAGGTCGCCTTCCTTGATCTTGAGCTGCTTATTGCCCCGGGCCTTGGCCATGCGTTGGAGGGCATAGAGGGGCTCGCCGGACTTACCGGTCTCAAGGATAATAATCTCTTCATCCTTGTAGTTGCCCAATTGTTCCGTGCGTTGGATCAGGTCCTTGCTTGGCAGCTTGAGCTTGTCCAGGCGGATGGCCACATCGATAATTTGTTCCAGGGCCTCGCCTGAGAGGAAGATATGGCGGCCGGTTGACTGGGCCACGTCAATGATCTGCTGGAGGCGCATCAGATTGGAGGCCACGGCAGACACAATGACCCGGCCTTCTGCCTTCAGGACTTCATCCTGGAGAGACTCCTTAACCACTACTTCAGAGGCATTCTCGAAGTAGGAAGCAGCCTTGCTGGATTCACTGAGCAGGGCCAAGACCCCTTCTTCAGCCACCTGGGTAATCCGGGCAAAGTCTGTGGCGTAGTCTTTGGACACTGAGGCGTCCATCTTGAAGTCGCCGGTATAGACAATGTTGCCTTCGGATGTTTTCAGGACAATGGCGACTGAGTCTGGCAGGGAATGGGTGGTCTTGAAGAAGCTGACTACCACATCGCCAAAATCAATCTCATTATCGTCATCAATGGTATGGAAGTCCTTGAAATTCTTCACGCCGACGGACCGGCTCATCACCTTCAAGAGTTCAATCGTCAACTCCGTCCCAAAAACAGGGACTTGGACTTCTTTTAAGAGATAAGGCAGACCCCCGATGGCATCGGGATGGCCGTGGGTTAAGAAGACCCCGGCAATCCGGTCCTCATTCTCTTTTAGGTATGTAAAGTCAGGAATCATCACATCGATCCCTAACATTTCATTGGGTGGGTAGACAAGTCCGCAGTCCAGGATATAGATCATGTCATCGATCTCAACAATGTACATGTCCTTCCCATTCTCACGGACGCCTCCCAAGGAAATAAATTTTATTTCGCTCATAGAAACCTCCTTAAATGAATTATCCCTAGACAGAAACAGAGCACTCCAACCCTCTAATCCGGCATGAGTGCTTGCTTCTGAAACTAGTCTTTATTTTAAAATCTTATTTTACTTTTTTATAGGGTGCTGATGAGCATTCCTTTCGCTTTTGAACTTGGTCCTTGACTGATCAATTGACTAGCACTAAGGCGATAAAAGATTTTAATTCAAGTGATCTAAATCAAGTCTTGCTTGATCATCTCTTCAGCAATTTGCACAGAGTTCAAGGCCGCACCCTTCCATAAGTTATCGGAAACAATCCAGAGGTGGAAGCCATTGGGAACATCCAAATCTTTACGGATCCGGCCGACAAATGTTTCCTTCTTCCCTTCTGCATTGATGGCTTGTGGGTAGACTTGGTTTTGGATATCGTCTTCGACCACAATGCCAGGGGCTTGGCGCAATAAATCTTGTATCGCTTCAATTGTAACATTATTTTCGCCAATTTCAATATAAACACTCTCAGAATGTGCACGAAGTACAGGCACGCGGACGCAAGTGGTGGAAACAGGCAGGTCCTTGAGCCCCATAATCTTCTTGGTTTCATTGGTCATCTTCATCTCTTCGAAGGTGTAATGGTTGTCTTGGAACTTGTCGATCTGTGGCAGGACATTGAAGGCCATTTGATAGTGCTTTTCATCCCCTGCACAAGGTAGGACTTCAGCTTGAGGGACTTCCTTCCCTTCCACCACTGCCTTGGATTGGGCCAAGGTTTCTTCAATGGCTTCCGCACCCGCACCGGATACCGCTTGGTAGGTCGATGCAATCACGCGTTTGAGCCCGTAAGCATCGTGGATTGGCTTGAGGGCCGCTACCATTTGGATGGTGGAGCAGTTCGGGTTGGCAATCAAGCCGTTGTGGTCCTTCAAGGCTTCTGGGTTGACTTCTGGGACTACCAATGGCGTATCAGGGTCCATACGGAAGGCTGAGGTGTTGTCGATAGCCACCGCACCTGCCTTAATCGCCGCTGGGACGAATTTTTCCGAGAGGGCCCCGCCAGCAGAGAAGATGGCGATGTCTACCCCATCGAAGGAGTCTTCCGTTAATTCTTCCACTTCATAGGTCTTGTCGCCCACAGCCAGAGTCTTACCAGCTGACCGGGCAGAGGCGAGAAGTTTCACATCTTTCACAGGGATTTGGGCTTGGGGCAGTAAGTCACACAATTGTTCCCCAACAGCCCCAGTAGCACCCACGATCGCAACAGTATATTCTTTAGTCATAGCTCTTCCTCACTTTTCTATCCGAAGGCCGTCTCATAGCCCTCTCATGATTTTTTTATTAATAGCCTTATTGTATCATATTTGTCAGACAAAGACGGGCTTTTTATGAATTTTTAAGCGCTGGCTTGTCCCAGTCCCTCTCCTTTCTCCTGGAAAAAAGCCGGGCCCTTGTTTAAGAAATGTGTGGCATTCTCATCATTTTATCATTTTTACTCCTAAACGACATTATTAGGAGCTTATAAAATTCCGTCAGGCCGGGCTTTGGGCCTTGTTTTTGTGGCGGGGATTGCCTATAATAAATGCGATTGTGTAAACTTAATCAGATATTAATCGAAGGAGAGACCTATGAAGAAAACACACCTACTTTTGGCGTCTAACCTCGCCTTAGCCGCCTTCCTCTATAGCCCTGAAGCTGTAGCGGCAGATGAACTGGCGACCGATGCCCAAAACGAAGAAAGCCTCCAGCCCCAAGCTGAAGACACGAGCCTAACTGGCCAAGACCAAGCACCAGCCGTGGACGAAGCTAGCGCAAGGGAAACTGTGGAAGCCCCTGCTCCTGTTGAAAAGACGGAAAAGGCAAGCGGCCAAGCAGGCTACTATGCGGGCGACCTCGACAAGCAGCCCGAAATTGTAGTTGGCAAGGAAAAAACCAAGGTCAGCCAACCCAAGCTAGATACCCAGAACCAAAGTGGTGAAAAATATACCAGCCAGCTCCAAGCGACCGATGAATGGATGACCCTCCAATCCGGCAACCATACCCTGGATACCCGTCCTTACGGTACCGCAGGCTATGAAACCATCCGCGCCAACTTGAAGGACCGCCAAGGCGACTTGGTCAAGGTCTCCTACTACATCTCAACCGAGCGCGCCGACTGGGCCTATATCAACTTCCAAGATAGCCTGGCAGGTTGGGTAGACCGCAAAGCCTTAAGCAAGAAATTGCCTTTCGACCGCTATACCTCCGATGTGGAGAGCTTGAACTACTATGGCCGCTTGGTGGGCAACCACACCATCGACTCCAAGCCATGGGGAACCAAGGACTACCAAAACCTGGTCAGCCGTAACGCTTACAAGAACTTAGTGGGGACCTCTGTCAAGGTCAGCCAAGGGGTCTCGACCGAACGCGCGAACTGGGTCTACATCGATAGCCTCGACGGCAAAGTGACCGGCTGGATCGATGTCAAGGGCGTCCAACGCGTAGGCGATGCTTACACCAGCGCGGTTAAGGATGTGAATTATACCGCCCACCTCACTGACGGCGACAATACTTTAGACAGCAAGCCTTGGGGGATCCCAGGTTACCAAACCCTCCGCAGCCGGGCCCAAATGAAGACCCGTCGCGGCCAAAACGTCCAAGTCTCTAAAGAAGTGTCCACCACACGGGCAAATTGGGCCTATGTGACCTTCCAGGATGGGCTAGAAGGTTGGATCGACCGTGCCGGCCTCAAAGCAGGCCATGGTCCTAAGCGCCGCAACGGGATCGATGACTACACCTCTGCCCACAAGGACGTTAAATATGTGGCGACCATCGTTGACGGTAACCACACCTTAGACACCCTCCCATGGGGCATTCCTGGCTACACGACCATTGCTAGCCGCTCAGACATGAAAGCTCACCAAGGTGAACGTGTCCAAGTTAAACAAGAAGTCTCCACCAACCGGGCCAACTGGGCACTGATCACCCTGGCTAACGGGACCAGCGGCTGGTTCGACATCAAGGGCTTGACCCGGGGCAAGGTCGATAGCTACACCAGTCCTGAAAAATCAGTCAACTACACCGCTACCATCTCGAACGGCAACCATACCCTCGATACCCTACCTTGGGGAATTCCAGGCTACAAAACCATCGCTAGCCGCTCAGACATGAAACGCCATACCGGCGACCAAGTCAAGGTAAGTAGCGAAGTCTCCACCAACCGTGCCGACTGGGCCTACATTACCCTAGCTGACGGGACCAGCGGCTGGTTCGACCGGGCCGGCTTAACCAAGGGCCAAGTGGATGTTTACACTGCTCAACCTAAGAATGTCAACTACTCCGCCCGCCTCACCCACGGCAACCATACCTTAGACTCCAAACCTTGGGGCATCCCAGGCTTTGAAACCATCAAGTCACGGGGCCAAATGAAGGCATACACCGGACAAACCGTGACCGTCAACCAAGAAGCCTCCACTAACCGGGCCGACTGGGTTAACATCACCCTAGCCGACGGAACGCGCGGTTGGATCGACGCCAAGGCCATCGCCCCTGAACGCGTCCTCAACCATGTGCCTTATGTCAGCCAATACAAACCCGTCTTCGCACCATGGGGCTGTGCCGGCGCTGCATCTGCCATGCTTTTAGGCTCTAAGGATGTCGACTTCAACCTCGATACCCTCATCCGCAACACCCCAATGTACCCAAGCGACCCCAACGGCCAAAAAGGCGACGTCTTCACCGGCCAAGGCTTCGGCTGGGTCATCAATCCAAAAGGTCTGACCAACTACCTCAAGACCTACCACTCTGGCGTCACCAACATCACAGGCGCCAGCACCCAGAAGATTATCGACACCGTCCTAGCCGGCAACCCTGTCCTCTACTACGGCTACTCCTCTTACCAAAAACCAGGCGACAACGTCCGTAACCACTGCAAGGTCATCACCGGTTACAAGAACAACGCCTTCCGCGTCTATGACCCCCTCTACTCCAACGCCAACAAGGGAGCCATGACCGGTGGTAAGAACCCCGCCTACGACCTCGGCGCAAGACACTGGCTACCAATCAGCAAGTTCAACCTTGAATATAACGGTCAAGCCATTACGATTCTGTAAGGGTGTGAAGACTAGCGGGAGAAATAGACCTCTGGAGCAAAGAGCCAGAGAAGACAGAAAGTCTTCGGCGGATCTTTTGCGAAGAGGAGCTATTTCTGCTAGTCTGAACCCGACTAAGGGTGTGAGAAAAGGCGCTTAGAAAGGGATGACTGGAAGCAAAGAGGAAAAGAGCGGCTGTAAGCCGATCGTTCCACTTTGCCGAAGTCACTCCCTTTCTGCCTTTGCGAATCCGACTACTAAAGGGTGTGAGCAGTTGCGTTCAGGCTAGAATGACTGGAGCCCAAACGGAAAAGAACGGCTGAAAGCCGGTCGTTCCGATTGGGTGAAGTCACTTCAAGCCTGCAACTGCGAACCCAACTAGGGTGTGAGGGCGCGCGGGTAGAAGTGGACCTCTGGAGCAAAAGACCGAGGAAGTCTGAAAGACTTCGGAGGGATTTTGTGAAGAGGAGCCACTTCTGCGCGACCGAACCCGACTACAAAGGGTGTGAGACTGGGCGTTTAGACTCGGATGATTGGAGCAAATCAGAATAAGAGCGAAGTAGTCGCTCGTTTCAGACTTGTGAAATCACTCCGAGTTTGCCAAGTTGAACCCAACTATAAGCTGTGACAAAAGCTTTACGCTTTTGTCCTCTACCTATCCATCCTCCAGCCTGATGCTGGAGGATTTTTTGTTGAAAAGCACTGTGCTAAGACAGGCGTTCTCGTCTCTTCAACCGCAATTTGGCAGTTTCAATGTCCGATCCAGCATCTTCCTCTCTGAATATGCCGGTGCGACCCCTGATTCGGCATCTTCTCACTTGAATATGCCGGTGCCCCCTCCCCTTTCTTCACCTGTTAGCGACAGATCGTCTCACTTATGTCGGTTGCTCCTGTCCCTCCCCCATGGCTAACACGAACCCATCAAAAGATACAAAAAAGCAGCTAGTTTCCTGATCCAGGTCACTAGCTGCTTGTTTTCTTATTCAATGGTTTCAAAAGCAATCCGCATGCTCAAGCATCCCATCCGATCTTATTCCGCATCCTCATCGGTCAGCGCCTTCAAAGAGAGGTTGATCCGGCCGCGGTCGTCAACTTCGATCACCTTAACGCGGACAATGTCGCCGATGTTGACCACATCTTCGACCTTGTTGGTGCGCTTGTGTTGGAGTTCGGAGATATGGATCATGCCGTTTTGGCCGGGAGCCAGATCGACAAAGGCACCGAATTTTTCGATACGGAAGACCTTGCCTTCGTAGATTTGGCCGACTTCAATCTTCAGGGTCAGCTGCTCGATGATTTCGATGGCGCGGTCGATCATGGCTTGGTCGTCGGAGTAGATGGTCACCAGGCCGTCATCCGCGATGTCGATCTTGGTGCCGGTTTCGTCGATGATGCCGTTGATGGTGTCGCCGCCCTTACCGATAACCACCTTGATTTGGTCTTCATCGATACGGATCTTGCCGATCTTAGGCGCATACTTGCTCAATTCAGCGCGCGGTTCAGCGATGGTTGAAGTGATTTGGTCCAGGATCTGCATCCGCGCTTGCTTGGCTTGGGCCAGGGATTCACGCAGGATCTCTTCGGTAATCCCCTTGATCTTGATATCCATCTGGAGGGCAGTAATCCCTTCAGCGGTCCCTGCCACCTTGAAGTCCATGTCGCCTAGGTGGTCTTCCAGGCCTTGGATGTCAGTCAAAATGGTGTACTTGCTTTCATCCGTTTCGTTCATGACAAGGCCCATGGCGATCCCAGCAACTGGTGCCTTAATCGGAACCCCTGCGTCCATCATGGCCAGGGTTGACGCACAAATGGAAGCTTGGGAAGAAGACCCGTTAGATTCGAGGACTTCAGCCACCAAGCGGATGGTGTAAGGGAAGTCTTCTTCTTCCGGAATCACCTGGCTCAAAGCGCGATGGCCCAACGCCCCGTGGCCGATTTCCCGACGACCTGGTGAGCCGTAGCGGCCGTTAGAGCCCACAGAGAATTGCGGGAAGTTGTAATGGTGGATAAAGCGTTGGTCATGCTCTGGCCCTAAGCCGTCAATGTGTTGGGCTTCAGACAGGGGCGCCAGGGTACAAGCCGATAGAACCTGGGTTTGGCCCCGGGTAAAGAGACCGGACCCGTGCGCCCGAGGCAGGAGGCCCACTTCAGAAGATAAAGGCCGGATTTCGTCGATTTGACGGCCATCAGGACGGACCTTGTCATCCGTAATCAGGCGGCGGACTTCATTGTATTCCAACTTATCCGCCAGGTCCGCCACTTGTTGGTGGATCTGGATAAAGTCTTCGTCCTCTATGAAGCGGGCATCGTAGACCGCCAGAATATCATCCTTAACGGCTTGGATATTTTCTTCCCGTTCCAGCTTGTCGAAGGTTTGGATAGCTTCGACCATGCGTTGGTGGTAGTTGGTCACGATTTCCGCTTCCAGCTCAGGATCCAAGGCTTCCGGCACATAGTCAACCTTTTCCTGGCCGATTTCATCAATGATTTGTTGTTGGAAATAAGTCATTTCCTTGATATTGGCGTGGCCGAACATGAGGGCAACCAACATCTCGTCTTCGCTCAGTTCAGCGGCTGAAGATTCCACCATGTTGATGGCCTTGGAGGTCCCTGCCACGGTCAATTCCAGGTCTGACTGGGCCGCTTGGTCGGCGGTTGGGTTGATCATCAAGTCGCCATTCACCCGGCCCACATTCACGCCCGCAATCGGTCCTTCAAAAGGAATGCTGGAGATACCAAGCGCCAGGGAAGAGCCGAACATGGCTGCCATCTCAGGGCTGCAATCCGGATCCACAGACATCACGGTATTGATCACTTGGACATCATTCTTATAACCTTCTGGGAAGAGCGGACGGATGGGCCGGTCAATCAAACGCGCCGTCAAAGTCGCGTGCTCACTTGGCCGACCTTCACGCTTGATATAGCCGCCAGGAATCTTCCCGGAAGCGTACATCTTCTCTTCATAAAGAACTTGGAGGGGGAAGAAATCTTGCCCTTCCTTAGGCTCCTTAGCCCCAACCACAGCCGTTAAAACCACGGTCTCCCCGTAACGCACGAGAACTGCCGCCGAAGCTTGCTTAGCCAGCTGGCCAATCTCAACTTGGAGAGGACGGCCCGCCCAATTCATTTTGTAGACTTTCTTTTCTTCAGACATGTCATGCTCCTTTTTCTATTTTTTGCATGGCGTCGTAAACTACTAAACAAAGAACTAAAGCCCCATCCAAGACCAGGCCCCACTTCTTTGGTTAGTAGGAATTACAGACGCCCCTTTCACTAACTTAACATTTCATAAAAAATAACTTTTAACACTACCCAGGATTAAAGCAGCAGGTATACTTACAGCACAGCTCCCTGCACAACCCCTAACCAATCCCCAAAGCAAAATCAGCTTGGAATACACTCATGAGCAGGAGTGCAGCGTTGAAGTTGGGCCTTAGCCATGAACAAGCTTCAGGGTGTGAAGGCTAGCGGGAGAAATAGACCTCTGGAACAAAGAGGCAGAGAAGACTGAAAGTCTTCGACGACTCTTTGTGAAGAGGAGCTATTTCTGCTAGGCTGGAACCCAACTAAAGCGAATTACGGAGCGTAGGCGCTAGCCGTACGCACCGTTTGAGACTTGCTAGGTGAGGGACCTTGACCCGAACCGGTGCTGCTTTAGCCGTAGGAGCAAAGCGACGTACGGATAAAGTACGAGACGGCACCAGCCGTGCTCGACCCTCTAAATATCTAACGATCACTTTCAAGACGGAACGTATGCTCATAGCACAATTCCCCACAAAAGCTCATTTTCCTTAATAAAAAGGCGAGATCCAATTGCTCGAATCTCGCTTTTTTGACATCGAATTAGCGACGTAAACCTAAGCTTTGGATCAAGTTACGGTAACGAGTAACGTCCTTGTTACGTAAATAAGCTAATAAGTTACGACGGTGACCAATCTTCTTCATCAAACCACGGTAAGAATGATGGTCTTTCTTATGAGTTTGGGCATGGGCGTTCAGCGCATTGATTTCAGCGGTAAGTACAGCGATTTGTACTTCTGGGCTCCCAGTATCCCCTTCATGCGTAGCATATTTTTCGATAATTTGTGTTTTTTCTTCTTTTGAAATTGCCATATTGACAACACCTCTTTCTATATTTTTGCCTAGAACTGAGTCAATCGTCGGTGACTCGCAAAGACTAAGTACTAGGTCATGCCATGACGGCACTCCCCAAAGTATACGCCCAAAAAGGCAAGAATGCAAGGGAAAATACCTAAAAGATTTCTCACTTAGTCAGTCAGGGGCCGGTGCTTAGCCAGGGTCCCCATCCCGATCGAGCCCTTGCCGCCGTGGGTCCCTAAGACTGGCGTCAGGTAGCCGATCATACAGTCGAGCTCGGGGTGCTGGCCGTGGATAGCTGCCTTGAATTCTTCGGCCTCTTCCGGCACTCCCCCGTGGGCAAAGGCCAGGCGGATTCCCTGAGGATAAGTCGCCAGCGCTTCATCGACCAAGTCTTGGTAGGCCTGGATAACCTTCTTCTTGGTCCGCAACTTATCATAGAGGACCACCTCACCCGCGGCATTGAAGTAGGCCACCACATTGATCCGTAAGAGGCTCCCTAACTTGGCCGTTAGGGAAGAAGCCCGGCCCCCTTTGACGAAGGTATCCAGGTCCTGAATCATGACATAGACCCGGGAATTATCGCCAATCCACTGGAGCTCTTCCGCCAGGCGGTTAGCCGGCCAAGCTGATTCAACCATGTCCAGCCCTTCGATTAAGATATGCTGCATCTGATAAGAGGTCCCCTTGGAATCAATATAGTAGGTTTTGAACTGGTCCGCGAACTCATCCAGCACCATGCGCGCCGTCCGCAGGGTCCCACTGATCTGCCCCGACAGGAAGATCGCAAAGACCGTATCATAGCCCGCCGCAATAATCTCCTGGGCGCGTTGGTAGAAGGCCAGGGGTTCCGGTTGCGAGCTCTTGGGCAGTTCCGGCGAAGCCTCCAAGTAATCATAGAAGGCCTGGGCCGCCTGGGGTTCCGCCGTATCCGCGAATTCCTTACCGTCCGGGAAGCGCATGGTCAAGTCCACTTGGAAGACATTCTCGCGCGCTCTCAAGTCATCCGGCAAACTAGCTGTACTATCAATGATAAATGCTGCTTTCATCCCGTCACTCCATTCTTCTTCTTACCATTCATTGTATCAAAGAAAGATTACCCTGTCTGTTCTCAGCCCTCTTAAAAAAGACTTTATTTTTCTTTAAATTCGCGTAAAATAAAGGTATTGCTTAAATGGAGGAAAATCATGAAAACAAACTACCTGTGGGCCGCTGGACTGGCTGGCCTGCCTTTCTTAATTATTCTTATCCTGGTCGCAACGGGCAATCCGGCGCTCTTGGCCATGGACCAAGCGGTGAACACGGCCCTCTACGGCGGACACTACCCCCTCTTGGTGCCGATCATCCGCGCCTTCACCTACCTGGGCGATAATTATCTGCAGCTGACCTTCATCGCCCTCTTGGGGATCTACCTCATCTATAAGAAAGAAAAACGACTGGCCCTCTGGCTCTTGCTGACCAACTTCCTGGCCATCTCCGGCATCAATCAGATCATCAAGTTCCTGATCGAACGCCCCCGGCCTGAGCTCTTCGACCACTTAATCCTGGTCGGCGGCTACTCCTTCCCCAGCGGCCACTCCATGGGGTCCGTCGCCTTCTACGGCAGCCTGGCCCTGACCCTGACCTATCTCTGGCCCCAACGCATCAAGCACCCGGCCCTCCTCGGCAGTCTGGTCGCCCTCCTCTCCCTGGCCCTGGCCTGGTCGCGGATCTTCCTAGGCGTCCACTACTTCTCCGACACCCTGGCCGGCCTCTCACTCGGCCTCGCCTGCCTAATCCTCGCCAAGGCTAGCATGGACCGCTACCTAACACCCCGTCGCCAGCTGCAATAAAACCAGGCAGACAGCCTGGTTTTTCCTTATAATTTGAATGTGGGAAAGACTGCAGCTTGTGAAAGAAATCCCTGAGTGGGGATGGCGGTGGCAAACCCATCTCCTAATAAGACCACAAAAACCAGATCCTCAACTATGTGGATCTGGTTTTCTCATTTCTAAATTTATTAAATAAGTGATATTTTGGTGATACTACTCAATGTTAATTTAAATTAAATTCACAATATTAATAGGAGCAGGAGTGGAGCCTTGAACTTGGGCCTTAGCCATGAAAAAGCAAGCGATGTGAATTAGGGATAGTTGGCGTGAGCCTTACTATCCCTTTGAAGCTCGCTAGGCGAGAGACCAAGGCTCGAGCCGGTGCCATGGCTTTTTAAGGACCAAGTTCAAGAGCGCAACGTATGCTCCTTAATACCATTTCTTAAAATATCATCTAGTCGGGTTCGCAAGAGCAGAAAGGGAGTGACTTCAGCAAAAGGGAACGACCGGCTAAAGCCGGCCTTATCCCTTTTGCCTCCAGTCATCCCTTTCTAAGCGCTCTTGCTCATACCCTTATCTAGTCGGGTTCGGTCGCGCAGAAGTGGCTCCTCTTCACAAAATCCCTTCGAAGTCTTTCAGACTTCTTCGGTCTTTTGCTCCAGAGGTCCACTTCTAACCGCGCTCCCTCACACCCTTATTTTATCTTAAACTCCGCTTTCAATTCCATCAAAACATCACGCAGTTCGGCGGCGCGTTCGAATTCGAGGTCCTTGGCGGCCTGGCGCATTTCCATTTCCAGGTTGTGGAGGGCCTCTTCTTTGTCGTTGCGCTTGAGGGCGCGGATGCTTTCGGTGAGGGATTCGGATTCTTCGGCCAGGTTGACATCGGTGGTGATGCGGATGGAATCGTGGATGTCCTTCTTGATGGTTTGCGGGGTGATCCCGTGTTCCTTGTTATAGGCCTGCTGGATTTTCCGCCGGCGGGCTGTTTCATCCATGGCATAACGCATGGACCCAGTGATGTGGTCGGCGTACATGATCACGTGACCCGAGCTGTTCCGCGCGGCCCGGCCGATGGTCTGGATGAGCGACCGTTCGTTGCGCAGGAAGCCTTCCTTGTCCGCGTCCAAGATGGCCACCAGGGAGACTTCCGGCACGTCGATCCCCTCACGCAGGAGGTTGATCCCGACGAGGACATCGAAGACGCCCAGGCGCAGGTCGCGGATAATCTCGGTCCGCTCCAGGGTCTTGATATCCGAGTGGAGGTACTTGACCCGGATGCCGATCTCTTCTAAATAATCGGTTAGGTCTTCGGACATCTGCTTGGTCAAGGTCGTGATAAAGACGCGCTCCTCTCTCTCGACCCGTTCGTTGATCTCGCTGACCAAATCGTCAATCTGCCCCTTGATGGGACGAACTTCCACTTGGGGATCGAGGAGGCCGGTGGGTCGGATGATCTGTTCAACCACTTCGCCATCCGCCAGGTCCACCTCATAGTCACCCGGTGTGGCGGACACATAGATGGCCTGGTTAACCCGCTTCTCGAATTCTTCCAGCTTGAGCGGCCGGTTATCGAGGGCACTGGGCAGGCGGAAGCCATAATCGATCAACTGCTGCTTGCGGGCCCGGTCCCCATTGTACATCCCGCGCACCTGGGGCATGGTCATGTGGGACTCGTCCACCATGAGCAACCAATCGTCCGGGAAGAAGTCCAGCAAGGTATAGGGCGCCTCGCCCGGCTGCCGGCCGTCCATGTGGCGCGAATAGTTCTCAATCCCGTTACAATAGCCCATTTCCAGGAGCATCTCAATATCATAGCGGGTCCGCTGCTCCAAGCGCTGGGCCTCCAAGAGCTTATTGTCCGCTTCCAATTCCTTGAGCCGGTCTTCCAATTCCGCTTCAATGGTCTGCACCGCCCGCAGAATCTGTTCCCGGTTGGCCACAAAGTGCGTCGCCGGGAAAATCGGATAGTGCTTGACATCATTCTTCACTTCGCCTGTCAAAACATCCACCTCGCGGATCCGGTCGATTTCATCGCCAAAGAATTCCACCCGGATGGCCGAAGAATCGCGGGAGGCCAGGAAGACCTCCACCACGTCCCCGCGCACCCGGAAGGTCCCCCGCTGGAAGTCAAAATCATTGCGCTCAAACTGCATATCCACCAGGCGGCGCATAAAATCATTGCGGTCGATCTCCTGGCCTTCCCGGATAGAGAGCACATGGTCCCGGTACTCTTCGGGGTTGACCAAACCATAAATACAAGAAACCGAAGCCACAATCACCACATCGCGCCGTTCCAACAAGGCTGAGGTTGCCGAGTGGCGGAGCTTGTCGATCTCATCGTTGACCGAGGCCGACTTTTCGATATAGGAATCGCTCGACGGCACATAGGCTTCCGGCTGATAGTAGTCATAGTAAGAAACAAAATATTCCACCGCGTTGTTGGGGAAGAATTCCTTCAACTCGCCGTAGAGCTGGCCCGCCAAGGTCTTATTGTGGGCCAAAACTAGGGTCGGCCGGTTGGTCTGGGCAATCACATTGGCCATGGTGAAGGTCTTCCCCGTCCCGGTCCCTCCGAGGAGTACCTGGGCCTGGTCGCCAGCTTCCACCCCGGCCACTAATTCCTTGATAGCTTCTGGCTGGTCCCCATTCGGTTCATAGGGCGCCACCAGGTCGAATTTTTGATTTGATATTACTGTTTCATTCTCCATGTCACGATCCACTCCATTCCCCCCTATTCTATCATTTTAGCTAGCTAGGGGCTAGTTTGCGGATTGGGATAAATTTCTTTTCCCCTTGCATCTGGTGAAAATATTCGATATAATATTTCTGTTAGTGACTCATCACTTGAAATCTATCACAGAAAGAGGTGCTCTCATGCCACAAATTCAATCAGCAATCAAGCGTGTACGCCAAGAAGAAAAACGTACTGCTCAAAACGGTAAAAAATTAAGCAAGATGCGTACAGCGATGAAGAAATTCGAACAAGCTGCTGAAGCTGGTGCCGACAACGCCCAAGACTTATTCGTTCAAGCTTCAAAAGAACTTGACCAAGCAGCTGGCAAGAACTTAATTCACAGCAACAAAGCAGCTCGTGAAAAATCACGTCTCGCTAAAAAATTAAACAAATAATTATTGAAAAAACTAGCTGATCGAATGGGATGAGCTAGTTTTTTCTTGCAATATTGCGTTGGTGAGCATCCGTTCTGCGTTGATTTTTGTCCGTTATACAGCCACGGCACCGGTTCGGGCCAAGGTCCCTCACCTAGCGAGACTCAAACGGATCGTACGGCTATCGCCTACGATCCGTAATTCGCTTCGCTTGCTTTTACGTGGCTAACGGCCAACATCAACGCTCCACTCCTGCTCATAAGTAAATGGTAAGATATTTGTTAATTGATATAAGTTCTAGTGAGCATGCGCTCCGCTTTTGCTCAAAACGACCTGTTATAAAATCCATTCTTTAATCACCAACGGAAAAGTATGAAATGATTTCTTTAAAAAATAGGGGTTCAACTATGTATTGTTAGGTGCTACCCACTTGCCAACGGATAAGTGCGTCCAACTTTAACACCCAGGCAAGTTTGTCGTTTTTCCTAGGAGTTGACCACATGTTATACTTAACTTGAAAAAAAGTGATTAGGGAGGGAATAGATGAAGAATGAAGAGTACCAAACAAAACGTCGAGCCCATGAGCTTTGGGATCTCAATCTAATCGATAAATTTGAAGTTGGGACCTTTAAATCTTTGGCAGCTATTCATGCCTATTTGTTCCAAGACTTTCCAGAAGTTCATCCAGGCAAAATCAGGCAGGTAAACCTTTCTAAGGGAAATTTTCGTTTTGCGAGTGTTCTCTATTTAGAGGCTGCTATTCAGGCTGTCGAAGCCATGCCCGAAAATAATTTTGATGCGATTATTGATAAATACACGGAAATGAACGTTGTCCACCCTTTTAGAGAAGGCAATGGACGGTCTACTCGGATATGGTTGGATCAAATGCTAAGAGACAATTTATTGCTTTGTATTGATTGGTCGCGCATCAACAAAAGAGATTACTTATCCGCTATGGCGTTAAGTCCGAGCAATAATAACCTTTTGAAGATGCTTTTAGAAAAAGCTCTGACGGATAAAGTGGCTGATCGTTTAGTTTATTTGAAAGGGATTGACCAATCCTACGCTTATGAAGATTTGGATGACTATCTTTACTATGAGATTGACGGTGGGGACAGCAATAATTGTTCAAGCGATGTCAGTTTACCTTAATTTCTAGGATGCCTGCTTAGGGACGCCTTCCCGATTCCCATCTTCCCACCCTATACACAATCAAGCACCGCGCGAACTTCCTCGCTAAGTAGGAAGGCTTCGCGCGGTGCTTTTTTAGCCACAGAATTTCAGGATGAACCATTCGATGCCTAAGTTTTGGTCGACGCGGCCGGTTTTGATCCGGAAGTCCAGGTCGACGAGGGCTAGGTAGGCTTGGACTAGGCGCTCGCCGGGATAGGCGCTGGCTTGTTTGCTGGCCATCTTGATCCGGTAGGGGTGGGCGGACAGGGCCTTGGCCATGGAGCCCTGGTCGTAGCCCATGCGCTGGAATTGGTTGATCTGGCAGTAGAGGCGGAAGTTGGAGAGAAGGAGGGCCAGGATGGCGATGGGCGATTGCTTGTCCGCGATCAGCTGGCGGTAGAGGCTGAGCGCGGGGTCCGCCTGGGCGCGCATCAGGTAGTCGGTCAGGTGGAAGATATCGTCATCAATGGAGGGCTCAACCAGGAGGCGGACATCCTGGGCGGTGATCCGGTCGGCGTCCGCCGTGAAGAGCTGGAGCTTGGCCATTTCGTCCATGGTCCGGCTCAGCTTGTAATTGGTCCGCTCGAGGAAGAGCTTGACTGCCTCCCGGTCCATAGCCTGGTCCAGTTGGGAGACATAGCCTTCCAGGTAGCGGGCCACCTGGTCAGGCTTCATCTCGCCCACGTCCACCAGGCTGGCCGTTTTTTTCAATTGCTTGACCACTTTCTTCCGGTTATCGAGTTTCTCATAGGGGGCTTCGATCACCAGGACCACTTCCTCAGCCGGGTTATCCAGGTAGGCCAGGAGCTCGTCCGGATCCTGCTTGATGGCCCCCTTGCCCTTGTCCCCGGTCAAAAAGCTGGGATGGCTGAGCCAGATAATCCGCGTCTCTTGGAAAAAAGAAATGGTATTGGCTTCCAACATGGCATCCGATAGGCTCTGCTCTTGGAGGTCGAAGTGGGCAAAGTTAAAGGCATTGACCTCCCCAGCCAGGACCGATTCGACCAGGGTCTCCTGAAAGCGGTCCACCAAATAGGTCTCCTGGCCCAGCAGGAGGTAGACCGGGTCCCACTTGCCCGCCTTGATCTTTTGCAGCTGTTTTTGAATTTCCACGCTTTACTCCCCTTCTTCCAATTGAATCGTCCTTTCTATTGTAGCGGATTTGGGGCTAAAAATATAGTGGATAGCTCCCATTTGGTCCGTCCGCCAGACCTGGGCGCCCACTGCCTCCAGGTCAGCGAGGACCCGGGGACTGGGGTGGCCGTAGCGGTTCTTCTTGCCCACTGAGATGACGGCATGCCGGGGCCTGAGCTGGGCGAGGAGTTCAGGCGGCGAGGAATGGTCCGAGCCGTGATGGGCCACTTTGAGGTAATCGAGATCCCTTCCCCTGACCCGCTGGCCCATGACCGCTTCCGCCTGGCCCTCCGTATCCCCGGTAAAGAGGAAGGAATGGCCGTAGAGCTCGGCCCAGATGACCAGGGAATCTTCATTGGCGCCCTCTCCCAGGCGGTCTGGTTGGATGATGTCAAAAACAGCCCGCCGCCCCAAATGGAGACGGTCCCCGGTCTTGAGCCAGTGCCAGCCTTGCCGGGTCAGGCCCCGCCAGTCAGCCAAGACCGCTTCATCCTGGGCCAGACCAATCGGCAGGTAGAGGGTGTCCACCGGCAAGTTCTCACAGATCTCCGCCAAAGAGCCATAATGGTCATAGTCGGAATGGCTGATAAAGATTCCGTCCAAATGGCGGACCCCTTCCGCTCGGAGCGCCGGCAGAATCTCCCGGCTAGCCACCGTCGAGCTCTGCCGGCGGACCTGCCAGGGCTCGCGGTCAAAAAAGTTAGGCTGGCTCCCCGCATCGATCAGGTAATTGCCCTGGTTAAAGGGCAGGCGGACGAGTAGGCAGTCCCCCTGGCCGATCGCTAGGGCCGACACCTGGCCCGTCCACTGCAGATTGGGCCAGCAGTAAATCAAAGCCAGCAGACTGAGCAGAGGCAGCCAAGCTTTCCGTCCCCAGTGGCCCGCTTGGAGACTGGCGAAAAAAGCAAGCAAGGCCAGGCCGTAGACCACAAACAACCAGGCCGGCAAGTGACCGGTCACCCAGGTCAAGCCCTGCCACTGGCTCAAAGCCGAGGAAATCTTTTCTAGGACCAAGAGTCCCCTGCCTAAGAGGGCCTGGAAAAGGGGCAAATGATTGGCTAGGCCCAGGGCGTGGAGGACCAGGAGGCCAAGGAGGACCGGGATGAGGAAGGAGGAAAAAAGCAGGCTGTAAAAATAATTGACCAGGAGGGACAGCCAGGAAAAGAAGTGGTGCTGGGCCAAAAGAAAGGGCAGGCTGACCAGGGCACAGGCCAGAGACCGGACCAGTTCCCTCCCCAGAGGCCGACTGGTCAAACGGCGGATGCCCCCATCCAGGACAAGGAGGGCCGTCGCCAGGGCAAAGGAGAGCTGGAAGCCCAGGGAGAAAAGCGCAAAGGGTTGCAGGAAAAGTAAAGCCATCATGGTCCAAGCCGTCCCCTCCAGACTAGAAGGTGGGCGGCCCAGATAGCCGCAGAGGACCCGGTAGAGGTAGACGCCCACCGCCCGGACCATGCCAAAGGGCCAGGCGAGGAGGGTTCCATAGACCAAGAGGAGGACCAAGGCCAGGCCGTCAAAGTAATCCAAGAGACCACCCAGGCGCAGGTAGAGGTAGCGACAGTGCTTGAGCAGGAAATTGACATGGAAGCCACTCAAGGAAAAGAGATGGATCATGCCAATGGTCTGGTAGGCATCCATGGCTTCCGGGTCGATCCACTGGCTGTCATTGAAGAAGAGGGCCAGGACATAGGCCCGAACTTGGCCATCTGCCAAGCGAGCGAGCTGCTGGCGGATGGCGACCTGAGCCTCTGCCAGACGGGGCCGCCAGCCCCCTTGGACAGCCAGCGGTCGCATGCCTTCCAGGTCCAAGACAAAGCAGATCCCCTGGCGCTCAAGATAAGCCCGGTAGTTGAAGAGATAGCGGTTGCGGTTGGGCTGGGGACGCTCGAGCGCACCGCTGACCTGCCAAGTCAAGGCCTGGTCCAAGCCGTCAAAGGCCGCCTTTTCTTCAGCTGATTCCAGCCGGTAAAAGGCCTGGACCTGCTCACTTTCCCCCTCTTCCAAAAGAAGGTCCGCTTGAAATTTCAGCTGGTCGCCGTCCACCTGGAGGGTCGCCAGGTCCATGGCCAAGGCGCCCTCAAAGTCCCCCGCCTCCAATTGGGAAGCCTGACCAGCCCCCACCCAGCTAAAATAAGCCAGGCAGAGGCCCACTAAGACCAGACTCCAACGAAAAAAGCGGGGCTCTTTTAAATAAGCCAGTCGGACCACTAAGAGAGCAAGGCCTGCCCCGGACCAAATGGATGGCGCCAAGACCAGGCAGGCCGCCAGAAGAACCAGGAGGGCCCAGCTGACAATATGGTAGGTCTTTAAACGAGCCAACATCCTAGTCCACCGTCAACTGGGGGCGGAGCTTGTCCAGGGTCTTCTCCCCAATGCCAGATACCTGGGACAGGTCATCCACCGTTTGGAAGGGGCCGTTCGCCTCCCGGTAGGCAATAATATCCGCCGCCTTCTTCTCCCCCACACCGGACAGGGTCTGGAGTTCCGCACTATCCGCCGTGTTCAGGTTGACCTTGTCACCAGATGCCGGGTCTCCCTGCCCAGAAGTTGCCTGGCCACCTGGCTTCTGACCAGCCAGCATCAAGTGGTCCGGGACCTCCTCCCCTTCTCTAGGGATATAGACCAACATCTGGTCCTCCAAGCGCTGGGCGAAGTTGACCTGGTCCTGGGCCGCCTCGGGTAAGAAGCCCCCCGCTAGCATGACCGCATCGTAGACCCGCATGCCCGCTTCCACCTGGTAGAGCTTGGGTTCTTTGACCGCTCCCTTGACATCCACGTAGAGGGTTTCCTCGACAGGCGTCTGTGAGCTCGCCGCACTCGATTCAGCCGGGATAGAAGCTGCCTGGGCCGCCTCCAGTTCGACCGATTCCGCCACTGGCACTTCCTCCACCACTTCAGCCACCTCATTGCCCGCCAAAAAACGCCCCAGGAAAAAGCCCACCAGGCAAATGCCGACCAGGCCACCTAGCAGGTAGCGCCCATAGTCGCGCACCATATTTGCCAGTGATACATCCTTCCAACGATTCCACATCTTAATCACCTCATAGATATATAAACGCTGGGAGGCGGAAATTCATCAAGTGATTTAAATTTTTTAAAAGAACTTTATTTTTAAATAGAGCTTGTGGTGATGAGCATACGTTGCGCTTCGAGTTTGATCGTTATAGAGCCATGGCACCGGCTCGAGCCTTGGTCTCTCGCCTAACGAGACTCAAATGGAGAGTAAGGCTTGCGCCAACTCTCCATCATTCGCATCTAGTCGGGTTCAGGCTAGCAGAAATAGCTCCTCTTCACAAAGATCCGCCGAAGACTTGCCGTCTTCTCTGGCTCTTTGCTCCAGAGGTCTATTTCTCCCGCTAGCCTTCACACCCTGGAGCTTGCTTTTTCATGGCTAACGATCAAACTCGAGCTCCACTCCTGCTCACGAATTAAATCGCTAGAATTATTTATATAAATTTCAAAATCAATAATGAACCGTTTTAAATATAATAATAAGCATTTCTTGCCTTGTGCTTCGAGCTTGGTCGTTAAAGGGTTAGCGGTTCGGGCCGAGGTCCCTCACTTAATTTTTAGATGGGCCTTTTTTGAGAGATGCCAGCTCCTAATTGCGCACAAGACTCGTATTCGCAAATTGTCAGGCGCTGCCTCCTTCCTCAACTCGCGCCCATTAGAAAAAGGCTGGGACAGGGCCCAACCTTCGCTATTCGTCAATCAATTGATCTAATCTAAGGCATCCGGTAGGTCACCAAGCGCGTGATGCCCATGGTGACGTCCTGCCAGCGTTCCAGTTGGCCGATCCTTTCGGGGAGGTCATCTTCCTTACCTAGTTCGCAGAGGACGACGGCGCCTGCTGCTAGGCAGTCCAAGTCCTGGAAGCTCTCGAGGATCTCCAGGAGGCGCTGGCCTTCATAAGGTGGGTCGAGGAGGACCAGGTCGAACTGGAGGCCTGGGTTACGGTCCAACAAGTTCTTCAAGCCACGCCGGTTGTCCTCGCGCAGGAGCTGGTAGCGCTCATCCAATTTCAGGGTCGAGACATTGTCCTGGATGGTCGCTTGGGCCTTGCGATTGTTCTCGAAGGCATAGACTTTTTCGATCCCCCGTGATAGGGCCTCGATACCAAGGGCGCCCGAGCCCGCGTAGAAATCCAGGGCAATCCCCCCGTCGAAATATGGTCCAATACGATTGAACATGGATTCTTTGATCTTATCCGTTGTCGGACGGGTGTTCTTGCCCGGTACCGCCTTGAGACGCCGGCCCCCCATTTCGCCTGCAATCACTCGCATGTCAAATTCCCCCTTCTTAGCGAAAATCTTCTTCTTTCAAATTCTAACCGAAAACCATTTCCAGGTAAAGCGGCATCGCTTGAATTTTGGCTCATTTAATCATATAATAAGCGACAACTGTTTATTCATTTGGAAAGGATGACGACAAATGACCAAACCTATCATTGGCATTCCAATGAATCGGCTGACGAGTGATGACGAACACTACACCGGCCTGCCGATTTTTTATACACACGAGGGCTTCCCCAAGGGGCTGATCAAGGCCGGTGGGACGCCCATCTTCTTCCCCCTGACCCATAAGGCGGAAACTGAATACTACTTGGACCTGGTCGATGCTGTCATCTTCACGGGCGGCCAGGACCTGTCGCCCCACCTCTACGGCGAAGAACCCGGCTTCAAGCTCCAAAACATCTCCCACGAGCGCGACATCTTCGAAATGGCCGTCTTCCACTCCGCCTGGAAGCGCAAACTCCCCATCCTAGGCGTCTGCCGGGGCATGCAGTTGATGAACGTCAGCCTCGGCGGTTCCCTCTACCAAGACCTGAGCGAGAATCCCGACGTCCGCATCCAGCACGTGCAAAAATCCGCCACCAATATCGCCACCCACAGCATCCAGGTCAAACCTAACTCCTGGATCTGCCAGTCCTACTTCGACGGCGACCTGGTCAACTCCTACCACCACCAAGGCGTCAAAAAAGTCGCCGACGCCCTCCAAGCCACCGCATGGAGCCCAGACGGCGTCGTCGAAGCCATCGAAGCCAAAGACGACGACCACTTCGCAGTCGGCGTCCAATTCCACCCCGAATGGCACCACGCCCACGGCCCCTCCGAAGACTTCTTCAAGGGGTTCATCGATACCATACAAGAAATAAAAGGGTGAGAGCAAAGGCGTTCAGAAAGGGATGACTGGAAGCAAAAGGGATAAGAGCGGCTAGCAGCCGGTCGTTCCCTTTTGCTGAAGTCACTCCCTTTCTGCCTTTGCGAACCCGACTAAAAGGGTGTGAAGGCTAGCGGGAGAAATAGACCTCTGGAGCAAAGAGCCAGAGAAGACTGAAAGTCTTCGGCGGATCTTTGCGAAGAGGAGCTATTTCTGCTAGCCTGAACCCGACTGAGGGTGAGGACGGGGGCCTGGCAATCTTTACTCAGCCTTATGCTGCTATCTTGTAGTCCCACTATTTGCGCACAGAGTCTCCGAAAGCAATTCCCCTCCAGACTTACAAGCTGTAAAGGGCCCTTAATCAAAAAAATCTCTTGCAAACACCCAACCATTATAAATCATGAATCAACCAGCTAGTAAGACGAACTGCCTTACTAGCTGGTTTTCCTTATAGAAAGAGAATTTTCTGAAACCGCCAGCTTTTGGATAGTACCGCCGTTCGCAAGTTAAGCAGTGCCTCGTTTCGAGTAGGGCCTTCAACAGACACTACCCCAAGCAAGCCCAACACCAGGCACTAACAAAGCCCCTGCCAATCCTCCCCAGAAAAAAAGACAAGGACCAAAGCCCTTGCCTATCTCGTACGATCATATGTTGTTTAAAGTGGGTCGTTTAAAAGACTTATTTGTCTTCTTTCTTCTTACCGAATACTAAAGCCGTACCAGCGCTTGCTAAAGCTAAGCCTAATACTGCTGGAGTTGCACTTGCAATCGCACCTGTCTTAGGTAAGGTAGATTTAGCTTTCTTAGCAGCTTCTTTCTTGTTGTTCGCTTTAACAGCTTCAGTCTTCTTAGCAGCTACTTTCTTGTCAGCGGCTTTCTTAGCGTCTGTTTTAGCGGCAGGTTTAACAGCTTTCTTATCATCAGCTTTTTTGCCTTCTTTGCTTTCTTTTTTAGCTTCTGGTTTAACTTCTTTTTTATCTTCAGCCTTCTTGTCTTCTTTAGCAGGTTTTTCTGCTTTTTCAATGAAGCTGAAGGTTGGAGTCCATTTACCTGAAGCAGTTTGAACAGCATCAACATGGTTGTTCACTTGAGCTAATGCAGTTCCTTCTAATTCAGAACGTTTAAGCATAGCTTGGCCAATTTCGATGGCTTTTTCTTTTGTTTCAGCTTCGTATTCATATGGTGAATAGTTTGGATCGTCAGCTTTAACTTCTTCTTTTTGTTCAACTGCTGGTTTGCCAGATACGCTGGTAGGTACACCATCAGCATCGACAGTATTTGTGAATTGGTTAGAAGTTTCTGCATTTACAGCTGATTTTTCAGAGTTAGAATCTGTTGGGTTACTGTCAGCAACCCCACCAAGAATGATGTTACCATCTTTGTCAACAGGAGCAGTATAAGCTGGAGCAGCTTCAGCAACTTGTAAGCTGTTAGCGAAGAGTGCACCGGCAGCAGCGGTAGTAGCAACTGATGTTAATAACACTTTTTTGAAGTTCATGATTAGACTTCCTCTCATTTAGATAAAATTTATTCGGCAAATCCAGGCCTCGACCCGTGGCCCTTGCCTAGTTCAAATCATACCCCATTGTCTATTCTAGGCAAAAGAAAAATCTTCTCAGAAAATTCACATTTGATTGAAAGCTTGATTTAACACGGTCTTTCACCTTGTCATTTATTTCTCTATGCTTGCATAAAAAAGGCAAGGACCAAAGCCCTTGCCTATCTCGTACGATCATATGTTATTCAAAGTGGTTCGTTTAAAAGACTTATTTGTCTTCTTTCTTCTTGCCGAATGCGAAAGCAGTCCCAACAGAAGCTAAGGCTAAACCTAATACAGCAGGGGCTGCACTTGCAACTGCACCGGTCTTAGGTAAGGTTGTTTTAGCTTTCTTAGCAGCTTCTTTCTTACCGTTAGCTTTAACTGCATCAGATTTCTTAGCGGCTACCTTCTTGTCAGCAGCAACTTGCTTATCTGATTTTTTATCTTCGCCCTTGGTATTTTCCTTACCTTCTGATGGCTTAGCTTCAGATTTCTTGCCTTCGGACGTGTTAGCTTGATTGCCTTCAGTCTTCTTGCCTGATTGGCCAGCTGCTGCTGCTTCATTTGGGCTTAATAAGTAATAGTAGTTATCATTTGCCCCTTGAGAAACAGTGAAAGATTTATTGATCTTATCTTCTTTAAGCACTTTCTTCGCAGCATCTTCTGCTTCTTTTTTCGTCTTGAAGCCGTCATTTAAGTTTTGTTCTTCAAGCTCTTTAATGCTTGCAGACTTATGATCTTTCTTATCTTCAGATGGCTTTTCTTGCTTATCTTCAGATTTATTATCTGCCTTGTCTTCTTCGACAACCTCTTCAGCTTCATTTGGGCTCAATAAGAAGTAGTAGTTAGAATTTGCTCCTTGAGATACAGTGAAGGATTTGTTCACTTTATCTTCCGCAAGCACTGTCTTAGCTGCATCTTCTGCTTCGGCCTTAGTCTTGAAGCCATCACCAGCATTTTGTTCTTTTAGCTCATCAACAGTAGCTTGCTTGTCTTGAGTGTCTACGGTTTCTTCGGCTTCATTTGGGCTCAATAAGAAGTAGTAGTTAGAGTTAGCGCCTTGAGACACAGTGAAGGATTTGTTCACTTTATCGTCTTTAAGCACTGTCTTAGCTGCTTCTTCTGCTTCAGCTTTAGTCTTGAAGCCGTCGCCCGCATTTTGTTCTTTTAATTCAGCAACAGTAGCTTCCTTATCTTGAGTGTCTGCTTTCTTTGCAGGTTCATTTGGGCTTAATGAGAAGTAGTAGTTAGAATTTGCCCCTTGAGTTACAGTGAAAGACTTGTTCACTTTATCTTCTTTCAGGACTTTCTTCGCTGCATCTTCTGCTTCAGCTTTGGTCTTAAAGCCTTCGTTTAGGTTTTGTTCTTTAAGCTGTTCAACAGACTTAGCTTGTTTATTATTTGAAACAGTAGTTGGAACACCATTCTCATCTACTGAAAGTTTAAATTGGTTGGATCCACCTGGTGTTGCTGATTTGTCAGCTGGATTGACATCAGGAGCTCCTCCAAGAATCACGTTACCATTTTCATCAACAGGTGTTTCATAAGCTGCGGCTTCAGCAACTTGTAATTGACTGGCAAAAAGCGTCCCCACAGCAGCGGTAGTCGCAATAGAGCCTAATAAGACTTTTTTGAAGTTCATAATAGACATCCTCCTTTTAAATTTTTCGACAAAACCGAAAATATGGCTTGTCAGTGCCTAGCACGGTCTATATTTTAACAACAAAAGAGAAAAAAGGCAATTACCGTAGCAATTGCCTATCTCGTCCGATCATATAATGCTAAGGTTGTTTTCGCTTCTTATTCAATTAAGAAAGACTTATTTGTCTTCTTTCTTTTTACCGAATGCGAAGGCAGTACCAACAGAAGCTAATGCTAAGCCTAATACTGCAGGAGCTGCGGTTGCAACTGCACCAGTCTTAGGTAAAGTAGATTTAGCTTTCTTAGCAGCTTCTTTCTTGTTGTTCGCTTTAACAGCGTCAGCTTTCTTAGCAGCGACTTTCTTGTCGGCAGCTTTCTTGTCAGCAGCTTTCTTGTCGCCAGCTTTTTGGCCTTCAGCCTTAGGATCTTTTTGGTCTGCTGGTTTTTCACCTTCAGCCTTAGGATCTTGTTGAGCTGCTGCAGCTTGGTTTAAAGGTTTGCCAGTTTCAGGGTTTAAAGCAGTTGGTTTAACAACTTTACCTGGAACGATTTCAGCAACAGTACCAGCTACAGGTTTCATGTTGGTGTAAACAACATAGATGTCACCTTCAGCCATTGGGTTTGAGCCTGGGAATGCAGCTAATGCTTCATCAACAGTCTTGAACTCATAGCGAACTTTTGGTGATTCTTGTGTGTAAACAACATATTTGCCGTTTTCGAACATTGGTGCGATATCTTGGAAAGCGTTGAATGCTTCTTCACGAGTATCGAACACATATTTTAACACAGGTGCTTGGTCAGTATATACATAGTATTTACCGTTTTCAGCAAGTGGATCTAAGTTAGGGAATGCATCTGCTGCTTCTTCAACAGTCTTGAATTCATATTTAACTAATTGACCCTTGTCTGAGTAAACAACATACTTATCAGTCTTGTTGTCATACATTGGTTTAGCGTTAGGATAAGCACCTAAAGCATCTTGTAGGGTATCGAAGTAGTGTGGTACGTTTTCGTATGAAGTCGTTGGAGCTTCTTTGTTTACTTTAGTTGCGCCAAATGGATCTTCTGCACCGTTTAATTCAGTACCTTCTTGGCGGTTCTTGAATGGAGCTTCTGCTTCAGTGAATTCTTCACCTTGCGTACGACCAGCGAATGGGTTTTCTGCATCTGTGAATTCAGGTTGTTTAGTTTCTTTGCCTGCAAATGGCGCTTCTTCTTTGCTTAAAGGAGCTTTTTCATCTGCTGGAATTTCAACTTTTTCTTCTTTTTTAGTTTCTTCCTTAGGAGTTTCTTCTTTCTTAGTTTCTTCCTTAGGAGTCTCGTCTGTATGGAATTCTTCAAAACGTGTCCCAATTCCGCCAGGGCCGAATGGATTTTCAAATTTATTTAATTCTGCTGCTTGGGCAACGTTAGCGTTAGCTGCGAAGAAAGCACCGGCAGCTGCAGTAGTAGCAACTGATGTTAATAAAACTTTTTACAAGTCTTTCATAGATAATTCCTCCTTGACCTTAGTCAAAAATTCTTAGTAACAACTACATCATGTAGAGTTGAAATTCAAAGATGAATTCTTCCTCTCCCTACACACCCCTATTATAACGTAAACCACTTCTTTAGTCACACTAAATCATAAAATAATTCATAATTAATTCATAAATTATGATATGAATGAGATTTTGAATGACTAATATTAACGATTTCAGTTCAAAAGGGAATCCATAATATCAGTAAAACCAATCTTATGTATATTTCGTAGTGTAATACATTGCTGATAAAAATGCAACTATATCTTCACTTTTTCTTCACTTTTCAAAAATTGTCGATTTTTTGTATTCCTAAAGCGTTAAAATGCACTCCCAAACCGTATAATTTAGTTAAACAATGACTTGCTCGCTATCATATTAAAGCATAAATTGTTCATTCAGAAACTTATTGCACGCTACATAATTTATAGTCAATGAGATGGGAAAGTTATTCCTTCTTTCTCCTCACCACCCATGCTCAAAAAGTGAGCATAGATTATAATTTTTATTCATTGGTCCTATTATCTCTTGAAAATAATTTCTTGTTTGATATATTTATTTTGAGGCCTCAATCGTGTAACAATTTTGCATTATTTTTATCTAATTTTGACAATTGAATATTAATTTATGACCAGATGGAGGTTTTTTTAGCATGAAATTTTCCATTAAGGCCTGCCGGGTGAACTGCGGGCTTTCAGCTGAGACGGTTGCTGATTTCTGTGGCATCCATGTGCAGACCCTACGCCGCTATGAGCGGGACAGCAGCCTGATGCCTTGCCAGATGCTCGAGACCATGTCTTATCTCTTCCAGGTGGAGAAGGACCGTATCTTCCTGGGCCCTGAAGCCGAGCTGGTGCTCACCATCAACGCCATCCGCGGTGAGTCCGTGCTCTAGCTGAAGCGGCGGTCAAGCCGTGACGTCTGCCGCGCGTCAATCACTAGTTTTAGCTTGTCATCACTTTCTAGGAGGTTCAAGCCATGATTAAACATATTTGCCCCAGCCCCCAGACGTCCTATGTGAGAATTGAGAAAGACAATAACTATTCCTTGATCGATAACGAATTCCTCCAACGGCCCGACCTGTCCTGGAAGGCAAAAGGAATCCTTGCCTACCTGCTCTCCCTGCCTGATGACTGGGTGATCCGAATTGAGACGGTCAAAGACCAGGCCACTGACGGAAAAACTTCTTTCCGCAGTGGTTGGACAGAACTTGTCAAAGAAGGCTACATCGAACGGTTGCCTGTCCGCCATGCCACGGGCAATCGGATCAAATTTTGGAAGACCATCGTCTATGAACGTCCCCTCAAGCGACTGCATAGCTAGTCAAAAGCTAGATAATGGAAAGCAAGATGTAGGTTACCAGTAACTAGGAAAGCTAGTTACTGGTAACCGGCGACTACTAATAACTAATTAACAAAATACTAATTAACAAAGGACTAAATATACAAAGACGAATTAACAAATTGAATTAATTAAATTAAACAAGGAGGCCCACATGACTGAAGAACTTGTCTTAATCGAACGCGAAAAAATGATCGAGCGCCTGCTCTTGGCACAGACCATCACCCAAATTGATAATCGCCAGGCAAGGAGCCAGAGCGCTTATCCCTCGCCCAGTGAATTGGCGCTTGGTCTCATCGAATGCTTCCATGACCTGGAGACGGCGACCTACCTGCCCCTGATTGAAGACCGGATTGGCCGAGCCTTCGCCCAGCTCTATACCCTCTCCCGTCTAAGCCAGACCAAGATCCAGTTCAACTACCGCTATGTCGACGGTCTCTCGGTCAGCCAGGCGCTCGGCCGCTTGGTCAAGAACCTGCGTAACGAGGCCAGCATCGACCAGCCCCTCCACCACCTGTTCTATGCCTTGTGGGCCATGAGCGAAAGCCAGTTCGACCTCAGCTTCCCCGAAACCATCTACAACTACGCCAAGTCGCTCGCCCCCACCACAGAATTACAGCCCGCACTCGGTTAGACAGATATTTTTTATTCGACTAGCGCGCGCAGGTTATCGCCAGGATAACCTGTTTTTTGTTTAGGGCATGCTTACAGGACAACGTTCGGCGGGCGGAATTGCTTTCAGAGCCCCTGAGTGCAAATCGGGGGCCTTGGCGGTAGCCTCACAGCACCGAGTGACGCGAGGCAGGCACCTTTGCTTACACCCTCTAGTCGGGTTCGCAAAGGCAGAAAGGGAGTGACTTCAGCAGAGTGGAACGATCGGCTGGAAAGCCGCTCTTTTCCTCTCTGCCTCCAGTCATCCCTTTCTGAACGCCTTTGCTCACACCCTGATGCTCACTTTTGACGCATTCCTGCTCATTCCCTGCTAATGCAATAACTACTGAGGTCCCTTATCATGGACTTAGGATCGATCACTTGCCCAAGAAAGGAGACCCTATGCCCAATTCAACCGCAATTCTCAACCAGTTCACCCCCCTCTTCCACCATGTCCTGGCCGGCTTCTCCATTGCACCCCAGCATGCGGACTATGACGACCTGCTCCAGGAACTCCGGCTCAAGGCACTCAAGGTGGCGGAATCTTTTGATGGGGACCTCCTCGACCAGGATCGCTTCCGCTTCACGGCCTATCTCAAGCGCGCCCTGTCCTGGTATTGCTTGGACCTCCTCCGCCGGCAGCCTGAAGGAACGAGCTCCCTGGAAGGCCTCCACTACCTCAAGGATGACTCTCCCACTGACCACTCCCTGGCCGTCCAGGTCTTCCTCTCCCAGGCCAAGGACATCCTCACGCCCAAGGAATTCCAGACCGTCCGTCAACTCCAGGCCGGTCACTCCCTCGCCAGCATCGCCCAGGCAGATGGCGTCTCCCGCCAAGCCGTCCACTGCCGGGTCAAGCGCCTGCGGGAGAAGCTCCTCCCCCTCGCCGATATTCTCCGCCCTTGACATTCCCGCCTGCCATCTCGTTCTTAGGGTGTCATGCATGACCCAGCCAAAAAAAGGAGGAAACACAAATGAAAGTATTCGAAAGCGCCCGCCTGCAGCTGATCGGCTTCGACACCGAATCCGGTAAAGACAAAAAGATCCATATCAACCACTTGAAGGAAGACATCTCAACAGAGGAGGCCAAGGCCATTCAGGAAGCCTACGCTTCAGTCTCCAACTACGATATCTTCGCTGTCGCTGAAGTGGTCACCAACGTTTTCGCCTAAGCCCTTAGAAGGAGGAATAAGACATGCCAGAAGTCACTCAAAAGCTCGAACTCAACTTCAAGAACTCCCTCGGAAAGTCCACCCGCCTCACCGTCGCTAACCCCCGCTTGGATGTCAGCGCAGCGGAAGCCCAAGCGGCTATCGAAGCCATCGCTGGCGCCCAAGCCTTCGTCACCCCAGAAGGCACCGTGGTCTATGACGAACCCGTCTCTGCCCGCTATGTGACCCGCCAAGTCGACGACCTCTACGTCGCCGGGGAAGCTGACGCCCTAGCCTAAGTCCCCTTGACCAGGCCCCGCTGACTCCCAGCGGGGCTTTTTATCCCTCGACTTCAAAAGGCGTCCCGCCTAGGCCTTCCAGACAGTAGCCCGGGCTAAGCTCATAAAAGGAGGAAACCATGACACTGATTGAAATCGGCAGTCTGGCTGGCGCCCTGCTCACCCTGGTCACGCTGATTCGCCACCTGGTCAAGCTCATCACCGCCATCCACGACCTCATTCAACGCATCGACCGGATCCAAACCAGCCTCGATAGCCAAGTGGAAGCCTGCCAAGCGCTGACCCAGGCAGTCGGTCGCCAAGGCTACCAACTGAAGATCCACCAAGATACCCTACAGCAGTTCAAAGAAAGACTCAAAAGTTTGGAGGTTCACGTATGTTCCTAGATAATAATTCCTACGACAAAGCAAAATGGCTCGTCCTGATCTTCCTACCTGCCCTGGCTGTCCTGGTCAAAGGCGTTGGCGAGGTCCTCTACTGGGAGGCCGTCGATATCTGGGTCACCCTTATCAACCTGGGCACCGCCTTTTTAGGTACCATATTACAAATCTCAAGTCAAAACTACCACGGAGGGGGTGATGGTTATGGTCAGCGTCCAAGACATCCTTAATTGTGCCAGGAAGTATATAGGCGTCCGCCAGTGGTCGGGCACGCATAAGGCACTCATTGACCGCTATAATTCCGTCCTGCCCCGTCCGGTCGGCTACACGATGACCTACGCCGATGACTGGTGTGACGCCTTCGTCACAGCGGTCAGCGATGAAGTGGGAGCTACATCACTCATCGGCCGGGAGTGCGGTGTCCAGTGCCACATCCACCGCTTCACCCAGCTCGGTATCTGGCTAGGACGTGCCTATCCCAAGCCCGGCGATATCATCACCTTCGACTGGGATGGCGGAGGATTCGCCGACCATATTGGTTTCGTTGAAGCCGTGTCGGGAGGCCGAGTGACTACGATCGAAGGAAATTCGGGAGCTATGGTCCGCCGCAATTACATCCGATGGAACGACTGGCAGGTAAAAGGCTATGCAAGGCCACATTACAGTAGCTCTACTGCCAAGCCAAGCGACAAGGACTACCAGCTAGCTAAGGAGGTGTTGGACGCCAAGTGGGGCAATGGAGCCGTGAGAGTAAGTCGCCTACGGAAGGCTGGCCACAATCCCGCGACCGTCCAGCAAGCCGTCAATGAGCTGGTTAAGTTGCGTGATGCCAAGGAAGTCACCATCGCCAAGCACGCTACTCACTGGCAGACTGGTGAGCGTATCCACCCCAAAGTTCTCGGTAAGACCTATAAAGTAGTCGGTGAGAAGGCTGTCAAGCAGAGCCATAGTCGGAAAGCTTACCTCTTGCGAGATGGCAGGTATTATTTGGGGTGGGTGCTTGACCAGGATGTAGCCACATCGTAGTTAAGAAAAAAACCCAACGCAAGGCCTCAGTCAGGTCGTGCGTTGGATTTCCTTGTTTTATACCGGATAGAATGATCTATTTGTTTTCATCGCGTTTAGCTGTGTCGACATAGTACAGAACATAACCGGTACTTTGTAAGTTTTCAGGCTCCACAGCCCAAACATTTTCAGCTGTAGCTTCCCCATTAGGTTTTAGATGACTAACATCATACCCTACCAGGGAATCCCCTGACTTTTCCTTATCTTTGAACCAAAAGTTAGCGAATTTAATATATTGATCTAAGTTATTTTTGGCTTTTAAACTAATGACTACATCATCAGGTCTCTCCTTAAATAACTCATAGCTAATTTCATCAGTCGTCGCAACATGAGGGACCCTCCCATCTTCAGCATCCTCTACATTCGTATAGAACATATCTCCCATTTCTACTGCTTGATGAATTTCCTCATTTTCAACAGTTGTCATATAGCCTTGATAAGTCCGACTTTCGCCAGGCTCAAGGTAAGCAACATAGCCCTTATCAAGAATATTTCCAGTTTCCAGATCTTCGAAACTTTGCCCGAAACCTGCTTCATTCGTCTGTTCTGAAGTAATTTCGCCGTATTCATCTTCAACCCCCCTTGTCCTATAAAATTCGACAGGGAAGCTCACGGTAAAATCACTATTATTCGTCACAGTGAATGAGGTATCCCATAGTGAACCAGCTGTCTGCACCTGATAGTCATCTGGGTTCCGTTTAGATTCTTCAATTTTAAGATTTGATAGCTCAATTTGTTCTTTAATCTTATCAACATCGTCCTCTGTTACTTCTTTCTGGTCAGACTTTGAATTGGTCACTAATTCCTGTCCACCAGCTTGGTCATCACTTTGCCCTTGACTCGCGCCTTCCTCAGTATTCGAGCAAGCAGCTAGCATGGATAGGGTCAACACACTTAAGCCAAGATACTTTATGGATTTCTTCATATCAATTTCTCCAATCTATTTTATTATGATTAAATATACTTTACCATATAAAATATCCCAGAAAGCCGATCACTCTCAAATAGTAGCATGACACTCCTGAACAGCAGGAAATAGCTGAAGTTTAGGGCTAAAATCCTAAATCAACAGCTATCTATTTGTCTCTAAAGACAGCTTATCTGAAAAGCGACAACGTTGTCGTTTTTGTGGAGCCGTCCACGCCGTCAGTCGGTATCTTCGCTCACGAAAATGCCGGTCCACTAGCTCATCCCAATCATTCTGGACCAGTTCCTACCATATTATATACATGTGGGTATATCCCCACCCCACACACACAACAAAAGGCATATCAAGTCAGCTTTATAGCGTCTTTGATATGCCTTATTGTTATTTGTACTGATGAGAAGGATATTGAGAAGAAATACCTGCGATTATTATATTACTTAATCTTTTTTCTTTGATCCTAATGTTAGTGATGCAAAGCCCAAAAGTACGGATACTGTAAGTGCTGCTGTTGATACGCCAGCGATAGCACCTGTTTGTGGTAATTTACTGTTTACTGCTTGGTGACCTTTAGTAGCTTTTCCGTTGGCTTTAGGTGTCAGCTTTTGATTAATTTCTACATGCTTTGTTCGTTTAATCTTTGCTTCACCTGGTTGCTTGCTGCCTGGGACATTGCCACCTGGGGTATTACCGCCTGGAGTATTGCCACCTGGGGTATTACCGCCTGGGGTGTTCCCACCTGGTGTATTGCCGCCTGGGGTGTCGCCACCTGGTGTATTGCCGCCTGGGGTATCGCCACCTGGGGTATTGCCGCCTGGGGTGTCGCCGCCTGGGGTGTTACCACCTGGAGTATCGCCACCTGGAGTATTACCGCCTGGGGTGTTGCCGCCTGGTGTGTTACCACCTGGAGTATCGCCACCTGGAGTATTACCGCCTGGGGTGTTGCCGCCTGGTGTATTACCACCTGGAGTATTACCGCCTGGGGTGTCGCCGCCTGGGGTATTGCCACCTGGATTACCTGGTTTATCTTCTTTCGAACAAATTTCGCAAATATAGCCAAGGTCTGTCTTCGTCTCGTCCGTATATTCGATGATTAAATGTTTGTTTTCATCGAAGTAAACATTGACAATGCCGCGACCATCTTTGCCGTCCTTGCCATCTTTACCGTCTTTGCCATCACGTACGACAGTTTCGGTCTTCTTGCCATCGGTGTCAATGACTGTGATCGTGTAGCTGCCATCTTTATTGTCAGTTACTGTGATTTGTGGTGACTTACCGTCTTTACCATCACGAATAATGGTTTCTTGGGTTGAACCATCGGTATTTGTCACGATGATAGTGTATGAACCGTTCGCATTGTCTCGGATATCGACACGTGGTGATTGGCCATCCTTGCCGTCACGGACAAATTCGCGAGAAATTTCTTTGTTATCGCCATCGAAAACGATAATCCATTGGCCGCTTTCACCTTTATCGTTTTGACCCGGTTGAACCTTAACGGATGGTGTCTTGCCGTCTTGGCCATCTTTACCATCCTTACCGTCAGCAACGAATTCAGTTGAAACAATTTCATCTTCAGTGAACTTGCCGTCGCCGTTCTTGTCAAAGTAAGTGATGATCCATTGGCCAGATTGACCAGCTTCGTTTGGTCCTTCAACCACATGAACGTAAGCTGATTTGCCATCTTTGCCGTCCTTACCGTCTTTACCATCTTTCACTACAGTGGTTGTTTGGCTGCCATCTGGATTGGTAATCGTAATGGTATGGGTGCCGTCATTGTTGTCTTTGACTTCAGCTGTGGCAGCCTTACCATCCTTACCGTCTTTGATGATTGTTTCAGATGTCGTGCCATCTGGGTTGGTGATGGTTACGGTATGGGTCCCATTGCCGTTGTCTTTGACTTCAGCCTTAGGTGACTTACCATCCGCAACAAATTCGGTTGAAACAATTTCATCTTCGGTGAACTTGCCGTCGCCGTTCTTGTCGAAGTAGCTAATGATCCATTGACCAGGTTGACCGGCTTCGTTTGGTCCTTCGACTACATGAACGTAAGCAGATTTACCATCTTTACCGTCTTTACCATTTTTCACTACGGTAGTCGTTTGGCTGCCGTCTGGATTAGTGATGGTAATGGTGTGGCTACCGTCGCCGTTGTCCTTAACTTCAGCTGTGGCAGACTTGCCATCTTTACCGTCTTTGATGACCGTTTCAGATGTCGTGCCGTCTGGGTTAGTGATGGTTACCGTATGGGTCCCATTGCCGTTGTCTTTGACTTCAGCTTTTGGTGACTTACCATCTTTGCCGTCCTTACCGTCTTTACCATTTTTCACTACGGTAGTCGTTTGGCTACCATCTGGGTTAGTAATGGTGATGGTGTGGGTGCCGTTATTGTTGTCTTTGACTTCAGCTGTAGCGGCCTTGCCGTCCTTACCATCTTCAATGACTGTTTCAGTCTTCGTGCCGTCTGGGTTAGTGATGGTTACAGTGTGAGTCCCATTGCCGTTGTCTTTGACTTCAGCTTTTGGTGATTTACCGTCCGCAACGAATTCGGTTGAGACGATTTCATCTTCGGTGAATTTACCGTCACCGTTCTTGTCGAAGTAGCTAATGATCCATTGACCAGGTTGACCGGCTTCGTTTGGTCCTTCGACTACATGAACGTAAGCGGATTTACCATCTTTACCGTCCTTACCATCTTTACCATTTTTCACTACAGTAGTTGTTTGGCTGCCATCTGGATTAGTGATGGTAATGGTATGGCTACCGTCACCGTTGTCCTTAACTTCAGCTGTGGCAGACTTGCCATCTTTTCCATCTTTGATGATCGTTTCAGATGTCGTGCCGTCTGGGTTGGTGATGATTACGGTGTGAGTTCCATTGCCGTTATCCTTAACTTCGGCCTTAGGTGATTTACCGTCCGCAACAAATTCAGTTGAGACAATTTCATCTTCGGTGAATTTACCGTCACCGTTCTTGTCGAAGTAAGTGATAATCCATTGACCTGGGTCGCCTGCTTCGTTTGGTCCCTTAACCAGGTGAACGTAAGAAGACTTACCGTCTTTACCTGGATCACCCTTGTCGCCTTTTTCACCATTGCGAACCACAGTGGTTGTTTGGCTACCATCTGGATTGGTAATGGTAATCGTGTGCGTTCCGTCATTGTTGTCTTTGACTTCAGCTGTAGCGGCCTTGCCGTCCTTACCATCTTCAATCACTGTTTCAGATTTCGTACCGTCTGGGTTGGTGATGGTTACGGTGTGAGTACCATCGCCGTTATCTTTAACTTCGGCCTTAGGTCCCTTCCCATCTTTACCGTCCGCAACGAATTCAGTAGAAACGATTTCATCTTCAGTGAACTTGCCGTCGCCGTTCTTATCGAAGTAGCTAATGATCCATTGGCCTTGGTCGCCCGCTTCGTTTTCTCCCTTAACGAGATGAACGTAAGAGGACTTACCGTCTTTGCCTGAATCGCCGTCTTTACCGTCAGCAATGAATTCACGTGAGACCACTTCGTCTTCACCGAATTGGCCGTCGCCATTCTTGTCGAAGTAGCTGGTGACCCACTTGCCTTGGCGGCCTTCTGAGTTCGTTCCAGCTTCTAATTTAACGAATGAGGACTTGCCATCCTTAGGCGCTACTTCCTCTTTGGTTCCGACTTCACGGATCTCAGCTTGAGGTTCTAACTCCCGTACGCGACTCACTTCGGTAAAGTAGGACTTGTAGTTCTTCCCGTCAACTTGGATGGTATCTTGACCTGTTTCAGTAGTTTCAACCAATTCATGTTTGTAGATGACACGGTCACGGCCTTTAACGCCACCTTGAACCACAACGGTTACCCCTTTAGGCAAGTTGTTGTTTTCGCGGGTTTGAACTTCGAAGGCCACTTCTTCAGTTGTCATTTCAAAGTTTGTAAACTTCTTATCGGCTTTCTTTTCATCTTTGTAGAAACCAGAGTCAACGGTCATGTCATTCCCGTTCTCTAAGCTAACCACGACTTGGCTGCCACGCGAGTTCTTCCCGGGTGTGCCTTGGTTAGCTGGGGATGGCAGATAGCCTTGAGGGGCATCGAAGGTCACAATATAGACCCCGGCTGCTTTCTGGTTGAAGTGATAATTCCCTTGAGCGTCTGTGACGGTGGATTCAAGCACTTCACCCCGGGCATCCCGCAAGGTCACCTTAACGCCTGCAATTCCGGCTTCACCTGCGTCTTGGATTCCGTTCTTGTTGGCATCTTCCCAGACGAAATCGCCGATATTGTATTTTTCCTTGACTTCGCCTGAACCATCCGCTTTGTTGGTTTTTTTGGTGATGTCAAAGGTCCAGTAGAAAGGCGAATTGTTGGCGTACAAGGTACTCTTAGCAGATACCGTGGTTTCGCCGTTCGCAGCGGGTTTGACCTTGGTATCTACCGTGTAATAATAAGCGTCACTCGTGCAGTTAGGTAATTCAATGAAGATCCCTTCCGTCGTGCGCTTAATATTCAGATCATTGGTCACTTCTTGGAGGGTGTTGGGATTATAATATAAGCTTTGGTTAACCTCTTGACCTCTAGGAATGCGGTAAACATGGACTTCATCCGCTGGGCTAAAGGCCGCATCACTTTGCGCATCCTTCTTGGTGATCGCAATCGTTGGCACACCTGGGTTTAAGTGTTGGTTAATGGCTTGGTAATCCGCATCTAAAGGATAAGCCCCCGTTTGTAAGGTCAAGTTAGTGGCGTTGGCTACCCCTTGAACACGGAAAGTATTGCCCTTCCAATCGATGTTTTGGACAAGGATCTCATTACTTACCCCAGTATTTGGATTCTTGCCGATGCCTTGGTAATCCACATTAATGACATGGCTCTGTGACCGGTCACCCACGGAAACCATAATGTTTTGTGGGCCATCTTGAGGCACAGTCTTCGGATCGATAAAGATTGGGAAGCTGACATTAGCCTTCACATTATCCAATAATTCGGCAGTTGGGGTTAGGACATAGCGAATCTGACGTTGCTCTTGGGGGAGCACAACAGGTTCAGCTAGGACTGCACCCTTGTAATAGATCGGTTCGAAAGAAACCGCTGCATCTTTCATCACCCCATTGAGGTTGACATTATTACTGAATTGGATATCGAAATAGTCGCCAGCCTTGGCTCCGTTGCCGATGTTGAATGAGGTATCGACACGTAAAGACCCGCTAGCTTGGGGTTGAACGGTCCCCTCACCCACGCGACTATTTGGATTGGAGATCTTAATTTCAACATTTTCAATCTCGCTGTTAACATTTTTGCCAGGAATTTGATCCGCATTGGCATATAGGGCTAAGCGTTCTTTAGGCTCATTGCTTGCACCCTCACCAGCATAATAGCCTGCACGACTTTCCTTGTCAGCTTCAGGTGTTGCTGGTTTTTCTTCTGCTCCAGCTTTTTCTGCTGTTGGTGCTTCCTCATTTTCTTTTTCTGCTGTTGGTGCTTCCTCTGCCTTAGCAGGTTCAGCTTGAGGCGTGCTTGCTGGTGTTTCGTCCAGACTTGGTGCGGCTTCAAGACTTTCGCTTGCTGCCGTCTCGCTTGGTTGGGCCACCGTTTCAGCGACGGGTGCGCTCACTTCTTCATTGCTTGCCGCTTCAACAACTGCTGCATTGCCCATAAAGAGTAAGCCCGCTGCTACCGCTACTGATGCCACGCCAACATTCAATCGTTTGATCGAATAGCGATAGAATTTATTACTTCTCTTTTCTTGAAGTAATTTAAGATTATTCTTACTAACCATAAATTCCCCTCCGTTTTCTTTTTTTGACACGATTTACGCTTAAATCTAAGCACCCAAATCGTATAAAAAAAAAAAAAAAACGCAAGAAAAACTTCAGAAAAGGCCATAAAATATTTAAACGGCCTCCAAATGTCTTTTCTATAAATGCATGTACAAATCAAGCTATCAAAGGCTTTCTCCTTCCAAATGTTTTCGTTTTTCAAGATATTTTCATCAACAGAAATAAACAATATTGTATACAAAAAGCGATGAAGCCTGATGACTTCATCGCCTGCCCCACTGACTATTGCTAGGTTGTTTCATTATTTGCTTTGTTTTTTATTAGGAGAGTCAGTAGGCCTTATGATGCGGGAGGGCATCACAAGGAGCATTAGATCACATTTGATCGGTAAAGTAAACCGCTTTGTCATTATTCAGAATATTCATGTCGAGGGCGTTTCAGGCCTTATATGTAATTAAAAATTTATCTCATCAAACTTTTACTTTTCTCTGAACGACATTTGGCTCTTGATCTCGCTGTTTCTTACATCTTTATTTTCTTTTATTCTGAACTTTTTGCTTGTTATGATTGTTTATTATTTTGTATTTATAATCTTTTCTATGTTTCAGCTTATAATATAGGGTGTACAAATATTGTTTAGTTATGAGTTAATAAATTATTTTTTTGTCTTTGCAATCGAAGCCAGCTCTTGGGGCTTTAGCTGGTCCTCCCCTCCCCCAAACTTGACAAGCCCCTCCCTGAATCTTATAATCTGTATATACCGTGTATACACTATAGAAGGAGTTTTGTGGATGAACATCAAGCTTTCCAAATTTTCCAAGTTGCCCTTGTACCAACAAATCATTAGCGAAATGAAGCGTAATATTTTATCCGGTCAGCTAGCTGAACGCGAGCGCCTGCCCTCGATCCGGCAACTGGCCAAGGATTTGGGCGTGAGTGTGATCACGGTCAAGAAGGCCTATGAGCGCCTGGAGCAGGAGGATTTTCTCATGACCATCCCTAGCCAAGGAACCTATGTGGCGGACCTTGATACGGCACAGATTGAGGCCAAGATCCTGGCTGACATCGACCAGAGCCTAGACGACATCACGCAGAAGGCCAAGAGTATCGGACTGACTAGCTCAGACCTGACCCAACGCATCCTAGAGAAGATGGAGGAATAAGAGATGACTGACGCGATTAAACTAAGCAATGTGTCCAAGAGATGGGACGATTTTGCGATTGAAGACATGAATTTACAGATCCCTAAAGGCTATATCACCGGCTTTATCGGCCCGAATGGAGCGGGCAAGTCCACCACTATCCAGCTCATCATGGACCTGGTCAAGCTGGACAGGGGGCAGATTGAGCTCCTGGGCCGGGACCATCAGCAGGCGGGCAAGTCGGCACGCGACCGGATCGGCTTTGTCTATGCGGAGAATGTTTTTTACGAGAATTTGACGGTGGAAGCTATCGGCAGGGTCGTTGGCCCCTTCTATGCCAAGTGGGAGACGGACCGCTTCCATCAACTGTGCCAAGACTTTGACCTGCCCCTGGCTAAGAAGGTGAAGGCCTTGTCCACGGGCATGAAGGTGAAGCTTGCGCTGGCCCTTGCCTTGAGCCACAATGCCGACCTGATTATCCTCGATGAACCGACTTCGGGCTTGGACCTCATTAGTGACTTAGAGAAGATTGCCGATTACATTGTCCTGATCCAGGATGGGCGCATTCTGATGGACGAGGCGAAGGATGACCTGCTTGACCGCTACCGCCTGGTCAAGGGGCCGACTGCCCTGCTGGATGCCGATACCCGTCCCTTGCTCAGCGGTTTAAGCGAAACAAGAGCCGGCTTTTCCGGTTTGACCCAAGAAGCGGCCAGCTTCCAGGAGCTTTTTGGCGACCAGGTGCTCATTGAGCCCGCCAGCCTGGAAGAAATTATGGTCTACAGTTTGAAAGGAGGCCATTAAATGAAAGCCTTACTAAACAAAGAATGGCAAGTCAGCCGAAACTTATTACTGCTCTCCTTATTGGTCCATTATAGTGTCCTCTTTATTATCGGAGACGGCCAGCTGCCTTTAGCTATGGGCCTGGTCCTCGCCCTCTTCCAGATTCGAAACATCGACGGCCAGGATGACAAGCGGGCCTACCGCCAATTGATTCAGAGCCTCCCCGTCAGTCGGAGGGAAGTCGTAGCTGGCAAGTTCCTCGCCCACCTGCTCGAAATGGGGCTCTTCCTCGTCCCCCTCATCCTCTTGAATACCCTCCTGCCGGCTTATAAGGCCAATAGCCTGTCTGAGATCTTATTGGTAGGCCTCCTCAGCCTCCTCCTCCTTGCTGGCTACCAATTCCTCTACATGGTCTTTGGCCCAGTCTTTATGAATTATGTCACGGTGATTGGCTTCCTCCTCCTGATCAGCTTCGGATGGACCATCGTGCACAGCTCCTTTGTCCAAGGCCTCATCCAAACGCTTATGGCCATGGATACCAGCCGCCTCCTCCTATCGGCCAGCCTGCTTAGCCTAGGCCTAGCCGCCCTCTTCTTCCTCCTCACCGTCAAGATTTATGAGGGAAAAGATTTGTAGTTAGATTCAGCAATTGGCTGTGATATCAAGCGCCTTGGTGACTGCTTTCGGGTCGCCAAGGCCTTTTTGTGTGGACTGAGGCTGATGGTGGGAGCCAGTCGAGCTGGGAGCCGCTAGCTGCTGCTGGGGAGGTGGCGGTGCGTGGGGTCATCCGGCATATTCCTCTGAGAAGATGCCGGTGCGCGAGGCGATTCGGCATATTCCCCTGAGAAGGTGCCGGTGCGCTGGGTGATTCGGCATGTTCCCCCGAGAAGGTGCCGGTGCGCACGGAGATTCGGCATATTCCTCTGAGAAGATGCCGGTGCGCGAGGTGATTCGGCATATTCCTCCAAGAAGGTGCCGGTGCACCAGCCCATTCCCATAATTCTGACTCACTTCTCTCTATAATAGTAGAAGTTTTATCGCAAGGCAGCGCTTTCGTCCCTATGATGAAGCAGTTTCTCGGGGAGAAACTGCACCTCCCCTTATGATCTGGCAGCTTCTAGCTCACTTACTGCCTTTTCTCTTGGCCTATGTCCATTTCTCCTCGAGATACGGACAGATCTCTTACCCTTTTGACCGGTTCTCCACGAGTTACGGACAGATCCACTACCCTTATGGCCGGTTCTTCCCGAGATACGGACAGATCCTTTGCCCCTGTGTCCGGTTCCTCCCGAGTTACGGACAGATCCACTACCCTTATGACCGGTTCTTCCCGAGTTACGGACAGATCCCTTACCCTTATGACCGGTTCTCCTCGAGTTACGGACAGATCCCTTGCCCCTGTGTCCGGTTCTTCCCGAGATACGGACAGATCTACTACCCCTGTGTCCGTTTCTCTCCAAGTTACGGACAGATCCACTATCCTTATGACCGGTTCTCCCCGAGATACTGCATCTTCACTTGAGAACTTGCACTTTCTATCCCAGATACTGCATCTCCGCTTGGGAACTTGCACTTTCTATCCGAGATACTGCATCTCCACTTGGGAAATTGCACTTTCTAACCCAGATGCTGCCCCTTCCTCCATTATGAAGCAGTTTCTCGTGGAGAAACTGCACCTTATAGTACCCAAGCAAGCCAAAAAGCCCCCGCACGATCTTGTGCGAGGGCTTCTTTTGTGTCAGCTTAGGCGGTCAAGAAGATTTTAGTCTTTCTTTTTGCCTTTGCCGAGGGCTAGTAAGCTACCAGCGCCGACTAAAGCGAGGGCGAGGCCGCTCGTTAGGCCGACAAGTGCTCCGGTTTGTGGGAGTTTGGTCTTCGTTTGAGCTGCTTTAGCATGGGCTTTGCCTGCTTGGCTAGCTTTTGGAAGCGCGCTTGGTGCTTTGTGGTTAACTTTGACTGCGCCTGTGGCTTTTTGAGGAGCGGCAGGTTTAGTCTCAGCTGGGGCTGGTTTTTCTGGGGTGACGGGAGCTTCTGGTTGGGCTGGGGCAGCGTCAGAGCCGTTATCGTCACGTCCAGCGGCATGGCCTTTGACTGGAACCACTACGACCTTCTTACCGCCTGGTAATTCTGGGTCAGAGATGGTGACAGTGATTGGGCCGTCAACGTCAGTGCCTGGAGTCACTTCCACTTCGCCCGTTTCAGGGTTGATGACAACAGGGATGTCCTTGCCGTCTTCGTCCTTAGCGGTAACTGTGGTGTCCTTATCCGGGTTAATGACCTTGATGCCAGTGCCTTGTTTGTCGTCCGTTGGGTTGACTTCCTTGACTTGGGAATCATCCACTGAGGTCGTCTTCTTAACATCAGGTGTCGTGTCCGCATTAGCTTTCACAATCACCCATACTTGAGCAGCTTCGGTGGTGCCGTCAGGTAAAGTTACGGTGACATCGATGATGGCGTCGCCCACTTTATCGGTTGATGGGAGGACTTGGCCTTCATTGATCGTAACCTTGTAAGAGCCTTCTGGAACGCCGACTACCTTAATGGCCTTAGTGATGTCATCTGCAGTCAAGCTTTCGCCGACATGTTTCACAACAGGGTGGGATTCGATTGGGTAAGCGACAGCTGGGTTGCCCTTGCGTGTCGTTTCGCCCGTTGCCTTTTGAACCGTTGCGGTTTCAACAGCAGGCTTCTTACCTTCTTCGGTTTGTTCCACCGTCACCTTGTCGCCAGCGAAAAGTTTGTTGGCAGGAACCTTAACCGACCAGTTGCCGATACCGTCAACCGTTGTTTCGCCAATGACCTTGCCGTCCTTGTCTTTCACAACAATCTTAGCATCTGGCACGCCGTTACCTTCCACGATTTCGTCGCCTTCATGGATCGCTTCGATCGTCGGTTTAGCGGATTGGTCAGAGCCGTTGTCGTCGCGACCAGCTTCATGGCCTTTGACTGGAACGGTGACTTCCTTCTTACCGCCTGGTAATTCCGGATCGGTGATCGTCACAGTGATTGGACCGTCAACATTTGTACCTGGGGTAACTTCCACTTCGCCGGTTTCAGGGTTGATTACGGCAGGAATGTCTTTGCCGTCTTCATCCTTGGCGGTCACTTTGGTATCCTTATCCGCGTTGTTAACCTTGATGCCAGTGCCTTGCTTGTCGTCCGTTGGGTTGACAGGTTTAACAGCTGAGTCATCAACGTTGGTCTTTTCGCGAACTAAGTCCGTACCTGGGATGGTGTCTTTAGAGCCATCTGGGTAGGTGATGGTTGCGGTGCCGTCCTTACCGATTTCAACGGTGGTTGGGTTTTGGCCTTCCTTAGGCGCTGGGAATTTATCCTTGTTAGCGTCTTCGATAGCTTTCTTAACTTGAGCTTTTTCGTCTTCAGTTAAGTTGTTCTTATCGGCGACTGGAGTCTTCTCAGCTGGGACATTAGGTGTAATTTGATCCGCTTGGGTTGGATCTGAACCGTTGTCATCACGACCAGCTTCGTGGCCTTTGACTGGAACGGTAACTTCCTTCTTACCGCCTGGGAGGTCTGGATCGTTGACAGTTACCACAATTGGACCGTCAACATTCTTACCTGGAGTGACTTCCACTTCGCCGGTTTCTGGGTTGATGACTACAGGAACATCCTTGCCGTCTTCATCCTTGGCGGTTACTGTGGTGTCTTTGTCAGGGTTGTTGACCTTGATGCCAGTGCCTTGCTTGTCATCCGTTGGGTTAACAGGTTTAACCGCTGAATCATCAACGTTAGTCTTTTCACGGACTAAGTCAGTCCCTGGGATGGTGTCTTTCGAGCCATCTGGGTAGGTGATGGTTGCGGTGCCGTCTTTACCGATTTCAACGGTGGTTGGGTTTTGGCCTTCCTTAGGTGTTGGGAATTTGTCCTTGTTGGCGTCTTCGACTTTCTTCTTAACTTCAGCTTGTTCTTCTGGGGTTAAGTTGTTCTTGTCGGCGACTGGAGTTTTCTCAGCTGGAAGGTCAGGAGTGATTTGGTCTGCTTGAGTTGGATCTGAACCGTTGTCATCGCGGCCTGCTTCGTGGCCCTTAACAGGAACGGTAACTTCCTTCTTACCACCTGGGAGATCTGGATCGTTGACTGTGACTACGATTGGACCGTCAACTTTTGTCCCTGGAGTAACTTCCACTTCGCCGGTTTCTGGGTTGATGACTACAGGAATGTCCTTGCCGTCTTCATCCTTAGCGGTTACTGTGGTGTCTTTGTCAGGGTTGTTGACTTTGATGCCAGTGCCTTGCTTGTCGTCCGTTGGGTTGACAGGTTTAACAGCTGAGTCATCAACGTTAGTCTTTTCGCGAACTAAGTCCATACCTGGGATGGTGTCTTTAGACCCATCTGGGTAGGTGATAGTTGCGGTGCCGTCCTTACCGATTTCAACGGTGGTTGGCTTTTGGCCTTCCTTAGCTGCTGGGAATTTATCCTTATTAGCGTCTTCTATAGCCTTCTTAACTTGAGCTTTTTCGTCATCAGTTAAGTTGTTCTTATCGGCAACTGGAGTCTTCTCAGCTGGGACAGCAGGTGTAATTTGATCCGCTTGGGTTGGATCTGAACCGTTGTCGTTGCGACCAGCTTCGTGGCCGTTAACTGGAACGGTAACTTCCTTCTTACCGCCTGGTAGGTCTGGGTCGTTAACTGTTACTGTGATTGGACCGTCAACTTTTGTACCTGGAGTAACTTCCACTTCGCCGGTTTCTGGGTTGATGACTACAGGAATGTCCTTGCCGTCTTCATCCTTAGCGGTTACTGTGGTGTCTTTGTCAGGGTTGTTGACTTTGATGCCAGTGCCTTGCTTGTCGTCCGTTGGGTTGACAGGTTTAACAGCTGAGTCATCAACGTTAGTCTTTTCGCGAACTAAGTCCGTACCTGGGATGGTGTCCTTAGACCCATCTGGGTAGGTGATAGTTGCGGTGCCGTCTTTACCTACTTCAACCGTAGTTGGTTTTTGACCGTCCTTAGGCGCTGGGAATTTATCCTTGTTAGCGTCTTCAATAGCTTTCTTAACCGCATCTTTTTCTTCTGGGGTTAAGTTAGTCTTGTCAGCTACAGGAGTTTTCTCAGCTGGGAGGTTAGGCGTGATTTGGTCTGCTTGGGTCTTATCAGTACCGTTATCATCGCGTCCGGCTTCATGACCTTCAACTGGAACGACGAAGTCTTGTTTACCTGCTGGTAAGTCTTTGTCTTCAACGGTTACGGTGATTGGGCCGTCTACCTTAGTACCTGGAGTTACAGAAACCTTACCAGTTGTTGGGTCAACGGTTACAGGAACGTCTTGACCGTCTTCGTCCTTGGCAGTCACCTTAGTTGGGGTCTTGTCGTCTTGGTTCTTCACAACTAGACCGGTGTCTTGAGGATCAGCAGTTGGCTTAACCGTCTTAGGTGTGCCTTCAACAGTGGTCTTAGGACGTTCAACAACTAAGTCGGTACCTGGGATGGTGTCTGTAGACCCATCTGGATAGGTAATGGTTGCGGTGCCGTCTTTAGCCACTTCAACGGTTGTTGGGTTTTGGCCGTCCTTAGGCGCTGGGAATTTATCCTTGTTGGCGTCTTCGATAGCCTTCTTAACCTTGTCTTGTTCTTCTGGGGTTAAGTTAGTCTTGTCTTCGACTTCGGTCTTGGCTGGGACAGTTGGGGTAGTAGTTTCAGCTTGGGTTGGATTTTCAGAAACCTTAACCGTTACTGGCACTTCATCCTTAGTCCCGTCTGGGTAGGTTACAACAACAGTTGCTGGTTTGTCACCTGGTTTTTGCGTATCGACTGGTGTCTTGAACTCGAACTTGGTGCCTTGTGGTAACTTGTCCGCATCCTTGATTCCGTCTTTAGCGTTTGGTGTTTCCCCTACCTTGGTGTTGATGTCTTGACCTTGAGGATTGTTCTTTTCTGCATCCGTTAAGTCTTTGACTTGTACCTTGGCAGGAACTTCTTCGCTTGAACCGTCTGGGTAAGTTACAACAACAGTTGCTTGTTTGTCACCTGGTGTCTTGGTATCGACTGGTTCCTTGTAGGCAACTTTAGTCCCTTGTGGTAGGTCGCCTAAGTTCGCAATTGAATCTTCAGCCTTAGGTGTTTCACCGACTTTGACTGTTTGGTCCTTAGCTTGTGGTGTGTTCTTTTCTGCGTCAGTTAAATCTTTAACGACAACTTTAGCTGGAACTTCTTCGCTTGAACCGTCTGGGTAGGTTACAACAACAGTTGCTTGTTTGTCACCTGGTGTCTTGGTATCGACTGGTTCCTTGTAGGCAACTTTAGTGCCTTGTGGAAGGTCGCCTAAGTTCGCAATTGAATCTTCAGCCTTAGGTGTTTCGCCGACTTTGACTGTTTGGTCCTTAGCTTGTGGCGTGTTCTTTTCTGCATCAGTTAAGTCTTTGACGACAACTTTAGCTGGAACTTCTTCGCTTGAACCATCTGGGTAGGTTACCACTACAGTTGCTTGTTTGTCACCTGGTGTCTTGGTATCGACTGGTTCCTTGTAGGCAACTTTAGTCCCTTGTGGTAGGTCGCCTAAGTTCGCAATTGAATCTTCAGCCTTAGGTGTTTCGCCTACTTTAACTGTTTGGTCCTTAGCTTGTGGCGTGTTCTTTTCTGCATCAGTTAAGTCTTTTACGACAACTTTAGCTGGAACTTCTTCACTTGAACCATCTGGGTAGGTTACCACTACAGTTGCTTGTTTGTCACCTGGTGTCTTGGTGTCAACAGGTTCCTTGTAAGCCACCTTAGTCCCTTGTGGAAGATCGCCTAAGTTCGCGATAGAATCTTCTGCTTTAGGTGTTTCACCAACTTTAACTGTTTGGTCCTTAGCTTGTGGCGTGTTCTTTTCTGCGTCAGTCTTCTTAGTGGCGTTAGCTACAATAACCTCATCCTTGGTGATTGGGGTATTAGGAGCAACAGACCAAGTGATTGGTTCCTTGTAGTCATTGGCTTTAGCAGGATCAATTTTAGCTGCTGGGTACTTGTCAGCTGGGATGCCCTTGCCGTCTCTTACGTGGAGAACTTTTTCTGGAACTTGGGTGCCTTCGCCGGCCTTGAGGGTTACCTTGTGATAGCCTTGTGGGACTTCTGCGTTTGGATCAGTTGGTTCGATCACGTCAGCGCGTTGGGCCACGTTGAAGCTTGCTTCTGTGGTATCGGTTGTCTTATCGCCGTAAGTCACAACGACTGGAACTTTGACCACTTTGCCTTCGTCAGCATCTTGAGGGGTGTAAGTCACAACACCGGTCTTAGGATCGATCTTAGCCCCTGCTGGAGCCCCCTTGCCTAAAGCGAATTTAGCGCCGGCTGGAGTCTTAGTTGCTTTATTGGCACTATCTTTGAAAGTTGGTGCCTTCGAAGCAGCTGGTTGACCAACATTAGCTTGGGTTTCTTCGTAGCTTGGTTGGTAAGCATCCTTATCCTGTTGTTTCACCGTGATTGGTGCCTTGGATTCGGCCTTGAGTTCACCCGTCTTACCTGGGACAGTGACTTCAACCTTCTTACCGTCATGGTCTTTCTTGGTTAGAGGTGTGTCTGGGGTGTAGTTAGGTACGTCTTTAAGGCCAACTTTAATGCCATACTTGCCGAAGTCTTCTGGTCCAACAACTTTTGTTACGCCATTGGCATCGGTTAATTTCACCTGGGTGCCGGCTGGATCAAGCTTGTTGTCGCCTTCCTTGCCTTCAGTGTAGGCTTTCTTGGTTGGGTCTTTGACGATTTCAACCTTAGCGATACCGACATTGTTTTCGTTGAAGGCTTTGTCTTCGTAAACAGAGTGGTATTCACGGGTGTCGCCAGTGAGCCCTTCTTCAATTGGGGTATCTTTCACTAATTCATTGTCAAAGATAGGTTCCCATGAAGACCATTTCTTGGCTGGGTTGTCTGCAACTGGGTTAGTTGGTACAACTTGGTCGAATTTCTCTTGGATAGCTGGGTCGTTAAACTTGGTGCCCTTGAGGACGTCGAAAGCTTTGACCTTAGACTTATCCGCAAATTTACCGGTCACCGAACCGTCCTTGGAGTCTGCATTGAATTTCAGACGAACATAGCCTTCTGGAACAGGGGCATTTGGATCGGTTACGTCTTTGATCTTATCTTGGGCAGCCACATGGATTGGCGCATTGGTGTTATCTTGTGAGCCATCTTTGTAGGTAACAACGACTGGGACATTAACGGTTGTATCCGCGTCAGCTGCTTTAGGGGTGTACTTCACAACACCAGTTTCGGGGTCAATTGTTGCTCCGGCTGGTGCATTATCAGCTAAAGCAAACTTAGCGCCTGCTGGTTTAGCGACATCCTTGCCAGCCTTGTCGATGAACTTAAGGTTTGAAGTAGCTTCTTGACCGACATTGGTTTGGACGGGTTCGTAGACTGGGTCAACTAAGTCTTTTTGTTTTTCCTTAGCTAAGACCTGAATCACAGCATTTGATTGAATCTTCATCCCATTTGGATAAGTAAGAGTTACAGGAACGGTGACAGTTTCACCTGGAATCTTAGCTGTATCTGCAGCCTTGATTGTTACTACACCAGTCTTAGGATCAACGCTTACAGGAATATCTTTATTTCCAACTTTGACAGTTTTAAGCGGTTCGTAAGAGATTTTGGTTTCGCCATTCTTATCAACCGTTTCTTTTCTTTCTTCAAATGAGAAAGTTGGTTTACCGTCATTGGCATTCGGTGTATATGCTTTACCTGCTTCATTCTTATATTTTGGTGCAGCTGTTTTTGCTTCTTGACCAGCTTGCTTTTCGATCTTATCATATTCGACCTTAGGAGCTGCAATGAAAGCATCTGCAGCAAGTGCATCTGTTAGATTATCATGCTTGCTTCCATCATTTAAGAAAATAGCAGAAGTGAATTTAGCTGGTGCGCCAAGTTGCTTATCGACATTCAATGGAATGGAGGCTGGTGCTTTGCCTTCAGGAGTTGTTACGAATTCAGTCGCTTCTCCATATGGCTTACCATCTTTAAACCATCTTTGGACATAAGTCGTACTTGGTAAAAGACCTTCAGACGCATTTTCTACTTTTGCACCGGCTGGAGCAAAGTTTGATTGTGCATCGTAAGTTTTAATCGCATGAGCCGGTTTAGCTACGATGGCAGCAAAATTGACGTCTGAGATATTTCCTGAAGCCAAGTTTGATGGACCAACTGGTTTTGCAGCCCCGTCTAGAAGAGCAAACATGTTGTTTTGTGATGTATTTGACCAAATATTATAGTTATCAATCAAAGAAGCTGCATACATATAATCTTGGTTAATGTGACGGTGTTTTTGACCAATCGTCCCATTCCAAGCCATTAAATTCGTATGGTTTTCATCTTTAACATCAACTACTTTTCCATATTCTTCAGGTTTAATCGTATGAGAAATTGGTAGCCCACTATTTGCTTCATTTCGAGACACACCATAGAGCCCTCTAAATGGAATATAGTAATTTCCATCAGAATCAACGGTTCCAACTACTGTTTCAGCAATATGTGATCCTTTGCCATGTTTCTTTTCATAATCGGCAATGATTTTTTCTTGAGCTTTTCTAAATTCCAAAATTCTCGGATTGTCTTGCCCATCAGAACCTGTGTAGTTATTGTCTTTCTTCCATTTATCGAATAAACGAGCTACCTCATCATTCACGTAGGAAGCCACTACCTTAGTCTTAGCTGCCGGAAGGTCCCATGAATCTTTCTTCCACATACGAGCATCTGATCCAGCAGGGTCGCCACCATCGAACCAAACAGTCCCTCTAACAGTCCCATAAGGACCTTTATCTTTCCACTCACCGGAAGGATCTGGGGATACTCGCCAGGTATTTTTAGGGCCAACTAGCCAATCATTATTCAATAATTTTTCTTGGAAAACCACTTGACCATTCACAATGCGGTCAATCCCTACCGTAAAGTCCCAAGATTCATTGGTACGAGTCAAACGTTTGTGGAATCCAGTAATTTGGTCCCCACCCTTGATCAAAGCTAAATTCGCTGGATCAGGGTTTTCTGCCCAAGTTCTAACTGCAAAGGCTTCTTGGTCCCCATCAGATAATTTCCATTTATGAACGTTACCAAACTTATCGATAATTGGCTTATCAAAGGTAAAAGTAAAGGTCCCATCAGCATTTGAAACAGTCTTATATACTGGTGACACATAGCCATCTTTATAAGCCCATTGCAAATAAACAGGAACGCCAGCTAAGGTTTCCTTAGTTATTTCGTTACTATTACCATTTCTATATACGAAAACAGTACCGGAATAAGAGCGCTTATCGCCTTTCTTACCCGTTGCATCAATAGCGGAATCCTGTAAATTTTTAATTAATTCAGATTCCCCAGCCATGCTCATGTCTGAATTGGTTGTATCAACACCTGAGCCATTCCCAGGATTAGCTGAGTTGGCTGTACGAGTTGATGGTTTGTTTTCAGCTGGTTTGTCAGGCTTCTTGTTCGCACGGCCTCTTCTAGAGGTATCTCTAGCCGCATAGAAAGTCAATTCACCTGGCTTTTCGTCTTCAGCTGCTTTTTCGTCAGCCTTAACTTCTTTATCAGCTGGCTTTTCTTCAGCTTTCTTGTCAGCTTTTGGCGCTTCTTCAGCCTTCTTAGCTTCAGTCTTTTCAGCCGGTTTTTCTTCGGCTTTCTTAGCTTCTGGCGCTTTTTCCTCAGCCTTCTTGTCAGCTTCAACTTTCTCAGCTTCTGCTGGCTTTTCAGCTGGGGCTTCTTCGGCCTTCTTGTCAGCTTCAGCAACAGGAGCGGTTGGCTCTACTGGGGCTTCAGCTACAGGAGCGGCGCTTGTTTCAGCTGGCGCTTCAACTGCTTTCGCTTGCTTCTCAGCTTCGAGGGCTGCGGCTGCAGCGGCAGCTCGGCGCGCTTTTTCCTCTTCAGTTTCTTCCGGTTGTGCGAGGGTGCTCGTATTGCCAGTTTCTGCGGCGGCTACTTCAACCACGGCAGCGTCACTGGTAAATAACAAGCCGGCTGCAACAGCAACCGAGGCCACCCCGACACTTAATCGTTTAATGGAATAGCGGTAGAACTTGTCTGCCTGCTTTTCCTTCTTGACCTGATAGTTATTCTTACCTACCATATGTCTCCTCCTTATAAATTAAACAATGCAATAATGAAACATTTGTTAAATGGATTATATAGTTCATAATAAAATTATAAAAATAACACAAACTTATTTCATGAAATATATTTCTTGATAATTGGATCAAATATTGATTCTATCGGCTTTCTTATCGTTTACAAAAATTGGTTTTAAAAATTAATTAATATAAGACCAAATTTTGTCCTGATATGGAACACTATTGTATATTTTTGTCCCAAATATTTCGCCGTGATCGCAAATAAAAACCAGCCTTGATCAATAAGGCTGATTTATCAAGATTCCTAGCAAGTCCTGTTTTGGTGATCATTACTGAGCGAGACACGATTGTTCTTTTGTATTGGAGGGACCTATATTAAGGAAAAAGGCCGTGGCTGCTTTGGGGAAAACCACCTTTTTAGAAACATGCCTTTTCTAACTGAGATTCCGCATCTCCCCTGACGATATGGCAGCAATGCCCCCCCAGTTACCGACACGTCCCCTGAGTTATGTCGCTTTCTACCCCAATTACCGACATATCGCCTGACTTCTGTCGCTAACCGCCAAAATCTCCGCCTCCTTAATCAAAATAAAAAAGGAGGCCAGCTCCCTTCAACCTTACAAAAGAAAAAAAGCACCCCGCTTGTGCGAGGTGCTGAAAGTGAAGGCTAACCACTCAACTTCCTAAGTTACTTAGTCTTCTTTTTTCTTTTTGCCGAGGGCGAGTAGGCTGCCGACTCCGACTAGGGCGAGGGACAGGCCGGTTGTTAAGCCTGCGATGGCGCCGGTTTGTGGGAGTTTGCTTTGGGCTTTGGCTGGGGCTGCTTGAGCTTTGCCTTGGTCCTTAGCAGCTGGCTTGAGGACAACTTGACCTTGGTCTGATGGGGTCGTGTCGTCTTGCTTGCCAGGTTTTTCGACAGGGTCTTGGTCAGGCGCTGGCTCGTCCTTGACCTCATCTTTGCCTTCGGGTTGTGGTTCAGGTTCAGGCGTTGGTGTTGGCGTAGGTGTCAGGCCGCTGCCGCCCTTGCCTTCGACTGTCACGGTAACGGTGACGCTTTCGCTTGAGCCGTCAGGGTAGGTCACGGTGATTGTTTTCTCAATCGTGTCGCCTGCTTTGGCGTCTGCAGGTACGTCGACCGTCACTTCACCTGTTTCAGGATCTACTGTGATGCCCGTTTCACCTTCGCCTGGCTTGAAGCTGGTGCCGGTTGGTGGGGTCACCACTTGACCTTCTTCATCCTTGAAAATCGGTTCGCCGATTTCTACCTTGGTGCCGGGTTGACCAGTGCCAGGTTTGTATTCTGGTTGGTAGATGTCCTTGTCTTCCTTAACCGCTGGCGTTTGACCAGTTACAGTGGTTTCGACAGGGTCGCCCGTCCGGGTTTCGGTAGAACCATCTGGATTAGTGTATTCCTTGGATGGGATGATGGTGAGGGTGTCGCCCTTACCTTGACGAGGCACTTCAATTGTGAAGTCACCATTCTCATCGGAAGTGCCGGTGCCGATGGTCTTGCGATCTTTATCCTTCACTTCAACGGTGGTGTTTGGCACCGTGGTCTTACCAGTGACCTTAGTCTTATCGGAACCTGCTTCATTATCAGCTCCTGGGTTGGTGATTTGTGGGGTTTCTTTAACCACAGTTTCGACGCCGCCACGCGGATTGCCTTGGTCATCTTTCACTGGGGTAAAGTTGCCTTGGTCGTCCTTCTTGCCTGGAACGATGGTCACCTTGTCACCAGGATTTTGCTTCGGTACGTCGAGGTCGATGTTACCTTGGTCGTCGGAAGTGCCGGTGCCGATGGTGTTGCCATCTTTATCCTTGACTTCAACTTCGGTATTTGGCGTGGTCTTGCCGGTAACCTTGGTGGTGTCTTGACCAGGCTCGTTTTCCGCACCAGGTTCGGTCACACGTGGGAAGCTGTCTGCATCCTTGGAATCCGTTCCGCGGTCTTTTTCTTCCTGGTCGGTCCAACCGTCATTGTCGTCATCCTTGTCACCATCGGCGTCAGGTGAGTATGGATTGTTCTCGTCTCTTGATATGCCGGAGTCCTTGTCCACCTTGCCGTCGCCGTCCGTGTCGCGGTAAATGGTGATGGTGGCTTCGGTCTTCACAGGATTGCCGTCTGCGTCAGTAACTGGATTGCCGTCCTTGTCTACGACTTCAGCAGTTACCGTGACGACTTGGGTTTCTTGGTCTCCTTGCCAGCTTGCTTCGAGGTTGCCAGTGACCGTACCGCTGAGGCCGTCGTCTGAAGGGGAGTAGTGGAGGCCTTGAGTACCTGGTTGGTAGTCGAAGCTAACCTTCACCGAGCCGCCTTCTGGAACATTCTCAGAAGTCACCTGGATTGGGATGATGTAATCATGTTGCCAGTCGCCAATATTTTGTGACTTCGGTGTCATGTCGACGCTCGCTTCAGAAAGGACTGGGGCCTCTTCGCTAACGGTGGTTTCGACAGGGTCGCCCGTCCGTGTTTCGGTAGAGCCATCTGGGTTGGTATAGTCCTTGGATGGGGTCACCGAAATCGTGTCGCCGCCTTCTTGGCGTGGCACGTCGATGCTAAAGTCACCGTTCTCATCGGAAGTGCCGGTGCCGATGGTATTGCCATCCTTATCCTTCACTTCAACCTTAGAGTTAGGCACCGTGGTCTTACCGGTCACTTGAGTCTTATCGGAACCGGGTTCGTTCTTAGCCCCTGGGTTGCTGATTTGTGGGGTTTCCTTAACCACGCTTTCGCCGTTACCCTCTGGATTACCTGGCTTAAAGTTGCCTTGGTCGTCCTTCTTACCTGGAACGATGGTTACTTTGTCGCCAGGATTTTGTTTAGGCACATCAAGGTCGATATTACCTTGGTCATCGGATGTTCCGGTGCCGATGGTGTTGCCATCTTTATCCTTAACTTCCACTTCGGTATTTGGCGTGGTCTTGCCGGTGACCTTGGTGGTGTCTTGACCTGGAGTGTTTTCGGCACCAGGTTCCGTTACACGTGGGAAGCTGTTTTCATCTTTGCCGTCCGTTCCGCGGTCTTTTTCTTCCTGGTCGGTCCAACCGTCGTTGTCGTCATCCTTGTCGCCTTGGTCGATGCCTGGGACAGATGGATTATTTGGATCTTGCGGCATGCCGGAATCCTTGTCGGGTTGGCCGTCCTTATCGGTATCGCGGTAAACGGTGATGGTTGATTCAGCTGTCACTGGATTGCCGTCTGCATCACGGACTGGGTTGCCGTCCTTGTCTTGGACTTGGGCGGTTACGGTAATGGTCCGCGTTTCCTCTTCAGGGGCCCAGTCGGTGATTTGAGGTTGACCGGTTACTTGGCCGCTGTCTGGGTCGACCGTCAGACCTGGGTAAGTGTCTTGGCCATCGATGCTGACTTTGACACTGCCGCCTTCTGGCAAGTCCTTAGCATCTGGCGTCACTGGGGTGATGTCCTTACCTTCCAGAGCGTTTTGTGACTTCGGTGTCAGCTCGACGCTGGACTCGGCAGGGGTTTCACCCGCATTTGGATTCGTCACAGTAACTTTGACGGTTCGCGTGATAGCTTCATCGGTCGGTTGGCCTTGACCATCTTTTTGACCGGTGCCAGTTGACGTGATTTCAACAGGGATTTCAACGACTTTTTCGGTCTCACCAGGTTGGAAGTCCACGGTCGGTGTGCCGACTAAGTTGCCGTTTTCATCCACAGACAGGCCATCCACTGGGGCAGGGGTTGAAACCTTGGCACCCGGTTTGTTCGGTGTGACAACCTTGGTGTCAGCTGGGACTTCTTGGCCATTAGTGGCTGTGACATCAGTCGTTTGCGCATCCAGGCCGTCCCAAGTCTTAGAGGCTTGGTCCTCTGTATCTGGAATGCCGTCGTTGTCATCATCGTCGTCGGTCTTATCCGCTTGGCCGTCGCCGTCTGTGTCGCGGAGAACAGTGACATTGATTGGCTCAGTCGCTTCATTGCCCGCTGGATCTACGGCCTTCACGGTTGCTGGGAAGTCGCGCGACTCATCTTGGTCATCCGCCCATTGCACGGAACCCGCTGGAACCGTTCCTTCGATCTGTTTGGTCTCAGGATTGTAGACTAAACCATCTGGCAAGCCGTCAACGGTCACGGTCGCTTCCGGATCATCAGTCTCTACAGAAACCGGATCGATTGGTTGACCTTCCGTCGCTTGGATATCCTTAGCGGAAACGGTGATGGTTGGGGCGGTGGTGTCGGCTTCTGCAACTTGGCCAGCTGTCGCTGTGAAGCGAGATGGACTATCAGCAGTTACCGTTTGTGCCGGATCATTGTCCCAAGCAGGATTTTCGTAACCCGCTTGTGCAGTAAGTTGAGGAATCTTATCAGCTGGAATGCTAGTGCCTTCCTTAACATGATAGGTCTTATTGCCACCTTCAAATGGTGTGACCCCTTCGCCAGCAATGAGATCTACCTTCTTGTAACCTTCAGGAACAGACGCATCTGGGTCGTTTGTCCGATCGATAAAGCCTGGATCCATGACATTGATGGTAGCATTGGCTTGGTCAGTTGACCCATCTTGGTACTTAACGGTTACTGGAACAGTGATGGCCTTGCCTGGTACTTTAGCTGTTTCAGCAGGATCTACAGTGACAACCCCTGTTCGTGGGTCTACCTGAACAGCGACTTGTGTGCCTTCAACATCCACCGTCTCAGGTGCAGTATAAGCTGCGTCTGAGTCTAAAGCTGGTGTAGCCGCTTGATTATTAGAATCTGTAAAGCTTGGGCTAGCTGTTTCAGCCTTATTCCCTGGAATCACATCAACTGCTTCATATGCAGGTGTGTATTCGGAAGCTTGGCTGTAAACCGTTACGGTAAAGGTCCGGTTGGTCGCATCCCCTGCTTTAGCATTCTTCGCGTCTACCACAATAGTATAAGTGTGCTCTTCTTCCCCTTCAGGCAAGATTGGGCTACCTGTCACTTGACCAGTTTCAGGATTATAAGTTAAACCTGCACTGGCAAGGTCTTGATAGGTCACATTGCCTTGGGCATCGGTTGTTGCGATACGTACACTGAGCTGGTTCGCGAGCTCTTCTGTATCTGTTTGACCATCCGTATCTACAGTTGCAAAGTGTACTTGACCATTTTCTGTGCTTGCTGGGTTCACTTGACCCGCTGCATCGACAAATTGGTCAACCTTAACAGCTGTCATGTCTTGACCCTTGGCTACTCTCTGATCATTGTTTATATCTTTAAGATCAAGAACATCAACCTTGGCAGTTACTTCTGGATTACCTTCACCCACAGTGGTGTAATTAGCTGAGTGAACTTGTCCACCAGTCGTTAAGGTAATCAAGATCGTTTGGCCTTGGGTTAAGGTTGTTCCCTCTGGCGTGTCAATGCTGTATTCGCCACTTTGAGGATCTACAGCTGAGCTGCCGAGTGCCGTCACGCTACCGTCTTCATTAACAATAGCTGCTTCAACACTTGGTGCATCTGCTTCACTGAAGCCTGTGTTAATTACGCCATGAACGTTCGTATCCTTATCACGTGCTGATTGGACAAGAATATTCGCATTGGTCCCGGTGAGGCCTTCATTGACGATAGCTTTTTCGATTGGGGAAAGAAGTTGTTTTTCTTCCTCACTTAGATTGGATAAGCGATCATTCTGGAATTCATCCGGACGGCCATCGCCATCGATATCTGAGATGCGGTAACCCACATTGGCGTTGGAGTTACGAACAACTGGGCCGGATTCAAGGGTGAGATACCCCGTGAAGGCAAAGCTGGCATCTGGATAAGCCTTGAGGATGTCTTCAGTTGTGACTCCATCACGCAGTTTGTAAACAATCCGAGCAGCTGCAGGATCCAAGTGAGAGTTGTTGAAGTTGAAGACCCGACTTACGGTATCGTTCTGTGGATCTAACTTGAAGACCCCTTCACCTGTTTCCCGATTGAATTCGCTTTGGAAGTCATCATTCCGTGAATCTAGGCCATTGAAGAAGACCTTGGCTTGAGGAATATAGGACTTGTCTAAGCCAACAGCGGAGTTATTGTAGTAATCCTCACCATTTGGTACATAGTAGAGTTCAGCTGACTCAATATATAGCAAGAGCCGTTGGTCCACAGTGTAGTGGTAGTGGATTGGATCGGTGGTTGCCCCAGCTGTGTTCAGTGAAGAACCCCCTTGCTTAGCAAAGATTTGGTCAAAGACAAAACCGCGCATCTTATCCCCAGTTAAACCGGTGTATGGGCTCACTTCGTCGCCTTCCTTGTAGCTGACTTCCCCACCAGAAAGACGGAACCAGTTATTGAAGGTTGGGTTCTTGGCTACATTGTCAGCAGCTACTTTTTCATCATACTGGGTTGGGTTAACCTTCATAAAGGTGGATGAGTAAGAGCCTTCGATCATGGCCTTGTTGGCATTGTTGTAGATGAAGGAAGTTGAGCCGAAGTCGCCGTTGGTTACAGGACGTCCTAGTTCTTGTTCCGTCTCATCGATAATGGACTTGATAGAAGAATCTAAAGTCACCTTAGCTGGGTAGTTGTACTGTGCCCCAACTGCAGTATTGGTCATCAGGGCTTCATTATCAGCTGCCCCACCCCAGGCACGCATCCGCCATGAATTAGTCTTGTCGCCATTGCGGTTGACAATCCGTTCGAATTCAGTTCCAGAGCCATTCTCCACCTTAGTAATGTGCTTAGCTAAGTTATCTGAGAACCAAATGACATAGTCCCATTTCTTCAGTGTTTCAAGGCTTGAGCTTGGAATGGTATGGATCAGACTGGAGATGGTCACATCAATTTCATTCTTGGCTTGAGTTTCAGGCGTAATCGCATCGGCTAATTGGTGCACTTGGTTGTTGAAGAAGCCTTCTGAATTTTCATTACGAGAATCTTCAATACTTTGTGGAATGAAGCGCTCTTCAGAAACCTTCTGCCCAGATTCGCCAGGGCGTTTGTTCACATCGACTAAACCAGAAATCAAGTTAGAAGTCGATGAACGTGGCAATTCAACCACCACTTTAATTTCTTTTTGGCCGACTTTGGAAGTATCTACAAAGAAGCCACGTGAAATCTTATTCCCTTCTGCATCTAACTTATCATTGCCGTCTGCATCTTTTTCGAAGAGCTCAACAATCGCAGCTTGAGTGGCTTCATCATCCGCAAAGCTAAACTTGGTCCCTTCTGGCAAATCAACCGCTTGACCGTCTGCCGTCTTCGTCAAGTTTTGAGCCAAATCTTTAGCAGTGACTTCCGTATTCAGGAGAACGGTCCGATTTTGGCCAGCTAATTCATAGTTAATTTCAGGCTTAGCTGGTTCTGGCAAGTCACCTTCTGCTGGATTCGTTTGACTGGTATCATCTACGCCTGGATTGCCTTCATTAGTAATTGGGCTTGGATCGCCAGAGAAGTCACCGAAGTTGTATCCAATGTTAGCTTCTGTATTCGCAACATAGTTCCCCTTCTCATCTAAGAAGAAACCATTGAAGACATAGCGTTGGTCGAGGTTGTTTGGCATGAGACCCTTAATATTCACATCATCTTTAAGGTAGTAAACGACACGAACAGATGAAGGATTACTGCCTACCCCCTCGTTAAATTGTACCTTATCATTAGGGTCTAAACGGAAACGGCCTGCACCAGTTCTTGGATTGTAGTCTAAGAAGTATTGGTCAAACTTACCATCTAAACCACCATCACTAGCGATAGGTAAAGTCTTAGCCACACCACCTTTAGCATGAAGGATTAAGCCATTATAGAAGACTTGGGACTTGGGATCAAATTCTCTTGATCCATCAGAAAGCTGATAAATCCCTACCCCCTTAATATATGGCACAAGGCGTTCATCCGCTTGGAAATGATAGCTTGCGGGTGAATCTGGGCTGGAGTTGGAAGACTTCTTAGTAAAGTAATGGTCAACTGCAATCCCCCGTACCTTGGCATTCTCATCATATTGACCCGTGTGAGGGTTGTAGGTCCCGCCTTCCACATACTGACCAAAGCCATTAGAATTGGAATACTCTCCTTCAACTTCTTGAGCATGGCCAGCTGCTTGTAATTTATCTAAATTCGTATCTTCCGTCTTAACAACTGCTGTATCCACAGTTCTTTCAATGATTTTCTTTTCTACGGGGTCGTAGATATAAGCATTGAAGAATAGTTCATTACGGCGACGCGCATCAGGATAGGCGCCGATAATATCAGCTAAGGATTTGTTAAATTTAACTTGAACTGTCGCTAGTCTCGAGAAACCAGTTTGTGAAGAAGCGAAAACAGAATCATAGTTATTCCAAGCATTAGGATTGCTTGAAGTCGACACAATGTTGACGTCAAAGGCATTTGCTCGCCAAGTATTCGTTAATTTACTTGGGTCTTCAGCATCTTGCATCCGGGTGAAAGAGAAATCACGGTCGGATGTCTTATCGCTGTCACTGGCAATATAACGAATATCAGTAATATGCTTAGCCAGACGTTCATCAATTTCATAACGAACTTCATAACGATCAACTGGTGGTACTGTTTCTAAGTAGACACGGTTTTCGATTTTTAGGGTATCTTTCGCCGTGCTTTCTTCATCGGTTAAATCTTCAATATCAATCCCGAAATCACGAATATTATTTTGTTTCAAGCTACCCTCAGGATTATTTTGATCAAGTGCCGCATTCAGGTCATTGCTATTTAAGGGTTGACCAGTGCGTTCAGTCCCATCTTCGTCTGTTGTTGGCGCATTCGCCACTTCAGTCTTTTCTTCCAAGGCTGCTTCCTTAGGTGCAGGTTTAGTAGATACTGCCCCGTCAGAAGCTCCATTATCTGACTGGCTTTCAATTTTTTCAGCTAGTTTAGGATCTTGAACTTTTAAGTCCTTTTCGGTTTCAATAGTTTCAGCTACGCCACCATCTGCAGGGATCACTTGTTTAGTTACAGGATCACTGGTCGTTTTTTGGGTGTTGGGCTGGTTTTCATTGTCTTTGGCTGCTTGGTCTACTTTACCTTGCTCTTCAGCCGTTAAGTTCAACTCACCATTCACAGCATCATTGGTACCAGCAGCGCGAGCGACTTGAACGTCTCCCGCAAAGAGGAGCCCCGCTGCCACAGCGACAGAAGCCACGCCGACACTTAAGCGCTTAATGGAGTAACGATAGAACTTGTTACTCTGCTTCTCCTTCTTCACTTGATAATTATTTTTTCCAACCATAGCTTTCCTCCTAATATTTAGTCAAAGCATATTATCATTCACATCAATACCATCATTTGTTACCTTCTCGCCTAAACAAAAATTCCCATGGTTTTAAAATTACTGATCCGTCAAAGCACATTCCATATCCAATAGTTCTTATTGATTAATAATATGCATTATGTTTCAGTAGCGCTAGCGATTTGTCAGATTTTTCGTTCATCGGGCGATACAGTACAAATAACTAGTATTTTCCAAATGAAATCCATTTGATAAAACTATCGTACAGAAAAAATTTTAAGATATCAACAAAAAAGACAAAGGTGTATTGTTCTTAACTATTTCGTTTAATTATTAAAACTATAAAAACCAGAAAAAGCGTCAAAAAGCCTGGTTTAGGCGTTATTTTTCGTCAAACTCATCATTTCTTCATCAATCGATAATACATATTTTGTATATAATCAAGCTTTTATAATAAATAGAATAAAGCAATGAACAATACTGCTTATTATGTTTGGAACTATCATCAGGAGGTAGAAGCGGTTTTAGATAAGCAAAAAAGCACCCCGCTTGTGCGAGGTGCTGAAAGTGAAGGCTATCAACTAGCTCAGTTGCTTAGTCTTCTTTTTTCTTTTTGCCGAGAGCGAGGACACTCCCTGCGCCGATGAGGGCGAGGGCTAGGCCGCTCGTCAAGCCTACGATAGCGCCGGTTTGTGGGAGAGCTGATTTCACAGTTTCCTTCTTCGCGCTAGTGCTTGGGGCTTGACTTGCAGCTTCAACAGTTGGCACTAAGTTCTTGATGACTTGTTGGGCGCCAGTCTGTTCATCTTTTTGACCTGCTGCTTGATCACGGTTTGGTTGTGTCGCTGGAGCTTGGTCAGTGTCTTCGCGGCTTGGTGTTTGGTCTTGACCGTCAGGACGGGTGCTTGGTGCTTGGTCATGTTGGTCTGAACCTGGACGGCTTGGTGTGGTTGTACCTGGTTTGTGGTCGCCTTCTTGTCCTGGTTTTTGGCCACCGTCCCCTGGGGTTTCACCTGTGTCGCCGCCAGTTGGTGGTGTGGTCGTATCTGAACCATTGTCATCGCGGCCTTCTTCATGACCATTAACAGTGACTGGGATGGTTGCCTTGCCTCTTGGTAGATCTTCATCTTCGATGACTACCTTGATTGGGCCGTCCACGTCAGTCCCTGGAGTGACTTCGATTTCGCCTGTCTCTGGATTGATTTCAGCCGGGATATCCTTGCCGTCTTCATCCTTAGCAGACACGCTTGTCTTGTCATCTGGATTGATGACGATGATGCCAGTCCCTTGTTTTTCGTCTGTTGGGTTAACTGAACCAACAGAGCCGCCAACTTCGGTCTTAGGCGCGTTATCGTCATTCGGACCTGTTACTGTGACTTCGACTGAATCGCCCCGGTGCGTTTCAATGGTATCATCTAGCATCCAATATGTTCTTAATGGTTTCAAGACAAGGACTGTGCCAGGTTCTAAACGTGGGCCTTTGAAACTAAAGTCACCATTTTCGTCAGCGATTGTAGAGAAGAGGAAGTTTCCATCCTTATCTTCTACGTCAATCTCTGCACCTGGAACGGTAGTCTTACCGCTAACCACAGTGTATTCTGAATTGGCTTCATTATTAGCCTCAGCAGTGGTAATGACTGGGGTTTCTCGAACTACTGTTTCACCCGCTTTATCAGGGCTTGGAATGAAGTTTCCTTGCTCGTCTTTCGTGCCTGGGACGATTGTGATGGTACTGTTAGCCTTTTGCTTAGGCACTTCAAGGTTAATTTCACCCTCGCCATTGGATGTACCAGAAGCGATCGTCTTGCCATCTTGATCTGTGACTTCCACATCGGTGTTTGGATCGGTTAAAGCTGTTACTGTTGTGGTATCTTTGCCAATTTCATTTTCAGCACGTGGGATACCAACATGGCCAACTTCGCTCTCAGATCCGTTGTCGTCGCGACCTTCTTCGTGACCATTGACAGTGACTGGAATAGTAGCTTTACCGTTTGGCAAGTCTTCGTCATTGATCACCACATCGATTGGACCATCCACATCAGTACCTGGAGTGACTTCAACTTCGCCTGTTTCTGGATTGATTTCAGCAGGAATGTCCTTACCGTCTTCGTCAGAAGCAGTTACGGTTGTTGACTCATCAGGATTAGTGACGATGATGCCGGTCCCTTGTTTTTCGTCTGTTGGGTTAACCGATCCTACAGATCCGCCAACTTCGGTCTTAGGTGCGTTATCGTCGCGGCCTGCTTCGTGACCATTAACTGGAACGGTAACTTCTTCTTGACCGCCTGGTAATTCAGGGTCCTTGATGGTGACGGTGATTGGGCCATCGACATCTGTACCTGGAGTGACCTTGACATCGCCGAAGCGGCCGTTTTCGTCTGTAGTGACTTCAACTGGAACGTCCTTGCCATCTTCATCCTTAGCAGTTACTTCAGTGTCTGCATCTGGGTTGACGATAACAACGCCGGTTGATTGTTGGTCTTCAGTTGGATCAACTGGTGTGAGGTTGGAATCATCGATGCGAGTTTGTTCAGTCGCTGGTTTCTCTTCTGAACCATTGTCATCGCGGCCTGCTTCATGACCGTTAACTGGAACGGTAACTTCTTCTTGGCCTTCTGGTAATTCAGGGTCCTTGATGGTAACGGTAATTGGACCATCGACATCTGTACCTGGAGTGACCTTGACATCGCCGAAGCGGCCGTTTTCGTCTGTAGTGACTTCAACTGGAACGTCCTTGCCATCTTCATCCTTGGCAGTTACTTCTGTATCTGCATCTGGATTGACGATAACGACGCCGGTTGATTGTTGGTCTTTTGTTGGATCAACTGGTGTGACGTTGGAGTCATCGATGCTGGTTTGTTCAGTCGCTGGTTTCTCTTCTGAACCATTGTCGTCGCGATCTTCTTCGTGACCATTTACTGGAACAGGGATAGTAGCCTTACCATTTGGCAAGTCTTCGTCATTGATCACCACATCGATTGGGCCGTCCACGTCAGTACCTGGGGTGACTTCAACTTCGCCTGTTTCTGGATTGATTTCGGCTGGAATTTCTTCGCCATCTTCGTCAGAAGCAGTTACAGTTGTTGACTCATCAGGGTTGGTCACTGTAATACCAGTGCCTTGTTTTTCATCACTTGGTTCAACTGATTTAACAGAACCACCGACTTCGGTCTTAGGCGCTTCGGGTTCCGCAACAGTTACTGGAACAGTCAACTTATCTTCAGAACCATCTGGGTAAGTCACAGTTACAGGAACTTCTGTCGTACCTGGGGTTTGGCCATCAGGTAATTGACTTGGGTCGTCAACTGTTACGCTTGGTTTCTCAGCTGTTGCTGGATAGTTTGGAACAGTGACTGCGCCCTTCACGTCATCTTCACTTGCAGCTTGGCCATGGTCCTTGGCCACTTCTTCTGCGCTTGGTTCATATTTATCTGCTACTGATTGTTCTTTAACAGTTACTGGAACCTTAACCTTGTCTTCGGATCCATCTGGGTAAGTTACCGTAACATCGACGTCAGTGGTACCTGGGGTTTGACCATCCGGTAATTGACTTCGGTCATCAACTGTCACGCTTGGTTGTTCGCCATCTTCTGGGAAGTTTGGAACAGTAACTGCGCCCTTCACGTCGTCTTCTCTTGCAGGTTGACCATGGTCCTTGGTCACTTCTTTTGCGCTTGGGTCGTACTTGTCTGCGTCAGTCTCTGTTGGGGCTTCAACCGTTACAGGTACAGTTAACTTGTCTTCTGAACCATCTGGATACGTCACGGTAACAGGTACGTCAGTTGTGCCTGGGTTTTGGCCATCTGGTAATTGACTTGGATCGTCAACTTTGACGCTTGGTTGTTCACCTTCTGTTGGGAAGTTTGGAACAGTTACAGCATTCTTAACTTCTTCCTCTGTCGCAGCTTCGCCATTTGGCTTCGTAACGGGTTTTGCCGTTGGGTCGTACTTGTCTGCGTCAGTTTCTGTCGCTTCTTCAACCGTTACGGGTACGGTCAACTTATCTTCTGAACCATCTGGGTAAGTTACAGTTACAGGTACGTCAGTTGTGCCTGGTGTTTGACCATCTGGCAATTGACTTGGATCATCGACAGTGACGCTTGGTTGTTCGCCTTCTGCAGGGAAGTCTGGGAAAGTTACGGCGTTTGTAACGTCTTCTTCTGTTGCGGCTTCACCATTTGGCTTCGTAACAGTTTCTGCTGTTGGGTCGTACTTGTCTGCGTCAGTCTCAGCTGGTGCTTCGGGTTCAGCAATAGTTACTGGTACGGTCAGCTTATCTTCTGAACCATCTGGATACGTAACGGTCACTGGTACATCAGTTGTCCCTGGTGTCGTACCATCTGGCAATTGACTTGTATCGTCAACTGTCACGCCTGGTTGTTCACCTTCTGTTGGGAAGTTTGGAACTTTCACGGCATTTGTAACATCATCCTCTGTCGCTGCTTCACCATGTGCCTTCTCAACGGGTTGAGCTTCTGGCGTATACTTGTCCGCGTCTTTTTCTGTCTTTTCACGAACAACAACAGGGACATTGACAACTTCTGAGCTGCCATCTGAATAAGTAACTTTGACCCTTGCATTTTGAGGGATGTCGTTACCTTCTTCATCCTTAGCTGTTACTTGGCTTACATCGGGCTCTTCTTCCCATGAGAAGCTTGTGCCTTCAGGTAAATCAGCCTTATTGCTGATGCCATCTTCTGCTGGAGGTACTGTACCAACTTCAGTTTCAACTAATTGTGTCTCTGGATCATTCGTGGCGGCCAAGCTTAATTCATAATAAGCATCGAAGTAAGCATTCCCATAAGATCCGATTAAGCGCTTGGTAGGTTCCCCATTATCGGCATAAGGTGTTTGACCATTAAGCGGACCACCTGGTGTATCCACAAAGTCCTGTTCTACCCAAGTCTCAAATAAGAGTTTATTATTATTATTTTGGGTATATTCGGCCATAGCTTGAGCAACATCACGAGTGGTATAACCTTCTGCCAATGGATACACAATTGAATAGGTTCGCGGTTGACCTAAAGTACCCTCTAATATCTTAGAATTGATATTGTTTCGAGCATTTCTAAGAGCATCCCTCTGAGCTTGACGATCATTAGGATCTGCGTGGGTAATCGAGATAGCAGGTGTCTTGCGTGAATCCACGAGACCAGAATCATCCATAACCAATGGAATCGGATCAATTGGACGATTGACTGAGTTCCGGAATAAGTTTGGATTTGAGACATCATTCATTACCCCAATTTTCACACTATTCTTGTCGATATAAGGTACTAAGACCTTAGGAATTTGTTCCATGAAGTAATGAACATTTGAGAAACTTGATTCACTGAAGTTCTGGTCAGGTTGAACCGTATGGCGTGAGACAATGGAGTTGGTCGTTTCATCAAAGTATACCGTATGGCTCATTCCTTTTTCATAGAACTTACCATCCGCAAATCGAGACTCCCCGGTCGCTCCAATTGTGCGATGCGGAGCAAAAAGCTCTGGATTTTCTTCAGGATCAGGGTTATTCGGATTATTACGCAAGATAAAGCCATTATCTAAAGCTCTACCCTCGATCAAGTTAAAGTCATTGCCGGCACCTTCACCAGTGACCATACCTACAGTAAATGGTAAGGGCGTTTCAGCAAGGCCTAGGTTTTCAAAGGTTGTACCTTCTTTAAGCGTAATACGAACATCGACATCGGAAATAGAGCCCGTAATACCTGCTTGGAGGTTCGCATTGGTTAATGGCATGGTCCAATCACGGCCACTAGTTGCGCTTGCCCAAGTTGTTGACCCAAGTGGTCCATTCCCCCGGGTTGTTTCTACAGAAGCAATATTTTGATAGAAATCTGGATTTTCAAAAGAAATCACATAGCGACCTGGGTAAGTAGTTCCTTCTACAGCTCCCCAGCGACCAGCAGCACTAGCGAAAGGCCAGAAGCGAATAGCCAAATCTGCGGTATTTTCAGTAGTATCCATAACTTCCGCTGTATTATAGCGGATAGGACCCGCGTCCCCTGGCTCATATTCTGTCTTACCAAAAGTTTCTTCCTTAAAAGGAATTTCTTGGTTAATCGCAGTATCTAAATTCTCTTTATTTGGTGCTGGATTATCAGCTGCAGCACGTGAAGATGTATTAGAAGGGGCTCCCTCAGGTGCCGCATAAGTTGTGACCTTGACGTCCTCATCAGCTGGGCTCGTTTCAGCAACTGTTTCTTCAGCTACTGGAGCCTCTTCTTCAGCAGGGCCTTCTTCAGCTGGTGCTTCTTCAACAACAGGTGCAGGCTCTTCTACAGGTACTTCTTCTTCAGCTACCGGAGCTGCTTCCTCCTCAGCTGGAACTTCTTCCTCTGGGGCAGTCGGCAATTCCTCGCTAGTGTTCGCTTCTTCCGCCGCAGCTGCTTCAACAACCACAGCATCACCAGCAAAAAGAAGCCCGGCTGCTACGGCAACTGAAGCCACACCAACACTTAAGCGCTTAATAGAGTAGCGGTAGAATTTATTACTCTGCTTCTCCTTCTTCACTTGGTAGTTATTTTTTCCAACCATAGTCTTCCTCCTATAATTAGCTAAAACATAAAGCTACTTTTATAAAATTTTGCCCAAAGTTAGATTAGTCTAAATACAAGAAACGATCTGAGCGCTAAAAAGCTTAATCAATCAAAACTAATTTACCATTTCTGACCAGTATATATAATCTGTATTTATCTAATATCTAAAAAAAGATGCTTGGAAAATTGGTATGCTCCCCCTAAAGTAGACACTAAAAAAAGTAAACTACTTTAGGGGGAGTTTTTATGCGTTCAAATAGAAAACATTCACCAGCAGAATTGGCTAACTATATCCATCTATATAAAGAGGGAAT
>NZ_VYWO01000002.1 GCF_008726925.1 Aerococcus sanguinicola | reverse complement strand
ACTTTTTATAGTTGTTTGCTCAACTATTTATTGTTTGAATTGTTGGTTCATCAACTCGAAGTTGATGCCCTACACAATTGGTTCGTCTTCTTTGTTCAGTTTTCAAAGGTCTATCTCGTCGCCTCATCGAAGCGACTCAATTAGTATATCATCTTTATCGAAAGCTTGTCAAGAACTTTTTTTGAAATTCTTTTTTAGAAATTTTCGATAGATGCTGTGTCTCATCAGCGCTATGTAAGCGCTAACTTAACGACTCATTTAGTATATCGAAGTCTCGAAGACTTGTCAACATCTTTTTTGAAAAAAGTTTTTGAACTTTTTCTCACCGCTCTCTCAAGCGGAATTCTATTATATCTCATTTCAGTTTAATGGTCAAGCCTTTTTCTGAAATAATTTTTATTGCCTTTAGACTGTGAGTCAGCAAGCAACTTTGGTATAATAACAAGAGATACGTTATATTGTCAAGACTATTGGGAGGATTTTATGAAAAAAGATTTTACCGTGCGTCCAGAGGAAACAGCTCAAGCAGTTGGTTCAGGTGAATTAGAAGTCCTTGCCAGCCCTGTCCTCTTAGCTTATATGGAAAGGGTAGCTTCTGAGATTTGTTTGAGCCATTGCCAAAGTAGTGAAACCACTGTTGGCATTGAAGCAGACTTCAAACATTTGGCCCCTTCTGCTGTTGGTAGTCAAATTACTATTGATGCTGAAATTAAAAAAATCAACAAAAGTATTATTAGTTTGGCGATTGAAGCCATTGACCAAGACGGGCAAACTGTAGCTGAAGCCAAACATAAGCGCGCTATTGTGAACGCCCAGAAATTTATGGACAAATTAAAATAACATTGTGTGCTTCTATGAGAAAAGAGTGCCGCTGCTTAGTTAAAAGCTCCGGCACTCTTTTTCTCTACTCGGCTCCATCTTCCGACAGAAGTCTTCTTATCTACTCGAGCTTGTTCTTAGCCTTCCTTCATGTAATCAAAATGTTGCGTATCCTGAAGTTTCTGCACCATAAGCACACCATCGCCCAAAGGCAATAAAGAAGTTTTGAGTTCAGGACGTCCCAAGCAAGCTTCCAGGAGCCGGTTCAGTTTGGCATTCATCCCCCGATTACGGCGGGGCACTTCTTTAGGGGCTTTAAAGATAGTCCCCCCTTGGAAAATATCATCTATCATGAGAACTCCGCCGACTTTAAGGCGGTCTAAGCAATAAGGGAAGAATTGATAATACTTGGATTTAGCGGAATCCATGAAGATAAAGTCATACTGTTTCGTTAATTGGGGCAAAAGCTCTGCCGCCTCCCCCCGCAAAATATGTATTTGATCTTCTAAGTTGAGTTTTTGAATATTCTGTTCTGCTTCTTGGATCATCAAATCATAGCGGTCAATGGTATCTACATGGCGGTCTGGATAGCCGTAAGTCATGAGTGAAGCAGAGAAGGCAATGGCTGTGCCAACTTCGAGGATTTCCTTGGCCTGGCTCACACTGAGAAAGAAATCGAGAAAAACTGCTGTTTCATGGGGAATAATGGGCACCCGGCGTTCATGGGCATCGTCTTCAATTGCCTTGAGGGCTGGTGGAAATTCTGTCTGCCCCTGCCGCATAAAGTTGAGCACTTCTTCTTTAACAATTGCTCGGTCCATCATTTCATTTAACTTGTGCATGCTATCTTCCTTCCTCAAAAAAAGAGAGTGGCCAAGGCATCGGCAATTCACTTGCCTGCTTGTCCACCTTCTTCAATTATTTGTCTCTTAGTTTGACCCCGTCTCATCGGACGGGTCCACTTCTTCTGCTAGGCGGGTGACTTGGATACCACGGATCCTGCCTTCCTCCACACAGGTTGTTAACAATTCATAATTTTCAATCTGTAAGTATTCGGCGGCTCCATCTTCGGGGAAATGGCCTAATTGCTCAATCATGTAGCCAGCAATCGTATCAGACTCATCTGACTGAATATCTGTTTGAAAAATTTGGTTAAACTTGTAGATTGGCAACATGCCATCAATCGCATAGTTATTCTCGTCCAGCTGGCGGTATTCACTATTGGCTTCATCATATTCGTCTTCGATTTCGCCAACGATTTCCTCAAGCAAGTCTTCCAAGGTGACAATTCCTACAACACCGCCATATTCATCCTTCAAGATGGCCATGTGTTGGTGGTCCTTCTTGAATTGCAACATCAGGTCATCGATAAAAATTGTCTCTGGGGCAAAATAGGCTGGCTTGATGACATCTTGGATATGGACCTGGTCGAAGCCTTTTTTATGGGCTTGGCGCAGGATATCTTTGACATGGACAACCCCTAAAATATCATCCTTGTCATCGGCAAAAACGGGGACGCGTGAGTATTGGGAATTCAGGGTTTCCTGCACATTAAAAGCGTCGGGATCATCGATATCCAGCATAAAGGTATCCGTCCTAGGCACCATCACCTCACGCGCAAGCTTACTGTCCAAGGACAGGACCCCTTGCATCATGCGGAATTCGGTCATATCGATTGCTCCGTCTGTTTGACTGCTTTCAATCAAGGCCCGCATCTCTTCCCGGGTTAAATGCTCATCCTTCTTAGTGAAATCAATGGGCACTATGCGCTTCAACAAATTCGTTGACGCCGTAAGTAACCAGACAAATGGCGTGAACAAGCGCTTCAAGAATATAATTATACCAGAAGCCATCATACTGTACTTCTCAGGAAATTGGATGGCTACTTGTTTAGGGAAGAGTTCACCAAAAACAAGGGAAATATAGGAAAGGACCAAGGTCACCAAGGCTGAAGCCAGGATGTCTGCTCCTGGAATCTGTCCCAAATAGGGTCGGACATAGCCAACAAAAGTCGTGGCAGCTTGGGCAGAGGAGAAGAAACCGGCAAAAGTTATCCCCACTTGGATTGTTGATAGAAAAGCATCCGACTGGTCCAGCAAGGCTTGGACTCTCTGAGCCGCCTTGTTTCCTGATTCAGCTAATCGATCAATCTTTTGATGGTTAACTGATACGAAAGCCATTTCAGCACCTGCTAAAAAAGCATTGATCAGCGTCAACACTAAGATAATCAACAGTTGACTAACAATTGCCGTCTCGGCACCGGGATCTTCCATTTATGACATTACTCCTTCGTTCAATCACTCAATAGTTGTTAATGAGAAAGTATTCATTATTACTTTCAAGTATAGCTTTAGCCACCTTAAATTGCAAGCACTAGGGATGAAAATCGGCGGGCTAAAAAACAATAAAAAAAAGAGGAAGCGACTAAGCTTCCCCTCTTCATGCATCGATCGTTGCGCAGAATCTATGCTTTTGTTTTAGCTGGGTTGATACGGTTTTCGTAAACCTCTTTAACATTATAGTAAGTGTCTTCCTTACCACAGAATGAATCCACTGGGTCAACACCCTTGAAGGCTTCAGGGCCTTCTTGTAATTTGTCCATCAAGATTTCAAGGTTGAATGGCTTATCATCATAAGCATTGATGTAAGTTTGAACTTGAGGAACGTCAACTAAGTGGAATGGGTGGTTAACAGATACCATAATAGTTGGAATTTCATTCACATAGAATGGGCTATCTGGTGTCCCCTTAGAAGCTGGCCAAGATACACGTTGAACGGTACCTGCCGCAATCTTAGCTAAGTTGATCACTAAGTCATACTTATCGGTAAGATTGGCGATTGGTTGTTTTTGTGCGTACACGTTAGCAACAGCAGCTGAACGTTCTTCCTTAGGTAACTTCATAATCTTCTCTTCAGTTGATTCCCAAACTTCAACATTGAAGCCACGTTTTTCCATGATATCTTTCATGATATCGGCTGGGGATTCTTTAGAAGCGATCAATTGACCGAAGCCACCCTTAACCCCTTCGTTCATTACAAGAAGAACATTCTTGTAACGTTCAGGTGTTACAGGGAAGACGTCTTCTTGGTTATTTTTGACTAAGGTAATGGCTTTATCTGCTACTTCACGGGCCATTGCTTGGTTCTCTTCGGTATTGATATGAGCCAAGGCTTCTTCCTTAGGTGCTAATAAGCTCTTAGGATCTTTTTCATGAAGACCAATAGAAGCTTTCAAGCCAAGAGTACGACGAAGAGCATCTTCTAAACGTTCATCAGTGATTGTGCCGTTTTCATAGCCTTCCTTCATCCATTGGAAGTCTTCATCTGGATCGTTGAAGAAGAGGAAGAGGTCACAACCAGAAGCGATAGCTGTAGGTAAGATGTCGCGACGTGATAAAGCACCAGTCATGGCTACCATGTGGGAAGCATCAGTAATAACTGCCCCATTGAAGCCCATCTTGTCTTTCAGTAAGCCAAGGAGGATTTCACGAGATAAGGTAGCTGGCAACATAGCTTCTGAATCAGAGATGTCAGGGTTAATGGCTTTAGCATAAGATGGTAAGCCAATGTGTCCTGCCATGATAGCTGGTAGGCCTGCATCAAAGAGTGCAGAATAAATCTTGCCGTATGAATTATCCCATTCTTCGATAGAAGCATGGTTTGTCGCAAATGACAAGTGGTGGTCACGTTCATCGTTCCCGTCACCTGGGAAGTGCTTAGCGGTCGCAATGATGCCTTTTTCAGAGATTCCCTTGAGATAGTTTAGAGAGAAATCAATGACTTTTTGAACATCACTTGACCAAGTCCGAACAGAGATAATTGGGTTACGCCAGTTCGATTGTAAGTCAACGATTGGGGCAAAAGACATGTTACAGCCGATAGCTGCAGCTTCGTCCCCTGCGATACGTCCCATTTCATAACCGTATTTAGGATCGTTAGTAGCGGCTAATTTAACTTCGTGACCAACATAGGTCCCGTCAGTACAAGCACCGTCCCCACCTGCTTCTGTATTCGCTGCGATTAAAACAGGAATCTTAGAATTTTCTTGGAGAATCTTATTTTGGTTGTAGACGGTATCCGCATCAGATTTATTGTAACGAACCCCTGCGATATGATAAGTATCGAGGACGCTCTTTAAGTAATCTTCTTCTGCGCTAGCCCCCATATTAAAGAATAATTGGCCAATCTTTTCATCAATTGACATGTTTTTGATGGTGTCTTCAACCCATTGAACACCTTTTTTATCTAAATTATAGGGTGCTTTGGTTAAATCGACTTTCTGCATTTTTACTTCTGCCATCGATTGCATCTCTCCTTTCATTAAGTCCACGAATATTATAAAGGCCTATGACCTTTATTCTATTATAGCAAAATTCTTAGAAAATGTAAGGGTTTAACGCTCGAAGAAGGGATCTCAACTAAGAAAGCCTTTATTCGCTCAATTTAGGGTACAAATTTGGTTTTTCACTAAGAAAAAGTAGGGGCTAGATTAAATTTCTCTATTTTTATTTCCAATAAAACTTAAATCCTTCTCATTATCCGAGGGGCTATGTTATACTTGTATACGGTCAACAGAAAGGATGGTATCCTCGCAATGAATATCTCATCTTTTACCATTCAAAAGAAAGATGTGGTTTATGTCACCGCATCGACATCGATGCGTGATGCCCTAACGATTTTAGAAGATCATCAATTCCGCTGCATCCCCATCCTGGATGACAATGAGAAGATTTTTAGAGGAAATATCTACCGCTCACATCTCTACCAGAGACTGGCAGAGGGCCAATCACTCGACGAACCGGTCACCCTCCTGCTCAAGAATGCGACCAAATATGTGAGCCTAGACAGTTCCTTCTACCGTGTGCTCTTCAATATTCGTGACCTGCCCTATATCGCGGTTCTCGACCAGGACAACCGCTTCTTCGGCTTGCTCACCCACCATCAATTTGAGCGCATGCTCAGTCATTCTTGGAAGTTAAATGACAGCAGCTATATCTTAACCGTTACGGTTCCCCAAGAATCAAGGGGAACCATGTCCAAGGTGACAAAGATTATTAGCCGGGTGTGTTCGATCAACAGTATGATTACGCTGACTGACCTTGAAGACCCCAGCCTCTGCCACCTGACCTTCTTCCTATCCAATACTTGTTCTTATCCTGACCTTCAAAAAATTGTGGCCCGACTCAAGCGCCGCGGCCTAAGAAATATTGGCCTTGAAGAACCAGATAAACTCTTCGAGTATAAAATGGGAAGCCTATAAATGCTCCGGCCTGCCCTTCTCTTGGGCTAAGCCCAGCTAAAAAAATCCCGCTAGCAAGTAAAGCTGGCGGGATTTTTCATTGGCTCATTATTTTTTCGCATAATTAAAGGCCTCATAGTAAGCCTTCAGGTCATCGCCTTCAAGGACAATCTGCTTGGGATCAACGTCTTTGCCGTAAACAGGCAAGCAAGTTTTGTCGTAGGCTTTGGTAAAGAACTGGTCTTGGCCCAAGCGAACGATAAGATCATCCAGATAGTCTTTTAACTCTTGGTTGCCCTTTTGGACAGCAGGAGCAATGGTATCCTCTTCACCTAGGGATTCAATTCCCACTTTGAAGCCCGGATTTTCGTTGGCCCAGGCCAGAACTTCCGTATTGTCCGTGGAGAAAGCATCTCCCCGCCCATCTCTAAGGGCATCATAGGCCTCCTGATAGGCGTCATACTTATCGATATTTTTAATTTCGGGGTGGTCTTTTTGGAAGTAGTTCTCAGCGGTCGTTCCCTTAACCAAGATCAATTTTTTGTCTTTAAGCTGGTTGAGGTCTGTGATTAGGGCTTTCTCTGGCGACACTAGGCCAATCGCCACCTTCATATAAGGAAGGGCAAAGTCTACCTGTTCACGACGCTCGTCGGTCACTGTAAAGTTAGCTAAGGTAATATCCACCTTGCCTGATTTGAGAAATTCAGCCCGGCTAGCGGCATCCATGGGGACAAATTCAACCTTATCGGCACTGCCTAAGAGGTCCTCACCAATCTTCTTGGCTAATTCGATATCATAACCTTGGGGCTGACCCTTATCATCGACATAGCCAAAGGGCATCTTATCGGCGAAGACCCCAATGCGGATCTTACCGGAATCTTTGATTTCTGCTAGAGTGCGGGCTGGAGCTTGCTTGCCAGCACTTGCCGCAGCCTCTTTATCACTGGACTGGCCAGATTGGCAAGCTGTTAGAAATAGGGCTACAAGGGCTAGCAGGGTAAATAATTTTTTCTTCATAATTTTCTCCTTCTTATCGGTCAAATGTTAAACGGTCTAAAAACTTTTGGGCACGCAGGGTCATGGGAGCTCGGAAGAAGGCTTGGGGGTCCCGGCTGCTCTCGACAATCTGTCCAGCGTCAAAGAAGACGATTTGATCAGCCACAGCTTCTGCAAAGGACATCTCATGGGTCACCATCACCATTGTGAGCCCTTCTTCTGCCAAGTTTAGGACCACATCTAGGACTTCACGAACCAGTTCGGGGTCCAGAGCAGCGGTGATTTCATCTAGCAAGAGGACTTCCGGGTGCATCATCAGGGCTCGGACTATCGCTACCCGCTGCTTCTGCCCTCCAGATAACTGGCTGGGGAAAGCTGCCGCTTTGTCTGCCAGACCAACCTTAGCCAGGAGCTTTCGCGCCTCAGTTTCAGCTTCCTGACGGTCTCTAGCCTGGACCTTGCAAGGGGCCAGGGTGAGATTATCCATCACAGACAGATGGGGGAAGAGTTCATAGGATTGAAAGACCATTCCGACTTGCTCTCTTAAGGCCCGAATCTCCCTGTCACTTTGACCCAAAGCCTGGCCTTTAAAATAAATTTCGCCCCTATCAATAGGCTCCAAAGCATTGAGGCAACGGAGGAAAGTTGACTTGCCACAGCCGGAAGGGCCGATGATCACCGTCAGCTCGCCACGCTCAATACTCAGCGAAATTCCCTGGAGGACCTCCGTCTCTCCGTCGTAACTTTTATGTAAATGATCGACTTCAATCAATAAATTTGCCATTAGCGACCTCCTTCTTGGAACTTATTTTCCAAATACTGGCTAAGCTTTGAGAAAGGATAGCAAGCCATAAAGTATAAAAAGAAAATGCTGCCATAAATCCAGATGGCACCGTCTGGATAGTCGAAGCGGTTCATATCAATAATCTGCTTACCAACTGCGACCACTTCAACCACCCCAATGAGGACGACGATGGCTGTTGTTTTGATCATACGGGTCATCAAACTCGTCATGGCAGGGAGGAGTCGGCGGACCGTCTGCGGGATAATGACATAGCGGTAGAGCTGCCAAGGGGTCAGAGCCAGGGCCAAGCCACTCTCTATTTGTTGCCGAGGCAGGGCCTGGATGGCTGACCGAACAAGTTCCGCTAATTCAGCCGTCCCCCAGAAAGTAAAGGCAAGCACCGCGGCCCCTTCGGCAGAGAAATTTAGGCCAAACTGCTTGGCTGCACCAAAGTAGACCAAGAAGACAAGGACCAATTGCGGCATCACGCGAACAAACTCAACATAAAGGCGCAAAACTAAGTGAATCAAGCGAAAGCGGCTAGTCATCAACACCCCCAGAAAGAAACCTAAGACTATGGAAAAAGCCATTGAAAGTAGAGCGATCCTTAGGGTTACCCAGAGTCCTTCTAATAAGCGTAGAAAATTACTGCCCTCAAAGAGGATGCCGATGCCCGAATTGACCATGGTGGAGCCTCCTTTCTAAGACATGTCCCAGGAGCGAAAGTGGTAAAAGCAAGGCAGTGTAGGCAAGTACCAAGAGGAAGAGCGCCTCATCTGTCTTATAGTAGAGCCCGATATGTTCCTTGGCCACATACATCAGGTCGGCCAAAGCCACAATACTGAACATAGAGGTCTCTTTAATCAAGAAGATCACATTGGTCATCAGTGCCGGAATAGAACTTGCCAAAGCTTGGGGCAAGACCACATAGCGGAAGCATTGCCGGCGCGATAAGGCGAGACTGTAGGCCCCTTCCAACTGACTCTTCGGCACGGCTTCCAGGCCCGAACGAAAGGCTTCAGCCATGTAAGATGAGCCCAAGAAGGTCAAGCCGACAAGGGCGCAGACCGTCGATGGCCAGGTAATACCGAGTTTCGGTAAGGCATAGTACAAAAAGAAGAGCTGGATAAGCAAGGGAGTGTTCCGCGACAGCTCAATATAGATACCAACAACTTGACTGAGAAGCGGTAGCTGCCAATAGCGCACCAAGGCGCAGACAAGGCCACAAATAAGGGACAAGACAACCTCCAGTCCCCCGAGTCCAAAGGTCAGTCCAGCTGCCCTCAGGTATTCCGGTAAGACCGATCCTATGAATTCCCAATCCATTCCCCCACTCCTTTCGGGTTATTTTTTACGAGCTAAATCATAGCCGCTTGGCCCACAGCTGTCAATTTGCCCTTAGCGCCTTTCCTGGCAATGAAAGCCCTGGGAAAAAGGCTAAAGTCTATTCTGACGCCCTTAGTTGAACAGGTGATCGAAGGAGGCGATAAGTTCTGATATGAAAAGTATGAAATTTAAATATAAAATATAAACAAAAAAGAACAATAAGTGATGCAAAAAAAGAAGCTGGGACAAAAGTTCCGGCTTCTATATAGAATACGAACTATTCTTTAAAAACGTGCTCCAAAAATCAGCCCTGACATCCACTTCACGAATTATAGAAGATCCTTTGACAAGGTTCTTCCATAATTCGCGGACAGTTGCTATAGCTGTTCGAAGCGAAGCGAGTTACAGATATAGTATGCGTTAGCAGATTCAGGGCTAACCGACTTTTGTCACACTCTCTAATTAAATTAAAGCAAGGATTCTTTACTTTGGGGATCAAAATAAGATAAGCGGCTTGGGTCTTTGACACGCACAGAATAATTTTTGCCAAGTTCCAACCGGCTCTGGTCAGTGGTCTTAACTCGAACATGGCCTTCTGCTGCTTCCAGGTAGAGATAGTATTCGCTCCCCAAATTCTCAATCAAAGTCAAGCGATGGGTCGTGCCAGGAATAAGTTCCAAGTTCTCGGGGCGGATTCCTAGAAGGCAAGGGCCTTTGCCCAGTTGGGAACTTAGCCTATAGGTCTGCCCCCACAATGTCATCGACTGCTCATCCAGGTCACATGGGATGATATTAATTTGTGGCGAACCTAGAAATTCCGCAACAAAACAATTGGCTGGATGCTGATACAGTTCTTCTGGACTTCCAATCTGTTGGATTTTGCCTTCGCGCATAACCACAATCCGGTCGCCCATCGTCATCGCTTCTGTCTGGTCATGGGTCACATAGAGCATCGTGGCCCCCAATTCCTTTTGAAGATGGGAAATTTCATAGCGCATCTGAACCCTTAATTTGGCATCCAGGTTGGATAAGGGCTCATCCAGTAAGAAGATGTTTGGTTTCCGGACAATGGCACGCCCTAAGGCTACCCGTTGCCTTTGCCCGCCTGACAGTTGGGCTGGTTTTCGATTTAAATAATCGCTTAGGGCTAATTTTTCAGCCACTGCCTCAACCCGCTCTGCGATGATTTCTTTCGGCAGCTTTCTCAAGGTCAAAGAGAAGGCCAAATTATCCCTCACATTGAGGTGGGGATAGAGGGCATAATTCTGGAATACCATGGCGACATTGCGGTCTTTAGGATCCACTTCATTGACCACTTGACCATCAATTCGAATCTCCCCTTCTGTCACTTCTTCCAAACCCGCTAGCATCCGCATTAAGGTGGACTTCCCGCAGCCTGACGGACCGACCAAAACCACAAATTCACCGTCCGCTATCTTCAAATTAAAGTCTGAAACGGCCCGGCTGCCGCCATCATAAAGCTTAGTCAGCCCTCGGAATTCAACATTAGCCATAGTTTTCCTCCTTTGCAGCAAAGGGGCGATAGCCCAAAGCTGCCCCTAAAATACTCTGATTGTCTCGGGCCAAGACTTGAAGTCGTGACCCCTGCTTATGACTGGGTGCTTGGTCCAATAGGCGCGACTTGGCCATATCTGGCCAGGAGGTCGCCCCTAGCAGATCAAAAAATTGAGAAAACTGATAAATCCGGCTTTCGGGGCCTAAGTGCGCTAAAAGCCCTGGGTAAAGGAGCCAGGAAAAACAGGTATAGGCTTGATAAGCCTCTGGCCCATCATAAGTGGCGAAGAAAGTCGCTGCCTGGTCAAAAGAGGCCTGGCAAGCTGCATGGGAGAGGTCAGTGCCAGCCATGATATGAACCGCCAGCAAGGGCGTTCCCGTTGGCCAATGGTTAAGAACTTCTAGCGGCATATGATAATAGCTAGGATCCGGTTGCCATCTAATCCGCTCAAATTGTAGGGCCCCCAATTTGAAAATTTGTAGGTCAAAAAGCCGCAAGAGCCATTGCCCGTCATCTGCAGTCAAGCCCAGGCCCTGGTAGTGGGCATCGTACAAGTTGGCCCTTAAATAGAAGTCTGCAAGACTATCTTGGAGAATTTGTTTAGGAATGCTTTGCCTTTCATAACGCTGAATGGCCTGGGGAAGGAGAAAGAGCAAACTAGCTAAGCGCTCTTCTGCTGTCAATTTTTGGATAAGGCGGGGCGTCTGGTCCCCTGGGCCTGGCCAGCCATCTGCTAAGACTTGCTGGGCAAGGACCAGGTCTCGCTCCGAAAGCCCTTCGACTAGGTCCTGCCACTGAGCAAATAAGAGCTGCTTGGAGTCTAGCAAATTGATAATTTGTTCTTTGATTGCTTGCAAGCTTCTCATCCTTTCACCGCCCCACTCATTAATCCTGAAATTAAATACCGTCTAAAGAGAAGGGCCAAGAGAGCTGGTGGTATCACCGCAAAGAGACCAGCTGTCGCCACCAAGCCATAATTAATGGAATCCCGGGTCATAAATTCCGACATGACCAGGGTAACAACCTTGGTTTCTTGGGAAGTTGTCAAAATCATGGGAATCTGATACTGGCTCCAACTCATCAAAAAGAGCATTAAGGTACAGGCCAGGAGGATGGGATAAGAATTGGGCAAGATGACCTTGCTAAAGACCTGCCATTCTGTACAACCATCCGTACGGGCTGCCTCCCAGAGTTCCACTGGAATGGCTTCTAAGAATGACTTCACCATCCAAGTTGTAATGGGCAGGAAGGCCGACACATAAATCACACACACCCAGAACTGTTGGTCGAGCCAACCGCGTTCAGCGAATAAGGCATAAATAGGAATAATCGTTGTAAACACGGGGATAACAATCGTTAACAAGAGGAGGTAAAGGACTAGCTTGCGTCCTTTAAAGCGATAACGCACAAAACTATAAGCACTCATCACAGCTACTGGTAAGCCAATCAAAACGGTAACTAGAGACATCTTAAATGAATTCCAAAGCCCATTCATTACCGTCTCATGCGCTTGGCTGCCTGGGCTCAGGATTTCCCTATAATTGCTCCAATCCAGATGGCTAGGCAGTAAGTGGGGGTTGGCTGTTAACACTTCCTTCTCTGGTGTGAGGGTTAAGATGAGCGTCCAGATCAAGGGTCCTAGACTAAAGAGCAAGAATATCCCAACCATTAGCCAGTACAGGATGCGAGTGGATCGTCTTTCTTTCATGCTATCCCTCCTATACATCGCGTGCCATTCTACGGATATAGGCAAAGCCCAAGAGCCCTGATAGAATGGTCACCACATAAGTAATTGCCGAACCAAAGCCAAAATTCAAGAAAGAAAACGTATTCATATAATTATAAACTAAGAGCGTTTGGCTCTCAAAACGGTAACCCGATAGGGCCACTATCTCGTCAAAGACATTAATCGCTGCCATAGTCATTTGAATTAATACGATAACGAGAGAGGGCAAAAGCATCGGCAAGGTGATCAGGCGAAAATCCTGCCAAGCACTCGCCCCATCAATTCGCGAAGCCTCATAGAGCTCCCCGGGGATCGTCTGTAAGTTGGCTAGGAGGAGGATAGCGCAGAAAGGGACCACCCGCCAAGCCACCACCAAGGCCGCAATAAACATGAGCATCCAACGGTTAGCCGTCCAAGCAATTGGTGCCTCGATCAACTGCAAGTTAAGCAATAACTTATTCAAAAAGCCATAGCCTGGATAAAATATAAACTTCCAAATAATACCATTGACAATCGGAGGCAGGGCCCAGGGCACAATAGCAATCGCGGTTAAGACTGGCGTTAAGAGATGGCGTCGATTCAGCATCAGAGCAATCGCCAAGCTCATAATAAGGCCCAGCAGAACCGTAAAAACGAGCACCAGGCCAGAATTAACGAGTGCCTGGTAAAAATCCGAAGATGTCAGCACCGCACGGTAATTAGCTAAGCCTATCCAGGCCACATTGTCCGGTTCCGTCAACTTCAAGCGGTAGAAACTATAGAATAGGGTGCGGATAATCGGATAAACAACAAACACTAGCATAATAACTAACATAGGGCTCAACAAGAGCCAAGCCTTCCACCCTTTACGCATCAAATCCCTCCTTTATAAAAGTTAAAAGGACTGGGGCAAGAGCTCCAACCCCTTTTTAATTCACAAGCTTATCTTTTATTTATTGGCTTCAACTATCGCATTGACTTTCTCAGTCATTTGATCTGCAGCCTGTTCAGGACTTAACTTACCATTGGCCATTTCGCTAATGGTGTTGAAGATTTCCGTACTCATTTCAGTATAGTACTTAGGAACCCCATTAGGGAAAGGAGACCCTACCATATCTGCAAGTTGGAGCATCTCTTCTGATTCACGAATCTGTCCGTCTGACACTACCGCTTGGAGGGCTGATTGGCGGGTTGGTAAGATTTCAACTTCTTTGAAAAGTTCTTTTTGCGTTTCTTCAGAAGTGTACCATTCCACAAATTTTTTCGCTGCTTCTGGGTGTTCACTGAAAGGCGATACCCCAACAGCTTCGACAAAGGAAACGGTACGGTCAGAAGGGCCGTCCTTACCCGGAAGAGGAACAACTTCGACTTGACCTTGCACAGCAGAATCCTTCTCAGAGTCTACCCGAATAGCGTAGAAGGATGGGGCCACCGCATAAGAAGCTTCTCCCTTCTTAATCAGGTCATACTTGCCTTCATTAGTTGTCCGATAGGCTGGATCAACTAACTCTTTCTGATTGAGCTCATCCATGACTTCCAAAGTAGCCAGGGCATTGTCACGGTTTAAGGTATTATCCTTGTTAAAAACTTCGCCAGTCAGCGCATAGTTAATGGTCAAGAAAGAGGTGGTCGTATTCTCATCTGCTGCCATCGGCAAAGCCACAGGGTGTTTGACCACTTTTTGGTCCTTGATCCGTTCCGCATTTTGGATCACTTCTTGCCAAGTTCCTGGAGCCTGGCTCAGACCCGCTTCTTCATACTGCTTGCTGTTATAGTAAGCCATCCGGTATTCATTGGAGTAAGGCACCGCATAGTAGTCCTTTCCTACTTTAAACGTCTGTAAGGAAGGTATATCTTTGATCGTGGCTTCATCCAATTCCAGGGGCTCTAACCAGCCTGCACTTTTGAATTCGCCCACCCAGGACCAATCGACTTCAAAGACATCAGCCGCTGCCTTTTTACCTACCGCAGCCGTTGAAATCTTATCTCGAATATCATCCCAGCTGGTTGGCATGACATTCACCTTAATCCCCGTCTCATCTTCAAATTGCTTGAGCATCTCTTCACTCGGTTGCCCATATTCTGGGATCATGAATGAGATTTCTTGTTTTTCTTTCTTGCCATCCTCGGTTGCTGTTTGTTCCGTTTGTTCGGCTGTATCGGTCTCCGATTCGCTAGACTCACTCGTCCCCATTCCCGCATTCGAACAACCCGCCAAAAAGCCGAGAATTAGGGTCGATGACAATAAAGTTTTTACTGATTTTTTCATGGGATATCCTCCATTCTAGTCTGTGCAACAAGTAACAAATGGCTTAGGAAGAAACTTCTGTGAGCCTTTTTATTTCATCTCCAAGAGGGCCAAGCAATCCCGCTTAATCGTCTGTAGGAGGTTGAAATCATCAATATACTGGGCATCAATACGATCGCTCGCCGCATCATAGGTCATCTGACGGATGTCCCCTGTCAGACGTTGGACCTGGGCTTGGACCTTATCCTCACCCACTTCTCTGGCGATCGCCTTAAAGAAACGATAATCCTGTAAACCAAAGACAAGCTGCTTCCAGCGCAAGCTATACTCAGGGCGGCCATTTGCCCCAGGATAGACGAAGAACATGTCTCCTGCCGCCCACTTGTAGGTCTTATAAGTAATATCTTTATCAGGATCTTCCGTCCACAGACAATAATTCCAGCGGAGGAAGCCCTTGGTTCCGAAAGCATAAGTCAAGTAGCCCACTAAGCGCGATTCCATGAGCGGACTGCGTACAAAGACATTGAGGTTTTGTGGGAAGCAGCAAGAATACCAGGTCATCTGATGGCGTCGGGACCAAACTTTAGAATGGCTGTCATCCATCTTATCAATCAAAATAGACGAGATAACCGAATTGCTCTCGAAGTCCCCCTCATAGGCCTCCAAGAATTCACTGTGGAGGCAGGCATGCTTGAAATCAATGGCTTCTTTCGAACAGCTCGATAAGAAGTCCTCAAAGCCCCTGAAGCGTTCCGGATCATTCGGCTCATCAGAAATCACCTTCACCCGGTCCCAGAGACCACGCTCCTGCAAGTGGTCAAAGACCAGGCTTAAGTAAGTCGCTAAGTCTGCCTTCGTTCGCAGATAGCTCGATAGGCCTGTCTCTTCATCATATACCCGGACGCGGATCGGATCCTCATAGTCTTCCAGAGGGCTGCCAAAGGAATAGGCGTCCCAATTGCCAAGAATCCCAAAGAGGTTAATTTCATCAGCCATCCCATAGTCTAAGCAAAGGTCGAGATAACGGTCCATAGCTGTAAAATCAGCCTTCAACTCGCCAGCTTGCCGGCTCAGCCCCACAATATTATATTCAAAGAGGCTGCTCGGATTATCCGGCACTTGATAGCAAGCTTGTCCCGCCCAAGCATAGTCAGAAATCACCAAGTCGCAGACTTTTTGACCTGCTTCAGCCAGGGGCTTCATATAGTTAGCAATTAAATTAAAGTGATCATCTGACCATAAGGGAACTGCATAGTAACGCGCCAAGGCACTCAAATGCTGCCACAAGTCTAGAAAGAAAGCTTCTTCTTTAGGATAGGCAAAGTCAGACACCTCAACCGGAAGCTGGGCCGATAGCAAGACCCGCTCATCCTCAAAACCCTGGCGCAAGGAAAGCGTCACACCCAAGTGGTAAGTCCCTGCAGCCAAACCTTTGAGGTCGACCCAGAAACAATGGGTGCCCCGCTCTAAGAAGCGGCCTTCTTCATGGAGAATCCGATCTTTCTTATACTGGCCATCATCATCCAGCACGGCCTCTTCAAAACTCAGGCGACCTTCCAGTCCTTCCGGCAAGTCTAAGCTGAGGCGGTAGAGCTGGTCGAGCCCCTTCCAGGGCAAGGCCATATTTTGGTTAAGGGTAAGCCAGGTCTTCTGGTCAAGCGTCAGGGCGACTTGCACGGCCCCGGGCTCTTCTTTGAGCAAAAAGAGATCCTCCAAAGGCTCTTCAGCGAGCGCCTGGTTGCCAAACTGACGAATAGTCGGTGCAAAAAATTGTAAGGTCATAACAAGTTCCTTTCTTTAGTTTTTTAGATAAGGGATGAGGTCATCCAGACGGTCCAGACTGAGGACGGCTTGGTCTTGCATGTCTTGGCTGGGTCTCACCAAGTCGGGAACAAGGACCGTATCAAGCCCCGCCCCCACCGCTGAAGTCAAACCGGACGGCGAATCTTCTAAAACAAGGACACGGTCAGCTTCCACTCCGGACCGGCGGAGCGCTTCCAGATAGAGGTCGGGGTAAGGTTTAGAGCGTTCAATATCCTCTCCACACAAATAGGCGGTGAAATAGGAGCGAATCCCGGTTTGCTCTGTCATGGTAAGAACATTATAGCGGGTAGAGGCGGACGTCACATAGCTAGACAAACCAACTGCCTGAGCAAAGTCCAAGACTTGACGCACACCCGGCTTCAGTTGGAGCTTTCCGGCTAAGACAGCTGTCCTAAAACGCTCCAAAGCCTGGTCAAACATAACTTGCCCTTGGTCTGGGCCAGCCCAATCCTGGAGTCTAGCTAAGGTATAGCGCCAACCCCGTCCAGCAAAGGCCATATGGTCAGCTTGCGTATAAGCATAACCAAATTCCGAAAGGGTCTCCCGACGTGTCTCATAGTAGAGGCGTTCTGTATCAATTAATAAGCCATCCATATCAAAGAATAGGTGTGTCTTTTGATTCAGCATATCCAATCCCCTCCTAATCGACCAAGGCAGCTGCCCCTAAAAGGCCATTATCCTTGCCTAAATGGCTAGCCCGGATATGGTCTAAAACATGCTCTTGGTCGCTAAAGAGCATGGCTTTCAAAGCGGTTTTTGTGGCTTGTAGATAATAGGGCTGCTCGATAATAACTGACCCTCCCAAGACAATTTCATCCGGGTCAAAGAAGCAAATGAGCTGGTAAAGCGACCAGGCAAGAACCTGGGCGCCCTCCTCAATCAAACGCTGTGCTTCAGCCTGGCCAGACTTGGCACGGTCAAAGATATCCTGGGTCGTCAGCTGAGGGTTAGCCAATAGGTCTTGTCCCCGCTCCTGGATAGCTGTCCCTGAAGCAAAATGTTGGACCAGCTGATCGGGCTTGCGGTAATCCACTGGAACAAGTGCTAGCTCGCCTGCAAAACCTTGCCCGCGAACTAAGTGCCCCTGAACAAAATTCTGGGAAGAAATGCCCGTTGAAACGGTCACATAGGAGAAGACCGCTTCCTCTCGCACGCTTCGCTCCTGGTATTCCGCCAAGGCAGCAACGGCAACGTCATTATCGATTACAATGGGGCAAGAGAAATAGGCTTGCAAGCGGTCTACAATAGGAAAGTTGGGCCAAGGAATCATCATCTGATAGCGCGCAATGCCCGCTTCCCGGTCCACCTTACCTGGAATGCCTAGCCCAATCCCACGCACACCTAGGGGTTGGGCCACAGCCATCAAGTCTGTAATTAGTTCTTTGACCACATGAAACAAGGCTTCACCATCCTCTTGCGGGGTCGCTGTACTCCGCTTCTCCACAATCTCTAGTTGGTCGGTCACAAGGGCAGCTGAGACCTTGCTGCCACCGACATCAACGCCAATCCGATAACTAGTCTCTTTAGCCACAAAGCATCACTTCCTTTACTTCTAGTTCACAACACTAAAACGTCTAGCAGCGGCCATATAAGCGTCCACATTCTCAAGGGGAGTCTCGAGCGGCAGGTCACAGCCTGGGGCTAGGATGAATTCTTTAGGATCACAGCCCATCAGCTCGTAAGCGGCTTGGACCGCATGACTGATTGATTCTGGACTTCCATGCCAGAATTCATCCACGGGGGCAATATTGCCTTGGAGAAGCAGGCGACCTCCAACACTATCCTTAGCTTGCTGCAGATCAACTACCTGGTCCAAACTGAAGGCATCCACGCCAATTTCGGCGATATCCTCTAGAATTTTTTGTGTCTGCCCGCAAATATGGAGGGCAACATGCAAGTTATGGGCATGAATATCAGCCACCAAGTCCTTGGTCGCTTCTTTAGCGAATTCCCGGTAGATTCTAGGGCTGATTAGGCTGCCAGATGCTACCGGATCCGAGAGGGAAATATAGATATGGTCAAGTTTTGAGAAGTCAGCAACAATCTCTTTGAGCAGGCCTGTCACACGGTCTAAAAGCTCATGGACTGCCGCCTTCTCCTTACGGGTTGCGCGCAAGAGCTGCTCAGGCGCCAGGAGTCCAGCCGCCGCTGTAAAAGGAGCAGGCATATGAATTCGGCAGAAGACCTGCCCCTCTGTCTCTTCTTGGATCATTTGAACTGCCTCATACACCTTCTGCCGACCCTTATCCGTCTCTCGATTGACCGCTTGAAAGTCCAACTGGTCCATATCAGACACTTGCGTCAAGGCATAGCGGCTGACTGAAGCCGGCGCATTCTCTGCCAGCTTAACTTCTGTCCCTAGGAGCCGGGTGAAATTCTTCGTCGAGTAGATCAAAGAAACCGCATCATGACCAAATCGTTGGTAAGAAGCCAGCATCTTTTTGGCTAAAGCTTCTGCCGAAGCCTCTGATTCCTGGTAAGTCATACCGACTAATTTAGCCGCAATGAGATTGTCATAGAGAATGACTGGGGCCCGATCAATTGGCTGACCCGCCTGGATGGCTTTATATCTTTCAACTGCTGTCATTTGGTCCATTTTGAAAACGCCTACCTTCTTGTACTGATACCTTATCATAGCATATTTTCACAAAGGCTAACATCAAAAAAGCTGTCTTTAATCAAGCGATATCGCACTTGGTGAATAAATGCGCAAGGGAAGCCTTGTCCCCTTGATCATTCTTTCACGATAGGAAACAGCTGGTATAAATTACACCTTAAAAAATACTGAATCTCACTAAGCGCACGCTAGCCTCTCCGAAATAAGTTGAAGAATCTAATCAATCCGGAGCAGATAAACTCCAGATTGGTCCAAGTTATACTTCTAATTCATTATCTGTTTGGGTTGCCCATTCCATCAAAGAGCCATCATACATAGCTAGCTGGTCTTGGCCTAAATACTTTAGGACAGCAGCTAGCCAGCAAGCTGCGATCCCAAAGCCGCAATAGGTAATGACGCGCTTATTGGGATCGAGCACGCCCAAGTCTGCAAAGATCTGACGCAAGTCTTTTTCAGGTAGAAGGGCCCCTGTCTCAGGATCAGATAAAGATCCGAAGAAGACATTGATTGCGGATGGAATGTGTCCCACTCTGTCGTCACCGAAGCCCGCAAAGTCCCCATCATATTGGGCCTTGGGCAGGCTATCTAAAAGGACAACACTCGGATCATCAACGGCTGCCTCCACTTCCGCAAGATCAGCGAGCAGCTCTTCTCGACGGCTAAAGTTTAACTGGCCTCGACTAGGCTCAGGAATTTCTGCCGTTAGGGGACGGCCTTCGCTCGCCCATTTATCCAAGCCCCCCTCAAGGATAGCAATTTGATCCTCAGGAAAGCCCTCATAAGCTAACTGCCAGGCTAAGCGCGCCGCCCACATATTCGCCGTAAAATCTGCGCCGACTTGGGCGCCCGAATCATAGATGACGACCTGACTATCCGCATTAATCCCTAAGTCTTCCATATTGCTCAAGAAACGCTCATGGCCAGTGGGCTGAAAGGGGATCGGTTCATGACTCGCTGCCTCTGCCAATTGGTCATAGAAGACCGCGCCTGGCAGGTGTTTGGTCGCATATTGGTCCTTACCCGAACGCAAAAACTCCCCCTCAGGATCATTAAAGAAAACCGTGGCGTCCACCAAAACGAGCTTTGGATCGCCGAGTTGACTGGCTAATTCTTCAGTTGATACGATATTTTTCATCAATAACCTCCTAAGCTTCAGCTAAGGCCACTTGGGCCGGACATTCCGTTGTTAATTCGCCCCCACAAGAGGATCCGAAGCCAGCGGTACAGCCATAACAGTAGTCGCGGAAGAGAATCTCCCGTCCAAGGTCATCCTTATCAATCACATCCGTAATGGTGTCTCCCGTGCTGATAGGCAGGTTGGCCATTTGGTGGAAGTCACAATCATAGAGCTGACCGTCATAACCCACCGACAACTGCGACCGGCACATCAAATTGGGCACCGTCACGGGGTTGAAGGCATTACGAAGGATATCCATATACTCATCATAATAGTCCATATCATTAAGAAAATCTTCGAAGTAGCCCATGGGAAGGTTGGTGATCGTATAGAGATTGGTAAATTCAATGCCATACTGGCCCAGATGGTTGCGGTAGTCGACGGCTAGAGCGTTTTGTCCGGGTGGCAAGGTCGCGCCAAGTGGGTTATGGACTAAGTTCAAAGGGCGGTCCTTGTCAATGCCATAACCATAGGAGTTCAGCTCTTGGAGAACCTTAGTCAACTTCTTGAAGACCCCGCTCCCACGGACGATATCCACATTGTCTTCCGTATAGCAAGGCATCGAAATAAAAATCGTCACAGGGTATTTTTGGTAAAAGGCGCGCATTCTTTTATTTAAAAAGGTGCCATTGGTTCGAACGATGACCTCGTCAACATAGGGGGCCCCTTTTTCTGCCAGATAGGTAAAACCTGGGTGCATGGTAGGCTCCCCACCTGTAATATCCAAGGTCTTTATTTCATCATGGGCCTTGAGGAATTCGATACAAGCGTCCATAATTTCTGGTGACATCATTTCATTCTTCGAATCGCGCATCACGTGACAGTGGCGGCAGCGCAGGTTACACACCTTACCAATATTTACTTGCAAGGTGGTAATCTCTGAGGTCCGCCGGTATTCTGGTTCAATACGGTCAATAAAATCAGTTGTCATGACTTGCTCCTTTCATTCTTTACTTATTATCTAATGATAGCCAGGTCTGATAGAGGTGGTCTTTCAGCTCTTCTGGCCGACTAATTCTCGGTGTTGTGATCAAGCGACGTTGATAGGGCTTAGTTGCCACATACTGGGTGGGATCTTGACTGGGGCAATGGAGACGGCCCCGGGATAAGCCCTCAACACTTAGCCAATATTCCGCTTGGTCTAAGCTAAAGTATTCTGGATGGACCAGGCAGGCGGCAGCCAGGCTATCCCAGTTATAAAAGCCCTTAATGCCATACTCCAAGTCATTATCCCGGAACCAGGGTTCTGAATATTTCTTAATCAGTTGAACAAGCGGGCCCTCAGCTTGGGCAAAAGCCGCTTCATACTGATCCTGGGTGAAAAGCAGGTCCAAGCAATGATTGCCTGTCATGACGCGGACATTCTGCCCTTTAGTTAAGACTTGGTAAGCCGCCTGGGGATCACAAGAGAAATTCAATTCGAGCATCTCCTGCTTAGCAAAGTTCAAAGGTGCAGTCGTTCCGCCCATCAAGGCAATTCCCTTCAACTGGTCAAAGAAATGCGGGTTCACTAGTGAAGCCCCCATGAGATTGGTCAGAGACCCTGTCGCTAGGAGGTACAAGTCACCGGCATGTTGGTCGGCCAAATCAGCTAACAGCTGACTCGCCGGATTCAGATAATCCCCACAAGCCTGGCCGCCCTTAGCATAGGGCAGGTCAAGCTGGAGGGTCTCTAAGAGCCGCTGGGTATCGCGGTCAACCAGTTCAATCCCCTTATTACCGAAAGTCGATGTCACAGCTAAGAGCTCCACTTCCGGGCAAGCTAGCAAGTAGAGCAAGGCCATGCCATCATCTACATCGCGATTAGCCGTAAAAAAAGTATTATCAAAGTCAATGGCTACCTTCATTGGGCAACTCCTTTCCATGCCTAGCTTTTATCCCCGCAATAAGCACTTGAAGGAGGCTGAGAGCAAGGAAAAGTAGATAGTAAAGATAATAGGTGTCCAGGCGGTCAAACCCCCAAAACAAGCTATAGAAGCTAAAGGCTAAAGTCAGTACCAGTGCCCCGTAGGCTGACCGCTCTTTGTAGCGAAGCAAGAGCATAACGACAGCTATAAGGCACAGGCTAGGGAGCACCCAAGTCCAAAAGCCATGGTAAGCTTCGGCTTGCTTTGAGCGGTAGAGTACCGATCGCATGAAATTCAAGTGATTAGCATAGAAGGGACGGACCTGGGTCATCAAAAAGATAGCGAGAACTTGTAGGCAGCGTAAGCTTACGATGATGAGCTGGATAGGCCTTGACTTAATCAAGAATTTCCACATCATTTCCACGTGGATCGCCCAACTGCACAGGATACTTGCTGGCATCTTTTTGGTGGTTCAGGTTCCATTCATACCAGCCCCCATCTTGGACAGAAATGTCATCCCAACCGGCTTGCTTGGCCACAAAGAAAGCCGTAGTATTGCGCCAACCTGTACCGCAATAGAAAGTAACTGGCTTGTCCTTACTGATGCCCCATTCTTCCCAATCCGCAAATACCGCTTGCGGATCGCGGATCGTACCGTCTTCATTGGTCAGATAGTTGACGTCAGCTGCTGTTTCACTAGCCTTGGCCCAGACTGCTCCCTTGATTTCACCTGCCTTGTCAATATAGTCATAACCGGATGTTTCCCCAATAAACTCGGGCCAGGAACGCACGGAAGCAACCACTAAGTCTGGTTGGGACGCCTGAGCTGCTAGCAAGTCATCTGACGTCTTCAGGTAAACTTCTGGCCGGCCCGGATAGTTCCCGCCAAAATCTTCCGCTGCAGCGACTTGGGGTGTCTCCTCAGTCAATTCAAAGCCGGCCTTCTCCCAGGCTGCTTTGCCCCCATCAATAATGTGCACATCCTCCACACCGAGATAATAAGCGGCAAAGGCTACACGGGAAGCCGCGTTAACATCCTCACCATAAACAAAGAGCGGCGTATCCTTGGTCACACCCTTAGCAAGAAAAGCTTTTACCAAGTCATCATCTGCTAGAAGATTCCAATCGCTTTCTTCTGTCTCAATCGCCATCGTGTCCATGAGCTGAGCGCCAGGCAGGTGGCCCTTTTTATAGGCTGCATCCCCATAGCCCGCTTCTAAAACCTTCACGGTCTGGTCCTGATCTATCTGGTCTTTGGCCCAAGCTGCATCCACAAAGATATCATCTGGCTTGGTCTGCCCTGCTTGGACCAGGTGGGTCTCTTCACTTGAAGGTGGAGCTGGTTGGTCTGAGTCCTTTGCCGTCGAATTTTGCCCTTGGCAGGCCCCCAAAAGAAAGCTTGCCAGTCCAGCTACTAGTAGAATCTTTTTCGTCCAATGCATCCGTATCTCCTCTTTCCTCTTCAAATAATAATTAATTCGATTCATCACTATATCCCTAGCTAATGCCTTAATTTAGGCTCTAAAGTCTCGCACCGGCCGAGGCAGGATCATAAGCTATTGTTGCCGATAAAATCTTTGGATGTCTTCAATTGATACTCCCTTCCGGAATAAAGCCTGGGCTCTCTGCATCTTAACTAAAGTCTTCAGATAACCGTTGGCCTCAAAGCGCCGAGCGGAGGTATAAATCTTCTGCCCTGCCACCCGGCAGTGGGCGCCAGCTACCTTAGCCCGAATAGACAAATCATAATCTTCCATTAAAGGATAAGGCCGGAAACCTCCTAGGTCCTGGTAGAAATCGCGGCGCATGTGCATGCCTTGGTCCCCGAAGGCAATATGACGGTAGCGCAACCGCCAATTGGACCCCGCTGCAATCAAACGCATCCGCCAGTCCTTTGTCGTAAAGCTCAAGGGGAAGGCGGCAAAAGGGGCTGCTTGGCAGTTAGTTTGGACCTCCTTTAGAGGACAAGCTTTAAAGAAAGAATCTGCATGTAGGAAGAATAAAATCTCTCCCTGACTAGCCAGAGCTCCGGCATGGAGTTGCTGGCCCCGACCGGGCTTGGACATGAGGACCGGATAACCTGCTGCCCGAATCAGATTGGGCGTTCCATCCTGGCTCCCACCATCGACGAAGAGAAAGTCATGGGGAATGTCCTGGCTAAAAACGCCCAAATGATCAAAAAGCTGAGCAAGTTGGTCACGCTCATTAAAGACAGGGATAATAATACTAATCATGAGCTAATTAAGAGCCTTTTTTTTATTCTTGCGGTCGGTATAAATACGGCGGAAAAGCCCAATTAAAACACTCAAGGCAAAAAGAATAAGAAGGCCCGTAACGAGTTTCTGAGCGCCACCCGTCAGCATGCCGCCGACATAGGAATAAATTAGAGTAGCCGGCAATTGGCCAATCCCTGTTGCAATAAAATATCCCCAAAAGCCCATAGAAGTAAGCCCTGCAGCATAAGAGACAATGTCAAAAGACATAAAGGGCAAGAGTCGAGCGACAAGGATTGTCTGCATCCCATAGCGGTCGAAGAAATTCTCAATACTCTCTAAGCCGCGCTTGGTCGTAAAGCGAATCACAACATCCCGACCCAAGATGCGGGCAATATAGAAGCAAAGGGCTGCCCCTACCATGGCACTAGACCAAGAAAGGATAGCTCCTTGCCACCAGCCGAATAAATTCGCATTGGTTACCGTAATTAAGAAGGCTGGCAGCGGTGCAATCACTGCTGTCAATACCATTAAAAAGAAGGAAATGGCTGCTGCATAGCCTCCATATGAATCAATGAATTTTCTTACTTCCTCAAAATTCCCTGTGCCAAACATCTTAAAGACTTGGTTGATCCAGTCTCGGACACTAGGAACTAAGAGGTAGATGGCCAAACAAACGACAAGAATCCCTAATAGAAGCCAGCGTTTCTTTGAGGCTTCAGATTGTACTTTCGTCATAAGACGCCTCCCTTGACTAAAAACGAGGGAGCCCAAAATATTTTGGGTCTCCCTCCTACCCAACATTAAACTTAGGCTCTATTTCTCTGAGAGGTCGAAGCCATCCCATTCTTTAGTGCCTTCTGTGGCATTAATGGTATTGTAGCCTTCATCTGTCAATGCTTGGGCGATCGTATTGGACTTGTTGCCTGAATAGCAATAAGTCAAGATTGTTTTATCTTTTGGAATATCATCTTTTTTAGCCTCTAAGTCGTCGACTTCAATATTGACTGCCCCTTTGACATGGCCTTTATCATAGTCTTTAGCTTTACGGGCATCAATGACATAATACTCTCCATCATTGTTATCGACCATCTCTTGGAATTTATCGCCTAAGACATAGCCGACTTGGGTCATCGTCGAATAATCATGGTCTTTGACCCCATCTGCGTTATAAACTTCTTGGAAGCCATTCTTAGCCAAAATTTCTGCGCCTTCTTGGCTCTTTTGACCGGTGTTACAGATCGTTACAACATTTTCTTTCTTATAGTTGGCGAGGCGGTCGAGATTATTTTCGAGTTCATCGACTGGAATATTGATGGCCCACTTCACATGGCCTTCCTTATATTCATCTTCTGGGCGGACATCAATGACCAGATAATCTTCCTTCTTCTTGTCATCTGCCAAGGCCTTATCTAGGTCTTCACCTGAAATACTTTGAATTTCTGCCGCTTGGTCAGCGCTGGCTTCTGTTTGCGCATCATTTGACCCGCCAGCAGAAGAATTCGCATTATCGGCACAAGCAGCGAGTGACAGTGAAGTAAGAGCGGTTAAACTTAATAATAATAATTTCTTTGACATCAGTTATTCTCCTTTATTTCTTATATTTTCCATTGTTTTAATTCTTCAGCGCCGCCATTAACGGCAAAATCTAAGAGTTCCTGAACACCCAAGCGCTCTGTCTCGAGGTCAAAAGCTTGACCGGCGAAGCTGTGGCCCAAAGCAAAAGGCGTTTCTAGCATACGCGGTGGACGAGCCTTCTCAGCGACATTGGGCAGGTGCATCATAGAAGCCGTGCGTATGCCCCGGCTTTCAATTTCTCTTTGTATCAGCCCCACGGACTGGTGGCAAATATATCAGCCTGGAGACAGCAGGGCAATGTCCACCTGGTCGGCCACTAATTGGTCGGCAATAGCCGGAGCGGTTTTATTCATTAATTTTTTAACCTGGGGAATATAGCCCATTAGACCAAAATGACGAGGCGCCACTTGGCCAATTCTGCCTTCATTTGCGAATTGCCGCAGAATATCCAAAGGGAAAACCAAGTTAATATCTTCTAAGGCATCCTTGGTATCGTAATGGTCATGGTTGACGGTCAAATCTGCATAATCCACATCTCCCGGGATCAGACGGAAGCTCGGGTCTCCCTTCTTTGTTTCAAAAGCTGGGTCTGACTTCAGGCGAATCCCCGCTGTCGTAATGAAGGCTACCCTGGCCTCGGTCAGGTCCTTATCCATGTGCGCAATTGGAGGAGCCGAATTAATCGTAACCACCATATGCTGGGCCACCCGACTAATGACAACTTCTTTTAGGCTTCGACGATTTTTTTTAACGATAAGAATCCTCCTCTCTTTAGCTTGCTAGCCGCTTTGCAATATAAGCTTCGATCATCTGGATAAAGTCGGGGCTTAGGAAGCGTGAGATCACACGATAAGTATCCTCATCACGGGCCAATTTCCCTGCTTCATTATATTGAACATAGGCCATGGCACACCAAGTCAAGCCCCTCAAGCAAGTAAAGACTAAATATTGGTCCAATTTCGCCCGGTCAACCCCTATATCGGAATGGGCATCATAAGCCTGGATAAAGTCTTCTAGGGCTTGGTCATCGTAGAGATAATCCGTCTTCCATAGCGTTGTCGTAGGAGCCAAGAAATGGCCTAGGTCCTGCTCACGCTCACCGATCAAGGGCTTCTCCCAATCAATCACATAAGATTGTCCTTGAGGATTAATCAAGAAGTTCGATGCATTCAATTCCGTATTAATGATACAAGGATTGGCCAAGGGGGCCGTATGGTCATAGGCTTTCAACTGGTCTAACAGCTTCTGGATCCGACTGACTACATCCTCTGAGCGCCCCGACCAAGCCCGGTAATGAGCGAACATGCTTTCAAATTCTTCAAACATTACCGCAAAAGGCTGGCCAGCATAAATTAAATGGCTGGCCGGCTTGGGATCCTGTTTGTGAATCTGAGCCAATAAGGCGGCCGCTAGGAGACTATCCTGGCTGTAATCTAATTGACGGCCAGGTAGGAACTCTTCAACTAAATAACCCGCTCCAAGTAAGGGATGGTAGTCACAGAGGCTGAGTGCCTTAGGCGTGACACCACTGTTTTCGAGTGCCTTCAATGCCCCGTACTCATATTGAATCTGTTGGTCGAGGTGGAGCTGAGAACCCAAGGCAATCCGCAAGAGTTTGGTCTCCTGGTCGAAAATAAAATTCGCATTATATTCCCCTTGGGCAAGGAATTTCGCCTCCGAATCACCTGTCAGCACCACTGCAATATCTTCCTTGTCATCAATATCTCTGATGGGATCCAACAACTTATAATCTAGGTCCTGTTTTTCTGCTTGGGACAGGGTAGCTGCTAAGACAGATGGCTGGCCATAAGCCGCCAAATCAAACAAATCTGGATAGAAATCAGACATCGCAATCAAGCCATAGCCTCCGTCCTGGCTCGGCGCTAAGACTAAGTCACAAGAGTCTAGGTAAGTAAAAGCCTGGTTAATCGCTTCAGTGGTCAAATCATACAGGTCACTTCCCATAAGCCCGACTTGGTCATAGCCCTGGTCGAAAGCTGCCTGGATAGCCTGAGACATACGCAAGCCCAAATCCCCGCCTTCCTGCCAGAAAACGGGCTCCTGGTCAAGGTCTAAAAAGTCATCGAGTTGATAGCCCGCTTGCTTGGCTGTTACCCAGAAACAAAGGTCTGCTTGACTAGCCTTGGCCCGGCGATAATTCTCTTCTAAAAGAAAGAGACTGAGCCTTTGAATATGTTCAGGATCCAAAAAATCAGCCAAACGACTCTTCGTCTCGCCTTTTAGCGGTAAACGGGTCATAATAATGAGTAGTTTTTTCATAACTTTTGTATATAAAGCAATCCATATAAGCAAAAAAGTTGCTGACAATAAATGCCAACAACTCTTTGAATAATGGATACCCCGCCGGTAATTTGTTGAATGATGCGGCGACGAAGCCTCTTCGCATAGCAAATAAAACACTAAGCCTAGCCGCTATGCCCCACAAGCAAGCTCACAATATCCCCATTAGAAAGAATGCAGCATTTATCGTATACTTTCTCAGTATTCCTATTATGGATTCACCTTAGATACATGATAAATGCCCCCTCTCTAATGTATTCATTCAAACGTTACCATAATCACATGAAAAACTCAACTCATCTGACCCTTTATTTTTAACTTTTTTATTCATCAGCAAGAAATAAGAAAAGCCCTCATATGGATCGGTAATGGGGGGGATCCATCATGAGGGCCCTGGCGCAGTCGCCAACTCTTTCAGTAAAGAACAGACTAGCACGTAGGAAGCGCAAGGAAATCGACTATCAAAGTTGGAGAAAAACTTTTTATCTTCCTAAAACGGTCTATTTATTTGTGATGGTAGTAATCAAATACCTGCTAGGCGAGTTCTTTACTGAATGGAACTGGCGACTAGAGTTCTCAGCTTAAAGCCTTAGTTATCTTAGACCTAAAGCAATCCGGGCATAGCGGGTCAAACGTTCGGGACTCCAAACCGGCTGCCAAACTAATTCAACTTTCACATCTTGAATCACCGGAAGCTCTCTTAGGGCATCCATCAGCGTCTGGAAGATCACGTCAGCTAAGGGACAACCTGGCATGGTGAGGGTCATCCGTACCCACAGATGCCCCTGACCATCATACAAGAGGTCATAAATTAAACCTAAATTATAGATATCGATGCCTAATTCGGGATCAATCACTTCCTGACAGGCTGCAATCACCTCTTCATAAAGTTCTGGATCCCGCAAGCTCAGTTCGGTAAATTGATGAGGATCCGAGAAACTTTGGGAATTTGTGGCGGCCGCATAATTCTCATTCCAGTCCTGGTTCTGGGCCAATTGCTCTTCAATCTCTTCCTTAATTGAGAGGGGGAGGGCCTCTTTATTCCCCATTTCTAGTTTGTCTTTATCGATGGTCAAAGGAATCGCCTCCAATTCTGCTTTCACTAAGTAGATAGTCTACGCGTGTCCGGCGATTTTTTCAAGCTAAAAGAGCAAAAAAGCGCCGCAAACAAATGCGAGCGCTTAATTGATAGGAGTCCTCTCTTCTAGGCAAGCACTGACCAGGTTAAAAATAGGCATAAAAAACCCCGTCCGCTTAAATCCTAGCACTAAAACTCATTAAATAGGCGCATTTACAAATGTTTGCTAAACTAGCGTCATTTAACTGTACTCATAGCTTAACCATGTAAATACCCCCACTCATTTATTTAGTGATACTATTAACAATATACAATAATTTAATTCATTTAGCAAGCTGAAAATGATAGAAAACAGCTGGCCAGACTGGCCTGGCGACTTTTGTTATAATAAACTTAGAACAAAGCAAGGAGGAAATGATATGACTCGATTACACGCAACTTTCTATTCCGATACCCTACGGATGGATATGCATCTCAATATCCTCGTCCCCCAGAACTGTGAGCGTACTCCCGACGCAATCCGTCAGAAACGCCGACCCCCTTACCGTGTCCTCTACCTCTTACATGGCCTGTCCAGTAACGAAGATGGCTGGTTACGCTTCACTTCACTCGAACGCTATGCCCGCGACTTGGACCTGGTTATTGTAATGCCTACCACCCACCGCGGCTTCTATATGAATACGGCCAAGGCCTATGCCTACAGTGATTTTATCAGTTTGGAGCTGCCGGCTTATATCCAAAACTTGCTCCCTGTGTCCAGCAAGCGGGAAGATACCTTTATTGCCGGAGCTTCCATGGGCGGCTATGGAGCGCTCAAGGCAGCCTTCACTTATCCCGAACAATATGGCTATGTAGCTTCCTTATCGGGTGTTACAGATATTTCTGCCCGCTACCAAGACGGTCCTGATCCAAAATCTCCTTTTGAATTTGATCTGCTCTTTGGCGGACAAGACCCTAAAGATACCGACAAAGACATTTACCACTTGGTGGACCAAGCCCTCCAAGCAGACATTGACCTGCCCCAAGTCTTCCTCACTTGCGGCAAGGAAGATGCGCTCATTGAACAGAACCATGACTTTAAGACCCGCTACCAAGACCAGCTCCAGCTCACTTTCCAAGAAGGGGAAGGAGGTCACGGTTGGGACTACTGGGACGAACATATCCAAGACGTCCTCGACTGGCTCCCGGGCTTATCTAAGTAAGCGCTCAGCCTAAAATAAAATCAAGAACCACTAAAAAAGAGCGCCTCCTTCCTTCGAACGAGGCGCTCTTCGCTTAAGCTTCATCTGCTTCAGCAGCTACCTGGACAACTTCCAATCCTGCTTGGTCGAGAGCCTGGGCGATGTTTGCCGGAATCCCGCTGTCCGTATAGACCCGGTCAACTTCAGCCAAGCGAAATTGCAGGATGCCTTGGGGGTTGGTAAATTTAGACGAATCCATCAAGACATTGATTTCTTGGGCCGATTCTGCCAGAGTTCGGGCAGCATCGATCCGAGCCACATCCACCCCCGTAAAGCCCTTCTTGGGGTCAAAGCCATCCATCCCCATAAAGAAGTGGTGGACCTGAAAATAAGAGGCGATTTCACGCAGGAAGGGCCCGACACAAACCTGGGAGTCCTTCTGGTATTCCCCACCTAAGAGAATCAACTTAACGCTGGAGGATTTGTGCACAAAGGAAGCAATAAAGGTTGAATTGGTAATAATGGTGATATCCCGCTTTTCAAAGGCAAGGATTTCCGCTAGAAGAGCACAGGTCCCCCCCGATTCAATCATCACAGTATCCCCATCCTGGATGGTCTCCGCCGCCCTTTTGGCAATCCGGTGCTTCACGTCATAGTTGACAGCCAAGCGGTAATTCATATCCGCACTGCTGCTGACTACCGCATAGCCGTGCTGGCGGCTCAGGATTCCCCGCTCTTCTAAACGATCCAAGTCTTTACGAATGGTGACCTTAGAAACCTGGAAGTGGTCGGCCAGTTCATTAACAGAGACCTTACGCTTCTGACTCACCCACTCCACAATCGCATCTTGTCTCTTCACTCTTCTTCCCCCTTCTTTAATCTTTTTCCAAGCAAGCTAGACTCACTTTCAATCCTTCCTTAAAGCACGTATAATAGGAGACACAAGCCTATGAAAGGAGTCTTCGCATGGACCTCATATTTCTCGAAGCCTACCTCCAGGAAAAAATCTGGGGCGGGCATAAATTAAAAGATATCTACCAGTTTCCGCTCAAGTCTGACCACACGGGAGAAGCCTGGATCATCTCTGGACACCCCCACGGCCCTTCGCGGGTCACTTCTCCTCAAGCCTATGCTGGGATGACCCTAGCTGAACTCTACCAAGACCAACCGGAGCTCTTTGGCCAGCCAGACGACAGTCAATTCCCCCTCTTGGTGAAGATTCTCGACGCCAAAGAGGACCTCTCTGTCCAAGTCCATCCAGACGACAACTACGCTTGGACCCATGAAGGCGAAGCCGGCAAGACGGAATGTTGGTATGTCATTGCGGCTGAGGAGGGCACAGAGATTGTTTATGGCCACCGGGCACAGAGCCGAGAAGAATTCCTGCAGCTGGCTGACCAAGGCCAGTGGGACCACTTGCTCAAGCGTCGTCCCATCCAAGCAGGCGACTTCTTCCCCGTCCCGGCTGGAACCATCCATGCCATTGGAGGCGGGGCGCTCATCCTCGAAACCCAGCAGAGTTCCGACACCACCTACCGGGTCTACGACTACGACCGCAAGGATAAAGACGGCAAGAAGCGGCAACTCCACCTAGACCAAGCCGCCGCTGTGACCCAGTTTCCAAGCCGGGAGACCCAAGCCCAGACCCAGACAGATAAGCAGGCAGGCGGCCAAATTACTGAGCTTTGGGCTAACCCGCATTTTACCGTCTACCTCTGGCAGGTCGATGGCGAGCTCCAGGTAGACACCCAGACCCATCCCTACAGCCTAGTCAGCCTCATCCAGGGCCAAGCCCAAATTGAGGCAGCAGGGAAATCTTATGCCCTCACAGCCGGCCAGTCCTTTATCATCCCCCATGCCATCCAGAGCGTCAAGCTCCAGGGCCAAGCCCAGCTCATCTGTTCCCATCCTTAGCCTTAGGAGAACTAAGGCTTCTTCCGCCAAGACAGCAGGGCCCGCTTGACCACTTCAAAGAAAGAAAGCGAGCGGACAATGCGGTCAGCTGGCACATAGTGACGGACCTGACGCAACAAAGCCTTGGTATCTTTAGCTGCGAAGCTGAAGCTACCGGCTTTTTGTGTTTGGATGGCGAAACGCGGAATCCAACGGCCTGAGAAGAGGATGGAGACCACTACATAGTCAATTTCCTCCCAGGGAATCTGGATAAAGTTAGCCGGATTGCGGTCATCATAGAATTCAAAGGCCGCATTCCCTAAGAGAATTTTACCATAATCCGCCATCCCTAAAAATGATGTTGCCTTGGTCACGTAAACGACCTCTTGGTTTAAAGACTGTACCATAGCGACTCCTTTCCTATCAATCAAACGAAGAAAGCCCTGGGACACTCGAACAAAGCAGGAAGTCTTCAAAAGTCAGCCCTGATAGTCAGTCCACGAATAATAGAAGAGCCTTTAGCAAGCTTCTTCCATTGTTCGCAGACAGTTACTATAACTGATTCAAGGTTAAGTGACTTTTATTATACTCTCCAGTTGCTCAAGTGGATGCCAGGGCTAACTTTCAAACTATTTATTCACTACATAAGACCGATCACATGGAGGATAACCCCCGCTACGAAGAGGCCCAGAATAATCACAATAGGTGAGACCTTCTTGTTCAATAACCACATACAGAAGAGGGTCAATAAGAGACCAGCCAGCCCAGGAATCAGGCTATCCAAGTTATCTTGGAGGGTCGTTACTTTAGTCGGTTCTAAAGATAAGCCCTGGGCCTGTTGTTGGAGGGCGACCTTAATTCCTTCTGCACCGGCAGGGAGTTTATCCCATTCAATATAAGCCCCTTGGTCGAGAGGAACCTCTGATACCACCGGGGTAAAGGAGATTGCCACCCAACGGTTAACTAAGGAGCCAAGGATAAACATCCCCAGAATAGAAGCCCCCTTGGTAATATCTTGGAGCAGACCACCCGACAAGTCTTCGGTAATCCGCGACCCGGCCTTATAGCCAAATTCTTGGGTATACCACATGAAGCCCAAACGGATAACATTCCATGCCACAAAATAAATAATTGGGCCGAGAATATTGCCCCCCATCGCTAGAGAAGCGGCTAGGGCCCCTACAATTGGTTTCACGGTGAACCAAAAAACAGGGTCGCCGATTCCTGCTAGAGGACCCATCATCCCCACTTTAACCCCTTGGATGGCCACATCATCTACGGGTGCCCCATTCGCACGTTCCTCTTCCAGAGCTAGGGTAACACCTAGAATAGGTGAAGCCACATAGGGGTGGGTATTAAAGAATTCCAAATGCCGCTGCAAAGCCTTGGCCTGGTCATCCTTCGTCTTATAGAGTTTGCGAATAGCTGGAATCATTGAGAAGACCCAGCCACCATTCTGCATCCGTTCATAGTTCCAAGAACCTTGGAGATAGGTGGACCGTAGCCAGACGGAGATACGGTCACGTTTCGATAGTTTAACGCCTTCTGCCATTACGAATTCTCCTTTCTTTAATAGTCATCAATCAAGTCGCCAACAGGGTCCCCGGTATGTTTAGGACCAGACTGTCCATTGCCTGACCCGCCCATCTTGGAGAGTTGGAGATAGAGTAAAGCCAAGGCGATACCAATTGCCCCGAGGCCGATCAAGGTGAGCTCTTGGATGGTCGCAAGGACGAAGCCAATGGCAAAGAAAGGCCAAACTTCGCGAGTCGCCATCATGTTGATAACCATAGCATAGCCTACAGCAACCACCATGCCCCCACCGATGGAAAGCCCTTCTGTCAACCAGTCAGGCATGGCTAAGAGGAGTTCGCGTACGGGACCCGCCCCAATCGCTAGGATCAAAGCGGCAGGAATCGCAATCCGAACCCCCTGCATGATAATCGCAATCACATGCCAGAGCTCAACCTTGCGAATATTCCCTTCAGCTGCCGCCCCATCCATAATATGGACGATCCCTGTTGCTAGGGTCCGGCAAATGATGGTAAGGAGCAGACCCGCTACGGCTAGCGGAACAGCCAAGGCAATGGCTGAACCGATTCCCGCCTGGCCTTGCCCCCCTAAAACTAAAATAATAGCTGAAGCAACGGCGGCTAAGGCAGCATCCGGAGCAACGGCCGCCCCAATATTCGCCCAACCTAAAGCAATCATCTGTAAAGATCCGCCCAGCATCAGGCAGGGTCCTAGCTGGCCACTAACGAGTCCAATCAAGGTACAGGCAATCACCGGTTGGTGAAAGTGCCAGGCATCCAAGATCCCCTCGGTTCCAGCTAAGAAGGCAATAAAGATAATCAAAATAATTTGGATAATATTCAAATCCATGAGAATGTTCCCTCCTTAAGCATTTATTTTATGCATTCTGTTTGTCAATTTCCTTCTGTGCTTGTTGCAAGATACTGTCCATGTTATCAGCTTGGTCAGCAGGTACCTTGCGCACATCGAAGCGCAGGCCTTTATCTTTCAAAGCTTTGAAGGTGTCAATATCTTCCTGGCTGAAGGCCAAGACCTTATTAGGTTGGACCTTGCCCTTGGTGTGGGCCATGGAGCCCACATTAACCTCTTCCAGTGGGACACCACCTTCTACAACCCGCAAGACATCTTGAGGATTTTCAAAGAGTAAGAGGGCCCGTTCCTTACCGAAGTGTTCTTGGTCCTTGCCGATCTTGATCATCTGGTCAATCGGAATCACATGGGCCTTAACACCCGACGGCGCCGCTTGCTTAATCAATTGGGTCCGCAAGTCATCTTGGGCCACAGCATCCGATACCACAATAATTCGCGTGGGATGTGTCGCCCGGGTCCAGCCCGTTGCAACCTGGCCGTGCAAGAGGCGGGAGTCGATCCGCGCCAGGACAATATCCATCTGGCCGGGGCTTCCTACTTGACCATTGCTTGCCGGAGCTGCTTCTTCACCTGCTTCCTCTGCCTCTGAGCCTTCCTTAGCCAGGCCCTCGGGTAGGGGCTTAACCCCGTCCTTGGCTGTATCTAGGATATGACCCGCAATCTCTTGGGCAGTCGTCATAGAGAAGCGTGACGCATAGGCCTCAATCACCATGGGCAGGTTCATACCCGACACAATGGCCCAGCTATCTTCATGTCCTTCGAATAAATTACTTGCCTGGTTGAAGGGCGTCCCACCCCACAAGTCAACCAAAAACAATACCTGGTCAGGATCTGAAAAAGATGCAATGGCTTCTTCCATCTTGGCCCGCACATCGTCCGGCCCTTCCGAAGGGAGCAGGGTGACTGCTGCCACATCTTCCTGGTCGCCAAAAATCATAGCCCCCGATTGCAAAATGCCATTCGCAAACTCACCATGACTAGCGAGGATAATTCCAACCATTCCAATACCTCCTTGTTCATTCTGTATAAATTTAATCTATCAATGAAAACGATTACCAATTTATTATAACCTTTTTAAACTTTCCTTTCAAGGTTAAATCGCTTTCGTTTTCTATCGTTTCGTAAATCGATTCCAGGTCAAAAGAAAGAAACTCCACCAGACCGGGGAGAGACAAAACTTCCGTCAAAAAATACCATTTAAAAAGAAGCTGGGACAAAAGTCCCGGCTTCTATATAGAATACGAACTATTCTTTAAAAACGTGTTCCAAAAGTCAGCCCTGACATCCACTTCGTACAGGGTGTGAGCAAAGGCGTCCAAAAAGGGATGACTGGAGGCAAAGAGGATAAGAGCGGCTTTAGCCGATCGTTCCACTTTGCTGAAGTCACTCCCTTTTTGCCTTTGTGAACCCAACTACGAATTATGGAAGATCCTTTGACAAGGTTCTTCCATAATTCGCGGACAGTTGCTATAGCTGTTCGAAGCGAAGCGAGTTACAGATATAGTATGCGTTAGCAGATTCAGGGCTAACCGACTTTTGTCACACTCTCCTAAAAAATTTCAAAGCTTATTCTTATTGTAAGTTCCGCCCTCGAGCAGGCAGAATCATTTATTTTTGATTGTCAATAACCTGGCGCATCTTAGCTGCCACATTGTCAGCAGTGAAGCCTAATTGCTCTTGGATCAGGTCACCAGGTGCAGAGAAACCAAATTGGTCAATGGTTAGGCTATCGCCTTGGCTGCCAACATAGCGTTCCCAACCGAAAGAAGCACTCATTTCGACAGCCAGTCGGGCGGTCACTTGGCTTGGGAGGATACTTTCTTTATAAGCTTCATCTTGGGCTTCAAAGCAATCCCAGCTTGGCATAGAAACTACAGCAACGTCTAAGTCAGCTTCTGCTAGCTTAGCTTGGGCTTCAATCGCCAAGGCCACTTCTGACCCAGTCGCTAGGATCAGGCCATCCGCTTCTGCATGGTCAGCTTGGGCAGGGGAAACGATATAGGCCCCCTTATCGATTGGCGCTTGGACTGTATTTTCCAGGCTTGGGAGGCCTTGGCGGCTGAGGACGAGCACGGTTGGCTTGTCCTGGGTTTCAACAGCTTGCTTCCAAGCAGCGACGGTTTCATTGGCATCAGCTGGGCGGATAACTTGAACATTCGGAATGGACCGGATGCTGGCTAATTGTTCGATTGGCTCATGGGTTGGCCCATCTTCCCCGACCGCTACGGAATCGTGGGTCATCACGAAGACAGGGGCTGTGCCTTGGATGGCTGCCAAGCGGAGAGCTGGGCGCAAGTAGTCAACGAAGGAGAAGAAGGTCCCGCCATAAACCTTGGACCCGCCGTGGAGTTGAATCCCATTCATAGCCGCTGCCATAGCAAATTCACGAACGCCAAACCAGATATTACGTCCGGCGTAGTTATCCGGGGTAAAGTCTTCTTCTGCACTGACCATGGTCTTATTGGAAGAAGCCAGGTCAGCTGCCCCACCCCAGAGATAAGGTAATTTCTCTGAAAGCACCTGGAGGACTTCATGGCTCGATTGACGGGAGGCTAACTTGCTGTCGCTAGCATAGACCGGCAAGTCTTCTGCCCAGTCACTTGGCAAGTCCTGGCTGAAGCCGAGCTTGAAGTCTCGGGCTAAGTCGGGATAGGCTTGGCGGTAAGCTTCGAAGGCTTCTTCCCAAGCAGCTTCAGCCTGGGCACCAGCTTCCACCATTTCGCTTTGGAAACGCGCTTTAACTTCTTCTGGAACGAAGAAATCATCATTCTCCCATTGGTAGATGGCCTTAGCTGCCAAGATGCCTTCCTTACCCAGTGGAGCCCCGTGGACTGCTGAACTACCGGCATTAGGTGCGCCATAACCAATCACGGTCTTCACTTCAATCAGACTTGGTTGGTCGGTGTGGGCCTTGGCCTCTTTAATGGCTTGGTCAATTGCTTCCAGGTCATTGCCATCTTCTACCCGGAGATAATGCCAATTGTTCGCTTTAAAGCGTTGTTGGACATTTTCTGTGAAGGCCTTAGAGGTCGGGCCGTCCAAGGAAATATCGTTCGAATCATAGAGCACCACTAACTTGCCGAGGCCCAGGTGACCAGCTAAGGAAGCAGCTTCTTGGGAGATGCCCTCCATAAGGTCCCCGTCCCCACAAAGGGCATAGGTATAATGGTCCACAACCTGATGGTCTTCCTGGTTATAGCGGGCTGCTAAGTGGGCTTCGGCCATAGCCATACCCACTGCCATCCCAATCCCTTGACCGAGCGGGCCAGTGGTTGCTTCAACCCCATCGGTATGGTTCACTTCAGGGTGACCAGGCGTCCGACTCTCCCATTGGCGGAAAGCCTTAAGGTCATCAACCGTCACATCATAACCTGCCAAGTGCAAGAGCGAATAAAGCATAGCTGACCCGTGACCTGCCGAAAGAATGAAACGGTCGCGGTCAACCCAGTTTGTTGACGTTTTTGGATTCACTTTTAAGTGTTTGGTCCAGAGCACGTAAGCCATTGGCGCTGCCCCCATCGGCAAACCAGGGTGGCCAGAATTAGCCTTCTCAATCATGTCCATGCTGAGGGTACGAATCGTATTCACTCCGAGCTCATCAACTTTATCGAACAATTACTTCACCTCTAAATTATTATTTCTAGGTCCTTGGACCCGGTTGCAATCTGTCACTCCTATTATCCTAGAAGCGCCCGGGATATGCAATGTTTAAATTAAAATTTCATTGACTTCACAGAAATATGCAAAAAAGCTCCTCTCCCAAAAGGAGAAGAGCCTCTAAATTTATCAAGTCTTGATCAAAATAGCCTGTTAACTAGGCCTAGTATTCACTTAAGTGACCCTTCTTGTACATAAAGTAAGCGGTAGCTACCGAAACCAACATACAAGAAATCAAAATATAGGACTGGTATTGGGCAAAGCCCTGGGGCCCTAAGATTAAGAAGAGACCGACTGCAAATAAGATTGGAGCGACCGATAACTTCTTATGGTTGAGGATCTGTGGCACTGTAATCGCACCATAAAGCGCTGGGATGATTTGGTCAAAGCCTGGCTTCAGGAAGGGATGGTTGAGGATGGGAACGAGCCAGGACCCGATTAGGAAGGCCCCTAAGACCAAGATAATAATAGTCACAATGGAAGAAATCCCCACACAGATAATGGCAATCACATTACCCTTATCCGTCCCCGGTTCCACACCGGCAATCTTTTGGCCAGCAACCGTAACTGGAATCTTCAAATTCGTAATGTTCCCAGTAATGGAGCTGAGATACATGGCCCCAGCTCCCAAGATAGGATAGAAGGAGATATTCTCAACCACCGCTGTTGGAAGGAAGATGGCAATCAGACCAGAAGCTGCAGCCAAGGCCTTGCCAAAGTCAAGCCCTACCCCTAGCCAGTAAGCTGTTCCCAGGGGGACCATGAACATCCCCATGAGGGCAATGATACTTGTTATCCGGCCCAAACGATTAATCTCCCGGCTATATTGGGCATCAGATTCTATTTTTCTCTTATTTTCTGCCATATGAGCACCTCCTAGAAGACATTAGCATAGACGATGACAGCTAGCATTCCTACGATCAGAGAAATCGGCATGGAAAAATCACGCAAGAGTCGCTGGTCGTAACGCTTAGATAAAGCATTGAGAACCAGGGTACACAGCCCCGCTGCTGCAAAAGCGATAATCGACGAAATGTTAGCCACGTTAGCGACATAAGGGGTAGACAAGGTAATCAGCATGGCGGTAAAGAGAGCGGCTGAGAAGATCCCCACGAAAGCCTTACTCTTCGGATTCTCCCGCATCTTCTGAGACATCTTATCCAGCTGACCCATGAAGAGGATGTTAAAGAGAATCCCCCAGATAATCCCAATCGTCATAACAAACATGATAATGACATAAATCTTGGGCGTTAAACCAGGATCGGAAATATCCGTCAGGCCCTGGCTCTGAGCTGCAATATTAGCCGCCGACCCCTCATAGACAGCTGACCCAACAATGGATAGGCGGAGCCAAGGGAAGTATTTCCCCAAGGGCACCGAGAGAGCCAGCATCATCACGATGATGGGGAGAGAAGGCACGATCGATAAGAGGGCACTATTGGTCATGGCCCGCTTCAATACCTCTTTCTCCATGTCAAGTTCCAGTCCTCGCTTCCAAGCTTTACGGATAAAGAGCAAAGATTGGATGACAACAATTAGAATAACCAAGGCACAGAGGGCAAAGACCACCGGACTATTGGCTACCTTTAAATAGTCACTCATTATTTTCATCTCCTTTGATAAAAAAGGAGGCTAGGAGCCAGTCCTAGTCCCCTCTAGTTTTTTGATAGCTTGGCTTAGGCCAAGTAAGTTTTGGCTGTTTCGATATAAAGGTCAATAAACTTCAGATAGTCAGCCACTTCAACATACTCATCGAGTTTATGGGCACGAGCGGTTTCACCTGGGCCAAAGACAGCCAGGTCATAATCATCACTAATCCGACCAAAGTTAGAGGCATCTGTTGCCCCAGCTAGGGTTTGGGTGCCCACTTCCCAATCGGCCGAAGCTTGGATGGCCTTAACCAAGTCATTGTCAGGCCGAGATTCGGCAGCAGGATTGTTTTGTAAGAGATTCAATTCCAAGCGGCCGTCACTCTTCTCATTCAATTCATCCATGGTATCTTGCATCATTTTAACCACTAAGTCATTACCGGCTTCTGGCACTACCCGGGTATTGGCCTTCATCTTGGCCTTGCTTGCCACACTATTGATCTGGGTTCCGGCTTCAATCACCGTGTTCACGTTGAGCGACCGGCCCAATTGGTCATTGTAAGCTTCATCTGTATTGAAGGCCTGGTCAAATTTCTCATTCATGATATTAATGTAGTCCACCAAGAGTTGGATGGCGTCGATCCCCTCTTCAGGCATGGAACTATGGGCACTCTCACCATGAGCGATCACTTCATACTGGATGGAGCCTTTATGAGCATTGATAATAGCTTCATTGCCACTAGGTTCAGCAATCAAGAAGGCGTCCGCATCATCGAGGTAACCTTCATCCACTAATTGTTCAGAACCTAACATGCCGATTTCTTCCCCTACTGTTAAGGCTAAGCGCAAGGTTCCCTTGAGGTCAGCTTGGGCTTCCTTCAATTCAATTAAAGCAATAACAATCGCCGCTAAGCCGGACTTCATATCAGTTGTTCCACGGCCATACATCTTGCCGTCGACAATCTCAGCGCCAAAGGGATCATGGCTCCATTCCTCATGGTCGCCTGCAGACACCACATCTAAGTGCCCGCTATAAACGAGGACCTTGCCATCTTCCTGACCCTTAATTTCAGCCACTAAGCTGCTTCGGCCTGGTGCATATTCAACCAATTGGCTATCAATGCCATAGTCATTCAAGAGCTCGGCAATATACTGAGCCACTTCTCCTTCATGGTCATTTTCACTTGGGATCTGAATAATGTCTTGTAAGACTTTAATGCGTTCGTCTTTATTCATAAAATCTACCTCTTTCAGTAAATGTCATATATTGTATCAAAAAAAGATTAAAAGCTACTTATATTTTATCTGATTTTGGTGCTTTTTGCAATTATTAGTTCTTTTTACGTTAACTTATCTGACATTCCATGGAAGAAAAGAAGAGGCTGGGACAAAAGCCCCGGCCTCTTTATAAAATACGAATTATTCTTTAAAAAAGTGCTCCAAAAGTCAGGACTGACTTTTGGAGCACACTCATATAATCTTGTCTTTTAGGCTTGTTCGGCTAACATAGCGGTGATCCGAGTCATAAATTCATCTAAGAAGCGGTCCGTATCTACCTGGATAGCAGCTGACATGGTGGGCTCCGGATCATTCAAACGTTCATTGTCCCCAATGGTACGTCCACGACTAGCTCCTTCCGTCTCAACCTTCATATTGAGGGGCAGGTAGTCCACCAAGTCTTCTTGGACAGCTACGGCGACAGCCAAGGGATCATGGAGGGCACAGCCCTTAAGATGGGGCGAGGTAATTTCATAGGCCTTGATATAGTAATCCACAATATCTGCCAAGGCACGGCCTGCCTCGGTGCCCAAGTTGCGCCACTTAGCCGTATCCTCGTAAGTCAAGAGGGTGCGGAGGGTCACATCTAAACCTACCATGGTCACATGGACCCCGCTTCTAAACAAGCGGTCAGCAGCGGCTGGGTCTTGGTTAATATTAGCCTCTGTATAAGGGGTCACATTACCACAAACCGTCAAAGCTCCCCCCATAATAACAATCTTGCCCGCCTTCTTGAGGGCCGCTTCATCCCGGGACAGCGCAGCATCCAGATTGGTCATAGGGCCTGTCGCCACAATGATTAAGTCTTCCCCATATTTCTCACAGGCTGATAAGATAAAATCAACCGCTGATTCTTGGCTAGGCTGGCGGGACGAATTCGCTAAAGCCACATTACCGATGCCATCCTCTCCATGGATCAAGGCTGAAACCTCTAAGACTTCAAAATCGGTCTTATCGCTCGCGTGACTGAGACCAGGGAAGACGGGGACCTGGTCCTGGCCAAATAGATCCAAGAGCTTTAAGGCATTGCGGAGGCCATCCGCCATCAAGACATTACCGTAAGTTCCTGTAATGCCAATCAGTTCAACTTCTTTGGAGGCTACGGCATAGGCAATAGCCAGGGCGTCATCGATGCCTGTATCCAAATCGAGAATAATTTTTTTCGTCATGATTCTTGCTCCTTGTTTATAGCTTAGGCTAAGAGGCCTGTTCAGCGACTCAATATTAGGAAGCTCGTCCTAGTCGTAGGCGACTACTTCTCCAGATTCTGCATCAATCTTCACTTCACCCTTGTTTTGGCGACCATCGCGCAATTCTACCTTCCAGTAGAGCTTGCCATCGCTATCGCGTTCTAATTCCCACTGCTTAGCTGTCTTAGCATCAGCTTCTTTGAGGGCAATCTCCGTAGCTTCTTCCAGACTAATCACTTGGTCTAATTGGAAGCCGTCTTCAGGATTATTGGCACTCCCTAGTTCTTCTTTTTTCTCAACCATAGCCAGGTCTTCACCCAGGCTTAGGCTATATTCTTTCTCATCATCTTCCCCTTCAATCTCAAAGCGAGTTTGGCCTTCGCTCTCCACTTCAATACTGGTCAACTCAGCCCCAGGGAATTGGTCTTCGAAGTTGGCCACTGCTTCTTCTAAGTCTTTAGAAATGGCAGCCACATCAACCTTGGCCCCGCGGCGGTCAGACCGAGAGCGACTGGAAGAAGATCGGCGACTGCTTGCTGCTTGATCATCTTGGTCGTCTTGATCATCTTGGTTGTCTTGGTCAGCCTTAGCACTTTCCTTATGGCTAGATTGATCCGCGCCCTCCGAATTGGAAGTTGCGTCAGACTTTGTTTCTTGCCCTTGGCTCTCTGCTTGGGATTCTTCCTGACTTAGAGGATCTACCCGCTTCGCTTCTTCACTCGGTTGGGCCTGGCAAGCCACGAGTAAAGTTGAAGCGATCAGAGCTGTTGACGTCAGTTTTATCCATTTTTTCATTCGATATTCCTCCTTAAAAGCATCTCACATGTCATACCCCTAGCTTAGCACATCCGTCCTTAAGAAGCATGTAAAAGGCCTTCATAGCAAGGTCAAGACAAGAGAAACAAGCTAGTCAAGAGAGCAGAGCTTACAAGGCATCTAGAAAAGCAAGAATATCTTCAGACAGGCGCTCTTGTACGAGCTCACCACTTAAATAATGGTCAGCCTGGGGATAGAGATGCAAGTGGGGATTTCCTTCAGCTGCTAATAAGCGGGATAAACGCTCTGCTAGCTGGACAGGCACCACTTCATCCGCTTGGCCATGCCCAATAAAAACGGCTTGCTTGATCGCTGCTAGGGCTTCAAAGTTATCCTCCATCCACTGATTCATCCCACTCAAGACCTCATCAAATTGAGCAAAAAGCTTTTCCGCTTGATTACGGTCAGAGGCTGTTGGCTCACGGTCAAGTGACCGATAATAGCTTTGACGCATAAAATAGGGGATTTTAGTCTGTCTGAGATCCGTCAAAATGGGGCAAGACAGGCTAATGACAGCTGCTACTTGATCGCATTCACAAGCTAAAGCAAGCGCTAGGAAGGCTCCAATAGATAGGCCGCCGACGATAATCTTCTGATGCCCCTTAGCTTGTAAGGTCTTCATTGCAGCACGAGCATCCTCTAAATAGGTCGACAAGGGAGCCGTTAAAATCGCACTTAAATCCCCCTGTTGGTGACTTCGATACGATAGGAGGAAAATAGGATAGCCCTCTGCATGTAAGTTTTCAGCTAGGGGCTCTACTTTCTCAGGGCTATCTCCTAGAGAGTGCATAAGCAAAAGAGCTGGTTTATTAGCTTGACCTGGCCAGTAGGATGACCCCTTATGCGTCATTTGAATGATCTCCCTCTAATAACTCTTCCTCCATCTGGAAAAGAAGACTCGGTTGCTCAATCATATCTTTAATAAAATTAGAAATGCGGACAATCTTATCGCGGGTTACAATCCGAGCATCCACAACCAAGGTCATCGGCTTCATGGGGCGGATAAGCATTTCTCCCTCCTTAACGACAACCTCCTCCTGGCTGGCTCCCAAGCCCAAAATAGCAGCCTCAGGATAGTGAACGATTGGGACAAAACTATCTACTGGCCCATATTCCGAAAGATCCGTTAAAGTAATCGTCGCTTCAGAGTTCGTTTCATAGTTGAAGATCCGTTCTTTTTTGACTTCATCTTCCAATTCAGCTAAGCGCTTTTCGATTTGGTAGAGAGTCATAGCCTGAGCATCCTTCACCACAGGAGTGAACAGGCCCTGGACGGTATTCATTTCAATCCCAACATTAACATAAGACTTAAAGCGGAAGACAGACACAACGTCATCAATACTCGCATTCAGTTCGGGATAGCGGTGGGCCGCAATACATAAAGCTTTAATAAAATAGGGAAGATAGTCTTGCTTGCCTAAGCGTTCACCTTTCTGAATTTTAAGATAACTTCCTAATTCGGTCATATCGACTTTGACTTGAACGGAGAAAGGTGGGACCTTGTGGTGGGTCATCTCAAAGCGCGACGCATTATACTTGCGGATATAGGTTTCTTCACGGCCCTGCTCTTCTTCTGGACGGTGGGTCCAATAACCCGGATCTAATTCATTGATCCAGCGGTAATTCCACTCCCGTTCACCTACCGCATGGCTAAGTGCCATATCTACCATTTCCTTAGTCACAATCCCCTGGTCATTGGCTGGGATCAGCGACAAATCTAAATGGTTATCCACTGCATATTGACGAACAGCAGGAGCCGCCTTAACCTTTTCGGCCCTGCTTTCTAATTCTTCTTTAGGCAATTCATTAGCGATATGGACAGGTATAGGCTGGCTGCCATCTTCCGAATGCATAAAATTACTCTGTAAAGGATCTAAATAGCGGTGTTTGCGTTGACTAGCAGCTTTCGGTTCCCCTTGTTGGGCCTGCCCCTGTTCTGCCATAAAGTTCATATCGGCTTTGGGGGCTTGCACTTTTTCTTGTGGTTGTTGACCGTATAAGCGCTGGAAAATCTCCGCGGCAGAACCGGTTTTTTCCACAATTAAGTAGTCGCCATCATCAGCCGTCTCTACCGGCTTAGGGTCTTCTGAAGGAGCGCTTTCATCCTCCTGCACCACTTGCTTATTATCTTCTTTTCCTGCTTCTGGTTGGACTGGAGCTTCAGCGCTAGCATTGGACGGATCTTGGGCTAACTTCTCATCACTTGGAGCAGCAACGATTTTCCCATCCTCACTTACACGTCCAGCATCTCCACCGGCCCCTGTTCTCAATTCAGCATGCCCATCATCAATTAAGAGAACTTTTTCGTTACGGAAAATATAGTCACCTAATTCGATGTAATACTCTTTAATCACGCCCTCAACCGGAGAAGCCAAAGCACCCGTTGCCTTATCGGTCTCCATTTCAGCAATCACGTCACCTTCTTTGATATGATCGCCCACCTGTTTATGGACGGCAACCATTTGTGCTTCAAAAATACCCTCACCTAGGGGCGGAAGTTTCACTAAAAATGCCATAAATTATTCCTCTCTTTTATCCGTTTAATGTTGTTTTGATTGCTTCTACAATATCGTCACAATCTGGCAGCCAGTCGCTTTCAATTTGCTTATAAGGGAAAGACGTATTGGGAGCGGATAAAAACCCAATTGGGCTTAATAAGTCATAGAAAGCTCGTCGAGCCATCTCTGAAACAATCCGGTTCCCCACACCAGCAATTCCTTGGGCTTCTTGAACGACTAGCAAGTGCTGGGTCTTTTTGACAGACTGGAGTATGGTGTCATAATCAATTGGATGGACACTTCTTAAATCAATAAGTTCGACCCTAATCCCTTCAGCAGCTGCTCGTTCAACAGCTTCCTTAGCCATCCGGACCATAGCACCATAAGTCACCAAGGTTAAATCTTCGCCTTCACATAAGCAATTAGCTTGGTCAAGAGCCAAACTATAACTTTCCTCAGGTACTTTCTCCCGGAAGGACCGGTATAAGAGCATGTGTTCTAAGAAGATAACGGGACCATCATCTCGAATTGCTGCTGTGAGTAAGCCTTTCGCATCGATAGCAGAAGACGGAATGACTACTTTCAACCCTGGAAATTGGGCAAGCAAGCCTTCAAAGTTATCTGGATGGAATTCCGGGGTGCCGACACCTCCGCCAAAGGGGGCGCGAAGGACCACTGGCATTTTGAGGTGGCCAGCTGTTCGATAAGAAGCTCTGGCCATTTGATTGATACTATCCATCGTTTCAAAAATAAAGCCTAAAAATTGAATTTCGATGACTGGACGAAAGCCTTGGTAAGCTAGTCCAATCGCCATACCTGATATCCCAGATTCTGCTAAGGGCGTGTCTAATACCCGTTGCTTACCAAATTTCTCTTGCAGACCTTCCGTTGCTCGGAATACGCCACCATTCTTACCTACATCTTGGCCAAACAGAATAACCCGGTCATCCTGGGCCATCTCAAGTTCCAGGGCCTGGTTGATTGCTTTAACCATGGTTAAATTATTTCCTGCTTCAGGATTCTTTCGATTATACATAAGTCGCTCCTCTCTCTTCAGGTTAACAGCTAATTAGATTGTGGATATTGCCAAGCAAAGCTATCCTCTAAGCGCATCGGCTCTGTTGCTTCACTCTCTGCCATTCCTTGCTTGATCGTTTCCAATGCGTCTTCATAGAATTTTTCTTCTGTTTCTTTGGAATATAGGCCCTTCTGCGATAAATACTGGCCGTAACGAGAGAGAGGGTCTCTCGCTTGCCAATAGTCAAGCGAGGCCTGGTCACGGTAGCGCATTGGGTCATCCCCCATGGTCGAATGCGGCTCCATGCGGTTGGTTACTAATTCTACGACCACTGGCCCATTACCTGATGCCGCATAGTTACGGGCTTCTTTGGCAACACAATAAGTCGCTAAAGCATCATTGCCATCTACACGGACGCCTGGTATCCCAGCAGCTACCGCCTTTTGGGCAAGGGTCTGGGCCTGGGTCTGTTGATCCAGAGGCGTTGAGATGGCGTAGCCATTATTTTGAATAAAGATAATTAAAGGACTTTGGTAAACTCCAGCAAAATTCATCGCTTCATAGCTATCGCCTTGCGACGTGCCACCATCTCCAATATAGGTAAAGGTGACTTGGGGAGAAGCATTTAATTTTTGCCCTAAAGCATTGCCCTGGGCTTGAACCAATTGAGCTCCAATAATGATTTGCGGCAGGGCAGCCTGGATCCCTTTATCATAGATAAAAGTTGACCCGTTGACGTGCCCCTTGGACCAATTATAAATATCTGCAACGGAAGCCCCATGCATTAATAATTGGGGCATATCGCGGTAAGAGCCAAAGAGAAAATCTTCTTTAGCAAAAGCAAAGTGGCTTGCGATCATAGCAGCTTCCTGCCCCTTTGAGGGAGCGTAAAAGCCCATGCGTCCTTGTTGGGAATAAGAATTAGTTTGTTCATCGAAAGCGCGGGCAAAGACCATGCGCCGCATCAATTCAAGCAGCTGGTCATCTGTTAAATCAGATAATAATTCCGCATTAACGACTTCGCCATCTTTATCAATTGCCTGTAAAAGAGGAAATTGCTCAGCGATAACTTGTAACTGATCTAGATTCAAAATCGATTTTTTTCCTATTTCAAGCTGATTCATATTACTGCCACCCTTTTCTATATCAAAGCAACACTTGTGTAAGTCATTCACATTATAGCAAATATTCATTTTTTTGCCTAATAAACAAAAAAGCTTTAATTGACTCTTATCCCCCGTTCGTCTATACTAACCCTAGTATGTGAAATATTGTTTATAGGAGGTGATCGTATGAAACATATTGATTCAACCATGCCTACCAACCATGACCGGCAGACCATTGAGGCACAGACTAAAAAGTCTCATAATTTAGAAGCCATGACTCTTACCTGGAAAGAGCCCCCACAGATTGCACCCGTGATCGACAAACCTCTTTCTGATCTTCGTGTAGCCATTGCAGCTTCAACGGGGGTTCATTTGAGAACGGATAAGCCCTTTATTCTTACAGGTGATTCGTCATACCGTATCATCCCAGGAGATGTGGACTACAGTGATTTAACGATTACCCACGTGCGCTATCCTAACCAAGCAGCCCACCGTGACCTCGATGTGGTCTATCCTCTGAAGACCCTTCGTAAGATGGCTGAGAAAAATATTATCGGTGAGGTTTCTCCAGTCAATATTTCTTGGATGGGACATGTTCCCCGCGTTGATGTGCTGATTGAAGTGACCGCCAAGCAGATTGCAGAAACACTCGAGGAGAACCAAGTAGACCTCGTCCTACTCTCGCCTGGCTGATTTATGTGTCACCAGTCCGTGGGATTGGTCGCTCGAGAAATCGAAAGCCGTGGCATCCGAACAGTTCTAGTTGGGCACTTCCCTCATATTGCTGAACGGATTCGTCCACCACGCATGTACATTGTCGACGCCCCACTCGGAGAAACCTTCTCTAGTGCTTACGACTATCACATGCATGAAGTGATTGCTCATGAAGCTCTTGAATTTGCTAGAACCGGTGGCGGGGAATTGATCTACTATCCACCCTATGTCTGGAAAGACCATACAGGTTTAGTCCTTCCTGACCAGGTTGAGGATCCCCAACCAATTATTATTAAAAATCCGAGAGCCTTATAAAAAAAATCCATAAAGAAAAGGCACTGGCTGCCCTCTCCACCAGAGGGCTTAGCCAGTGCCTTTTTGACTTGATATTTTAATTAGTAACTAGGATTTAAAGATCAGTTTGGCATAACCATAAAGGACATAAGCAACAATCCCTATTGCTAAGACTGTTTCCACAAGAAGCAAAAGATTCGTCCCTGCTAGTTGCCAACCTAAAACTGGGAGCGCCAATTTCAAAGATAGGGCTGAAACGACCAAGGGAAAGGTTAGACCCGCAGAAGTCGGGAAGAAACCCAAGCGCAGTAGCCGAGGGAGTTGGGCCAGAACAGTAAAATAGAGCAATTGGGCAAGAATAAGTAAGAAAGCTAACAAGGCTTGCGAGGGCGTTTTAAAACTATTAACATATCCTGCTACTAGCAGAGAGAATGGGGCACATAGAATAGCCGTTGTCATTTGTGCTGGCTTCGGCAAATCGCGCATGATATAAACCCGGTAAAGCATAAAGGGCATTACAGCAACGCCTCCTAAGAGGCCTAACCAAAATAAAATTTGTCCCAAAAGAAAATTACCATAGACCGGCGCAGTGACACTAGCCACCACAAAGCCCACAAAGATAACCCCCCAAGAGGGGAAAACCACTGTCATCTTGCGCTGGGGAAGGTAGCGAATTATATAAAGTCCTGCTAATAATAAATTAAAAATCAGAGCAAAATACCAAATGCCTTCAGCCAAGCCAAGAGGCAGCTTCAATAACGGGTTTAAATAAGTTGACAGTATCATCAAAGCCATTGGATAAGTAGGAAAGACAGAAGCTGGTAGTGGGGCTTGCATTTCTTCTTTTAAGCTAGAAAAACTAAGAAATAAATTCACCGTATAGAGAATAAATAGAATCCAAGCAAAGGCTCCTAAAACAAGACGTAAGCCCGTTCCATAAGACTGCAGTAAATTACCCAAGGTGGCCAAAGCCAGAATCAACCCCGACATTGCAAAGGGTTGTCTTTTTAAATAGGTCATAATAGCTCCTCCTAAAAATATCTTTGTTTATCGAATTATAGCAATAAACGAAGCGAATCACAAACCGGTATTTTCTATCATTTATATGCACATTGTATCCAATCTTTTGAAAAGTTTCCATAAAAAAAGCCAAGCGAAGAAAACATCTCGCTTGGCTTGTCATTAAATTCACTTATACTTCCAACTGGTAATTCGTTCCAGCTAGGGCCTCTTTCAGATCTGCTAGTTCATAGTCCCCGCTAACGGTGACTTGCTTTTGGTCGAGGTCGACTTCGGCGCTTTCCACACCGAAAACTTGGCTGAGTGCTTGTTCGACATTCTCCTTACAGCCTTGGCACTTGAGGCCGGATACTTGATAAGTCTTGGTCATGCTTTCACCTCCTGACTGGATGGTTTAAAGCCTTTCAAACGAAGGGCATTCAAGAGGACAGAAATCGAGCTAAAGCTCATCGCTGCCCCAGCGATCATAGGGTTGAGGAGGGGCCCACCGAAGATATGGAGGAGGCCCATAGCAACTGGAATCCCTAAGACATTATAGGCAAAGGCCCAGAAGAGGTTCTCCTTAATATTCTTAATGGTTGCCCGACTCAATTCTATACTGGTTGGAACATCCAACAGACTAGACTGCATGAGGACAATATCTGCGGATTCAATTGCGACATCAGTCCCTGAGCCAATAGCAATCCCGACATCCGCTTGGGCTAAGGCAGGGGCATCATTGATCCCATCCCCTACCATGGCGACTTTGTGGTCCTGGTCTTGGAGTTTAGCTACTTGGCGGGCCTTGTCTTCGGGTAGGACCTCACTAATCACTTGGTCAATACCCACCTGGCGGCCAATGGCTTCAGCTGTCCGACGGTTATCCCCCGTTAGCATCACGACTTTCAGCCCCATCTCATGAAGGGCTTGGATGGCCGCTTGACTATCTTCCTTGACAGTATCGGCCACCGCCACTAGGCCCAAGAGCTCGCGGTCCCGTCCCAGCAGCATAGGGGTCTTGCCTTCAGCAGCCAAACGATCCATTTGTTCTTCCGCTACTTTAATATCAATCCCTTGGTCTGCCATCAGTTGGGCATTGCCCAAGTACAGGCTCTGACCTGACAGACGAACGCGGATACCACGGCCGCTCAAGGCCTCGAAGTCATCGCTCTCTTCCAAGTCTAAGTTAGCATCTTGCGCTCCCTCAATAATCGCTTGGGCAAGCGGGTGTTCAGAACCTTGCTCAGCTGAAGCGCTCAAGCGGAGGACTTCCTCTGAGCTCAGTTCACTATAAGTCTCTAAGTCAGTCAAGACCGGCTTACCTTCTGTAATCGTCCCTGTCTTATCGAAGACAATCGTCGTCACTTCTTGGGCTGTTTCAAGGGCATCCCCACTCTTGAAGAGGACACCATTCTCTGCCCCCTTACCGGTACCCACCATGATAGCCGTTGGCGTGGCGAGACCGAGCGCACAGGGACAAGCAATAATTAGGACAGATACGAGGATGGTGATGGCGAAGTTCCAGGACTCCCCACCAATTAACCACCAGGCTAAGGCTGAAACAACAGCTAGGACAATCACAACCGGTACAAAGACACCGGATACCTTGTCTGCTAGCCGCGCAATGGGTGCCTTAGACCCTTGAGCTTCTTCTACTAGGCGGACAATCTGGGCCAAGCTCGTATCTTCGCCCACCTTGCTGGCCTTCATTTGGAAGCTCCCATTGCTATTGATCGAAGCCCCAACGACGGAATCGCCGACCTTTTTATCAACAGGCATGGATTCACCCGTAATCATCGATTCGTCCACAGCAGATTGGCCCTTGATAATCTCACCATCAACTGGGATCTTATCCCCTGGACGAACTTGTAAGATATCGCCAGGCTGAAGCTGGTCAACGCCTACTTCAACCACTTGGCCATCGCGGACCAAGCGAGCGGTTTCCGGCGCTAGATCCATTAATTTCTGGATAGCTTCAGAGGTCTTGCCCTTGGATACATTCTCAAAATACCGGCCCAGGGTAATCAGGGTAAGGATCACCCCAGCAGATTCATAGTAGAGACGCATGGCATAGGACGCATCCCCCTGGCTAATCTTCCAGGTGCTAAAGAGACTGTAGAGTACGGCTGCACTAGTCCCCAAGGCAACCAAGGAATCCATATTCGGGTGGCCCTTAAAGAGAGCCTTGTAGCCCGTTGTAAAGAATTCACGGTTCAAGATAAGAACGGGAAGGACGAGGGCCAGCTGGGTAAAAGCGAAGGCCAAGGGATGGGCCATAGGATCTAAGGCGCTGGGTATAGGTAAGCCAACCATATCCCCCATGGCTAAGTAAAGCAGGGGAACTGCAAAGATCGCTGACCAAACAAAACGCCGCCAGAGCCCTTGGATTTGGGCATCCTTCTGTTCTTTCTTGTCTGCGCGTTTAACCGTTGACTTGGTCTGGGCTTGGTAGCCTGATTCCTCAACGGCCTGAACAATATCTTGAGAAGCAACTTGGTCCCTATCATAGGCCACTTGCATCTCTTCCGTCGCCAAGTTCACATTGGCGGCTTCCACACCATCTAAAGCTGAAACCGCCTTTTCAATGGTTTGGGCACAAGAGGCACAAGACATCCCAGTAATAGCGAAAGTTTCCTTCTCCTCCGCTAATTCTAAGTGGTAGCCTGCCTCCTCAACTTCTTCGGCAATGTCTTGGGGACTCAAGCGACCTTCATCATAGGTCACCGTCAACTTCTCTGTTGCTAAGTTAACATTGGCTTCATCAACGGCATCCATCCCGCTGACTGCGCGTTCAATGGTTTGGGCACAGGAAGCACAGGACATACCTGTGATGGGGTAACTTGCTTTTGTCATCTCATCCTGCTCCTTTCTTTTCCGTCTACATTTGTAAACCTTACACTTAAAGTATAAGGGGTTGAGCTACACTTGTCAACCCCTTGGACTTATTCCTCTAAAACTAGGTTAGCGAATCAGCCAACCGCCATCGACTGGAATCACAGCGCCCTGGATATAATCCGCCCCATCGCTGGCTAGAAAGAGGGTCAAGGCCGCAATTTCTTCCGGATTAGCCCAGCGTTTCGTCGGCGTTTGGTCTGCTACCCAGCGGGCGAGCTCTGCTTCGCCTTGGAAATCCTTAGCATTCATCGGCGTAGCCACCGCTCCCGGAGCGATCGCATTGGCTCGGAGCCCCTGGCTGGCGTAGTCATAGGCCAGCTGCTTGGTAAAGCCGACGATGGCATGCTTGGCTGCGGTATAGGCAATACCCCCACCTCCAGCGGTCAAACCCGCAATGGAGGCCATATTAATCACTCGTGAACTCGGTGCCGCCAGCAGATAAGGCAAGGCCGCCTGGGTCACATAGAAGAGGCTATCCACATTCGTCTGAAAGACCTCCTGCCAGCAGTCCAAGCTCGTTTCAGCTAGGGGCAGGTAGTCGTCCAAGATCCCTGCTGTATTGCAGAGGACATCTAAACCGCCCCCTTCTGCTAGAAGCTGACTGATGCTTTCCTGGGCTTCAGGCTGGCTCAAGTCAACTTGGCAAGTCCTCACCTGGGAGGAAGGAGCCAGCCAATCCATGGGGGCCCGGTCCACCGCTAGTATCTGGTGCCCTGCCTCAAGAAAAGCCTGGGCTTGGGCCTGGCCAATGCCTGATGCCGCTCCCGTTACCAGGACCTTGAGCGGCTGACGAAGTGGCTTGGCTTGGGTAAAGCTCTGAAAAGATACCATCTTAGTCAACCAGGCGCCAATCTTCAGCTAAGAGGTCGCAAACAGTAGGTTGGAAGACACTAAAGCCTTCACCAGCGACAGCAATCAAGAAATAAGGAGTCACGGGACGGCCCTCATATTCCTGGCCTGACACATAGCAGACATACTCTTCGGCGCCAGACCAACCCTCCCGGATAATACGGGCGCCAGCTTTTAATTGGGGTAAAATTTCTTCAAAAGTCATTCAAGTTCTCCTAATTCAAATATTCTTGCATGGTATTAGCTTGGTCGGCTGTGGTATTCCCAGCAAAGTTAGGGGCTGCTAGGGAAATGCCACCTTGTTCATTATAATAGAGGTACCATTCTTTAGGGAAGTCCGCTTGGTCATTATCGACTTCGACAACGGTATTGACCTTAATGTCACGGATTTGACCAGGTAATTGGGCCGAGAAGACTTGGATGGTCTTGGTTGGTACCTGCTTAATCTGCATGGCAAAGTTCCCTTGGCCCGGGATATTCACATAGCCTTCGTTATTATCTAAGTTAATATTTTGTGGCGCATTAGCAACCGTATGAGGAATCACGAAACGGATTGCACCAACATTCTCAGCAGATACACCGTAAGGGTAGTCATCGCCCTGGGCAGAGCCCTGAACTGTGACGCCTTCCCCATCTTTAGCTTCATCAGCGGAAGCATCAGCAGCCTGGTCGCTTGAGGCGTCCTCAGCACCACTTGCATCACTTGCATCCTCTGAAGAGGCTTCGTCTTGGCCATCTTGACTTTGCTTGGAGTCGGCTTGGCTATCCGCTACTGCCTCCCCAGCTTGACTGGTGGTATCGGCCTGGCTAACGGTTCCCGCTTCATTATTCTGTGCAGAATCCTGGCTACAAGCCGCCAAGAGGAAGACACTGGAAGCTAAGAGTAACTTACTAGCAAATTTTGACATTTTCATCCGAATCTCTCCTTTTCTAACAAATGCGATAGCGCTTACTTATATTATCATTATAACAAGTTCAAAGACAAAATTAAAACAAAGCCCCTTATGACTCTCGGTAGAAGCTGGAGCTAGCCCCTGGCAAAGCCTTCTCAAGACGGGCTATGGGGCTGACAAATGAGGGCGAGTATTTTAAGATAGGCATAAGAAACCATTAAAGAAAGGATCCATCACATGATTAAAATTATTGCTTCTGATATCGACGGCACCCTCCTCACACCCCAAGGCATTATTAGCCCGCAGACCTACCGGGCTATCCACCAAGCCATTGAACACGGCATCGAATTTCTCCCGGTCACAGGACGGGGCTATGCCGCTGCCCGAAACATCATCGGCATGCAGGGGCTCCAAGTGCCTATGATCAACCTCAACGGGGCCTTGGTCTCCTCTGCCCAGGGCCAAGCTCTTAAGCAACACCCCCTGCCCCAAGACCAGGTCCGTGCCATGCGTGACTTCCTTGACCAAGCCCAGCTCCCTTATTCGCTAATCAGTCAGGAGGCCTATTACACCTCCGATCCTGCCCGCTACCAGCAAGGCATTGACCGTTTCCTCAAAGAACAAGCCGCCAGCCACCGCCAAGCAGGGATCCAGCTAGCAAGTCCCGACCCTGGCCAAGCCAAAGCTTTCATCCGAGACTTCGGCACGCTCAGGGACCTGCCCCAGCAAGACTTCCTTAAACTGATCTTCTTCACTGACCAGGAAGACTTGCGTCAAGCCTTCTTCGATCAATTCAGAGGCGAGGGCCAACTGACCATCTCCTCTTCGGGGCCCAACAATGTTGAAATCACCCAAGCCAAGGCCAGTAAGGGCCAGGCTCTGACCCAGTACCTCGAAGCAGCAGGCTATGACAAAAACGAAGCCCTAAGCATCGGCGACTCCTACAATGACTTGTCCATGTTTGCGGTGACTGGCCACAGCTATGCCATGGGGAATGCTGACCCTGCCGTCCAAAGGCAGGCGCGCGGCCTTGCCCCTAGCAACCGCGAAGATGGCGTGGCCTGGATGATCCAACAAATCCTTGCTGGAAAAATTGGCTAAACCCTCCCTGCCTGCAGCTGGAAGCGAGCTGGGCCATCAGGACGAAAGCGGTATTGGTAGAAAGTAGCGATTAAGTCGCGCATATAGGCTGGATCTTCAACCCCAGCAGTCTCATAGCTTGAATGCATGGCGAGCTGGGCTAGGCCAATATCTACGGCATTAACCGATACCTGCTGCATCGCGAGATTGCCCAGGGTCGACCCGCCTGCCTGGTCCGAGCGATTAGCAAAGAACTGGAGGGGGACGCCTGCTGTTTTCGCGAGCATCTTAACCACTGCCCGGCTGACCCCATCTGATGTATACTTCTGACCGGCATGGGTCTTGACCACCACTCCGCCATTCAGCTCGGGATAATTGGTGTCATCCATCACTTCCGGGTGGTTGGGATGGATGGCATGGGCATTGTCCGCACTGATTAAGAAACTCGAAGCCAAACGTTGATAGTAGCTAACTTCATCGCCCCCTAGCTCGAAATGGATGCGCCGGAGGACATCGCTCAAGAAAGTAGACAAAGCCCCTTGCTTGGTCCCGCTCCCAACTTCTTCATTATCAAAGCAGGCATAGACAGTCGTTGTTTGAGGATGGCGGGCATCTTCGCCTAAGAAGCCTGCCAGTGTGGTATAGGCACAGGCGAGGTTATCCAATTGCGGAGCAGAGAAGAATTCCCGGTGTGCTCCCCAAATCCGACCCGGCATGCGGTGGTAGAGACTCAATTCCATATCCACAATTGCTGAAGCAGCTAGGCCCAATTCTTCAGCAACTAGGGCTTTCAGATCACCTTTTTGGGCCTTTTTACCAGCGAGTAGGGGGATCATATCGACCTGGGGATTCAAAGCCACACCCTGGTTCATCTTCCGGTTCATATGAATGGCGAGGTTAGGAATGACGACCAGGTCACGGTCAAAGGCCAGAAGCCGGCTAGTCAGTCGATCATCTTCTTGGACCAAGATCCGCCCGGCCAAGGACAAAGGACGGTCCAGCCAGGATTGGGCAATCATGCCCCCATACGGCTCCGTATTCAAGCGCAAGTACTTGTCGTCCTGCAATTCAGCCCGCTCCTTCAAGCGGTAGTGGGGCGAATCAGAATGTGAAGCAACCAGGTTAAAGCTATAATCCGCCAAGTCTTCAGCGACCTTGAAGGCAATCAGACTGGATTGATTGCGCGTGGTAAAATAAGTTCTGCCAGCTTCTAACGACCAAGGCTCAGCTTCTATTAACTCCTGAAAACCCGCTTCCAAGAGTAACTGGCGCATCGCCTCCACTGCATGGAAGGCCGTGGGAGACTGCTCAATAAATTTCATTAAATCTTCTGTTAGGACTAGTGACATGGTTAACGCTCCTTTATAAGAAAATCTTGTTTACTACCAGGATACCCTATCCCTACTGACAAAGAAAGCAAAAAAGGACGCCTCGCGCATTGCGTGCGTCCTTTTCTGCTGGCATTAATTGACTGCCTGTCCCGTTTCCTGGCTAAAAGTTCTGACCTTCTGCCAGTCATCAACGGTCAAATCATAAAGCTTCCCTTCTTGAACCTTTTCCTTGCTAGGAATTTCGATAATCAGGTTCTGTTGGGCGAAATTCTGATGTTCCAAGTAAACATACTGGGTCCCACCCAAGTTCTCAATCAAAACCACTCGGTAGTGGTCGCCTGCTTTGAGACTCAAATTCTCGGGCCGGATACCAAAATCAACCCCTGTCTTAGCGGCTAAGTGAGCCGGTATCGCCGCAAAGCTTTGGGTCAGTTCCTGGGCAGGGACAAAATTCATCTTAGGCGTCCCAAGGAACTCGGCCACAAAGCGATTAGCGGGTTCCTCGTAGATTTCCTTAGGCGAGCCAATTTGTTGGACCTCGCCCCGGTCCATCACTACGATCCGGTCGCCCATGGTCATGGCCTCGGTCTGGTCATGGGTCACATAGACCATAGTGGTTTGCAGGCGACGATGTAATTTAGAAATTTCATAGCGCATCTGCGAGCGGAGCTTGGCATCTAAGTTGGACAAAGGTTCATCCATCAAGAAGGCCTGGGGCTCCCTAACAATGGCACGTCCCAAGGCTACCCGCTGCTTCTGACCGCCCGATAAGGCTTTAGGCCGACGATCCAAATAAGCTTCCAGTCCCAGTAATTGGGCAGCTTTTTGAATTTTTTCATCGATTTCATCCTTAGGAAGCTTCTCCATCTTCAAAGGATAAGCCATATTCTTGTAGACCGTCATATGGGGATAGAGGGCATAATCCTGGAAGACCATGGCTAAATTTCGATCTTTAGGTGCCTTGTCATTGACTTTTTCTCCAGCAATCAGGAGATCGCCTGAAGTGATGGCTTCCAAGCCAGCTATCATCCGTAGAGTTGTCGACTTACCACAACCTGAAGGGCCTACAAGAACCACAAACTCGCCTTCTTGAATCTTTAGATTTAAATCTTTAACGGAATAAGTCTTCCCATCATAGGATTTACTTATATTTCTTAGTTCAATTTCACTCATCTTTGTTCTCCTTTAACTCTTTAGTCCCTGTTGACTCATCCCACGAACCAAGTGTTTCTGGATGACTAGAAAAATCAAGAAAGGTGGCAGGGTGGTCACTACAGAAGCTGCCATCTGCGTCTCCCAGCTCGTCTTATAAAGGTCACGGAAGTCCGTCAAAGCGAGGGGAAGGGTCCGCAGTTCAGGCGCAACAACTAGGGTCTTGGCATAGACTAGGTCTCCCCAAGCGGTAATAAAGGCAAAGAGGGCAGCGGTCACAATGCCCGGCAAGCACATCGGCAAAAGGATATGGCAAATGGCCTGCCAACGACTACTTCCATCCATCCAAGCCGCTTCTTCATAGGTAAGCGGCACCTGAGAAAAGTAGGAAAACAAGAGAAAGACCGTCAGAGGTAAAGCTGTTGCTGTATTGGCAACGACTAGGGCAAAGAGGCTATCTAGAAGCCCTAAACGCCTAAAGATGACATACATGGCGTTCACCAAAATCACCGATGAAAACATCTGCGTTGCGACCACCATCAAGAGGAAGCCCCCCTTGCCAACAAAACGATAGCGCGTCAAGGCATAGGCCGCTAAAACCCCCACCAGAAGGCAGATCAGCATGGTGCAAAAGGCGACGATGAGACTATTGATAAAAGCCGGTATGATTGACTTCTCGCCGCCTAGGACCTGGGCATAATTGCCAAATTGCAAGTTCTCAAACCAGGAAGGCGGCCAGGCAATAATTTGCTCATAAGTCTGTAAAGAGGTATTAAGCAAGTCCAGAACCGGGAAAAGCGACAAGCAAACAAAGATCAAAAGTAAAAAGCTTCGAAAAATCTTTCCTTTAGTCACGTGCTCGCCCTCCCATCAAATACAAGGCCGTTAAAAAGGTTAGGATAATCACGGCAATCACCGTTAAGGCTGAACTGGCTCCCAAGTCAAAACGACTAAAGGCCTCTTGGTAGATGCGGATAATTAATGTTTCGGTCGACCGCATCGGCCCTCCCTGGGTCAAGACATAAATGACATTAAAGGAGTTAAAGGTCCAAATCGTTACTAAGACTAAGGTCGTCAGCAGAACGCCTCGGATACCCGGTAAGGTCACATCAAAAAACTGTCGAACCTTACCTGCTCCGTCCATGGCAGCCGCTTCATAGAGATTACGTGGCACCGCTTCAAGAGCAGCCAAAAAAATCATCGCTAACATCGGGATCCCCATCCAAGTGTCTACCACACTGGCACTGTAGAAGGCCGTTGTCGGACGGGATAGGAAGGGAATCGGCTCTGATAGAATCTGCCACTCCATCAAATAATAGTTGATATAACCATATTGATGGTCAAGCAACCACTGCCAGATTGTTCCGGCTGCTACTTGAGGAATAGCCCACGGAATCAAGACCAAAAAGGTAAATATTTTTTTGAAGTAAATCTCCGAATGTAGGAGATAACCGACACCAAAGCCAAAGACCATCTTCAAAAAGACCGTCACTACCGTGTACTTAAAGGTAATCGCCATCGTATCGCTAAAATTTGAGTCCGTCATGACTTCTTTAAAGTTCCCGAGGCCAACAAATTCCGATACATTGGTGAAAACATTAACCTCATTAAAAGATTGCCATACGGTTAAGGCAATGGGATAACCGTATAGCAATACTAAAAGTAAAGCACAAGGCAGAATCAGCAAGTAAGGCGTCATCCGCGCTTGTCTCATTACTTGCTAGCCTCCTCTTGCGCCTGGTCTAAGGCTTCTTGAGGGGTCTTTTGACCGGTTAAGATTTCTTGGAAAGCAATGGTAAAGGCCTTATTGAAGGTATCCCAGTTAGACACTTGAGGTTCAGGAACCCCTGCGTCTAAGATGCTAAGGAAGGGTTGCATAAAGTCTGTCTTAAAGCGGTCATCATCCAACTCTTGCTTAAGCACAGGTAACCAGTTATAAGCTTCACTAATTGGACGTTGTTGGTCTTCGTGGCCCAAGAATTCAATAAACTTATAAGCTTCATCCTTATGTTCAGAAATTGAAGACATGGCATAAGAATCGGTCACTAAAGTCACTGCCCGTTCGGGTCCTTCTGGAATTTCAGCGACAGCATAAGGGGTCTTGTCTTGTCCCTTATCCATTTCTTCTTTCTCCCAGCCACCAGAAATAAACATCGCCAGGTCACCATTCTTGAACATTTCAACTTGGTCATTCCGAGCAGTAGACACGGCATCTGGAATCACATCCGCAAATTGTTTCAAGTAATCCCCAGTTTTAACATTCTCTTCACTGTTAATCACGAATTGACCTTGATCATCAATGATGCGGCCGCCACCTTGGTAGATGAAGTTTAAGATTTCATCGGTCCCATGGGTCACATCCGTTGGAATCGCGAAACCATACATATCATGTTCATCGTGAACTTGTTTGGCCGTTGCCAGTAATTCTTCCCAGTTTTCAGGTGCCTTGTCAATTAAGTCTGACCGGTAGAAGAGGGCACGTGAGCTCAAGGCCAATGGAATCCCGTATTGCTTGCCGTCAACTTTTGCGGTATCCATCACGTTCTCAATCCGCGTCGCTTTAAAATCGTCTGTCATATAAGGTGTCAGATCTTCTAAGACCCCTTCTTCTACGAATTGACGGATGGAACGTGAGCCCATCATCAAGATATCAGGAGAATCCCCGGCTTGGTAAAGTTGAACAATTTTTGAATTTAATTCATCCCAACCAGCTGGTACAACTTGAATCTTAATTTTAGGATTTTGTTCTTCATACTTGGCAATCGCTGAGTCCAATTCATCCTTCAGATAGCCGGAATCATAGCCTGGTACCAACATCTTCAGGGTTGTTTGACCCTCTGCTTCCTGGCTTGTTTCGGCTTCATTCGTCGAATTGTCTGAATTATCTTGGCCTGATTCTTGGTTTCCACAGCCTGTCAAGACAAGCAGCAGAGCGGCTAAACCCATCAGCCATTTAACTACTTTTTTCATTATTTTCCTCCAATTCCTAATACTTATTGACATATACAAAAGGGCCAGCCTATCTGGGGATCCTCACTCAAGCAACCAGCTAAGTATATCCGGTTATCCCACTGAGTCCCTGGTTTAAGCAGAAGGCCAAAAATCCCTGCTTTAACAGCAAGGAAGAGACGAAAGGTAAATTGTCGTCCCTATACTTAATGCTTACATCCAACGTAGCAATGGCTCATCCTAAATTAAACAAGGGATGATTGCTTCAAATTTCCTTAGCCTCCTTTCGCCCTCATGTGATAATTGTATCATAACAAAAAGCCGCCTTTAAAACAATTTAGAGGGGCTATTAAAAGCATAAAAAAAGGAGTTCACATGGAACCCCTCTTAAGTCATTCATTATTGGTCTTTCTTAATTCCATATGAATCGACTAATTCAACCGTCCGTTCTTCCCCTTCATGGAGGTTACCGTCCATTTGGTAGAATTCAATCAGGAATTCATCTTCAGTTACCGTGTAGACAGCGAAGTTTTGATTTTGAGATTGACGGTAGTTTTCGTGTTTGTGGTCGAATTTAGGCGAATCATCAGGTTGTTCAGCCACATCGAAGAGGCCATTCCAGAGCTCAACATCCTCTTGGGTCATCCAGTCTAATTTAGGACGTACCTTGTGAACGTGGTCAGCCCCCTTCATATAGATGGCATCATAGGCCTTAGTTCCTGAGGTGTTAGGGATAATGTAGGTTACGCCTTCAGGATTAACATGGTATTCCACCCCATCTTTTTCTGTCTTCTCAGTGTCTTCTACTTCCCCGTAAGAGAAGTTGTCACTGGTGTAGACTAAAGACTTGGTCCGGGTTAAGTTGTGGTCATGGCCTTGGAGCACCACATCCACGTCCAACTCGTCCGCTAATTTAGCGAATTCTTCCCGGGTAACTTGCACGTCTTCATCTTGGAGGGCATGGTAGGAAGCAGAGTAGATAGGCTTGTGGTAGGCAAGAATAATCCAGTTGGCCCCCGCATCACGAGCTGCTTGGATGTCTTGTTTAGCCCATTCCATCTGTTCTTTACCGATCGCCCCTTGTTCAGGGTTATCTTCCGATTCCTTGTTGTCGTTGGTGTTCAAGACAACGAAGTGTGCCCCGTTGTAGTCATAAGAATAGTAAGAGCCACCTGTCACTGCATCATTGGTTACTGGGACATTGGTATGTTCATTGAAGGCCGTTAAGTCCTTCTCATCCCCTAAGACAGTATATTCATCGTGGTTTCCTGGGGTATAAGCATGGGGCAGGTGGAGGTTTTGGTCTTGGGACATATCCAAGTTATCCACCCATTCATCTTCCACTTCAGCCACCTCAACGAAGTCACCGGTATGGAGGGCAAAGTCAGCATCTGGTGCCACCTCTAGGGCATGGGCCAAGGTGTCCGCCCCATAAGCCGCCTCATTATTGACATTGGCATTCCAGTAAGCATTCTGTGTATCAGTATAGTGGATGAATTGGAAGGCCTCCCCTTTATCACCTGACGTTCTAAAAGACCCTACCTTGGAATAGCCCCCCTCGTCAGAACCGACTTGGTAGTAGTATTGGGTATCTGGCTCTAAGTCATCAGCTTCAGCCTTATAAGAGTACTCAGTCACATCTTGGAGTTCCAGGTAACCTAAGGAGCTGCCTTCAGAGGTCCATTGGGTATTATCTGGGGTAATCTGTTCATCGGTAAAATACCCCTTCACTTCTTCGGGTTCGCCGTTCTCATCCACGATGAAGTTGCCATCCTCATCTTGGCTGGCCGCTGCATAAATATAGTAGCCATCCTTATCGCGTTCCGCATATTCAGAGGTTACTTCAGTCGCTTCGGCTGCGAATTCGATCGGATTGGACATGTCTTCTGAGGTCGATACCTTGACCTTGGCATCTGGCATTTTCTCTGTTGTATACCAGTTGAAGCCCATAGCATCTGTGGTTTCTTCTAAAAGATTGGTCGCAATCCGGTTGGGTTCGTTATTGACAGGAACAGGCGCCACTTCTGGCTTCTCGTCCTGGAGTTCAATCAGGTCTAAGCCATTCTCTTCCCCATAGACCGGATCAACTTCCTCTTCCCCTTCTTCTTGAGATTCCGCTGATTCTGCCGAGCTCTCAGAAGCTTGGTCTGATGAAGCAGACTCGCTAGAGGCTACACTTTCTTCCACAGCATCCTTAGCAGGCGCTTCTTCCGCAATATTGCCTGAATCCGCACAAGCACCTAATACAAAAACCGATGTCAGCAAGAGGCCAACTTTCTTAATCTTATTATCCCAATTCACCTGGTCTGATTCCTCCTTCAGATTAATCGGCCTTTTATTTATAGAAAAGGCCTAACTAGGACTAACTATAACAGAAACATGTAAATAGTCTGTAAACATTAAGTAAGTTTTAAGTAAATATCTAAGGGTGTGAGGGATGGCGCTTAGCTTTCCTTCACTGGAGCAAGTCACCAAAGCAGTCTAACAGACTGCGGCGGAGACTTGTGAAGTGACAGGAAAGCTGCCAGACCGAACCCGACTATAGGGTGTGAGACTTGGCGCTTAGGCTTGGATGATTGGAGCAAGTCAGGATAAGAGCGAAGCATTCGCTCGTTTCGGACTTGTGAAATCACTCCAAGCCTGCCAAGTCGAACCCGACTAGAAAAGGGTGTGAGGGATGGCGGGAGAAATAGACCTCTGGAGCCAAAATCCAGAGAAGACCGCAAGTCTTCGGCGGATTTTGGTGAAGAGGAGCTATTTCTGCCAGACCTAACCCGACTAAGGGTGTGAGGGCGCGCGTCTAGAAGTGGACCTCTGGAGCAAAGAGCCAGAGAAGACTGAAAGTCTTCGGCGGATCTTTGTGAAGAGGAGCTATTTCTGCCAGACCGAACCCGACTAGAAAGGGTGTGAGCAGTTGCGTTTAGACTTGAATGACTGGAGCCCAAACGGAAAAGGGCGGCTTTAGCCGACCGTTCCGATTGGGTGAAGTCACTTCAAGTCTGCAACTGCGAGCCCGACTACAGGGTGTGAGCAGTTGCGTTTAGACTTGAATGACTGGAGGCAAAGAGGATAAGAACGGCTTTAGCCGAGCCTTCCCCTTCAAACTAACCCTCAATCAGAACTTGTGAGTGTGGATTGACAGCGACCGGCACCCAAGCAAGGCGCTTTGTAAGAAGCATTCCCTTTATAAAAAAAGACTGGAACTTTTGTCCCAGTCGCTTCAATAATTTGAATTTTTTTTCTAAACCGTGGACCCCGTCCAAAGCGAAACGGGATACTTATAATTGGGGGCCGGGGCTTGGGCCCGTTTCCCCTGGCCGATCTGGTCTAAAACCAGGTGGACCAATTGTTCTGCGCAGGCTGCCAGGGGTTGGACAACCGTCGTCAGATAGGGGAAATAGCCCTGCATGAATTGGCTACCATCGTAACCCACCAACTTCAAATCCTTGGGCAGGGTCAAGCCCAGGGCCTGGGCCTCCTGGTAGACCAAGAGCGCGGTCAGGTCATCGGTACAGAAGACCCCCTCCCAGTTTTCTGTGCTGAGCAGGCGCTTGATTTCGGACCGCTTGACCAGGGGGGACTGGTTAGGCAGGAAGGAATAGACGTGTTGGTCTAAACCCGCTTCGACCATGACATCTTCATAGGCTGCCAGACGGTCATTCGTAGGGGAGTCCGAAGCCAGAGAGCCAGTCAGGCAGGCAATCTTTTGGCAACCCTTGTCCACCAGTAAACGGCTAGCGAGCTCGCCCCCCTGGTAGTTGTCGCTCCCAACAATTGGAATGCGGTCGGACAAGAAACGGTCGAAAGAAACCACCGGGGCCTGGATGGTCTGGTATTCCTCAATGCCTAGGTTATGGGCCCCCGCAATGATCCCGTCCACCTGGTTGGCTACGAGCATGCGCAGGTAGGCTTTCTCCTTAGCGGGATCGTCAGCACTGTCGCAGAGGATCATCCGGTAGTTCTGCTCGGACAGGCGCCCCTCAATCTGGTCGACAAGCTCACCGTAGAAGGGGTGGGCCACACTGGGCATGATCACGCCGATCACTTGGGTCCCCTTACCTTGCAGGGACCGGGCCAATTGGTTGGGCTGGTAGTTTAAATCAGCCATGGCTTGGTGGACCTTGTCGATGGTCTTCTGGCTAAGATAGCCGTAGTTATTGATGACCCGGGATACGGTGGTGGCAGACACCCCCGCCCGCTTGGCCACATCTGTTAATTTCACCGCCATCTTGTCACTTCTTTCTATAAATATTCTCTTGGACCTAGGACTTCATTGCGCGTAAGGCCCAGACCTGGCCGGAAGCTCGGCCGCTTCCTTGAACATAGACTTGTTTGGCTTCTTTGTTCCGTGGATAGACGGGACTGGTCAGGGTCTCCGCCCCCTCATTGACAAAGATTTCGACCAAGGAATGGTCCAGATAGATCCTGAGGTCGAGAGCCTGACCCGGCGCGAGATCCAGGGTCCGCTGATAACCATAGTCAGAGGGGGCACGGTAGCCTGCTGCCGTTTGTTCCAAAATCAGCTGCCCGCTCTCAAGATCAAAATTGACCACTAGGGCCCCTTCCGCTTCCGGACTGGCAAAGAGCTCTAAACGTCCCCGACTGCCTGCTTCAAGCTGGACTTGGATCTCTTCTTGGCCAGGCGCTTGGGAAGGGAGGAGCTGACGGTCCGCTTCCAGAGCCATCTCAAAGCTTGTTGAGCCCTGACGGAGATCTGCAAGCTCTGCGACAGGGCGCTGGTAGAGGCGACCATCTTCTAGGGTCAATTCTTTAACTAGGCTCAAGGAATGGGCCCAACCTTCTTCGGCCGTCACCGTTGGCATATCGGGAAGGCCTAGCCAGGATACCGCTAGAGCCCGACCATCTGGCGCTTGGATAGCCTGGCTAGCATAGAGGTCAAAGCCGTGGTCGACCAAGTGCATGGGGCTTGGATCGACAAAGGCTAACTGTTCCCAGTCGAAGGCTTGGCCGATAATATACATATTGGGATAAATATTAGAGTAGGCGGCAGTCTCCTGCTTGAGGCCTTGGGGGCAGAAGAACAAGACAGGCTGGCCTTCAATAAAGACCAGGTTGGGGCACTCTACCATATAGCCCAAGTCATCATGGCCTAGGTCCACTTCCCTAGCCAAGTCCCAGGTCAGGAGGTCCTCGCTGTGATACATTAGGACTCGGCCTTCCTTGTTGACAGTCTGAGCACCAATGCAGATCCAATATTGACCATTATGGCGAAAGATCTGAGGATCGCGGAAGTCAGCGGTATAACCCTGGGGCTGGTGGATAAGGACCTGGTCAATTTTTTCAATCTGGCCATTCGGATCCATCCAAGCACCCATCTGATAGGTCTCACGGCCTCCTCCCTCATCCCGGACATTGCCCGTATACATCAAGAAGAGCTTGTCGCCAACGGGCAGGGCTGATCCCGAGTAGACCCCATGGGAATCATATGGCGTGTCCGGCTGGAGGGCCAGACCCTGGTCTTCCCAATCCACCAAGTTATCAGAAGTCATATGGTACCAGGACTTGAGCCCGTGGACAGGGCCATAGGGATAGTATTGGTAGAAGAGCTGCCATTTGCCATTGAAGTAGGAGAAACCATTGGGGTCATTTAAGAGGCCTCCCGCTGGTTGAATATGGTAGGTGGCTCGCCAATCCGATCCTGCTTGGGACTGGCGCAGAGAGTCTTGGTAACCCTCAGGCCAGTCAGCGTAGGGTGTGTAGCGCAGTTCCCGTGTCCAGTCTGTGATCCATTCCATTCCCATCACTCACTTTCTTTTTTAGATAAGCATAGCCGAAACCGCTTACTCTGTCAATCGTTTAACAGAAACAAAGTGAACATATTCGGAGTTTTTTTGTTCTTATAAAATAATTTATCTTTTTTATGATAAACGTTTGACATTTTATAAATTCCGCGTATCATATAAGGCGAGTAAAACGTTTTCAAGGAAGGAGACATATTGATGGACCATAGAAAAGTTGCTGAAGATGTTGTGAAAGCACTGGGGGCGGATAATATCCAAGCGGCCGCCCACTGTGCGACCCGTCTGCGCTTGGTGCTAAAAGATGAAGACAAGATTGACCAGGAGGCCCTGGATAATAACCCTGGTGTCAAGGGAACCTTCTCGGTGAATGGCCAGTATCAGATTATCATTGGCGCGGGGGATGTCGATAAAGTTTATGCCGAACTCTCCCAATTAACCCATGCCAAGGAAACCTCGACGGAAGAACTCAAGGCAGTAGCCCAAGACAAGGGGAATTCCAATCCCCTGATGGACTTCGTCAAGGTCCTCTCCGATATCTTTGTACCGGTTCTGCCTGCCCTGGTTGGTGGCGCCCTCCTCATGGCTCTCAACAATGTGCTGACGGCAGAAGGGCTCTTCGGGGACCAGTCTGTCATCGGCATGTACCCTGCCCTGGCTGACTTGGTGGATATGGTCAACCTGATTGCCTCAGCCCCCTTCGCCTTCCTTCCTGTCCTCATCGGCTTCTCTGCCACCAAACGCTTCGGTGGTAACGGCTATCTCGGAGCGGCTATGGGGATGGCCATGGTCATGCCGCAATTGGTCAATGGCTATGACGTCGCCAATGTTGCCGCAGCGGGTGAGATGCCCTTCTGGAATATCTTTGGCTTGAATGTGGCCCAGGCTGGCTACCAGGGATCGGTTATCCCCGTCCTCGCGGTATCCTGGATCCTCGCCCAGCTAGAGAAATTCTTCCACAAGAAGATCCCAGCTGCCTTCGACTTCACCTTCACCCCCATGCTTACCCTGATCATTACAGGCTTCCTCACCTTCGTTCTAGTCGGCCCTATCATGCGGACTGTTTCGGACGGCTTAACTAATGGCCTGGTCTGGCTCTATCAGACCACCGGCGCGATTGGCCTAGGGATCTTCGGGACCTTCTATTCCCCTATCGTGATCACCGGTCTCCACCAGAGCTTCCCAGCTATTGAGACAACCTTAATCGCTAATATCGCGCGGACAGGCGGGTCCTTCATCTTCCCTGTCGCTTGTATGGCTAACCTGGCCCAAGGGGGTGCCTGCTTGGCAGTTATGCTCATGACCAAAGACGAGAAAGTGAAGAACCTTGCCTCTGCCTCCAGTGTCTCCGCCATGCTGGGGATCACTGAACCAGCTATCTTCGGGGTTAACCTCAAGCTCCGCTTCCCCTTCGTCTGTGCCATGATTGCTTCCGGGATTGCTAGTGCTTTCATCGGCTACTTCCAAGTCTTGGCCAGTGCCATGGGCTCAGCTGGTTTAATCGGCTTTATCTCCATCCGTTCCGACTCCTGGGGCCCCTTCCTCATCGGCGTCGTGATCAGCTTGGTGCTCTCCTTCGTCTTCACCTATGGCTATGGCCGCAAGAAATTAGCCCAGCCTGAAGCTGAAACAGCTGCCGTTGCCAGCAGCTCTGCCCAAGAAGAAGCAGCCGTTGCGACCGAAGCTGAACGTCAGAGTCAAGAAGAGGCTGAAGAAGAAACCGCCGCTGGCACCATCAGCATTGGCCCAGCAGCTAGTGGTCACTACATTGCCCTAGAGAATGTCAACGACCCCGTCTTCTCCCAAAAAATGATGGGCGACGGCCTAGCTATCGACGCTGACCAAGGCATCGTCTACGCCCCAGCTGACGGTGAAATTACAGTTGCCTATGACAGCCAACATGCTTACGGAATCAAGAGCCAAGAAGGTGTCGAAATCCTCATACATATCGGTATCGATACCGTCAATTTAGAAGGTCAAGGCTTCGAGAGTCTGGTCGAACAAGGCGACCAAGTGACTAAGGGTCAAGAAATCGGCAAGTTCGACATCGAAGCTATCAAGGCCGCTGGCTATGACCCCACCGTAATGGAAATCATCACCAACACCGCCGACTACCAAGACATCCAAGTTGTCAACGAAGGCCAAGTCAGCCTCGACCAAGAGGTATTAAGCATTAAAAAATAAAGAAGCTTAGACCAAGGCCAACTAGAAGAGGCGATAAGACTCGACACTGAGAACCAAGAGAGGTTTTTTAAGACTTAATCATGGTGCATGAAGGGAAATGTTAATTCTGTCTTTCAGAAAATTAAATCATGTTAGAATAAAGTTACTCCAAAAAAGAAAGGTGCGATAAAATGACCTATGCAGCAATCGAAGCCGGCGGCACCAAGTTTGTCTGCTCAGTCGGCGATGACCAAGGGACGATCCTCGACCAAGTGAGCTTCCCCACCACCGAACCTGAAGAAACCCTAGCCCAAGTCTCAGACTTCTTCCGAAAACATGCCCAAGACCTCCAAGCGATCGGCATTGGGTCATTCGGTCCCATCGATATCCATCCGGAATCCCCGACCTACGGCTATATCACCTCAACCCCTAAACTTGCCTGGCAAAACTATAACTTCGTTGGCCGCATTAAGCAAGACTTTGACCTCCCCATCGCATGGACCACGGATGTCAATGCGGCGGCCTACGGGGAGTTCAAAGCCGGCGCTGGCCAGGCTAGCCAAAGCCTGGTCTACTACACCATCGGCACCGGCATCGGCGGGGGTGCCATCCAGGATGGTCAGTTCGTCCAGGGCTTCAGCCACCCCGAAATGGGCCACATGCTGGTCCGGTCCCACGCGGATGACCCCTATTCCGGCAATTGCCCCTTCCACCAATACTGCCTAGAAGGCATGGCAGCTGGCCCCGCCATCGAAGACCGGGTCGGCCTAGCAGGGTCGGAAATTCCTGAAACAGACCCCTACTGGGAAATCGAAGCCTATTACCTGGCCCAATGCGCCTACAATACCAGTCTGATCTTAAGGCCTGAGAAGATCATCCTGGGCGGTGGCGTGATGAAGCAAGCCCACCTCCTCGACCGCATCCAGCGCCAGTTCCAGGAATTAGTCAATGACTACATCGACACCCCAGACCCTAGCCGCTACATCCAAACCCCTGGCCTCGAAGACAACGCTGCTACCATCGGCTGCTTTGAGCTGGCTAAGGATCTGCTTAAATAAAAAGAAATCGCTAAAGCTAATCAAATCAAGACTAGCTTTAGCGATTTTTATCGTAACATTTAATATTCCGCCCGCTTATAAGCACGCTGGGCGAGGAAGTTTAGAATCCCCACCCAAACGAAGAAGCAAAGGAACATTAAGAGTATGATAGTTCCCGCATTTTGCTCGTTATAGAAAGCGACAAAACCTGTTGGAAAGAGATAACGGGTAAAATCGATTCCAGAGGCAACTAAAGAGAATAAGTAGAAGAGTACAGCCAAAGTCGTCGTTAAACCATTGCTAAAATGAATGGAAAGGGCACTGGCGAGATAGATGATGATAATACTCATCAAGATAATCCCCAGAGCAGCCAAAGCATCAGAAGTCCAGGTAAGAGCCCCGATGAATTCTCCCGTGGTAAAATCTTCTTGCCTCAAACTCGTATAGTAAGTAAATAGACTGGCTAAGAAAGTCAAGAGCACATAAAAACCATAAGTACCGATTAAAGTCAGATGCTTGGCTGAAAGGAGCTTAGCTTTAGGAATATCTTTATAAAGATAGAGGATCTTATTTCTAATCTCTTCTCCGACATTAACCGATACCAAGTAAATCAAAGCAATGGTAGGCAAAGCAAAATTATATTGCACATAGATAACCGCTTCAAAAAAAGTCATAAAATCCATGCTTCCTGACTCAGCTGATAGCTGCATGAAATTCGTATTGAATAGGCGAACAATAATCAATAATAATGGAAAAGCCGCAAAAGCAACAAATAAACGACTCTCCTTCTCCTTGGCAATTAAACCTGCCTGTCCTTTAACTAAATGTCCCATCTAGCCTTCCCCCCCCTAAAGTAAGAATCTAAACCTGCACCCTGCTGTATGTCTTGGATCAATTGTTCTTGGGCCAAATGTCCCAAAATCGCATTGCGCTGCTCACCGCTAGCCTGGGAACTGATAGTAAGCGTGCGTTCATCCCCCAAGAGCTCCACAACTGCTAGTAAGTCTGAACTTAAATAATCTTCCAAGTTAATTTTCCGGCTTAAAATAATATTCATGCGGTCACTTTCTTGGCCAAAGCTTTTCGTCAGCTGACCCTCATCAATATAGACATAACGATTGCAGATGGCCTTCAATTCATTGAGCTGGTGGCTAGAGATAATCATACTGGTTTCCTTTTGAATCGCCGCTTTTTGTAGAACTTCGATAAGCTTCTCAACCCCTAGAGGATCTAAGCCCACGAAGGGTTCGTCCAGGATAATAAAGTCTGGCTCATTCACTAGTGCCATAACCAAGGCTAGACGCTGTTTCATTCCGAAAGAAAAACTTGAAGGCTTATCCTTACGGCGTTCCCACAAATCGACTAATTCCAACAGAGGGCGAATATTCTTTCGATAGGCCTCATCATGGTGGAGTTTAATCAAGAAATCTAAATTTTCTTCCACTGTTAATTGAGGATAAAAAACTGTCTCAATCAATAGGCCACAGCGGTCCAGACGTCCAGGACGAGAGAATAGATCTTCCCCATCCAATATAACCTGGCCCTCAGTCGGTCTCAGGGCTTTGGCTATAATCTTAAGAAGGGTTGACTTACCAGACCCATTTTTACCGATAAGGCCTAGAATATCCCCCTCATGTATCGACAGGCTCACGTCCTTGAGGGAATAAAAATTATTCCCTCGGTAGCGCTTACTTAAGTGACTAATTTCGACTTCCATAAGCTCTCCTTTCTATATCATCCAGTCTAAAGCAGGACCAATCCTGCTTTACATAAGTTACATTTCCCTCATCATAACATATATATATATATAGGCCTAGCCAAAGCGGCTAGGCCTTATTAACTCGTTGCTTTTTAAGCCTCCTCTTGGACGAAAGCATCATAGTCCCTGGTCGCATCTTCGCCTGGTCCCCAGCCAGGATAGAAGGTCCCCGAGCCCGTCTCTTGGGCATAACGCACCGTATCTTCACTTTGGTAGTAATCGAGAATTTTTCTTAGGATGGGGTCATCTAGGTCCTCCCGGCGCACGACGAAATTCAAGCGGAAGAGCTTGGACGTATTGGACGTGTCTTCAAAGTAAATCGCCGATTCCTTAGCCAAGCCGGCTTCACTGGCAATGGTTACCCCAGTCAGGATGAGTTCGGTATCGCCCAAGGCACGGGGCACTTGGCCACCATCCATTGCAATAAATTCCAGTCGCTTGGGATTGCTGGCGATATCATCCTGGGTCGGTAACGCTCCCGCTGAGTCCTTCAAGGTCAGGAGCCCTGCCTTCTCCAGCTGGATCAGGGCATTGCCGGTATTAATCGGGTCATTGGTCACCGCAATCCGCGCGCCCTCAGGCACCTGGTCCAGGCTCTCGATACCCGCACTGGCCCAAATTCCCATAGGTTCAACAGACAAGTAACCCAAGGGCACCAAGTCCGTCTGGTGGGACTGGTTAAAATCAGCCAAGAAGGGCGCATACTGGTAGGCATTGGCCGCAATATCCCCCTCAGCCAGGGCGACATTGGGTTGGACAAAGTCGCTGAAGACAATTGGCTCAATCTGAATGCCCTCTTCCTTCTCCAAGCGCTCGCCCACATGGCGGAAAATCTCCGCCGCCCGATCCGTAGCAACGCCAATCTTATAGACTTTGCTTTGGTCTTGCTTGGCCTGGCAGCCCCCGAGGACTAGTAGGCCAAGTATAGCGAAGACCATTAAATATCTCTTTCGCATCTTATCACCTCGGGGACTATTATAATGGAGACAAAGAAAGCTGGAAAGCAAATCATCCTTTCTAGTAAACTCAATGAAAATATAATTAAAAAGAAAAACCACCTGATTTTTCATATTCAGGTGGTTGAATTTTTAACCAAAGAAAGCGTTTAGGACGAGGATCATCACCGCTCCGATAGCCCAGCAAATCGTGGTTGGAATGGACCAGGTCCGGATCTGATCTTTGACCTTCTCGTTACCGATTAGTTCATTGATGGTCCAGAAGTAGGAATCGTTAAAGTAGGAGAAGAACATGGAACCGACACAAGCTGCCAGGGCAGCGAAGACAGGGCTCACTCCTAGGGTTGCCATAATAGGAGCTGTGATGGAAGCAGCGGTCATGGCAGCAACATTCCCCGACCCCTGGATGAAACGCACCAAGGTAGAAATAATTAGTGGCAGGAGAATTGGCGGGATAGCTGTTCCCGCAATATAATTGGCAATCACGTCACCAGCGCCAGAAGCATTGACAATGGTTCCTAAGGCGCCACCAGCACCGACAATTAAGAGGATCTTAGCCCCACCTGCAATGCCTTCGTCCATGAAGGCCAAGGCCTGGTCTCGGGTCATCGACCGACTGAGGAAGATAATGGCTATGAGCAAGCTAATCCCCAGAGCACAGACCGGCTGGCCTAGGAAAGCAATCGTTTGGATGAAGAAGGAGCTAGACTCTGCCTGGCTTGCGAAAGTCCCTGCCAGAATCAGGAGGATTGGCACAATAATCGGGGCAAAGGACACCAAGGTTCCAGGTAATTCTTGCTGGTCAGTCTGTTCTTCGGCAATTTCTTGGCTCGTCAATGCCCGTGCTTGGTCGCCTTCTAACCAGCCTTCTCCACTCTCATCAGGCAGGCGGTAAATCTGCTTGCCCATATAGCGGGCATAGATCACCAGGGCGATAGCCATAGGAATAGTAATGACAATGCCCCAGAACATCATCTGTGCGAGATCCGCCCCAAAGATTCCTGCTGTTCCAATCGGCCCCGTTGCTGGGACAACGATAGAGTGGGTGAGGACCAGGCCACCAGCTGTCGCAATAGCTAGAGAGACAATAGACTTGCGCTTGGCACGTGAAATTACTTTAAGTAGAGGGAAGAGGATGACAAAACCTGGCACACAGAAGATGGACATGGAGGTGATGTAGCCCGTCACATTGACTGCCATTTCTTCCTTCCCATTACCGAAGGCCTTCAAGAAGCTACGAGCAATCTTTTCGGCAGCCCCGGATTTTTCGAGTAATTTACCCATCATAACCCCGAAACTAATGAGGATCCCTAAGTTGCCAAGAGTGCTTCCGAAACCTTCTTTAATCGTATTAACAGTTTCTATCGGGTCCATTCCGCCCAGGATACCAGTGAGTAGACTGGTGATAATCAGAGCTAGGAAGACATGGATCTTAGTCTTCGTCAACATGAAGATCAAGAGAACCATAGCAAAGATCAAGGCAAGGATAATCTGTGTACTAGCTGACATGGTGAACACCTTCTTCTACATAGTAATTGCTGGCAATCTTGGTTGCTAGGAAGTCTGCGCATTCATAGAGGGTATATTCGTCACCAATTAGACCACCCTTAGTAATGATACTCTTGTGGTCGAGGGCTCCACCCATGATGGTCCCATAAACTGCCAGAGGAATGACTTCATCTTTGATCTGAATACCGGTCGTCCCAGTCTTCTCTAGGAAGGCCTTGGTAATGTCGCCCCCAGAGGTGTAAACGCCACCTAGTTGGTCGCCCATGGCTAAGGCGATTTGTGAGCCAATTTCTGCGACCTTGTCACTGATGCGCTCAGAAGCTTGGCGAACACTTAGGCCTGCTTTTTGAGCCGCTTCTTTTAGATCTAACTTATCTTCCTTCTGCATCATGGTAGCTACAAGGAACATTTGATTATCGTCTAGGTGTTGGAGAACCTTGGTCTTGACCCGGTCAATTTCCTCTTGGCAAGGTCCGTCATAGAGTAAGTCCTCTGCCTGGATCTTAACGACATAAGGCGCGAATTCAGCACGGAAGCGGGCAATCTGGGCAATGGCGATGGTAGAGACCGAACCAATCGTGAAGAGCATCTTCTGTTTAGTCTTCACGCCCGTGTCCTGACTTGAATTCTTGACCAGATAATAAGTGAAGGGGCCTGGGTCTACGGCAACAAAGGGCTGGTCCATGGCCAAGGTTGCTTGGGCAATCGTCTCAATATCTTCATTCGTAAAGGCATCGACCACAATGATCTGAGCCCCATTAGCCTTGAGCGCTAACATGGTGTCTGTTATGGCTTCCTTGCCCTGCATAATGGTTTCAACTGTAATGACGCCGATTTCACGTTTGGTCTGCTCCCTAAAGATGGTCGAAATCTTGGATGAATCAACGGGAGCTGTTGGGTCGTTGCGGACATCGGTTAATTCTAAGGGCACCCCATCCACCAACATATAGTTTCCAATCACAATTTTCCCTGAATCGGGATAAGAGGCTACCACAATCGCCAGGGTTTCTTCACCGACTTGGTCTAAGATGGCATCCAGTTCCGCCCCACAATTGCCACGCATGGTGGAGTCGATCCGTTTGTTATAGAAGTCTACCTTCAAGTCTTGGACAGACTGCATCTTATCGGCCACCGCTTGGTAGGCGGCTTCTGCCTCCATTCCCCGTGAATCCGTATGCACACCTAGGGCATCATAATTTTCATAATCTCCTATGCAATCCGTATTGTTAATAGTTCCAACTTTATAGCCGTTTTTGGCGAGCGATGAATTGGACACATTGGCCCCTGTCATATCGTCCGCAATAATTAAAGTACGCATAAATATCCCCCTTGTATTAAAGCGTTTTCATTTTTAGCTAATAGAAAAGGATGGTCCCTGGCAAAAGACCTCGGCCCATCCTTTATAATCATTTAAGCTTGGTCATGCGCCGCTTTGAAGCGACCAGAATAGTGGCAAGCTAGGCGAATGGCTTCATCTAAGCTGATTTCATCCGCTACGCCTGTTCCTGCAATATCAAAGGCTGTCCCGTGGTCAACCGAAGTTCTTAGGAAAGGCAGGCCATGGGTAATGGAAATGGTCCGATCGAAGTCGACCATCTTCGTAGCAATGTGACCTTGGTCATGGTAGAGCGAGAGCACGCCGTCATACTTACCCATTAAGGCTTGGTGGAAGACGGAATCGGCACCAATTGGCCCATAAACCTTCACCCCTTCAGCTTGCATTTCTTCCACAGCTGGGATAATGGAATCAATCTCTTCACGGCCGAAGAGCCCGCCGTCACCGCAGTGTGGATTGAGTCCAGCAATAGCTACAGAAGGATCTTCAACCCCTAGAGTTTTGAGGGCTTCCATGGTCCGTTTGGTGTAATGCTTGATCCCTTCTTTAGAAATTAAGTCGCAGGCTTCTTTCAAGGAAACGTGTTTAGAATAGAAGGTCACGCGCAGACCCTTGACCTCAAACATGGTGAGTGGTTCATCAACGCCGGTCAAGTCTTGGAGGATATCGGTGTGCCCCAACTGTTTGATTCCAGCTTCTGACAAGGACTCTTTATTGATGGTTGTCGTAACCATGGCTGCAGCTTGGCCATCCTTGGCTAATTCATAGCCTTTCTTAATGTAATCATAAGAAGCTTGACCGCATTCAGCCGATACTTTCCCCCATTCGAAGGTCTCCATATTGACATTGTCTAGGTCAAAGACATCCAAGGTACCAGCTTCATACTTGCCTTCTTCAAAGGAAGTAATCGGATGGATAGTCAGTCCGGTCTGGCAAATATCGTTGGCTAATTTTAGGATATCCGCGTCTCCTACAACCGCCACATTAGCTTCGGCGAAGACTTCTTCTTTGGCAAAGGATTTACAAACGATTTCGGGGCCGATACCCGCTGGATCGCCCATGGTCAATACAACATATTCTTTAGTCATTGTCATACACTCCTTAACAGATTTTTATTTCTAAGTGACTGATAGTATGCAAGCCGTCCAAGTCAGCATCTTGACTGGTATACAAGTGATCAAAGCTCGCCATCTCTGCATAACGCAAGAGACTGCGACGGCGGCTCTTCTCACCCGTTGCCAGCAAGATACGGTGGTTAGCGATGCCTAGAGCCGAGGACTTGAGTGCGGCCTTCTCATTGGAGGTCGTATAGACCCCTTCCTTGGAGAAGGAATCACAGCCCATAATGGCTGTATCAACACGGTAAGCGCGCAAACGATCAACTTCAGCAAAGTCCCGGCTCGTCTGCGATAGATTGGATAACTCACCCGCTAAGAGGATGACCCGGTAGTTGGGTGCCTGGGTCGCTTCAAGGGCAATGTTTAAATCACAAGTAATGATGGTTAAAACCTCATAATATTGCCGGCACTTGGCCACTAACAAGCGATTGGTTGTCCCATTATCCAAGAATAGACTATCTCCTAATGAAATATTCTCGAGGACAGCTTCCACCAAGCGCGCCTTATCTTCTTGACGGGTATCTGCTTTCACATCAGGTTTAATTTCTGATCGGATCAACTGTTCTGGACCCAGCCAGATCGCTCCGCCGAAAACTTTCTCAATGAGCCCTTTGCTTTCGAGTTCATTTAAGTCCTTTCGAATGGTTACTTCTGATACCCCAAATTCCTGGGCTAATTCCTTAACAGTGGCAGACTGGCCAAGCTTTAGATAATCAGCCATCCGGTCTAAACGCTCCTGTGCTAACATTTCTTGTCCTCCTAAATCATATTGTACGCTAAACTTCATTTGCTTTCAAGTTATTTCTTTTACTTTCTTTTAATTATTTTTTTGTGAGTTTTATATTGACTCCTACTGATCTTTAAATATTTTTACTTTCCTATAAATAGGCTTTCCCATAATTTCATGATACAATAATTTTAGAATATTTTATACGAAATCGAACACTATCTCAGCTCCTTTTCCTTAGGGGCTCAGATAGTGTTTATCTTAGAATTTATAGGAGGAATTATAGAATGGATGAGAGTTACGTCGGGAGTATCGCCATATTTATCTTATGTGTGATCTTATCGGCTTATTTTTCTGCTTCAGAGACTGCCTTTACGTCTTTGAACCGGATTCGCTTGCAGAATGAGGCGGACAATGGGGATAAGCGCGCCCAACAGGCCCTCAATTTACAGGAAGACTTTGAATCCTTACTGTCAACGATCTTGATCGGGAATAATATTGTAAACATCGGGGCATCTGCCATCGCAACGGTGGTTCTCTTGGTCTGGTTCCCGCGCTATGGGGCCACGATTTCAACTGTTGCAACGACGGTCATCCTCTTGCTCTGTTCAGAAATCACCCCCAAGTTGATCGCCAAGCTCATGCCAGAAGAATTTGCCAAGTTCTCGACCCCTATCCTACGTGTCATTATGTGGGTCATGAAACCCCTGGTCTGGTTGATCAATCTCTGGCAGAAGATGGTCCAACGTGTGGTTCCCATTGAAAGCCAGGAAGGGATCAGCGAGGAAGAACTCTTATCTTTGGTGGACGAAGCCCGAGTTGGGGGCTCAATCGAATACGATGAGCAACGTTTGGTCAAGGCGGCAATTAACTTCGACGACCGAACCGTTTCATCAATTCTTACCCCGCGGATTGACCTGGTTGCAGCAGATATCCACGACAGCGACCAGGAGATTGACCAAGCCTTTATGGACCACCCTTATTCACGTCTGGTGATCTATGATGAGACCATTGACAATGTCTTGGGGGCCCTACACGAACGGGACTTCAACCGCTACCTCCGCGCCAAGCATGAGCGTGGCCAGAACGTTGTCCTCCAGAGCATTCTTTCAGATGTGCTCTTCATTCCCCCATCGATTAAATTAGCCAACCTCCTGCGCAAGATGCAGAAGCAGAAGGTTCATATGGCCGTTGTCCGTGACGAACACGGTGGGGTCATGGGGATTGCCACCATGGAAGATGTTCTCGAAGAATTAGTCGGCGAGATTTGGGATGAAGATGACGTGGTCTTCAATGACATCGATGTCTTGATTCCCCAAGAACACTATCAATTTAGCGGAGGCTGTGCCATTGACAAGGCCATGCCTATTCTCAACTTGCCCTTAGAAGAACCCGAGCTCTTCCATACAGTCAACGGTTTCGTCGTCCACCACATCGGGAAGTTACCCGAAAAAGGTGACCGTTTCAGTGTCGGCGATTGGCAGTTCAAGGTCCTCGAAGAAGACCGACAACGTGTGTCCATCTTGGATGCCACCCACCGAGCCGCTCCTGATACAGAAGCCGAAGACTAGGACTTAATAGTCGATGAACAGTTAGGTAACAAAAGGCAGTGAATGACCGTTCAACCGCTCATTCACTGCCTTTTTGTCTTTCAATCAGACCTTCTTATAGCTTTAAGGCTTGGCGCAATTCCTTCGCCATGGCTTCATATTCGTCATCTGTTAGATATTTTTGGTCCAGGTTCATCGCAAAGGGTGTGCCCCATTCCACTTCGCCTTCATACTTAGGGACCAAGTGGAAGTGGAGGTGAGACCCGCCATCCCCGTAAGCGCCGTAGTTGATCTTATCTGGCTGGTAAAGTTCATGCATCACTTGGGCGACTTGGGCAATTTCAGCGAAGTAAGCATCACGTTCTTCATCTGAAATATCCACTAATTCACTCACATGTTCCTTATAAGCCACAATCAAACGACCTGGGTGGGACTGTTCCTTAAAGATAATCACCAGGCTATGGGGCAATTCGCCCACTAAGTAGCCAAATTGAGCAAGCGGTTCGCCTTGAACACAGTAGCCACAATTCGGATCTTTGACACTTTCTGCCATTTCAATCATCCTCCTTTAATTTAATTCTATTTTATCATTAAAGGACAAAAAAAGAGCCCTTATATATTTTTTAAATGGGGACTAGGAAAAATAATATTCACTCTATCAGCTAATTTCGAGCAAAAGCGGAACGCATGCTCACAGCATCATTTTACAAAAAGAGCAACATTCGATTTTTCAGAATGCCGCCCTTTAACTTATTGTAGCGAATAATTGTAAACTTTTAGCCTGTTTTAGGTAAGTATTGTGTAAATTTTATCATTTAAATCAAATCACTTGTATTTACAAGTATAATTCGTTATGATAGATTAGTAGCACATATCATTATCATGTTAGAAGGAGATGGACGAGTGACTGACCAAGTAGTATCCATTTCCCATTTAATCTTTCAATTGGCAAATTTACAGAAGAAGTATCTCTTCGAACGCTTAAAAGAAGTTGACCTCAACCCTGTTCAGGCCCAAACTCTCCACTACATCTACAGAGAGTCCGGGCCTATCCAGCGTTCACTTGCCTCTTATCTCGGTAAACACGAGGCCACGATCAGCAACATTCTCAATGTGTTAGAAGATCGTGGCTATCTTTATCGGCAAACGGCTTCCGCCAATAGTCGGCAAAAACAAATCTTTTTGACCGATGCGGGTCTTAAGCAGGTGGAGAAGATTAATGGGATCTTTAAGGATTTAGAAGAGGAAGTCTGCGCTGGCTTATCCAACCAAGAGCGCGAGGCCAGCTTAGACCAATTAACCGACATTCGCGATCAATTTATTATCTATGGAAAGAAAGGTGATCATCCATGCTTAAACTCTTGAAACGCGTGCCCAAATCGCTGATTCTACTCAGTGTCTTCTTTGCTTTCATGCAGGGCGTGACGGAATTACTCCTGCCGACACTGACAGCGCGCTTGATTAATGAGGGGGTTGCCCGTGGTGACTTCGATGCCATCTGGGCCGTCGCTGGGCAAATGTTCATCATGACCCTCCTCATCGTCGGCTCTGCCCTAGCTAATATCTGGTTTGCTTCTAAAGCCTCCCAGGGCCTGGGTCGCGACTTGCGGAATGCCCTCTATGCCAAAGTACAACGACTATCCAAGGACACTTACGACGAATTCGGTAATGCCTCGCTGATTACCCGGTCGTCTTCTGACATTGTGCAGATTGAACTGACTACGATGATGGTCCTTAGAATGTTCCTCTTGTCTCCCGCTATGTTAATTGCTTCGATCACGATGGCTTACCAGGCCAGCCCACAGATGAGCCAGACCTACCTAGCCACCATCCCCATTATCGCCATTGCGATCGGGATCGTGATCTATACAGCCTCCCCCCTCTTCCGTTCCATGCAAAAAAAGGTAGACCGGATGAACCTGGTCTTCCGCGAAGGCCTGACAGGGGTCCGAGTGATCCGCGCCTTCAATAAGAACAGCTATGAATCTGACCGTTTCCGGGCAGCCAATGATGACTACCGGCAAACCGCCATCGGTGCTCAGATTCGCCTGGCCTTCTTGATTCCTGTCATGATGACCACCCTCAACCTGACCACGGTCTTTCTGGTTTGGTATGGGGGCCGCTTGGTTTCTAACCAGGCCTTGGACTTAGGGGTCATCCTATCCTTTATCTCTTATACCGCTATCATGGGGGTTTCCTTCATGTTTATCGGCTTGATGTTCGTCCTGATTCCCCGGGCCCAAGTTTCGGCTGAACGGGTGAACCAAGTCTTGGAAGCACCTGAGAAGATCCATTCGCCAGAGAATGGCGGCCAGGTCCTCTCTTTAGACGAGGCCGGACAAGTGGACTTCAACCATGTACACTTTGCCTACGATGGAGCAGAATCTAATGTTCTTGAGGATATCGACTTCCACCTGACACCAGGAATGACCCTGGGAATTATCGGCGGAACGGGCTCTGGGAAGTCAACCATCGCTAACCTGCTCCTGCGTTTCTATGACCGGACTTCCGGTGAAATCCGTGTCAACGGCCACTTGCTAGAGGACATCAACCTCAAGAGCCTGCGCCGCTACATCGCCTATGTCCCACAGAAAGCCAACCTCTTCCGGGGCACTATCCGGTCAAATATGTTGGCCGGCAAGAGCGATGCGACAGATGAAGAGATCTGGCAGGCCCTTGAGACCGCCCAGGCAGCGGGCTTTGTTTCTAGCTTCGCTGACCAATTAGACCGGCGGGTTGAACAAGGCGGCTCCAACTTCTCGGGGGGACAGAAGCAGCGTCTCTGTATTGCCCGGGCCTTGATCAAGCAATCGCCCATTAATGTCTTTGACGATTCCTTCTCCGCCCTCGATGCCCAAACGGACGCCAACTTGCGCCAGGCCCTCAAGAACTTGGATGACGAGACCATCAACCTGATCATCGCCCAACGTGTCAGCACCATCTCGGATGCTGACCTGATCATCGCCCTCAATGACAACGGCAGTATCGCCGGTATCGGTACCCATGAGAGCCTACAAGAAGATACACCGATCTATCGTTCCATTGTCCAATCCCAATTAAAGGAGGTAACTGACTAATGAGTAAAGAAGTGAAACCAAGGTCAACCTTTAGTGCCTTGCGCAAACTGATCCGCTTTCTCGGCAAACACAAGTATACCTTCTTTGCCGTTATTTTCTTCTCTGTCTTCGCCTCAGTGACGGAGATCTTTGCGCCGCGAATCCTAGGGGGAGCGACGACTCTGATTGCTGATGGGGTTAGCCAGGGTTTACAAGAAGTCAACGGTCAGATGCGCTATCCTATTGATTTCGATGGCATTATCAGCATCCTGATCAAAGTCGCCATCCTCTACCTATTAACCGGGCTGGGGCGTTACCTGCAGAACTTCCTGCTCAGCAAGGCCGTCCAAGGCACGATTTCCGAATTGCGCCAGGCCATGCGCGATAAGCTCAACCGCCTTCCCATCTCGACCTTAGACCAAACGCCCAATGGTGAGATCCTCAGCCGGGCCATTAATGATATCGAAAATATTGCCGCCACCCTGCAACAAAATATTTCCCAGGCCATCATGTCGACCACCCTCTTCATCGGGGTAGCCATCATGATTGTCTCCATCAGTCCGCGGATTGGTGGGATGATGCTTGGGGCCGTCGCTCTCACCATTGTCATGGTCAGCTTCATCACCCCTATCTCCCAGCGACTCTTCGCTAACCAGCAACGCCTGCAAGGCTCCATCAACGGACTGATTGAAGAAGACTACAACGGCCAGATTGAAATCAAGGCCTTCAACCAACAAAGACATAAATTGGAAAAATTCGAAGATGAAACAGAAGCCTACTATGATACTTCACAGAAGGCCCAATTCATCGCTGGGATTATGTTCCCTTCCGTTAACTTTATCCGGAATGTGGGCTATGTCCTAATCGCCCTCGTTGGAGGGGTATCTGTCGTCAACGGCCGCATGTCCCTAGGGAATGTCCAAGCCCTGATGCAGTATAACCCACAGCTCTTCCAACCCGTCTCCCAACTATCCTCTATCGTCAACCAAATTCAATCCACCCTCGCCTCAGCTGAACGGATCTTTGAATTCTTGGAATTAGACGATATGGAGATCATCGAATCTGGCCTAGCCCCTCAAGAGACAGACTACAAGGTCAGCTTCCAAGATGTCCAATTCGGTTATGATGCCGACCAGATGATCCTCAAAGACTTCAGCTTAGATGTTGAAGCCGGCCAAATGATTGCGATTGTCGGCCCAACAGGAGCTGGAAAAACCACCCTGATCAACCTTTTGGAACGCTTCTATGAAGTCAATGAAGGCAGCATTCGAATCAACGGCGTGGATATCCGGGACTACAGTCGGGGTGAGGTCCGCCAACAAATGGGCATGGTCCTCCAAGACACCTGGCTCTTCCGCGGCACTATCTATGATAATATCGCTTATGGGGCCCAGGGGCGGGTGCCTGAACCTGAAGAAGTCTATTCCGCCGCCCAAACCGCCCATGTGGATGACTTCGTCAAGAAGCTGCCCGATGGTTACGACACCATTATCAACGAGGATGCCTCCAACATCTCCCAAGGCCAACGCCAGCTCATCACGATTGCCCGGGCCTTGGTAGCCACCCCTGAGATCCTCATCCTGGATGAAGCTACATCCAATATCGATACTCGAACCGAAAAACTCATCCAGCAAGCCACAGACAAGCTGCTCAAAGGACGGACCAGTTTCGTCATTGCCCACCGCCTCTCCACCATCCAAGATGCCGACCAGATCATCGTCCTCGACGCTGGCCGCATCATTGAGAAGGGCAACCACGACCAGCTTATGGCCAAGCAGGGCTTCTACTACGCCCTCTACAATGCGCAATTTAACCAAGCTTCATAAATTCAAAAAACTCGCCTCATGCCAATCCCATTAGAAGGGGCGGCATGAGGCTTTTTTTGTATAGGCAAAAGCGCCAGCCCTTTTTCAAATCTGAAGGCTGGCGCTATTTTTTATTAGTTAATTTTATAGTTTTTAGTATAGGTGACTAGTGATCAAAAAATTATGCAGATTACTTTTGAGCAGTAGTGAAGCGTTGAAGTTGGTCCTTAGCCATGAACAAGCAAGCAAAGCGAATTACGGATCGTTGGCGTAAGCCTTACGAACCGTTTGAGACTTGCTAGGCGAGAGACTTTGACTCGAGCCGGTGCCATGGCTCTTCAAGGACCAAATTCAAAAGCGTAACGCATGCTCACCAATAGAATATTTTTACCTATTTATTCTTAATATGATCTTTGTAGAATTTATCCACGAAGACAGCAATGGCATTATCGCCGGACACATTGGCGGCGGTACCGAAACTGTCCTGAGTGATGTAGAGCGAAATCATTAATTGGTTCATGGTCTCACTCGTGATATTGATCATCGGCAGGAAAGGCAGGGCCGACATGATGGCACCGCCTGGGGCTCCTGGCGCTGCCACCATGGCAACCCCTAACATCATGATGAAGCCGATCATGAGTGTGAAATCATGGGGCAAGTCATACATAAGGAGCAGGGTGGTCGCACAAGAGGTAATCGTAATCATCGATCCCGCAATGTGAATCGTTGACCCCAGGGGCACAACGAAATTCGCAATATCCTCTGAAATCCCATTATTCTCAGCACACTTCAGGTTAACCGGTAGGGTAGCCGCTGAAGATTGGGTGCCTAGGGCCGTCATGTAGCCTGGAATCTGGTTGCGGATCAACATGACGGGACTTTTGCCGGCGTAAGTTCCTGCAATTAAGAAGAGCAAGCCCACATAGAAGAAGTGGAGGACGAGAACAACAAGGAAAACCTTCCAAAAAACATTAAGAATCGAGAAGACCGAGCCGCTATAACTCAAATTCACAAAGTTGCCAAAAATATAAAAGGGCAAGAGGGGAATAATGATGGTATTGAGCACCTTAACGATGATGTCGCCAAAGTCTGTAAAAATCTCATACAAGGCCTGGCCTTGGTCATGGCCACGTAACCAAGAAATCCCCAAGCCCATGATGAAGGCAAAGATGATTGCCCCCGTAACACCAAAGAAAGGCTCCAAGGGAATGGTAAAAATGGGTTCTAGACCGGGCCCAGCTTCTGTTACGTTAGCAACCAATTCCTCGCTAATAAAGAGTGGGAAGAGGTTGACAGAAACGAAATAGGCTAGGAGGCCACCGATCACTGTCGAAATATAGGCTGTGATGACTGTGATCCCCAATAACTTCCCTGCCCCGTGTGCCAGGTCAGCAATCCCTCGAACCACGAAGCCTAGAATCATGAAGGGAATAATGAAATTTAGAAAAGAACTAAAAATAGATGACAAGGTAATAAAGACACGAAAGACAATTTCTGGAATAAAGCTCAATTGTCCCACAATAATCCCTAAAATAATGGCAATGACAAGACGGGGCACGAGACCAATCTTCCGCTTGCCACCAATTCGATTTGACATATTTTCTGCCCCCCAAACACATGCATTCAATTAAACACACTTTCGATTACTATTTAATAATCCTAGCAAATCTTCTTCTTAATTGGAATGCTTTTGCTTGATTATTTGAAAGATTTTACTTTGTAAGCGTTATATTGACGCGGATTCCCAACAATTATTGTATACGTTCTAAAATAAACAACAAACGCGAGCAAAAGCCGACCAGTGCTAGGATAGAGAGATCCCGTTCTGCAAAAAAATAAAACATGGCCAGGCCCAATGAAAGGGACTTCCATGTTTCATTCATTTAAGCTGGCTTCCTATGAATAAGGCAAAGAAAAAAAGAGACCGAGAACCATGTCCCAGTCTCCATCATTAAACTTAGCGACCATGGGCTTCTAGAATAAAGCTCTGCCCATCTTCAATGGTAAATTCCAAGTTCTCCAACTTCTTGTAGAAGGTCTTCATCGTAGCGACAGCTTCTACCAGGTAGTCATAATTTTCTGGGAAGTAGTCTTTCATCTGGCTTAGGGACATGGGTTCGCCACTCCCAATCACCACATCTTCTCCCTGACCTCGGAGCAAGAATTCGCCTTCGAGTTCCTTCTCGTCTTGGTCTTGGTGGACCACAATAATCCCTGTTCCTGACTCTTCACCCGCATTGCCAAAGACCATCTCTTGGATGATGACGGCAGTGCCCAAGTCTTCAGGCAGGTTAAGCTGACTTCTTTGTTCACGCATGTAGTCTGAATCCCAATTCTTATAGATTGCCTTGATCGCATCAGCAATCTGGGTCGTCACCACTTGTGGGAAGGAAATTCCTAGCTCGTCTGTGTAGACCTCTTTAAATTGGTTGACCAAGAGACGCAAACGGTTATAAGACAGGTCTTGGGTCCGTTCGACCCCTTCTTCTGCCTTGGCCGCATCCAATTTACTTTGGAAGCACTCCCGGTCAATCCCATAGATCGATTGCCCGTACATCTGCAAGAGGCGGCGGTAACAGTCATAAGCGAAGCGCCGATTCTTGGTACTGCGGGCCAGATGCTCCACATTCTTGTCATTCAAACCAACATTTAAGATACTTTCTCGGTTCTCCGGCAGGTGGTAGGCCGCCCCCGAGCGGATGGAAACCAGGAGCAAGTGGTTCGGATCATTGAAGGACTTACCCGTCCGCTTCTCTAATCCCTTAATATATTTCTCCAATTCTGCATCAATGGCTGGGCTCAAGCCCTGCTGGTTACCGGCTAAGTAGTTCTGACAGGCTTCTGTCGAAATAATGAAGCCCTTAGGAACATTCAAGCCTTCCTTGGTCATTTCCGCCAAGCTGGCTCCCTTAGCCCCGAGACTCTCGACCATCTTCCCATTAGCTTCTTTAAAATTATAGATGTATTTTTGCAAAATATCCCTCCTCAGAAAGCGTTTCCTCACAATGATTATACCGTTTTCAGGTAAACAAAACAATTCTTTTTCACAAATTTAAGCGCGGTGAATCGAGCTAAGCAGCTGGTCCACTAGTCCTGGCCAGGAATTTTGCTGGATTTCCTCTTGGTAACTTTCCGCTTGTTTGGGCTTTTGACGATAACGATCGGCTTGGCGCAGAATCGCTTGGGCCAGACGGTCACAATAAGCTGGCAAGTCTTCTGCTAACGGCTGGTCTTGATTAACCAAGCGCGGAAGCTGGATATAGTCAATCAATTCACTTTGCTTTAAGCGGTCATCGAGCTGGTCACTAAGAGCTGGAAAATCAGCCACAATCGTGTAACAGCCACAAGCCATCGCCTCGACAACCACTAGAGGCAGGCCTTCATAATAAGAAGGAAGGACAAAGATAGCCGCTCGTCTAAAAAGCTCAGCCAACTGTTCTTGGGGAACACCCTCTTGGTAGCTAATCCGTGGGTCGTTGGCAATAGCAGCATGCATCTTGGCCAAAGATTCCGGATTGCCATTCCCGACTAAGCGCAGGCTTAAGTCTTGGCGCCCCTTCAAACGCTCTGTAAAAGCCTCAATCAAAGCAAAGACTCCCTTAGCTTCTGCAATCTTACCTGCATAGATGACCTCTACAGGTTCAGTCGCTTCCTGGTCCTCATAATAAAAAATCTGGTCATCATAACCGCCACCTAAAACACTCACCCGGTCGCTATCTAGCCCATAAAGCGAGCTAATTTGACCAACTTGTTGACTGGATAAGGCAAAAACTTGGTCTAAGTCTTTGATATGGCGGGTATATTGGGCAGCAAGCTGGGGATGGTGTTGAGCTTGGCGCAGGTCGGTATTATGACAAATCGCAAAGATCTGGGCCTCTGGGAACCATTGGCGAACCATATCGGTCAAGAACCAGAGATGGTGGCATAAGATCAGGTCCGGTTGGAAGTCTTCATAGGCCCGAAGAAGAACTTCTAAGAAGGCATACTTCCAGCGTCGGATCATCGCCTCTGTCATTTCCCCATAAACCGTGCTCTCATAAGGCATGACATCGCTCATGCCAGGCAAGGGAAAGTCACAATAGCGATTGGGAAAAGTTAAGACATACTGCCGGTCTTTGGGCAGGGTCTCCCATTCATAGCCTGGATAGGCGCCGTAAACGCAGGCCTGGTCCATCTTCCCTTCTAGGCCCTTAATTAAATTGGTGAAATAAACCCCACTCCCAGTCTTTGAAGGCAGTTGGGCTTGGATATGTAGGATGCGCATGATTCTCTCCTTTATCTTCATCATCACTAGCCATTATAGTATACTTCTGCCCACTTGAACAGCATTTTGTGAACGCTAACAATCTTTCTCTTCTGCTTGGCCCAGCGTCAACGTTGGACGCGCTTGACTAGGGCTTTGAGGTCAGCAATTTCATCCGCCTCTAGTGGGCGACAGCTCCCTTCTTGAAGCGGGTGGCGGTCCAGAGAGAGTGGTCCGATAGCCAGACGCTCCAAATAGATGACCTTAAGCCCCCGTGCCAGGAACATTTTCTTAATTTGGTGCCGCTTACCTTCATAAATGGTCAGCCTGGCCTGGGAGACCTGGTCGCCAACTTCCTCCAACTGCAGCTGAGCGGCCTGGCAAAGATAGCCGTCCGACCAAAGAATCCCTGCTTCAAAAGCCGCCACATCCTGGTTATCCAAGGCCCCATTCACCCGCACCCGGTAAGTCTTAGGAATCTGGAAGCGTGGATTCTCCAGAAGATAATGGAGCTGGCCATTGTTGGTCAAGAGGATTAAGCCTTGGGCATCCCGGTCCAAACGTCCCACAATGGATAAGCCAAGATCATGCAAGTCTTTTGGCAGGTCATCAAAAACCGTAGCATACTGGCGGTCACGGCGGGCACTGACCAGGCCAGGCCGCTTATAGAGGAGATAATTCTGGTGACCCAAATGGGAAGGCAGGGGCTGACCCTCTAAGCAAATCGCATGCCAGGCCGGGTCCACTAAATAATTCCCGTTGCCTATATATTCCCCGTCTACCGTCACTCGGCCTTGGTTAATTTTTTGCCGGGCTCGTCGAGAAGAGAGCTGGCAAGTCTGCTGGATAAATTCTTGTAAGCGCATGGTAAACTCCTTAACTGTCGCAATTTAGTTCAATTTAGCGTACACTAAGTCTAAGACATGAAGGAGGTCTTTTCCATGTACACCATTCGTAAATTAATGATTGCATCCATTCCCTGCTATGAGTATAGCCCCCAAGGTCAAGAAAATAAAGCCCTGCCCTTAGTGATCTTCTACCACGGTTGGACCAATTCCAAGGAACAAGGAGCGACCCTGGCCTTGGAGCTCGTCCAGCGCGGTTTCCGGGTCCTTCTCCCCGATGCTTATGGCCACGGTGAGCGGGTAGACTTCGACCAACGCCTCGAACCCGCGGATTTCTTCCAAGACCTCTTGCGCAATGTCCAAGAATTCCCACAGCTTCGGTCCTACTACCAAGACCAGGGGCTCTTAGATGACGTCAGCCTCAGTGTCTCAGGACTCTCTATGGGAGGCATCACGACTTGCATGTTAGTCCGGACTTACCCCGAGATTGACCAAGCCGGCGTACTCATGGGCACCCCCCAGCTGGAGAACTATGCCCGGGCCCTCTGCCGCAACTACTTCCCCGAAGCCATCGAACTCACAGCAGAAGAGAAGGCAGAAGTCCAAGCCATCCTGGAACAAATGGCCCAGGTCGACTTAAGCCAAGCCACCGAAAGAATCGGCGACCGGCCCCTCTTCTTCTGGCATGCGGTCAACGACGATGTTGTCCCCTATAACCTCACCCAAGAATTCTTCGACCGCTACCAAGAAGACTTCCCCCTCTACATGATCAGCGACAGCAAGGCCGGCCACCGGGTCCCCTATTACGCCTTCTACCTCCTAGCCGCCTATTTCGACGCCTGCCAAAACAACACCCCCGACCACATCCAAGCCAGCTTCCTCGAAGACTTCGCCCACCGCTTCGGCAAAGACGCCAACAACCACTACCCCTATCACATTGAAAAATAAGGGTGTGAGGGCTGGCGGTTAGCTTTCCTTCACTGGAGCAAGTCACCAGAGCAGTCTGGAAGACTGCGGCGGGGACTTGTGAAGTGACAGGAAAGCTGCCAGACCGAACCCGACTATAAGGGTGTGAGCAAGAGCGGTTAGAAAGGGATGACTGGAGGCAAAGAGGAAAAGAGCGGCTGTAAGCCGATCGTTCCACTTTGCTGAAGTCACTCCCTTTCTGCTCTTGCGAACCCGACTGAAGGGTGTGAGCAGAGGCGGGTAGAAGCTTACCACTGGAGCACGAACGAAAAAGGGCAAGCTGTGCTTGCACGTTTCGATCGCGCGAAGTGGAGAAGCTTCTGCCTCTGCGAACCCAACTAAAAGGGTGTGAGAGGATGCGGGAGAAAGGGACCTCTGGAGTAAAAGACCAGAGAAGGCTGAAGGCCTTCGATGGGCATTTGCGAAGAGTAGCCCTTTCTGCATCCTCGAATCCGACTATAGGGTGTGAGGGCGCGCGGTCAGCTTCCTTTCACTGGAACAAGTCACCAGAGCAATCTCATAGACTGCGGCGGAGACTTGTGAAGTGACAAGGAAGCTGCGCGACCGAACCCGACTAAAGGGTGTGAGCAGAGGCAGGACTTGCAGCTTGCCGATTTGCTTTTGACGGCCCTCTCCGCAAATAGGAGGCAGCTTTTTATGGACAGGGGCTCTGCGCGCAAATCGAAGCTGGCTATCTGCTTGCAGAAACTCCGAGCGCAAATATAAGGAGACAATTTGCGTGCAGGAGCGCTGCGCACAAAATCAAAAACAGAAACTTGCCAAAATCATCCCACAGCTGACAAAAACAGCCCTAAGTTAAGTCGCGCTAGCTGAGGGATTCTGGCCGAACCGGTCCCATGGCTTTTCAAAGGCAAGATTCAGCAGCTAAAGGAATGCTCAGACTAGGATGCAAACTTAACACAAAAGCGGCTCCCTTCAAGTGTAGAGGGAGCCGCTTTTGTACTTATCTTTATTTTAGAATTGGGCCAAAACTTGGTCCAGGTGGTGTTTTACCTTATCCTTGCCTAATACTTCGATGGTTAACCCAATCGAAGGACCGTGTTGTTCGCCAGAAGTGGCCACACGGAGGGGCATGTAGAGGTTTTTCCCTTTAATGCCGGTTTCTTTTTGTACGGCTTTAATGGCTGCCATGATGTTTTCTTCAGTGAAAGGTTCAATGCTATCCACTTTGTCGCGGAAGGCTTGAACGACAACAGGCGCTGTTTCTGATTTGAGAACATCCTTGGCTTCATCCGCAATCTCTAAGTCTTCGTGGAAGAACATATCTGAGAGGGGAACGATTTCAGCTGCATAGGACATTTCATCCTGGTAGAGGGAAATCAACTTCTTGGTCCATTCCATCTCTTCCTGGCTTGGATTATCAGAGATTCGACCCGCCTTTTGAAGGTGAGGGATGGCCAAGTCTGCGATAGCTTCGGCATCTTTTTCCTTCATGTAGCGGTTATTGATCCATTCCAATTTCTTATTGTCGAAGGCAGCTGGTGACTTGCTTAAGCGGTCTGGATCGAACATTTCGATGAATTCTTCCTTGGAGAAGATTTCGTCTTCCCCGACTGGCGACCAACCGAGCAGGGTGATGAAGTTAAACATGGCTTCAGGCAAGTAGCCTAAATCGCGGTACTGTTCGATAAACTGAAGGATGGATTCATCCCGTTTGGACAATTTTTTCCCTGTTTCCGCATTAGTGATCAGACTCATATGGCCATACTCAGGTGCTTGCCAGCCCAGGGCATCATAGATCATCAATTGTTTAGGCGTATTGGCCACATGGTCGTCCCCACGCAGGACATGGGTGATACCCATCAGGTGGTCATCCACAACCACGGCGAAATTATATGTTGGTGAGCCATCATTCTTCAGAATGACAAAGTCCCCGCTGATATCCTTGGATTCGAACTTGACTTCTCCCTTGACCATATCATCGAAACGGTAGGTTTGGCCTTCAGGAATGCGGAAACGGATGGTTTCGGGACGGCCTTCTGCCCGGGCTTGGTCAATCTCTTCCTGGCTGCGGTCGCGCCAAGTCCCTGTATAGTGAGGCATCTCCCCGTTAGCACGTTGGGCTTCACGTTCTGCTTCTAACTCTTCCGCCGTATCGAAGGCATAGTAAGCATCGCCTTGTTCGAGTAGCTGGTCCAGGTATTTATGGTAGATCTCATCCCGTTCAGATTGGCGGTAAGGCCCATACTCACCGGGTTTATCTGGACCTTCATCCCAATCAATGCCTAACCAAGTCAGGTTTTCCAACTGGCTGCTTTCCCCATCTTCAATATTCCGCTTCTTATCAGTATCTTCAATCCGAATAATGAAGTCGCCACCTTCGTGACGTGCGTATAGGTAGTTGAACAATGCGGTACGCGCATTCCCGATGTGTAAGTGCCCGGTTGGACTCGGTGCATAGCGTACTCTAACTTTATCTGCCATTCAAACTTCTCTCCTCATCAAAATATTTTTCTTAATCCAATGCCCTCCCTGTCGAAGGAACATTTTTCCTTATCCATTATAACGCAATCCCCAGCTTAGAACAATTTCTTGAGCAGATTCCTCTAAGAAAATGCAGCTTGGTTCAAAAGCATAGGAAAAATATAGCTAGCTTGGGTCTTCCCGACTTGCTAACAAAGCTTCCATTGGCAAGTAGGATAACGGTAACTTGCGATTAGACCTTCTGTTAGCAAGTAGAACGGTAGCAATTTGCTAACAAAGCCCCCATTAGCAAGTAGGACAACAGCAATTTGCTAACAAAGCCTCCATTAGCAAGTAGCACAACAGCAATTTGCTAACAAGGCCTCCATTAGCAAATTGGCTCGCTGCTAGACAAGCTGCCCCCACTCGCCATAATGAAAACAAGCTAGCCAAGACCTTGCTAGCTTGTTAATTCTTATTAAAAAATAGGTTTTTCTGTATTCTAATGGAATTACGCTGGCAAGCCACACTGTCGGAAGCTATTTGTGGTTTGATCGTGCGCCCTCACACCCTTAGTTGGGTTCGACTTGGCAGACTCGGAGTGATTTCACAAGTCAGAAACGAGCGACTACTTCGCTCTTATTCTGACTTGCTCCAATCATCCGAGCCTAACCGCCAAGTCTCTCACCCTGTTTAGTCGGGTTCGGTCTGGCAGCTTTCCTGTCACTTCACAAGTCCCCGCCGCAGTCTTGCAGACTGCTCTGGTGACTTGTTCCAGTGAAGGAAAGCTAAACGCCAGCCCTCACACCCTATCTTTACTCAGCGATTTTGGCAAAGATCATTTTGCCGGCATTGGTTTGGATGGCGCTGGTGACTTCGACGTCCAGGTGTTCATCCATGTGATGCTTGCCTTCTTCGACAACAATCATGGTGCCGTCGTTGAGGTAACCGACTCCTTGCTGGCGTTCGGTTCCCGGTTTGAGGATGCGAACGGACAAGTGGTCACCAGGGACCACCACTGTTTTCATGGCATTGGCTAATTCATTGATGTTCAGGACCTTAATTTGGTGGAACTGGCTAACCTTATTCAGATTATAGTCATTGGTTACCAGGACCCCGTCTAGCTTCTTGGTCAGCAGAATCAATTTGAGGTCCACTTCTTCTTCCTCTTCGAAGTCTCCGGTATAGAATTCCACGGTAATTTGATCCAAGTCTTGCATGGCGTTTAGGACATCTAAGCCGCGACGCCCGCGCACTCTTTTCTCGCTTGCTGCTGAATCCGCAATATACTGGAGTTCTTTGAGGACGAAGTTAGGAACCACGACAACCCCCTCGATAAAGCCTGTCTTCAGGATATCTAAGATCCGACCGTCGATAATCACACTGGTATCTAGGATCTTGTAAGGCTTAAAGGAAATCGTGAAATCCTTGGGCTCTAAGAGGGCTAATTCTTCTGGCTTATCGTCTTGAACGGCCTGCTGGGTCTCCTCCTCCTGGCTGGCGCTTTCAACCACTTCACGCCGGGTCAGGGTCATATTGGAGAAGAAGGTCTTAATATCCCCACCCTTCAGGCGAATGGTCATAAAACCGATGTAGGCGAAGAGAATCGAGAGCAGGATGGGGAGAATGTTAGAGATTACCGGCCAGTTCAAGGCCGAAATCGGCAAGCTCACCAACCAAGCGACAATCAGTCCAGCGACTATCCCTAGCGTATAGAGAAGGATATTGGACAAAGAGACCTTCTCAATCTCAATGCGCAAACGCTCCAAAAAGCGATCGTAAACCGGACGTAATAAGACAATGACAAGGAAGAAAATAAGGGCCCCTAAAAGCATGTTGACGATGGGATGGTTCAATAATGTCGATTGAAAATTAAATAATTGCCAAACTTTAGGTAAGGAATAATAGCCTGTTCCTGCCCCTAAAATTAAAAATAAAGCTGTCACCGCCGTATTCCATTTATTCTGTTCCATGTCGTCACCTCCTTTAATTTAATGCATTGGATCTAGCAAGTCAGTCCTTCCCAGCTTAAAGAAAAAATCAGTCATTAAGATAAGAAGGACTTATCATCTCACTAAATACCTTTTAGTATTTTATCACTAATTCTTAGTTAGGGCCACTATCCACGTGGAAAAACCAAATTAAGAACATTTCGCAGGGTTTTGGAGGGGATGACCTCAATCTTGCCCTGGTGGAGCTTGGCGTCATCATTGCCATGCGGGATAAAGACGCGCTTAAAGCCCATATTCTCGGCTTCGGCAATGCGGTCAGCCACCCGACTCACCCGGCGGATCTCACCTGTTAAGCCAATTTCACCGATAAAGCAATCGGTCGGTTGGGTCTCTTTCTCCCAATAGGAAGAGGCGATAGCGACAGCGATGGCCAGGTCAATGGCCGGCTCATCCAAGCGGACCCCGCCTGTTGACTTCAGATAGGCATCCTGGTTCTGCAGCATGAGGCCTGCCCGCTTCTCGAGAACAGCCATAATCAGGGTCACCCGTGAATAGTCCAAGCCACTGGCTGTTCGCCGGGCATTCCCGAAGGCTGTCGGGGTGAGCAGGGCCTGGATCTCTGTCAGCAAGGTTCGAGTCCCTTCCAGGGAAGCCACAACAGCCGAGCCATTTGCCCCCATCAGACGCTCTTCAAGGAACATTTGGCTAGGGTTGGCCACCTCGTGTAGGCCATTTTCTTGCATGTCAAAGACGCCAATTTCATTGGTAGACCCAAAACGGTTCTTGACGGCCCGCAAGATACGGAAGGAGTTGTATTTCTCCCCTTCCAGGTAGAGGACCGTATCCACCATATGTTCGAGGATGCGAGGGCCCGCAATATTCCCCTGCTTGGTCACATGTCCCACAATGAAGATAGCGGTCTGGCTCGACTTAGCCAAGGCCATCAAGCGCTGGGTCGTCTCCCGCACCTGGGACACACTCCCCGCCATCCCGGTCGAATCCGGCTGGAGCATGGTTTGGATGGAGTCAATAATGACAAAGGCTGGTTTGATATCCACAATTGCCGCTTCCACCATAGACATGTCCGTCTCAGCGAAGACATAGAAGTCCGCTGCTTCAAAGCCCAAGCGGTCAGCCCGCATCTTGATCTGTTGGACACTCTCTTCCCCGGAAACATAGAGAACTGGCCCGGCCTTCTTGTCCAATTGGGTCGCCACTTGGAGTAAGAGGGTAGACTTCCCGATCCCCGGGTCGCCCCCGATCAGCACGAGAGACCCTGCCACGACGCCCCCGCCTAGGACCCGGTTGAGCTCCACCAGGTCCGTCTGGGTTCGTGCTTCCTCCTCCCCTTTGACCTCATTGATACGCTGGGCCTTGTGGTCGGCACTGCGGTAGGCGCGACGGTCTTCCGGATGGCGGATCGCTTCACCACCAATCCGCTCTTCTTCCATCTGGTTCCAAGCCCCACACTGGGGGCAGCGGCCGTACCATTGAGGGGACTCATACCCACAAGCCTGGCAGGTATACAAGACCCTTTCCTTCTTCGCCATGCATTCGTCTCCTTTCCTTAATTACAGCTCCTACTGGCCAGAACTGCCGAAGCCCCCTTGGCGGTCAGAGGCCTGGTCGCCCTGGTCTTGGTCGGTCTTCAAGAAGGGCAGGAAGATCCCTTGGGCAATCCGTTCCCCCTTCTTGACTGTCACATCAGTCAGACCAAAGTTCAATAATTGGACATAGATGTGGCCTTCATTACCAGCATTATTATAATAATCGCTATCGATAATACCAATCCCATTCGGTAGGGTCAGATAGCGCTTGAGGGGGTTACTGGACCGGCAAGTCAGCTGCAGATATTCATCCGCCCCCATATAAGCCTTGAGCCCTGTTGGCACCAGGGTTGGCTTCATAATCTCTTCCTTAACTTCTCCCCAGTCCTTGCCCTTAAATTCCGGCCATTGACTGAAGACATAAGCGATGGCTCCCCGCCAAAAAGAGGGAATCGTTACGGTCTCCCCGGCCTCAATATCATAGCCCGCCGCTTGCTTGGTGGCACGCTGGGGCAAATGAATGCCAGCTTGGGCATAGTCCTGAATCACTTCAAATCCACGTTGACGCATGGTCTTCCTCCTTAAAAAATAAGTCTTATGTCTATTTTCATATAATTGAAGGATTTAAGCAAGCGCTTTTCCCAAGCTTAAATAATTCCTAGACTCTTTCTAAAGCTTGCCAGCAGAAGCCCTTAATAGGAGGATTTACCTAAGATTTACATAAAGGATACGAACTTTTTACAATCCTTTGATAGGATGAACTTAGCATGATATTAAGGAGGATTCTATGAAACGTCCAGCCATCTACCGAGCACCCCGCGTGCTATTGACCACTCTCTTTGCCTTAACTAGCTTTAGCTTAGCCAGCCAGGAAGTTGAGGCGCAAGAAAACCAGACGAGCCCTGATAACTCAACGGGGGAAGTCAGCCCATCCGGTGAAAGTACGCCCTCCCCTTCGTCGGCTTCAGGAGAAACTGCTGGCAGTGCAGGGAAAGCCAGTTCAGATTCTACAACTAGCGACCAAACAGCGCCAAGCAAGAATGAAGCTCAGGCCAAGCAACCGACGACCAATACCCAATTGATCACCATCGCCCATACCAATGACATGCACGGCCGCCTGGAAGCAGAAGGCTCGGCCGACAATCAAAAAGTCACAGGCATGGCCCAAGCCTCTGCTTACTTCGACCAGATCGAAGCGGACGCTGTTTTTGACGCTGGCGATGCCTTCCAAGGTCTCCCTCTCTCCAACCATGACAAGGGCTACACTATGGCCCAGGCCATGAAGGAAGCAGGCTATGATGCCATGACAGTGGGTAACCATGAGTTTGACTTTGGCGAAGAGACTGCCCGGTCCTACGAGAATGTCCTCGAATTTCCTGTCCTCTCAGCCAATGTTGAAAAAGATGGGCAGCCCGTCTTCAACCCTTCCGTCAATGTCCATACTAATAACTTCAACTTGGGGGTTGTCGGTGTTACCACGCCTGAAACAGCTTATAAGACCCATCCCAAGAATGTTGAAGGGATGACCTTTGCCCCTCCAATCGAAGCAACCATTAAGGAGCTCAACCGGCTCTTAGATGACGAAAGTGTCCAGGAAGATGCCTATGTGGTCCTCGCCCACCTCGGTATCGACCCAGCCACGCGTCCAGAATGGCGGGGAGACCGGTTAGCTGAAGCCCTCGACGCCTTAGAGCGCTTTGACCCTTATCAAATTATCCTGATCGATGGCCATTCCCATACAGCCGTTCCAGGGGGCAAAACTTATGGGAACGTCTTCTATGCTCAAACAGGGACTGCCCTCAATAATATCGGGGTCATCCAATTCGATCCTAAGCAACCGGGTTCAGCCAAGGGACGCCTAGTCTCAGCTGAAGAAGTCCGCCAGAGCTTAGATGGCAAGACGGACCCTCAAATTGAAGCCATCATCAATGAAGCCCGGTCTAATTATGAAAGTGAAACTTCCCGCGAACTTGTGGCTAATAACCCGGTCTTCCTAAACGGCCGCCGCAATTATGTCCGCTCACATGAAACCAACCTAGGCAACCTCATCACGGATGCCATGGTCGCTTATGGCCGTGAGGGTGGTTTCAACAATCCAACCGACTTCGCCATGATTAATGGGGGCGGGATCCGTGAAGAGATTGCTAAGGACGAGCCGATTACAGAAGGTGATGTCATCGCTGTTCTTCCTTTCGGTAATATCCAATCCCAAATCGAAGTCACTGGTCAACAAATCTATGATATGTTCAACTTGGCCTACTCCGCCCCAACGACAGAAGGTTTTGGGAGCCAGGCAGAAGGTAACCGGGTCGACCCGATCGATGAAGATTCTGGCCTACCTGCCCTCAATGCCCTCGGTGGCTTCTTACAAGTCTCATCCGATATCAAGGTCTACTTTGACCCTACAGCTGAAGACCGTCACCATCGCGTGCTAGGGGTTTACCTCCGTGACCCTCAGACAGGCGATTACGAGCTTATCCCTAACGATGGCAGCCGAACCTATTATATGGCGACCAATGACTTCCTCGCTCAAGGTGGGGACGGCTATGATATGTTAAGTGGGGCTCGAGAAGAAGGGCCATCGCTCGACCAAGTGGTTATGGCTCATATTGAAGCGGGCGGCCAAGAACTTCTCAAGCAATACGCCGACCCACTCCCTCAAGAGCGGATTATCCCTATCACCCAGGCTGACTTCGCCGACTTAGTCCAAGCTGATGCGCCTGAACGCACCATCCATAGTCTGGAGAACGACGCCTTCAAGGTCGAAGAAGTTGGACGCTATGAGAGCGGGGCACCTTTCGACGAAGGCGGCACTGAGATTGTGGTCTACAACCCAAGCCAAGAGACCATCTATTCCATTAACGGCCATGAGAAAGCCATCGACATTATCGATGCCAGCCAGTCTGGTGTCATGCCGCTAAAACGCCGGCTCTTGCTTAAAGACCTTGGCCTGACCGCAAGCGACCTGACCAGTATCGCCCTCCATCCAAGCGGGCAAATCTTCGCAGTCAGCGCCCCTGCCCTCGATAAGACAGACCCAGGCAATGTGGCCTTCTTCACCGCTGATGGCGACTATATTAGCCATGTTCAAGTCGGCGCCCTCCCTGATAACCTGCAATTTACCCACAAGGGCGACCTAGTCCTAGTGGCTAACGAAGGGGAACCGAACGATGATTACACGGTTAATCCAGCCGGGAGCATCTCCGTCATCGAAATCCCAGCTGACTTCAGCCCTATTAGCCAGGACCAAGTCACAACCATTGAACTGACCGAAGCAGATATGCCAGAAGACCTCCGTCAATTAGGGCCAGATGCCAGTCATTTTGCTCGCAATATGGAGCCTGAATACCTGGTCATTGACCAAAACGACCAGTACGCCTATGTTAGCCTGCAGGAAGTCAACGCTATCGCCAAGTTCAATATCCCTGAACGGCGCTTCGACCTGGTGAAGTCCCTAGGCTACAAAGACCACTCGCTGGAAAACGACTACATTGATCCTTCCGACCGTGATGACAAGCATGAATCGCGGAAAGTTCCGGTCCTAGCCCTCCACCAACCCGATGCCATCGCTCTCTTTGAAGTAGATGGTGAAAGCTACCTCGTCCTTCCAAATGAAGGGGATGCCCAAGATTACAGTGGTTACTCTGAAGAAGTTCGGGTAAAAGACTTAGCCAAAGCCGGCTTAATTGACTTGGATGCCAAGTACTACCAAGGCTATAGCCAAGAAGAACTTGACCAAGCGGTTGCCCAAGGCCTCTTCGATGATGACCAATTAGGCCGTCTCCGTGTCACCACAGCCCACCCATTCAAGACCGGAGATACCCACAATGCCCTGGTGGCCTTTGGTGGTCGGTCCTTCTCCATCCTCCGTGCCTCTGACCTGGAAATGATCTATGACAGTGGCAATGACTTCGAACGCCTCATCCAGTCCATCAACCCGGATCTCTTTAACAGTGAAATTGAATTAGAAAAGGGACAAAGAGTCGCCAATCCAGATTCTCGGAGTGATAACAAAGGAGCTGAACCTGAGACAGCGGTTGTCGGTTATCTAAACGGCAAGCCTTATGCCTTCATCGCCTTAGAACGCTCAGGTGGGATGATGGTCTACGATGTGAGCGATCCTTACCAACCACACTTCGTTGATTACATCTACGACCCAAGCTTCCAAGATGTGTCTCCTGAAGGCCTCTACTTCGTCCCAGCTGACCAATCCCCAGATGGCCAGGCCCACTTACTTGCTGCCTACGAGGTTTCTGGAACCATTGCGGACTACCGCTTAGAAACGCCAAAAGTGGCGCCAGACCAAACACGCCCAGGCGGTGGCAACACCAACACTAACACTGGCACTGGGACCAGCACTGAAGATGACAGCCAGGGCGATCCAGCTACTCCAACAAGCCCAAGCTCAACCACCCCAGCAGAGGGCAGCGTAGAAGCGCCAGGCTCAGAAAGTCGACCTGGTCGCCCAGTGACGCCACAAGCTGATAAGCCTCAAGCAGGTGCACAAGAACAAAGTAGCGAAGCCCAAGTTGCCAGTCGATCTGATCAAAAAGTAACGGCAATTAAAGTTGACCCTGCGACCGGTGGACAAAGCAAGCAAACCACCGCTGATAAGACCAAGGCAGATCCTGCCAAGCAAGAGAAGCTCCCACAACTCTCTAGCCAGAGTCCAAGCCTAGGTCTTGGCCTTGCCCTCGCAGGCATCGGCTTCCTATTCACCCTCACTAAAAAACCAAGCCGGTCCAAAAAATAACAGCTCTTCATTCTAAAAACTAAGAATGAACTCGCCTGCCCCAAGTTATCTTTAGAAGAGATAGCTTGGGGATTTTTATTGTAGGGCAGTGAGGGCATCCCTTCGACCTTGAATAAATTAAAGAACTAATCCAAATATCGACAAAACTTTCTTTGTTGGACACTTTCCTATAAAATAAGGGCAGTACACTTAAGCCAAAAAGGAAGATGACTTTGAAAAAATTCATGCACTACCTAGGTCTTGCCGTCCTCAGCCTCTGCTTGGCGGCCTGCCAATCCCAGTCGAGCGATGAGCTCTTAGCTAAAATCGACCAAGCGGCAGAAAAAATGACCACATATCAAACCAGTACAGACTTCGACCAGAAGTTGGCTGACCAAGAAATTTTTAACCAAATCACCATGGCTAGCTACAGTCAAGAGCGCGGAATCGAAGGGAAACTACTCAATAAAGCCGACGATGAAGAACGGATCCTACAGATCATTAGTAACCCCAAGCAAACCGTTTACCAAGAACGTCAGCTGGACGAAGCATCCGATTGGCAACTGAGCCCCTCTTCCCAGGCCTTGGAGGAACGGGTCCACCGCTTCCCCTACCAGAAGATGCTGGAAATCCTCCACAAAATTAAGGGGAGCACCAGCCTGCGCCGACTCGGTCCCAGCCAGATTATCCGCTATGAGGGGGAGAACCCCCAACTCACTGAAATGATCAACCAGCGCGGGGCCAGTAGCTATCAGAATGACGCCATCCACAGCTTGGAATTTCTTATCGATAGCCAAAGCGCCGGCATCCGCCAAGTCAGCTGGCGGGTCCACGGCCAGGACAAGGCCTCCAAGAAGCCCCTGCTGACCTCCATCACCATCAAGTACCAGCCCATCCCCGACCAACAATTAGACGAAGACTTCGCCTCGGCTGAGGATAAGGCCTATATCCCCTCAAGAAAGGAAAACACTAATGAATAAAAACCTCGTGGGCACTCTCTTTTCCCTCCTCTGCATCGGCATCAATATCTATATCATGGTCAAGGGCCGGTCCAAAGAAGGCATGACCGCCATGGAACAAGCCCGACTCAAAACCGTATCCGGCATCATGCTCCTCCTCGCCTTCATCGCCCTCACCTTCGGCCAATATTTAGGGTTAGAATAAGGGTGTGAGCAAAGGCGTTTAGAAAGGGATGACTGGAGGCAAAGAGGAAAAGAGCGGCTGCAAGCCGATCGTTCCACTTTGCTGAAGTCACTCCCTTTCTGCCTTTGTGAACCCGACTAGAGGGTGTGATCAGAGGGGGTCAATCCACAAACAAGGCTATTGCGTGTGGGTTGGCAATGCCCAACCCACACTGACAAGGTCTAAATGTGGCTTTCTAAGCTGACTCAAGTAAAATATGGTCAGAATCAATACTAAAAATATAAAATAAGGATCAACAAGCTAGCGTCTGCTAGCTTGTTTTCATTCTAATGACCTGAGCTAGCTTGCCTAGAAGGACTCAACTTGCTAAGGGGGGACTCGTTTGAAAGTTGGCGGTATTCTACTTGCTAACCGGAGCCTCATTCGAAAGTTGCCGCTTCCCTACTTGCTAATCGGAGCCCCATTCGAAAGTTGCCGCTTCCCTACTTGCTAACCGGAGCCTCTTTCGAAAGTTACCGCTTCCCTACTTGCTAACCGGAGCCCCTTTCGAAAGTTGCCGCTTCCCTACTCGCAAATGAATCTCCCATTTGAAAGTTAGCGCCCATAGTCAAGCGAGCTGCTAAGGAGGTCTGTACTCTTAGAGAAGCGTCCCTAGCCAGCCTATGCTATAATGAAGAAAAAGTCTTAGGAGGTTGCCTATGTTAGCCCTAAAAGAAAGCGAAATGCGAGACCTGATCGAAAGAGCCCTTGCCGAGGATGCCCCTTATTATGACCTTGCTTCGGAAGCGATTTTCCAAGGCCAGACAGGATCCGTGGACCTGATTGCCAAGCAAGATGGGATTCTCTGCGGCCTGCCCATCTTCCAAGCGGTTTTCTCCTATCTCCAGGAAGACAGTCAATTCGATGTGTTCATCCAAGAAGGCGAGCGAATTGAAAGAGGCCAGGTCATCCTAAGCATCACGGCCAAGGCCACCACGCTTTTGACTGGTGAGCGGGTTGCCTTGAACTATCTGCAGCGCTTATCAGGAATTGCGACAGCTACGCGGCGTTTTGTTGATGCCTTGGAAGGGTCTGGGATTAAGCTCATGGACACCCGGAAGACGACGCCAGGCTTCCGTAATCTAGAGAAGTATGCCGTCCGGGTCGGTGGGGGCTATAACCACCGCCATGGCTTGTCCGACCTCATCATGCTCAAGGACAACCATATCGGAGCAGCCGGTTCAATCACGGCTGCCGTCCAAGCTGTCCGGGCGATTGACCCCTTCATCCATAAGATTGAAGTAGAGACGGAGAGCCTTGACATGGTCAAGGAAGCAGTCGCTTGCGGTGTGGACATCATCATGCTGGACAATATGGACCATGACCAGATGGCAGAGTCCATCGCCTATATTGATGGCCGGGCGATTATCGAAGGTTCTGGCAATATGACAGCTGATAATGTTTCTCGGATAAAAGATCTGGCCCTCGATTATATTTCCTCTGGCGCTATCACCCATTCAGCCGGTATTTTAGACCTGAGCATGAAGAACTTCCGCGTGCATTAAAAAATAATTACGATTCAAAAGAAGCCCCCAAACTTGGCCTGAGTGGTCAAATTTGGGGACTCTTTTTGTTTTTAATAATCAAAAAACCCATCTTCATTGATTCGAAGATGGGCTTTATTGACAAGCTTTCCAGCTCGCTAAGTGTTACTTTACCCTTGACTAAAGTCGGAGGAGACTAGTCTTTTTTCTTCATTGGGAAGACAAGTAGTCCAACCCCTGCGAGGAGGGAAACAGCGATTGCTGTTGTAGACACTTGGTTGGTTGAAGAAGTTTGTGGTAGGGTCTTAGCTTTGGCTTGTTTTGGTGTTGCCTTGCCCTTGTTTTCTTGACGAATTTGGGTAGTCACAGGGTAGGTCACACGTTCTACTTGCACCTTAGCGGGTTGTTCTGGTTGGCTTGGTACTTCTGGGGTTGGTTCGCCTGGTACGCTTGGTACTTCTGGTGTTGGTTCACCTGGTACGCTTGGTACTTCCGGTGTTGGATTACCTGGTACGGTTGGTTCGTCCGGTGTTGGATTACCTGGTACGTTCGGTACTTCCGGTGTTGGATTACCTGGTTCGTTCGGTACTTCCGGTGTTGGTTCGCCTGGTACGTTCGGTTCACCTGGTACTTCCGGCGTTGGCTCACCTGGTTCACCTGGTACTTCCGGTGTTGGATTACCTGGTTCGTTCGGTTCACCTGGTGTAGGTTCACCCGGTACGCTTGGTACTTCCGGTGTTGGCTTGCCAGGTTCGTTTGGTACGTCCGGCGTTGGCTTGCCTGGTTCTTCAGGTTTACCGGGTTTTGGTGTTTCAGGTTTAATCGGAACATTTGGTGTTGGGTCGTCTGGTTTTGGTGTTCTAGGACTCTCTGGGCATGGTTTGCAGCATGGAATTTCAATTTCCTCAGTTGTATGGTCTGAGAAGATGATGATCAACTTACCTTGACGGTTGTAGATCTTCTGTACGCTGCGGCCATCCTTACCGTCCTTGCCGTCTTTACCATCGCGGACGAAGTGACGGCTGGATTCCTTACCTTCGCCATCTTTAACGATTACCCAAAGGCCGGATTCACCCTTCTCATTCTTACCTGGAACGGTTTCGAGAGTCGATGAGGCCCCGTCTTTACCGTCACGGACAAATTCACGGGAGACTTCATTGCCGTCACCATCGAAGACAATGATCCATTGGCCAGATTCACCGCGGCTGTTCTTGCCTTCTTCCACCTTGACAGATGGGGTCTTGCCGTCGCGGATAAATTCACGGCTTAATTCATTGCCCTTGTCGTCGGTAATGATGACCCAAACGCCGTCGTGGCCTTGGCTATCCTTGCCTTTTTCCGTCCGGATGCGTTGTGACTGACCATCCTTACCGTCACGGCCGTCCTTACCATCTTTACCGTCTTTGACAGTAGTGGTGGTCGTCGTACCATCTGGATTCTTAATGGTAATGGTATGGCTGCCGTCACCGTTGTCTTTGACGCTAACTTCTGGGGACTTGCCATCCTTACCATCTTTGACCGTGGTGTTGGTCGTCGTACCGTCTGGATTCTTGATGGTAATGGTGTGGCTGCCGTCGCCATTGTCTTTAGTGGTGACTTCTGGGGACTGGCCGTCCTTACCGTTCTTGACCGTAGTCGTCGATGTTGTACCATCTGGATTCTTAACAGTAATGGTGTGGCTGCCATCGCCATTATCCTTCAAGGAAACTTCTGGTGACTTGCCGTCTTTACCATCCTTCACAGAACCTTCAGCAACAGGTGCTTGCTTGGTATCTGGCTTGCCTGTCTTAGGATCTACTGGGTAGAACTTGATGGTAGTTGTGCCATCTGCGCCCTTCTCTACAACAGGAGCAAAGCTCTTGCCATCGATGCCGTCCTTACCATCGCGGCCATCTTTACCCTTTTGACCGTCTTTGATAGTGGTCGTTGTGGTCGTGCCATCTGGGTTCTTGATGGTAATGGTGTGGCTGCCGTCGCCATTGTCCTTCGTGCTGACTTCTGGAGACTTGCCGTCCTTACCATCTTTGACAGTGGTCGTTGTGGTCGTACCGTCTGGGTTCTTAATGGTGATGGTATGCGTTCCGTCGCCGTTATCCTTAGTGGTAACTTCTGGCGACTTGCCGTCTTTACCATCTTTCACAGAACCTTCGGCAACAGGCGCTTGTTTGGTATCTGGCTTGCCTGTCTTAGGATCGACTGGGTAGAACTTAATCGTGGTTGTGCCGTCTTTACCTTTTTCAAGGACTGGGGCAAAGGTCTTGCCGTCGATACCGTCCTTGCCATCTTGACCATCCTTACCATCTTTGACCGTTGTGGTCGTAACTGTACCATTCGGATCCTTGATGGTAATGGTGTGGCTGCCGTCGCCATTATCTTTAGTGGTGATTTCTGGAGACTTGCCGTCTTGGCCATCCTTCACATAGCTTTCATGAACAACTGCACCGGTTTCTGGGTCTTTGACGATAATCTTGGTACCAGCTTGCTTACCAGGAGTGTTTGGATCAACATCTTCCACCCGGTCGGCTTCAACCAATGGCGCCTTACCGTCTTTACCATCTTTCACAGAACCTTCTGCAACAGCTGGCTGGGTCGTATCTGGCTTGCCAGTCTTAGGATCTACTGGGTAGAACTTGATGGTGGTTGTCCCATCTGCGCCCTTCTCTACAACAGGAGCAAAAGTCTTACCGTCCAGGCCGTCCTTACCGTCTTTACCAGGAGCTCCGGTTTCACCCTTCTCACCTTGGTCACCCTTGGCACCTTTTTCACCATCTTTAACGAAAGTTTCTCTGATGACTTTGCCTGTCTCTGGGTCAGTCACTGTAATCTTGGTACCTGGTTGATTACCTGGAGTATTTGGATCAGCATCTTCAACTCGTTCCGTATTGACTTGTGGTGTCTTACCATCCTTACCGTTCTTAACGGTGGTGGTAGAGTTTACTGTGCCGTCTGGGTTCTTCGTGGTGATGGTGTGGCTGCCGTCGCCGTTATCCTTCACTTCAACAGTTGGGGATTGACCATCCTTACCATCGCGGACAAATTGGGCCGAAACGACTTCATCATCGGTAAACTTACCGTCGCCGTTCTTGTCGAAGTAGTTGATGATCCAGCGGCCAGGTTCTTTAGCTGCATTTTCTCCTTCAACCACTGTGGTGTAGGCTGACTTACCGTTTACACCGTCTTTGACCGTACCTTCTGCAACAGCAGGTTGGCTTGTGTCTGGCTTACCAGTTTCTTTGTTGACTGGGTAGAACTTGATGGTGGTTGTGCCATCTTTACCCTTCTCAACAACTGGGGCATAGGTCTTGCCGTCTGCGCCGTCTTTAACCTTACCTTCTGCAACAGCAGGTTGGGTCGTATCTGGCTTACCGCTTTCTTTGTTCACTGGGTAGAACTTGATGATGGTTTCACCATTTTCGCCTCGTTCAACTACTGGGGCGTAGGTCTTGCCATCTTGGCCGTCCTTACCATTCTTACCGTCTTTGCCATCCTTGACAAAGGTTTCATTGATGACCTTGCCAGTTTCTGGATCTTTAACGGTAATCTTGGTACCAGGCTGCTTGCCAGGGGTGTTTGGCTCAAGGTCTTCCACTCGTTCGGTTTCAACAACTGGATCTTTGCCATCTTTACCATCTTTGACCGTTGTGGTGGTGGTTGTACCGTCTGGGTTCTTGATAGTGATGGTGTGTGTTCCGTTGCCGTTGTCCTTGGTGGTCACTTCTGGGGACTTGCCGTCCTTACCGTCACGGACAAATTTAGCGGAAACAACTTCATCTTCGGTAAACTTGCCGTCACCGTTCTTATCGAAGTAGTTGATGATCCATTGACCTTGTTCGCCGGCTTCGTTTGGTCCAGTGACTACCGTTGTGTAGGCCGACTTACCGTTTTGACCGTCTGCACCCTTAGCGCCGTCTTTGACTTCACCAGTGGCAACAGGTTCTTGGGTCTTATCAACTTTACCAGTTGTCGGATCGACTGGGTAGAACTTGATAGTTGTCGTGCCGTCTTGACCCTTCTCAACAACTGGGGCAAAGGTCTTGCCGTCGACACCATTTGTGCCGTCTTGACCCTTGTCACCTTTCTCACCCTTAGCCCCATCTTTAACGGTGGTTGTGGTGGTTGTACCATCTGGGTTCTTGATGGTGATAGTATGCGTCCCGTTGCCGTTGTCCTTAGTAGTTACTTCTGGAGACTTGCCATCTTGGCCGTCTTTCACGAAAGTTTCGTTAATGACTTCGCCAGATTCTGGATCTGTGACGGTGATCTTGGTTCCTGATTGGTTACCAGGGGTGTTTGGCTCAAGGTCTTCCACCCGTTCGGTTTTAACAACTGGAGCCTTAGCATCCTTACCATCTTTCACCGTGCCTTCTGCTACGGCTGGTTGCGTGGTATCTGGCTTGCCGGTTTCTGGATTAATTGGGTAGAATTTGATGTTTGTTTCGCCATCTTTACCCTTAGTGACAACAGGAGCATAGGTCTTGCCATCCTTACCATCGCGGACAAATTGAGCCGAAACAACTTCATCGTCGGTGAACTTGCCATCAGCGTTCTTGTCGAAGTAGTTGATGATCCAGCGGCCAGGTTCGCCGGCTGCATTTGGTCCTTCAACCACTGTGGTGTAGGCTGACTTGCCGTCTTTGACAGAGCCTTCTGCTACGGCTGGTTGAGTCGTATCTGGCTTGCCGGTTTCTGGGTTCACAGGGTAGAACTTGATGGTGGTTGTGCCATCTGCGCCCTTCTCAACAACTGGGGCAAAGGTCTTACCATTTTCACCATTCTTACCGTCTTGACCTTTTTCACCCTTGTCGCCCTTAGCGCCGTCTTTGACTTCGCCACTAGCAACAGGAGCTTGCTCGGTATCTGGCTTGCCTGTCTTAGGATCTACTGGGTAGAATTTGATCGTGCTGACGCCATCTTGGCCCTTAGTTACAACAGGAGCGTAGGTCTTGCCATCCTTACCATCGCGAACAAATTGAGTCGAAACAACTTCATCATCAGTGAACTTGCCGTCGCCGTTCTTGTCAAAGTAGTTGATGATCCAGCGGCCAGGTTCACCGGCTGCATTTGGTCCTTCAACGACTGTGGTGTAAGCGGACTTACCGTTTGCACCGTCCTTGACTGCACCTTCTGCAACAGCTGGTTGCTTGGTATCTGGTTCACCCGTCTTAGGATCGACTGGGTAGAACTTGATGGTGGTTGTGCCATCTGCACCCTTCTCAACAACTGGAGCAAAGGTCTTACCGTCAGTGCCATCTTTCACCGTACCTTCAGCGACAGCTGGTTGTTCGGTGTCAGCCTTGCCGGTTTCTGGATTCACTGGGTAGAACTTGATAGAAGTGGTGCCGTCTTGGCCCTTAGTTACTACAGGAGCAAAGGTCTTACCGTTCTTACCGTCTTTAACTTCGGTTTCAGTCGGGGTGCCATCAACAACATTACCCTCTGCGTCGCGAACTTGTGGGGTCACCTTGATGATGACACCATCGTTAGCGTCGTTGCGGCGGGTTTCAACCTTAGGACTTAGGCCATCTTTACCGTCCTTGCCGTCCTTCACCTTACCTTCTGCAACAGCAGGTTGGGTCGTATCTGGCTTGCCGCTTTCTTTGTTCACTGGGTAGAACTTGATGGTGGTTTCGCCGTCTTTACCTTTTTCGAGGACTGGGGCGAAGGTCTTGCCGTCTGCACCGTCTTTAACTTCACCAGAAGCGACTGGATCTTTGGTCTTATCAGCTTGACCATCTTGACCGGCTGGGTAGAACTTGATTGTAGTCGTGCCATCTTGGCCTTTTTCGACAACAGGAACAAAAGTCTTGCCGTCTTGGCCTGGATCGCCTTTTTCACCCTTGGCGCCGTCTTGACCTTTTTCGCCATCTTTGACAAAGCTTTCACTGATGACCTTACCGGTTTCTGGGTCTGTAACCGTTACTTTGGTACCTGGTTGGTTGCCTTCAGTCGTTGGGTCAGCGTCTTCTACGCGTTCGGTTTTAACATCTGGGGTCTTGCCATCTTTGACTTCACCTTCTGCTACCGCTGGCTGAGTCGTATCTGGTTGCTTAGTTTCAGGGTTGACTGGGTAGAACTTAATGGTTGTTACACCGTCTTTACCCTTTTCAAGGACTGGAGCAAAGGTCTTGCCGTCTGCACCGTTCTTACCATCTAGACCTTTCTCACCTTGGGCTCCGGTAGCACCTGGATCGCCCTTGTCACCTTTAGCACCGTCTTTGACTTCGCCGGTGGCTACTGGGTCTTTTGTGGTATCAGGCTGGCCGGTCTTAGGATCGACTGGATAGAACTTGATGGTTGAAACGCCATCTTGACCCTTAGTAATGACTGGAGCGTAAGTCTTACCATTTTGGCCATCCTTAACTTCACTTTCAGTTGGAGTGCCATCTACCACGTTGCCTTGAGCATCACGAACTTGTGGGGTCACCTTGATGATGACGCCGTCGTTGGTAGCGTTGCGGCGAGTTTCAACTTTAGGTGTTAAGCCATCTTTACCGTCCTTAACCTCGCCTGTCGCAACAGGGTTTTGGGTCTTGTCGGCTTGGCCGGTCTTAGGATCTACAGGGTAGAATTTAATGCTTGTGACGCCATCTTGGCCTTTTTCTACAACTGGGGCAAAAGTTTTGCCATCGATACCGTCTGTAACGAAGCTTTCACTGATAACAGCCTTCGTTTCTGGATCTTTGACAACAATCTTGGTCCCTGGTTGCTTGCCGTCAACACTTGGATCAGCGTCTTCTACGCGGCTGGTTTCAACGATTGGGGTCTTACCATCTTTGACTTCGCCGGTAGCAACTGGCTCTTTAGTCTTGTTGGCTTGGCCATCTGCACCTGCTGGGTAGAACTTGATGTGGGTCACACCATCTTTACCCTTCTCAACGACTGGAACAAAGGTCTTACCATTTTCACCGTTCTTACCGTCTTGGCCTTTCTCACCTTGGGCACCAGTACACCTGGGTCACCCTTATCACCTTTAGCGCCGTCTTTGACTTCGCCGGTGGCTACAGGTTCTTGGCTTTCATCGGCCTTGCCAGTCTTAGGATCGACTGGGTAGAACTTGATAGAGGTTGTCCCATCTGCACCCTTCTTAACCACTGGCGCATAGGTCTTGCCATCTGCACCATTCTGGCCGTCCTTAACTTCCGTTTCAGTTGGCGTACCGTCTACGACATTGCCTTGGTCATCACGAACTTGTGGAGTCACCTTGATGATGACGCCGTCGTTGGTATCGTTGCGGCGAGTTTCAACTTTAGGCGTTAAGCCGTCCTTACCGTCTTTCCCATCTTTAACTTCGCCAGTTGCGACTGGTCCTTGGGTCTTGTCCGGTTGACCTTGGGCATCTGCTGGATAGAACTTAATGTGTGTAATACCGTCTTGGCCCTTTTCAACGACTGGGACATAGGTCTTACCGTTTTCACCTGGATCGCCCTTGTCACCCTTAGCACCGTCTTTGACTTCGCCTTTAGCGATTGGACCCTTTGTCTTATCCGGTTGACCTTGAGCGTCTGCTGGGTAGAACTTGATATGAGTCACACCATCTTGGCCCTTTTCAACGACTGGGACGAAGGTCTTACCGTCATTACCCTTATCGCCTTTTTCGCCATCTTTAACAAAGCTTTCGCTGATAACGTTTTTACCTTCAGGATCTTTAACGGTTACTTTGGTACCTGGTTGGTCGCCGTCTGTGTTTGGATCTGCATCCGGTACACGGCTAGTTTCAATGCGTGGGCTCTTGCCGTCTTTACCAGGATCACCCTTGGCACCATCCTTGACTTCGCTAGTTACAGGGGTTCCGGTAACTACTTCACCTTGTTCATTGTAAGAACGTGGGGTCAGGGTAATGATCACGCCATCATTAGCTGGGTTACGCTTAACGTCAACTAATGGCGTTAACCCATCGCGACCATTTTGACCTGGGTCACCTTTTTCACCCTTTTCGCCCTTCACGCCATCTTTAACAAAGCTTTCGCTGAGGACTTCTTTAGTAATTGGGTCCTTGAAGGTAACCTTGGTCCCTGGTTGGTTGCCGTTTTCTTTAGGATCCGCATCATCCACACGGGTGGTTTCGATAAGTGGAGTTTTACCGTCCTTACCGTCCTTGACCTTACCAGTTGCAACTGGATTCTGAGTCTTGTCGGCTTCGCCAGTTGGAGTAGCTGGGTAGAACTTGATATGGGTAACCCCATCTTTGCCCTTCTCTACCACTGGGACAAAAGTCTTGCCGTTGGCGCCGTCTTGGCCTTTTTCACCTTGAGCGCCTTGAGCACCAGTGTCACCTTTAAGGCCTTGTTCACCCTTTTCGCCATCTTTTACGACACCTTCAGCAACAGGTTTTTGATCCTTGTCAGCTGTGCCGTCTGGCTTGGCTGGGTAGAATTTGATGGTAGTTTGTTTGTTAGGCTCATCGCGCTCAACAACAGGAACGTAGGACTTGCCATCCGCACCCTTTTCACCTTGAGCACCGGCTGCTCCCGTTTCGCCTTTTTCACCGTCTTTGACGATGCCTTCAGCAACAGGTTTTTGTTCTTTATCGGCGGTACCATCTGACTTAGCTGGGTAGAACTTAATGGTGGTTTGTTTGTTGGCAGCATCACGTTCGACTACGGGAACGTAGGACTTACCATCTGCACCGTCCTTACCCTTCTCACCTTGGGCACCGGTAGCACCAGTTTCACCTTTTTCACCACGGTCGCCTTGAGGCCCTTGAAGACCACGTTCACCTTGGTCACCTTTTTCACCCTTTTCGCCGTCTTTAACTTGACCGGTAGCAATCGGTTGTTGATCTTTATCAGGCGTACCATCTTTTTTGGCTGGGTAGAACTTGATATGGGTAATGCCATCTGCACCCTTTTCAACGACTGGGACATAGGTCTTGCCGTCGGTACCAGGAGCGCCGTCTTTGACTTCGCTAGTGGTTGGGGTCCCGTTTTCAACTTGACCTTGGGCATTGTAGTGGCGTGGGGTTACTGTGATCAAGACACCATTATCAGCTTCGTTGCGGCGGACGTCGACTAATGGTGTTAGGCCGTCGCGACCGTCCTTACCTGGGGCACCTTGAGCGCCTTGCTCACCTTTTTCGCCCTTAGCACCTTGAGGACCAGCTACACCTTGTTCGCCCTTTTCTCCCTTAGGACCTTGAGGACCAGCTACGCCTTGCTCACCTTTTTCGCCCTTAGGACCCTGAGGACCAGCTACACCTTGTTCCCCTTTTTCGCCTTTAGGGCCTTGAGGACCGGCTACGCCTTGTTCGCCCTTTTCTCCCTTAGGACCTTGAGGACCAGCTACACCTTGTTCCCCTTTTTCGCCCTTAGGACCTTGGGGGCCAGCTACGCCTTGCTCACCTTTTTCGCCCTTAGGACCTTGGGGGCCAGCTACGCCTTGCTCACCTTTTTCGCCCTTAGGACCTTGAGGACCGGCTACACCTTGTTCACCTTTTTCGCCCTTAGCACCTTGATCTCCCTTAAGTCCATCGTAGACAAAGGTCTCATTCAAGGTTTTTCCAGTTACTGGATCGATTACGGTTACCTTAGTTCCTGGACGACCGTCTTTTTCACCACGTTCGGTTGTAATCTTAGGAGTACGCCCGTCACGCGGAACAATGGTCTTACCTGGGCGACTGGTACGATCACCATCATGAACGACAGCTGAGATGGTATCGCCTTCGTTTAAAGGAGTCACATCGGAAATTTGGAATTCCCCATCTGGATTGGTTCGTGTTTGATAGGTTTTATTCCCAACTGTTACAGTAATAGGTTTGTTTGGTTCAGCTGTCCCACTAATTGTAGTATCGCCAGATAAACGAGGATTCACTACCGGGGGTTCAATTGGTTGTTTTTGACCTTCTGGTAAGCCTACACCAAGTAAGATTTCCGCATCTACTGGCGGCTTTTCAATTTCATCACGGGTACCAATTTCACCTAAGTCAACGCCCTTGTAGGTACGGACCGTCTTGATGTGTTTAGTAACCCCTTCTTCCCCACGCTTAACTTCTTTAGCTGACCCAATAGGAAGTTCAGTTGTTGTTTTATACTTGGTTTGGAATTTAATTGGTGTTCTTTCAACTTTTTCACGGGTACCGAAGTTGACCTCAGGATTAAAGTCACCTTGTTGAACAGCCTTGTTAACAAAATAATTTTCTCGAGATTCCGCATCCATAGTAGAGGAATTCGCACCAAAAGCACGGTTAAACATCCCAATGGTAGCTTTATAGTCTAACTTACCATTCCAATTTTTTACAGGAACAGAAAATTTCAATACTAATGGACGATTACGTTGAGCATCGTAATTAGAAAGTGGACGTGCAACAGTCGATAATCCAGGATAACCGAGTGCACCCACACGTGTAAATTTAAAATCTGCTGGTTTAGGATAAGCTTTACTGTTTGGAACAGAAACTTTCCCTGAAATGCCAGAGGCTGGTACATCGAAACCCTCCCCTAATTCAAGGCCAATACGAGGATCGTGATCTACAGTACCTAATCCAGCAAGACCATTTGGTCCAACATGATAGATCAATTCAAAATCTACTTTGTTTCCTGCACGATCAGGAGTTGCCTTGAAAGTGTAGTTAGCTGGTTGATTTGCTCCTTGAACTATTCCATCCCCCTTATGAGTAAGAGGTGTATTAGCATCTCCCAAAGCAACTGGAACGCCACCAACGCGTACTTCACTTGGTGTTTCAGGCGCTGCATAGAAGGCAAAGCCTGGGCGGCGTTTGTCGTCGGCATATTGAAGACCTGCCTTGCTGATGGCATCCATCAGGTGACGGCCGTTGCTCACCTTGTCTAAGTTGACATAGTTGAGGATGCCGGCAATTTCTTCGTCTGTGTAGATACCCTTGAGTTCAGACTTGAGAACTTCTTGAGGATTAGATGACCCTGAAACTTTCTTGGCTAAGCGATCAAGTTGGGCTTCGCGGGCTGCTTCAAAGCTGGCGCCTGGAATTTCCGCACCTTCGACAGCCGCATAGTTTCCAGCTTGGCTCTGAGGGACTTCCTTTTTGTCATTGTCTGACAATTCACCCACTTCAGGTTTTACTTTCTTGTCTGCTGATTCTTTATTTTCTTTAGCTGGTTCTGCTTCAGCTGGAGCTTGAGCCTCGTCTTCAGCTTGTGGGGCTTCCGCCTTGGCTGCTTCTGGCTCGGCTGGCGCTTCAGCTGTTAGTGCAGGCTCTTCTGCTGGCTTGGTTTCAGCTTCTGGAGCTGCTTCAAGCACGGGCGCTGCTTCTGGCTGGCTGCTGGCTGCATCAGCTGGGGCTTCTACCCGGTCCACGGCACTGGCTGCTGTGATTTCATCCGCTTGCACGCTCACGGCTTGGTTGGTGAACAATAAGCCTGCGGCAACTGCTACAGAGGCGACACCTATATTAAGGCGTTTGATGGAGTAACGGTAGAACTTGTTACTCATCTTCTCTCTTTTTAATTTTATATTATTTTTCCCTAGCATAAAAAACCTCCCGGTAAAAACATTTGTGTACGTCATCGTTATCATACGGTATCAAAATAAAAATTTAAAAGAGAAATTTATTTTGTACTTTTCTCTTTTTCGTCAAAATTTAAAGACAAAGCTTAATTTCTAAGGGTTTTCGCTTGCTTTTCCTGGAGAAATTTAAAATAAATAATGTTTTTTATTTTGCACATTATTTTTGTTCATTTTTTTACATTTTGCACTAATTCAATCTATTGTATTGATAGCTCAAAGTGATATCGTGGATTTTTTGACCCCTTTCTTCCTATTATATGAAATTCGGATTTTTGGCTAATTTTTACCTTTTAAAGTACAAGACATAAAAATACAAATTTCGTTTAACAATAATCGGATATTATTTATATTATAATAGAATAAATACCTTATACCCTCTCTACTTTTTCTCCAGACAAGAAAAAGTCCCTGCCAAGAAACAAAATCTTGGCAGGGACAATAGTTTATACTTATTACTTACTTCGATAAGTTTTGAGGTCGCGGCGATCTGTGAAGTGGTCGGCAGCGGCATCAATCTTGTCTTGGTTGCCGATCACCACCCAGGCATCTTCTTGGAAGGCTTGGTCAATAAGATCAGCATAGGCCTGGAAATCGTCCAGACTGGTCGCCAGGGCTTCTTGGAGGCGCTGGTTGATCCGGTCTTCCGTCTCGCCCTTGAAGTGGCGGCGGAGGGCCAGGCCATTGACAGCTTGGGGCACAATAGGGAAGTGGAAGGCTGTCATCGCGCCTATAATGAACTGGTCGATGCTTGCTTGGTCGAGGTCCAGCTGGCGGATGAAGTCTCCAATCTGGCGGTAGACCCCTAGCGTCCGATTGAGATGGGGGTCGCGGTAGGAGTAAGCGGCAAGGTCACCAGCAGGGTTCAGGATGAAGCCAGCCCCGTAAGCCCCGCCTTGTTCACGGATTTGTTCGTGGAGGAAGCTACTGCTCAAGAGATGGGCCAGGACAACAACAGACCCCGAATAATGAAAGTCCTCAGAGTCGATGTGACCTCCTTGGACCACATATTGGACATTGCCGTTGGTTCGAATGCCTTCGCGCCGGCTGCCAGTTAGTGGCACAGCGAGTTCTTGGCTGGAGGGTTTTTGGCCGGGTAGCTTGGCCAGGAAGGCTTGGGTCTCTTCGATGAGGGCTTCTTGGTCACTGGCTTCCGCGGTCAGGCTGACGGTGACGCCTTGGCTGGACCAGAGCTTGGCTTGGAGGGCCGTCAGGGCTTGGCTGTAGTCTTCGAAGACGGTATCAAAGTTGGCGAGAAGGGCGCAGATATGGTCATAATAGGCGATCCCTTCCAGCTCTTCGGCAATCCGGGCCGTCTCGGTCGTCATGGCTTGGAGCCGGGTTAAGGCTGAACTGTGGCCGCTGGTCTCCAGGCTATCCTCCAAGTCCGCCTTGACCCGTTGGAGGATGTTCAAGAGTCGGGCCTTCTCGTCGAAGCGGCTGGTCGTTAGGATCTCTTCCACTAGGTCGAAGGCCGGGCTACTATCTTGGCCCAGGGCAGCGAAGGAGACCAGGAGCTTGGCCTGGTAAACATCTGGTCGGTCCACGTCCCGGTAGAGCTTGGTCTGGAAGTTCAAGCCATTGGCATAGGTCAGGATCGCCGTATCCAAGTCCGCATAGCTGTGGGATTGGGTGGAGACGCTACCGAGGAAGGTCAAGAGGTCCGAGAGGGTCGCTAGGTCATCGAAGGCCACTTGGTCGAGCGGGAAGGCCAGGTGGACATAGCGGATCCCCGCTGCGGGCTGGTCATGGTAGAGGCAGGTCTGACCCCCGGCGAGTGTGAGTTGGTCTTCAGGAATGGCAGCCACTTCCCGGTCCACATCGGCCAAGTCGAGTTGGGGAAGACTGGCCTGGGCTTCGGGACTGTCTGGCGTCTGCTGGTAGGCCCTGAGCGAGGCATTGTCTTCTTTAACCTGGTTCAGATCGTCAGCTGTCATGGCCTGGGCCCGGTCTGCGAGCTGGTCAGCCACTTCTTGGTCCATGGCCTGGTGGCGGCCCAATTCGGGTTCGTGGACAAGGATCTGCCGGCCTTTTGCCCCTAACAAGCGGTCCTTGATGATCGCCTCATAATAACCTGTCCCCAGGCGCTCTCTGAAGGCTTGGAAGCTCTCGCTATAGTTCAAGGACTCGTCAAAGGAGATGCCATAGCGCCAAGCACTCATGCACTGGATGAACTTGGTCACCCCGCGATTGGCGCCCCCTGCCTCACGCAAGGCGAACTCGGTCCGCTTGATAATTGCTTCCAGGAGTTCGGTATCGATGCCTTCTTCAACTACTTGGTGGAGGACCTGTTGGATGAGGTCGACGGCTTCATCTACCCGGTCAGCGTTGAAGCGCTCCAGGATAATGGTGAAGTCCAGGTAGTAGCCGCTACCGCCATAAACAGAGACATCCTCTGCCAGGCCGGCCTCCAAGATAGCTTGGCGGATAGGACTCGATTCGGCGTTGACCAAGCTGTCAGCGAGTAGGCCCATCAGGTATTGGTCCTGGCGGGAAGTCGCTTGGCCAAAAGGCAGGCTATAGCTCAGATAAGACTCGGTCGACCGATCGTCCCCCTTGCCCCCGTCATAACTCAGGGTGTAGCGGCGGTCTTCCAAGCCAGGCGCAGGGGTTTGAAGAGGAGCCAGCCCTTGTCCCGACTGGAAGTGACTGAAGTAGTCCCCATCGATTTGCGTCAGGGCCCGCTCAATATCCAGGTCCCCATAGAGGAAGGCCAGGGCATTGTCCGGCCGGTAGTGGGCCTGGTGGAAGGCACAGAAGTCTTCATAGGTCAGCTGGGGAATGTCATAGGGATAACCGCCAGAATCATGGGCATAGGTGGAGCCGGGATGGAGGGTGCGGTCGATATCCTGGATGACAGTCCGGTCGGGCGAGGAGTAGACCCCGCGCATCTCGTTATAGACCACCCCATTGTAGGTTAGCTTGCCGGTCGTTTCATCCCATTCCAAGTGCCAGCCTTCCTGGTTAAAGACCCGGCGCTCCTCTAACATCCTAGGGAAGAAGACCGCATCCAGGTAAACATCCATGAGATGGTGGAAGTCCTCCTCATTCATCGAAGCCACCGGATAGAGGGTCATATCGGAGAAGGTCATGGCATTGAGGAAGGTGTTCATCGAGGTCTTGAGCATGGACATGAAGGGGTCTTTCACCGGATACTTGTGCGAACCAGCGAGTACCGCATGTTCCACGATATGGGCAGCCCCCCTGGAATCTTCTGGTGGGGTAATAAAGCCAATCCCAAAGGCCCGGTTGGGGTCATCGTTTTTGAGCCAGAGGACCCGGCCTCCGGATTGGGCATGTTCATAGACATAGGCCAGGCTATTGGCGTCGGGCGCTTGAAATTCTTCAACAAGGTGAAAACCTGCAATTTTTTCTTTTGGCATGGAAGCACATCCTTACTTAACTTAGTCATTCATTTCCGTAAATTCAGCTTCAATTTCTTTATTTTGGTCTCTTCTCTGGTCTTGGGTCTGACGCCGGACTTGGCGGTAGGCACTGAGGAAGGGGATGACCAAGGCGGACACCACAATCCCCATCACATTAAAGACCAGGGTACAGATAATCGTCACCAGGAGGGGCAGCCAGAAGGGCAGGGCCAAGTCCCGCCCCAGAAAGAAGGGTTCTAAAGCCTGCTTCATGAGGGCCACCAATAAGTAGAGGCCCAGTAGCCAGAAGCCCAGACTCGTGTCCCCCAAGAGCCACTGGTAGAGGATCCAGGGGACAAAGACAATGCCCGATCCAATCACAGGCAGGGCATCGAGGAGGGCAATGACTACGGCCAAGAGCCAGGCCCAGGGAATCCCTAAATAATGGAGGCCCAAGCCTAGGACAAAGAAGACTAGGACCAAGAGCTTGAGCTGGGCCCAGGCGAAGACCCAAATATTCTTAAAGGTCTGCTTTAAGACCTGGCCCCAGAAGTTAGTGGTCTGGGCTTCCTGGTCTGGCTCGCGGTGTAAGTTATGGTTGAAGTAAATGTTCATAATTTCTCCTTTATGGGTAAACTTGTTTTTTTAAGGATTAGAGGCTAAGATTAAGCTAAAAAAAGGAGCTGAAACGATGACAACTTTTCGCTATTCTAGCCCAAGTGATATCATTGCCTTGACTAGCCTGCGCCAAGAAGATTGGCCCGAAGCAGGCAACTTCGGCCTCCGCCAGGCTGAAGACAAGGCCGGTGTGGTCGCCAACCGCCAGCGGATCTTGGAGGCATTTGATCTGGACTTAGACCAGGTCATCATGCCCCAGCAGACCCACAGCGCCCATTGTTACCAGGTCCATGCAGAAGACGCCGGCCGGGGTGCGCGGGAAGCTGAGACCGGCATCGAAGACTGCGATGGCCTTTATACTTTTGACAGGGGCCTAGTTCTGGGGGTTTTGACGGCGGATTGCGTGCCGGTCCTCTTCTATGAAGAAGGGTCGGGTTTAATTGGCGCCATCCATTCCGGCTGGCGGGGCACGGTCCAAGAAATCAGCCGCAAAGCTTTTGACCAAATCAAGAAGGCCCACCCCCAAGTCGCCATGGACCAGGTCAAGGTGCATATCGGGCCCGCTCTCTCCCAGGAGAAGTTCGAAGTCCAAGCCGACGCCTACCAAGCCTTCCATGCGCTCGGTTACGCCGAAGACGCCATCCGCTACCGGGAAAGCACCCAACGCTGGCACATCGACAACCAAGCCGTCGTCGCCAAACAATGCCAACTCAGCGGCATCCCGAAAGAAAACATCCAAATCCACCGCCACTGCACCTACCAAAACCCCGACGGCTTCTCCTACCGCCAAGACGGGACAAAGTATCGACACGGACATTTGATTGTCAGGGTGTGAGGGCTAGCGAGAGAAATAGACCTCTGGAGCAAAGAGCCAGAGAAGACTGCAAGTCTTCGGAGGATCTTTGTGAAGAGGAGCCCTTTCTGCACCCTCGAACCCGACTATAGGGTGTGAGCAGTTGCGGTTAGGCTTGAATGACTGGAGCCCAAACGGAAAAGAGCGGCTGAAAGCCGATCGTTCCGATTGGGTGAAGTCACTTCAAGCCTGCAACTGCGAACCCGACTAAACAGGGTGTGAGACTTGGTGGTTAGACTCAGATGATTGGAGCAAGTCAGAATAAGAGCGAAGCATTCGCTCGTTTCTGAACTTGTGAAATCACTCCGAGTCTGCCAAGTCGAACCCGACTAAAGAGTGTGAGAGGATGCGCCCCCTCAAATATACCCTGGAAGTGTGGGTTACTCAGCCGACTCCCACTTTGATACAAGCAGTATCAATGTTAAAAAACCTAAAATAAGGATCAGCAAGCTAGCAAGACCCTTGCTAGCTTGTTTACATTATAACGAGGCCAGGCAGCTTGCCTAGTAGGAGGCCAACTTGCTAATGGCAGGATTATTTGCAACTTGCTACTGTCCTAATTTCAAATCCGAGCTCCGTTTGAAACTTGGTGCGGTCCTACTTGCGAACAGAGACCCCATTTGCGAGTTCACGGCTAGCAACTTGCGAACAACAGCCGCGTTTGAAAGTTCGGGACGCCCTACTTGCGAACAGAGCTCTCATTTGCGAGTTCAGGGCTAGCAACTTGCGAACAGCAGCCGCGTTTGAAAGTTCGGGACGTCCTACTTACTAACAGAGCTCTCATTTGAAAGTTCGCGCTCCCTCTACATCTTCCCTTGCCGCGGGTCGCCTTGGCGGAAGCCGCCAGCCTTGATGAATTCGTTATAGAGAATCTCCCGCACGTCCTCGTCGGTCAATTGCTTGGCTGGTTTTTCTTCTTTTTTCGGTGCTGTTTTTTGCTTGTGGAAGATTTGGTAGATGGCGTTGACACTCCGCCCCTCCGCAATATAATCCTTGATTTCGAGCAAGCGGTCCACATCATTAAGAGAATACATCCGCCGGTTGGTTTCCGACCGTTGAGGTGTAATCAGGTGCTTCTCCTCATAATAACGAATCTGCCGCGCTGTGAGGTCGGTCAGTTTCATCACGGTTCCAATTGGAAAGACCGCCATCGACCGCCGCAACTCTTTTTCTGACATGATAAATCCCCCTATCTTTTCTATTATCTAATCTGACATCATGTTATATTATTTTACATCTTTCTGCAAGCTAAAATCGAAGAGAAAAGATGCTTTCTTGCTTCTATATACCTTTTTTGTATTTAAAATCTTGGTCCCCTGGCTAAAGGCCCCTCAGCACCTCCCAAATCGCCCGTCTAAGAAAACGACTTCATCACTTATTTAACTCTTTTTCTACTGGCTTTAGTGGCCTTAAAGGGCCTTAACAGGTGGGTGTAAAGATGAAGTTTAGGGGGTCCAAATCCCGTCCTTTCAAGGATCCAGGCTTAAAAATTTGTTATACTAGGTCTATTAAGCTAAGAGGAGTTGACACCATGCCCGAACAATCCTATGAACAAGTCAAACATGCTGAGCGGGCCACCTGGCTCAGTATCGCCAGTTATCTGATCATTGCCACGGCCAAGTTACTGGGGGGCCATGTCTTCCATTCCAGCGCCCTGACAGCAGATGGGATGAACAACCTATCAGACACCATCAATGCGGTCTTCATGTATATCGGCCTGCGCTTCTCCCGCAAGCCAGCGGATAGCGACCACCGCTACGGCCACTGGAAGGCGGAATCGATCGCTACCCTGGCTATGAGCTTCCTTATCCTCTATATCGGCCTGGAAGTGACCCTGAACAGCCTGCAGAACTTCTTTAGCACGGAGGCAGTTACCCCTGATCCGCTGACGATTGGGGTGGCTCTCATCTCAGGCCTGGTCATGCTGGGGGTCTACCTCTACAACAAACGTCTGGCCAAGAAGCTCAAGAGCCAGGCCCTGCTTGCCTCCTCCAAGGATAATCTTACGGATGCTCTCACCTCCTTCATGACCGCCTTCACCGCCCTTAGTTCCCAGTTCGGTCTCCCCTGGTTGGACGGGGTCATGGCGCTCATCATCGGCCTCATTATCCTGAAGACAGGTTTTGATATCTTCGTCGATTCCACCTTCCAACTAACGGACGGCTTCCCAGTCGACCTGATCGAGACCTATGAAGAAGAGATCGCCGCCATCCCCGATGTCCACAGGGTCCGCCATATCGCCGCCCGCCGTTACGGGGCTAATGTCTACATTGACGTAACCATCCTGGTCGACCCCGACCTCTCCGTTAAGGAAGGTCACGACATCACGGAAAAGGTAGAGCATGTCCTCGCCGACGCCTTCGCGATCCAACAAGTTGATGTCCACGTGGAGCCCGATTTATAGGCGTCAAGCTTCCAATCTATGGTAGAATAGCTAATAAGTGACGTCCCTGTGCCTGCTAGCAGGTCGCTCTCGACCAGAAAGGATGATACCATGGATAAAGAAACTTTTATCAAAAATTATGCCGTTGAACGAAAGAACACCCAGTCGCTCAAGTGGGACCTCTTAGAAGAGCGTTTCGGTAATGCCGACCTGCTCCCACTCTGGGTAGCCGACGCCGAGTTCAAGACCCCAGACAGCGTCCGCCAAGCCCTCCACGACAAGATCGACCACGGTGTCTTTGGCTATACCTTCGTCAGTGACGACTATTATGAGGCCTTCTTCAATTGGATGGCTGACCACTTCGACCTCCATTTAGAGAAGGATTGGATCCGTTTTACTACGGGTGTGGTCCAAGCCCTCTACTATTTCGTCTACGCCTATACCGAACCTGGTGACAGCATCCTCATCCAGACTCCGGTCTACTATCCCTTCCACAATGCGGCTCGGGATACTGGCCGTCGTTTAATTACCTGTGACCTCAAAGCGGTCGACCAACATTTTGAGATCAACTATGCCGCCTTCGAGCAGGCGATTATCGATGCCCAAGTTAAGCTCTATATCCACTGCTCCCCCCACAACCCAGCTGGCCGGGTCTGGACGGAAGAAGAGATGGACAAGCTCTTCGCTATCTGCGCGAAGCACGATGTCTTGATCGTATCTGACGAAATCCACCAAGACTTCAACTTCAGCGACCGTCCGCAAATTCCAGCCCTCAACGTAGCTGGCGGCAAATACCGCGACCGGCTGGTGGCTGTCAACGCGGCCTCTAAGACCTTCAACATGGCCACCCTCCTCCAATCCCATGTCATGATTCCGGATGATAAGCTCCGCGCTCAATATGACCAAGTGGTGGACCGGCTCAATCTCACTGAGAACAGCATGATGGGGCTCATCGCGACCGAGGCCGCCTACCGAGATGGGGCCGACTGGTTGGAAGGCTTCAAGGCCACCATCTTCAGTAATTACACTTATCTCAAGGACCGCTTAGCCCAAGAACTACCGGAAGCCAAGGTCACCGACCTCGAAGGGTCCTATCTCATGTTCATTGAGCTCCCCTTTGTCCAAGACCAGCTGTCCATGGAAGCCTTCATCCAAGACCGCTGTGGCCTGGCTGTCGACTACGGCAACTGGTTCGGGGCTAGCTTCGGCGACTACATCCGCCTCAACCTGGCCACCATTCCTGAAAATATCGAAACAGCCGCCGACCATCTTATCAAAGAAAGCCGCCGCTTACTCGATCAATAACTATTCAAAAAAAGGAATCCCTCCAAAACGAGAGATTCCTTTTTGTGCTAGTAGCTAGGCGCCTTTTGAGTAATTTCTAAGGGGATTGGGTATAATGAAGGAGCAGATGATGACGGCTTATGTAAAGGAGTAAAGACCATGAATGGAACGATGATTCAATATTTTGAATGGGAGCTTGCGGATGATGGCAAGCACTGGCAGCGGGCAAGTCAAGATGCCAAACACCTGGCCAACAAGGGCTTTTCCCATATTTGGCTCCCCCCAGCAACTAAGGGGACCGGGACCAATGATGTGGGCTATGGTATTTATGACCTCTATGACCTCGGTGAATTCGACCAAAAAGGCGCCAAGCGTACCAAATATGGAACTAAGGACGACTACCTTCAGGCTATCCAGTCCCTGCAGGAAGCCGGCCTCTCTGTGCTCGGTGATGTCGTCCTCAACCACAAGGCCGGGGCGGATGAGAGCGAGCGCTTTGAAGCCTATGAGGTGAACCCCGACAACCGCCAGGAAATTATTTCTGATGCCCATGAAATTGAAGGCTGGACCAAGTTTACCTTCCCTGGGCGCGGTGACACTTACAGTGACTTTAAGTGGAATTGGACCCATTTCTCCGGTGTCGACTATGACCAAGCCACCGACAGTAATGGTATCTTCATGATCAAGGGGCTCAACAAGGGCTGGGCGGATAATGATGATGTAGATAACGAGAACGGCAACTTCGACTACCTGATGTTCGCGGATATCGACTACCGCCATCCCGACGTGGTCAAAGAAGTGGAAAATTGGGCCCAATGGTATGTCCAAGAGACCGGCCTGAATGGCTTCCGCCTCGACGCCCTCAAGCACATCAACGCCGACTTCATTGAAGAATTAGCGGACAAACTCCTGGAAGCTGACCCCGACTTCTACCTGATTGGCGAATACTGGAAGGGGGACTACGCTAGCTTAGAGAATTATATGAACGAAACCAGCTTCGACATCGACCTCTTCGACGTCAAGCTCCACCAAAACTTCAAGGAAGCCTCCGAATTGGTAGACGGCTTCGATATGTCTACCCTCTTGGACGATACCCTGCTCCAGAAGAACCCTACCCTGGCCATCCCCTTCGTGGACAACCATGATTCCCAACCGGGCCAATCCCTCGAATCCTGGGTCCAAGACTGGTTCAAACCTCTCGCCTATGCCCTTATCCTCCTCCACCAAGACGGCCTCCCCTGCGTCTTCTATGGGGACTACTACGGCATCAGCGGCGATAATCCCATCCCCGGCAAACAAGAGCTCCTCGACCAACTCCTGGACCTCCGCCAGAAACAAGCTTATGGCAAGCAAAACAACTACTTCGACCACCCCAACTGCGTCGGCTTCTCCCGCGAAGGCGACGACGACCACCCCGATGGCCTCGCCCTCCTCATGTCCAACGGCGAAGCCGGCTACAAAGACATGTACGTTGGCCAAGCCCACGCCGGCCAAGAATGGCAAGACGCCCTCGGCAACAGCCCAGACACCGTCACCATCAACGACGACGGCTACGGCCACTTCACCTGCCCCGCAGGAAACCTATCTGTGTGGGTAAGGGTGTGAAACTTGGCGTTTAGGCTTGGATAATTGGAGCAAGTCAGAATAAGAGCGAAGCATTCGCTCGTTTCGGACTTGTGAAATCACGCCAAGCCTGCCAAGTCGAACCCGACTATAAAGGGTGTGAGCAAGACCGGTTAGACTTGAATGATTGGAGGCTCATCGAATAAGGCTGACGCCAGTCAGACGTTTCGATGAGCTGAAATCACTTCAAGTCTGCTCTTGCGAACCCAACTAGGGTGTGAGGGCGCGCGGTTAGAAATAGACCTCTGGAGCAAAGAGGCAGAGAAGACTGAAAGTCTTCGACGGATCTTTGCGAAGAGGAGCTATTTCTGCGCGACCGAATCCAACTAAGGGTGTGAGGCTTGACGCTTAGAAAGGGATGACTGGAGGAAAAGCGGATAAGAGCGGCTTTAGCCGATCGTTCCGCTTTTCTGAAGTCATTCCCTTTCTGCCAAGTCGAACCCAACTAAGGGTGTGAGACTTGGCACTTAGGCTCGGATGAGTGTGGCTCGGCAAGCCCCCATCCAATAAAATACCAAAAAGGCCCTCCCAAGCAGTTCCTAAATGTTGCTTGGGAGGGCCTTTCTTAATGATGTCATGATTTATCTACCGGCATGGATTGTTTTTTGGCGAGCTGGCGCTTATTAAGAACTTGTTGGTAGACCGATTCCACCAAGAGACCGAAGACCTTGGAGGAGAAATTCTGTTGGACATAGTTGGCTGCCCGGCTACCCAAGCGCTTGCGGGTACTCTCATCCTGCAGACAATCGAGATAGGCCGCGAATTCATCGAAATCGTGGTATTGGTAGCCATTGTAGCCATCGATTAGGACAGCCTCCAAGCAGTCATCTGCGCGGCAGAGGGCGGGACGGCCTGAAGCTAGGGCCTCGATATAGGTGAGCCCCTGGGTTTCACTGGTCGACCCGCTGACAAAGATATCGCCGAGCTGGTAGTAGCGGGCCACGTCTTCCTGGGCAACCTTACCCGTGAAGATGACCTGGTCTTCCAGCTGGTAACGGCTGACCGCCGCCTCTAAGTCACTGCGGTAGGGCCCATCCCCTACCACTAATAGGCGGAGGTCCGGCCGGTCTAAACGGCCTAAGTAGGCAATGATTTCTTGGAGGTTCTTCTCTTTAGCCAGACGGCCAATAGAGACCAAGACAAGTTGGTCATCACGCAGACCTAGGGCGGCCTTTGTTTCTTTCAAGTCAGCTTCTGGGAAGCTCTGTTGGAAGCGAGCCAATTTGATCCCGGTCGGAATAATTTCAATGGCTTGGTCAACCCCGTAGTCGCGCAGGAGGCGTTCCACTTTTTTACTTGGGGCAATCACCGCATCCGTGGCGCGCAGGGTCAGGTAGGAGACAACAGAGACAATCTTCTTGCCTGTCGCCTTGCTGGGGGAGAAATAATGGGTATAGTCCTCGTAGACGGTGTGATAAGTATGGACAATCGGGATGTCCAAGGCCTTGGCAATCGTCCGAGCCGCGTGAAAGGTCGAAAATTCACATTGGGTATGGATAATATCGGGGGCCCAGTCAATGATTTCTCGAATGATGCTGCGGTTGATCGGTAGGCTGATCCGAGCACCAGGGTAAATCTTGCCCACGCGAATGGAGTTAAGATAATACACCCCTGCGCTCTTAGCGATCGCCTGCTTGTCACCCAGGGTCAAGATCCGGACATCGTGCCCCCGCCCCATCAATTCTTCGCGCAAAGTCATCAAAGAAGACACCACGCCATTTACAGCAGGCTGATATAAATCGGTTGTGATTAAAATCTTCATCTTAACTGGACGCTCCTTAACTTCGACTGCTTTCCGTACAGACTTATTATAGCAAACCCCTTCAAAGCAGCGCAATCTCCCCCGGCAATCTTAGGGGAAGCTTAAGTATAGGAAGTTCCCTGGTCTCAAGCTTGGCTAGATTAGAATTATTTTTAATGAGTCAATGAATATAAGATGAGATAATCATTAGATTGTTTTGCTTTTAGTTTAACTTTGTGCTATTATTTTTAATAACTTATAATGATTCATAATATTCACATTACTAAGATAGGAAGTGTCATGATGGCAGATCAAGAAAAAGATTATCGGATCCAAAGTCAAGTCTACGATCCGGATGTACGAATGCCGAACCGTGCCATGATGCGTGCGGTGGGTTTAACAGATGAAACCTTCAAGAAACCTAAGATTGGGGTAGCTAATACCGAGAGCGATATCACCCCTTGTAACATGCATATGGGGGACCTGGCGGATGAAACCATCCAAGCCATCAAAGACTATGGCTACCACCCCTTCGAATTCCACACCATTACAGTCTCTGACGGGATCTCTATGGGGACCCAGGGGATGCGGTTTTCCCTGCCTTCCCGGGACCTCATCGCTGACTCAATCGAAACCGTGGTCAATGGCGAAAATATGGACGGCGTCGTAGCCTTCGGGGGTTGCGATAAGAATATCCCTGGCTGTTTGATTGGGATCGCTAATGCCGGCCTACCTGCTGTCTTCGTTTATGGCGGGACTATTTTGCCGGGCCAAGACCGTGAAGGCAAGGATATTGACATTGTGTCTGCCTTCGAAGCTGTGGGTCAATATGCCGCGGGAACGATCGAATACGACCGCTTCCGTGACGTGGAATTAAACGCCTGCCCTGGCGCCGGGTCCTGCGGGGGGATGTATACCGCTAACACCATGGCCTCAGCCGCCGAAGCCCTCGGGATGTCCCTACCTGGCAGCTCCAGCCACCCCGCCGTCAGCCAAGAAAAGCATGACGACTCCCGGGCAGCTGGTGAAGCCGTTTGCAAGCTCATCGAAAAACGGATCTATCCTAAAGATATCATGACCAAGGAAGCCTTCGAGAATGCGATCACACTGGTTATGGCCCTGGGTGGGTCAACCAATGCCATCCTCCACTTACTGGCCATTGCCCATGCAGTGGAAGTGGACGTGACCCTGGAAGACTTCGAACGGATCCAGAAGAAGGTGCCTCACTTAGCTGACCTCAAACCTTCTGGCCGTTACGTCTTCAATGACCTCTATAAAGTTGGCGGCGTACCAGCCGTGATGAAATACTTGTTAGAAGAAGGCTACCTCCACGGTGACTGCCTGACAGTTACCGGTAAGACCCTAGCGGAAAACCTTGCCGAAATGCCAGGATTGAGCGAAGGCCAAGACGTGATCATGCCCCTCTCTGCACCTAAGCGTGAAGACGGTCCGCTGATCATCTTGCGCGGGAACTTAGCCGAAAAGGGCTGCGTATCCAAGCTCTCTGGGCTCAAGGTCATGCACCACTCCGGTCCAGCCCGGGTCTTCGACAATGAAGACGATGCCGTTGCTGCAGCTACCCGACAAGAAATTGTCCCAGGCGACGTGGTCATTGTCCGCTATGTCGGTCCTAAAGGTGGCCCTGGTATGCCGGAAATGCTCTCCCTGTCCTCTATTCTAGTAGGTGAAGGTCTGGGTGAATCTGTTGCCCTCCTGACCGACGGCCGCTTCTCAGGCGGTTCCCATGGTCTGGTTATCGGCCACATCGCCCCTGAAGCCATTGTTGGCGGCACCATCGCCCTGGTTGAAGAAGGCGACACGGTCACCATCGATGTCCCCAGCCGGTCCATTGTCCTCGAAGTCAGTGAGGAAGAATTGGCCAAACGTCGAGAAAAACTGGTCCTTCCAGAATTGCTCAAGAAGGGCGCCCTCGGTAAGTATGCCCATAACGTTACCTCTGCTGACCGCGGAGCCGTTACCGACTACGTCAACCGGGATGAAGACTAAGTGCATGTGATTTTTATGGTGCTGATGAGTATCCATTCCGCACTAGAAATCAAAAAATAATGGTTCTCCAATTTTTACTATTGGTAACTAGTAACCCAAAAATTCAACACTAGTTATTGTTGAGCAGTAGTGGAGCGTTGAAGTTGACCCTTAGCCATGAACAAGCAAGTGAAGCGAATTACGGCTCGTAGGCGGATAGCCGTACGAGCCGTTTAAGTCTCACTAGGTGAGGGACCTTGGCCCGAACCGGTGCCATGGCTCTTTAAGGGACAAATTCAAAAGCGCAACGGATGCTCACTATCACAATTTATTAAGAACCAAATAATGAAGACCCAGCCTTGTTAAGCGTTTGGGTCTTTTTATTATGCAATCAGTCATTTAGCGCTGAATTGACAGAAAACAAGCCAACTTGAGCGTAACTTTTGTTATCGAGCCTGTTTCTTGTTATCCTTGAAGTAGATTAAATAGAGGAGGATGCTAAATGTTTGTTATTTTACAAAAAATTACTACTGAAGCAGAACACACTGAAGATGTGATCAAGAAATTAGGCGACCGTGAAATCATTACCGAACAAGATGGTTTCGTCGATATGTCTGTTCTCAAAGGCGAAGAACAAGAAGACGGCAAGGATGTCATCTTCGTCATCGGCCGCTGGGAAAACAAAGACGCCTGGGCAGCCTGGGAAGCATCCGACAAACGTGACCAACCCAACGATCCAGGCAAGTCAGAAATTGTCTCCATGACTGCAGGCAAATTTGATAGCCAAGTCATCTTAGAAGGCAAGAAATAAGCTTTAAATTTCAAAATAAAAAGACGAGCTCCTTTGTTGGGGCTCGTCTTTTTGCTTCCTTAATGATTAATCCAGACCGCTAATGATATCGGATAGGCTTCTCACTTGGCTTTGGATTGCAAAACAAGACCGTCTATTTGCACACAGTCTCTGATGGCAAATAAAAAAATCGCGCGCCCTCACACCCTGTAGTCGGGTTCGAGGATGCAGAAAGGGCTCCTCTTCATAAAAGACCGTCGAAGCTCTCTGAGCTTCTCCGTTCTTTTATTCCAGAGGTCCCTTTCTCCCGCATCCCCTCACACCCTTTAACATCAAAAAAAGCGATGCAAGTTGGCTCTGGGCGTTCTTGCTCGCTTAATTTCCCGTAGTGCTAGCGCATAATCGCTAGCTGTGCCAGTTGGAACAACTGACATGCTCCGCTTGGTCGGTGCCAAGCCATTTGTTTAACTTAACTATAGTATATCAGCTTATGAGGAGGCCGTCAACACTTTTTTAGGTTTTTCTAAAAAAATATTTAGCTCTCCTTCTTTTGGCGGAAAGCGACGGTTTCGTAAGGGGCGAGGTCTAACTGGTCTGAGAGTTCCGTCAAGGGGCCATTGCCTATGACCTTCTTGGCCCCCTCCTGCCAGCCTAGCTCGCTGAGATCCAGGATCACAGGGTCTCCATAGAAATTAGACAGCACCAAGAGCTCCTGGTCCCCATAGCTGCGGCGGTAGGCCATGACTTGGGGGTGGTCGAGGAAGAGGCCCTCGTAGTCGCCCTGGCTAATTAGCGGCTCTGCCTTCCGAAGCTGGATTAAGTCTTGGTAATAGGCAAAAATACGCTGGCTTAACTCCGACTGGGCATTCACCTGGTCATGGTTGGCATTAACGGCTAGCCAGGGCGTCCCTGTCGTGAATCCTGCCTGGTCACCAGCATCCCATTGCATAGGCGTCCGGCCATTATCCCGCGACTTGTCTTGGACAATGGCCAGGGCTTCGCCTGCTGTCTTCCCTGATTCGATCAAAGTCTGATAGGCATTGTGGGTCTCTACATCCTGGTAGCTTTCAATCGACTGGAAGTTGGCATTGGTCATCCCAAGTTCCTCCCCTTGGTAAATATAGGGCGTCCCCCGCATCAGCTGAATGGTCTGAGCGAGCATGGTCGCCGATTCATAAGGGTAGGCCTCAGGGTCACCGAAACGACTGAGCTGGCGAGGTTGATCGTGGTTACTCAAGAAGAGGGCATTCCACCCGCCTCCATCCGCCATGCCTTCCTGCCAGTCATTGAGGATCCGCTTCAATTCTAAGAAGTCAAAGTCAGCCTGGGCCCATTTCTCACCCTCAGGATAGTCCACCTTGAGATGGTGGAAGTTGAAGATCATATCCAACTCATCACGGTCAGGATTGGTATACTTGACCCCTTCTGCAATGGAGGTCGAAGACATTTCCCCCACCGTCACCGTGTCGTTCCTTTGCCCAAAGCTGGCCTGGTTCAATTCACGGACCCAGTCGTGGACACGGGGCGTATCGGTATAGAGGGCCTTCTCCTGGCTGCCCCCATCCCCCGGTCCATCCACTAGAACCGGATCCTTGCCGATCACATTGAGGACATCGAAGCGGAAGCCTCGGACCCCCTTGGCCAACCAGAAATTACAAACCGCCTGGCAGGCTTGGCGGACGGCAGGATTATGCCAATTCAAGTCGGCTTGACTCACATCATAGAGATGGAGGTAGTACAGGCCCGTCTCGCCAAAAGCTTCCCAGGCTGGTCCACCAAACTTAGACTGCCAGTTGGTCGGTAGGCTCCCATCGGCCTTGGGCTCGCGGAGGATATAGTAGTCTTGGTAGGTCGGATCACCCGCCAAGGCCCGCTGGAAGTAGTCGTGGTCAGTCGAGGTATGGTTGAAGACCATGTCCATCATAATCCCCATACCGCGCCGGTCCGCTTCCTGAACCAGGTCCTCAAAATCTCCCATCGTCCCAAAACGGGGATCGATGGCCCGGTAGTCACTCACATCATAGCCATTATCATTCTGGGGTGAAGGGTAGATGGGACTCAGCCAAAGCATATCCACCCCCAATTCGGCCAAATAATCTAAGCGTCGGATAATCCCACGCAAGTCCCCGAAGCCGTCCCCATCACTATCCTGGAAAGACTTGGGATAGATCTGGTAAACCGTCATCTCACGAAAATTCATCAGAAGAACTCCTTTCGCTTACTTAATTAGATAACCTACACGCTGGCCGGCTTGGTCCACCTGGTCAAAGTCAAAGTCCAGGGACTCATATTGGTCAGCTTCTGTGAAAACAACTACGATATCCGTCCCCTTGCCTGCTTCCCGAATAGCTTCCAGGTCCATTTCGGCCAATTCCGTTCCAATATCAACCGCCTGTCCGGTCGGAACCTTAATCGTAAAGGGTCCCCCCTCCAAGTCCACCGTATCCAGACCCATATGGATGAGGATTTCAACACCTGCATCGCTTTCTAGACCAATCGCATGCTTGGTGGGAAAGACGCTGGTTACTTTGCCGGCGACGGGAGAAACGACCCGACCATCCGCAGGTTCCACCGCAAAACCATCCCCCATCATCTTCTGGGAGAAAACCTCGTCATCGACTGCCGTAATGGCTTTGACCTTGCCATTGGCTACACTCGCTAGCGTCTCTTTGGACGTTTCTGCTTGGGCAGAGGCAGGTGCAGTTCGTGGCTCAGCCTCTTGGTCCGTTGCTTCCTGGTGTTCGGTCGTCTCTTTTTGCCCCTGGCCATCCTTAACCAAGAAGCCGGTCTTCCTAAAGAGAATGGTCAGAAGGAAAGGCACGACTAAGGCAACCAGCATGGCTAGGAAGAACCAAGGCATGGAAGGCACCTGGATAACTAAGAAACCTGGCAGGCCACCAATCCCAATTGAATTGGCCGTTACCTTGGTCGCTGTGGATAGGAGCCCCGCCAAGGCAGACCCGATCATCCCCGCTACTAAGGGGTACATGTATTTAAGGTTAATCCCGAAGAGGGCCGGTTCCGTCACCCCCAGATAAGCCGAGATAGCGGCCGGAATGGTAACCTGGGACTCCTCTTCATCATGACGGGTCATCCACCATACGGCTAGGACCGCCGAACCCTGGGCAATATTCGAGAGGGCGATCATCGGCCAGAGCCCTGTTCCTTGATAGTCTGCAATCAACTGGGCATCCACCGCATTGGACATATGGTGGAGGCCCGTCACAACCAGCGGCGCATAGAGGGCACCAAAAACTGCGCCAAAGAGCCAGCTCAGACTAGAGGTCAACCCGGCATAGACAATGGACCCAATCCAGGTCCCTATCCGCCAGCCTACTGGTCCGAGAACCGTATGGGCCAAAATAATACTAGGGAAAAGCGCCAAGAAAGGCACCAGAATCATCGACAGGTATTCCGGCACATGCTTCCTAAAGAAGCGCTCCAAGTAACCCAGGGTCAAGCCTGCAAACAGAGCCGGCAAGACCTGGCCCTGGTAGCCAATCTTATCCAAAGTAAAGAAACCGAAGTCCCAAATGGGCACCTCGCCATTGAGAATAGCTGCCGGCGCGTCATAGGCATTGAGCAACTGGCCAGAAACCAGGGTAATCCCTAAGATGATCCCCAGAATCTGGGTACCCCCCATCTTCTTCACCACTGACCAGGTAATTCCTACTGGCAAGAAGTGGAAGATTGCTTCAGAAGGCAGCCAGAGAAAGTCATTCAGCCCCGCCCAAAACGTCGAAGCTTCCACTAGGGTCTGCCCACCCAGCATGTCTAAGGGAATCCCACTCAATAAGTTCCTAAAGCCTAAGATCAAACCTCCGACAATGAAGGCTGGAATAATCGGTGCAAAAACCTCCGCCATAAAGGCTAGGCCCCGCTGGAAGGCTGACTGGTTGCCCTTGGCCTGGGCTTTCACCTGGTCCTTACTCGTTCCTTCCAAACCCGATACCGCTTCAAATTCCTGGTAGAAATCCGACACCTTGTTGCCAATAATCACCTGGAATTGCCCCGCCTGGGTAAAGGTCCCCTTCACCGAAGGCAAGCTTTCGATCCGGTCAACATCCGCCTTACCCGGGTCCTCCAAGGCAAAGCGCATCCGTGTCGCGCAGTGAGTCACCGCCGCCACATTCTCCTGACCACCAATTGCCTCCAGCAAGGCGGCCGCATCTTCTTTAAAATCTGCCATCATGTCTCCTCCATTTCTCTCGTGTGTTTCACACCCATTATACCCAAAGAAAACCCTTCCACCAAGAAAAGAAACCCATAATAAAAGAAGCTGAGACAAAAGTCCCGGCTTCTTTACAAAATACAAGCTATTCTTTAAAAACCTGCTCCAAAAGTCAGCCCGGACTTTTGGAGCACTCTCTGGGTGAATGTTGGATAAGAGCAGCTGAAGCCGCCTGGGCAGCCTAGACTGAGAGCCCCTGAGTGAAAATTGACTGCATCCTCTCACACCCTTTAGTCAGGTTCAGGCTGGCAGAAAGGGCTCCTCTTCGCAAAGATCCGCCGAAGACCTTCAGTCTTCTCTGGCTCTTTGCTCCAGAGGTCTATTTCTCCCGCCAGCCTTCACACCCTTTTTAGTCGGGTTCGACTTGGCAGAAGCTTCTCCACTTCACACGAACGAAACGTGCAAGCATGGCTTGCCCTTTTTCGTTCGTGCTCCAGTGGTAAGCTTCTAAACGCCAAGTCTCACACCCTTCTTCTTAACCGGCGGAAGATTTTGATGCTCTGTTCACCGGTTAGGCGGCGGTAGTAATAGATGATCAGGGCAATGGAGATGAGGGCTGTGCTGGCTTCTACTGCGGTCATGGTCAGCCAAACGCCAGTTAGGTCCCAAATTCGGCTCATCACTAAGAGATACGGCACGATCAAGACCAGACCCCGTAAGAGGGAGACGACCATGGACGAGCGCGGTGCGTTGACGGCTACTGCGTAATAGATGACAAAGAAATTCACAGCGGTCAGCGGATAAGATAAGAAATAGAGTCGCAGTCCAGAACTTGCCATAGCGGCTAGGGCTGGATCTGCCTGGCTGTTAAAGATGCTGACGAGAGGATCCGCTCCCACTTGGCCAATAACTAAGCAGAGCCCACCGAATACCAGGTAGGTCACTAGGGCCAGACGGAAGACAGCCTGAACACTGCAATCATCACGCGCGCCATAGAACTGGCTGACCAAGGGTTGGAAGCCCTGACCAATCCCAGTTAGGATGGCGATAATGATGATGTTCAAGTTCGCGATAATAGCATAGGCCGTTACCCCCAGGTCGCCTGCTAGGCTCAATAAGACCTGGTTGAAGGCAAACATGACCACAGCCGAGGAGAATTCATTCATAAAGGAAGATAAGCCGTTCGCTACAACAGACACCAGGTCGCGCCATTGGAAGTGGAAGCGACGAAACTTCAACTGGCTCTCTTCCCGGCGCAGGTGGCCGACTGCTAAGACCAAAGAGAGAATCGGCGAGAAGCAAGTCGCCAGAGCGGCCCCTGCCAAGCCCCATTGGAGAGGGAAGATAAAGATATAATCGAGCACAATATTAGCTAATCCCCCTGCCAAGAAGGCGATGCTGGCTAAGCGAGGCGCGCCATCATTACGCAGGAAGGACACCATGACAAAGTTCAAGATAAAGGCCGGGGTAAAGAGGGTATAGACCGCAAAATAATCTCTGGCCCAATGGTAAAGCTCTCCCGAGGCCCCCAAAGCTTGAAGCACAGGATCGCGGAAGAAGAAACAGACAGCTACAATGAAGAGACTCACTAAAGCGGCCACCAGAGCGGTCAAAGAAAAGAGCTCCTGGGCCCGTCGCACCTGGCCGCGTGACCGCTGAATGGTAAAGAGGGTCGCTCCCCCTACCCCAAACATCCAACCCAAGCCTGAAATCACATGGACTACAGGCAAGACCAGGTTCAAGGCTGCAATACCATGCCCCCCAATTCCCTGAGCAATGAAGAAGGTATCCGCCAAGACAAAGAGCGAATACCCAACCATACTCAAAGTAGCGAAACTCACATAACGCACAAAATTCTTTAGCATTTGATCCGTCTCCTTTCTCCGTATAAAAAGCACCCCATTTTTATGTCGCTTAGCTAGACATAAAAATAAAGTGCTTCAGCAAGCAAAGTGCGCTGCTATCTAAGTCTTCCCTAGACCCAACCTATATTAAAGAAGATTCCCCCATAAATCAAGGCTTAAAGGAGATTTTCTTCATTTTTTACACAATGCCATCAATAACCATAACGAATCTGAGACAGGGCAGATAATTCCTTCAAGAGGGCTTCCTGGTCCTCCGCTATGACCTGCCCGTCTGCCCGCAAAGCCTTGGACAAGTCCAGATTCAACCGGGTCAGGATATAAGGGGTCGAGGTTCCACTCTCCTGAAATTCTACTAGATAATCGGCGAGCACCTGCTTGAGGGCAGCTTGTGCCGGCGTTAATTTGGGTTCAATCGCTTGGATCAATTCAATGGCTCGTTTGCGGCGGTCCTTGCCTCCTGCATACCATTTCAAGGCTACCATAAGCGCCACCTCCTCAATTAATTACAGTGATTATACACCTGACTTACTGGAAAAACAAAAAAGCTGGAAGCATATTGGCCTCCAGCTTTATTGAGACTTATGTCATTCAAATTGGCTTTGCAGTGACAGAAGTTTCTGCTCACCCTATAGTCGGGCTCACACCCTGTAGTCGGGTTCGAGGATGCAGAAAGGACTCCTCTTCGCAAAAGTCCGTCGAAGGCTTTCAGCCTTCTCTGGCCTTTTACTCCAGAGGTCCCTTTCTCCCGCATCCTCTCACACCCTATTCATCTTTTTCGCTATCTCCGCTGGCTTCCTTGTCTGATTCTGCTTGGCCTTCTGAACTTTGGTCTTGTTCTTGGCTTTCAGGAGCGGACAAGCCTTCAAAGAAGGGACGACCTAGGTCTAAGAAGTTCCCCCGACGGAAGCTTGGGAAGAAGTTATTGAATTCTTGGTTGAAGCGTTGGTGCATTTGGTTGAAGCGGTCCATCATCGCATCGTATTGGGCTTGGTTTTCTTCGGTCACATCAACCCAACCGGTATCTTGACCATTCACATTCACCCGCATCTTCCGACTCACTTGGGGTTGACTCGTTGAAGCTTGACGAGGTGAGCTTCCTTCACTCGCCTTGACGCTGTAATTGGCAACATCCTTGTCTTCTAAGTCCTTCACATCAACTTGGAAGCGGGCACCCTTATCTTTCAGGAAGTCTAATTTTTCTTGGTCCGAAAGGTTGGCATAGCGGATAAAATCATCTTCATTCAATTCAGCAACCAAGGTCCCTTGACCAAATTTTTCACTATTCACATCAGCAGTTACTGTATAACGTTTCATCATTAATCACCTTTCTTCATCATCTCGAGGGATCCTTTCCCTCTTCACTTACTATTATATCAAATTGGTCAGAAAAGGTCAATGATTATTGGTCAAAAAAAGTCAGATTTTTAAATCCAGCGGGTGAAGACACAAACAAAGGCTTATCTGTGGCTTGACGAGAGCCAATCCTCAAACAGAGTCCGAGCTTGTGGCTTGCTGGCCTAGCCCTTACTTCCTCCCATAATAAAAAGGAATTTCCTCACGACAGAGGGAATTCCTTTTTTATGTGTATTATATATTATTCTTTCTCTATTTTTAAATATTGATAACTAGTAATTATAGAATAGCTTTTGCATCAGCTATTTTTGAGCAGTAGTGGAGCTTTGAAGTTGGTCCTTAGCCATGAACAAGTAAGCGATGTGAATTAGGGATAGTAGGCGGCAGCCGTACTATCCCTTTGAAGCTCGCTAGGTGAGGGACCCTGGCCCGAACCGGTGCTGCTTTAGCCGTAGGAGCAAAGCGACGTACGGATAAAGTACGAGACGGCACTAGCCGTCCTCGAACTACTAACCATTCAAGGACCAAATTCAAAAGCGGAACGAATGCTCGCCAACACAATCTGTAATAAGCATTTCCCTAAGCAGCTTCCGATTCAGATCCGGTCTCTATTTTTTCGAGCTTAAACTCAACGTTGTCGCCTGCTTGAAGATCTGTCTGGTCTGCTCCCTTAGGTGCCATTTCACCATTCACATAGTACATCCAGAACACTTTGTTTCCTTCGTCCTGGCTGACATCATTGATAGATGTCACAAAGCCCTTGTCCTCTTCCACATCGAAGTTAGCCTTCAAGACATCCATCACCTTGTCACCCTCTTGGAAGCTTACCTGCTTAGTTTCCGCTTCACCTTCTAAGGGTTGAACCGTAATGGTCGCTTCTTGTTTGGCTTGTTCCTCGGTCTGGGCCGTGCTTTGGTCAGCTGCCTTGTCGTCGGCCGGTTGTTGGCAGGCACCGAGCAGGGCCACCGATGTCAGTAATAAGAGCCATTGTTTCTTCATGATAAATCCTCCTTGAATTCTAATACTATTACTTTAAGCGATTTCAGCACTGAGGTCAATCTTTTCTCGTCTTTTAAGCCTTAGAAAAAGCTTAGCCCTTAAAATATGTTATAGTTAGATTAGATACTTATCATGATAAAGGAGGACCTCCATGTCTTATGAACTGATTTCAATTAAGGGTGGCACTTTCCGCATGGGGAGTGACCAGAAGAGCTGTGGTTTCGACCGCGACCAGGAAGGCCCGAGTATAGAAGTCGACGTCGAAGATTTCGCTATCGGCGCCCAAACGGTAACCAACCAGGACTTCCAAGCCTTCTTCCTGGACACAGCCTATGTCACGGATGCTGAACGTTACGGCTCGTCCAATGTCTTCTTCCTGCTCATCGATGAAAACAAGCGCGCCCAATACCCGCTGACTGCTGGAACGGACTGGTGGCATGAGGTGCCGGGAGCTTCCTGGCGGCAACCAGAAGGCCCAGGCTCGACTCTAGAAGGGCGGATGGACCACCCTGTCGTCCATGTCTCCCATAACGATGCCCTGGCCTACTGCCAGTGGGCCGGCCTCCGCTTGCCGACTGAAGCCGAGTGGGAATACGCTGCCCAAGCTGGCCACCGGGATGGACGAACCTATCCCTGGGGCAATGACTTAGAGGCTGAGGGCAAGCACTGGGCTAATGTCTGGCAGGGCGACTTCCCCAATGAGAACACAGCAGCGGACGGCTATGTCGGCACAGCCCCGGCTAAGGCTTACGCCCCCAACGATTACGGTCTCTACCAGATGATTGGCAATGTCTGGGAGTGGTGCAGCAATCCGGGACGTATTCCGCTGACCCAGTTCCAGGACAAGACCGCTGAAGACTGGTCCCGGGCCTATTCAGGCTATGACCAGACCACCGACTTTGCCCTGAGAGGCGGGTCCTTCCTCTGCCACCATTCCTATTGCCAACGCTACCGGATTGCTGGCCGTAATGCCAACAATGCCCTCTCCAGCACCTCTAACACAGGTTTCCGCTGTGCCCAATCCCGCACATCCATTTAGAAAGAAGGTTGTTATGCTTTATCTGCTTTATTTCTTAGTTATCCTCTTCGCCAATACCGTCGGAGCTGTTTCCGGCATGGGGGGCGGCGTCATTATCAAGCCTGCCCTAGATGCGATTGGCGCCCATCCCCTGAATGTGATTGGCTTCTTCTCTAGCGCCGCAGTCTTCACCATGTCCATCGTGTCCATTATCAAACAAGTGCGCGGTGGCTTCCAAATCTCCTGGCAGCGCCTCTTCGCCATCGCCTTGGGGTCCATTATCGGGGGACGCTTAGGGGACACCATCTTCAATATCCTCATGTCCCTCTACAACAACCCCGACAAGGTCCAACTCATTCAAATTATTATCACCGTGATCACCCTGGGCCTCTCCATCTGGTACACCTATGACCCTGAGCGCAAGCAGCTCCGGTTGGGCGGACTCTTCAGCTTCTTCCTTGCCTCCCTCGGGCTAGGTATCCTCTCGACCCTGCTCGGAATTGGTGGCGGGCCGATGAACGTAGCCCTCTTCATTGCCCTCTTCGGCGCTTCCACCAAGCAGGCCACCGTCTACTCCATCATCACCATCTTCTTCTCCCAGCTCTCCAAACTCACCAGCATCATCCTGGCCGGCAGTGTCGCTGCAGAATCCACCAGCTTCCTCCTCGTCATCCTCCCCGCTGCCGTAATCGGGGGCTATGTCGGTTCTGCCCTCAACCAGCGCATGACTAACAAAGCCGTCAACCGGACCTATCTCATCATCACGGCCTCTGTCATCCTCCTCAATATCGTCAACGGCGTCTTACTCTTCCTATAAAAGCAAAATCTCCCAAAAGCCAGCGCATTCTACTGGTTTTGGGAGATTTTTGTTTATTTTTTCAAGTTTTCTACCAGTCAGTCAAGCCTGAACGCAACTGCTCACACCCTGGTCTAGTCGGGTTCGGTCGCGCAGAAGTGGCTCCTCTTCACAAAATCCCTACGAAGTCTTTCAGACTTCTTCGGTTTTTTGCTCCAGAGGTCCACTTCTACCCGCGCTCTCTCACACCCTGTTATTTAAATAAACTCAATTCACTCTTGCCTTGGGGGAAGAAGCGCTTCTTGCCGATCCGGCAGAGGGCGAGGAGGTCCTCGTTATCAGGATTGGACTTGCCATGGGCCTCGCTACGACAGACCCGGAAGACGGTATTGGCGAAGATATCGGCCACTTGAATCATGTTCTCATCCTGGGAATCCTTGTACTCCACATGGACATCGTGGAGCCAGCGCTTCTCGATGGTCATAATGATCTGCAGGTATTCCTCCAGTGAATTCAAGGAACGCAGGGCCTGGTTGCGGTTATCGATCATCATCTGCAAGTTTTCCTTCTCGTTTTGGCGGTGGCCCGCAATCTCCTTGATCGCCAGCCCGACAAAATAATTGAAGGTCAAAGACGGCTTGCGTAGGAGATTGGGGTAGACCTGGAAGTTATCGATCACCAAGTAGTGAAATACCGCATCCGTCTCCTCACGCAAGGCCTTGAAAATCTGAGCCTTCATCCCATCTGGCATATTAGACCCCTTAATCTCTTCATCCGCTGTCTTCTTGGACTGGGACTTATCCAGGTAGGACTGCTTGTTGCGGCGGAAGATCTCTGCCACGTGGTCAGGCCGGTCCGTCTGTACGAAGGCCATCACGAAGTAGCGGCCGTCGGGGTTCTTCTTGCGGTTAATCGAACCGGATTCGTCGACAAATAATTGCATCTCCTGCCTCCTAGTCCACGTCATTCTTCAGGTCAATCTGGATCGCATAAAGGTCGCCATGGAGGACAGCCTGTTGGTGGATGCCCTCGAGGAGGCGGAAGACTTCCTCCGCATTCCCGCGCAGGGTCACACAATCCTGAGCTTCTGACAAGTCATAGGGAATCCCAGACGCCTTAATCCGGTCCAGGAAGTAGGCCCGCTGCTGGGTCAGGTCCTGGTCTCCTGCCGCTTGGAGGGTCATCTTGGCTTGGACCCGGTCAGCCTTCTCGAAGAGGGCGCAGGCGAAGCTAGCGGGATAGTCCTCTTGCCCTAGCTCCATCTCTAAGTCTCGGCTAAGACTCGCTTCTTCCGTTGTTGGTGGGACAAAGAGCCCTTCTGCGGTATCGACAAGGTTGCTGGCATCCAAGCTAGTTAATTCAGCTAGGTCACGGAAATGCGCCCGACTGTAGATGGCCCCGCCCTTCATCGCATAGGCCTGGCCCCAGGCACCAGACTTGGTAATCGAGCCGAGTAAGATCTGACCACCTGGTTTGACCACCCGGCGGAATTCCTGGTAGAGGGCATCCAGGTCTTCCACGAATTCAATAGCCGTCATGGAGAGCACCGCATCGAATGAATGATCCTCAAAGGCCAAGTCCGCCATATCCATCCGCTGGAAATCAACCTCCAAATTCTCAGCTTGGACATTGGCTTCTGCCTGGTCCAACATGGCCTGGGAAACATCAATGCCAACCACCTCAGCCCCGTGCTTGGCCAACTTGATACTATAATTGCCCGTCCCACAGCCCGCGTCCAAGACCCGCATGCCTGGACGAACCGTCAATAAAGAAAAAGCCAGATCCGTCTCGACCTTATCGACAAATTCCCCCATCGGACTCTCGTACCAGCGATCATAGTCCTTCGCCTGATCATCAAAGATTGCCATCAAAACGCCTTCTTTCTTCCTATTATATATCGAATTAACTAAATCTATCATAGCGGAACCCCTACTAAGAATTCAAGCCAGACCATACAAGTTTAAAAGGAAAAATAAAAACCACAAGAAGCTCCCGGCTAGAGGAACTTCTTGTTTCTACTGTCTAAAGACACTTATTCAAAAGGACTGTATTGTTCATAGGCGTCATAACCCGCCTGATAAGCAGCTTGGTAGTCGTCAAAATTATTGTAGACATCTACACCAAAGGACAAGAGCTTTATAGCAACATAGACAAGCAATAGTTTTATGAGAAGTGACTTTCTTTCTTCGGCTTTCATCGAATCCCTCCTTCCCTTATCCTTTAGTCAAAAGGATTAGGCAGGTCATAAGCGGCATAACCCGCCTTATAAGCCGCTGAATAGTCTTCAAAATTCTGATAGAGGTCGACTGCCACACAGATGAAGGCCAAGACCGCTAAAACCACCATAAATTTAGCTAAGGGGGTCATTTTTCTCTCTTCCATGGCATCACTCCTAAATATTATCTTCTAACTGGCACGCCAACGTCTGTAACGAAGGCTAATCTCCAAAGTCAGGGCCACAAGCAAGATGAAATCCAAGACGGACTTGAGATCTTCCCAGTCAAGTAGGGGGTCGCTCTTGGAAAGATAGGACAATACAAGCTGAACCGTTAGAGCGGCTAGCCCTGCATCTATGATAATTCTTACTTGCTTCTTACGATCTTCAAGCATCTTAGCCACCAGCTCCTTAGCGATCACTCGTCTTGAGGTCAATCGCTTATAATGAGAGCCCCCATAAGTTGTTGCCTAATTGCTTGTGGTCTAGGACCTTGCGCCAAAGTTCCTTCTCCTCTACGGAAAAGTCCAGCTTTTCTGAGCTCTTGACAATCGGCGCCTTCTCTAAGAATTGTTGGATTTGACCGGTTAAGGCCACACCTTCTGCTTCTTTAACTTCAGCTAAACTTTCCCGAACAAAGCGTGTTGTCCGTGCCTCAGGATGGTTAGCTTCCAAACTTTCGACTAGGTGTTCTAAACTTTCAGTGAATGATTGTTTTAAATCCATAATTGATCGCCTCTTTCTACATTAAAATACCAATCTCTTATATATATTTCATTTATGTGGACTACTTCTTATCAAATAAAAATTTTAACAGTTTCTTTAGTTCCTCTTTCTTTATTATAAAAATCATTGAAATAAAGATTAAATATATTAATAATCCTTCTAAGGGAGAAAATTTGCTAGATAGAAAGAAAACAATAGCATGTGAACATAGTATCAACAAATCTGAAAGTGAAGTTCTTAAATATGTAAATTTAATAGTAGTCGTATATAAAAACCAAGCCATGTAGCAAATAGTTGTTGCACAAGCTATTGTTTGTAAGCTAGGCCAAATAAAATGAGAGGTTACGATAAATAGAAAAGCTATAATCGCATACAAAAGGCTGTCTCGAAGATAAATCTTTTCACTAGTTTTTGTTTTATATAAATTAGCAATTAACATCTTTGAGATCATAATATATGGGATAGCTATAAAAGTAATTGATAATAAATTTAAAGCGGAAATATATTTAGGCATTAAAAAGCGTACCATTATTTCCATGATAAAAAAGCTAATGCCGGATAGTATCCCTAGTAATAAACTAATTTTTTTTATCATATTCAATAAATATAAGTCGTCTTTTTTTGCTATGGTATTATAAAACACTATGCCAACCGCATTCGTTAATAATAAAATTAAATTTAACAAAGAATTTTGAAATCCATATTGGGCAAAAGTCTCGCTCGAATAGATATGACTCGCAATCAAACGACCTGCATTCCCAACAAAGGTTAATGATGCATTTGACACTAAAATGATACTACCTATTTTTAATAGCGATATTTGAGACTTTAAATTTATCCTTATTGCAATTGATCTCTTCCTGTAATAGTAGAATTCAAAGAATAAAGTTAAAAAAAAGAAAGAACACATATTTAACAAAATATAAATATAATATTTTTCAAATCTAAACAAGAAAATTGATAAAGACAATAATATGATATATAAAACACTTTTCAAGATATATCCCGTTGAATATATATTAAACTGTCCTGTCGCTTTTAAAAAATTTGCATGGTAATTATTGATAGCATCAAAAAAACTAGTCATACAAAAGAAAAGTAATAATATATCCTTTTTATAAATTGCAACAAGAGATGAAAATAGGAATACAGCGATTTGCATTATAATAACAAAGCTATGTTCTTCTTCTATTTCATTACTATTTAATTCAGCAATATTTTCTCCACCATATTTTATATAAATCCCATCATTATAGCCTAAATTCAACAAATAAGTGAAGCTCAAATACGTGACATATTCTTGATATAATCCGTACTCTTGTAGAGACAAAATAATTGGCAGCATAATGTTAATCAAAAAACTGGTGCCTAATCCTACAACTGTTGACAATGAAACATTGAAAATATCTTTTAAGACTTTCATTTTGCATCCCTTTTTTATTTATACAGCAGTAATTCGACTGAAGAAATAAAATATAGTTTGCGAGTCATAAAAATTGTTGGCAAAATGATTTAAATTTTGCCAACAAAACTTTCTTTAACCTATTTTAATTTTTTATATTGGATTTATTGTATAGCACAAATTACTTGCACTTTTTAGCCCAGTACATTTGGTCCTGAAAGCTTAGCTTTCCTGAAAGCAAAGCAAGGTTAAAAACAGCACAGTCAAGTTTCTTTCCGCCACCATTAACTTTCTTCAATTCTTCATTAGATAATTTTTTCATTTATGTAACCTCCTATACTATTACTATTAACATGAGATAAATTTACAGATTTTTTAGCTATTAGAACGTGATCTTCTGCGTCTAAATTGAAGATTAATTTCAAGCATAAAAGCTACTAGTACTATAAAAGTTAAGATGCTTTTATAATCTTCCCACACAAGAAGCGGATCACTTCCCGAAAGATAAGAAGTGACTATTTGAATAGTCAAAGCTACTAGTCCTGATTCAAAGATCAATTTTAGTTGTTTTTTTCGATCTTCAGGCATTATAGTAATCCTCCATTAATCATTTATTTCGTGTTTGTCTATATCCATCAATGATTTGATCACTATGTTCCCAGGCCTGTTGTCCCAAGTAAGCTAAACCTGATAAAATCAGTGATCCAACTCCCCCAGCTTGAATTTTTTTCAATTGCGTATTATTAATAATTTTTATATTTTTCATTCTTAAAACCCTTTCTATCTAATAATTACCTTTTGCAATTTCTCCTGTGCAATATCCTAGGTTTATCATTTCATTACTATCATTTATGGGATTGTCCATGCAATTTATATATCTCCCTCCTAACTTTCCGATACCTGTCCAAATATAGTCACTTGAACCTGCTTTTACATACTTTATTTCCTCTTCACTTAGGATATTAATATGTTTCATAAGAACCTCCTAAACTAACGAAAACAGAGCCAACTACTAAATTCACTCCACACATCCCCCCTTTTGTTACTTCTTCAATAACGTACTGGTAAATATAATAACTATAGATTTCCTATAATTTCAATTTCTACTCAACACAGTTAGTCAAATAAAATAAATTTAAAAAACGATCATCCTATTTGTCTTCTTAAACTGTATTATTTGACAATACAATACGCTGATCACATTGATTAATATTTGGCAGATGATGACCAATGAAGATAAAGGTTTCTTCTCTAGTCATTAAATCATTAATTATTTCTTTTTCCATTTCTGGATTTAGAGCACTTGTTGCTTCATCTAAGATATAGATATCACTTTGCCGTAATAAGGCTCGCGCCAAGGCCAGTCGCTGCTTCTGCCCACCGGATAGATTAGTTCCATTCTCTTCAATAAATGTGTGAAGACCTTGTGGTGCATCCTTTATACTTTCCCATAATTGAACAGTACGAAGAACATAATAAATTTCTTCTTTAGTAACTTTTTTGTCTAAACCAAAGACTAGATTATCATAGACGCTACCTGTTAATATAAAGGCATTTTGAGGAACGTAACTTATCCGATGACGTAATTGTTTTAGACTGAGATCATCAATAGAATAGTCTCCAAAATAAATCTCTCCTTCTGATCGATCATAGAAGGCTAACAACAGCTTAACCAGCGTCGATTTACCCGAACCACTTTTCCCAAGTAGTGCTACTTTCTACCCATAGGGGATACTAAAGCTAATATCCTCTAATACCATCTCCTCTGGACTATAAGAGAAGCCAAGCTGATCTACAATTATTCCTTCTCTGAGTTGAAGCGAAATTTCTTCATTACTTTGGTCTTCTTCATCAAGCAATTGGACTTCATCCAAACGTTCGTTAGCAACTTGTGCTGATTGAAGTTTCAGCTGCAGATTGATGATATTTTTTAAAGGTTCTGTGAAATAAACAATTAAAGCATGAAAACTAATAAACTGACCTAGACTGAGCCGACCTTGCAGGACGAAATAAGCACCGATTCCTAGCGTTCCTACCTGGTTACAGACATCTATAATATTCTTTAAAGCACTTTGATTATTCTCTAAACTTTGAGCCTTCTTGGATTTCTTCATGTAATCATTAAATCGGATCTTAAGTTCTTTGAGAGAGCTCTCTTCACTGGCTAATGCTTTAATCGTTTCAATTCCTGAGAGATTTTGAATAATTTCTGAATTCAAATGGGAGGCAGAGGCCATTTCCTCTTCTTTTGCTTGATCAAAGCGTCGATAATACTTATAGACAACCCATGCATAGAAGGGAAGAATCATTAAATTAATGCTAAACAATAAGGGGTGGTAGATAAAGAGAACCACACTGAGGCTGACTACAGTTAAAATATCTAAAATTAAGGTCAAACTTATACTTGCTAAAGCATCAATAATCCGATTAGCATCCAAGAAGCGAGACATAATATCCCCTACCTGACGCGTTTCAAAGAATTTAAGTGGGAGTTTCATTACATGATCTAAATAGTCTAACAGTAAGCCCTTGCTTAAATTCTGACCAAAGCGAATCAGTAATTTCTGTCTCAACCATGAAAAAGCTGCCCGCGCTAAAAATATCACAGCTAAAGCTAGCGTCACTAAAGCTAAAAGACGGTAATTATGACGAGGAATCAAATCATCAATTAAAACTTGGAAATAAAGAGAGGTTAGTACGCTAAACAGGATAATTCCAGCAGAATACAGGGTTATCGATATAATTGATCGTTTAGATTTCCATAGCAAAGGAATAAATTTTCGAAGACTGGAACCTTCTTCCTTAACCTCCTGATAATCCGCTCTTGGTTTGGGCACTAATAAGACGTTTGTCCACTTCTCAGCAAAGCTATCTATGCTTTCTTTATATGTGCCATGGGCTGGATCAGCAATAAGCAATTCAGAAGAGTCGAAGCCATAGACAACAACATAGTGTAGGGTCTGGCTCTCTGTAACCACATGAGCAATCGCTGGATAAGTCATTTCTGAATCTGTCCATACCTCATCGGTTGCCTCAATTGCTAGGCAATCGAAGCCCAAAGACTCTAAACAAGTTTTTAACCCATAAGCCGAAGTTCCATCTCTTTGGCTATTTGACATTTCTCTTAAGCGATAGAAAGGAAGCTGGCTGCCATAATGGTGGAGAATCATTGCTAAGCAAGCAATACCACAGTCTTTTTGTTCATGCTGCTTAATCCATTTAAATTTCTTCAATGCATCACCTCCAAGCTAACTTCATTTCAATCTTAGCATGAATCCGCTTTATTTTTTGGGCCTCATCATATCTGGTCGTTTTTTCATCATATCTGGTTTTTATACTCTCATTCTATGTTTTATATCAGTTTCACTAAGAAATCTACTTGACTAAACTTTATTTTTTGATTATTATAAATTAGATTTAAGTAAATGGAGGATTCACTATGATTTACAAAATTTTACAATCAGAGGATTTAAAAAATGTTCGAGGAGGAAAGTCTCATGACCAAAATAATCAATCTAGCCTTCTTTCTTGTTTCTTAAGTGCTTTTAAGAATTGTTAAAATGATTTGACTAGCATATGAATGTTTCAACAAGACTATTAACCATAAACCTAGTTATTTACTCAATTCTCTATTATCTAGTGCCTTGCTTCGTCATTAAGAGGAGCAGAGCAAGAATTAAGCTACTTCTCTTTATTTATATAGATATCGTAATCAGTGCATGGTCACTCGATACCTTCCGCTCACCCTTCCTTGCTCCTATAGTTAGCATCCCTTTGATGTACTTTCTATTTAAAGAACGAGGAAAGAAAAACCTAAATATCCTTAATTTTCTCCTAATCAATGATATTCTAGGTCGGGCAAGTAATTTGATTGGTCTCATTATCTCAATGAGAATCTTTCAGCTCGATGACTTACCGCTCTGTCTAATGCTTTGGTCTATAGAAGTTGTCATAGCTTGCTTAGTTATTGTAGTATCTAGGAAGTACGTAGAGCGTTTAAGGGATAAGCAATCAATCTTTTCTTCCCGCTTCACTAGCTATCTCTTACTCGGCTTAATCATTCTTTTCGAGTTCTCAGCATATTTATTTAGTAATCATATTTTTGATTATTCAATAATATTATTTGTCTTCCTCGTCTTCATGGTTCTTCAATGTCTAGTCGCCCTCCTCCTCACCTACCTCTACTACCGCCGGAAGATGGCGGACCAGGCAGCCCAGGCCCAGACCCTGCGCACGGAGGACCTGGCCCTCTACCTGGACCGGCTGGAGGACAACCGCAACAGTATTCGGAAGATCCGCCATGACCTCAACGATTTATTGACCCTCTCTCAATTGATGGTCCGCGACCAGGACTTCGACCACTTGACCGATTATCTGGATAAGTTATCCAGCTATGTCAAAGAAGAGATGCCCCAGGAGAGCCCATCCAACCTGGCCGACCTCCAGCAGATCGAAGACCAGGACTTGCGTTACCTTCTCATGTCCAAGCTCTTGGAGTGGGAGAAGGCGGGCATTCCCTATCATTTCGAGTGCCTCTACCCCCTCCATAACCTGCCGATTAACAGCTTCGACCTCCTGCGCTGCCTAGCTATCCTGCTCAACAATGCCAATGAAGGCCGGCAAGCAGCTGATCCAAGCACTGAGGAGACCATCGATATCCTCATGCTGGCAGATGATCAGGGCCTGGAGATCCAAGTGTCTAACCCGAGTCCATCCATTGATATCCAAGCAGCCAAGCAAGCCGGCTTTTCGACTAAGGAGGGCCACCGGGGACTGGGGCTGACCAACTTAGAAGAGATCCTCAGCGCCTATCCCAATGCCCTCCTCAACTTGAGCTACCAGGAGGGGCACTTCATGGCCCAGCTCTACCTGACCTATCTTTAGAAAGGAGGGGCACCATGCACCCTGTCTACCTCTTAGAGGATAATCCCAGCCAGCTTCAAGCCATCAAAGCTATTATGGAAGACTATCTCCTCTTCCACGACCAGCACTTCTACCTGGCTAAGGCCAGTTCCGCCCCCAAGGACATTGCAGCTTGCTTTCATGACCAGGCCAAGCAGCCGGGCCTCTACTTCCTCGATATTGAAATCGATGGTCAAGCAGAAGGCCTGACGCTGGCCCAAGAGATCAAGCGCTTAGATCCCTATGGCCGGATTGTCTTCATCACGGCCCATCCTAACTATGCCCCCCTCACTCTCAAAAACCATCTGGAACCCCTCGGCTATATCCACAAAGATAGCCTGGACAAGCTACGTTCAGAGATCTTCACCTGCTTCAAGCTCTTCTACCAGCGCCTCTATCCCGACCAGGAAACTAACCAGCCCCATCTTCAGCTTAAGTCGGGCTCGAAGACCTATCTGATCGAGCTCAAGGACCTCTTGAGCATCCAAACCACCCAGAAGCCCCATATCCTAGAGTTCACCACCCGGTCCAGCACCCTGCAGAGCTATGGGGCGCTCAAAGATTTCGACCAGCTCCCAGGCTTCTTCCGGCTCTCCCAATCCGCCTTGGTCAACCTGGACTGGATCGACCAAGTCTCCCCCCTCAAGCGCCGGGTAACCCTAAGCAACGGCCAGGTCTTCCCCTTCTCCCGTAAGTACAAGGCGGCCCTCAACCAGGCCTTGACTGAGCGGGAGACAGCTTCTAATAGCTAGATACATAAAAACTCCGTCACATGAATGATAGTGACGGAGTTTTTCTTAGGCCTTAACCACACGTTGATACAGGAAGTGACTAATTCCTAGAAAAGCAAGCAGCCAGGCCAGGGAGATCCAGAATGAACTGGTCTGCCAGATTGACTCAAAGTCTTCTAGGAAGTAGCTAATAAATAAAGATAAGAAACTAAAATGGGCGACATCGGCCACGGTCTCATTAATAAAAGCTAGCAGGGGCAGGGCCATAATCACGAGGATGAGAAGGACAGCGACAGCCTGGGCTTCATTCACCGACCGACAAGCCAAATTAATGATGAGATAGAGTAAGGAGAGGATAATTCCTGTTAGAATGGTCACAACAAAATAAGCTAGCGAATAGTCTGCCCCCAGGAAGAAGGGAATCAAGACTAAGCCAAGCAGGGTCAGAGTGACCGGGAAGAAGAGGAAACTGAATAGGTAGGCAGGCCCCGAAACATTGGATAACTTCAATTCTTTAAGGTTATGCTTCTCTTTCTCTTCGCTAATGACAGGGATAATCAATTGACCGAGGCTGATACTATAGAGCAAGGGCAGGATCATAAAGAGCTTGTAGTCTGAGCTGATTTGGTCGCTGTCAAATATCATTTGGTAAAAGAGCACAAAAAGATAGGGTGCGACCACGGCGATTAAATACTGAAAATTCGTTTGGTAAATCTTTAGTCGCAATTTTAAGAGTATCTGACTTTGTCTAAGCATTGAGCGCCTCCCCCGTTAACATCATAAAAATATCTTCTAAGTTCGGTTCCTGTGAATGGATGGTCTGGACCTGGGCCCAGTCCTTGAATTGGGCCAAAGCCTCAAATTCAAGGCGCTCCTCATGCCCATCTTCAAAGTTAAGGATTACCCAGCGGTCCTTATGGTATTTATGGATCAGTTCCTTGGGAGCTCCTGATTCAATCATCCGCCCCTCATGGATAATCACTACTTGGTCAGCTAACTTACTAGCTTCAGCCATATCATGGGTGGTTAAGAAGATAGTTACCCCCTTGGCCTTCAATTGACCGAGGATGCGATGGATGGCCTGGGTAGTCCTAGGATCCAAGCCACTTGTCGGTTCGTCTAAGAACAGAATCTCCGGCGTCTTCACCAAGGCCCGGGCCAAGAACATCCGTTGCCGCATCCCTGTGGAGAGATTCTTAGCCTTGGTTGACCGGTCATCGTACAAGCCAATCTCTCGCAGTAAGTCATCTAGGCCAGCTTGAGGGAAGTCATAGAGCTTGGCATAGAGTAGGAGGTTATCATAAAGCGAAAGCTGCTCATAATACCCATTGTTATCCGAGACAATCCCCATCTTGGCTTGGTCCTGGGCCTGAAGTTCAGTCCCTTTCGTATTCATGATTTCAAACTTCCCAGCACTCGCTTCTTCCTGGCCAGTTAGCAAGCGAATGGTAGTCGTCTTCCCGGAACCCGATGGCCCCAAAAAAGCAAAAATTTGCCCCCGGCCCACTTCAAAGCTTAACTGGTCAACAGCTGTTTTATCCTGGTAAACTTTGCTTAAATTCTCTGTTTTAATCATAGTTTGCACAAATTCTAGTCCTCCTACTTGATCATTCTTTAATAAGTGTTAACAGCACTAGGTCACCTATAATAAGAGTTAAGTCCCTATTGCCCCCTCTCCATCCTAGTCGTCCTTTTTTCTTCCTTCATGATAGGCAACAGCACATAATAATAGAACCGCAATTAATAAATAGAGCTCCACAACTTCACACCTCCCTTATGGTTGAACTTACTTAACTTAACATAGGCTAGCAAGCGCCCACAAGCTTCCACTTAAAAAAGTCATAATATAACTTTTTTTGCCATTTTATGACTTTTTCTGGCAAGTAAATCTAAATTATGATAGCATATGTTTATATTTAAACAAGGGGGGTACTATGTATTGGTTCCATTATCTAACGATCGAGGAGAGAAAATTTCTCAAAATATTTATTCTGAGCGCTGGTTCGATTAAGAAAACTTCTAAGGCATACTATCAATCCTATAAGAAGACGCGCAAGATGCTGGATCAAATCATTCAGAAGATTCACTATTTCGAAACGGAAGACTATGACTACCTGGTGATGGAATTGAAAGACCTCCATCAGGCAGAGGATATCTCAGATACTGTTCTCCGTCGACTCTTAGATGTTCATCAAAAATATAATTGTTCATAAAAGAACGCCGTCACTTGCCATTCTCGAATGCTGTGATGGCGTTTTTAAAATAAAAAAGTCCCTAGCTAGGAGGGACTTTCGGAAAATATTTTTCTAATTCGCCATTCACCTTTATGATCCATATGAGTGGATAGGCTCTAGAGTGAATTAAATCCTGCTTCTAAACCTGCCACAATTGCATCCAAGTTGGAGAAGATGGCAAAGGCAAAAATTAAAAATATTACAGCAAGTACGGCACTTAGTAAGAAATCTTTTTCTTTAACTGTCATGTTTTGCTCCTTTCATTAGAGTCTTACTAGAGGGATTAGTTTGTTCATAGAATTCATAGGCTAACAAATAACTTAGAGGGACTAATCATTCATTCTTTTATCCTAATACATCTCTAAATACACCTCTAAGCTATAAACTATACCTCAATAAAATAGATAGTTTGATATCTTTTATAATTTAATTATTTTTTATAAATTAAGGATATACAGGTTGAATAGGGCAGAATTTTCGACCACTTTTATAACAATTATTTGTCGTCTGTAAGTTATTATATCTTAACTTTTCTCCTTTTATTAAGAACTTACTTCCTCGGTAATAAAGATTGCCACCCTTAGTTTCTTTTAAAACATTTTTTTCTAGTTTCTTAATCATAATCATTATTCCTTTCTAAATACTATTCCATCCGTCTTTTAATCCTCTTTTTATATGATGTCTATTGTCATAAACATTCTTTCCGATGCGATATAAATATCCACCAAATTCTAAGTAATTTTTCCCGCCTTTAATATTCTTTAGCTTTTCTTTTCCTAAAATTCTCTTAGTATAATTTTGATCCATCATTAATCTTCCTTTCTAATCTATACCTTTTTAAGGTTTTTTATTACGTACATATGCAACAAACTAATTCGCATCACTCCTTTCAATGTTATCAATCTCTTAATAAATCGTTCTTGTTATCAATGATTAACCACAATTTTTCCCTTAGACATTTCAATAAGTTGGTCGCATTGATCTACGATAGGTAGATGGTGCCCAATAAAGAGGTAAGTCTCTTCATGTTTTAATAGATGATTTAAGATAGTTATTTCTGATTTTGGGTCTAGGGCACTTGTCGCTTCATCTAAAATATAAATATCACTTCTTCGCAATAAAGCTCGGGCTAGCGCCAAACGTTGCTTCTGACCACCAGATAAATTAGCTCCAGCTTCTTCAATGAATGTCTGCAATCCCTGGGGAGATGTATTGATATAATCAATAAGACAAACTTCCTCAAGTACATCCATGAGCTCTTGATTACTTACCTCACGATCTATACCATAAATTAGATTGTCGTAAATCGTTCCACTGATAACGAAGGCATCTTGAGGGACATAGCTTATGTGATGACGCAAGTGACTGAGTCCCAATGTTGTAATTGGTTTGTCGCCAAAATAAATATTTCCTTCATCAGTGTTATAGAAACCTACTAGAATTTTAGCTAGTGTAGATTTGCCTGATCCGCTTTCACCTAAAAGTGCTACTTTTTGTCCATAAGGTATTTCGAGATTAATTTCTTTTAAACAACGTACATTTAAATCATAAGAGAAGTTAAGATCCCTTACCTTTATGTTATCTTTCAAATGCTTTACTTCATTGGCATCTTGCTGAATTTCTTCCTCAAGCAATTGCACCTCGCTTAGGCGTTCATTGGCAACTTGAGCCGCTTATACTTTAACTTGAAGATTAATAATATTCTTTAATGGTTCTGTGAAATAAATAACTAAGGCATGGAAACTTACCAATTGACCTAAGCTAATCTTTCCTTCTAATACTAAGTAAGAACCAAGCCATAGACTTACTACCTGATTAACAAAATTAATCAAATCTTTCAAAACATCTTGATCATTCTCCAATCTTTGAGCTTTCACAGATTTATTCATATAATTCTTGAAACTTTCCCTGACATTAGCTATCGCATTTTCTTCGTTCACAAGAGCTTTGATAGTTTCAATGCCAGTTAGAGACTGGATAATTTCTGCATTTAATTTCGAAGCAGCTGCCATTTCCTCTTCCTTTGCTTGATCAAATTTTAGATAATATTTATAAATAACCCAAGCATAGAAAGGTAAAGTAAGAAAAGTAAGTGCAAAAAGAGTTGGATGGAATATGAAAAGTACTACGCTAATACAAAACACTGTTAATATATCGAGAATTAAGGTCAAGCTAAGACTTGCTAGAGCATCAATAATTCGATTAGCATCTAAGAAACGAGACATAATATCTCCCACTTGACGAGTTTCAAAGAATTTTAGAGGTAGCTTAAATACATGGTCTAAGTAATCTAAGAGTAAGTCACTACTTAAATTTTGCCCAAAGCGAATAAGCAAATTTTGCCTCAGCCAAGTAAAAGCAACATTGGCGACGAATACCGCTAACAAACTTAGCGAGACAATCATTAGTAAACCATAGTTATCTCGGGGAATGAGATCATCAATCAGCACTTGGAAGTAAAATGAAGCCAAAATACTCAACAAAGTAATTAAAGCTGAATATAAAGTAATTGCTAAAATGATTGTCCAACGCTGCTTTAAAAGTGGCAAAAAACGATGTAAAGAGGATGGTTCCTCATAGACTTTCTGATAGGAAGAATTAGGTTCAGGTAATAGTAGAATCCGAGTCCATATCCTTCCAAAAGTCTCAATGGATTCTTTTCGTTTACCACTTGCTGGATCTGCAATTAATAATTGACCATCTTCTACACCGTAAACCACCACATAATGTAGAACGCTATTCTCTAACATGACATGGGCAATGGCAGGATAAACTATCTCACTATCTGTCCATACTTCATCTATTGCTTCTACTGCCAAGCAATCAAATCCTAAATTTTCTAAACAGCATTTTAATCCGTAAGCTGTCGTGCCATCTCTTTGACTACCTGACATGTGCCTTAGACGGAAAAAGGATAAACGACTGCCATAGTGCTTAAGAATCATGGCTAAACAGGCTATGCCACAATCTTTTTGTTCATGTTGCTTGATCCATTTAAACTGACTCAATATATCACCTCCTAGTCGTTAATATCACTCTATCATCAAAATAAAAAAATGGTTAAATTCATCCTGTTCTGTCATTTTTTCGTCACGTTTGGTAACTATGCCTCTCAAATGATGAAATACACATGTATGATTTATAATAATTTTTAAATTTTATTTGACTAAAATATAAAAATAAAATATTATATTAAAAAAATTAATTGAATAGGAGCGATTTTTATGCGTTATATTACTTTATCTAATAAGGATTTATTAAAGATTATTGGTGGTCGAGATTATATAAAAAATACTAAAACTCCCTTTCTTTCTTGCTTATTCAGCAAACTGAGAGACTGCTAGTAATAGTATTATGGAAGTTTCAACACGGATACTCACCATAGACTTAATTATTTATTCGTTTTTCTATATCTTAATACCTAGCTTAATACTCGGTAAGAACCAGTCAGTAATAAAGTTAATTTTGACTTCTCCTCTATTGATATTGGTTGACCTATTTATCAGCGCTTGGTCTCTCGATAGCTTTCACTCTCCCTTCTTCGCTTCCGTGGTTAGTATCACTTTACTTTACGGAAGTTTTAAGCGAACAGTTTCCTATCGCCTAAACCTCTTTAATTTCCTCTTAATTAATGATATTCTGGCTCGTCTAATCAGCTTATTAGCTCTCATTATTCCATTAAAACTCTTTCATTTAGATGCCCTACACACTTATCTTATTTCTTGGAGCTTAGAAACAATCCTCGTTATATTATTTTATTTATTATTGAGGAAAACTAGAAAGCAGCTTCTAGAGGTCAAAGATTCATGCTTTGCTTCTAGAACCATGTCGACTCTATTGATTTCCTTGATTATCCTCTTCAGCTTTATTTCTTATCTCTTCAGTAATGAATCGATTAATTATTCTCTCCTCCTTTTAGTCTTATTGCTTTTCATGAGCTTTCAATTCTTTTCTGGCGCTTCAATTACTTACATCTATTCCCAAAAAAAAATTATTGAACAAGAAAAGCAGGCAAAGGCTGTACGGGCAGAAGATCTAGCTATCTACTTAGATCGCCTAGACAAGAACTATCTGACGATTCGCAAAATTCGACATGACCTCAATGATCTTTTGGCCCTCTCTCAACTCATGGTGAAGGATGGGAACTTGGAGCATGTGTCAACCTACTTAGATAATTTAGCTGCATATATTCAAGAAGAAATGCCTCAAGACTCACATTTCAACTTTGTTAACCTCAAACAAATTGAAGTCATGGACTTGCGCTATCTCTTGATGGCTAAGTTAATGGAATGGGAGAAGGAAGGGATTTCTTACCAATTTGAGTGCCTACGTCCTATCCAGGACCTCCCCATAGCTACACTTGATTTCTTGCGTTGCCTCTCTATTCTAATCAATAATGCGAATGAAGCCGTTACAATTGACAAGTCGTTAAAAACTAAGCCCATTACCCTACTCCTCGTCAAAAGTGATTGGGGACTCTGCCTAAAAGTTACAAATCCCAGCTCAGCAGTCAATATTGAAGAAGCTAAACAGATAGGACATTCAACTAAAGCGGGACATAATGGACTCGGCTTAGCTAACCTAAAGGATATTGTCGACAAGTACCCAAATGCCTGGCTAAACCTCAGCTATATCGACCAACAGTTCTGTGCTGAACTTTATATCAGGAATCCATAGAAAGAAGGCCTGTCTCATGCATCCTGTCTATCTGCTCGAAGATAATCCAAACCATCGTAAAGACATCCAAGCTATCTTAGAGGACTATATCCTCTTCCATGATGACCAGTTCTACTTGGCTAATACGAGTTCAGTCCCCAAAAATATCTTAGCTTTAATTCAAGACAAGCCTCGCCAAACTGGACTCTATTTCTTAGATATCGAAATTAAGGGAGAGGCTTCTGGATTGGAACTAGCCGATCAAATTAAGCATTTCGACCCTTCTGGACGAATTGTCTTCATCACTTCGCATCCTAGTTATGCCCCGCTGACACTAGCTCACTACCTCGAGCCCTTGGCCTATATCCCTAAGCAAGATAGCGAGAGGCTCAGACAAGAGATTTTTACCTGCTTTAATCTTTTCTATCAACGACTTTATCCCGACCACACTAGTTCTAACCAATCAAACCTCTATATTAAATCTGGTCCCAAAACTTACCAGCTAGCTCTTGCTGATATTTGCTCCATCCAAACCACCAGAACGCCCCATATTATTGAGTTTTCTACCCTCACCCAGAGCATCCAAAGTTATGCCGCTCTCAAAGATTTCGAGGACTTAGAGGATTTCTTCAAACTCTCTCGGTCTATTTTAGTCAATCTCAACCAAATTGACCAAGTTGATTCTCGGAAACGCCAGGTCAAACTATTCAATGGTCAATCACTTTCTTTCGCACGAAACCGCCGCGTAGATCTTCAAACTTCCTGGACGAGCCACAAGGAAACTAAGAAGTGAAAAAATAGGATCTTATTTTTCTAAAATTAAAACCAGCAAATTTATCCCTAAAAGAAAGAGATAGCTTTACTGGTTTTTTACTTGATTGTCTATACCATAATAAACTTCTCCTAATAGGCAACAGAAATTTCCTAGATTGGTCAAGTAAAATCCGTCACAAGCCATTTCGAATGGTGTGACGGATTTTCTTCTTACTTATTATCTTTTTGCTGGAGGTGCTTGTACCAACGTTCGGTGAGGATAGGACTGATAAAGCTGAGGATAACCACCGATGCGAGAATCTGGGAGACGGCGGCAGTTTGATAGTCTAAGAGTTGGGGATAGCTACTCGCCAGGACTACAGGAACGGAGGTCGACAAGCCCGCCACATTGAGCATGGCCAAGCCAGCTGTCCCATCGTTATCTAGGACGAGGTAGTCAACGATGGAGAGAGGTAACATGAAGATGACTACAACTAAGGTTAAGAGAATACCAGTCGGTCCCGCCTTAATCGCTTCTAGGACATTGGTTCCCTGGCCAATCGACCAGCCCAACCAAGGGATCAGGACATTGAGGCCCGGGCCAAAGAGGTCAGCAAATTGCTTATCGATATTGCCCAGGATGATGCCTAAGAGCATGGGCAGGAGGGTCGACAGGACCGGCATCCAGTCGAAGCCCCCACTGGAGTAGACCATCCCGAAGATAATCATGGGAAAGAGAGGGATACAGAAGAGGCTGGTTAGGCCAAAAGCGTAGGGGTCATCCGCATTGCCATATTCCTCGCTGATGGAGAGATAGATTGCTGGATTAATACTCAAAAGAGCTGTCGTTACAGCAACAGCCGGCATCCCCCAGATGCCGCCTTCCCCAAAGAAGCGTAAATAGGCAAGGGTCACCAGGAAGGCAATTCCTAATTTGACTAAGAAGAGGACACCCTGGCGCTTAAGGACCCGGGTTAGACGCTTGAGGTCGATCCCTACCCCTGAACAGAAGCAGAGCAAACCAATGATAAAGCCCTGACCTTCACCAGCTAGGAGGGATTGACTAATTCCCCCAATCTTAAAGAGATTGGGCCACAGGGTATATAGAACCATAGAGATAAACATCGGGACGAGGAAAGTTCCTGCCGGTATTTTTTTGATTTTTTCTAACATAGGCGCTCCTTTTAGCGATTGATGAGAAGGACTCGAGCTCCCCCTCGGCTCGTACATTGTCAGCTCTATTTTATCAAAAAATGGCTTTCTTCTGAAATGATAAGACCAATCGATTTTCATTTATTTTGGATCCAGACTCTCAATCTTTATCCATAGCGATTGCCTATTCTTCTTGATTCAAAGTGCGTATTACCGCCCCTAAGCCCTCCTCTGCTATACTTAAGCCATTCAAAAATGTACTTCCTTAAAAATTAAGAACAGCAAAGGAGCGCGTCTTATGCAAACTTCCATTATCGGCTACCCGCGTATCGGGGCCTCACGCGAACTCAAATTCCAAACTGAAAAATACTTCCGCCATGAAATCACGGAGGCCGACCTCCAAGAGACGGCCCGTCAACTCCGCCAAGCTCACTGGCTCAAGCAGCAGGCAAGCGGGCTAGACTTCATCCCTTCCAATGACTTCTCCTTCTATGACCACTTCCTAGATACGGCGGTCCTCTTCAACATCGTGCCCAAGCGCTACCGGGACCTCCAGCTCACTGAACTGGATACTTATTTCGCCCAGGCCCGGGGCTACCAGGGCGAAGCGGGGGATGTCAAGGCCCTGGCCATGAAGAAGTGGTTCAATACCAACTACCACTACATGGTTGCTGAAATTGAAGATGATACAGCCATCGAACTCGCTAGCAGCCGGATTCTCGACCATTACCGGGAAGCTAGGGCCCTAGGAATTGAGACCCAACCTAGCCTCATCGGTCCCTTCACCCTGCTCAAGAAGCTCCGCTACCTCGGTCAGAAGACCGCCCAAGACTTCAAGGAAGCCCTCAGCCAAGCCTATAGTGACCTCCTCCAAGCCTTGGCAGCAGAGGGTGTCGCCTGGGTCCAGCTCGATGAGCCTGACTTGGTCTACGACCTCAGCGCGGAAGACGTCCAACTCTTCCTTGACCTCTACCAAGCTATCCTGCCGCACAAAGCTTCTGTCAAGGTCCTCCTCCAGACTTACTTTGGGGATGTCCGCGATATCTACCAAGAGCTCGTGGCCCTCGACTTTGACGGGATTGGCCTGGACTTCCTGGAAGGCCGGAAGAGCCTGGACCTGGTGGAAGCATATGGTTTCCCAACAGACAAGCTTCTCTTCGCCGGCCTGGTCAACGGCAAGAACATTTGGCGCAACCACTATGCCAAGACCCTATCCTTAATTGAGCGCTTAGAAGCTCAGGGCATCGCCTTAGTTTTAAATACATCCTGCTCCCTCCTCCATGTGCCTTATCGTTTGGCCCCAGAGGAAAAATTAAAGGCTGACTACAAGGCCCACTTCGCCTTCGCCGAGGAGAAATTAGAAGAACTCCAAGAACTCAAACACCTAGCTGGTGGCGAAGGGGCGGATGCGCCAAGCTACCAAGCCAACCAGGCCCTCTTTGCCCACCGACCCGATGCCAATGATCCGAGAGTCCAGAAACGGGTCCAAGCAATCACGGAGGAGCTTTTTACCCGACGGCCGGCTTTTGCAGAGCGGGAGGCCTTACAGAAGGAAAGCTTCCAACTCCCCCTACTGCCGACAACAACGATTGGCTCCTTCCCCCAAACCAAAGAAGTGAAGAAGAATCGGTCCGACTTCAAGAAGGGCTTGATTGACCAAGCTAGATACGAGGCCTTCAACCGTCAAGCCATCAAAGACTGCCTCGACCGCCAAGAAGCAATTGGTCTCGATGTCCTGGTCCATGGCGAATTCGAGCGTAATGATATGGTGGAATACTTCGGAGAAAGACTCCAAGGCTATCTCTTCACCCAATACGCCTGGGTCCAGTCATATGGGACCCGCTGTGTGAAACCTCCGATTATCTGGGGAGATGTCTCCCGACCCCAAGCCATGACGGTTCCTTGGTCGACTTATGCCCAGGATCAAACAGACCACCTGGTTAAGGGCATGTTAACGGGGCCGGTGACTATCCTTAACTGGTCCTTCCCGCGTGAAGACATCTCCATTAAGACCTCCACCTACCAGATTGCCCTGGCCATCCGTGATGAAGTTCTCGACCTAGAAGCTAATGGTATCCGCATCATCCAGATTGATGAGGCTGCCTTGCGCGAGAAGCTTCCCCTCCGCCAGTCCGACTGGTACAGCCAATACCTCGACTGGGCTATTCCAGCCTTCCGCCTGGTCCACAGCGGGGTTCAGCCGACCACCCAGATCCACACCCACATGTGCTACAGCGAGTTTACCGACATTATTCCCGCCATCGACCAGATGGATGCCGACGTGATCAGTTTTGAAGCCTCCCGGTCCGACCTGGAGATTCTCGATAGCCTAAACGCCCAGCACTTCCAAACCGAGGTTGGTCCCGGCGTTTATGACATCCATTCACCCCGCGTCCCTTCCATCGATGAAATCACAAGCACCATTAGAAAGATCTTGGACAAGGTCGCCATTGAGAAAGTCTGGATCAACCCCGATTGCGGGCTAAAGACTCGCGCTTGGGAAGAAACCACGGCCTCCCTCAAGCACCTGGTCCAAGCTACAGAGGAAATCCGCCATGAAAACGAAAGAACTTTTTAAAGAAAAAACGGTCTTCTCCTACGAAGTCTTCCCACCTAAGAAGAGCTCAGGCCCACAAACTATCTATAAGACCCTAGAAGAACTCAAAAGCCTCTCCCCTGACTGTATCAGCGTCACATATGGCGCTGGGGGTGGGGCCAACAAGGAAGAAAGCTTCAAGATTGCCCAAACGATTAAGAGCTATGGTATTGAAAGCATTGCCCACCTGCCCTGTATTGGGATGACCAAGGCCGAGCTGGAAGAGAAATTAGACGAACTCAAGGCCCTCCAAGTCGAGAACATCCTAGCCCTGCGCGGAGACCTGCCCAGTGAGGACTACCAGCCAGGTGACTTCAGCTATGCCTCCGACATGGTCCGCTTCATCAAGGACAAGGGCGACTTCAATGTCGTTGCTGCCTGCTATCCCGAAGGCCATGTCGACTGCAAGGACAAGGTCCAAGATATCAAACACCTCAAAACCAAGGTGGATGCCGGGGTTGACCAGCTCATCACCCAGCTCTTCCTCGATAACCAGGACTTCTACGCCTTCCGTGAGCGCTGTGAACTCGCTGATATCAACGTCCCCATTGAAGCTGGCATCATGCCTGTCGTTAATAAGCGGCAGATTGAACGGATGACCAGCCTCTGCGGGGTCAAACTCCCCGACAAGTTCGTCAAGATGATGGACCGCTACCAAGACAAGCCCGTCGCCATGCGCGACGCCGGCATTGCCTATGCCGTCAACCAGATCGTCGACCTGATCAGCCAAGGCGTCGACGGCATCCACCTCTATACCATGAACAACCCCTATATTGCCAAGAAGATCCACGAAGCTGTTCATAACCTCCTGTAAAAAGTCCCATATCAACGCTCCAGTCCTGCCAAACAATAACTGTCATAGAAATTGCTAGTCACCTCTATTTAAAAGTATAATACCAAGAAGCAAAGCGCCAGTTCCTCTGACCCCTTCAGGTCGTGAGGGACTAGCGCTTTTGCTTTAAATATCTTTGCCGAATTTTTTGAAAATAAATTTCAAGACAAAGGAGAAACAGCAGTAAATCATAAAGAAGCTTAAAAACTTCTCCCAGTGACTCGTCAGCTGGAAATAATCCACGACGAGACCATTAGCCATAAGCGTACAAAAGATTACGATAAAAAAGAAGACAAAGTACATAAGCTAACTCCCCTCTCCAGATACAATCTAAGGCTATCTCTAGCTTAGCAAAATAATACGCTTACAAGCAAGTAAGTCTGACTTTAACTGCTGCCTCGTCAGTCAAGGCCTATGAAGTGAGGTATAAGAAAATAACCTAGCAGGCCGACCTGCTAGGCTTTTTTGCATAGATATTTTCCAGTTCCTTCTATTATATAGCTAAACGATCGAAAATCTCATCGACCCGTTGGAGGTGGTAGTGGTAGTCGAAGGCGTCGTCGATTTCTTCTGGGCTGAGTAAATCAGTAATTTGTTCGTTGCCCTCAACCAGCTCGCGGAAGTCGCGTTGGTCGTCCCAGGACTGAGCAGTCAGAGGTTGGACCAAATCATAGGCCGCTTCCCGCGACAAACCTTGGTCGACCAGCTTCAAAAGCAGGCGTTGGCTATAAATTAGACCATGGGTAGCCTGCATGTTCCGCAACATGTTGTCGGGGAAGACAGTCAGGTCTTCAATGATCTTGCCGAAACGGCGGATCATATAGTTAACCAAAATCGTCGTATCTGGCAAAATAATCTGCTCCGCGCTGGAATGGGAGATATCCCGTTCGTGCCAGAGGGACACATTCTCATAAGCGGTCACCACGTGGCCCCGGCAGACCCGGGCTAGACCCGTCACATTCTCACTGGAAATCGGATTGCGCTTGTGGGGCATGGCGCTAGAGCCTTTTTGGCCCTTGGCGAAGTATTCCTCCACTTCCCGGGTTTCCGACTTCTGCAAATGGCGGATTTCGGTGGCCATGTTTTCAATCGAGGTCGCAATCAGTGCCAAACAAGCAATATATTCCGCGTGGAGGTCGCGAGGGAGCACCTGGGTGGAGATTTCCTGGGCTCGGATGCCGAGGTGGTCGCAGACATAGGCTTCCACAGCCGTTGGAACATTGGCGAAGGTGCCGACTGCACCCGAAATCTTCCCAGCTTCTACGCCTTTCGCGGCATGGTCGAAGCGGTCAATTTGGCGTTTGATTTCCGAATAGTAGCGGGCTAGCTTCAGCCCAAATGTTGTGGGTTCAGCGTGAACGCCATGAGTCCGGCCCATGCAGACGGTATGCTTATATTTCTGGGCCTTCTTCTTCAAGATCTCTAAGAACCAGTTTAAATCTTCCCGGATAATGTCATTGGCTTGTTTGAGCTGGTAGCCTTGGGCCGTATCCACCACATCCGTTGATGTCAGCCCATAGTGGACCCACTTGCGCTCTTGGCCGAGGGATTCAGACACACAGCGGGTGAAGGCGACCACATCGTGGCGGGTTTGGGCTTCAATTTCTAAGATGCGGTCCACATCGAAGTGGGCCTTTTCACGAATCTTTTGGGCATCTTCTTTAGGGATTTCGCCCAGTTCAGCCCAGGCTTCGGCTGCTAGGATTTCAACTTCTAGCCAGCACTGGTAGCGGTTCTCATCGGACCAGACTTGGGCCATTTCGGGACGGGTATAGCGTGGAATCATGAAATCTTTTCCTCCTTAGGGCGAGTGATTGCTTGGCTGCCAATGTCGTGGCGGTAGAAGGTCTGAGGGATAGCTTCTTGGTCGAGATAGGCATAGACGCGCTGAGCTGCTTGGGCCAGGTCATCCCCCTGGGCCACTGCCATAAGGATACGACCGCCCTGGGCAGTCAAGTGACCTGACAGCTCACCCACGCCTGCATAGACCAAGGAGATGTCAGCCGGACATCTTTGAACCAGAGGGCTTAGGTCCATCCCCTTAACATAGGGATTAGGATAGCCTTCTGCAGCTAGAACAACCCCGAGGCTGGGGCGGTCCTCTTTCAAGGTCACTTGGGCAGGCTGGCCATCCAGGAGCTGGCTAATGGTATCCGCGAAGTCATCCGCCAATAGTGGCATGAGGATTTGGGTCTCGGGATCGCCGAAGCGGGTGTTAAATTCAATCACCTTGGGACCAGCCGCTGTCAACATGAGACCGGTATAGAGTACCCCACTATAGGGATGGCCAGCCGCTTCCATGGCGCGGAGCGTGGGCTCGACAATGGTCGTTACCACTTCCTGATAAAGCGCCTCATCAACAAAGGAAACCGGGGCATAAGCTCCCATGCCCCCTGTATTTGGGCCACGGTCCTGGTCATAGGCCCGCTTATGGTCTTGGGCTGTAGGGAGGTGGAGGACTTGACCGTCATGGACCAAGCTAAAGAAAGAAAATTCGGGACCGGTTAAATACTCTTCAACCACCACCTGGGACTGGGCGCCATAACGCTTGTCCGCCAACATATCAGCTAGGGCAGCTTCAGCCTCGTCTAGGTTTTGGGCAATCACGACGCCCTTACCGGCTGCTGGACCGTCCGCTTTGACTACTAGCGGGAAGCTTGCCGTCCGGACATAGGCCTGGGCCGCCGCCAAGTCTTCGAAAGACCGGTAGTCAGCTGTAGGAATGCCATGCTTCAATAAGATTTCCTTGGCAAATTTTTTGGAGGATTCCAAACGAGCAGCGGCCTGAGTCGGGCCGAAGATCTTCTGACCAGCAGCTCGGAAGCGGTCAACAATCCCTAAAAAGAGCGGCTGTTCAGGCCCTACAAAAGTCCAATCAATCCCTCTGGCTTGGGCCCAGTCGAGAAGCTCATCCAGCTGGTCAACGGCTAGGGGCACCTGGTCAATTCCATCCGCTTTCATGCCAGGATTGCCTGGCGCACAATACACTTGACTAACATTAGGGCTCTGCTTAAATTTACGGGCTAGGGCGTGCTCACGGCCGCCCCCACCAATCACTAATACTTTCATGCCAACCTCCTAGTGTCTAAAATGCCGGCGTCCGGTCTTAAGCATGGGAATCCCAGCCGCATCGGTCACTGCAATGGAATCGTCATCGTGAATGGACCCCGAGGGCTGAACAATCGCTTGGATGCCATGGGCCACCGCATATTCTGCCGTATCAGCCATGGGCAGATAGGCATCACTGGCTAGGACCATATGCGACTGGTCCACATCATGGGAATTGGCTAGGGCTTGTTGGATGGCCAACTCGCAGGCCCCCACCCGGTTCATCTGGCCAGCACCAATTCCTAGGCTCTGAACGGCATTCGCTACCACAATAGCATTGGACTTAACATGCTTGACCAACTTCCAAGCCAGTTCCAGGGCAGGGTCTTGGCGGTTATCGGCAGGCACTTGCCCCATAGCCGGCCAGTCGCTTGCTCGGACTGCCTGGGGAATGTCTTGGTCTTGGACCAGGAGTCCTCCCATCACGGACACATACTCCTTGGCTGGAGCCGGTGCTTGGTCGAAGTGGTCGAGGGCTAAGAGACGGAGCTTCTTCTTAGCTGACAATATCTCTAAGGCTTCCGCGTCAAAAGAAGGAGCGATCACAATTTCTAAGAAAATCGGCCTGAGCGCTTCAGCTAGCTCCTGGGTCACCGGCCGGTTGACGGCCACAATGCCCCCATAGATGGACTGGGAATCCGCTTCATAACAGCGTTGGAAAGCCAATTCGATGGTCTCAGCCTGGCCTAAGCCACAAGGATTCATGTGCTTGACCGCAAGAGCAGTCGGTTCTTGGAATTCAGCAAGGATTCTTAAGGCCGCGTCCGCATCTTTAATATTATTGTAGGAAAGTTCTTTTCCTTGGAGCTGTTGGGCTTGGACCAGGCTATAGGCTGGGGCTAGGGGGTCTTGGTAGAAGGCAGCTGCCTGGTGGCTATTCTCCCCATAGCGAAGCTCTTGTTTGAGGTCATAAGTCAGGGTCAATTTTTCAACTTCTTCCTCTCCAACATAGGCTGTCAGATACTGGGCAATCAAGGCATCGTACTGGGCGGTCTGACGGAAGACCTTGGCTGCGAGTTGGGCCCTTAAGTCTAGGCTCGTTTGACCGTTAGTTTCTAGTTCAGCCCGGACCCGACCATAGTCAGCAGGATCTGTGAGGACCGTTACAGACTGGTAGTTCTTGGCTGCACTCCGCAACATAGAAGGCCCGCCGATATCAATATTTTCAATCAGGTCCGCATGGCTCGGATGGGCTTGGACCAATGTCTCCTTGAAGGGGTAGAGGTTGACGACCACATAGTCAATCGCTTCAATCCCATAGTCGGCCAAGGCTTGGCGATGGCTGGCCTGGTCGCGTCGGGCTAGTAGTCCCCCATGAATCTTAGGATGGAGGGTCTTGACCCGGCCATCCAGAATTTCGGGAAAACCTGTGACTTCTTCGACAGCAATTGCAGGCACGCCCGCCTCGGCGAGGACTTGGAGGGTCCCCCCGGTCGACATGATCTCAATCCCCTGGTCCGCTAAAAACTTAGCAAAGTCAACAATTCCAGTCTTATTGGACACACTAATTAAGGCTCTTGGCATCTTCTCTTCCTTTCAATTGACGAATAACAGCGGGGTAGACTTGGTGTTCTAATTGATGGATTCGCTCTTCCAGCTGGGCCAGGCTTTCCCCTGCTTCAATGGGCAAATGGACTTGTGCAATGATCTCTCCACTATCGATTCCAGCATCCACATAATGGACGGTTACCCCCGTCTCCTCCACTCCTGCTTGGTAGGCATCACGAATGCCATGACGCCCGGGAAAAGCAGGAAGGAGGGAAGGATGAATATTAATAATAGCTTGGGGGTAGGCTTGGACTAAGGGGGCATGGAGAACCCGCATATAGCCTGCTAGAATGATCCAATCGATGGCCTCTTCCTGGCAGAGCTTAAGGAGGGCCTCCTCATAGCCCTGGCGGTTGGCAAAGTCTTCGGGACTAAAGTGATAGGTCTTAATTCCAAATGGCTCGGCTCGGTCGAGTACATGGGCTCCGGCTTGGTCCGAGAAGAGAAAGACTAGGTCAATCCCCTCCTGGCCATCTGAGAAGGCTTGGGCCAGGGCTTGAAAGTTCGACCCATTACCGGATGCAAATACAGCACAGCGCATGGTATCCTCCTTAACGAATTTGAATCTTATGGTCTGAGTCTTCAACCACCCGGCCAATAACATAAGCAGCTTCTCCCGCTGCCTCTAAGTCAGCGAGGACAAGTTCGAGATCGTCAGCCGCAACAGCAGCGACCATCCCAATTCCCATATTGAAGATTTCATACAGGTCCTCTTCAGGAATTTGACCATAATGGGCCAAGGCCTTGAAGATAGCTAAGACAGGCCAGGTCCCGCGATCAATCTGGGCACAGAGGCCCTCAGGCAACATGCGGGGAATGTTCTCAATGAAGCCGCCCCCTGTAATATGGGCTAGCCCATGGATCTTACCCGCTTGAAGGAGGGGAAGGAGGGAAGCCACATAGATCCGCGTGGGCTTCAGCAATTCTTCCCCTAGACTGGCTGCTTCCGGCACTAAATCAAGGGGTTCATCGAGGGCAAAGTCATGGTCTTTGAAGAAGACCTTGCGCACCAAGGAATAGCCATTGGAATGGAGCCCCGAAGAGGCTAAACCAACTAGGATATCCCCAGCTTTGACTGCTTTCTTCTGGATAAGGGCTTGTCGGTCGGCAATCCCCACCGCAAAGCCTGCCAGGTCGAAGTCATTGCCCGTGTACATGTCCGGCATCTCTGCTGTTTCACCCCCGATTAGGGCAGCGCCAGCTTCTTGGCAACCTGTACAGACGCCTTTGACGATGGCTTCAATTATAGCCGGGTCATTCTTGGCCACCGCCAGATAGTCTAAGAAATACAAGGGTTCTGCCCCCTGAGCGAGGATGTCATTGACACACATGGCCACACAATCGATCCCAATTTGGTCGTAAACTTGGCTTTGGATGGCTAAGAGAAGCTTGGTTCCCACCCCATCTGTTCCTGAAACAAGGACCGGATCTTGGTAGTCAAATGCCTTCAATGAGAAGGCAGCGCCAAAGCCCCCTAAGTCACTGAGTACTTCTGGACGACGGGTTTTTTCAACGTGTTTGCTCATGCGACGGACGGCTTCATAGCCTGCGGTCACATCGACACCAGCTTGGCTGTAGGCATTATCCATGCTTTTCCTCCTCTTCTGCTAAAGCTTGATGGTATTCTTCGGCATAGTCGTAGAGACCTGTTGGATAGTCCCCATTAAAGTAGGCCATGCAGAGGCCTCCGTACGGCGCATCAGTCGCTAAGCCGATCCCTTCCATGAGTCCTTCTTCACTGAGAAAGGCCAGGGAATCTGCTCCAATCAAGTCACACATCTCATCAATCGTATGGTTGGCGGCGATTAGCTCTCGGGTCGTTGAAATATCAATCCCATAAAAGCAGGGATACTTGAGGGGCGGGCAGGCGATCCGCACATGGACTTCCCTAGCCCCAGCTTCCCGCAAGAGGCTGACAATCCGCTTAGAGGTCGTGCCTCGGACAATCGAATCATCCACCATAACCACCCGCTTGCCCTCTAGAAGCTTGCGGACAGCGGATAACTTCATGCGGACCCCTCGCTCCCGCTCTTCCTGGCTGGGCTGGATGAAGGTACGCCCCACATATTGGTTCTTAACCAAGGCCATTTCATTGGGCAAGTGGGCCGCTTCCGCATAACCGCTAGCCGCTGACAAGGAAGAATTCGGAACCCCGACCACGAAGTCTGCCTCAGGAGCAGGGGCTTCCTGGGCTAGGCAGGCGCCACATTGTTTGCGGGCGGTATGGACGTTAATATCATGGATGGTGGAATCAGGCCGGGCAAAGTAAATATATTCCATGGAACAAATGGCTTGTTGGCGGTCTTCCGTATAATACTGCCGGTGGATACCCTGGCTGTTAATAACCACCAGTTCACCCGCCTGCACATCGAAGAGAGCCTTGGCGCCAATCTGGTCGAGGGCACAGGACTCACTAGCCATGGCATAGGAGCCATCAGCCAATTGCCCGACTACAAGCGGGCGGAAACCATTAGGATCGCAGGCGCCAACCAGACCTTGGCTGGTTAACAAGATATAGGTAAAGCCCCCCTTGATCTGCTTCAAGGCTGCCTTCACCCGGTCGATAAAGTTTGCTTCTTGGCTGTGGCGGATCAAGTGCATGAGGACCTCACTATCCGAAGTCGACCGGAAGATGGCCCCCTTATTCTCCAAGTCACGGCGGAGAGACCGGCCATTGACTAGGTTGCCATTGTGGGCCAAGGCCATATCCCCTTCTTCAAAATGAAAGAGGAAGGGCTGGATATTGTGGAGGGAGTGCTCCCCCGAAGTCGCATAGCGGACATGACCCAAGGCAGCCTGACCTTGGAGGTAGTCAAACTGGTCCATGGACTTGAAGATTTCACTCACCAAACCCAGGCCACGGATATCCTTCATCCGACCATTGCCTTCAAGGGCTGTAATGCCTGCCCCCTCCTGGCCCCGGTGTTGGAGGGCCATCAGCCCATAGAAGACTAAGCGGGCAGCTAGCTGATGGTTCCAAATTCCGATCAAGCCACACTCTTCATGGGGGAGGTCATAAGTCGCTTCATCAATATAGGTTGACAGGTAGTCCCCTTCAGAAATTATTTGCTCTTGGCATTCAGTTGACACGTTAAGGCCCCTTCCCATAATGCTTGTAAATCTGCCACATCAGCTTGGATCTCGCCATCCTCTGCCCGCAAGCGGTAGCTGGCATCAGCAGTGACTTGACCAATCAAATGAAAATGATGGCCGAAGTCTGCCTCGAAGGCGGCTTGCTGGTCTGGATGGACAGAAACAATAAAGCGCGACTGGTTCTCACTAAAGACTTGACGGATTGGCCCCGCAAAAGTAGCCTCAAGGCCTAGGCCCGTCTTAAAGGCGGACTCAGCGAGTGCTACCGCCAGCCCCCCTTCACTTAAATCATGAGCTGAAGCCAGGTAGCCTGCTTGGATAGCTTGGAGGACGGCTGCTTGGTTGGCCGCTTCTTGGTCCAGGTCAAAGTCAAAGAGTTGACCAGAGATTTGGCCGGTTTCTAAGTATTGGAGTTCTGAACCATTGAAGGCATCATCCGTTTCACCAATGCTATAGATCAAGTCGCCTGCTGCCTTGAAGGCTTGGGTGGTCACTTCAGACAGGTCGCGGATCAAGCCCACCATCCCAATCATAGGGGTGGGGTAGATGGCCTGGCCATTGCTCTCGTTGTTCAAGGAAACATTGCCTGAAATGACCGGCGTATTGAGCTGGCGGCAGGCTTTGGCAATGCCTGCTGCTGACTGGGCCAATTCGTAGAAGATTTCTGGATCTTCTGGGTTCCCATAGTTCAAGCAGTCGGTGATAGCAAGGGGTTGGCCCCCACTAGCGACAATATTCCGGGCGGCTTCGCTAACTGCGATCTGGCCCCCACGTTCAGGGTCCAAGTAGATATAGCGGGCATTGCAGTCAGTGGTTATAGCCAGGGCTTTTTGCGTGCCGCGAATACGGAGGACCGCCGCATCCGTTCCTGGCCCTTCTACGGTAGACGTCCGGACCATGGTGTCATAAGTTTCGTAGACAGACCGCTTAGAAGCAATACTTCCCTGCTGGAGGAGGGCTTCCAAGGTCGCCTTAGCATCGGTAAATTGGGGCTGGTATTGCTTGGTCTCAGCTTGGGCTAAGCGCTGGGGCAAGCGTTGTTCTCTCTGATATTCAGGAGCCGCTTCCGCCAGGGCATCTACTGGGACATTAGCCACTTCTTGCCCCTGGTGGAAGAGCCGGTAGCGGCCATCATCCGTTACCTCGCCAATCTTCACGGCATGGAGCTTGTACTTATTGAAGATGGCTTGGATCTTAGCCTCCTTCCCCTTCTTCACGCAGAGGAGCATCCGTTCTTGGGATTCAGACAGCATCATTTCATAAGGCGTCATGCCGGTTTCACGCTGGGGCACTTGGTCTAAGTTAAGACGTAAGCCTGTCCCTGCCTTGGAGGCCATCTCAGAACTGGAGGAGACAAGACCAGCCGCTCCCATGTCTTGGATACCAACTAATTCTTCCTGGCAGGTCTGGATAACTTCTAAGCAGGCTTCTAATAGGAGCTTCTCCATAAAGGGATCGCCCACTTGGACAGCTGACCGCTGACTGTCATGGTCATCGCTGAATTCTGCACTGGCGAAAGTCGCCCCATGGATCCCATCCCGGCCGGTCTTAGCGCCGACATAGAGAATGGTATTGCCGACACCCGCTGCCCGGCCCTTTTGGATATCTTTTTGGTCCATGAGCCCCACACACATGACATTGACGAGGGGATTGCCGCGGTAGCAATTATCGAAGGCAATCTCGCCCCCCACTGTAGGAATGCCGATACAGTTGCCGTAACCCGCAATCCCATTGATGACTTCCTGGTAGATATACTTGGTACGGGCATCATCCAATTCGCCAAAACGAAGGGAGTCCAAGACTGCAATGGGCCGTGCCCCCATGCTGAAGATGTCGCGGATAATCCCACCCACTCCAGTCGCAGCCCCTTCATAGGGTTCCACCGCTGAGGGATGGTTGTGGCTTTCTGCCTTAAAGACCACGGCTTGACCATCCCCAATATCCACAATCCCCGCGCCTTCGCCCGGGCCCTGGAGAACTTGGGTCCCTTCTGAAGGAAAGCTTCGTAAGATAGGCTTGGTATTCTTATAGGAACAGTGCTCACTCCACATCACGGAGAAGAGGCCGGTTTCCGTATAATTGGGCAGGCGCCCGAGGATATCATCGCGAATATGGGCATACTCTTCGTCGGTCAGGCCCCATTCCTGGTAGATCTTTTCTTCTTGGATTGCTTCTGCTGTTAATTCTTGATTAGCCATTAAGCTTGCCCTCCTAAGTTCTTATGGTAGTCGCGCATGGATTCAAAGACCCGCAAACCATCGATACCGCCAATGAGTGCTTCCACTGCCCGTTCGGGGTGGGGCATAAGGCCGATCACATTGCCCGCCTCATTACAAATCCCTGCAATATTAGCCGTTGAACCATTGGGATTTTCCCCCGCATAAGTGAAAACAATTTGTTGCTTAGCCTTCAAGTCAGCTAGGGTCGCTTCATCGCAATAATAATTCCCTTCACCATGGGCGATAGGCAGCTGGATAGTCTCACCAGCCTGGTAGCGGCTTGTAAAAGCCGTGTGATGATTTTCAACCTTGAGCGCTTGTTGCTTGCAGACAAAGTGCAGATCGCGGTTGCGCAAGAAGGCACCGGGTAAGAGACCCGCCTCACAGAGGATCTGGAAACCATTGCAGGTCCCTAAGACGAGCTTACCTGAAGCCGCAAAGTCTTTGAGAGCCGTCATAATAGGAGCAAAACCTGCAATCGCTCCTGAGCGGAGGTAGTCCCCAAAGGAGAAGCCTCCCGGTAGCATCACAGCATCATAGCCGCTAAGGTCATCAGCGTCTGAGGAAACAAATTCTACCGATTCCCCTAGGCTATCACGAATAGCATGGAACATGTCCTCATCACAATTCGACCCAGGAAATTGAATCACAGCAAAGTTCATGCCTAACCCTCCTTAATGGTGTAGCGGTAAGCTTCCATGGTGACATTGGCCAAGAGTTTGTCGCAGATTGCTTCAACTGTGGCTTGGACATCTGCGACATCCTTGGCGATTTCAAGCTCAAAGTATTTGCCCTGGCGGACACTTTCGACTTCTGGATAGCCCATCTGGTGGACGGCTTGCTGGATGGCTTTACCTTGAGGGTCTAAGATCGATTCCTTATAACTTACAAAAATTTCAACTTGATACATCATGGTCCTCCTTGTGGTCTAGGCTTGGGTAAGGGCTTCGAGTCGGCTGAGCACCGCTTCATAGAAGGGAATGATATCCCCTTCATCGTTGCGGAAAATATCTTTATCGAAAGAGGCTTTGGTCTCGACGTCCCAGAGGCGGGCATTGTCGGGAGAGAATTCATCTGCCAAAACAATCTCGCCTGCTGCTGTGCGACCAAATTCCAATTTAAAATCAACGAGGATCAGTCCGGCTTGCTTGAACAAGTCAACTAAGAGCGTATTGATCCGACGGGTTAGCGCCTTGATCTCCTGGAGTTCTGCTTCCGTTGCCGCTTGAAGGAAGCGGATATCGTCGTCATTGATGAAGGGGTCATTCAAGGCATCTGCCTTATAGAAGAATTCCAAGACCCCATCTTCAATGGGCGTCCCCTTCTCCACGCCGAGGCGCTTGACGAAGCTCCCTGCCGCATAGTTGCGGAAGACAACTTCTAGGGGAAACATCTGAGCTTCCTTAACCAATTCTTCACGTGCATTCAAGACTTCGACGAGATGGGTAGGGATCCCTGCCTCGGCTAAATAAGTAAAAATGAGCTGGTTGATGGCTTGGTTGAGGACGCCCTTACCTGGAATTTCTTCCTTCTTGGCTCCATTGCCTGCTGTGGCTTGGTTCTTGTAAACCATCTTGAGAATGCCTGGTTGGTCCGTCCGGTAGAGGTCCTTGGCCTTGCCTGTATAAATTAAGTTCTGATCCGTCATGCTTTAGCCTCGCTTCCAAATTTGCGTCTTTTTTATTTCTTTTAAGCTTTGGTCCATATTATCGGTTAAGAGGGTCACATGGCCCATCTTGCGATTCACTTTGGCTTCCGCCTTGCCATAGAGGTGGGGGTGCCAGTGACTAGATGGGACCAAATTTTCCTTGAAGGCAGCTAGGTCCTGTCCGAGCACATTGACCATTAAAGCAGGCTGGAGTAGCCGGGGATGGGGCAGCCTCCAATTACAAATAGCCCGGATATGGAGGTCGAACTGGGAGAAATCACAGGCTTCCATCGTATAATGGCCGCTATTGTGTGGCCGGGGAGCCAGTTCATTGATCACAAGGTCACCATCAGCCCCCAAGAACATCTCAATCCCTAGCGTCCCCACCAAGTGTCCAGCTTGGGCAATCTGCCGGGCGACCTGGTCCGCCTTAGCTTGGAGGTCCGATCTAATTCGAGCGGGTACGATGGATTCAAAGAGGATATTGTCGCAGTGAATATTCTCCGCGACAGGGAAGGTCACAATCTCCCCTTCTGGATTACCCACTGCCATCACCGACAATTCCTTAGCGAAGGCCAGCCATTGTTCCAAGACACAGACCTGGTCATTTAACAGGTCAGCGGCCTGAGCCTGGTCTTCCGCACTATGGAGAACGACTTGTCCCTTGCCGTCATAGCCAAAGCGGGTCGTTTTCAAAACGGCTGGATAGCCCAATTGATCGAGCCCTGCTTGTAAGTCCGCTAGACTTTCCACCCGCCGGTAAGGGGCGACTTTAACCCCTGCCCGCTCGAGAAAAGCCTTCTCAGTTAAACGGTTCTGGGTCTGCGCTAATAGGGTAGTTCCCTGGGGCAGGTAGACCCGATCAGCTAGGGCGTCCAAAGCTTGGGTATCAATATTTTCGAATTCAAAGGTCAAGACATCGCAGGCATCCGCAAAGGCAGCTAGCGCTTCTCGGTCATCATAGGCCTTCTGGTAGTGAAAGTCCGACACCTGGGCAGCTGAACAATTAGCCCCTGGATCGAGAATCCCTACCCGAAAGCCCATGGCCTTAGCTGACTGGGCCAGCATCTGACCCAGCTGGCCGCCGCCGATAATCCCAATGGTCTGTCCTGGCAGAATGGTCTTAATCAAGCTGGTCACCACTTTCTTCGGCCGCTTGGCGCATGGCCTGACGGTAGCTCGCTAGACCATCTACGAGGTCAGGATCCTGGAGACTGAGGATCTGAACGGCTAAGAGCCCCGCATTCTTAGCCCCCGATGTCCCAATGGCAGTGGTTGCCACAGGGACGCCTCCCGGCATTTGTACGATGGATAAGAGGGAATCTAATCCACTCAAAGCCCGGGACTGGACGGGAACACCGATTACTGGCAGGGTCGTCTTAGCAGCAAGCATCCCTGGTAGGTGGGCTGCTCCGCCTGCGCCTGCAATTATCACTTGGATGCCCCGCCCCCGGGCAGATTCGCTAAAGACGAACATTTCATCCGGCATCCGGTGGGCCGAAATCACCCGTTTCTCATACGAAATATTAAATGTGTCCAAAAGCTGACAGGCTTCCCGCATGGTCTCCCAATCTGACTTTGAACCCATAATCACTGCAACATCAGCCATTTCCATAACCCCTTTCCTTTTTCCCTAATACTATAACACAAGAAAAGGTCAAATAACATATATTATTTTAATTATTTTTTATAATTGTTCGTGTTTTTGAATATAAACGAATGTTTTAAGCTTTTATATTTTTATATATCAGTTAAATCCGAATAATCCTCCGAGGGCCCTGGAAGGGCTAATTTTGAGACGAGTTGACTTCTGTTTGGTATTTATTAATAAGAAGAATATAATATAATGCAGAAAGAAGATGGCGAAAATGAAAAATAAATCCTTCGACCCCGCAGAGGACAGCGAAGCATGTTTTAAATTAATTTCTGAGCTTTATAATGCTCCAGACATTATTTTTCCTGCGCAGACAAGAGAGAAGCTCTTGGAAGCCGCAAGGTTGATCGAGGAAGACCAAGACATAGACCAGGCCCTTGCCTTAAGCTACCAGGCTCTCAAAAAATTTTCTGCCAAGGAGCGACTGACGATTCCTGAGCTTAAGGCGCTGACCGATTTTGTCCAATCTGCCTTTTATAAGCACCAGGGAAAAGAATTGTGGAATTTCTATACCGTTTACGGCGCTATGACAGGTCCCTTTATTTTCTAAGTTCCTTGGGCAAACCACACTCCCAAGCCTGAATTGTGGGTTCACACAGCCCAAGTCACAGTTAAAGCCTCCGTGTGTGGCTTCGAAGTCACCAAGCCACACACCAATCCCTTAAGTGTGGCTTCCGTCCTAGATAAAAGAGAACACCCCAGTAAGATCAAAGCAATCTTACTGGGGTGTTCTCTTTCTAATCGATATATATTTTACTGTAAAAATGGGCCTAGTGTCCCTATCCTTCTAGGTTTTTGAAGGCTTTTCCTCACATCTTTTAGATACCTAATCGCTCAAAGATTTCATCGACCCGTTGGAGGTGGTAGTGGTAGTCAAAGGCGTCGTCGATTTCTTCTGGACTCAATAGTTCGGTGATTTGGTCATTCGCTTCAACCAGCTCACGGAAGTCGCGCTGGTCATCCCAGGCCTGGGCGGTCAGAGGTTGGACCAAATCATAGGCCGCTTCCCGCGACAAGCCCTGGTCGACCAGCTTCAAAAGCAGGCGTTGGCTATAGATTAAGCCATGGGTAGCCTGCATGTTCCGCAACATGTTGTCGGGGAAGACAGTCAGGTCTTCGATAATCTTGCCGAAGCGGCGGATCATATAGTTAACCAAAATCGTCGTATCTGGTAAAATAATCCGCTCTGCGCTGGAATGGGAGATATCCCGTTCGTGCCAGAGGGCTACATTCTCATAAGCGGTCACCACGTGGCCCCGGCAGACCCGGGCTAGACCCGTCACATTCTCACTGGAAATCGGATTGCGCTTGTGGGGCATGGCACTGGATCCCTTCTGCCCTTTGGCGAAGTACTCTTCCACTTCCCGGGTTTCCGACTTCTGTAAGTGGCGGATCTCGGTGGCCATGTTTTCAATCGAGGTCGCAATCAGAGCTAAGCAGGCGATATATTCCGCATGGAGGTCGCGAGGGAGCACCTGGGTGGAGATTTCCTGGGCCCGGATGCCCAAATGGTCGCAGACATAGGCTTCCACAGCCGTTGGGACATTGGCGAAAGTTCCCACGGCACCCGAAATCTTCCCAGCTTCTACGCCTTTCGCGGCATGGTCGAAGCGGTCAATCTGGCGTTTAATTTCCGAATAATAGCGGGCCATCTTCAGCCCGAATGTCGTAGGCTCAGCGTGAACGCCATGGGTCCGGCCCATGCAGACGGTATGTTTGTATTCTTGGGCTTTCTTCTTCAGGATCTCCAGGAACCAGTTTAAGTCTTGACGGATAATGTCATTGGCTTGTTTGAGCTGGTAGCCCTGGGCTGTATCCACCACATCCGTTGATGTCAGCCCATAGTGGACCCACTTGCGCTCTTGGCCGAGAGATTCTGACACACAGCGGGTGAAGGCGACCACATCGTGGCGGGTTTCTGCTTCAATTTCTAAGATGCGGCCCACATCAAAGCGGGCCTTTTCACGAATCTTTTGAGCATCTTCTTTAGGGATTTCACCCAGTTCAGCCCAGGCTTCGGCTGCTAGGATTTCAACTTCTAGCCAGCACTGGTAGCGGTTCTCATCGGACCAAACTTGGGCCATTTCGGGACGGGTATAGCGTGGAATCATGTGACTACTCCTCTTTTTTTTGGATTTCACTGTTATTATAGCATGATTTATTTTAGCCTTTACAGGGAATTTGCAGGCTAAGCCATTTAGACAGGCCTAAGGTATTGTTTGACAAGGGCTTGAATCTTAGGCTAGAGTCTGCTATCCTAGGGGTGAAATATGAATAAACCTTGTTAGGTGAGGTTACTGTATTAGAGAGACGCCACTGCCCAGAAACATCCAAAGATGCCAACGGGTCAGCAGAAATTCTCGAATTAAGGGATTTTCTAATGTGGCTGGAGCTATTCCTATGCTAATAAGTGCTAAAACTATGCGATGAGGTGTTTGCCGACTACTCCTGGACGATTCACGCTCACGCTCTTGTTGAGCGTTTTTTTATTCTGAAGCAATCTCCAAACCCTTAGCCCTCTGTGCGGTGGCCTTTCCCCAAGGTGAGGAAAGGTGATTATTATGGCCATTAAATTAAACCGACTCAACCGGAAAGACTACTACCAAGCCATCTATAAGAGTATCCAAGACAATCGGCGCGATGACTTCCGCGAGCTCTTCTTGAAACTCCACGAGAAAGATCAAGTCGCTGTCTTCCACAAGCTCTACCCTGAAAAGAAATATAAAATCGTCGACCTCCTCCAAGCTAGCGAATTCGCGGAACTCTTCGAACACTTGGACTATAAGGGGCGGCGCCAAGCGATCGAGGACCTGCCAGCTGACTATATGACAGAGGTCTTCACGTATGTCGCTGACGATGAGGTCACAGCCTTCATCCATGAACTTCCCCAAGAAGACCGGCAACATGTCCTAGAAAGTATGTTGCCAGCTGACCGTCAAGCCATCGAAGCCATCCTAGAGCATGACTTCCAAACAGCGGGAGCCATCATGACAACTGAAGTCCTGACAGTCTATGCCCATGACAGTGCTGACCAAGTGATTACGCAAATCCGCCAAAGCGCTTCGACAGTTGAAACTATCTACTATGTCTATGTCGTGGATGAGGCCCGCCACTTACTGGGTGTCCTCTCCCTGCGTGAACTCCTGCGCTCAGCTGGGGACTGCCCGGTCCAAGATATCATGAACAGCCAATTAGTCCAAGCTGATATTGGCATGGACCAGGAAGAAGTTGCCCGAATCATCAAGGAATATGACTTACTGGCTCTTCCGGTCGTGGATAGCCAGGGCAAATTAGTGGGGATTGTCACAGTCGACGATGTGATGGACGTCATGGATTTAGAAACAACAGAAGACTTCCATCGTTTTGCTGGGATCAGTGGATCGGCTGACAATGAAACCGATAAAGAAGGGATCCTAGAAACGGTCAAAAACCGTCTGCCTTGGATCATTATCCTGATCTTCCTTGGCTTGGTTTCGGCTAATCTCATTAATATGTTTGAATCGACCTTGTCTCGGGTCGTGGTCCTCGCTGTCTTTATGCCCATTATTATGGACTCAGCAGGTAATGTGGGCACCCAATCCCTGGCTGTCTCCGTCCGCCGGCTGACCCTGGGTGATACCAGTGAAAGCTTCTGGTCCCTCATTTGGAAGGAATTGGTTGCTGGGATTATTATTGGACTAGCAGCTGGTCTCACCATCTGTGGCGTGGCCTACTTCCTATTTGGTAACCTCGTCCTCTCCTTCATTATTGGAATTTCCCTAGCCGTTACCCTGTCCGTATCAACCGTCATCGGCTACCTCGTCCCTACCCTCTTCAGCAAGATCCATATCGACCCAGCCGTCGCTTCAGGCCCCTTCATCACCACCCTAACAGACGCCACCGGCCTGCTCATTTACTTCAGCCTAGCCACATATCTCATGCACTTGTTGTAAAAAGGTTTGAGCAAAGGCGGTTAGAAGCTTACCACTGGAGCACATTCATTAGCACAAGGCTTGCTCACTTGCATAATATGATAAAATTTCCAATAACTACACAAATAAAAAAGCACTTCCGCTTCCTCGCAATAGGGAAGTTTGGAAGTGCTTTTTCGCTAGCGTATCGTCTGTGTAGCATATTGATCAATAGAGAATGGCGACCGCTAGGCGAGGCTTAATCAGCTTCAACTGGAACAATCCAACCCTCAGGAGCTTCGATATCTCCGAATTGAATGCCCAATAATTCATGATAAAGTTTTTCCGTGATTGCGCCAACTTCTTGGCCAGTGCCGAAGTTGTGACGGTGGCCTTGATGGGTAATGGAGCCAATTGGTGTAATAATGGCAGCTGTCCCCATAGCACCAGCTTCTTCAAAGCGGTCCAAGTCATCGATGTAGCAATCCCCTTGTTCCACTTCTAAGCCCAAGCGTTCTTCTGCTAAGTGGAGCAGGGAGTACTTGGTAATGGAAGGTAAGATAGAAGGTGATTTTGGTGTGACGAACTTATGCGTGCCACGTTCAATCCCATAGAAGTTAGAAGAGCCAATTTCTTCGATCTTGGTATGGGTCTTAGGATCCAAGTAGATCACATCGGCGTAGTCTTCGTCATGGGCGCTGGCCCCTGGCTGTAGGCTAGACGCATAGTTGCCGCCGACTTTCACGCCGCCGGTCCCCATAGGCGCTGCCCGGTCGTATTCTGAAGTGACGAAATGTTGAGGCGCAAGTCCACCCTTGAAGTAAGGCCCAACTGGCATCACGAAGACAGTGAAGATATATTCCTTGGCAGGATGGACGCCGATATTATCACCTACCCCAATTAGGAGTGGACGAATATAGAGGGTCGCCCCACTTTCATAAGGAGGAACATAGTCAATATTAGCCTTCACTGCTTCCTTGACCGCATGCACGAAGTCTTCGACAGGGATCTTAGGCATCATCATTCGTTCTGCCGACACTTGGAAACGTTTAGCATTTTGGTCTGGACGGAAGAGTTGGACCTTGCCTTCCTTGGTCCGGTAGGCCTTCATCCCTTCAAAGGCTTGCTGGCCATAGTGCAAGGCAGGGGAGCCTTCAGAAATGTGGAGCTGGTTGTCTGTTTCCAAACCTTGCTTATACCATTCCCCATCCTTGTAGTATGCCCGCCAACGATAAGGCAGGTTCATGTAATCGAAACCTAGGTTCTTCCAATCGATATCTACTGTCATTAGTGGTCCTCCTTCATAATCTTACTAACACATATATTCTACAGCTTGGGTGTGAGTGAGTCCAACCATATCCGCTAGGGCTTGGTTGCTCGGAAATTCCGCAACACTGACTACCTGGTCGTCAATCAAAATAATAGGAAGAATTTCCTCTCCATATGCTTTGAGCTTACGCATGACAACCTCTGTATGGGTGAACATAAAACCGTCGCTGGCTGGGTCGTGGATAGTCACAAAATAACCTTCTTCATCCTTGAGTGCATTAAAGAAAGCCTCCACCCGGTTCAGCTCTTTGACATTAGCTTCCGTATTGATGATTGAATTTTCTGTCAATGAACATTCTTCGGAGCCCCCACAGCAGCCCAATGATTCCCCCAATGGTTGGAATAATTGCACTTTTTTCATTTTCACACCTCTTTTTTTGTGTTTTCTAATTATTATACACCAAGGATGAGATGTCTGACAAGTCCTGTCTCATTATTTTATCATCTAAACCTTAAATTCAAGCCCTCAAGTCCGTGCGAACTTTGTTATAATAGGCCTAATCAGATAGCTGCCACAGAAAGGAAGATACCATGGACTATTTCAAAAGCTACCCCGATGACGCGACAGGTCTAGCTGACCAAATTCGACGCGGGCAAACGACCAGTCAAGAGCTCGTCCACCAAGCCATTGACAAAGCCAAGGCCATTAACCCTAAGCTGAATGCAGTGACCCGACTCTTTGAAGACTATGCCCAAGACTTAACCCAAAAAGACCATAGTCAGACCCTCTTCGCCGGTCTCCCCACCCTCATGAAGGACCTGGGCCACAATATTAAGGGCATGCCCGCTACTTCTGGTGCCCGCCTGCTCAAGGATCAAATTGCTCCTGTGACCTCTAACTTCTCCCAATCCGTTATGGCCACTGGACTCATTCCCATTGGCCAATCCAATGTGCCCGAATTTGGCCTCAAATTTATCAGTGACTCCGACTACTATGGTCCCGTCCACAATCCCATCGATCTCAGCTACAATGCGGGTGGGTCGAGCGGTGGAGCAGCTGCCGCAGTCCAAGCTGGCATCGTCCCCCTAGCCACAGCAAGTGATGGTGGGGGGTCAATTCGGATTCCAGCCTCCTTCTCCGGTTTGGTCGGACTCAAACCCACCCGGGTCCGGACAGCGACCGGCCCGCGCAAGTGGCGGAGCTGGGGCGGGGCACCGGTCGGCTTCATGATGACCAAGTCCATCCGCGACACCGCCCAATTGTTGCTTGCCCTCCAGAGTAATCTCAAACCCATGCCTTTTCAAACCCTACCTATTCCTAAGGCCCATATCAAAGAAGCCATCCGCGCCGTCAAAGGCCTGCGTATCGCTTATTCCACCCAATCACCCGTAGGAACTGAGGTCTCTCCTGAAGCCATTGAAGCCATTGAAAACACAGTCCGCTTCCTTCGCGATCAAGGCTTCCAGGTTGAAGCAGCTGATCCTAAAATCGATGGTCAAGAACTCGTCCGCGGCTACTATCAAATGAACGGTGCCGAAATGGCTGCTAGCTTTCTTGGCATCGAGCAACAGATTAAACGTCAAATTAAACGCGAAGATGTAGAAATCCAGACCTGGACCATGGCCCAATATGGGAAGACCATTCCCGCCTACCGTTACAGCCAAATCTTTGACACTTGGGACCAAGCAGCCGAAATCATGGACGACTTCCATCAGACTTATGATATTCTGATTCAGCCAAGTACCGCCCAAGCTGCCCCTCGCGTCGACGATAAGCTCTATAGCTCAGCCGACTACGAGCACATGCTCCGGGCCGAAGAACTTTCGGAGTCAGACTTAGCCGACCTAGTCTTCCAAGTCTTCAAGAAGGGCTTACTTGCCTCTCCCTTCGCCATGATCTATAATTTAACCGGCCAACCCGCCATCAGCCTACCCCTCCATACCTGCCAAAATGGCTTGCCACTAGGGGTTCAGCTGGTTGCTAACAAGGGAGAAGAAGCCCTCTTACTCGGCCTGTCTGCCTACTTAGAAAGAGAAGACCGCTTCCACTACTACCCGGATTTAATTTAGGAGGTAACTATGCACGACCAACAATTTGAAATCTATAAAAAATGGCGCCAACAAATGCTCATCCTAGACGAAGCCTGGGACGACGACAACTTCGGCCAAGCCGATACCTGGTCCGCCACTAACCCCCTGGCCCGGGAAGACTTCAACGAAACCCTAGCCGTCCATAGCCTCGACCACGTCTCCCAAGAAGAAATGCAAGCCTTCGAAGACGACTACGACGCCGCTATGATCTAAAGGGTGTGAAGGCTAGCGGGAGAAATAGACCTCTGGAGGCAAAAGCCAAAGAAGACTGAAAGTCTTCGGCGGATTTTGCTGAAGAGGAGCTATTTCTGCTAGCCTGAACCCGACTAAAGGGTGTGAGCAGAGGCGGTTAGAAGCTTACCACTGGAGCACGAACGAAAAAGGGCAAGCTCTGCTTGCACGTTTCGATCGTGTGAAGTGGAGAAGCTTCTGCCTCTGCGAACCCGACTAGATCAGGGTGTGAAGGCTAGCGGGAGAAATAGACCTCTGGAGCAAAGATCCAGAGAAGACAGAAAGTTTTCGGCGGAGCTTTGTGAAGAGGAGCTATTTCTGCTGGCCTGAACCCGACTAGGGTGTGAGAGCGCAATTCATCTTTGAACGGCTCCCTAACACTTAAATAAGCCCTTCAAGTGTGGGTTGCCAGACCGAATCCAACAAGACACTGATCAGGGATATAAAATAATAACCCACGGACTAACAATCTAGCCAGGCAGTCTCTAGCCTAGCTAGATTGTTTTCATTATTAAGAGCGGAATGGATTTCTAGCGAGCTAACTGCTAGCCGCTTCATTCGTGGATTCACCGCTAGGCAATATAAAAAATTCTTCAAAACAAAAAAGCCAGGTCCTTTCCCATGCTGACTAATCTGAGAAAGGCTGGACTTGTTAGAGGTGTTTTTTCTGTTTTAATTGGGCTTTATAATGGTGGTTGACCAGAGCATTGTATTCCTTGTAGGCATTCTCGAGTTCCTTAGCTTCAAAGTAGTCATAAATGAGGCGTCCGTAGCGGAGGACTTGCCGCTCAGACATGCGGTCCTCCTGGCTCTCTGCTTCTTGGTAGGCGAGCAAATAATCTTTGATTTGTGCCATGGCCAAGTCAAAGCGACGGTAGATCACAGTAGCAATGACATGGTGGATCTTGTCGCCCGGCAGAGGACTGGCAGCTTGCCTTTCCTTGAAATAGCCCAGGAGAATTCCTACTAAAATATAAATTTCTAGGCTCTTGGGCTGGTCTGTCCGCGTCCCCATGAGCACATTAATAAGATGGTCGACTTCGCTCTGCAGGCCAGAGAGTTGGCTGATCTCTTCTTCCGATAGGGCGAATTCCTCACGAATACGCCGCTCATGGGCATGGACGAAGTCAGGAAAATGCTGGCGGAAGTTCGAATCTTTGAAGGGCAGGTCAGCTTGGCTAGTCACCATTTCGACCTTATCCAGTGAATCGCTATAGACAAAGTGCTTGCCATAATAGGGTGAAAACTGAAAATCTGCCCCTTCTGGATAATAGTAGATGCCTGCAATAGCTGGTTCAATCTTGGCCACCTGGTTAATATCGACATAGACCATGCTCTTCTCATCCATCAGACTCACTTGGTTGTCATGCTCAGACAAGAAGCGCCAACCGCTATCTCCATCAAATCGTCCCGGTTCGCGCCAAGCCCAAAGCAAGGCCCCTTGTTTCTTCAAGAGGGTGCGCGATGCGGCACATTGGCCACCATTTGGAATCCATTGCTTCATCTTCAATCTCCTATCACTGAAAGGCTTTTATCCATTCTACCATAAAATTTAAAAGGGCAACAGGCGCGGCAAAAAGGATTCATTTTCCTTTTTGAGATGATTAGCGTATAATAAATTTGTTAGAGAAATATTAATAAGGAGGAATGTATTATGAGTCTCGTTGATGAGCTGTACAAGCGTTTAGATGAGAAAGAAGATCAAATGATTGAAATTCGTCGTCACTTCCATGAGAATCCAGAAGTATCATTTGAAGAGAAGGAGACGGCCCAATACATCGCCGATTTCTACAAGGACCTTGATTGTGAAGTCCGCACCAATGTCGGTAATGGTTATGGGCTGGTTGTTACCATCGATACAGGTAAAGAAGGTAAAACACTTGCCCTCCGTGCCGACTTCGATGCCCTTCCCCTCACGGAAGATACTGGCCTAGACTTCTCATCTAAAAAAGAAGGTGCCATGCACGCTTGTGGCCACGATGCCCATACTGCCTATCTGATGGTCCTTGCTCAAACCTTAATTGAAATGAAAGACCAGCTCAGCGGTAAATTCGTCATCATCCACCAAAATGCAGAAGAAGTCGCACCAGGTGGCGCTAAATCAATGATTGAAGACGGTGCCTTAGACGGGGTAGACAATATCATTGCCCTCCACGTGATGACCAATATGCCAACTGGGGGCGTCTTCTACCATGAAGGCAATGCCCATACCGGCCGGTCCAACTTCAAGGTAACACTACACGGTAAGGGTGGCCATGCCTCATCCCCTCACCAAGCCAACGACACCATCGTTGCCGCTTCCTACTTCGTAACGGAAATTCAAAGTGTGGTTAGCCGCCGCTTGAATCCCTTCGATGTGGGTTCAATTACCATTGGGAACTTCGACGCAGCTGGTGCTAACAACGCCATCCAAGGCGAAGTAACACTGGGTGGGGACGTTCGTGCCATGTCACAAGAAGTTCGTGACATCATCGAACATGAAGTCAAGGCCAAACTCGAAGGTATCAAAAACTCCTTCGCCATCACTTACGACCTCCACTACGAAAACGACTACCCTGTCGCTTATAATGATCCAAAAGTGACCGAATTCGCCGTCAAAGCGATTAAAGACCATCCATTCGACCAACTGACAGAAGGGGTAGATACCCAACAACCCCAACCACCATCGGATGACATCGCCTACTTCCTCCAAAAAGTACCAGGCGTTTATCTCTGGGTCGGCGCCGCACCAAAAGATGGCGAAGCCTACCCCCACCACCATCCAAAATTCGTCATGGACGAAGATGCCATGCTCATCGCAGCCAAATCCGTTGCCGCCTTTATCGGCGAATACGTTGAAAATAACGGCGTAGAGTAAGAAAGGGTGTGGGAGGAGGCGGGAGAAAGGGACCTCTGGAGTAAAAGGCCAGAGAAGGCTGAAGGCCTTCGGAAGCCCTTTGCGAAGAGGAGCCTTTTCTGCATCCTCGAACCCGACTAAAAAGGGTGTGAGGGCGTGCGGTTAACGCCAAATACGCCATTCCCTCAACCATACAAAATAAACTCCGCCTGCGGACTAATGCTTCTAGTCCCCGGCGGAGTTTTTGTATCCGTATCATATGCACTATCAATAGCTATCAGCCACAAATCTAAGCACTAAAACTAATTAAAGGAACACTAGCCGACAACAGTCAGCCTGTGTTCCATACATATCACTTACGCCAATTTCGAATCTTCTTCTCCAGTTCACGCTGCCGGCGCAGAATATCAATCACCGTATCGGCAGTAAAGACTGCTAGGGCAATCGCCAGAGCCGTAAACATAGTAGTTGCCAGCTCACTCAGGCCACGCGAATAGTCGGATTGGATGAGATACAGGGCGGTCCGATACATGCCTCCCCCAGGCACCAGGGTATAGAAGCCTGGAATAAAGAAGACGGTCACAGGTTGGTGGTAGCGACGAGAGAACCACTGGGACATCCCCGCAATCGCCAGACTGGCAATATAGGTGGCACCGCCAACTTCTAAAGTCAGAAAATCCAAGCAGATTAAATAGACCAACCAACCTGAAGCTGCAATCACTGACGCCCGGTAAATTTGACGCGGGGGCGTCTGCACACAGATAGAACAGGTATAGCCAACAAAATACGCGGCAATGATCTGCAAGATAAAATTAATCATCCTCTAAGCCTCCCTATAATGATCAGGGCAACCAAAGAACCTAGCGCAATCATTAAGGCCTGGAAGAAAGCTTCCATGGCCCGCGCACCACCTGCCAGATAGTCTTCATGGAAAATATCGCGCAAGGAGTTGGTAATAGCGGTCCCTGGAACCAAGGGCATCAGCGTCGAGACAATCACAATCCCCAATGACACATTGGGGAAGTACCAAGCCTGCATGGCATAAGCGAAGAGCGTGATCATCATGGTACAGAAAACATTTTCCACTGGACTAGAGATCTCATAATGGGCCGTCATATACATTAATCCCGATAAGAAAACAGCATCAAAAGTGGTCACGATAAACTCATCCACGCCACCCCCAAAGAGGATAGCAAAGCACATTCCTAAGCCAATGACTCCGATAAAGCGCATATGGATGGGATAAGGATTGCTCTCCGAATCGATCTTTAGCAGTTTCAAATAAGCAACAGCTAGCGTAATCTCGCCATTGGTCAACTGCCTTGAGACCGTGTTGACCTTCGAAACCTTATGCAGAACACTCCCCCTTGTTTGGATCCGCTTAATTCCCACGAGGCGATTATTCGCTTCATTCAAATCATCAAGTGAAGCATATAAGCCTGTTGCATAAGATATCGCTACAGTTGAATAGAGATTCGAATAACTTAAGATACGCTCCATGGTATCTTCCACGCGGTAGGTTTCAGAGTTACTCTCCGTCATAATCTTTCCAGCTAATAGGGCCGTCTCTAAGAGTAATTTCTTAGGTACTTGCTTCTCGTCTACGGCCATTCCCGTCACTCCCTCCACCATCACAATATAATTACTCTTTATTTTATCATACTGTTCCTCTAATATTGTAGACAAAATATAAAAAATGAGATTTTTCCTTCATAAAAAAACTTACAATTAAACCTTTCATAAATATTATCAAATAAATATATAAAGGGCTTACATGTTTTACTTGTGAAATCCATATTTTAATGATACTATAATTTTGACATTACAAAGTCAAATAAAATTATGGAGGTATAGCATATGTCAAGAGATGTTGTATTTGATTATATTGATAAGGAATTTGAACGCCAGCAAAACGGGATCGAGTTAATCGCAAGTGAAAACTGGGTATCTCCAGCTGTCCGTGAAGCTCAAGGTTCTGTACTCACTAATAAATATGCTGAAGGCTATCCTGGACGTCGCTATTATGGTGGCTGCGAATTTGTCGATGAAATTGAAACCCTTGCTATCGACCGTTTGAAAGAACTTTTCAATGCAGAATATGCCAACGTTCAACCCCACTCAGGTGCCCAAGCCAACATGGCCGTATATTCTGCCTTATTACAACCAGGTGACAAGGTACTTGGCATGAACTTGACAGATGGCGGTCACTTGACACACGGCTCTAAAGTAAACTCAAGTGGTAAACTCTATGATTTTGCTGATTACGGTGTCGATAAAGAAACCGAACGCATTGACTATGACAAACTTGAAGAAAAAGCTAAAGAAGTTAAACCAAAATTAATCGTAGCAGGAGCTTCTGCTTATGCTCGTGAAATTGACTTCAAACGCATTGGTGAAATTGCTAAGGCAGTTGACGCTTACTTCATGGTTGATATGGCCCACATCGCTGGTTTAGTAGCTGTTGGCCTCCACCAAAATCCAGTACCTTATGCCGATGTTGTCACTTCAACCACCCATAAGACCTTACGCGGACCACGTGGCGGGGTTATCTTATCTAACAACCCAGACCTCTTCAAGAAATTAAACTCTGCCGTCTTCCCAGGCATGCAAGGTGGTCCATTAGAACATGTTATCGCTGCTAAGGCCGTTGCTTTCGGCGAAGCCCTTGACGATTCCTTCAAAGATTACCAAGAACAAATCGTTAAGAATGCCAAAGCAATGGAAAAAGTCTTCAGTGAGAGTGGTCTCCACATGGTATCTGGCGGGACAGACAACCACTTAATCTTACTCAAAGTTATCGACCGCGACCTCACCGGACAAGAAGTTGAAGCGGCTTTAGATGAAGTTGGTATCACAGTGAATAAGAATACCATTCCATTCGAAACCTTGAGCCCAACTAAAGCTAGCGGTATCCGTTTAGGGACACCTGCTATCACCTCTCGTGGCTTCAAGGAAGAAGAAGCGGCCAAAGTCGCTGAATGGATTGTTCGCATCATCGAAAATATCAATGACGAAAAAGTCAAAGAAGAAGTCAAACAAGAAGTTCAAGACTTAGTGAAAGACTTTCCTCTTCAATAAGCCTATCCTTAATTGAAAATAAAAAAGCTGCCCCAAAGCTAACTTATCTAAAAGTTGCTCTGGGGCAGCTTTTTCTATTAAATCGAAAGATTCAAAAATACCTCTCTATGTTTTGTTTTAATCTTCGATAATGTCATTCGTCGTATAAACACGCTGGTTGCGGAAAATGTAACTTGTAAAGAATCCGACAGCCACCCCGACTAACAAGCAAATAGCCCCAGCAATCAGAACTTTGTGCGGGGGATTATCCGCTAGAGGTGCTAGGATCCCAGGAATGATAGAGGCCGTTCCTGGCGTATTATTGACTAAGTCGGTCATCGCAACATACATACCGGAGACAGCTCCAGTGAGCGTACTTGTGACATAAACGGGCAAAGGATTCGCCGTTACTAAGTGAGCCTGAGTTAATGGCTCTAAGGCCACACTTAAGCTCTCCTCACGTGTACCAATCTTCAAACGACTAAAGAGTAAGTAGTTAGCCGTTGCTGAAGAAAAGATTGCCAAACCAGCAATTGCCATCGCTTTACCGGTCAGCCCCATCATAGCTGTTAAGGCCATAGAGCTGAGTGGCGCGGTTGAAACGATTGTAAAGACAGCCCCCAATACGGCCCCCATAAAGAGTGGGCTAGACTGAGAAGCGGCTTCAATAATAGCCCCAATTTGTTCCAAGGCACTATCAATAATCGGTGCGATTAAAGCCGCAATAGCATAGGCAATCGGTAGAGCCGTGGCCGCAACGACAAAGACATCCAAGCCCCCATTAACTTTCTCTTGAATGTAACGAACAAGGAAGGACACTAAATAAGCAGCAATAAAACCAGGCAAGATACCAAATTGCATCATAGCCAAGGCAATCAATAAAGAGTTCACAGGACTTGCCCCTAAACGTAAGAGCACCATTCCTGCAGCAGCTACCCCAGCTAAAGAACCATTTGCTTCAGCAATTCCATTCAAGAAAGGAACGTCTAAAATGGTTCCAAAAAGGGCACCATAGACAGCTTCAACCAAGAAACTGGCCACTGCTGCATCAGCTAAGGCGCTCATCGTTTTTGCTCCATAAGGTGCTTTAAAACTAAATAGAGTAAAGAAGGATAGGATCAAAGCTAAGTAAAATAAACCTAATAGTACATCCATAATTTAACTCCCACGAGCTCTCAGACTAGTGGGAACTCCTTTCTGCAGAAGACCCCTACATAACAATCTGCTGTTTAAACCACTTCCTCATCCCCATAAGGTAGTTAGCTTTTTAGCTCTTACACTTTAATTATAACACAATTGTAAGCGTTTTAAAAAGATTAAAATTTACCCCTTCAAAATAACGATAAAAACAGCGTTCACTTACCCTCTTTTAAGAATGTTTTAAGTTAAATAACGCGTTAATTCTAATTGAAAGCAATTCGTCGCGAAGGAATAAGCAGCCTCATCAATCATAGCCGCAATAATTTCAGCATTTACTTGGTCCTCACGAATGCCTAGGAGGTCTTCGTAATACTCTTCCACCTCGTATTGACGAGGCTTTTGGAGCTGGTCCATCAATTCCTCAATATCAGCGGGCTCTTCAGACATGGCAGCCGTCAAGCGAATAACAACTTCTTTCGCTTCAAAAATAATATCAACCCTAAGGTCTTTGACCCAGTAGTTAAAGAAATAATCCATCATCTCACTTGCAATTAATTTAGCTTTCCGATATTCTTGAGTGTTCGGCACGATCTCGCCTCCATTCTGCAATTGTTTCTAAGACAGGGGCCATCGACGCTGCAACAAAGCCACCTGAAAAACCATTATTATATAAATTTAAGCCAGCGTGGACACCTCCCACATTATTCACCAGAGTCGCATGCAAGGCCCCCGCTAGGAAACCTGCTAAGGGGCCATAATGCCCCGCAATCGGAGCGAGGGTAGTTCCAAAGAGAGCCGCTAGAATGGCTGAGGTCATATCTGGATCATGGGTTAGCATAAAGTGCTGCATCAAGAAGATCCCCAAGACCACAGGTGCCACATTGCTAGGGTGTTTCCCAAAAGCGGCAAAACCCATCACAGTTAAAATGCCCCCTACGACGGGCCCATTCACTACACCACCCAGTAGCCAAACATAGCCCGTCGCCAAAATCCCTAAGATGCCAACATTGACTAAGGTAATCGCTGAACCGTGGAGTAAAACAAAGTCTGTCACGGAAGTCCCAGCTTCACGGTTCAAAGCCCGATACCCCTTCAGAGTAAAATGATTAGCGCTCCAGCCCATCAAGATAAAGAAAAGAGAGAGCAGGATAAGGAAGGCAAGGACTGGCCCATAATTCACCGTCATCTGAATATTCTCCACCTCAACAGCTAATTTGAAGGACCGCATCACGCTAGCTACCACCATAGCTAGGACCCCACTGGTAAAGCCCAGATTGTAGAGGTTAAAACCCAAGTGGAAGCGAAGGAAGGAAGAAGCGATAGGACTCACCACGAAGCCAATAAAGATCCCTAAAGCATAGCCCAAGGGAATGCTCCAGATCAAAGGGAGGCCTTGGCCAAAGCTCACCAAGCTCACGACAGGACTCAAAGCTGTTGAAAAAAGAGCGGTCAGCAAGACTTTCTTCAAAGGAATGGCTAAAAACTTTGTATAAAGCCAAGCCCCCATCATAAAAGGGATGGTATTGAATAGATTTTTGCCAAAAAAAGCAAAACCTGTTACAGTAAAGAGTGCTGCAAATAGTGGCCCAGTCATCCATTTGGCATGGCGGCTCACCATAAAAGCATTGAGTAGCATGAGGAGTCCGGCATTCACAAAAGTCGCCCCATAACCTCCTACAGCGAAATAGTCCGTCAGTAGGTTTGAAGGCGCGATTAAAATCTCCCAGTAACCCTGTAACAATTCAGGCAGAGGCTGGATAAGGAGGCCACAAACAATAAAAAATAGGGCTAAAAGGTACAAAAAATTGCTGGAAATGAGATTCTTCTTTAAAAAATAAGCATCAAGGTGTTCGAGTAAACTGCCTAACAAACGGATCCCCTCCTTAAGCTTTACTTATTTTGTCAACAAATTTTTTACCGCATCCACCCTTTCACGCGATAGGGCCCATTCTACGAAAAGTGCAACAGCCGCCCCTACTAAGGTGTCCACCAAGCGCCAGAAGACATAGAGAATCCGCTCCTGGTCAGGAATCGAATAGAGGACAATCGTATAAATCGCAATTGAACCTACAATCGCCTGTGAAGAATTAAAAGCATTGCCCAAGATAATGGTTAACACTATCCCTAAGGCCGGAAAGAGATAAGAAAGCATCCGCCAATCAGGGAAAAGAGTCATTAAAGACACACAGAGGAGAGCCATCAAGCCCCCAATAAAATTCCCAAAGATCCGGTGACGCCCAAATTTATTGGTTGACTGGAAGTCTGTCCGCTGGCTAAAGCCGGCAGATAAGGCAGCAATTTGGGGGGAATGATTGGAGAAAAGGTCATAAAGCATAGCGATTAAAAAGAAGCTAAGCCCTGTCTTAAAGGTCCGCATTCCCAAGTGAAATCGTGTCTGTCCCATCCCATAGGCTCCTTCCATCCTAACAAAACTTTATAAGTAACATAATAGCTGTCAGGCTACTAATTAACAAGTCCAAATTTAAAGAAAATCTAAATCAAAATAGTTTTACAATAATAACAGGAGGACAAGCATTGGAAAACTCATCCCTAACAGCAAGTGAACGCGAACAAGTTGCCGCTATCATCGTTGACGCCTTCGAAGATAAAATCCACTATGTCTGGATCATGACCAGCGATAGGGCCAAAGCCAAACGCCTCATCGCCAAACATTTCAACGAAGACCAATTGATTGTCTCCCGAAACCAGGGAAAAATTCAGGGCATCCTCTCCTATGAAAGCCAAGACAAGCCTAACTTTCTCCCCATCCCCTGGCACAGCTTCCGCCAAGAATTCAGCTTCTTTCCTTCCTTGATTCGCAGCCTGGGCTACTTTATCTATAAACATAGCCAAAGCCAAGTCCATGCTAAAGACTGGCATATCGACCTTCTCGCTGTTGCTTCAGAAGCCAGGGGCCAAGGGCTAGGCAGGCAACTCCTCCAAAAAGCCAGCCAAGCTGCCAAAGCTAACCATAAGAAACAACTCATCCTAGAAGTCGTCAACAGTAACCAGAGGGGCAAAAAATTCTACGAGGAAAATGGCTTCCAAACCCTCAAGCACCAAGACGTCCCCCTCCTCTTCCGCCCCTTCACCAAAGCCGCCAAATTCACCAGCTACTATGTAATGAAAAAAAGGGTGTGAGACTTGGCGGTTAGGCTTGGATACTGATCTACTAGTAAATAAAATCGAAGCCTAAAACAAAAGGCAGCTAAGCAAGAAAAATGATGATTTCTTGCTTAGCTGCCTTTTTATCGATTAACTATTCCAAATATCATTCAAAATATTGGTTTGTTCACGGTCTGGACCGACAGAGAAGGTGGAGATCTTAACGCCAACTAGTTCACTGACACGTTCCACATAGCGTCGCGCATTATCAGGTAAGTCGTCTAAGCTCTTGCAGCCCGTAATATCTTCTGACCAGCCCGGTAGCGTTTCATAAATTGGCGTACAGTCTGCCAATTCCTGCAAACTAGCAGGATAGTAATCAATCCGGCTGCCGTCTGATTTCTCATAGGCCACACAAATCTTCACTTCTTCCAAGCCGGACAAAACATCCACACAGTTCAAACTGAGGTCCGTCAAACCGGAGATACGTTTGGAATGGCGCATGACAACCGCATCGAACCAACCTACCCGACGTGGCCGACCCGTTGTCGTGCCGTATTCATGGCCAACTTCGCGGATACGGTCGCCCACTTCATCGAAGAGCTCCGTTGGGAAGGCCCCTTCACCCACGCGGGACGTATAGGCCTTGCAGACACCAACGACCTTATCAATCTGGGTCGCACCAATTCCGGTTCCAACAGTTGCTCCCCCAGCTACAGGGTTCGAAGACGTCACGAAAGGATAGGTCCCTTGGTCAATATCCAACATATTGCCCTGAGCGCCTTCGAAAAGAACGCGTTCTCCCTGGTCCATTAATTGACCAATCAAATAAGAAGAATCAGCCACATAATCTTTAACTTCTTGGCCATAAGCATAATAACTTTCAAAAATAGATTCAAAGTCCAAAGGTTGACCATTGTAAATCTTCTCAATAACTTGGTTGTGGTAGGCCAAGTTAGCCTTCAGTTTTTCAGCAAAAGTATCTTTCTCCAAAAGATCACAAAAACGGATCCCAATCCGAGCAGCCTTGTCTGTATAGGCAGGGCCAATCCCCTTAATCGTGGTCCCAATCTTTTGGTCGCCCTTGGCCTCTTCCTGAAGACGGTCCAATTCAATATGGTAGGGGAGGATCACATGGGCACGGTTTGAAATCCGTAAACCGCTAGTATCCACTCCGTTCTCCTTGAGATAGTTCAATTCTTTGACTAAGGCTTGTGGATTCACGACCAGCCCATTACCAATGATGGATAACTTATCTGGCGAGAAGATACCAGAAGGAATGAGATGGAGGGCAAATTTCTTTCCGTCGAATTGAATCGTATGGCCGGCATTATCGCCTCCCTGGTAGCGCACAATAGCGCTAGCCTCCTTAGCTAGGAAGTCTGTAATCTTCCCTTTTCCTTCGTCTCCCCACTGTGTTCCAACAACAACAATTCCAGACATAATTCCAAGTCCTTTCTCGATTGGCTTATCCATAAATTGGATAGTATTTTTGACGCCACAACTGGCTCTTCTCCCTACATTTCGGCTTCATCGCGGAAACTCACCGAGGAGAATTTATTGAATTCCTTAGTAAAGATCAATTTCACTGTTCCGCGGGCCCCGCTCCGGTTCTTCTCAATAATCACTTCAATGATATTATTCTCAGCATCCGGATTATCCTCTTCCTCGCTGCCTTCTCTCTGGTAATAGTCCTCCCGGTAAAGGAAGGCCACAATATCCGCATCTTGCTCAATCGAACCGGATTCCCGGATATCACTGAGGACAGGTCGCTTATCCTGCCGCTGTTCCACACTCCGCGAAAGTTGGGACAGGGCAATTACTGGGACACTCAGCTCCTTGGCCAATTTCTTTAATTGCCGGGAAATTTCTGACACTTCCTGTTGCCGGTTTTCACTGCGCCGACTCCCTTCGATTAACTGCAGGTAGTCGATCACAATCAGGTCCAAGTCCCCCTTCTCCTGCTTGAGCCGGCGCGACTTGGCCCGGATATCTGTAACCCGGATACCAGGCGTGTCATCGATATAGATCTCCGACTCCCCAAGGGCCCCCATGGCAACCACTAAGTCGGACCATTCCTGGGGCTCTAAGCGCCCCGTCCGCAAGCGGTTGGCATCAATACTGCCCTCCGCACAGAGCATCCGGTTGACTAGAGATTCCGCCCCCATTTCCAAACTAAAAATTGCCACCCGGCCATTCTGCTTGGTCGAGATATTCTGGGCAATATTGAGGACAAAGGCTGTCTTCCCTACCCCTGGCCGGGCAGCTAGGATAATCAGCTCGTCTGGATGCAAGCCCGTCGTCATCTTATCGAGATCCGGATAACCGGTCGCAATCCCCGTTACCGCTTCATTCTGCTTGGACAATTCTTCAATATGTCCAATCGATTCTTGAAGGACCTGGGAAATATGGACAAAGCCATTGCGGTTGCGGTTCTCACTCACCGCTAAGATTTGTCGTTCGGCCCCGTCCAGAATAGTCGTCAGATCATGTTCCTCACCATAAGACTCTTTCTGAATCGTATTGGTGGCATGGATCAACTTTCTCAGGATCGATTTCTCTTCGACAATCTTGGCATAGTATTCCGCATTCGCCGCGGTCGGTGTCTTCTCAGCAATTTCAAAAATATAATCGGCCCCACCGACATTCTCTAACATGGCCCGACTCTGCAAGTCCTCTTGGATCGTCAAGGCATCGATAGCCTCATCCCGATCATTGAGCCGCTGCATGGCGCTAAAGATTAAGCGGTGGCTACGTTTATAAAAATCTTCTTCACTAACAAACTCATTAACAGTTGTAAAAATATCCGGCTCAAGTAAAATTGAACCCAATACTGCCTGCTCAGCTTCAATATTCTGAGGAGGAATACGTTCTATTAAGTCACTATCAGCCATGATTTCCCCCTTCGTCATAAATCAAGTCCTTTAGGCGTTAATTATTATACTAAAAACTTCAGCTCATGAAAATAAGCCAGGGCGAAAAAATGCCCTAGCCCATTGAATTCTCAATCTTTTTTAATTAATCTTCTATTCTTCAACAACATGTACCCGGATGGTTGCCTCAACATCAGGATGTAACTTCACAGGCACATTCCGATAACCAAAAGCACGAATTGGATTAGGCAACTCGATCTTGCGTTTATCAATCTTAATCCCATATTGGTCCTTCAAGGCCGTCGCAATTTGCTTGGATGGGACAGAACCGAACAAGCGGCCGTCTTCCCCACCCTTGGCCTTCACTTCAGCAACTGTCTCCTCATCTTCAAGGACAGCCTTCAGTTTTTCAGCATCTGCTTTTTCTTCAGCTGCTTCTTTGGCCTCTGCTTTTTGTTTGCCTTTGAGGGCAGAAATCGCACTATTGGTTGCTTCCTTGGCTAGGCCTTTTTTAATGAGGAAATTTTGTGCGTAGCCTGTAGAGACTTCTTTTATTTCACCTTTTTTACCTTGCTTTTTAACATCTTGTAAGAATATGACTTTCATTCTTATTCCTCCTTATCTTTTGCTAGAACGGCTTTCAATTGGTCGACCGCCTCACTTACAGTCACATCGGAGATCTGTGTGGCCGCATTGGACAAGTGTCCCCCACCACCGAGTTCTTCCATAATGGTTTGGACATTGACATTCCCCATGCTCCGTGCTGAGATGCCCACACGACCATCATTACGTTGGAAGACTACGAAAGAAGCAGCAATTCCATTCATGGACAAGAGGGTGTCAGCTGCCTGGGCCGCAATAACAGTCGAATACACTTGACCATCTTGGCCTTGGGCAATCCCCATATTCGGTTCAATATATTGAACACTCTCAATCAACTGACTCCGGTCAATATAATCATTGAGATCTTCTTTTAGGAACTCTTGAATCAGGATCGAATCCGCCCCATTAGACTTCAGATAAGACGCTGCATCAAAGGTCCGTGAGCCCGTACGCAAGGAAAAGTTCCGCGAGTCGACCGTAATCCCTGCCAACATAATCGTTGCTTCCAAGCGATTGACCGGATTACCTTCTGGATTCTGATATTCAAAGAATTCTGTAATTAATTCGCAAGCCGAAGAAGCATAGGGTTCAATGTATTCTAAGAGAATATTATTGGCCACTTCTTCACCCTTACGGTGGTGGTCAATCACCACAATCCCATTAACAGCTTCAATCAGCTCAGGAGCTACAGTAATTGATGGGCGGTGGACATCGACCAAGAAGACCAGAGAATCTGGCTGAACCATGTCCTGGGCCTGGCTTGGCGAGATAATCGCATCGGCATTATCAGGATCCTGGCGTAGCTCTTCAATCACACGTGCAATATCCTGGTTGATCCGGTCCTCATTCACCACAATATAGCAGTGGCTATCATTCATCTGGGCAATCCGGCGAATCCCCACACAAGCCCCAATCGCATCCATATCTGGATAATCATGGCCCATCACAAAGATCGTCTGGTTCTCCTGCATCATCTTGGCAATGGTATTGGCGATTTGTCGGGAACGCACATGTGTCCGCTTAACCATTGGATTGGTCTTACCCCCATAATAACGGGCCTTCTGATTCTTAACCTTGATGACGACCTGGTCACCGCCCCGACTCAGAGCGAGGTCTACATTGGCTTGAGCCTGGTCACCAATCTCAGAAATACTTAGGGGATCATCCATTTCACGGTAAGAAATCCCAATCGATAGGGTCAGCGGGAAGTTCCACTTAGACGTCGCTTCACGAATGGTATCAATAATCTGGAATTTATCCTCTTCCATCTCTTGTAAGGCACCATAAGTCCCAATGAGCAGGAAGCGGTCATCATCCAATTCCTTGACAAAGCTATTATACTTCCTCCCCCAAGTCGACAACTGTTTGGTCATATAATTATCAATGGTTGACTTCCGTCGATCATTCAGGGCAGACATGATTTCGTCATAATTATCCACCAAAATATGGCCGATAATCATCCGGTTATTGCTGGCAGCTTGACTAATTTCACCATACTTGGTCACATCCATAAAGTACATGGCCCGTTGATCGCGCAAGAGCCCGACGTCAAAGAAACGATCCTGCCACTGAATCCGATCTGTTGATTGACCTTCTTCTTCGTATAAACGATGAAAAACTTCGGCTAAATCAGCATCAATTTCTTCAAGCTCATGGCCAATCAAATCATTTCGATCAAAATACTTCAATAAGTAAGGATTCACCCAGTCAATCAAATTATCATTAGGATTAAACAAGATAATACCAATCGGCATCTGTAGAAGAATTTCATTTTGCACCGATTGCAAACGATTCTCGAGTCGCTCCATTTGTTTAGCAAACTCGTATTCTAGGGCATTCCAAGCATAAAGTAAAACGAGTCCCACTAGAATAATTAATACAAGGGTCAAAGCCCCTAATTTCACACTAGAGATAAAGGCTAGGATGGCACAAGCCAAGAGTAAGAGTGCAGCAATCCCAATCGCAAGTGAAACGCGACCATCTCTTAATTCAGGATGCTGCTTAGACTGCTTGTAATTTTTTTGCATGATCTACTCCTTCATTTCATATAAGGATATTTTAACACACTTAGCTTATTTTTAAATTAATTTCAATCACTCCTATTATACCTTGAAATGACTAAAAAGAAAAGGATAAAAGAACATATGTTCCTAACTAAAATGTTTCACGTGAAACATTTTAAGTCTTATTTTAAGTAAATTAGTTATTTATTTATAATTTAGATGAAAAATTATCTACTTAAAAATTTTATGCAGACAGCCCAAGAATGTTCCACGTGAAACACATTTAAAGTCTTCCCTCCTTTATATAAAGAAAACAAAGTTACTTGATATTGCATGCTAAAAGAAACTTAGAAACATCTTTTTTCTTATTTATATTTTAAATAAATATACAAACTTATTTGGATACGGAATTTGTTAGATTCAGGCATAGCATTTAAAATCAGCTTGAAACTAACTTAAAGAAAGATAAAATTCAAAACTAATTGACTATTTCTCATAGCTAATGCATGCAAGAGAAACACGAATTTATTTCAAAGCAGAAAAGCTAAACACCTCTTTTTCTCACAATTACTATCAAGCTAAATACTACTAGGGAGAAAAATTTTCTCTTTCCACTTAGATATAAATGATAATTCATAATTTTTCTATTTTTCATCAAAATCAAGTGAAGAGGGCTAAATTATTTAAAACAAATCAATGTTACACGTGAAACAAATTTGAATGACGAAAATTTATAGACTTAATTCAAGATAAGATATTAATATTTAATACTATTAATTGTTTCACGTGAAACATAGCATAATCATTGATAGGTTGAGTAAAAAATTTACAAGCCATCTCTAAAAGATGATTTATTTTAAAAAATACCCTCATAGTCTCAGAGGGTGTGAAACCTAGTGGAAAAATTAGCTTCTAAGAAAACAATATTGAAAAGCTAATGAGATTGGGAGCTTGAAGTTAAACGCCTGAAAAAAACTAGCTTAGTTACGAGCTTTGACAGTTAGACTCTGATGAATTAAGTAGAGTAAAATAAGAGTGAAGTCCTTTACTAGACTTTAACTAAAGAAGCTCATCAAAAGCTTGATCCTTTTGATGAGCTTCTTTCATATCAATACTTCGTCGCATATAGTTCCTATAGCTGCTCAAAGCTTGAACGATTTACAGATAAAGAATGTATCTTAGTTGTTTCAGGTAGCAGTGACTTTTATTCTTAGACTATTTAAAGTTTAGCCAGTGAAAATCATATTAATTCATATTACTAAGCAATAAAAATTTTATGGAGCTTCTTCTATGCTCTCAAGGCTACTTAGCTGTTTTAGCCCCTTTTCTAATTAAGTATTCAAATAAATATCGTCTTCAAATCCATCATTAACTTTCAGTACAGTAACTTAATAGTTATAAGGAAGAAATTTTATTGTAGATATCCACTAAGCTTTTGTTTCACGTGAAACACAGCAATAATATCCTATTTCCTTTGAAATTATTTAACTAAATAAATTCATTATAGATAAAGAGATCAATCAACAGTAGAGGAGAGAAGATAAAATAAAATTTAACTATTTACTAGAGATCAATTTTTAAGAAGTTTATACTGACCTTTATTTCACAAAGCCTGGTGTGCTCTCTTCCCAAGTCTCCTTTCTCTATTTCATCATTTTTCCTCTTTCTGATGCTGCAATTCTAGAAACATTTGCAAGCCTAATTAAGACGTCTGCCCAACATTATCATATACCATGAACTCATGAAGTGAATTGATCTAATTATAGTTATTTTCGGATAAAAATCCCTATTTTTAAGTTTGAATAAGTCTATGAGCTGTTTATAGATAAGAATGTTTCACGTGAAACATAGCAGTAAAGATCAATTTATAAAAGATGCTTTCTTTATTGGCTAATTCCAGGAAGGTAATCGATTGATAATGGAGTCCTTTCTGTCCATCACCTTCATTCTTATACGAATAAAAAAGAGTCGGTTAAACTTCCTGCTTATAGCATAGAAGTTAACCGACTCCCTATTTCTTTTTAGAGCCATCCTAGATTTTTTAATACGAGCCAGCTTTATCCCAACTAATCTTTGAAAAATAGTATCTGTGCCTTATTCAAAATTCATTTAATCACTTATCTACTTCTCAAATTTCCTTTTTCTTAGATTTCTAGGTCAATTTAAATCTTATTCTATAAATTATACGAAGACTTAATCATAAAACTTGTTAAAAGGGAGGGCTCGCAGAAATGTTTCACGTGATACAGCAAGAAGCCGTACATTCTCCTTTATATTATTAAGCATACAAAAGATGGGGATAAAGTTAAGCACAGGGCTAAGTCTCTCAATTCCTCAAAAGTTATACACAATTTATTTAGCCGAGCAACAGTTTATACACAAGAAGCTCTAGTCGGAAGCTAAATAAACTTATCCACAACAAAGGATAATAAAAACTGCTTTATCTATCCCAATTTATCTACTAAAGAATGTAAAATGCTATAAATCAGGCAATAATAAGAACATATGTTTTCATTAAAAGAGAGAAACTCCTATTCCCAAAACATCTTATCCACATATCAACAAACTTATCCACTTATAGACAAGCTTGTGGATAGAAGCTGTGGATATGATTAAGGGTGTTCCACGTGGAACAATCCACAAAATCTCAATTCTATCCACACATGTGTATAAAAAGAATTAACATGTGGAAAACTTTTGTTTCAGGAACATATGTTTATACACAGGCATAAAAAAAGCACCCGGTTAATACCCGGTGCTCTCTTCAATTAGTCTTGAACGGTAAATGGTAGTAATGCCATTACACGTGAACGTTTGATAGCTGTTGCTAAAGCACGTTGGTGTTTTGCACAAGTACCAGTTACACGGCGAGGTAAGATTTTACCTTTTTCAGAAATATAACGTTGTAATAAATCTGTATCTTTAAAATCAATATGATCTACATGGTTAGCGCAGAAGAAACATACTTTTCTACGTCTACGGCCACCACGACGACGATTTTGTGCCATGTTCATTATCCTCCTTTATTCCATTTTTAGAATGGCAGGTCATCATCGGCAATATTAATAGACGATCCATCGTTGGATGATGACTTCTGATCATTGCCAGAAGCAAATGGGTTGTCATTGCCAAATCCGCCTGCACTAAACGGAGAAGAATTATCATTAGAGGCAAAAGGATCTTGATTTGCTTGAGCAGCAAATGGATCTTGGTTTTGGTTGCCTGAACCAAAACTATTGCCCTGGTAAGCATTGTTACCATATGAATTACTATTATTAGATTGTGGACGACTTTCAGTTACTGATTTGGGTTCAAGTAAGCTAAAATTATTAGCTAAAACTTCTGTAACGTAAACACGTTGACCTTGTTGGTTTTCGTAGTTACGCGTCTGAATACTCCCTTCGATTCCGACGAGGGAACCTTTCCGGGTAAATTTAGCAAAATTTTCGGCTGACTTACGCCACATCACACAGGAAATGAAGTCTGTTTCAGTTTCACCCTGTGAATTACGAAAGTTGCGATCACAAGCTACTGTAAAGTTAGCAACAGCGATGCCGCTTTGCGTATAACGTAAATCGACTTCTCGAGTTAATCGGCCAACTAATACGACATTGTTAATCATATGATAATCCCTCTCTCGTAATCTTAGTCTTCATTAAGCTTCAATTTTAGTGATCATGTGACGTAAAATGCCGTCATTGATCTTAGCGAGACGGTCAAATTCGTTGATACCTTCAGCATCTTCAGCTTCACATTCTACGAGATGGTAGATTCCTTCGCGGAAATCTTCAATTTCGTATGCGAAACGACGTTTTTGCCAGTCTTTTGATTCAATGATTGAAGTCCCGTTTGAAGTTAAGATATTGTCAAAGTTTTCAACTAAGGCTGATTTTGACGCATCATCTAAATCTGGACGGATAATGTATAAAACTTCATATTTAGTCATTGGCTTTCGCACCTCCTTTTGGTCTTGTGGCTCTCCTCAGTTAGAAAAGAGCAAGGAGAGTATATTCATACTCACAATACTATATTTTAACAGATAGGGAAAGATGGTGCAAGTCATTAGTCAGTAAATTTTCTGCTTTTGACTTGACCGTCTTTAGTCTTCTAGCTTTTTAGGGGCATTTGGCCAAGTGATAGGCTATAATGAAGATAAGAGCTTTTATTGAAAGGGGTATTTCCATGCAATTCTTTAACTATCTCCATCAGGGCCAGCCAGCACTTGGTGGTCATCTGGATGGTAGGCACTATGCCTTGAGCCAATGGATCTTTGAACATGACAATCTATTGCTTCGTTCAACTGATGACCTTATCCAGGCTGACCAGTCCAAGGACTTAATCGACCGACTCCAGCGCTTAACTAGCCAAGACCTGCCTGTCTTAGGAACAGACATTGATTTTCTTCCTGCGGTCTTAGCGCCAGAAAAGATTCTCTGTGTCGGGCTCAACTACCAAGACCATATTGATGAGGTAGACCGGTCCGATGCTCGTGAAGAACCGACTATTTTTTCTAAGTTTAATAATGCCCTAGCGGCTTGCGGGCAGGGGATTCCTTTCCCAAGCTACGGTAAGCAGCTGGATTATGAGGCTGAATTAGTGGCCATCGTAGGAGAAGAGATTAAAGACATTCAGCCTGAAGACTTTCGACCGGACATGATCTTTGCCTATACAGCAGGCAATGACCTCTCCTTGAGGGACCGGCAGTTTGCGAGCAGCCAGTGGTTGGTTGGGAAGACAGGCGACGCTTTTGCTCCCTTGGGTCCCTATATCACATTATCCGACCAGCTGGATCCTCAAGGGATCAAGATTAGCTGCCAGGTAAATGGCCAAACGGTCCAAGAAGCTTCAACCCAACAGATGATTTTCTCTATTCCTGAAATTGTCAGCTACCTCTCCCGGCACATGACCCTTAAGCCAGGTGACCTTATCTTTACGGGGACTCCGGACGGCGTTATTGCAGGTAAAACGAGTGAGGACCAAGTTTGGTTGCAAGTTGGCGACCAAGTCTGCGTTAGTATCGAGGGAATTGGTCAATTGGAAAATCGGATTATTTAAGCGAGCCTTTCATCTGAACGAGTTTGACGAGCACCGTAAGATAGATGAAGCCGGCAACAATCACTAATAAATAGGCAGGTAAATGAAATAAGTAAACCATAACCAGGATAAAGGCCAGGACGGTGCCGGCAAATAAGAGGCTGACTCCCAATCCTTGAGCGAGTAGGTGGTTATGCTTGGCCTGGTCTTGGTCGAAGCTGTAGAAAGCGATACGGTCCTGCTTCAAGGCCCAAAAGCCCATGCCCAGGCTCAACAAGGCCAGGATTAAAATGATGAGATAAAGCATCCGAAATCCTCCTTTTTATTATTAATTGTATTCTACCGGATTTATTCTAACTGCTGCAAATTAGAAGAGCTAAGTTCTTTTACTCGCTTGCTGGCTTGGCCTGTGCTAAAGTGGAGGGTACGCATTATGGATTATCAGCGATACTTTAATTAGATTGGAGGCACACAATTGTGCAAGTATTTGCTTACCTGAGAGCTTACCGTTGGCGGATCTTACTTGTGATTTTACTGACTTTCGGGAATGCTCTGGGTGAACTTTTTCTACCTAAATTAATGTCTACTGTAGTTGACCAGGGGGTGGCTAACGGGGATACCCAGCTGATTCTAAGGATAGGGGGCGTCATGCTCCTTGTCGTTCTCATTACCGTCCTCTGCCGGGGATCTGCAGCCTATCACTCAGCCAAGGCGGCCATGGGCTTCTCCCGGGATGTCCGCCACCAGATGTACACCAAGGTCAACCATATGACCTTCGATGAAACGGAAGACTTTGGGATTTCTTCCTTGATTACACGGACAACCGATGATGTCAACCAGATCGAACAGATGGCCTTGATGGGGATGCGGCCCTGGGTCCGTGGCCTCTTAATGTTCGTGGGCGGGCTGATTATGGCTTTGACCACCAATCTTCGTTTGTCCTTTGTCATTTTTCTCAGTCTGCCCCTGATCCTTATCGGGACTTACATTGTTTTCCGCGTGGCCCTGCCTTACTTCCCTAAGTTGCAGGCCTATCTGGACCGAATCAACCTGCTTTTTCGCCAACGTTTGACGGGATTGCGGGTTATTCGCGCCTTCTCGCGTAACCATTACGAGGAGGAAATCTTCAGTCAAGCCAATGAGGACTACTACCAAACCGCCCTCAGAGTTAACCGCATTATGATTACCGTCATGCCCTTACTGACCATTATTTTGAATTTTTCCTTAGTGGGTGTGGCTTACTTCGGTTCTCACTTGATTGACCAAGGTGACCTACAGATTGGGGATATGATGGCCTATCTTCAATACATTACCCAGGTTCTCTCTGCTCTCATTATGATTTCCCACCTCTTAACCATGCTGCCGCGGACCTTTACTTCTGCCCAACGGGTTAATGAACTCTTGACCTATCCAACCCGTGAAATCGGCGGCCAGGTCAGTCTAAAAGAGCCGATTCAGCGGATTGAGGCGCGCGATTTGACCTTCTACTATCCAGGGGCTAATCTGCCTGCCTTGAAAGCCATTAATTTCAGTGTTGAGCGCGGTCAAACCCTGGGGATTATTGGAGGGACAGGGTCCGGTAAATCCACCCTGCTCAAGCTCTTACTCCAGTTCTATGACCCAAGTTCAGGACACCTACTGATCAATAACCAAGAGATTGAAGACCTGGAAGCCGCCTCTGTGCGGGACCAAATGAGCTATGTGCCCCAGCAGAATTTCTTCTTTACCAAGTCTATCCGCGACAACTTGTCCTATAGTAATGAGGCGGTTAGCGATGACCAATTGCTTAATAACCTCAGCATTGCCCAGGCCCGTGACTTCCTGCCCGAAGAAAGCCCACTCGACGAAGCTATGATTCGCGGGGGCAATAACTTCTCGGGCGGCCAACGCCAGCGCCTAGCCATTGCCCGGGCCTTGAGTCGTCAAGTTCCTGTCTATATCTTCGACGACTCCTTCTCTGCTCTCGACTATCAAACAGATTATGAGCTCCGCCAGGCCCTGCAGGAAGCCCTCGACCAGGCCATTCTAATTATTGTCGCCCAGCGTGTGGCCACTATCCGCCATGCTGATAAGATCCTAGTCCTTGATAATGGTCAGGTCAAAGGCTTCGGCAGCCATGAGGACCTGCTGATCAATAATCAAATTTACCGTGAAATTGCCCTAAGCCAAGGAGAGGAGGCGGTTGACCATGCCTAAAAAAACACAAAAAACCTTACCCCGGCTCCTTGCCTATCTCGGCCAGTACAAACTCTTCTTGGGCCTCAGTGTTCTAGCGACCTTAGTCATCGCTGCTTGCGATATCATTGCCCCACGCATGATGGGGGACCTCACCAGCCAGCTCTTCTCCGATGTCCAATCTGGCCAGGCCATTAACTTCCAAGCTGTGGGCAGACTCTGTGTGATTTTATTGGGGCTTTACTTGGCCCTCGCTGTCTTTAATTTCATCCAAGGCCAGCTGCTCACTTATATCTCCCAGAACTTTATCCTCAGGCTGAGAGAAGAGGTCTCACATAAGGTCAAACATATCCCTCTAGCCTACTTCGACCAATCCCGTACAGGAGACCTCTTGAGTCGGATGACAAGCGATGTGGAAATCCTAGGCAAAAATATCCAACAAACCATCAGCCAGGTCTTCTATGGGATTATTCTCCTCCTAGGTATTATCGTAATGATGCTCCGAATTTCTGGTATCATGACAGTTATTTTCTTCATCACGATCCCCATGAGCTTCTTTGCCACTCGGTTCATCACCAACCGGTCTCAGAAATATTTCCGGGCCAAAGCAAAAGGTCTGGGCGCCATGGTAGCTTACGTTGAAGAAAGCTTTACCGGTACCGATCTCATCAAGGCCTATAATTATGAAGACCGGTCGGACAAAGAATTCCGTAGCTATAATGACAGACTCTATAATGTCTCCTATCGGGCGAGCTTCATGGCTGGGGTCCTCTTACCCGTGATGACCTTCGTCAGCAATATGGGTTACGTTGCCATTGCCATTGTCGGTGGACTCCTCGTCCTCGGTCAGAAGATCTTAGTCGGGGACGTCCTTGCCTTTATCCAGTATAGTCAAAAGATGACCCGTCCGATCAATACTATGGCTGAAATGGCCAATCTCCTCCAAGAGACCATGGCCTCAGCCGACCGGGTCTTCGAATTCCTGGATGCTCCGGAAGAAATCGACCGCGATGACGCAAGGATTGAAGCCCCTATCGAAAGTATCAGCTTCGACCATGTGGGCTTTGCTTATGAAGCCGGCCATCCCATTATCAAAGACCTCAGTTTAGAAGTCGACCAGGGCCAAACCATTGCTATTGTTGGTCCAACAGGTGCCGGAAAGACTACCTTAATTAACCTCCTCCTGCGCTTCTATGATGTCAGCAAGGGAGCTATCCGGATCAACGGGAAGGACATCCGTCAGGTTCCAAGGGATAACCTGCGCAAACATTTTGGCATGGTCCTCCAAGATACCTGGCTGCTTCAAGCCAGTATCGAAGAGAATATCCGCTATGGTAAGGCTGGAGCAAGCCAGGAAGAAGTTATCCAGGCCGCCAAACAAGCCCACTGCTACCACTTCATTGAGAGCCTCCCTGAAGGCTTCGACACCGTGCTCAACGAAGAAGCCTCCAACATCTCCCAAGGCCAACGCCAGCTCCTCACCATCGCCCGGGCCTTCATCTCGGACCCCGACATCCTCATCCTGGACGAAGCCACCTCCTCCGTCGACACACGGACAGAAGGCCTCATCCAAGAAGCCATGGCCAATCTCATGACTGGGCGCACCAACTTCGTCATCGCCCACCGCCTCTCCACCATCGTCGACGCCGACCGCATCCTCGTCCTCGACCAAGGCGACATCGTCGAACAAGGCAGCCACCAAGAACTCCTCGCCCTCAACGGCACCTACGCCCAACTCTACCAAAGCCAATTCGCTGAGTAAGGAAAGGGTGTGAGCAAAGGCGGTTGGAAAGGGATGACTGGAGGCAAAAGGGATAAGAGCGGCTAGCAGCCGATCGTTCCCTTTTGCTGAAGTCACTCCCTTTCTGCCTTGGCGAACCCGACTAGAAAGGGTGTGAGCAGTTGCGTTCAGGCTGGAATGACTGGAGCCCAAACGGAAAAGAGCGGCTGTAAGCCGATCGTTCCGATTGGGTGAAGTCACTTCAAGCCTGCAACTGCGAACCCGACTGAGGGTGTGAGACTTGGCGGTTAGGCTCGGATGATTGGAGCAAGTCAGAAAAAGAGCGAAGCATTCGCTCTTTTTCTGACTTGTGAAATCACTCCGAGTCTGCCAAGTCGAACCCAACTAAGAAAGGGTGTGAGCAAGAGCGGTTAGACTTGAATGATTGGAGGCTCATCGAAAAAGACTGACGCCAGTCAGACGTTTCGATGAGCTGAAATCACTTCAAGTCTGCTCTTGCGAACCCGACTAAGGAAAGGGTGTGAGAGGATGCGGGAGAAAGTGACCTCTGGAGTAAAGAGCCAGAGAAGACTGAAAGTCTTCGGCGGATCTTTGCGAAGAGGAGCCCTTTCTGCATCCTCGAACCCGACTAAACAGGGTGTGAGTCAAGGCGGTTAGAAGCTTACCACTGGAGCACGAACGAAAAAGAGCAAGCTCTGCTTGCACGTTTCGATCGTGTGAAGTGGAGAAGCTTCTGCCTTGGCGAACCCAACTCGGTCACAAGCCGCCCCATTCAAATACAACTAATAACCAAGCAACAAGCTAGCCAGGCCCCGAACAGCCTGGCTAGCTTGTTTTCATTATCGGAGCTGCTAACAGCTCAGAGCCGTAGATAAAAACACATAAGAATTATTGAAAGCTTAAACCATTCTCAACACCTATAGGTCACCTGGAAAAGTTTTTATCAAAAAGTAAGCGTTTTATTTTTGAAATGAAGGCTTTTATGTTAATTTAGAAGTGTAAAGAAAGTGTTTTCATTAAGCTTTCATTATTCACAGAAAAGGAGAAAAAATTATGTCAGCCGAATACAAAGCACCTTCTGAGGTGAAAGATTTAACCATTTACAACACGATTGAATTAGAGGACTTAGCTAAAGAAGTTATGCCTAAGGGAGGGTTTGACTACCTAGCCGGCGGTTCTGGGGAAGAATTTACCTTAAAACGCAATGTCCAATGCTTTAAATCGCAAGGGATCCTTCCCCGTGTCTTGGCCAATGTAGAGTTTCCAGAGACAGAGACTGAAATTTTTGGTGAAAAATTGAAAGTACCTTTCATCATGGCACCTATTGCTGCCCACGGCCTAGCCCACGAAACCAAGGAAGCTGGGACAGCCAAGGGGATTTCTGAATTTGGCGGAACGATTATGTCCATTTCTGCTTATTCCGGCGCAACCTTCCAAGAGATTGATGAAGGCCTCCAAGGTAACCCGCGCTGGTTCCAAATTTACATGGCTAAAGATGACGAATTAAATATCAATATCCTCAACGAGGCTAAGGCAGATGGCGCCTCCGCTATTATTCTGACAGCTGATGCGACGATCTCTGGTAACCGGGACCGCGATGATAAGAATGAATTTGTCTACCCCTTCGGCATGCCCATTGTTTCCCGCTATCTGACCGGAACTGGGGAGAACATGTCCCTCAACAACATCTATGCCCAATCTAAGCAAAAAATTACCCCACGTGATGTGGAATTTATCAAGAAACATACAGACCTTCCTGTCTTCGTTAAAGGCCTGCAAACGGCTGAAGATGCCAACGTAGCTATCGGTGCAGGGGCTGATGGTGTTTGGGTATCGACGCACGGTGGCCGGCAATTAGACGAGGCACCCGGCTCCTTTGAATGCTTGGCTGAAGTAGCTGACGCAGTCGCTGGCCGTGTTCCCATTGTCTTCGACTCCGGTATCCGCCGTGGCGAACATATCTTCAAGGCCCTGGCCCAAGGTGCCGACCTGGTCGCTCTAGGCCGTCCGGTTCTCTTCGGCTTGGCTCTAGGCGGTTGGAAGGGTGTCCGCTCCGTCTTCGAATACTTCGAAACCGACCTCAAACGGGTTATGCAATTGGCTGGTACCCAAAATATTGACCAAGTCAAGGCAGCCCGCTTGAAACCCTTAGATAACTGGAACTAAGACACATTTACCTGGCTCTCTCTCTTGGGGGAGCCAGTTTTTTTTCATTATTTTGCCTGGATGCCTTAAACTTCAATTTATCTCTCTTATCCCACATGCTATACTAGGGATAAATTAATTTTAAGAAAAAATAAATGAGTGACTACCATGCTTGAAGCTAAGCACCTGACCAAGACTTTCGGCCAGAATGTCGCGGTTGATGATGTCTCCTTCCAGTTGGAGAACGGTAAAATTCTCGGCATGATTGGCCGTAACGGGTCAGGTAAGACCACCATCTTCCGGATGATCTTGGACTTTTTGACCCCTGAAAATGGAGGCAGTGTGACCTGGAATGGCCAGGCCATGAGTACCCAGATTTATAATATTATCGGCTACCTACCGGAGGAGCGGGGGCTCTATGAGAAGATGTCTATCGAAGAGCAGATTGTCTACTTCGCTGAACTACGGGGGATGCAACGGAAAGATGTTCTCGCCCGGATTGATGAGTGGATGGACCGCTTCCAGGTTAAGGGCAAGCGCCAGGACAAGATTAAGACCCTGTCTAAGGGGAACCAGCAGAAGGTCCAACTGATTGCCACCCTCATCCATGAACCTGAATTTGTGATCCTGGACGAGCCCTTCTCTGGCTTAGACCCGGTCAATGCCGACCTGCTCAAGGCAGGGATTCTCTACTTGAGAGACCAAGGCAGCTCGATCATCTTCTCCAGCCATAATATGGACAATGTTGAGCGACTTTGCGATGAATTAATTATGATTCACGACGGCAAGCGCGTGCTCTACGGGCCCATCCACCAAGTCCGTGAAAGCTTCGGCAATACCCGGCTCTACCTGGAGACCGACCAATGGACGACTGAACAATTGGCTGGACTGGAAGGGGTGGACAAGGTTGAAGTCGACCGGCCCGGCGTCTACCAGCTAGAACTTCAAGATGAAAGCTACGGTCCGAAAATCTTCGACCAAGTGACTCAAGGCCACTATATTAAGACTTTCAGCCAACAACCGCCCACACTCGAAGCAATCTTCAAGATGAAAGCAGGTGGCTCCAATGAATAAATTATGGACTGTTGCTAAGAGTGTTTACCGCAAGAATGTTTTTTCCTGGTCCTTTGTCTGGATGGTCGCTTCGCCTCTCATCATGGTTGGTGTCTTTGGCCTGATCGGTTACTTTATCGGTCAAAGTGAAGCGACAAAGTCAGGAGATATCGCTCTAATCCAAGCTTCCCCTGAGATCCAACACATCGTAGAGGAAAATAAAGGCCACAACCAGATCATCCTAGATCTCAACCAGGAGGAGGCCCAGGCTGCCTTACGCGATGATAAGATTGATGGCTACCTTGAAGTTGGCGAAGAGGAGGGGCAAATCAAGGCCAACTTCTTCCACAAAACGACCTCTAGTGATGTGAATTTAGATACGATTGAAAAAGGCCTCCAAGATTTACAAGTCTTACAATTGGCAGAAAGTCTAGGGCTCAGTCAGGATGACCTGGCCAAGCTCCAAAACCAATCTGTCGCAATCAATGTCAATAACTTGAATTTCGGGGAGGACGGCAAGCTCTCCCAAGAAGAGGGGAATTCGGTCAAGTATATCATTCGTTCAGGCATGGCCTATTTTACTTGCTTTATTGTTTTCTTCTTTATCATCTCCTATGTCAATATCATTGCCCAAGAGATTGCGGCAGAGAAGGGCTCGCGGATTATGGAAATTATCCTCTCCAGTATCCCTGCCCGTACCCATTTCTTCGGCAAAATGATTGGAGTGGGGCTCATGATCCTGACCCAAATTGCCTGCTATCTCGTCCTCTACCTCCTAGGGGCAGCTGCCTTCACCACTTCCCTCGTCAGCCTGCCGATTCCAGAAGAGCTCTTAGAAAACCTGCATCTGGGAAGCCTGATCCAAGAAGCTATACCGATCTTTGCCCTGGGCCTGGTTTTTGCCCTCATTGGTATCCTAATCTATACCAGCTTTGCGGGCTTCCTCGGCTCTCTGGTTTCCAAAACGGAAGACGTCCAAAAAACCATCATGCCTGTCGTCTTCCTAGGGGTTGCGGGTTTCTACATCGGCCTTTTCGCCTTTGCTTCCTCAGCCAACAATGCCTTGGTGCGGATTAGCTCACAGATTCCTTTCTTCACTCCCTTCGTGATGCCCTTCCGTGTTGCGGGTGAGAGTGTTTCAAACTTCGAAATTGGCCTTTCTATCGTGCTCAGCCTCATTACGATGGTCGCCATCTTCTACCTATCAGCGGCCTTCTACAAGAGCAATGTCCTCACTTATAGCGACAAGGGCATGGTCGATACCCTGAAACGGTCTTGGACCCTCTGGCGCAGCGAGAAAAAGGCTTAAATAGCCAAACAAAAACTTCCATAAGAAAAAGCCAGCTTGCGAGCTGGCTTTTTTGCTTAGTTTTTTTTCTAGTCTTGGTCGTCTTCCTCGTCCAAGAGTTCATTGGTGAAATCGTGGAGATTCTCTTGGATTTGGTCATCTGACAATCGTGCTTGGGGAAGGTCCTGGTCCTCATAAACCGATTGGTCACTGTCTTCGGTTTCTTCATTAACCTTCTCCGCAATCGCTGCGAAGTCTTCTTGCTTGTCTTGGTCTGAGCTGCTTCCTTCAGTGCTTTCTTCCGACTCTTCTTCGGCTTCGACCTTGGCCATGGTGGAGACCTTGGCCTCATCGTTCAAGCGCATGAGGCGGACACCTTGGGTCACCCGACCCGTTTGGGAAATATCAGCCGCTTGGAAGCGAATAACCACTCCTTCATCCGTCATAAGCATGATATCTTCGCTTAAATCAACGGTGGTCATCCCAACAAGCAATCCATTCCGCTGGCTGGCATTGATGGTCTTGACACCCTTGCCCCCACGCTTACGAATCGCATATTCGCTAGCTGGGGTCCGCTTGCCATAACCATTTTCAGTCACTACTAGGACGTCATCGTCTTCGCCTAAGATGGCCGCACCAATCACATAATCTCCTGGGTCTAGGCGGATCGCTCGGACACCTGTAGCTGTCCGGCTCATGGACCGGGCATCTTGTTCATTGAAGCTGACCGCATAGCCCTTATGAGAAGCTACAATCAGGTTACGCTGGCCATTGGTGAAGAGAACATCGACGAGTTCGTCGCCCTCTTTGAGATTAAGGGCAATCAGACCATTGTTGCGGATATTGAAGTAATCGCGAACGGGGGTCCGTTTAATCACACCCTGGCGCGTAATAAAGGCCAGGTAGCCGTCAGAATCACTTTCATGGTCAATTGGAGTCACATTGATGGCATCACGCACCTTCTCATCCTCTTCCAAGTTCAAGAGGTTGACGATTGGGATTCCCTTGGCTTGCCGGCCATATTCCGGAATCTCATAGCCCTTCATCTGGTAGACCTTGCCCTTGTCCGTAAAGAAGAGAATTATATCATGGGTTGAAGTGGAGAACATGGTTTCAATATAGTCCCCATCATTCATGCTCATCCCTTTGACACCGAGGCCCCCGCGGTTTTGGACGCGGAATTCATCATCGGCTACCCGTTTGATGTAACCATTCCGGGTCAGGGTCACAAGAACATTTTCTTCTTCGATAAGGTCTTCGTCTTCGAGGCTGGTGATTTCACCGACACGAAGTTCAGTCCGGCGTTCATCCCCGTAGCGGGCCTGGATTTCCAGCAATTCTTGGTAAATAATTTCATAACGCTTCTCTTCGCTGGCTAGGATTTCAGTCAAGCGGGCAATTTCAGCCATCAGTTCCGCATGTTCCTTGTCAATCTTTTCCCGTTCTAAGCCGGTTAGGCGGACCAGGCGCATGTCGAGGATGGCTTGGGCTTGCTTATCCGAGAGCTTGTACTGGGTCATGAAGATTTCCTTGGCTTCGTCGCCTGAGCGGGAAGACCGTAAGATATTGACGATTTCATCAATATGGTCCAGGGCCACCTGTAAACCTTCCAGGATATGGGCCCGGGCTTCGGCCTTTTTCTTCTCAAAGATCGACCGGCGCCGGATAATTTCTTCCTGGTGGTCTAAGTAATAGGTGAGGATTTCCTTGAGACTCAGGGTCTTCGGCACACCATTAACGATGGCCAACATATTAAAGTTGAAATTAGCCTGGAGCTGGGTCAGCTTGTAGAGGTTGTTGACGATGACACTAGCGCTGGCATCCTTGCGGCATTCCACCACAATCCGCATACCGTCCCGGCCAGATTCATCCCGTACAGCGGTAATCCCTTCAATCACCTTATCACGGGCCAAATCGGCAATCCGTTCCACTAACTTGGCCTTGTTGACCATATAAGGAATCTCATGAATAACGATCCGCTCACGCCCACTGGACATTTGGTCAATATCGAGCTTGCCGCGGACAATGATGCGACCTTGGCCGGTTTCATAAGCCTTGCGGATACCTGACTTACCGATCACAATTCCTCCTGTTGGGAAGTCTGGACCAGGCAGGGCTTCCATCAATTCAGCAGTCGTCGCTTCAGGATTCTTCATCAGGGTGTGGATGCCTGAGATGACTTCATTGAGGTTATGGGGTGGAATATTGGTGGTCATCCCCACCGCAATCCCCGTTGCCCCATTCACTAAAAGATTAGGGAAGCGGGAGGGAAGAACTTCTGGTTCGCGCTCTTCCCCATCATAGTTGGCGATGAAGTCGACGGTATCCTTGTTAATATCCCGTAGCATCTCGGTCGCGATCTTGCTCATGCGTGCTTCGGTATACCGCATAGCAGCTGCCTGGTCCCCATCGATGGAGCCGAAGTTCCCGTGGCCGTCTACTAGCATATAGCGGTAGGAGAAGTCCTGGGCCATCCTGACCATCGATTCATAGATAGCGGAGTCCCCATGGGGGTGGTACTTACCCATGACGTCTCCGACAATCCGTGCTGATTTCTTATAAGGTTTATCTGGGGTAACCCCCAATTCATTCATACCGTAGAGAATCCGCCGGTGGACGGGTTTCATCCCATCACGAACATCCGGTAGGGCCCGTGCCACGATAACACTCATGGCATAGTCGAGGAAGGATGTCCGCATCTCATGGGAGATTTCTCGACGTTCTAATCTATTGTCTAAAGCCAAAATACTAGCCTCCTATTCTAGCTTGTCTGGTCGTCCGAATGATGATGACTAAAGGTCGATCGTTGCATAAGTCGCGTTCTCTTCGATAAAGTTCCTCCGTGGTGCCACATGGTCGCCCATTAACATGGAGATCATTTGGTCGGCTTCAACCCCATCCTCAACGCTAACTTGGAGCATGCGGCGGCTGCTTGGGTCCATGGTAGTATCCCATAACTGTTCCGCATCCATCTCACCCAGCCCCTTATAACGTTGGACAACTGGTTTAGGACGCTCAGGGAGGCTGGCCATATAAGCCTCTAATTCTGCATCCGATTCAATATACTGGATCTTCTTTCCTTGGCGCACTTGGTAGAGGGGAGGGACCGCAATATACACATAGCCTGCATCTAAGAGCGGGCGCATGTAGCGGTAGATAAGGGTCAATAAGAGGGTCCGGATATGGGCCCCATCGACATCGGCATCCGTCATAATGACGAGCTTGTGGTAGCGGGCCTTGGAGACGTCAAAGTCATTGCCCCAGCCCGTTCCCATGGCCGTAAAGAGAGAACGAATCTCTTCATTGGCTAAGATCCGATCCATAGATGCCTTCTCAACATTCAAGATCTTCCCGCGGATAGGTAAAATGGCTTGGAAGTGGCGGTCCCGGCCATTCTTAGCAGAACCCCCAGCCGAATTCCCTTCGACGATAAAGAGTTCGCATTCTTCTGGGACCCGGCTCGAGCAATCCGCCAATTTACCTGGCAAGTTAGAGATCTCTAGACCCGACTTCTTCCGGGTCATTTCACGGGCCCGCTTGGCAGCCTTCCGTGCCTTGGAAGCGACTAGGCCCTTATCGACAATTTGCCGGCCGATATTGGGGTTCTCTAAGAGGAAGGTCGCAAAGTGTTGGCCAAAGAGACGGTCCGTAATGGTCCGGACCTCTGAATTGCCTAGCTTCATCTTGGTCTGCCCCTCAAATTGAGGATCAGGGTGGCGGACCGAAACAATCAGAGTTAGACCTTCACGGACATCTTCACCCGTCAGATTCTCATCATTATCCTTGAGAATATTGACATTCCGGGCATAATCATTGATCGTCCGCGTGAGGGCTGTCTTAACTCCCGACTCGTGCGTCCCGCCTTCAAAGGTATGGATATTGTTGGCAAAGCTCAAGAAGTTCACATGGAAGTCATCCGTATATTGGAGGGCTACTTCCACTTCAATATCATCCTGCTCGCCTTCTAAATAGATGGGTTCAGGGAAGAGCGGTGTCTTGTTCTGGTTGAGGAAGTCAATATATTCCTTAATCCCACCTTCGAAGTGATAGCTATATTCAACCGTTTCTTCTTCTCTTTGGTCGGAAAGTGAAATCCGCAAGCCCTTGTTCAAGAAGGCTAATTCCCGAGTTCGTTTATTCAAAATCTCTCGATCATAGACGGTTGTTTCTTGGAAGATCTCGTCATCTGCCTTGAAGGTCACGACCGTTCCTTGTTGGTCAGTCTCTCCAGTCACTTCAAGCTCCGTCATAATCTTCCCACGGCTGTATTCTTGGTGGTAGATCTTCCCCTTCTTATAAACATCGACATGGAGCCATTCAGAGAGGGCATTCACGACAGAAGCCCCAACACCGTGCAGACCGCCGGAGACCTTGTAAGAGCCCCCGCCGAATTTCCCCCCGGCATGGAGGACATTGAAGACAGTTTCTACCGCCGGGCGGCCCGTTTTTTCTTGGATATCAACAGGGATACCCCGGCCATCATCCGTGATCCGAATGATATTGTCTGGCAAAATTTCAATTTGGATATGCTTGGCAAAGCCAGCCAGGGCCTCATCGATCGAATTATCGACAATTTCCCAAACCAGGTGGTGGAGGCCGGTTGCACTGGTCGATCCAATATACATCCCAGGTCGTTTACGGACCGCTTCAAGGCCTTCTAGGACTTGAATTTGGCTTGCATCATAGCTCTCCGCTAGGTGGGCTAATTCCTCCTTACTGCGTTCGTCGTGGTTTTCTTGCGCTTGGTCTTCAAACTGTTTCTCATCTGCCATCGCTTTCCATCACTCCTTCTAGTCATCCAATCGTTGGACTTGTCCCTGTGCAATCTTAAACAATGCCGGTTCATCAATCTGTTCTTCCTGGACCCCATCGAGACTGGTTGTCGTCAAAAAGGTCTGAACTTTCCTTTCAATGGTCTTGAGCAAATGGGTCTGCCGGTCATCATCCAGCTCGCTCAAGACATCATCCAATAAGAGAATGGGGTATTCCCCGGTCATTTCCTGCATACACTCAATTTCTGCTAACTTCATGCTCAAAACAGTCGTCCGCTGCTGGCCCTGTGAGCCAAATTTTTGGACATCTTGGCCGTTAATTAAGAATTGGAGGTCATCCCGATGGGGGCCAGCCAAGCTCACCCCACGGTCAAGTTCACGCCCACCTACTTCTTCAAATTTAGCCAAGAGGGCCTCATAGACCTTCTCCTCAGAAAGCTCCTGGGGCAGGTTCACTGCCGTCTGATAGCGCAAGCTGAGCGCCTCTTTCCCTAAGGATATCTTATCGTGGAGGTCGCTGGCCCAAGCCTCTAACTTATCGAGAAAGGCCAGACGCTGGCAAATAATTCGAGCCCCGGCGGCAGCGACTTGCTCCGTCAAGATCTCCAGGTAAAGCTTGTCTTGGGCTTGGTGGGTCAATAATTGCTTCAAATAGGCATTCCGTTGCTTCAACATTTGTTGGTAGTCAACGGAGGTATGGAGGTAAAGGGGGCTCATCTGACTGAGCTCCATATCAATAAATTTACGCCGCAAGTGCGGGGCCCCCTTGACCAAGTCCAAATCTTCTGGGGCAAAGAGGACCACATTCAGGCGGCCAATATAATCACTCAAGCGGCGCTGCTCGAGGTGGTTGACCTTGACCAGCTTGCCCCGTTTGGTGAGCTGGACACTCAAGGGCATCTGGCCAAAACGGTTGCTGATTCGGCCCTCGACCCTTGCCTCCTGGCTCTCCCAGCGCAAGAGCTCACGGTCATGGTTAGTCCGGTGGCTGCGGGCCAGGGAGAGAATATAAATTGCCTCCAGGAGGCTGGTCTTCCCCTGGGCATTATCGCCTATAAAGACATTAATCCCTGGGGAAAAACTGACTTCTGCGGATTCATAATGTCTAAAATTAAACAAGCGGATCTCATCGAGGATCATGGGCATCATCCAAAGCCGTGCCGGAAGCACTGACAAGCTGGAAAATGGCTTCTTCGGCAGGTACTTCAACTACTGAACCTGGATAAATCTTACGTCCCCGACGCTGGTCCTGTTCACCATCAATATAAACTGCAAATTCAGACAGGTACCATTTGGCTTGTCCACCCGTTGCAATAATGCCAGTTTCCTTCAACAACTGGGTCAGGGTCATATAGTCTCCTGTTATCTCAATCGTCTCAGTCATTGCGTCACTTCCTTTCCCTCTTTCCTAGCTTCAGCTAAATAAAAAATCGCAATCCCTGCTCGAACCGTCAGAGATTTGCGATTTAGCCAAATACGAGCCAAAGCGGTCGTCGCAAATTAAAAAATCTATAGCTCATTTAGATCTATACTGTCAATTCATATTATACCCTAAAAAACGCTTTTTTGCAATGAGACCTCCTTATGAGCCCTCTTTTTATTGGGAAGGAAATTCGTCTCCACATCATAAAAAGCTTTCTCAGGACAAAATAAGGCCAGTTTAAGAAAATACTGCTTTTATTTTTGTGAAAGCCGGCCATTCAATCGGTGGAAGCCATTAGCTATGATAAATGCAAGTTATTTCAGGCTCTTTTAAATTTTGATTGACAAAAGATCCACCAGCTGCCTATAATCAAAGCACAGGAAATGAATGTCTTCCTTGGGCCTGGCCCTAAACCGCTATTGATGATTCAAAAGCTGATGACTTCTGCTGTAAAGGGCAGGGGCATCAGCTTTTTTGCTCTTTATTCAATCAAATATTCAAAGGAGTGATACGATGTTATTGATGAGCTTTGCTTATATCTTTATTTTTGGGCTCTTGATTGACCGGCTCTGCAAACACTTCAAGGTGCCGAGTCTGATTGGCTTTCTCTTCTTGGGGATTGTTCTTGGGCCCCATGTCCTCAATCTCTTAGATGGTGGGATCCTTGATTTGTCCGCAGACCTCCGCCAAGTGGCCCTTATTATTATCCTCAGCCGGGCAGGCCTCTCGCTCGACCTCAAAGGACTATTGAAGGTCGGGCGTCCCGCCTTACTGATGTGCTTTTTGCCAGCGACTTTTGAAATTTTGGGCACTGCCCTTTTGGCCCCTAGTATTCTAGGAATATCTCGGATTGATGCCTTGCTTTTGGGGACGGTCCTGGGAGCTGTTTCACCAGCCGTGGTCGTGCCTAAGATGATCAAACTTATGGATGAAGGCTACGGCATGGACAAGCAGATTCCTCAGATTATCCTAGCGGGATCTTCGGCTGACGATATCTATGTCCTGGTCCTCTTCTCTTCCTTCCTAGGCCTAGCCCAAGGCGGCGATTTCCAGGCCAGCCAGCTCTTGAATATCCCTATCTCTATTCTCTTAGGCATCATCGTCGGTGGCTTAGTCGGTGCGGGGCTCAATGCCTTCTTCAAGCACTTCCACTGGCAGACAGCTAGCCAAGTAATCTTCCTCTTGGCCTTCTCTTTCCTCTTTGTTTCCTTGGAAAAACTCTTCCCCCAAGTGCCCTTCTCTGGCATCCTCGCCGTGATGAGCATGGGGATCTTGATCAACCGCTTGGACGGCCAGCGCGCCCAAGACCTCTCCCGCTACTATAATGCCCTGTGGATTCCAGGCGAAATCCTACTCTTTGTCCTAGTGGGGGCTTCGGTCAACCTGCCCTATGCCTTCCAAGCCGGCTGGCTCCCTATCCTGCTGATTGCCCTAGTCCTATGTTTCCGTGCAGTCGGCGTCCTGGTCAGCCTCAGTCGGACCCAGCTTTCCTTACAAGAACGTGCCTTCAGTGTGATTGCCTACCTACCTAAGGCCACCGTTCAAGCCGCCATTGGGGGGATCCCCCTAGCCATGGGCCTCCCTGTTGGCGAAATCATCCTTACCGTCTCCGTCGTTGCCATCCTCCTCACCGCCCCGCTGGGAGCATTCGGCATCGACCTAAGCTATCGCAAGTGGCTCAGCCAGAAATAATCAACAAACTATAGTAAACACAAAGACCTTCCCTCGATCCTGGGGAAGGTCTTTTTAAGTCTTAGTTTTTTATTTGTTTAAATAGTTGGTAGGCCGGATAGCTAATAAGAATTAAGAAAGCAATGAGCAAGCGGTGGGAGTTTTTCGGAAACAGTTGAGCCACTAAGCTAGCCACAAGCAAAACTATTCCCATCTGAACCAAGGCTCTGAGCAGATTACTAGGCCAATGAGCAAAACCATGCTTTTCAGAAGCCCCCTTAAATAAAATCGTCGTATAGCAGGTAAAAAGAGCCAAATTTTCAAAAAATCGCCCTAGATCTGAAAAGACTAGGAAAATATACACCAATAAGGTCAGGCAAATAAGCACATTAACTAGTTTTCTTAGCCTATCTTCTGTCATCACGACCACCTCTCTTGAAATCCAATCATTCTCCTTATATTTATAGTATAAAATAAAAAGACAAAGACATAAAGTTGCAAGTCAGTAAATTGCACCATAAACAAAGCGCCCCTAGACCATCCCTCAGTTCAAAGGCAGGTCAGGCGGCGCTTTATTAATTTTTCAAGGACTAATTTCCTGGCGTCCGGATAGGGGTAATTAATTGGACAAAGTTGAAATTATCCTGGGCATTGGCTGGTAGGAGGATAAATTGGTGGGAAGGAGATTGGAAGCGCAGAGCAATCTCTTGGGCGCCAAAAGTTCTCAGCGCTTGGCGCATATAGTCAGGGTTGAATGAGATGGCCAGGCTTTCCCCATCAGCTGAAGCAATGTTTAATTCTTCTTCCACCTCACCGACTTCAGCGGACTGGCCGGATAAGACGACCTGGTCACTGTCGATAGTCAATTTAACCACATTATTGCGGCCTTCATGGCTCAGGATGAGGGCCCGCTCGATAGCACTCAATAGGTCTGGTGCATCGATCTGGATCCGGGTCTGGTAGTCCTCAGGCAGGAGGCGGTCAGTATCTGGGTACTTCCCTTCTAAGAGTCGGGAATAGAGGTAAATGTTATCTGTCTTAAAGAGAACCTGCTTATCGGCAACCATCATTTCAATGTTATCGCTATCTTCAGCAATCCGGGTCAACTCACTCAGACTACGGCCAGGAATATTCAGGGCAAATTCTTGGTCAGCTAGGCCTTCAGGCACTTCTAAGGGGACGATCCGTTGACTGAGCCGGTGGGAGTCAGTCGAAACAGCCTTGAGATGGTCATCAGCAATCACAAAGTGGATCCCCGTAAAGATGGGACGGATTTCCTGGTTGGATACGGAAATAATGGTATGGTTAACCACTTGGCGGAAGATGTTTGCAGGTAGGGTAAAGCTAGTATCCGAATCAATTTCTGGGAGCTTAGGGTATTCACTGCCTGCTGTCCCATTGAGGGTGAAAGCAGCTTGGCCTGCTGTAATATCGGTCTGTAGGTTGTCTTTAACCTCTAGGTGCATGATTTCATTAGGTAACTTCTTAACGATTTCACCAAAGAAACGTGAGGGCAGGACAATGGAACCTGCTTTTTCAACTTGAAGTTGGTTGTCTTCATTATTTGCGTCAATAAAAGCTTCGATTGAGATAGTGGAATCACTCCCGGTAAGGAGGATACCGTTATCAGTCGCTAGAATTTTGACACCTGTTAGGACAGGAATCGTCGTTCGCGAACTGATTGCACGTTGGACATTGCTGAGATTTTCAACGAAGACAGCACGGTTCACTGAGAATTTCATTTGAGCACTCCTTTATTTATATATATTAATATAAAGATAATAATAGTAGTAGGGCCTGTTAAATCTGTGGATAAGTGAGCAAAAGCGAAAAGGTTCTTGCTTTTCCACATGTGGATAGTCTGTTTATAAGCTGGGGACTTTAGCTATAATTATCCACAAGGCCTTTTTTATTAGTTTAACATAATGAGCTTGTGGATACATTGATTAGCTATTCTTGAGTAATTTCTCGATATTTTCGACGTCGCGTTTGACATCGGTGGATTCATCAATTTCGCCAAGAATTTTCTCATGGGCATGGAGAACCGTCGTATGGTCCTTGCCGCCGAATTCTTGACCAATCTTAGGCAGGGAAGCCTCGGTGATTTCCCGGGAGAGGTACATGGCGATCTGGCGGGGGACCACAATTTCTCGTTTACGTTTCTTCCCTTTTAAGTCTTCAACGGTCAGGTCAAAGTACTGGGCCACTGTCTCTTGGATTTCAGCGATAGAAGGCAGGGCCTGGGCTGAAGTATCCTTATAGTTACGGAGGGCCTTGGCTGCCATGCTAGGGGTAATCTCTTCTTGGTGCATGACGGCGTAGGCTTGGACACTGGTTAGGGCCCCTTCCAGCTCACGGATGTTGGTATCAATTTGACCGGCGATATAGGTGAGGGTGTTGTCCTCGATATCAATCTGGTTGACCTGGGCCTTGTTGCGCAGGATAGCGATCCGGGTTTCCAGGTCCGGTGGGGTGATGTCTGTTGATAAGCCCTGCTTGAAGCGGGAAACCAAGCGATCTTCTAATTCTGGAATCTGACTGGCATCCCGGTCAGAGGTCAGTACAATGTGTTTGTTCTTATTATAGAGGGCGTTGAAGGTATGGAAGAACTCTTCCTGGGTGGACTGCTTGTTGCCAATGAATTGGATATCATCCACTAAGAGAATGTCCACGGTCCGGTATTCTTCATGGAATTCAGAGGTTGAATTGGTCCGGATGGCTTCGATGAAGTCATTCGTAAAGGTCTCACTGGTGACGTACTTGACCCGGGCTTCGGGGTTGGTCCGCAAGACTTCATGGCCAATTGCCTGCATCAAGTGGGTCTTACCGAGCCCCACGCCCCCGAAGAAGAAGAGGGGGTTATAGTCCCGGCCTGGTCCCTCAGCAACTGCCAGGGCTGCCGCATGCGCCATCTTATTGCCCTCACCCACAATAAAGTTATCGAAGGTGTACTTGGGATTCAGCATTGTGCTGCGGTCGTGATAGCGGTTAGGCTTGGCTTCTTCCTGCGGGCTGCGGCCATTGAGAGTGAAATTAGTCGCCGGTTGGCTGGCCAGGTGGACGACGACATCGATGTCATAGCCGAGGTAGTTAAAGGCCACCTGGCGGATTTGAACCAGGTAGTGGTTTTCAATATGCTTCTTGTGCAGCTCAGAGCCCGCCACAAGATAGAGGGTGTTATTCTCTAGACGCTCCGGACGCAACTCTGAAAACCAGGTTTCGTGACTGGCTTTTGAGAGTTCTTCTTTAAAATAATTATCGATATACTCCCAAAGTTTCATCATTTCTTCCATGCATATGTCTCCTTAATAAACAAATTTGTATATCGTATCGTTCGTGGATAACTTCTCATTCGAGCAAGGAAAGCATCATGTCAGTAAAAAAATGAAGTTATCCCCAAATTAATGGTATAAAAAGGATAACATGAAAAAAATTCTTTTTCCACAGATAATTAGCTTGTGCATAGAATTTATCCCAAAGTGTGATTAAACTTATCCACAAACTGTGGACAGTAGGGAAAGAAAATGGGGATAAACTGGACTTGTGGATAGTTTTAGGGAGAAAAAGTACGGCTATTCAACAAATGATATGACTTATGCACAACTGTGGATAACAATTAACATTCTGTTGATATGTCCACAAGCCTGTGAAGAAGCCTGGGAAAACTTAGTCACAGGGGGCCTTGTCCACCTCCTTGTTCAAAAGAAATCCACAATTGTGAAGAAAAAAATAGAAATTAATCTAAAAAAGTGCTTGAGTCAGGCGCTTGTATTATGGTAAAATAACCCTTGTGTTGACATTCAACTTTTCCTAGTTAGTGGAGAGTTGAGATTAAATGATAAAAACATTCAACTATCATAGGAGGTGTAGTCATGAAGAGAACCTACCAACCAAATAAACGTTCACGCCAAAAGAAACATGGTTTCCGTAAACGTATGAGTACTAAAAACGGACGTCGCGTATTAGCAGCTCGCCGTCGTAAAGGAAGAAAAGTTATTTCTGCTTAAGACCACAAAAGCTGTGGTCTTATTTTTTTTAGGGGGGATTTGAATGCGTAAGGCCTATCGAGTAAAATCTGAGGCAGACTTTGGTCGGGTCTTCCACCAAGGGAAAAGTACTGCAAACCGTCAGTTTGTTGTTTATACTATAGATAAGGAACAAGCACATTTTCGCCTAGGCATCTCTGTTGGTAAGAAAATCGGCAATGCAGTGACCCGCAACTATGTCAAACGCCGGATCCGCCAGTCGGTTTATGAACTGCGGGATAGTATCCGCCCCAATCAAGATTTTATTGTAATTGCCCGTAAACCCACGGCCCAGATGTCCATGGCTGAAATTAAGAAGAGTCTGGAACACGTCTTCAACTTAGCTGGCATCTTCAAGTCCTAGGGCAAGAGTCGGGCTGGACGAAAATACTTTGGAGGAGTCAATTGAAATCAAAATTTTGGACCAAAAAAAAGCTAAGCCTTAGCTTAGTCTTAATGGCCTTGCCCCTCTTCTTGGGGGCATGTGCTACAGCACGCGAACCTATTACAGCAGAATCTACGGGCTTTTGGGACCGTTATATTGTCTATAGTTTCTCACGCTTAATTATCTGGCTATCAGACCTCTTTGGGGGAAATTATGGTCTAGGAATTATTGTCTTTACCTTAATTATTCGCCTTATTTTAGTTCCTCTCTACCATTATCAGATTAAGAGTACGGAAAAGATGCAGGTGGTTCAGCCTGAAATGCAGGCCTTGCGTGAAAAATATGCGTCAAAGGATCCAGCAACCCAACAAAAACTAGAAGAGGAAATGGCCAAGCTCAATGAGAAGTATGACTATAACCCACTCTCAGGCTGCCTTCCTATGCTGATCCAACTGCCTATCTTGATGGGGCTCTACCAGGCCATCAGCCGGACAGAAGTGCTCAGTAATGGTCACTTCTTATGGATGGAATTAGGTCAGCCAGATCCTTACTTCATCTTACCTGTGCTCGCTGCAGCTTTGACCTGGTACAATACCCGCTTGATGTCCATCGGTAATCCACAGAATAATCAGAGTATGGCGGCCATGCAGTGGTTGATGCCCGCTATGATCCTCTTTATGGGGGCTACCCTGCCAAGTGCGATCGCTCTCTACTGGGTGGCATCCAACGCCTTCACGATTGGTCAGACCCTTATCTTGAATAATCCTTATAAGAAGCGGGAAGCGCGCTTAGAGCAAGAGAAGGCTGAACGTGACTTAGAGAAACGCCTAGAGAAGGCTAAACGCCATCCCCGGACGACTAAGAAGAAACGCTAAGCCATACAAAGAGCGAATGAGTGAAAGGAGATTTAAGCAAGCATGCAAGCCAAAATATTTCAGGCTGCCTCGGTTGAAGCCGCCATCAAGGCTGGCTTAAAAGAACTAGGAGTCGCCCAAGAAGAAGTTGAAGTGGAAGTGATACAGGAAGCACGCAAGGGTTTCCTCGGTATCGGGGCCCGCGATGCGATTGTTAAATTATTTGTCAAGGCAGCGAATCACTCAGAAGAAAGTCAAAGAGAAGCTGTCGAAGATGCGGAAGATCCCGTTCATAAGTCAGTCGCTGATCCTGCGAATGAAGCTAGCGATGAGAGAATCTTTGGAGCGGACGACCGTCAGGGGCAGGGCCAGCAGAGCCAGGACCCAGCCAGCGATTCTGTTGAAGAGGTCCAAACCATTGCGCCTGAAGAGGAGTCCGTCCTAGCTAAGGATCCTAGCCAGGAAGATAGTCGCTCATTAGCAGATCCTGTCCAAGATTCTGTCGCTGAAGAAGCCCTTCCGAGTGAAGCAGACCAAGCTTCTCCTTCTGAAGCCGAAAGCGACTTAGATAGTCAAGAAGATAAGCAAGCTGCACATTCAGACCAGGCAGAACAGACGGAGACGGCGACTGAGGACCAAGACGATAAGCAGTTCTATGATGTCGACTTCCCCGCCCGCTATATCATTGATGTCTGCGAAGCATACGGTGTAGAGGTAACAGTGGACGTGGAAGACCACGACCGGGAAATTATCTACCACATCAATACTGACAAGCCAGGCCTCGTTATCGGCAAGCACGGTAAGATCTTGAATTCACTCGAAGCCCTAGCTAAGGTGCTCGTCCACCGCCATGTCCGCAACCGGGTCAATGTTGTGGTCAATGTTGGAGATTATCGGGAACGCCGCTTGAAGACTTTGGAACGCCTGGCAGAACGCACAGCGGATGAAGTAACCGTTAAACAATCCTCGGTCCAACTCTCCCCACTGCCTGCCAATGAACGCAAAATTGTCCACCAAGCCCTCTCCAAATACGACCACATCGAAACCCGGTCAGAGGGCCGAGAACCCCACCGCTACCTCATAGTCGACTACCGGCACTAACAGGGTGTGAGGGCGCGCGTTTAGCTTCCTTTCACTGGAGCAAGTCACCAGAGCAGTCTGAAGGACTGCGGCGGGGACTTGTGAAGTGATAAGGAAGCTGCGCAACCGAACCCGACTAACAGGGTGTGAGCAAGAGCGCTTAGACTTGAATGATTGGAGGCTCATCGAATAAGACTGACGACAGTCAGACGTTTCGATGAGCTGAAATCACTTCAAGTCTGCTCTTGCGAACCCGACTAACAGGGTGTGAGACTTGGCGGTTAGAAGCTTACCACTGGAGCACGAACGAAAAAGGGCAAGCCATGCTTGCACGTTTCGTTCGTGTGAAGTGGAGAAGCTTCTGCCAAGTCGAACCCGACTAAGAAAGGGTGTGAGGGGATGCGGGAGAAAGGGACCTCTGGAGCAAAAGGACAAAGAGGGCTGAAAGCCTTCGGCGGACTTTTGTGAAGAGGAGCCCTTTCTGCATCCTCGAACCCGACTAACAGGGTGTGAGGGCGGCTAAAAACTAATCATAAAGCAAACAAAAAAGATGAAGGAGGCCCTTGAGCTTCCTTCATCTTTTTTGCTTTTAGTCCACCAGGTAGGCGACCAAGTCTTCGAAGCGGTCGAAGACTTGGTCGGCGCCTGCTTCTAACAACTTTTGACGGATTTGTTCTTTTAATTGGTCTTGTTCATTGGCGGACAGGGCCTCGAATTCTTCCTGGCTCAGGGCCATTTCAGAAGAGCCTTCGATCACAGCACAGGATAGGACCCCGGCATGTTGGCCTTCCTTAATATCGGTTAGGGTGTCACCAATTTTGATGACTTGGTCGACACTCTCGATCTCAAAGTGAGCCATATTGGCGAAGATCATATAGGGGTAGGGGCGACCGAGCTGGCCAACTGCTTCCGAAGTCACGGAGTAGTCTGGCGCATAGCCTTGGTCTGCTGCAGCTGGTTCAACCAGTTCCATCATTTCAGCTGTATAGCCTGTTGTCGCTCCGATATGAAGGCCTGCTTGACGTAATTTTTCAATGCCTTCGACAACCCCAGGCTTAGGTTCGGCATATTCGGGGGCCTTTAGGGTTTCTAAGATGGCAGCGTTAAAGTTGGCGTAGATAGTTTCAACATCAGACTCTGTTGAAGCTTTCCCATAAGCTTCTGTCCAGGCTTCTTGGATGCGGGGCATGTCGAGCATGGTGCGGATATGGTCTTTCTTCCCCATGCCCATGGGTTGGCGCAATTCCTCATCATTGACTGGGATATCCGCCTTATCGAAGGCTAATTTTAGGGCTTGGATCGGGGCGAAACAGCCATAGTCAACGGTCGTTCCTGCCCAATCGCAGATTAATAATTTAATGTCTGTCATTGTGTTTCTCCTCCATATAAGCTTTAAAAATATCTAGTAGGCGTGCAATATCTTCAGGGTAAATCTCACCGATATTGCCGATGCGGAAGGTATCCACATCAGTGAGTTTACCTGGATAGATAACATAACCGCGTTCCTTGATGTAGTGGTACATGTCTTGGAAGTCCCAAGACTGACCTTCTGGATAAAGGAAAGTCGTGATGATCGGTCCTTGGTATTCTCTGGGGACGTAGGCCTTGAAACCAAGGGACTCCATGCCTTCTTGGAGGAGTTCTTGGTTCTTCTGATAGCGGGCGTGTTGGGCTGCTACACCCCCGCGTTCCTCGAATTCCTTGAGGGCTTCATGGAAGGCCATGACCACATGGGTAGGGGAGGTATAGCGCCATTTCCCATCTCTAGCCATCTCTTGGTATTGGTCGAAGAGGTCCAAGGAAAGCGTAGAAGAATTCCCCTTACTGGCTTCAATGAGGTCTTTACGGACAAGCACTATAGCAAAGCCGGGGACCCCTTGGATGCACTTATTGGCACTGGTGATCAGGGCATCGATAGGCCCCATGTCAATCGGCACGCCGCCAAAACTGGACATCGCATCGACAAAGAAGAAGCAGTCATGGGCTTTAGCGACTTGGGCAATGTCCGCAATCGGGTTGAGGATGCCTGAAGTGGTCTCTGAATGCACCATCATGACATGGCTGATGTCTGGGTTCTTATCGAGCAAGCAGGCGACCACTTGGGGATCATGGACCTCATCGTAGGCGACCTTGTAAGCTTCATAGTCCAGCTTTTGGTAGTCGGCCATTTGCAGCATCCGTTCCCCATATTTGCCATTGGATAGGATCAGGAACTTGGTGTCTGGGCGACTGAAGGTCGACAGGCAGGCTTCGACAGCATAAGACCCACTGCCCTGGAGGAGGATCGTGGTATAGCGGTCGGGATCCACTTGGGCCAAGTGGAGCAGCTTGTGGCGGATATCCTGGGTAACCGCCTTATAGTCCTCGTCCCAGGTACAGTAATCGAAGTCCATGGCTTGGCGGACACGGTCCGTTACCGTAAGCGGACCAGGAGTGAGTAGTTTATATTGGGTCAAAGTAAACACTTCTTTCTAAACAGGGTTATTTTTGGGCCATTTCCTTAGCCTTATTGGAGATTTCTTGGTGCTTGGCGAGTAATTCGGCTGTTAAAGGTTCACCGAATTGCTTAGGATGGGCAGACTGCTTGCTGGAATCTGTTTCTTCCCCTTCATAGAGAGCAACGGGATAGAATTCTTGAACCTTAGGACGGCCTTTCTTGATAATGGTTTCGCTCATTTTTTGTGCCAATTCGGCTTTTTCACTATCGTCTTTGTCGATAACAGCGACCGATTCGGTTAGGGAGAAGTTACCTTCTGCTGGATCAATGAGAGAAATTGGAGCCCCTTCATTCTGCTTAACCGCAACTTGGTGGCGTAGACCAAAGCCGAATGGAACTTCCCCACTGACTACCTTGTTCAAAGGCCCTGAACCAGAAGATTCGATATGGTTGCTGGCATTCTTATAGATACCGGCAAGGATTTCTTGGGCTTCTTCTTCACCGTATTCTGCAATCAAAGCTTGGACCATCAACCAGGCCGTTGAGGAAGAGTCAATATCAACGACAGCGACCTTGCCTTCATATTTAGGGTCGGCCAAGTCTTTAATGGATTGAGGGAGGTCTAAGTTCTCTGATTTCGCCATTTCATCATTGACAATAATGGCGCCTTCTTGGACGGTTAGGGGAGCGGCATAGTCTGGGAAATCTTGCTGGGTGTTCACATCCCAATTCAAATCTTGGAACATTTGATGTTGGTTCTGGGCGGATTCGAGGTAGAAGGTGGACATGGTCACCATGTCTGCTTCGATATCCTTGCCTTCAGCTAAGAGCTTGCCTCCGAGTTCAGAGGTACCGAATGTTTGGATTTCGTATTGGCCTTCATAGCCGTCTTCGTTTAGGCTACTTTCAATAGCGGCAATGGCTTCGTCATCAGCGTTTGAATAGAGGATGACCTTGTCGGACGCCGACGAGCAGCCAGTGAGTGTCAGGCCAATCAAGCCGAGGAAAGTTGTTAAGCCGAGTAAAGATTTTTTGAGTGGTTTCATTTTAGTGAGCCTCCATTTTCTTTTGATTGCGTTGACTGAGATAGTTAAAGAGCGCACGTACGATTAAATTCGTGAGGAAGAGCATAATCGATAAGATAAAGACCTCGTTGAATTTGTTGTAGTACTGTAATTCTTGGATCTTGGTGGTCATGAGGATAGTCCGTGTTGAATAGAGGAAGACCACAGCAGAGATGGTGACCATGGAATTGGTGAAGTAATAACTCATCACTTCAAGGATTGCCGTCACAGCATTGGGTGTGAGGATCCGCCAAACCGTTTGAAAGAAGTTATCTCCCATGAGGGCCGCCGTAGTTTCCCAGGACTTGGAGAGCTTATCGAGACTGCTCTTCAGGGTAAGATAGGGCGTTGAGAAGTAGTGGATAATATTGGCGATAATGATAATCGTGAAGGTGGACTTGAGTGGGGTCCCATTGATCACCAGGAGGAAGGCCAGACCCAGCACCATCCCTGGAATGGTATTGGAGATGGTTGCCATGAGGTCGATGGCTTTCTTGACGACAGGAGTCTGCTTGCTGCGGGTAGTTAGGATTGCAGCGAAGTAAGCCAGTGCCGTTCCGATGATAGCCACCAAGAGACTGATGAAGACCGAGTTAGTGAAGGCCTTGGTAATGGTTGAGTCCCTGAAGGCTGACACCAGGTGCTTGCTGGTCCAGGACAGGTTGTAAGGCCAGGACTCGGTAAAGGGAACGATAAAGATTGGGATAAAGATCATCAGGATAAAGGCCAGAACCAGGATGGCGAGGATTGCGAAACAAATATCGCGTCCTTTGTTCTCCTTAGCCCTAAAATCTGAGAAATTATCATATTCAATGGATTGTTTGTCCAGGTAGTGGAGGATAGCCATGGAAATAATAGATGGTAGAAGCATCATCAGGGAAATCACAGCCCCATTATTGAAGTTGGGAATGGTCCCAAGCATCTGATTGTAGAGTGAGGTAGCGATGACTTCATAATTTCCCCCGATATAAGATGGAATCCCATAATCGGTAAAGGCCATAAAGAAGGCTTGGATGACAGCGGCCCCCAGTGAAGGCAAGAGGGGAACCAGGGTGGTGGTCCAGAGCCGCTTGAAATACCCATCCCCCATCAAGCGCGAAACCAGGGTGAAGCGCTTGTCGATAAAGGACATGCCGTTATTAATCATCAGGAAGGTAACGGGCAAGGTATAGATGGTATAGCCGAGCAGCAAGCCCTTGAAGCCATAGAAATCCGGGGCTTCGATATTTAAGAGCCGGGTAAAGAGGCCCTGGTTACCGATGGAATAGATAATAGTGAAGCCATAGGTAATGGTTGGCAGAAGCATGGGAATCATAATCAGCAGGCTGAGCGCTCGCTTCAGACCGGGGCTCATATTAGTAAAGTTCACCGCAAAAGCCATGAGGAAGGCGATAAAAACAGAGAGGATGGCCGAACTGAGGGCAATAACCAAACTGTTCTTAAAAATTTGCCCGATATTTCCTGTTTGGAAGACATTCTGGAAGTGCTGGAGGGTGAACTGGCCATCTTCAAGGAAGGCCACCCCAAAGGAATTGATTAAAGGATAGAGCAGGGCTAATAGAAAGAAAGCGATAATGGTCCAGCTGAGAATTGTTGTTGTCTTTGACTCTCTCATCCTAGACGCTCTCCTTTACCGACTCTTCCTGGAAGAGTCCGACAATATTATCCCGTTTGATCCTTAATTGGTTGAGGATAAATTGGTCGACAAATTCGCTCGCCGGTTGGGCGACAATCTGATGACTGGTTGAATATTGTTCCACATGACCTTGGTTTAAGATGATGACCTTATCCGATAGGGTCAGCGCTTCTTCGGGGTCATGGGTAACCATGATCGTGGTTAATTGGTATTTCTTGGCGATGGTGTGGATCCGCTCCTTAATCTGTTCTTTGATGACGCCATCTAAGGCAGAGAGGGGTTCATCGAGGAGGAGGATCTTGGGCTTCATCACCAGGGTACGCGCCAGGGCAACCCGCTGCTTCTGTCCGCCGGATAATTGCCGGATGGATTTCTTCAAGTGTTTTTCTAAGTTGAGTAATTGGATGAGGTCTTGGACCTCTTCTGGGCTCGAAATATCAGGATTATTCTTCAAGCCGTAAGTAATGTTGTCGTAGACATTAAGGTTGGGGAAGAGGGCATAGTCTTGGAAGACAATATTGAAGCCCCGCTTCTCCATAGAAGTGTTGGTAATATCTTGGCCTTGGTAGCGAATCTGACCAGAGCTGACAGGGATGATGCCGAGGATTAAATTCAAGAGGGTGGTCTTGCCACAGCCGGACGGGCCGAGAATGGAAACAATATCACTATCCTCAATAGTGAGGTTGATATCATGCAAGACTTGGGTATCACCATAGCTCTTGGTGACATTGATTAACTCAAGCAAGTTAAGGACTCCTTTCAATTTCAGGTAGACATAATTTAACAATGGTTTACATTAGTTCGAACTGATTCAAGTATACACAGCTAATGTAAACTTGATGTAAAAATGCCGTTAATTATCAGTAAATGATAGCCAGGTCTTGTGAAGAAATCATTTCAGAAACGACAATTTATGTTAAGATTTGTAAAGAAGAAAGTAAAAAGAAAGGAGAGCTTGACATGCTTCAAGCCGAACGTCACCAAAAAATTCTGGAACTCTTGGCCAGCCAGCAAGTGGTTAAAACTTCTGAATTGAGTGATTATTTTAACTTGTCCCGGCAAACCATCCATAATGATATTGACGTGATGGAAAGCAAGGGGCTCTTGCAGAAGGTCCATGGCGGGGCGGTAGCCAACAAGGTAGCCGTTGAACCAGAAGCCCACCAGCGCAAGCAACAATTCCCCCAGGAGAAAGATGCCATTGCCCGTCAGGCGGTCCACTTGGTTAAGGAAGGGGAGACCCTCTTTATCGACATGGGGACCACAACGGCTGCTATGGTACCCTATCTCCTCGCCTTCAACCAATTGACGATTATTACCAATAATGTCCAGGTGGCTATAGAATTGCGGGAGAAGGCTGCCTTTACCGTGATCTTGCTAGGAGGGAATTTAAGGGCCAAGGAAATGTCGACGTCAGGTCCTGACACCGTCCAGGCCTTGAAGAAATATTATGCCGACCGGTGCTTCCTCGGGGCCAGTGGGGTCTCAGCCAAGCAAGCTTTTACGGATTACCACCTCGACGAGAACCAGGTCCGCCGGCAGATGATTGCCAATGCTGGGCACCGCTATGTTCTCTGCGACCATTCCAAATTAAACCAGCATACCCTGGAACAATTCGCTTCCTTATCAGACATTGAGACCTTGATTGTGGATGCTTGCCCAGACGAGGACCTAAGAGCAGACCTCGTTGACCAGGGCCTTGAATTGATTGAAACGGAAGCTAAGACCAGGGCCTAGGCCAGATATGGTCCTGGCTTTGCAAGCTTCCCTTGCCATGCTATAATGCGGTAAAAGCGTTCGAAAGAGATGGAGGTTCGTGATGACAGTTAAATTACTTGCGATTGATATGGATGAAACCCTCTTGCGCGGCGACAAAAGCTATGATGCCGAAGCCTTCTTAGACATGGTGAAGGACTTGCGCCAGCGCGGGGTAGTGGTTTGTATCGCTAGTGGCAATAGCCTCTCCAAGCTGGAATACTACTTGTCGGGTCCCCTGCAAGACCTGGTTTATTTGGCTGGCGAGAATGGCAATATCATTGAAAAAGAAGGCGAGCGGATTGAAGAGAAGGTCATTGCCTTAGATGACTTACTTGCCTTGGACCAAGAAGTCCACGCCAATCCTAACTATAGCTCCTTAGTGAGCGCTGGGGATAGCTTCTATTCCACCCGCCTAATCGCTGAGAATGAAGCCAATATTCGGATTTATTGCCCAGATATCACCCTCCTAGACTCCTATGCGGAACTAGAAGACTTGGGCCACCATCCGGTAAAATTAGCGGTCAATTCTTTTGAAGGGCTGGCGGCTAATAAGGATTTCGTGACCCAGATGAATGCGACCTTCCCCCGGATTACAGGCGTCACTTCTGCCACCATGTGGATGGACTTCATCAATGCAGAGGGGGGCAAGGGGTCCGCTGTGCGTTACTTGCAGGACAAGTACCAGATCCGGCCTGAAGAGACCATGGCCTTTGGGGACAGCTTGAACGATGCCTCCATGATGGGTGAAGTTGCTTATTCCGTGGCCATGTCCAATGCCGATCCTGATCTCAAGTCCCTCTGCCGCTATGAAATTGGCAGCAATGAAGAGGGCGCGGTCTTGCAAGTGATCGACCGCTATCTGAAGGCAGGAAACTTGGACTTTATGGCAGACTTTGTGCGGTCAGGGGATTAAAGAAAAAACAAATCAAGTAGTTTACAAAGTCAAAAAGAATCGGTATAATATGGTCGACTTTATATTTACCATTAAGCAACGACAGTCAAAGTGTCCGTCTGCTTCCTTGTTATTAGGGGGCAGACTAGGCACTTTTTTTGTTAGATAAAGGTAGTTTAGTAAATGTGTTTGTGAGCATCCGTTCCACTTTGATTTGGCTCGTTAAAGAGCCATGGCACCGGCTCGAGCCAAGGTCTCTCGCCTAACGAGCTTCAAAATAAGAGTGCGACAACAGTCGGTAGCTCTGAATCACTGGAGCAAAGGATGGAAGAACCTTATGAAGGTTCGGCCAGCCTTTGTGAAGTGGAGTCAGAGCTGACTTTTGGAGCAGGTTTCGGCTCGTACGGTTGACACCTACGATCCGTAATTCACATCGTTTGCTTGTTCATGGCTAACGACCAAATCAAAGCTCCACTCCTGCTCATAGAATTACCGCTAAATATTACTATGCTTAATCATTAAGTGATGTTAAAGAAACTAGAAGCATTGAAAAGTACTAGCTTAGCTAGCGCTAGTTAAATTCTAAGTATGATAAAGAAAGGGAGCGTGGGTTTATGTTTACGGAAGCTTTTGATACGATTGCCGCGATTTCGACGGCGCCAGGCGAAGGGGCTATTGGGATTGTCCGCTTGTCGGGGACTGATGCGGTTGAGATTGCGGATAAGATTTACCGGATGGGGAAGAAACACCTGGCTGACCAAGACAGCCATACCATCCACTATGGCCATATTGTGGACCCTAAGACAGATGAAGAGATTGATGAAGTCATGGTGAGCGTGATGCGGTCGCCCCGGACCTTCACCCGGGAAGATATTGTTGAAATTAACTGCCATGGGGGGATGTTAGCGACCCAGCGGATTCTGGAATTGGCCCTGCGTGAGGGCTGTGTCATGGCAGAGCCCGGTGAATTCACCAAGCGGGCCTTCCTGAATGGGCGGATTGACTTAACCCAGGCGGAAGCTGTTATGGATGTGATCCGGGCCAAGACAGACCGGTCCATGCAACAAGCCGTTAACCACTTGGACGGGCACTTGTCCTCTATTATTAAGGACCTACGCCAGGATATCCTGAACACCCTGGCCCAGGTCGAAGTGAATATTGACTACCCAGAATATGATGATGTCGAAGAGATGACCCTGTCTCTCCTGGCTGAGAAGACGGCCCAGGTCAAGGCAGGCATCCAGTCCTTGCTTGCGACTTCTAAGCAGGGCAAGATCTTGCGGGATGGTCTGAACACAGCTATTATTGGCCGGCCTAATGTTGGCAAGTCTAGTCTCCTCAATACCTTGCTCAGGGAGGATAAGGCGATCGTGACGGATATTGAAGGGACCACCCGCGATACCATTGAGGAATATGTTAATGTTCGCGGTGTGCCGCTTAAATTGATCGATACAGCAGGTATCCGGGAAACCGACGACCAGGTAGAAAAAATTGGCGTGGAACGGTCTCGGAAAGCCTTGGAGCAAGCTGATTTGGTCCTCCTCCTCCTCAACCAGAGCGAGCCTTTGACCGACATGGACCGGGACTTACTGGAACTGACCGCCGATAGCCAGCGGATTGTGATCTTTAATAAGACCGACCTGCCAACAAAGCTCGACCGGGCTGAATTAGACAGATACTTAGCTGATGATCCAGTGATTGAAACCTCCATGGTGGAACGGAGCGGGCTCGACCTCCTAGAAGAAGATATTGCAGAGCTCTTCTTTAGCGGGCAAACAGGCGAACGGGATGCGACTTACGTCACCAATTCCCGTCATATCGACCTCCTGCAGAAGGCTAGCCAGGCCTTGGATGAGGTGGAGGCTGGTATTGAAGCCGGCATGCCTGTTGACCTGATCCAGATTGACTTCACCCGGGCTTGGGATTTGCTCGGTGAGATTACCGGAGAGAGCGCGCCAGATGAACTGATTACCCAACTCTTTACCCAATTCTGCTTGGGCAAGTAAGGACAGAGAAAGGATGAAATGATGGTAGAACAATTTGCAGCTGGAGACTATGATGTTGTCGTTGTTGGAGCTGGTCATGCGGGCTGTGAGGCAGCCTTAGCGACCGCTCGGATGGGGCAAAAGACCCTTCTAATTACGATTTCGATTGATATGGTGGCCTTTATGCCCTGTAACCCTTCGATCGGTGGACCGGCCAAGGGGGTAGTAGTCCGTGAGATCGATGCCCTAGGCGGTGAGATGGGGGTCAATATCGATAAGACCTACATCCAAATGCGGATGCTCAATATTGGTAAGGGGCCTGCTGTCCGCGCCCTCCGTGCCCAAGCGGACAAGGAAGCCTATGCCCGGACCATGCGCCAAAGCATTGAAAACCAAGAAAACTTGGACCTGCGCCAAGGCATCGTCAGCGACTTAATTGTTGAAGACGGCCAGTGCCGGGGTGTCATCACGGAGACAGGGGCTGTTTTCCGCAGCCAGGCTGTGATCTTAACAGTCGGGACAGCAGCTCGCGGTGAAATCATTATCGGCGAGCTCAAATATTCTTCTGGCCCGAATAACTCCCAAGCTGCTACCGAACTGACCAAGAATTTGGCCGAAAAATACGGCTTCGATATTGTCCGCTTTAAGACCGGAACCCCACCCCGGGTAGCTAAGGATAGCGTGGACTATGACCAAACCAGTATCCAACCTGGGGACGAAGCCCCCCACCACTTTAGCTTCCTCTCTAATGACGAAGATTATCTCCCTGCGGATGAGCAGATTCCTTGCTGGTTGACCTATACCAATGAAGGCACCCATGAGATTATCCGTGAGAATTTGGACCGGGCCCCTATGTTTACAGGGATTGTGGATGGTGTCGGTGCTCGTTACTGCCCATCGATTGAAGATAAGATTGTGCGCTTTGCCGACAAGGACAAGCACCAGCTCTTCCTGGAACCTGAAGGCCGTTATACCAATGAAATCTATGTCCAAGGCCTGTCGACCTCCATGCCAGAAGAAGTCCAAGAAGCCATGATCCACTCCATCAAGGGCTTGGAAAATGCCCGCATCATGCGCGACGGCTATGCCATTGAATATGATGTGGTCCGCCCCAACCAATTGAAGGCCACCTTCGAGACTAAGCACATTGACAACCTCTATACCGCTGGACAGACCAATGGGACTTCAGGCTACGAAGAAGCAGCCGGCCAAGGCCTCTATGCGGGAATCAACGCGGCCTTGAAGATCCAGGGCAAGGACCCCTTCATTATTGGCCGGGATGAAGGCTATATCGGCGTGATGGTCGATGACCTGGTGACCAAGGGAACGACGGAACCCTACCGTCTCCTCACCTCCCGGGCTGAATACCGTCTCCTCCTCCGCCATGACAATGCCGACCTCCGCCTGACCGAATATGGGCGCCAGCTCGGCCTAGTGACGGACGAGCGCTACCAACGCTATCTCTTCGAGCAGAATGCAGTCATGTCTGAACTCAACCGCCTGCAAACCACCCGACTCAAGCCTAGTGCTGAGCTCCAAGCCTATCTCGAAGACAAGGGCTCTTCTCGCTTGAAGGACGGGATCCTGGCTGCTGACCTGCTCAAACGCCCCGAACTCAAGATTGGCGACATTCTGAAGTTCGCCCCATCTGAGACCGACTACCCCCACGAAGTTTGGGACCAAGTCGAAATCCAGGTCAAATACGCTGGCTACATCGAAAAAGCCCAACGCAATGTCGACAAACTCCACCGCATGGAATCCAAGGTCATCCCTGAAGATATCGACTGGGAAGCCATCGAAGGCATCGCCACCGAAGCCCGCCAGCGCCTAGCCGAAATCGGCCCCCGCACCCTGGCCCAAGCTAGCCGCGTCTCCGGCGTCAACCCCGCCGATATCTCCATCCTCGCTGTGTACCTGCAATCAGGAAAGGTTAAAAGGGTGTGAGACTTGGCGCTTAGGCTTGGATGATTGGAGCAAGTCAGAATAAGAGCGAAGCATTCGCTCGTTTCTGACTTGTGAAATCACGCCAAGCCTGCCAAGTCGAACCCGACTAAGAAGGGCGTGAGGGAGCGCGGGAGAAGTGGACCTCTGGAGCAAAAATCCAGAGAAGACTGAAAGTCTTCGGCGGAGCTTTGTGAAGAGGAGGCACTTCTGCGCAACTGAACCCAACTAGGAGGTTGTGAGAGTTGGGATTTCGCTTTGATCAACTATCAAATAGAAGTTAGGATTGTGTATTGCAGCTGTTAACACACAATCGTGGGTTTCAAGTGAGGGTTGACATGATTAACGACAAATGAAGATTCGCATACAAATAAGGAAAACCAAGCGTGCAAGGATGAAGACCTTGAACGCTTGGTTTTCTTTTATCTTTTCTCATGAATCTTTTAGGCGACCAAGCTTGACTTTTCGATCAAAGATTGCCAAAATGATCGAATACATGATATTGGTGAAGCTTTTAGAGTGGAGGTAGAATATGACGAGAAGTTTACGGGGAAATGACCACGCCATGCCCTGGCCGGTGATTCTCCTGATGAGTGTGATTACATTATTAGCGATTATTTCGGAATTGTTGCCAGCTGGCCTATTGCGGGAGATGGGGGAGAGCCTGTCAGCGGATTATTCCATGGTGGGGCAGTTCGTAGGAGCCTATGCCCTGACGGCAGCTTTGGGGGCGATTCCGGTGACCCGGCTGGTGACTAAGGTGAACCGCCGCCCTCTCTTGATTGCGGTGGTCCTAGGCTTCGGTTTAGGTAACCTCTTGACGGCCATCTCACCCTATTTCTGGTTGGTCATGGGAGCCCGCTTGATCGGCGGGGTCTGTGCGGGTCTGATGTGGTCCATGTTGGCGGCCTATACCCTGCAGATGGTACCCGCGGCCCATGCTGGTCGGGCGGTGACCCTGGTCTTCTCGGGTTCTACCATTGGCCTGAGCCTGGGTGTGCCCCTGATGACTTATATTGGCCAAGCCATGCACTGGCGCTTAGCCTTCGGACTGGTAGCTCTAGGCTTCTTCATTGTTGCCGCTTTTGGCTATAAGCTCCTGCCTTCAGTGCCTGGCCAATCCAGTGCCCACTTGATCAGCCCCAAGGATATGGTGAAGAACCGCAACGTGATGATGGTGGTTGTCCTCACCTTCCTCTTTGTCTGTGCCCATTACACCAGTTATGTCTACATTCAGATGATTGCGGAAAGACTAGGCATGGGCCTTCAAGCCATGCAGATTGTCTTTGGGCTCGGCGCCATCTGTGCAGTGGTGGCAGTGGCCCGGCTGATCGACGACCACCTCAAGTCCATCATGCTGACGGTCTTTATCATCGGGATCATCGCCATGGCTATCTTCGTCTGGGGGGCTTCTTCCCTCTGGCTGGGCTTCATCGGTATGTTCCTCTGGGGGCTCAGCTTCGGTCCGATTTCGACCCTGATGCAGACAGCCACCACCCGGCAAACTTCGGAAGGGCAAGACATTGCCATCTCCCTTCAGACTACGAGTTTTGACCTGTCGATTATGATTGCTAGTGGGGTGGGGGCCTTCCTCTTGAAGTCATTTGGTCTCTCAGCGACCCTGCTCTTTGCGATCTTTATGTTCGTGATGGGACTGGCCTTAGTTGTGACCCATCCTAAGAATTTTGAATAAGTGTTACATCCTCCTAGGCACGAGTCTGGGAGGATTTTTTTGTGGGGGGAAGTATGCTATACTGACAGTGACAATAGACGAGAAGGAGTCGATCGGAATGAAACGTGTGGTATTCCATGCCCATGAAATGAAGGCATGGCCAACCTTATTTACTTACCTAGAAAAAGCCTATGAAGTGACCCCTGATTTCAAAGCAGTAGTGGTCGCTAACGGGGCAGCGGTTCGGATTGCTGAGCGTGAGGAACTACTGGACCAGGCCAAGCCTTGGTTGGACCGGGGTGTGCGCTTCGAACTCTCCAAGCCTAGCTTAGAGCGGGAAGGCATTGATGAAGACCAGGTGACCCAAGTCGGCCTGGCAGTTACCCCTGATGGTGTCGCTGCCTTAATCGACTACCAACATGACCGCTATGCTTATATTAGAGTCTAGGAGGCGCCATGAATCCGGAAGAATTTCAACAAAAACTCCAAGAAGCAGGCATCTCCCTGACCGACCAACAGATGGCTCAATTCGCGCGTTACTATGAGCTCCTAGTCGAGTGGAATGAGAAGATGAACCTGACCGCTATTACCGACCGGGACGAGGTCTACCTCAAGCACTTCTACGATTCCCTGACCCTGGCCTTCCATGTGGACCTCAGCCAGCTCCTAAGCCTGGTAGATGTTGGGGCAGGCGCGGGCTTCCCGAGTATCCCGCTCAAGATCGCCTTTCCAGATCTTCAAGTAACGATCGTGGACAGTCTCAAAAAACGGATTGGCTTCCTGGATACGGTAATCGACGAACTCGGCCTAGACCAGGTCCAAGCCATCCACGACCGGGCAGAAACATTTGGCCAGAACAAGGCCCACCGCGCCCACTATGACCTAGCTACTGCCCGGGCTGTTGCCCGCCTCTCCGTCCTCGCTGAATTCTGCCTGCCCCTGGTCAAAAAAGACGGCCTCTTCGTTGCCATGAAAGGGGCCCAAGCAGAAGACGAATTGGCAGATGCCAAGAAGGCCATCGCTACCCTAGGCGGCAAATTCCTCGAAGACGCTGCCTTCGAACTCCCAGAAGACGCCGGCGAACGCCACATCATCCGCATCGCCAAGAAAAAAGAAAGCCCCAACAAATACCCCAGAAAACCCGGCACCCCAGCCAAAAAACCAATTCAGTAAATAAAGGGTGTGAGCAAGAGCGTTTAGCTTTGGATGCTTGGAGTAAGTCGGAATAAGGGCAAGCCCTGCTTGCACGTTTCCGACTTGCGAAAGCACTCCAAAGCTGCTCTTGCGAACCCGACTAAGAAAGGGTGTGAAGGCTGGCGGGAGAAATAGACCTCTGGAGCAAAGAGCCAGAGAAGGCTGGAGGCCTTCGACGGATTTTGGTGAAGAGGAGCTATTTCTGCTAGCCTGAACCCGACTAAACAGGGTGTGAGCAAAGGCGCTCAGCAAGGGATGACTGGAGGCAAAAGGGATAAGAGCGGCTGCAAGCCGGTCGTTCCCTTTTGCGAAGTGACAAGGAGGCTGTGCAACTTTCAAATAGAAACGGAGTTTGAGAGTAGCTGGGGCCAACTTTCAAATAGAGCTGATGGTTAGAAGTTGCACCACCCTACTCACTAATAAATGCCTACCAAGACAATTTAATTCAAAACAAATAAGGAAGCAGCAGGTTTTTCAACCATCTATTGCTTCTTTTTTGCTTATCTCTGTTTTAGTGTCAGTGACTAATGATTTAAAAAAATTTATTACAATTGCTTTGAGCAGGAGTGGAGCTTTGAATTTGATCGTTAGCCATGAACAAGCAAGCGATGTGAATTACGGATAGTCGGCGTAAGCCGTTGCTAGCCGTTTGAAGCTCGCTAGGCGAGAGACCTTGGCTCGAGCCGGTGCCATGGCTCTTCAACGATCAAATTCAATAGCGGAACGTATGCTCGCTAATACAATACACCAAAGCTTCCTTATTTTTTCAAATTCAATCCTAGTACATATAAAAGCAGGATCAGAAACTGGAGGACAAAAGGAGTCGTCACGGAGAATATTTTTTCGATGAGGGCTAGGATTGGGAAGATACAGTAGCTATGCACAATGGTCAGTAACAGCGACCGTAAAATTTCTCGCGACATAAGCATTCTTCCTAAAAAGTAATGCAATTCTTTCGTTAAAGCAGACTAAGGCTTTAAAGTCCTTTACCCCAATCAAAATGCTTCTAAGACTTATTGCTTCGATTTGGAAATAAAACATGATAGACTGGTTACTGAATGTAAGTAAAGACGGAAAAGCAAAATAAAGGAGTAAATAATCAATGACAAGACAAGTAACCGAATCAGCAAGCCAAGTGACAACCAAGGCGGTAGCTATTAATGCGATTGACCCCAAGGCCTTGGCAGATTTCTACCAAGAAGTGATCGGCCTCAGCCTAATTGAGGTCAAGACGGATGTCTATTATCTAGGCACGCCGGATGGCCAAGTCCTCCTCGAGATCTATCCGACTGATGAGCGCAAGAAGGACTATACCGGCCTCTACCATATGGCCTTCCTCCTGCCCAGCCGCAAGGACTTAGCCAATAACTTCAAGCACCTCCTCCAGGTCAAGGCGCCCCTGGAAGGTGCTTCCGACCACGGTTACAGCGAGGCCCTCTACCTCCAAGACCCTGAGGACAATGGGATTGAAATCTATGCCGACAAGGACCAGTCAGAGTGGGATATTAACGAATCTGGAGCTATCGCCGGGATTGTTGAAGCCATGGCGGCTGAAGAAGTCCTCGCCCTAGCTGATCCAGGCGACTACCAGGGCATGCCAGAGGGAACCATCATGGGCCATATCCACCTCCACGTCCATGACATTGAAGAGACCATGAATTTCTACTATGACGTCATGGGGCTCGGCGTTAAATTCCTCATGGGCAAGTCAGCCCTCTTCATGGCGACCGGTGACTACCACCATCATTTAGGCGCTAACGTTTGGCTAAAGGATATCGATCCCCAAGCAGACTACACCAGCCAGGGCCTCCGCGAAAGTATCTGGCAAGGCAGCCAGGAAGACCTGGACTGGGTTGAAGACCAGCTTCAAGCTAGAGCCATCGACTACGCCAAAGACGGGTCTAGCCTGATTTTCCACGATCCTGCCCAAACCCAAATTCGTTTAGTCTTAGCTTAATTTTAGACGACATATGAAGTAAATGTCAGGGCTCACTCTTGGACTTAATTTTTGAACAACTTTACAGCAAATAAAGAGGCCAGGACCTTTGTCCTAGCCTCTATTTTTATACTTATATTCTCTAGTCTTCCTTCTTCCGCCCTTCCCACCAGTAGTAGAGGACGATGAGGAAGGCGATATTTCCGGGTATATAACGGAGGCCTTCTAGGAAGGCTGGCGACCAAATATATCTTAGGGTGACCCGTAAGATAATATTAATCACTAAGCACCAAAAGACAATTTTTAAACTGGAATGTGGCATGTTGATTCCTCCTCGCTTACTGGCTCACAAACCAAATTGAAGGAGGTAGATCAGGTGCAGTATAATTAGGCTGAACGTTCATTACAACACCATTGCCTGAACTAGCAGCTTGCTTTAGGTTGGATAACGTTGGTGCTGAAATACCTTGATAAGCTGTTTCAAAAATTGACAATCCAAGACTACTTAAGAAACTAGATACAGATCCTCCACTTTCGAGGGTTTGAATCATATTTTGAGCTTCAGCGTTGCTAAGGTAGAATTGTTGAGCACCACCAAAAGCTTGTCTAAAAGCTACTTGCGAAGAAGAAGCGCTTCGTGCTGTAGTCGAGGGATGAAGAGTGACTTCTACAGATAATGTGTCTAAATTTACGGTGCCACCGTAGGTAAAAATCAAGTCATTCATTTGAGATACTTCAATTTCAATTCCTTCAATGGTTTGAGAAGAATAACCTAGTTCTAAAGCTTTGTCATAATCTAAGTTAAATCCATTTTGTGGCTGGTAGTTAATAATACTTTTATAATCAATTTGAGAAGTAGACTGTATAGAAGTAACTTCTGTAGAGGCATGTGCAGTAGAGTTAACATAAGCGGAATACGGGAAGAAAGCGGCAGCGGATAAAGCTAGAGTCGAAAAGAATCTCAGTTTATTTATAGGTGTGCTCCTTTCATAATACGCAAGTTATGTTTACGCTTACATTTTAACATGGAGATTTATCTCTGTAAAATGATAGGCTCAGTATATGATTGATTTTTATAGATTTATATTTAAATTTAAACTATACCATCTTATTAATCTGGTTAACTGTCAGCGGGTACCTATATCAAATTTATTTTAAAAGTCACTCGACTAGGTATAAACTATTTCACTTGGACGGTCATTTTTAACTTTTTAGTCTTCCTTCTTCCGCCCTTCCCACCAGTAGTAGAGGACGATGAGGAAGGCGATACGTCTAGGTATATAGCGGATAGCTTCTAAAAAAGCAGGAGCCCAGTAGTATTCTAAGATGACACGTAAGAGAGTATCTATCACTAGGCACCAGAAAACAATCTTTAGGTTGGAGCGTGGCATGTCGATTCCTCCTTATTTAGGGCTTAAGTCAACAAAAGCTAAGCAACAAGTCAAATACAAAATATGTTTACGCTTACATTATAACATGGCTTGTTTTCCTTATAAAATATCCAGTCTAGGCCCTGTGATTGCTCGCTAAATATAAAATTACGAGCACAGCGCCCTTTTTTTTGATACAATGAAGGAGACAGAATAGAATATATGCGAAGAATGTCGGACTCAATCTGGGATTCGGAAGAAATGCGAGGGGGAAGGAGCGCATTTCCTTCCTTTTTTCTTGCTTGAGTGCTGACAGAGCGATCAGCGACTAAGGAGGTAATTGGAATATGGGAAAGGTAATTGCGGTTGCCAATCAGAAAGGTGGCGTTGGTAAGACCACCACGACAGTGAACCTGGCGGCCTGCCTGGCTTATCATGATAAGAAGGTCCTCTTGATCGATAGCGATGCCCAAGGGAATGCCAGTAGTGGCTTGGGGATTAATAAGGCAGAGGTGGAAGAAGATATCTATGACGTTCTCATCAACGGCAGAGACTTAGCCGATGTGACCCTGCCTTCTTCCCGGGAGAATGTGGACGTGGTGCCAGCAACCTTGCAATTGGCAGGGGCTGAGGTGGAACTCACCAATCTCTCTCACCGTGAGCAGCGGATGAAGGCGGCCATTGCGCCAGTCCGCGACCAGTATGACTATATCTTCATTGACTGCCCACCTTCTTTAGGGCATTTGACCTTGAATGCCTTCACCGCTGCGGATTCCGTCCTCATTCCTGTTCAGAGTGAGTACTATGCCTTGGAGGGCCTGAGCCAGTTACTCAATACCATCCAATTGGTACAGAAACACTTTAACCCCCACTTGAAGCTGGAGGGGGTTCTAATGACCATGTACGACGCCCGGACCAATCTCAGCAATGAAGTGGTCCAAGAGGTGCGCAAGTACTTCGGCGACAAGGTCTATGACACCCTGATTCCGCGCAATGTCCGCTTATCTGAAGCCCCTTCCTATGGCCTAGCCATCATCGACTATGACAAGCGATCGCGGGGGGCGGAAGTCTATCTTGAATTAGCAAAGGAAGTGCTGGCAAATGACGACTAAGAACCGTGGTTTAGGTAAAGGGATTGGCGCTTTCTTCTCAGATGAAAGCAATCCTTTTGAAAAAGATTATATCGGAAGCGATAGCCAGGGACCTGCCCAGGCGCCGCTTGACCCTGATCATGAGCAGGTGGTAGAGGTTGCCCTTGATGAGATCCGCCCCAACCCTTACCAGCCGCGGCTCAATTTCTCTGAGAAGGCCCTGCAGGAGTTGGCGGATTCCATTGCGGAGCAGGGGCTCCTCCAGCCCATTATCCTCCGCAAGTCAGCCATCAAGGGCTATGAGATCATTGCAGGGGAACGCCGTTACCGGGCGACCAAGCTGAATGGGGCAGCGACCATTCCCGCCATTGTGCGCGAGATGACCGATGCCCAAATGATCGAAACAGCGATCATTGAGAACCTGCAGCGTGAAGACCTGACCCCCTTGGAAGAGGCCCAGGCCTATCAGAATTTAATTGATAGCCTGTCCTTGACCCAGGCTGAAGCAGCCAAGCGTTTGGGCAAGAGCCGGTCCTATATTGCCAACTACCTCCGCCTCTTGGACTTGACACCTGAAGTTAAGCACCTGGTCCAAGAAGGGGACTTGTCTATGGGTCAGGCCCGGACGCTTTTGGCCCTAAAGAATCCTAAAGACCAGACGCGATTGGCTAAGAAGGTCGTGAATGAGGGGATGACGGTCCGGCAATTGGAGAAGATGGTCCAAACATTGAATGAACCAGTGGAGGCCCAAGCCAGTCAGAAGGTTCAAGCCCCACAGAAACCGACCTATATCCGCGAGAGTGAAGACCTCTTGATGGATAAGTTTGGAACCAATGTTCAGATCCAGAGCAAGGGCGACCACGGCAAGATTGAGATTGAATACTTGTCCGAGGAAGACCTGACGCGGATCTTAGACTTATTGAATATTCGCCTAGATGATTAAGGAGGGGATAGGATGGTAGACAAGAATTATGGCCTCCATGATGTGGTCGAGATGAAGAAGCCCCACCCTTGCAAGACCAATGCCTGGGAGATCATCCGTATGGGGATGGATATCCGGATGAAATGCCAGGGGTGCGGCCAGTCCGTGATGATGCCACGGCGCGAATTCGAAAAGAAAATGAAAAAAGTTATTGAAAAAGCAGAAAATGAATAGGAAAGTGAGTGAACAATAAGCAATGGCTTTAACAGCAGGAATTGTCGGCTTGCCAAATGTGGGTAAGTCAACCTTATTTAACGCAATTACCAAGTCGCAAGTGGAAGCAGCAAACTACCCCTTCGCGACGATTGACCCCAATGTGGGCGTGGTGGAAGTCCCTGACGACCGGCTCTGGAAGATTACTGAAGTGGTCGAACCTAAGAAGACGGTCCCTACGACCTTTGAATTTACCGATATTGCAGGGATTGTGAAGGGGGCCTCTAAGGGGGAAGGTTTAGGGAATAAATTCCTGGCCAATATCCGTGAAGTGGATGCTATCTGCCATGTGGTTCGGTGTTTCGATGATGAGAACATTACCCATGTCAGCGGCGGTATCAACCCCCAAGACGATATTGAAACCATCAACCTGGAATTAGTCCTAGCTGACCTCGAAAGCGTCAGCAAACGCTACGAAAAAGCGGCTAAAATGGCTAAATCCAAGCAGCATGAAGCCGTTGTAGAAGCCAATGTCTTGGGCCGGATCAAGGAGGCCTTAGAAGCTGGCACACCTGCCCGGGCCTTGGACTTCAATGAAGAAGAAATGGGCTTTGTTAAGCAACTCTTCCTCCTCACCATGAAGCCGGTCCTCTATGTCGCTAACGTCGAGGAAGAAGATGCAGCCTCTGGCGATAACGAACACGTCCAAGCGGTTCGCGAAATTGCGGATGCAGAAGGGGCCCAAGTGGTGGTTGTCTGTGCTAAGTTAGAAGAAGACCTGGCGACTATGGAAGAGGATGACCGGGCCATGTTCCTGGAAGACTTAGGCATGAGCCAATCAGGCCTAGATGTTCTGATCCAACGCTCTTACACCCTGCTTGGCCTAGCCACTTACTTTACAGCTGGTGAACAAGAAGTCCGCGCCTGGACCTTCAAGAAGGGCATGAAAGCTCCTCAAGCGGCTGGTATCATCCACTCTGACTTCGAGCGTGGCTTCATCCGGGCAGAAACCGTCCACTATGATGACTTAATGACTTACGGCAGCATGCAAGCCTGCAAGGAACACGGCAAGTACCGGTCGGAAGGCAAGGACTATGTGGTCCAAGATGGCGACATCATGCTCTTCCGCTTCAATGTTTAGGAGGAAATTGTCATGACAGAAGATCAATCCGTCAAAGACCAAGCAGTCAGCCTGGCTGACCTTGAAGAAGAAAACCAAACGCTCTATCCTAAACTGACCAAGCGCAACCAGGACTTCATCTTCCAATTCAATAAGGAAATGAAGGCTCAGGGGGCAGAGGAAGCCGCCATCCGCCATGAAAACACCATGATCAAGGAAATGCTGGACAAGCAAGGCCAGGGGATCACGGCCAACCATCTCTATGGCACTCCTATCCAATATGTCCAGCAAGTCCTCTATGGGCCAAGCCAGGTCGAAGCCGAGCCTGCGACCTTCCAGCAACTCTGGTTGGACAGTGCCCTCTTCATCGGCGGCATGTTCGCTGCCCTAGCTGGTATCGGTGCCATCAGCAGCAACCAAGAGGCCAACAGCCAATCCTTTGGCCTAGTGACCTTGATCATTAACTTCGTCCTCGGTGGCCTCGCGATGGCGATTCTGACTTACTACCAACAAAACATGGACCGGGACGCCAAGCACCCCATCCTCCGCTATATCGGCGTTGGGGCGGCTGTTGTCATTGCCTGGATCGGCGTGGTCAGCCTGAGCACAATTCTTATCCCCGCCAGCATCAACATCGTCCTCCCCGCCTTCCTCTACTTCGCCATCGCCGTCATCGCTTTCGTCGGCAGATGGTGGTACAAGAAAACTTATAACATCCAGACCAACACATTGTTCTAACAGGGTGTGAGGGAGCGCGGTCAGCTTCCTTTCACTGGAGCAAGTCACCAGAGCAGTCGACTAGACTGCGGCGGAGACTTGTGAAGTGACAAGGAAGTTGCGCGACCGAACCCGACTATACAAGGTGTGAGGCTTGGCGGTTAGACTCGGATGATTGGAGCAAGTCAGAATAAGAGCGAAGTAGTCGCTCGTTTCTGACTTGTGAAATCACTCCGAGTCTGCCAAGTCGAACCCGACTAGGGCTATGAGCAGACCAGCTAAACAGACAAATAATCCTTCACTAAGCTAGCCTTCTTTTGCTAGCTTAGTTTTGTTAATCGGAAACTTTCGATTGGTCATCGTAAGCATACTAGACTTGATAGGGTCGTTTTTTTGATAATATAAAAATATGAAGCGAGATTCAAAATAATTGAGGTGATTTTAGAAATGACTCAGCCCGTGATTTACCGAAAAGATGTCTTTGTTATTTCTATCCTGATTCCAATTCTTGTCCTAGTCCTGTTTAAGGTATCTGGCATATCGCTTCGAAGTTGGTTGACGCTAGCCTGCCCCATTTATCTCCTGCATGGCTTCTATCTTCTAAAATTTATCCACTACCATAGAAAGTATAGCCATGACTAGGAAAGGCTCAGTAGCCAATGCGTCAACAAGTTAGTTAGCGTCAAGTCTGCAAACTTTGGATTAATCGTTCAAGTTTGTAGGCTTTTTACTTTCTTTAAGTGAGGGCTTTTTATAGTCCTTGGCCTTGCTTCTTGTTACAATGAACTTAACTTAACTGAGGAGGTTATTTCTATATGAATACGGCAGATATTAATCCAAAGGGAATCGGCACAGAGCTCGGTATAAAATTGGGCTGCGATGATGCGCCGATTAAATCGATTGAATTTATTAATTACCGCTGTCCTTTTGCCCGGAAGTTCTTCCAAAACAATTCTTACTTATTAGACGAGTGGGTGGCAGCAGGCAAGTTGCAGCGGATTATCAAATCCTACGACCGCGACAAGCATGAGTTGTCCAAGGCCAATGTCCTCCACCAATATATTGATTATGACCGACCAGAAGAATCCTATCAGTTGATCCATTATTTCTATGCCAACCAGGATGTTTGGGGAGAATTGGACCACGATGGCGTTAAAGATTGGGTGGAGAATGTGGTTGGACTCGAGCGGCAGAATAATGAAGAAGTCGCCCAGGCGATCCGCCAAGAAGGGGAAGACAACGGGGTGCGCTTCGTTCCTACTGTCTTCCTGGCAGGCCACATCTTAGATGAACACGAAGACCACTTCACCATCCGCAAGTGGCTGGCAGAGGCGCTAGAAGACCAAGACTTAGCCAATGACTTTGACCCGGATGCTCTGAGCGAGGATATTGGTTTTGTAGTCGGCTCAGACCAGGCAGAAAAGACCATCTATCAATTTATTGACCTCTATGAAGCAGAATCAGCAGCCTACGTCAAGGAAGCTTTCCCGATTCTGCGCCAAGCGCTTGCTTCGGGCCAAGTGCGCCTAGTGACCAAGCTCTTTAGCTTGCGGCATGGGGGCAGCTACAAGGGCGAAGTGATGCAGCGCTTTGTGGACTATCAAAGCCCAGAGAAAGCTTTATACCAAGTGGAAGAGATCCTCGCCCGGCGTCCCGAATGGGTGGCTTCCGACTTTGAAGGGGTCTTTAGATTCGCAGAAGAAGAACTGGGCTACCGCTATCAAGGCAACCAAGCAGCCCTCAAAGCCGCTTACAAAGAAGGCAAGGCAGTGGGCGTTGAAGCCAGTCCAGCCGTCTTTATCGATGGTCAAGGCTTCCAAGCTGACCAAGCCCTCTCAGTCCTTCAAAATAAGCTATAAGACGAACAATAAAATAATTTTTAAATAAAAAGTTCGCTATTAACCGCGAAAGATTAAAATAATTGTTGACAATTTCGGAAGTTCGGGCTATCCTATTGAATAATCTAAAAAGGAAAAGGAGCGGATTAACACCATGTCGAACTGGGAAAATAAATTTGTCAAAGAAGGAATTACCTTCGATGATGTCTTACTCGTGCCTGCTGCAAGTGATGTCCTACCTGATGAAGCGGATTTAGCCATCCAGCTATCTGACCATTTGAAATTGAATGTCCCCATCCTATCAGCTTCTATGGATACGGTAACGGAAGCAGATATGGCCATTGCTATGGCACGGTCTGGCGGCCTAGGGATTATCCATAAGAACATGACTATTGACCGCCAGGCTGAAGAAGTTCGCAAGGTGAAGCGCTCTGAGAGTGGTGTCATCACGAACCCCTTCTACCTCTTCCCAGACAACAAGGTGCAAGAAGCTGAAGACTTGATGGCACGCTACCGGATCAGTGGGGTTCCCATCGTCAAGGATGAAAGCTCGCGTGAATTACTGGGGATCATCACCAACCGCGATATTCGCTTTGTCCGCGACCTATCCGAACCGATTCATGAATATATGACCACGGAAGAAATGGTCACCGCGCCTTCTAATACTAGCCTAGAAGAAGCCGAAGCCCTCCTACAAAAATACCGCATTGAAAAACTCCCTTTGATTGATGACCAAGGTCGCTTGACGGGTCTAATTACCTTCAAAGATATCCAAAACGTGACCGACTATCCGAATGCAGCGAAAGATGCCAAGGGGCGTTTAGTCTGTGGGGCAGCTGTTGGTGTCACTTCAGATACCTTCGAACGGGCCAAGGCCCTCATAGAAGCAGGCGTGGACGCTATTGTGATTGATACTGCCCACGGTCACTCCACGGGTGTTCTCCGCAAGGTCAAGGAAATCCGCGACCAGTTCTCAGATGTCACTTTGATTGCTGGGAATGTGGCCACTGCAGAAGGCACCCGGGCCCTTTTTGAAACAGGGGTCGATATTGTCAAAGTCGGCATTGGGCCGGGTTCAATCTGTACCACCCGGGTAGTCGCTGGGGTAGGAGTTCCCCAATTAACCGCCATCTATGATGCTGCTGAAGTCGCTAATGAATTTGGCAAGACCATCATCGCCGATGGGGGGATTAAGTACTCAGGGGATATTGTTAAAGCCCTGGCTGCTGGGGGCCACGCTGTGATGCTGGGGTCCATGTTGGCAGGGACAGACGAATCCCCAGGTGAGATTGAGATCTACCAAGGCCGCCGCTTCAAGACCTACCGCGGCATGGGCAGTCTGGGTGCCATGAAGAAGGGCTCAGCTGACCGTTACTTCCAAGGTGAAGTGAACGAAGCCAACAAGCTCGTCCCAGAAGGTATCGAAGGCCGGGTCAGCTATAAGGGCTCAGTGGTCGATATCATCTTCCAAATGGTCGGCGGCATCCGGTCCGGTATGGGCTATTGCGGGGCACACAATATTGAAGACCTCCGCCAAAATGCCCAGTTTGTTCGCATGTCAGCGGCAGGTCTGATCGAATCCCACCCACACGATATCCAAATCACCAAGGAAGCCCCCAACTATTCACGTGGATAAGAGCAAGGACAAGCGTCTAGCCCAGGCTAGGCGTTTTTCTTATAGTCAGGCTGAGCGGATTACTCGCCTTTGCCAGGCTGACATGTTAGGATGAAAGAGAAGTTGAACGTGTATTGAATTGAAGGAGGTTCCATAATTTATGGCAAAAATTGCAGCAATTATCACAGACCTATTCGAAGATTCAGAGTTTACATCACCTAAGGAAGCCCTCGAGGCTGCGGGACACGAAGTCGTGACCGTGGGACTCGAAGCTGGCCAAACCGTTAAAGGTAAAAGTGAAGGCACAGAAGTAGAAGTCGCAGTTGGGATTGACGCAGCGAAAGGCGAAGACTATGATGCCTTGCTCATTCCTGGGGGATATTCACCTGACAAATTACGGGGCGACGAGCGCGTATTAGATTTTGTTCGTCACTTTGCATTCAAGCGCAAGCCTATTTTCTCCATTTGCCACGCCCCTCAATTGCTGGTCAATGCTGACGTATTGAAGGGAAAATCCATTACAGCCGTTAAACAAGTTGCTGTCGATGTGAAAAATGCGGGCGCTAACTTCTTTGATGAAGAAGTTGTCATTGATCCATCCGGTATTGTTTCAAGCCGGACCCCAGCAGACTTGGATGCCTTCAACAAAGCCATTGTCGATGCCTTAAAATAGACCCCTTAGATGAATAGAAAAGAGAGCAGGGCAGCCTGCTCTTTTTCTTTGGGCTGTGTTTGGAAGGATGCTGCGGAGGGAGCAAGCCACAGTCCAAGACTTCGATTGGGATTTGGGTGATTTGTATTCAGAGCTGACGAATACAAAATGACGCTTGCGATTTGCGCTCAGAGCTTCCGAGAGCAATTATCCGAGCCTAAACGCTCTTGCTCACACCCTAGTTGGGTTCGGTCGCGCAGCTTCCTTGTCACTTCACAAGTCTCCGCCGCAGTCTGATCGACTGCTCTGGTGACTTGCTCCAGTGAAAGGAAGCTAACCGCGCGCCCTCACACCCTTTGTAGTCGGGTTCGACTTGGCAGGCTTGGGGTGATTTCACAAGTCTGAAACGAGCGACTACTTCGCTCTTATTCTGACTTGCTCCAATCATCCAAGCCTAAGCGCCAAGTCTCACACCCTTTGATTTAATGCTTTCTTAAGGAGATTTGTGGGTTTTCTTTAAACAATCATAGGGATGTTTTGCTAAAATATAGGGGAGTATGTCTTTAGAAATAGTGTGTAAATAAATTTTGTGTAAGGGAGTGGCGAGATGAAGTTATTGATTGTAGATGATGATAAGGATATTGTTGAGTTACTGACGATTTATTCTAAGAATGAGGGCTACCAGGTGGTCCAAGCTTTTGATGGGGATGATGCCCTCAAGCAGATGGTGGATAATCCGGATATTGACTTGATGATCTTGGATATTATGATGCCAGGTAAGGATGGTTTGACCCTCTTGAAGGAATTGCGGGGGCGGAATGTTGAGATTCCAATCCTCTTGTTATCGGCTAAGTCGAGCGATATGGACAAGATTTCAGGTTTAACGACTGGGGCAGATGACTATGTGACCAAACCCTTCAACGCCCTAGAAGTGATGGCCCGGGTGAAGTCCCTCTTGCGGCGGGCGAATTTGTCCGATGAGAATAATACGGACACGATTGAGATTGGCCCTCTGACCATCCATAAGAATTCTCATGAGGTGAAGACGATTGATGGCAAAGAGATCCAGCTGACAGCTTTAGAATTCGGTATTCTCTATCTCTTGGCCAGTCATCCGAATGAAGTCTTCAGTGCAGACGAAATTTTTGAACGAGTTTGGCAGCAGGATTCGGTTGTTTCTGCCAAGACGGTGATGGTCCATGTCAGCCACTTACGCGATAAGATTGGTAAGGCAACCAATGGCGACAAGGTGATTTCAACGGTTTGGGGGGTAGGCTACCGGATTGTCGATCCGACAGCTGACCAAGCCTAGTGCCTAAAGATGAAGGGAGGCAAGCTCATGTATCATTCCAAACGAAGTAAATACCGCGTCTTTCTCGAAGTTTGCTTTGAGGCGGTGGTTTGGACAGCCATTCTTTTGCTAGGCTATTTTGGCATTATGTTCGTGTTGATCTTTGCCTACGATTATTACTATGTCCAGATTATGCAGCAAAATCCCTTCTCGATTATCCTCCAACCCTATTTCCAGCAGAATTTCTTCTTAGGCTTTACCCTCTGCTATGTGGTGATTGGCCTGGGCGCGGTGGCTTGGCGGATTTACCGCCGCTATCGGACGGTCCAATTGGGTTATATCTTAGATGAGTTGCATTTTATCTCTAAGGGAAACTATGACCACCGGATCTCGAGCAAGCACCTGGATTCGATGAAGCCGGTGGTTTCCTCGATTAACCGCCTGGTGGATAGTACGGTGGAAGCCATGGAAGAGGAGCGCCGGATTGAACAATCGAAAGATGAATTGATTGTTAACATGTCCCATGATATTCGGACCCCGCTGACTTCAGTGATTGGTTACCTGGGTCTCTTGGAGAGTGGCCACTATAACGATGAGCAAGAGATGAAGCACTACGCCCATATTGCTTATACCAAGTCTCTTCAATTGCAGCGGATGGTGAATGACCTGTTTGAATATACGAAGATTAGCCAGGTCAATATTAAGCTCAATGTGATGCCCATTAATGTGGTGCGGATGCTCCAGCAGATGTTAGTGGAATTTGAGATGGAGGCAGAACAGGCTGGCCGGGAGCTTCGTTTGGATGCGCCCGAAGACCAAGAAATTATTGTGGATGTGGATCCAGAGCAATTGGCGCGGGTCTTCTCTAACTTACTAACCAATGCCTTCAAGTATGGTGGCGAGGGCGACTATGTCCGTGTGGCGATTAGCCAGGATGCGGAAGAAACCCGCTTCGTCGTTGAAAATGATGGCAACGAGATTCCCCAAGATGCCTTGGACCGTCTTTTCCAACGTTTCTACCGGGTAGACAGTTCCCGGTCGCAAGAGCAATCTGGTAGCGGCCTAGGCCTGGCTATTGCAGAAGGGGTGGCCTTCCATCATCATGGCAAGATTTGGGCTGAATCAGATAGTCATAGCACACGTTTTATTTTTACAATTCCGAATCATTACCAGGAAGAGAGGTTGAATGGATGACTCTTGGAAAGAAGCTGAAAGTGTTTAAAGTGGGGCTCGTTTTGACTTTGTTATGGACGGTTATTAGTCCGACTTTGGTCCTTGCAGAGGACCAGGGAACGGGCCTGGGTGACTTTTCTAGCCAGTTAGCGAGTCAATTGAACTTAGAAGTTGACCAAGCTGCCGCTATGGACCCAGCGACAGGTCAGGCCCTCTTCCGCTACCAAGATGATGAGCTCCATGGCATTGCCTCCCTGACCAAATTGCTCAGCTTATATGTGGTCTATGATGCCATCAAGGCTGGTAAATTAGACTTCGATACCAAGATACCTGTGTCTGAGGGGGTGGCTGAACTCTCTAGGCAGCCTAACTTATCCAATGTCCCCTTGGATACTTCGGAGGATTTTTATACAGCGGGTGACTTGATCGATGCGACCCTGATTTATTCGGCGAATTCAGCCATTGTTGCCTTGGCCCAATATGTGGCAGGAGATGAAGCGACATTTGTCGATCAGATGGGAGACAAGCTCGAATCTCTCGGTATTACAGATTATAAGCTCTATACCGCTTCGGGTTTGGATGGGAAGTATCAGACGACCCATGGCGACCAATACACGAGCCAGGATGAGAACCAGATGCGGGGGATCGACCTCTTGCGGATGACCCAGCACTTGTTGAAGGACTATCCCGATATCCTGACCCGGTCAGCAGTCCCTGTCAAAGATTTCCAAGTCAATCCAGAGACGAGCTTCCGGATGGTTAACTTCAATGAATTTCTCCCTGGCCTCGCCCATGGTCGCGAGGATGTCTTGGGCCTTAAGACCGGAACCGAAGACTTGGCTGGGGCTTGTATCTTGATTGTTAGCCGGATTAACGACCGGCCCGTCCTCCTTGTGACCCTGGGGGCGCGTGATAATGAGGCCCGCTACCGGGAAACCAATAAGTTACTCAATGGTCTGCAGGACAACCTGGCATGGACCCTAATCCACCAGAAGGGCGAAGTCTTTGCGTCTAGGGACCAGGTCGCTGTCTACCAAGGCCGGCAAGACCAAGTGGACCTGCTTTACCAAGACAATTCAGCCGCCTTCCTCCCCAAAGGCCTAGACTGGGCTCAAGAGAAGGTTGAAGCCTATGCGGAGAATTGGCAGTATACCCCCCAAGGCAGCCTGCAGGTGAAGGCCCCACTCGATCCTGATCAAGCCGTGAACCAAGTGACCATTGACCTGCCCTTCCTCGAAGATGCCGAGGGACAGGCGATGACACTGACCAATGCCATTGTGCCGAGTGAGGAAGTGGAGAGCCTGAGTCCCATTGTCCGAGTAACCCGGCGGATGTCTCAGCTCATTGAGACGCTGGTTGACCAGGTGGAGCACTGGCTCCATAGCCAAGCCGCAAAAGCAAATTGACATTTGTTAAGAGAAAGATTATAATAGCCTTAATAGATTAAAATTAAAAAAGTAAGATTGTGACTAGTAAGTGATGGCTAAGTTTAAGAGAGTCCGTGTTTGCTGCGAACGGGTACTTGGTATCATTGAATCCACACAATCACTGAGTGCGAGCCCAGGTCTGGGTGAAGCATTTCCGGACAGACCGTTAACTGGAGAGTGCAGCAGGCATATGTTGATATGCTGAAGCAGGGTGGTACCGCGCGATAATGCAGATTTTAGCAGCTATTTCGTCCCTTTCTGAATCAGGAAGGGCTCGAAATAGCTTTTTTTATTAGATCATTGACTTTAATAGAGGAGGAAGACCCATGATTGATATGCGTCAATTAAGAAATAATTTTGAAGAAACAGCCCAATTGCTGGAAACGCGCGGGGTGAGCCGGGAAGAGCTAGACCAAGTGATGGCTCTCGATGAAGAACGCCGTAAGCTTCTGGTGCAGGTTGAAGAAGAGAAGAAAGTCCGCAACCAAACCTCAGAAGAGATCGCTCAATTGAAGCGGAACAAGGAAGATGCCGACGACAAGATTAAGGCCATGCAAGACCTTGGCAAAGAAATTGCGGAATTAGACCAAAAAGTGAAACAAGTAGAGGAGAAACGCCATGATCTTCTGGCCCGTATCCCTAACTTACCCGCTGAAGGTGTTCCGGTCGGAGAAGACGAAGACGACAATGAAGAGATTCACCGCAAAGGCGACTTACCTGAATTCGACTTCACTCCTAAGGCCCACTATGAAATTGGCGAAGACTTAGGTATTCTGGACTTCGCAGCTGGTGGTAAAGTGGCAGGCTCACGCTTCCTCTACTACCGCGGGATGGGCGCTAAGTTGGAACGGGCCCTCTACAACTTCATGCTGGACCAACATGCCAAAGAAGGTTATATTGAAACCATTACTCCTTATCTCGCTAATGACAAGGCCATGTATGGGACAGGACAATTCCCTAAATTTACTGAAGATGTCTTCCAGATCGAACATGATGACCGTGACCTGACCTTGATTCCTACGGCTGAAGTGACCTTGACTAACTACTATGCAGGAGATATTATCCCAGGCGAAGAATTACCGATTAAGTTTACGGCCATGTCGCCTTGCTTCCGTTCAGAAGCAGGCTCAGCAGGTCGGGATACCCGGGGTTTGATTCGCCTCCACCAATTCCACAAGGTTGAAATGGTTAAATTTGCTAAACCAGACCAATCCTTTGATGAATTAGAAAGCATGACCCAGAATGCTGAAAATATCTTAGACATGCTGAAATTACCTTACCGCCGCATCGTTCTCTGTACAGGGGACATGGGCTTCGGAGCGTCTAAGACTTATGACATTGAAGTTTGGATCCCTGCCCAAGATACCTACCGTGAAATTTCATCATGTTCTAACTGTGTGGACTTCCAGGCACGCCGGGCTAAGATTCGTTACCGGGATGAGAATGGTAAGCCACAACTTGCTCATACCTTGAATGGTTCTGGTTTAGCTGTTGGCCGAACGGTAGCAGCTGTCCTAGAAAATTACCAAAATGCGGATGGCTCTGTGACCATCCCAGAAGTACTCGTTCCTTATATGGGTGGTGTCACTAAGATCACTAAAGAGAACGCTCTGGGCTAGAAATTCAGTCAGTCTTAAATAAGAGGAGGTTGGAGCATTGGGCTCGAGCCTCTTTTTTAGCTGAGGCCTAGAACTAGGTCGAATAGTCAAAAGCTGTTACAATAGAAGTAAGCATACAATTCAAAGGAAGGTGACACGGTATGGCAGAGAAGAAAGCAATTTTTGCAGGGGGATGTTTTTGGTGTATGGTTCAGCCCTTCGACCAATATCCCGGTATCCATTCAGTAGTATCCGGTTATACGGGTGGGCATGTAGCCAATCCTACTTATGAAGAGGTCTGCCGCGGCAATACAGGGCACACGGAAGCCGTTGAAATCACTTATGACCCTGAACAAATTTCCTATGAGGACCTCCTAAAGATTTACTGGCAGCAAACCGATCCCACAGATGCTATGGGACAATTCGTTGACCGGGGAGACTCTTACCGGCCGGTGATTTTTTACGCCGATGAAGAACAGAAGCAGGCAGCCCTGGACTCCAAGGCCGCGCTCGAAGCAAGTGGGCGTTTTGATGATCCAATTGTGACTCAGATTGAAGCTGCCCAGACCTTTTACCCTGCTGAAGACTACCACCAAGATTTCTATCGGAAGAATCCTGACCACTACAAACGTTACCGCCGAGGATCAGGACGCCAAGATTTTATCGATAAGAATTGGTAGGACAAAGAGCAGAAGCTGCTAGCGAGTAACTAGGAACTCTGACTGGGCCTTGACTGGCCTAGCCAGAGTTTAATTTTTATTAGAGAAAGGGCGCAAATAAAGCCGGTTATATTTTTCTAGGGAAAATTAATAAAAAAGACTTTACAAAAGTTCTGAAAGCTGATATTATATTCCTTGTCCTCAAAAAGACCTTGAAAAAATAAATATTTTGAAAAAAGTCTTGACGAAGACCCGTTGAGTACGGTATACTATAAAAGTTGTTTCTAATGGGAAGCAACGAAAAAAAGAATTTGAAAAAGTTCTTGACATTTCGTTCTCGATGAGATATCATTAAATAGTTGTCTCAAAAGAGGCGAGATAGACCTTTGAAAACTGAACAAAGAAGACGAACCAATTGTGTAGGGCATCAACTTCGAGTTGATGAACCAACAATTCAAACAATAAATAGTTGAGCAAACAACTATAAAAAGTCAGCAATAA